>JBBSNY010000013.1:0-105101 GCA_038260305.1 Solirubrobacterales bacterium
CGATCACCGTCAAGATAGTAAGGGCACATGGTGGATGCCTTGGCACCTAGAGCCGATGAAGGACGTGAACGACTGCGATAAGCCACGGTGAGGCGTTGAATAGCCTTTGACCCGTGGATTTCCGAATGGGGAAACCCGGCGCCGGTAATGCGGCGTCATCCAGCGCTGAATTCATAGGCGCTGGAGGGCAAGCTGGGGAACTGACACATCTCAGTACCCAGAGGAAAGGAAATCAACCGAGACTCCCTGAGTAGTGGCGAGCGAAAGGGGATCAGCCTAAACCTGGCAGGTGTAAGCGGGCACGCGTTGCCTGCCGGGGGTCGTAGGACGATGTGCCCGAGCCGTGCCTGGCTCGGCGGCAGTTACCAAATCAGGTGTTAGCCGAAGCGAGTGGAACCTCGCGCCATAGAGGGCAAGCGCCCCGTAGGTGAAAGCACACTGATCTGCCGATCGTCGTTCCTGAGTAGGACCGCTCCCGTGAAACGCGGTCTGAACCCGGGGGGACCACCCTCCAAGGCTAAGTACTCCCTGGTGACCGATAGCGAACTAGTACCGTGAGGGAAAGGTGAAAAGCACCCCTGAAGGGGAGTGAAATAGTACCTGAAACCACATGCTTACAAGTGGTCGGAGCACCTTCGGGTGTGACGGCGTGCTTTTTGCATCACGAGCCGGCGAGTTACTCGTCTGTGGCGAGGTTAAGCGATGAGCGGAGCCGTAGCGAAAGCGAGTCTGAATAGGGCGACACAGTCACAGGCGGTAGACCCGAAACTGAGCGAGCTATCCATGGGCAGGCTGAAGCGGGGGTAAGACCTCGTGGAGGGCCGAACCGACCTAGGGTGAAAACTGGGCGGATGACCTGTGGATCGGAGTGAAAGGCTAATCAAGCTCAGAGATATCTGGTTCTCTCCGAAATATATTTAGGTATAGCGTCGAGCAATTGCGTTTCGGCCGTAGAGCACTGATTGGACTAGGGGCCCTACCAGGTTACCGACTTCAGTCAAACTCCGAAGACCGTTACGGTTATCTCGGCAGTCAGCGTGCGGGGGATAAACTTCGTACGCGAGAGGGGAACAACCCAGACCATCAGCTAAGGACCCTAAGTGCTAGCTAAGTGGGAAACGATGTCCGAATGCATAGACAACCAAGAGGTTGGCTTAGAAGCAGCCACCCTTGAAAGAGTGCGTAACAGCTCACTGGTCAAGTGTTCGGGCGCGGATAATTCAACGGGGCTCAAGCTAGCCTCCGAAGCTATGGGTGTGCAGGCCTGCGGGTTCTGTACGCGGTAGGAGAGCGTTCCAGTTGCATGAAGCAGGCGCGTAAGCTCCTGTGGAGCGGCTGGAAGTGAGAATGCCGGCATGAGTAACGAAAGAGGGGTGAGAATCCCCTCCACCGTTTGTCCAAGGTTTCCTGAGTAAAGTTCGTCTGCTCAGGGTTAGTCGGGACCTAAGGCGAGGCCGAAAGGCGTAGTCGATGGCCAACAGGTTGATATTCCTGTACCACGTCGCAACCGTTTGACCGATGGGGGGACGAGGAAGGCTAAGGGAACCCAGGCGATGGTCGTCCTGGGGTAAGCGTGTAGGGGTGGCCCCTGTTAAATGCGGGGCCGCATAACCTGAGGCGCGATGCCAGCTGGCTCTAAGCCGGCGAGTCCCGGACGCCATGCCTCCAAGAAAAGCCTCTAGGGAGGTCGCGCGTGCCCGTACCAAAACCGACACAGGTGGGCAAGTAGAGAATACTAAGGTGATCGAGATAACCCTCGTTAAGGAACTCGGCAAAATTGCTCCGTAACTTCGGGATAAGGAGCGCCCCGGTAGGGTAGAGCGCCTTGCGCGCCGAGCCCGAGGGGGCCGCAGTGAATTGGCCCAAGCGACTGTTTACCAAAAACACAGGTCTCTGCTAAGTCGAAAGACGACGTATAGGGGCTGACGCCTGCCCGGTGCCGGAAGGTTACGTGGAGTTGTTAGGACTTCGGTCCGAAGCAGCGAAGCTAAGCCCCGGTAAACGGCGGCCGTAACTATAACGGTCCTAAGGTAGCGAAATTCCTTGTCGGGTAAGTTCCGACCTGCACGAATGGCGTAACGACTTGGGCGCTGTCTCAACGAGGGGCTCGGTGAAATTGCAGTCTCGGTGAAGATGCCGAGTACCCGCGGCTAGACGGAAAGACCCCGTGCACCTTTACTACAACCTGATATTGGAATGCGGTGCATCTCGCTCAGGATAGGTGGGAGGCTTTGAAGCATCGGCTGCGGCTGGTGTGGAGCCAACCTTGAGATACCACCCTTGATGTATTGTGTTTCTAACACTGCGCCGTGAATCCGGGCAGTGGACAGTGTCAGGCGGGTAGTTTGACTGGGGCGGTCGCCTCCCAAAATGTAACGGAGGCGCACAAAGGTTCCCTCAGCACGGCTGGAAATCGTGCGTAGAGTGTAAAGGCAATAAGGGAGCTTGACTGTGAGACTGACAAGTCGAGCAGGTGCGAAAGCAGGTCTTAGTGATCCGGCGGTAGCAAGTGGAAGTGCCGTCGCTCAACGGATAAAAGGTACGCCGGGGATAACAGGCTTATCGGGCCCAAGAGTCCACATCGACGGCCCGGTTTGGCACCTCGATGTCGGCTCGTCGCATCCTGGGGCTGTAGTGGGTCCCAAGGGTTGGGCTGTTCGCCCATTAAAGCGGTACGCGAGCTGGGTTCAGAACGTCGTGAGACAGTTCGGTCCCTATCTGCCGTGGGCGTTGGAGAATTGAGAGGAGTTGTCCCTAGTACGAGAGGACCGGGATGAACGCACCTCTGGTGTATCTGTTGTCCTGCCAAGGGCATAGCAGATTAGCTACGTGCGGATTGGATAACCGCTGAAGGCATCTAAGCGGGAAGCCAACCTCGAGATGAATTCTCCCATCCCCATGAGGGAGTAAGGCCCCTGGTAGACCACCAGGTTGATAGGCTGGATCTGTAAGCACAGTAATGTGTTGAGGAGACCAGTACTAATGGGCCGAGGGCTTGACGGATGACTTTTTGATACCTGTCGTACAGAAACAGTGGCTACTGTGCAGTTTTGAAGGGCCCGGGGAGACTCTCGACGTTTTCCGGTGGCCAGGGCGAGGGGGAAACACCTCTTCCCATTCCGAACAGAGCAGTTAAGCCCCTCAGCGCCGATGGTACTTGGCCCGCAAGGGCCCGGGAGAGTAGGACGCCGCCGGTTTCTTCATCAAAGGGCCGCCCACTGGGCGGCCCTTTGTCATCCCCGGGCCGATGCGTGCTCGGCGCGGCTCGCGTCCGCACCGCCCGCCAGCGGGCAGCACACGCCGGTTCAGCTCAAGCTTGAGATCGGTCGGTAGCGGATGTGGCGCGGGCCGGCGGCGAGCCGTGCGACGGTGCGATCAGTGGTACTCGTAGCGGGTGGTCGCGCGCAGCTCGGTACTGTGCGTCGGCGCCTTGGCTCCCAGCGGCGTCAGGCAAGCGGCCGGCCGAGCGGGCACGGCGCCCGAACGGCGCGTTCGCCACCTGTGATTGACAACCCTGCGGTGCGGGTGCGGTCGCGCGCTCACGCCGTCGCTGATGGCATCGGAACCGAGGTTGGCCGACACGCGTCCGGCGGCGTCCGAGGGCACCCGGCGAACCCCGCCGGCGTCGCTGCGGCTGGCGGGACCGTCCCCCACGGTCGTCGCCGCCGCGCGCGGATCGGAAGCCGGAAGATCCTCGAGCAGCGCGAACGCCCGAACGAGCCGGGCGGCGCGGGTCACGCGGTCGAGAAAGCTTGTGGGAGGCGCGAACATGTGTTCGCAGACGCTATACCGAGCGGCGGACGGATGCCCTCGCTGCTGGGGTTGAACGGGCCCATTGAGGGCTCTGGCGGCGGTATGCAAGGGATCTTGCATCGGCGTGCTCGGCTCGGCCGGCGCGTACGGCCCTGGAGGAGGTGGAGCGCGGGGGTGCTGCAAGGCGCGCGGGTGAGGCGCGCGGAGTCCGACGCCGCCGTCGTCTGGTCAGCCGGCCGACGCCGCTCGGCCGCGCAGTTCGAGCTCCACCGCTGCGGCGTCGAGTGCATCGATGACGAACGCGAGGTGCTCGTCGAGGTCCACGCCCAAGAGCTCGGCCCCGCGGCGGACGTCGTCGCGCGACACGGCGGCGGCGAACGACGGCTGCCTGAGCTTCTTCTTGACGGACTTCGCGGTCAGTCCGTGGATGCCCTCGGGACGCACGTGAGCGCAGGCGACGAGAAAGCCGCAGAGCTCGTCGACGGCGACGAGCGTGCGCTCCATCGCCGTCAGCGGCTCGATGCCGAGGTAGTCGGCGTGCGATGCGATCGCGCGAACCATCTCCGGCGGCGCGTCGCGGCGCTCGAGTTCGGCCATGATCGTCCGTGGGTGACCGGCCGCGGCGTCGCTCATATCGGGGAAGCGCTCGTAGTCGGCGTCGTGCAGGAGCCCGGTCACGGACCACAGCTCCAGCTCCCCGGCGCAGCGCCGCCCAGCCGGTGTCTCGCGCCGCGCGTACGCGCCCATCGCGGTCGACACGGCCAGGCAATGGCGCCGCAGCGACGCGGACTGCACCCAATCCGTGAGCAGGGACCAGGCCTCCTCGGGCGAAATCCTGGAGGGCATGGCTGTTACCCTAGCCCAGCCCTACGGCCCCGCCCCCGTCGCCGGAAGGCACCCGCTCATGGAGAAGTTCGTCATCGACGGAGGCACCGCGCTGTCCGGCACGATCGTGCCGGCCGGTAACAAGAACGGTGCACTACCGATCCTCGCCGCCTCGGTCCTGACCGAGGACGAGGTCGTGGTCCGCAACGTCCCGAAGATCAAGGACGTCGGCGCGATGCTCGCCCTGCTCGAGGCGCTCGGCGTGCGGATCAACTGGCTCAGCGACCACGAGGTCGCGCTGTGCGCCGCCGATGTCGGTCCCGACGCGGCCCTGGACCGCGCGCTCTCCGAGCGCATCCGAGCCTCGTTCCTGCTCGCCGGCCCGTTGCTTGCGCGTTTCGGCCGCGTGCGCGTGCCGCCGCCGGGCGGCGACGTCATCGGCCGGCGCCGCCTCGATCCGCACCTCGATGCGTTCCGGGCCCTCGGCGCCCGCGTCGAGCACGACCGCGATATGGAGCTCAGTGCGCCCGGTGGGCTTCGCGCCGGTGACGTCTTCATGGACGAGCCCTCGGTCATGGCGACCGAGAACGCGCTGCTGGCCGCCGCCCGCACGCCCGGCCTGACGGTCATCGGCAACGCCGCCTGCGAGCCGCATGTCCAGGATCTCGCCCGCATGCTCGTGAACATGGGCGCCGGGATCGAGGGGATCGGCTCGAACGTCCTGACGGTCAACGGCAACGCCGGCCTGCACGGCTGCGACCACACGATCGGGCCCGACCACATCGAGATCGGCTCGTTCATGGCGCTCGCCGGCGCCACCGGCGGCGAGCTGCGCATCTGCGACACGATCCCCAACGACCTGCGGATGATTCGCCTCGTCTTCGAGCGCCTCGGCCTGCACTCCGAACTTGATGGCAACGACGTCATCGTTCCCGGCGACCAGGCGCTGCGCATGGCGCGCGACGTGGGCGAGCACAAGATCACTGTGCAGGACGGTCCGTGGCCTGCGTTTCCCGCGGACCTCACCTCGATCGCGGTTGCGCTCGCGACGCAGTGCGAGGGCACGGCGCTGATCCATGAGTGGATGTTCGAGAACCGCATGATCTTCACGGACAAGCTCGTCCTGATGGGCGCCGACATCACCCTCTGCGATCCGCACCGCGCACTCGTCTCGGGCCCCTCGCGGCTGCGCGGCGAGCGCGTCGAGTCGCCGGACATCCGCGCCGGGATGGCGATGCTGATCGCCGCGCTGTGTGCCGAGGGGCGCTCGGAGATCGGCAACATCCGCCAGATCGACCGCGGATACGAACGCATCGACGAGCGCCTGCGCGAGCTCGGCGCGCGCATCCAGCGCGTCGCGACCGAACCGGTCCACGCGTAGTGGGCACTGCGGCGAGTCCTCGCACGACGACGCAGCGGACGAACGACTAGCCCGGCGCGGGGCAACAGCACGCCGTCGGCGCCGACCGCGCGCCCGGCGTCGGCCGGCGGCCGGGGCCGCCGCGCCGTCAGGCCCGTGGACCGTACGAGCGCACGATGGCGCGCCGCAACGCCAGGGCCGGTCGCCGAGCCCCACGCCCGAATAGATTTGACGAACACCGTGACATCCCCAACCGACACCCGCACGACGATCCACCCGATCCCCTCGGGGACCCGCGACGCGCTGCCCGACGAGATGCGCGAGCTGCGCGCCATCACCGAGGCGGTGCGTGCGATCTTCGAGGCCGACGGCTACGGCGAGGTCTGGACGCCCACGTTGGAGTACGAGACCGTGCTCGCACAGCGCGGCGGCGCCGCGCCCGCCTACCGCGTCTTCGACGACCACGGCGAGGTCCTGGCGCTTCGAACCGACATGACGATCCCGATCGCGAGGCTCGTGGCCACGCGCTATCGGACCGCCGAGCCGCCGCTGCGCTTCTGCTACTTCGCCCACGTCTACCGTGGCGTGCGCCCGCACCGCGGCCAACGGCGCGAGTTCCTGCAGGCCGGCATCGAGCTCGTCGGCTCGCCGGCGCCCGACGGAACCGCTGAGGCGCTCACGGTCCTCTGCCACACGCTCGACGCCGTCGGGCTGCGCGGCTACCGGATCGGGCTCGGTGACGCGTCGCTGTACCGCACGCTGCTGCGTTCGTTCGACATCGACGACGAGCTTGGTGAGCGGCTCGCGAACGTCCTGATCAAGCGCGACTTCGTGGCACTCGAGACCGAGATCGCGAAGCTCGGATTGCCCGCGGACGACGCCGAACTGCTGCTGCGCGTGCCGCAGCTGCGCGGCGGCCCCGAGCTGCTGAGCAGCGCCGAGGGCCGCGTCGCCGAAGCCGTAGCCGGCATGCGCAGCGTCTATGAGCTGCTGGCGCCGCAGGTCGCCGAGCGCGTGATCTTCGACCTCGGGCTGTCGCGCGACCTCGGCTACTACACGGGCGCGATCTTCGAGGTCTACGACCCGGCGCTCGGCGAGACGATCGGCGGCGGCGGGCGCTACGACGAGCTGCTCGGGCACTTCGGTCGCCCGTTGCCCGCGGTCGGGTTCGCGCTCGAGATCGACAGCCTGCACCGCGCGCTCGCCGGCGAGGAGAAGGGCGTGCCGTCATGAGCGGCGGTCTTGGCCTGACGATTGCCGTGCCGCGGGGCGCGCTCATGCGCGACACGCTCGACCTCCTCGACGGGCTCGGGCTCGACACCTCCGAGGTCCGATCCAACGACCGCAAGCTGCTGTTCGAGGACATCGGTGTCGTGACGATGCGCCCGTCCGACGTCCCGACGTATGTCGAGGCCGGCGCCGCCGACGTCGGGATCACCGGCAAGGACGTGCTCAAGGAGCAGCCCGAACGCGACGTCTACGAGCTGCTGGACCTCGGCTTCGGGCGCTGCGAGATGGTGCTCGCGACGGTCGACGGGCCCGATCCGTCCGTCGAGGCGCTGCGCCGGCTGGGCGTCATGCGCGTCGCGACGAAGTACTACAAGACCGCGATCGCCTACTTCGAGGAGACCGGTCGCCAAGCGGAGATCGTCGAGGTCAAGGGATCCGTCGAGCTCGCCCCGCTGACCGGCCTCGTCGAGGCGATCGTCGACCTCACCGCCACCGGCACGACCCTGCGCGAGAACAACCTCGTCATCCGCGAGACGATCTACGTCTCGACGGCGCGGCTGATCGCCAACCCGGTGTCGCACAAGCTCAAGGCGGCGGCGATGGACGCCATGCTGGAGAAGCTGCGTGCGTCTTGAGCGTGTCAAGCTCGGTGCCGACCCGGTAGGAGCCGCGGCCGCGGTGCGCGCGCTCGCGCCGGCGCCCGAGTCCGTCGCCGCCGTCGTCGCGGAGATCATCGCGACCGTTCGCGGCGGCGGCGACCGCGCGCTGCGCGAGCTCGTCGCCCGCTTCGACAGTGGCGGAGCCGAGCCCGACGGATCGTTGCGCGTCGCGGCCGAGCAGCTCGACGCGGGGCTGCTGGCCGATGACGTGCGCGCCGGCCTCGAGGTCGCGATCACGAACGTCGCGCTCGTCGCCGACGCCGGCGTCGGCGACGACGTCGAGGTTCGCCTGCCGCAGGGCCATCGCGTCGTGTTGCGCGAGGTGCCCGTCCGGCGCGCGGCGATCTACGTCCCCGGCGGTCGCGCGCCGTACCCGTCGAGCCTCGTCATGGGCGTCGTCACCGCACGCGCCGCCGGCGTCGAGGAGGTCGTCGTGCTGACGCCGCCGACGATCGACCCGGTCATCCTCGGCACGTGCGCGCTGTGCGGCGTGCACGAGGTCTACGCGATGGGCGGGGCGCACGGGGTCGCGGCGCTGGCCTACGGCACCGAGACGATCGACCGTGCGGACGTCATCGCCGGGCCCGGCAGCCTGATCGTGCAGGAGGCCAAGCGTCAAGTGAGCGACAGTGTCGGCATCGACGGCTTCTACGGCCCGAGCGACGTTCTCGTGCTCGCCGACGCGGACGCCGACCCGCTGCTGATCGCGCTCGATCTGCTTGCCCAGGGCGAGCACGGCCCCGGCGCGCCGGTCGTCGCCGTCAGCGACTCGGGCGAGCTGCTCGACGCGCTGCAGGGCGAGCTCGAGGGGCTGATCGTCGACTGGCCGCACTCCGATCCCGCCGCCTTCGTGCTCGCCCGCGCCGAGTCGCTGCCCGACGCGCTCGCGTTCACGGAGGCATTCGCGCCCGAGCACCTCGAGCTCGTCGGCCCGCAGGCGGAGCGGCTCGCGCGGCGCGTGCGCTCGGCAGGCTGCGTCTTTGTCGGCGCCAACGGCGCGACCGCGTTCGGCGACTATGTGGCGGGTTCGAACCACTCGCTGCCGACCGGAGGCTCGGCGCGCTTCGCCTCCGGCCTGTCGGCGCGCCACTTTCGCCGCCGTTTCAGCGAGGTACACATCGGCGCTGCCGCGACGGACCTCGCCGCGGCCGGGGCGCCGATCGCCCGCGCGGAGGGCTTCCTGGTGCACGCCGAGTCGATGGTCGTGCGCATAGAGGAGAATCCCCGGTCATGACGCGCTTCGCCGAGAAGGACCGGGAGACCCACGAGACGCGGATCCGGCTGTCGCTGGGTCTCGACGGCGAGGGGATCGGCGCACGCCGCACCGGCGTCGGCTTCCTCGACCACATGCTCGACCTGCTCGCGCGCCACGCGCGGATCGACCTCGACGTCGCCGCCACGGGCGACCTGCATACCGGCGCGCACCACACCGTCGAGGACGTTGGGATCGTGTTCGGGCAGGCCCTCGATGCCGCGCTCGGCGATCGCGCGGGCATCTACCGCTACGGCCACGCGATCGTCCCGATGGACGAGGCGCGCGCACTGTGCGCGATCGACATCTCCGGGCGCCCGTTCTGCATGGTCGACGCCCCCGGGCTCGTCGCGGGGGAGACCGGCGGCTTCGAGCACGAGCTGCTCGAGGAGTTCTTTCGTGCCGTCGCCAACAACGCGCGCATGACGCTGCACGTCGACGTCCAGGCCGGCACGAACGCCCACCACATCATCGAGGTCGCGTTCAAGGCCTTCGCGCGCGCCCTGCGCGCGGCGATCGCCATCGACCCGACGGAGGCCGGCGTACCGTCGACGAAGGGGACGCTGACCGCATGAGCCTCGCGATGGTCGACTACGGCATGGGCAACCGGACCTCGGTGCTGAGCGCGTTTGCGCACATCGGCTCGGAGCTCGTCGCGACCGCCGATCATGACGCGCTGCGGGCCGCCGACGGGCTCGTCGTGCCCGGCGTCGGTGCGTTCCCGGAGGCGATGCGCCGACTGCGCGCGCTCGGACTCGACGACGTCGTGCGCGAGCGTGCGGCGGCCGGTGTCCCGGTCATCGGGCTGTGCCTCGGCATGCAGCTGCTGTTCGACGGCTCTGACGAGCACGAGGGCTCCGCGGGGCTCGGCCTGCTCGCCGGTCGCATCGTGGCGCTGCACACCCGCGGGTTGAAGTCGCCGCACATCGGCTGGAACTCCGTCAGCTGGCAGCGCCCGTCGGCGCTCGTCGAGGGCCTCCCGGACCCCGCCGCCTTCTACCACGTGCACAGCTTCGTCGCCGAGCCCGACGACCCGTCGATCGTGCTCGGGATCGGCGAGTACGGATCGCCCTTCGTCTCCTTCGTCCAGCACGGCAACGTCTTCGGCGCCCAATGCCACCCAGAGAAGTCCTCCACCGAGGGCCTCGCGTTGCTGCGCAACTTCGCCGGGATCTGCGCGACGGTGCACGCGGCGCCGTGATCCTCTATCCCGCGATCGACATCGCCGGCGGCCGCGCGGTGCGGCTCGTGCAGGGCGACTTCGCGGCCGAGACCGTCTACCAGGACGACCCCTTCCAGGCAGCAAGTGACTGGGTGGCGGCGGGCGCGCGCTACCTGCACGTCATCGACCTCGACGGCGCGCGCACCGGCACTCCGCAGAACCTCCATCACCTCGAGCGCATCGCCGGCGAGCTCGGCGTGCCCGTCCAGACCGGGGGCGGTCTGCGCACGATCGGCGCCGTGCGCGCCGCGTTCGCGGTCGGCGTCGCGCGCGTCATCCTCGGCACGGCGGCGTTCGCCGACGAGGACTTCCTCGACGAAGTCGTCGGCGAGTTCGGCGAGCGAACGGTCGTCAGCATCGACACCCGTGGCGGCTTCGTCTCGACCGCCGGATGGACCGAGACGACGACGCTGCCAGCCGCCGCCGCGATCGAGCGCCTGCAGGGCCACGGGGTGCGGACGTTCGTCTTCACGAACGTCGACAAGGACGGCCTGCTCGGCGGTCCCGACCTCGACGAGATCCGCCGGATCGCCGCGGTCGTGCGCGGCGAGCTCATGTACTCGGGCGGGATCGGCAGGCTCGAGCATCTCGTCGCGCTGGCGGCTCTGGGCGAGCCCAACGTGACCGGCGTCATCGCTGGTAAGGCGCTGTACGAGCGGCGCTTCACCGTCGCCGAGGGTCAGGCGGCGCTGGGCGAGTAGCCACGAGGACCGCGTCGGCGCGCGCTGCGGTATGTCAGCCGCCGGGCACGTGTCGAGCTTGGGATCGCTTGAGCGCGTGCGCTCTGGCGCACCGTGGGTCAGGGGCGGCTGCGACGGCGAGACGGACGCCGTCCGAGCTGCTGCTCGGCGGCGGCGGCGCCGCAGCCGACGTCGCGCGACGGGCGCGCGGCTCCGCGCGGCCGGCAATGCGGCCGGTTCGCGTCGTGCTGCGCGGCGCGGCGCGGCGCGGGAGGAGCGGGCGCGACGTCGCGATCCTCGGCACGCCGGGCAATCGCCCAGGCGATGAACGCTGCGGCGATCGCGACCTGCACGGTGCGTAGCGGGTCGCCGTCGCCGAACTGCGTCCAGAGCGCGATCGGGACAAGCAGTGCGAGCGTCGCGGCGATGACGGGCACGGCGGCCGCGAGGCGGCCGCGGCGGGGGGTTGAGGTCGTGCGGCGCGCCATCGTCACGCTTGTATCGGCACGCGGTCGCGGCGCTTGAAAGCGGCTGCACTACGCTCGACACATGCACCTCAAGCGCGTGATCCCGTGCCTGGACGTCGACGCGGGGCGTGTCGTGAAGGGCACGAACTTCGTCGACATCCGCGACGCCGGCGATCCGGTCGAGCTCGCGGCGCGCTACGACGCCGAGGGCGCCGACGAGCTCGTGTTCCTCGACATCACCGCGACGAGCGACAAGCGCGACACGGTCGTCGAGCTCGCGCGGCGCGTCGCGCGGGACGTCTTCATCCCGTTCACGATCGGCGGCGGGATCCGCTCGGCGACCGACGCCCAGGGTGTGCTCGACGCCGGCGCCGACAAGGTGTCGGTGAACTCCGCGGCGGTGGCCCGCCCGGAGCTCGTCGGCGCGCTCGCCGACGTCTTCGGCGCGCAGTGCGTCGTGCTGGCGATCGACTGCAAGCGGCGCGCGGTGGCCGATGGAGGGTGGGAGGTCTACGTCGCCGGCGGGCGGACCGCGACCGGGATCGACGTCGTCGCCTGGGCGCGCGAGGCCGTCGAGCGGGGCGTCGGCGAGATCCTCCTGACGAGCATGGACTCCGACGGGACGACGGACGGCTACGACCTCGCGCTGACCCGTGCGGTCAGCGAGGCCGTCGGCGTGCCGGTCATCGCCTCCGGCGGCGCCGGCACGCTGGAGCACCTTGCCGACGCGCTGCACGCCGGAGCCGACGCGGCGCTGGCGGCGTCGATCTTTCACTACGGCACGTTTCGCGTACGCGAGGCGAAGGCGCATCTCGCGGCGGCCGGCATCGCCGTGCGGCCCTGAGCAGGGTTCGCGTCAGCGACCCGCTCGGGCCCGATTCCTGAGATAGCGCTCGTGGCGAGCGGCCTTGCGTGCGAGGAAGCGCTTGTGGCGCGCGGCCTTGCGTGCGAGGTAGCGCCTGTGACGCGCCGCCTTGCGTGCGAGCGAGCGCTTGTGGCGGGCGGCCCTGCGGTCGGCCTTGGCCGTGCGCGCGGAGCGCGCGTCGCGGGCCCGCTGCTCGGCCTTGCGGGCGCTGCGGGCGGCACGCTCCTCAGCGCTCGTCTCGGCGCGCGTCGGGGTGCCCTTCGATGCCTGGTCGAAGGGCCGGCCCTCGTGGTCGAGCGCGAACAGCGAGGTGAAGCCGGCGAAGTAGATCCGGCGGCCGTCGCTGATGACCGGGTTGAAGCCGCCGCGACGGGTCTTCCAGACCGTCGCGCCGCGCTGCGCGCCGAGCGCCCAGGTCGTGCGCTTGCCGAGGTCAGACACGAACACGAGGTCGCCCACGATCGTCGCCGCGCCGGAGATCTTCGTGCCCAGGGAGCGCACCCACAGCGGCTTGCCGTTGCGGGCGCTGAGGGCGTAGAAGCGCCCGTCGTAGGAGCCGATGTAGACCGCGGGCTGCCCGCCCGGGACCTGGCCGACCGCCGGTGAGGCGTAGACGTAGTTGCCGGTGTGCTTGCGCCACGCGAGCTTGCCGTCCTGCGCGGAGAACGAGTAGACGTTGCCGTTCGTGCTGCCGATGAAGACGCGCCCGTAGCTGACGGCCGCCGACGAGTAGAAGCTGCCCGCTCCGATGCCGAGCAGGCGCTTGTCCGCCTTGACACGCCAGACCAAGTGGCCGTTGGCGCGGCGGATCGCCTGGACGTTGCCCGCGTAGTCGCCGAAGTACAGCTTGTCGCCGTCGAGCGCGATCGCGCCCTTGACGGCGCCCGCCGCCTTGTAGGTCCAACGGATCTTGCCGGTCTGCGCCCGCAGCGCGTAGACCGTCCCGTTCTCGGTGCCGAAGATGAGCCGGTTGCGGTCCAGCAGCGGAGAGGACTCCGCCCGGCTGGGCAGCTTGCGCGACCACAGGGTGCGGCCGTTCTTCGCCGCGACCGCGACGACGCGGCCGGCCTTGAGCTTGTGCCCACGCTGCAGGACGACGGCGTAGACGACGCCGTGGCTGCACGCCGGCGAGGATGCCGCGAGCTCGCCGAGCTTGCGCTTCCAGCGCGGCTTGCCGGTGCGACGCGAGAGCGCGTAGAGGGCGGCGTTGTTCTTCAGGAAGTAGATCTTGCGACCGCACAGGACGGGGGCGAACTCGAGCAGCACCTTGCCGCGATAGGCCCATGCCTGGTGATACGGGGGGCGCGGGGTGACGGTCAGCGGCAGGTGGTGCGTGCGCGCCTTCGTGTAGCCGTACACGGGCCACTCGAAGTTGTCGTCGGCGGGGTGGCTCGAAGCGGGGCGCTGTCCGGCCGTCGCGGGGGTGCTCTCCGTCGTCGCGATGAACGCGACGTCGGGATTGGAGACGTCGCCTTCACGACCGAACAGCAGTGGCGCGATCACGAGCACGAACGCCACGACCCCGAGCGCGAGCCGCGCCAGCGCCTGCACGCGGCGGGGCGGGGGGATCATCGCCGGCAATGCTAGTGATCGCTCCCGCCGGACCTGCCGGTGGGTCGTCATGCGAGGCGCGGGTCGTCGATCGGGGTCTGGCCTGGGGCACCGATCCTCGCGGCAGGCGCGAGACTGTGGCGATGGACGACCTGCTCGAGCAGCTATCCGCACTGCCATGCGGTCGCCGGTTGCTGACGGCCGTCGGCGCCATGCAGGGCGTGTACCTCGTCGGCGGCGCTGTCCGTGACCTGCTGCTCGGGCGGGTGCCGTCGGAGCTCGACGTCGTCGTCGAGGGCGATGTCGCGCAGCTCGCGGCCGCGCTCGGCGACGACGGCTCGACACACGAGCGCTTCGGCACGGCCACGATCCGCCTCGGCGACTGCCGCTGGGATCTCGCCGCCTCGCGCGCCGAACAGTACGCCCGGCCGGGCGCGCTGCCCGACGTGCGGCCGGCGCCGATCGCCGAGGACCTGCTGCGCCGCGACGTCACGATCAACGCGATCGCCCTCGACCTCGCAAGCGGCGAGCTGCGGGCCGTCGAGCACGCGTTCGAGGACCTCGCCTCGCGGAGCCTGCGCGTCTTGCACGACGACAGCTTTCGCGACGACCCGACGCGGCTGTGGCGCCTGGCCCGCTACCGCGCGCGGCTGGGGTTCGAGCTCGAGGAGCACACGGCGCAGCTCGCCCGCACGGCCGTCATGGGCGGCGTCGCCGAGCGCGTCTCGGGGGCGCGGATCGGTAACGAGCTGCGTCTTGCCCTGGTCGAACCCGATCCCGTCGCGGCGCTCGAGAGCGCTGTCGCGCTCGGCCTGGCGCCGTGGCTGCGACCCGACCGTGCCCGCACCGAGGCGGCGCTCGCGCGGCTGCCCGACGGTGAGGGCCGGCGCGATCTCGTCGTCCTTGCCGCGGCGCTGACCGAGGACGCCGATGACGCCGACCAGCGCCTGGCCGGCCTCGAGTTCACGGCCGCCGAGCGCGCGCTGCTGCGGGCCGGGGCATCCGCGCGCGTACTGGCGCTGTTCATGAACGGCGCCCGGCGCCCATCCGATCTCGCTCGCCACCTGCGACGGCTGCCGGTCGAGGCCGTCGTGCTCGCCGCGGCCGACGGGGCGGCCGAGCCCGCGCGCCGCTGGCTGCACGAGCTGCGCCACGTCACGCTCGCGATCGACGGCGACGACCTGCTCGCCGCGGGTGTGCCGCGCGGCCCGCAGATCGGCCGCCGTCTGGCGGCGGTGCTCGACCTGCGCCTCGACGGCGAGCTCGACGACGACTCGGCCTCACAGCTGCACGTCGCGCTGCACCTGGAGCGTGCGGATGGCTGAGTTGAGCGACCTACCGCCGCCGTTTCACTGGGTCGGCGAGCACATCGGCTGCGCGCTGCCGGGCGGCCGCGTGCTCTTCGCAACACGCCGCGGCGGGGTTTCGACGGCGCCGTATGACACGCTGAACGTCGGCGTGCTGACCGACGACGACCGCGCCGCCGTCGACGCCAACCGCGATCGCCTCGCCGCCCTCGTCGGGATCGCGCGCGAGCGCACGCTGCAGGGCCTACAGGTCCACGGCGCGGTCGTCCGGCGCGCGCGCGGGCTGCCGGCTCCCGGCGCCGAGCTCGTCGAGGCCGATGGCCAGGCGACGGCGCTGCTGGACGTCGCCGCGGTCGTGCTGACGGCCGACTGCCTGCCGGTCGCGCTCGTGTCCCCGGAGGCCGTCGCGATCGTCCACGCCGGCTGGCGTGGCCTCGCCGCCGGCGTGCTCGAGGAGGGCGTCCTCGCGCTGCGCGAGCTCGGCGCGGCAGGCGAGCTGCGCGCGGCGATCGGGCCGGGGGCGGGCGTCTGCTGCTATGAGACCGGGCCCGAGGTCCACGCCGCATTCGCGTCCCACGGGCCGCGGGCGCGCCGCGGCGAGTACGCGGACCTCAAGTTCGTGGCCCGCCGCCGGCTCGAGGCGGCCGGCGTCTGCGCGGTCCACGACGTCGGCCTCTGCACCCTGTGCGCTCCGGTCGGCCTGTTCTTCTCCCATCGCCGGGACGGTGCACGGACCGGCCGCCAGGCCGCGGTTGTGTGGCGCGAGCGGGAGAGCTCCGAGCGATGGCCGAGCTGATCTCCGGCATCACCGTGGAACGGGTGCGCGCGAACCTCGCCGAGGTGCGCGAGCGCATCGACGCCGCGGCCGCGCGCGCGGGGCGATCCGCCGCGGACGTCGAGATCGTCGCGGCGGGCAAGTACGTCGCGACGGAGGATCTCGCCCTGCTCGCCGAGGCGGGCATCGCGATCATCGGCGAGAACCGCGCCCAGGACCTCGAGGCGAAGGTCGCGGCCTACGGTGACGTGTTCAGCTGGGACTTCATCGGCCATCTGCAGAGCCGCAAGGTCAAGCTCGTCGCACCGCTCGTACGCCTCGTGCACTCCGTCAGCACGGACTCCGTGCTCGAGCAGCTCGGCCGCCACGCGCCTCCGCGCCTTGAGGTGCTGATCGAGGTCAACGTGGCCGGCGAGCGCGACAAGGGCGGCATCGCGCCGGGCGATCTCGGCGCGTTCCTCGAGCGCTGCCCGGTCCCCGTGGCGGGCCTCATGACGATGCCGCCGCGCGCCGATCGTGCGGACGACAGCCGGCGCTGGTTCGCCGCGCTGCGGTCGCTTGCCGAGCGCCACGAGCTGCGTGCGCTGTCGATGGGCACGACCCAGGACTACGAGGTCGCCGTCGAGGAGGGAGCGACGATCGTGCGCATCGGCACCAGGCTCTTGCGCTGAACTTGCAGGAGAATTGCGCTCGAGGTCTAACCTCTCCTCCGATCATGGCGTTTCGGGACAGCTGGCACCGCGCACTCGTGTACTTCGGCCTTGCCGAGGAGCGCGCATACGTCGACGAGTACGCCGAGGAGCGCGAGCGGGCCGAGCAGCTCGAGCGCCAGCGCGAGCGCGAGCGACCGGCTCCCGCGCTGGCCCAGGAGCCGGAGCGCGAGATGGAGGACCGCTACAGCGAGCGCCCGAACGTGCGGCGGCTCGCGCCGCGCCGTCCGCGCCGCGACGACTTCGACGACATCTTCCCCGACGACGAGCCGCGCGGCAGCCGCCGGCCGACGACCGTGCTGCGTCCGGTCGAGCGGGCTCGCAACGGAGGCGACGTCCGGGTGCACCTCGTGATCCCGAAGTCCTTCAACGACGCGCAGCAGGTCGCCGACAAGTTCAAGCAGGCGATCCCCGTCGTGCTGAACCTCCAGGGCACGGACACGGAGCTCGCCAAGCGCCTCATCGACTTCGCCAGCGGTCTCACGTACGCGCTCGACGGCGGCATGCAGCGGATCGCCAGCAAGGTCTTCATGCTGACGCCGCGCAACGTCCAGATCAGCGCCGAGGAGCGCGCCGAGTTGATCGAAAAGGGCTTCTTCAACCAGTCCTGAGCGGCGCTTGCGGAGCCGCCCAAGGTACTGTCTTTTCTCATGCGAATCGGCCTCATCGGTGCAGGCAACATGGCGCTCGCGCTCGCGCGCGGCTGGGGCGAGCCCGTGATGGTGCAGGACCTCTTCCGGCCGCGTGCCGAGGCGCTCGTCGCCGAGGTTGGCGGCGAGATCGCCGAGTCGCCCGCGGCGCTGGCGCAGGCGTGCGAGGTCGTGATCCTGTGCCACAAGCCGCAGGGCGTCGAGCGCGTCGCGACGGCGATCGGCGGCAACGCGAAGGGCGTCATCTCGATCCTCGGTGGCGTGCCGCTCGCGGCACTGCGTGCCGCCTACGGCGGGACACCGGTCGTGCGGATGCTGCCCAGCGTGCCGGTCGAGGTGCGCCAGGGCGTCAGCTGCCACGCCCGTGATCGCGACGCCGACGCCGAGCTCGAGGCGCTTGCGCTCGACCTGTTCGGCCGCGTCGGCACGGTCGTCACGGTCGACGAGGGCCAGATCGACGTCGCGATGGGGCTCATGAGCAACGCCCCCGCATACGTCGCGCTGATCGCCGAGGCGCAGATCGACGCCGGCGTGCGCGCCGGGTTGCCGGCCGACGTGGCCGGCGAGCTCGTCGGCGCGAACCTCGCCGGCAGTGCGGCGCTGCTGCAGGCGCGCAAGATGGACACGCTCGCCGTGCGCCGGTCGGTCACCTCGCCCGGGGGCTCGACCGCCCGCGGGCTCGCCGCGCTTGAGCGCGCCGGGCTGCGCACGGCGTTCGACGACGCGATGCAGGCGGTGCTCGCGCGATGATCGGCGCCGTGCTCCTCGTCGCGTCCGCCCGCACGAGCATCGCGGACTTCATCAACGCGCTGCTGCTCGTCTACATCATCCTGATCTTCGCCCACATCCTGCTGTCGCTCGTCTTCTCGTTCGGTGGGCGGATCCCGTACTCGAGTTGGTCGAGCGCGATCATCGGCTTCCTGCGCGACGTCACCGAGCCGTACCTCGGGCTGTTCCGGCGCTTCATCCCGCCGCTCGGCCCGGTCGATGTCAGCCCGATCGTCGCGATCCTGCTGCTGTCGTTCGTCGGGCAGCGCCTCATCGTTCCCCTCATCCACGGGTGAGCGCGCGCACAGGCTCGCCGTCGCCGGCGGCCGCCTGGACGCGCGCGGGCGTCACGTTCGCGTGCGTCGTCGTCGCCGACCAGGCCGTCAAGACACTCGTGACGTCCGCGCTCGCACGTGACGAGACCCGCGACGTCGTCGCGGGCATCAAGCTCGTCAACACCCGCAACAGCGGCGTCGCGTTCGGGCAGCTGCAGGACGGCGGGGCGATCGTCTCGGCGGTGATCGCGGTGGCCGTCATCGCGATGCTCGTGTACTTCGCCCGCCACGCCGGCCGACCGTGGATCTGGCTGCCGACGGGCCTGCTGCTCGGCGGCGCGGTCGGCAACATCATCGACCGCGTCCGCGAGGGCGCGGTCATCGACTTCCTCAAGCTGCCCTACTGGCCGCCGTTCAACGTCGCGGACTCCGCGATCACGATCGGCGTGCTGATCCTCCTGTTCGTCATGGATCGCGGGACGGCCCGCTGACGATGGAGCTCGACGTGCCGCCCGAATCCGTCGGCGCCCGCCTCGATGCGTTCCTCGCGCAGCCGCTGGGCTCGCGCTCGCATGCCGCGCGCCTGATCGCGGCCGGCCTCGTACTCGTCGACGGCGACGCCGCGCGCAAGGGCCAGCGCGTGCGTGGGGGAGAGCACGTCGTCGTGCACATGCAGCCGGCGGCCGCGGCGCCCGACCCCGACGTCGTCGCAGCGCGCTTCGAGGTCGCCTTCGAGGACGAGCACCTGATCGTCGTCGACAAGCCCGCCGGCGTCGTCGTGCACCCGGCGCGCGGACACCGCCAGGGAACGCTCGCGCAGGCGCTCGCGGGCCGGATCGCGGGCGGCGAGGAGGACTGGCGCGCGGGGATCGTGCATCGGCTCGACCGCGACACCTCGGGGCTACTCGTCGTCGCCAAGAGCGAGGACGTCCACCGCGCCCTGAAGGCGTCGCTCGCCGCGCGCACGATGCGCCGCGAGTACCTCGCGCTCGTCGAGGGTCGCCCGCCGGCACGCTCGGGCACGATCGAAGCGCCGATCGGCCGCGACCGCCGTGTCCGGACGCGGATGTCGACCGACAGCGACGCCCCGAAGCCGGCGATCACCCACTTCGAGCTCGACCGAGCGCTGGCCCAGTCGACGCTGCTGCGGGTGCGGCTGCAGACCGGGCGCACGCACCAGATCCGCGTCCACCTGCTGGCGATCGGGCATCCGGTCTGCGGGGACCCGGACTACGGCACGGCTGGGCTCTACGGCCTCGAGCGCCAGTTCCTGCACGCCGCTCGCCTCGCGTTCCCGCATCCGGCGGGCGGGGCGCCGGTCGACGTCAGCTCGCCACTACCGGGCGATCTCGCGGCCGCGCTCGCGCTGGCCGAGTCGGGACCTGCCCGCTGACGACCGGCGACCGACGATGAGGCGTGGTCGAGGTCTCGGCGCGGCCCGTTCTCGACATAGGTAGACTTATGCTGATGACGCGTTCTCGACATCCCAGCCCGCAGACCGTCCGGGTGCTCGCGGCGCTCGCATCCGATCCGACCGCGTGGCGTTACGGCTACGAGCTCGGCGTCGAGATCGGCCTGCGCTCCGGCTCGCTATATCCCATCCTCGTGCGGCTGTCCGACCGAGGGCTGCTCGATGCGACGTGGGAGTCCAACGCGTCCCCCGGCCGCCCGTCGCGGCACCTCTACCGCCTGACTGCAAGCGGCCTGCAGTTCGCAGGCCGGCACGCGTCGCCCGTGACCACGCCGATCCGGGTGTCGCCGCGGCTTGCCTCGCGAGGCGCGTCATAGCCGGGTTGGTCGTCATCTCGCTGCTGATCCTCGCCGGCGTGACGGTGTGGTCGGCGCGTGGGGGTGGGACGCCGTCGCCATCCAGCGACCATCGCGACCGCTCGACGGCGCTGCTCGAGGCCGCGATCCGCGGCCTGCCTGGCGTTCGGCGCGCTCGGAGGTCTCGTCGCCGGCAGCCGGATCCAGTCGCACGGTTGAACACAGGTCATCGCCGCTCGAAGCGGTGCTCCTCCCAGCCGCCGGCGGGGCGGAAGCCGACCGATGCGTAGATCCGGTTCGGGGTCGGGCTCTCGACGTCGGCCACCCGCCGCTCAGGCGCGCATCGACCGAGCTCGCGGCGATGCTTACATGGGACGTGCCGAGCTCGATCGCGAAGGCCTCCTCCCAGGCGATCAGCAGGTCGCGCTCGCCGCTCATGGGGAGGCGTGGCCTCCCTGCGGCCGGCCGCGGCGGATCGCGGACCTCGGCGAGCAGGTGCATCCGCTCGCGCATGTGACAGTGCCCCGTCCGCCGCTGCGCCGCGCCCATGCGTCCGCCACGGCGCGGGCCGTCGCGGTCACGCCGCAGACGCCCGAGCGCTGTGGGTCCTCGCACAGCCAGCGTTCCACGAGGATGCCGGCCGCCACGTCGTCGAGCTCGCACGCGAGCATCGGCGCGAGCGGCGTTCGCAGGGCCGCCGCGCATACCGCGTCGTCGTCGTCGAGGCCGTAGGCGAACGCCCCGGGTGCGTCGTAGCGACCCCGGAGGGCGTGCACCAGCACGGTCGCGAGGATGTTGCGCTCGACCCGTTCGGCGAGGAAGTCCGTCGCTCGGGACGCGAACTCCTCGAGGTCGCGGGTGACGACGAGGCGCATGCCCCGGTGCTGCCCCACGACCCGCGAAGTCAAGCCCGCGCTGCGCGCCGCGCGGGATGCGGCGGGGCGGCCCGTCCAAAGGCCGCCCCGCCAACCCCACTACTGCGCGCGCGAACCCACCGGAGGTAGGGGAAGGGAGGGCCCGCCCGCACATGCTCAAACGTAGCTCAGCGCGGAACCTTGCGTAAACTTGTCTGCTCGATGTCCTACGACCCCGCCGGGGTCAGCGATGCGGCCCTGCCCGACACCGATGTGTCGGGTCCCGCGCGTGCCGGCGGGCTGTACCCACGAAGCATCTACCAAGGAGCAGGACCCCATGGCCCAGGTTGGGATCAAGGAGCTGCTGGAGGCCGGCGTGCATTTCGGCCACCAGACCCGCCGCTGGAACCCGAAGATGCGCCGCTTCATCCACGGCGAGAACGGTGGCATCTACGTCATCGACCTGCTGAAGACCGAGCAGCTGCTGCGCCAGGCGCAGGAGTTCGCGTCCCAGGTCGCGCACAAGGGCGGCACCGTGCTGTTCGTCGGCACGAAGAAGCAGGCCCGCGACGCGGTCAAGAGCGCGGCGGAGGCGTCCGGCATGCCGTACGTCAACCATCGCTGGCTCGGCGGCCTGCTGACGAACTTCCAGACGATCAACCAGCGCATCAAGCGCCTGCACGATCTCGAGCGCTACGAGGCCGACGGCCAGCTCGCGCTGCTGCCGACGCGTGAGCGGATGGCCGCGCTGGCCGACCTCACGAAGCTGCGGGCGAACCTCGGCGGCGTCAAGCACATGACGCGTCCGCCAAACGCGATGGTCGTCATCGACCTCAAGGTCGAGGAGATCGCGGTACGCGAGGCGCAGCGCCTGCGGATCCCGATCATCGGGCTCGTCGACACGAACTGCGATCCGGACGGCATCGAGTACGTCATCCCGGGCAACGACGACGCGATCCGCTCGTGCGCGCTGATCATCAACGCGATCGGCGACGTCGTCGGCGAGGGCTCCGCCGTCTACCGCGCGCAGGAGGAGCAGGCGCGCAAGGAGGCCGAGGACGCCCAGCGTGCCGCCGCCGAGGCCCGCGCGCAGCGCGACGCCGAGGAGAAGGAGGCCCGCGAGGCCGCCGAGCGCGAGGCCGCCGCCGCCGCGAAGGCCGCCGCCGAGGCAGCCGCCGTGGCGGTCGAGGAACCGGCCCCCGCGGCCGCGGCACCGGCTCCGCCGGCAGCGGCGCCAGCGGCCCCGAAGGCCGCCGCACCGAAGGCTGCCGCACCGAAGGCCGCCCCGAGGAAGGCCAAGCCGGCCGCTCCGAAGAAGGAGGCCGCCGCGCCCGCGCCGCCCGCCGCCGAGGCTCCGGCCACACCGGCGCCGCCCGCCGCCGAGGCTCCGGCCGCACCCGCAATCACCGAGGCTCCGGCCGCACCCGCGGCCGCCGAGGCTCCGGCCGCGCCGGCGCCCGAGGCTCCCGCCCCGGACGAGACGCCCGCCGCGGAGGCGGCCGAGCCCGTCGTCGCCACGCCGGCACCCGCAACCGAGGACGTGAAGTGAGCACCACCATCACTGCAAAGGACGTCAAGGCGCTGCGCGACCAGACCGGCGCGGGCATGATGGATTGCAAGCGTGCGCTCGTCGAGTCCGGCGGCGACGCGGACAAGGCGCTCGAGCTGCTCAAGGTGCAGCTCGGCAACAAGATCGCGAAGCTCGGCACCCGCGAGGCATCCGAGGGCACCGTGCAGTCCTACATCCATGCCAACGGCAAGGTCGGGGTGCTCGTCGAGGTCGACTGCAACACCGACTTCGTCGCGCGCAACGAGGACTTCGTCGCGTTCGCGAAGGAGGTCGCGATGCACGTCGCGGCCTCGCCCGCGACCCGCTACGTCAACGAGGACGAGATCGACGACGCGTCCCGCGACGCCGAGCTGCGCGTCTTCGAGCAGCAGGCCGCCGACAAGCCCGAGCAGGTGCGCGCGAAGATCGCCGAGGGCAAGCTGCGTAAGTGGATGGAGGAGACCGTGCTGCTCAAACAGCCGCACGTCAACGGCGACAAGCACGACGGCAAGACGATCGAGGAGCTCCGCGCCGATCTCTCACGCAAGACCGGCGAGAACATCGTCGTGCGCCGCTTCACGCGCTTCGCAGTCGGCGAGTAGGGTCGTCTCACGATGGCCGGCGAGTCCCCGCAACCGGCGTTCAAGCGGGTCCTGCTGAAGCTGTCGGGAGAGGCCCTGATGGGCGAGCTGGACTACGGCACGGACCCCGAGCGGGTCCGCGCCGTCGCCGTCCAGATCGCGGCCGTGCAGCGACGCGGCGTCGAGGTCGCGATCGTCGTCGGCGCCGGCAACATCTACCGCGGCCTGCGGGGCGCGGCCGCCGGCATGGACCGCGCGACGGCCGACTACATGGGGATGCTCGCGACCGTGCTCAACGCCTTGACGCTGCAGGACGCACTCGAGCAGCAGAACGTCCACACGCGGGTGCAGTCGGCGATCACGATCTCCGAAGTCGCCGAGCCGTACATCCGCCGGCGCGCGATGCGCCACCTCGAGAAGGGTCGCGTCGTGATCTTCGCGGCCGGTACCGGTAACCCGTTCTTCACGACCGACACGGCCGCCGCGCTGCGCGCCGTCGAGATCCACGCCGAGGCGATCCTGATGGCCAAGAACGGGGTCGAGGGCGTGCTGTCGGCCGATCCGCGCGTGGACGCCGACGCCGTGTTGATCCCCGAGATCAGCCACATGGACGCCGTGACGCGAGGATTGCGCGTGATGGACTACACGGCGCTTACGCTCTGCGCCGAGAACGCGATGCCGCTCTACGTCTTCAACATGGACGACGAGCGCAACATCGAGCGGATAGTGTCCGGCGAACAGGTGGGAACGGTGGTGGTGACGCGAGATGAGTGAGCTGATCGATGAGCTGCTCGCCGATGCCGACGAGCGGATGAGGAAGTCTGTCGAGGCAACCAACGGGGAGTTCAGCTCCGTGCGCACGGGGCGCGCGAGCCCGGCGTTGCTGGACCGCGTCCACGTCGACTACTACGGCGCGTCGACGCCGCTGAAGCAGCTCGCGACGATCAACGCCGCCGAGTCGCAGATGCTGACGGTCCAGCCGTTCGACGCGGCGTCGCTGAAGGCGATCGAGCGCGGCATCACCGAGGCGAACCTCGGCCTGACGCCGAGCAACGACGGCAAGATCATCCGCCTCGTGATTCCGCAGCTGACCGAGGAGCGCCGCCGCCAGTTCGTGAAGATGGTCCGCCACATCGCCGAGGAGGGCAGGGTCGCGATCCGCAACGTGCGCCGCGACGTGATGCACGACCTGCGCGAGCTCAAGGAGGAGGGCGACGTCGGCGAGGACGAGGAGCGGCGCGCCGAGAGCGAGCTGCAGAAGGTGACGAACGCGCGGATCGCGGATCTGGAAGGGCTGCTGAAGGGCAAGGAAGAAGAGATCCTCGAGGTCTAGTGCCCGGCGCCCGAAGGTGACCACGGAGCCCAGCGACGCGGCGCGGTACGTCGCGATCATCACCGACGGCAACGGACGCTGGGCGAAGGCACGCGACCTGCCGGTCGTCGACGGCCACCAGGCCGGCGCCGACACGGTCAAGGCGCGGCTGCGCGACGCGGTCGACCTCGGTGTGCTCGAGCTGACGGTCTACTCGTTCTCGACCGAGAACTGGTCGCGGCCCGAGGAGGAGGTCATGGGGCTGATGGCGATGTTCGCCGAGCGGATCGTGCAGGAGACCCCGGAGCTGCACGAGCAGGGCGTGCGGATGCGCTTCATCGGTCGCCGCGATGGCGTCGAGGAGGCGCTGCTCGAGCAGATGGACTGGGCCGAGGACCTGACCCGCGACAACGAGCGGATCACACTCTTCGTCGCCTTCAACTACGGCGGCCGCGCGGAGATCATCGACGCGGCGCGCCGCTTCGACGGCGGCGACGAGGACGACTTCAAGGCGCTCCTGTACGCGCCCGAGATGCACGATCCGGACCTCATCATCCGCACGAGCGGCGAGCAGCGCCTGAGCAACTACCTCATGTGGCAGTCGGCCTACTCCGAGCTCGTCTTCCGCGACGAGCTGTGGCCGGACTTCGATCGCGCCGCGTTCGAGGCATGCCTGGCGGAGTTCAGCGCGCGCCGGCGGCGCTTCGGCGGCCGTTGATGGCCGCGCGCGGTGGTCGCGCGGGCGGACGTGGCGGCCAGCGCGCGCCGGCCGCCGCGCGGCCGCGCCGACAGCGCCGTCCGGCGAGCCGCGAGCGCCGTCCGCGCGAGCCGCGCGGCGGCGGCTCGGAGCTGAGCTCCCGGATCATCGTCGCGATCCCGGCCGTCGCGTTCGCGGTCACGGTCATCTCGCTCGGCGGCATCTGGTTCACGCTCGCGGCGATCATCCTCGCGATCCTCTGCCTCGGCGAGCTGTTCGACCTCTACGCGGAGGTCGAGCCGGTTCGCCTTGCCGGCTTCCTCGGCGTCGCCGGCCTCGGCCTCGCGGCGTACTTCGGCGACGACTTCCACGTCCTGCTCGTCGCGATGGCGATCTTCCCGGTGCTCTTCGTCGTGACGCTCGCCCAGCGCCAGGCCGGCACGCTCGGCATGGCGATCACGATCTTCGGGGTCGCCTGGATCGGGCTGTCGTTCGCCCACGGCATCCTGCTGCGTGAGCTGCCGCACGGCAGCGCGATCCTCGTCGACGTCCTCGTCGGGACGTTCGTCGGCGACACCGGCGCGTACCTCGGCGGGCGCTGGTTCGGGCAGCGCAAGCTTGCTCCGACCGTGTCGCCGAACAAGACCGTCGAGGGACTCGCGATCGGGATGTTCACCGCGGTGCTCGCGACGTGGCTTGCCGGCACCTACCAGGACTGGCTGTCGGGAACAGACGCGATCCTGCTCGGCGTCGGCGTCGCGATCGCGGCACCGCTCGGCGACCTCTTCGAGTCCTTCGTCAAGCGCGACGCCGGCACGAAGGACACCGGCCGCCTGTTCGGCGCCCACGGCGGCGCGCTCGACCGCCTCGACGCCGTCATGTTCAGCGTCGTCGTCGGCTACTACATCTGGCTCGCGCTGCTGTAGGCCGGCCCTGGCCGGAACGGAACATCTCGGCCCGAGGCTCTGGCTAAATCGCGCGCCAGGACGCCAACCGCGGGAGGGGACGCATGAGCACCGAGACGATGCCGGGGGCCGGGGTGTCGGACTGCGTCTCAGTGCTGAAGGCCTACTCGACGGCGTGCTGCGGCCCGGGCCGTCAACCACCCGATCAGCCTGACCGTGCACGGGGACGTCCTTTATGTGCTCAACGGCCGACGACGAACGGCATGGCCGGACTGCCGACGATCAGCGGCTTCCGCGTCTCCGACGGCGGGCAGCTGACGCCGATCACCGGATCCACTCAGCCCGTTCCCGGTGGCCTGATCTCCGGCTGCTCGCAGGTGAGCTTCTCGCCGGACGGCAAGCAGCTGATCGTCAGCGAGCGCACGGCCGACGACCTCGCGACGTACCCCGTCGACGCAAACGGCGTCGCCGGTCCGCCGCGACGCAACGCGACTGCCGAGATCGGCCCGTTCGGGCTGAACTTCGCCGGCGATGACGTCCTGCTGACGGCTGTCAACAACGTGACGCTGCCGCTGCTGGGCGCGGCCGCGTCCTTACGCGATCGGCGGCGACGGCGCGCTGTCGCTGCTCGGCGGCGGGGCGGTGCACAACCTGCGCTCGGATACGTGCTGGATCGAGATCGCCGACGACGGGCGCTACGTCTACACGACGAGCTTCATGAGCGGCGACATCTCGAGCTACCGCGTCGGCGCCGACCGCACGCCTCGAGCGGCAGCACTGACCGGCGCTACAGCAGCGCGAGCCAGATGGAGTAGCCCGATGGATCCCGCGACGGCGGCGAGCGCGAGCCCGACGTTGTTGATCGTGCTGTCGTTGGTCACATAGCCATCCTGGGGACACCGCGCTGCGAGCCGTTGCCCCATCGTTGATGGTCGCCTTGGTGATCACTGTGGCAGCCTCTGTGGCCTATAACCACGGCGCACCCGCCTGGGGTGGCGTTCCTGTCATCGGGCGTCTGTGTCGTCGTCGTGCTCCCGGTCTACATCCGCGGGGACGAGCGACCACTACGGCTAGCGGCGCGCAGCGCCTGCCACAATGCGCCGCGTGCCCCGGCGCCTCCTCATCCTCGGCTCGACCGGGTCGATCGGCACCCAGGCGCTCGAGATCGTCGCCCGCGATCCTGAGCTCGAGCTCGTCGGCCTCAGTGCGGAGCGCTCCTCGGACGCGCTCATCGAGCAGGCACGGCGCTTCGGCGTCGGCCGGATCGCGCTCGCCGACATGGCCGCGGGCGCCCGCGCGGCCGAGCAGTGGACCGACGGCGAGGTGCTGTCCGGGCCGGAGGGGCTCGTGCGGCTCGTGCTCGAGTCCGGCGCCGATCTCGTCCTCAACGCGCTCGTCGGCTCGGCAGGCCTCGGCCCGACCGTCGCGACGCTCGGCGAGGGCATCGACCTCGCGCTCGCCAACAAGGAATCGCTCGTCGTCGGCGGCGAGCTCGTGATGGCCCTCGCCGAGGCGACCGGCGCGCAGATCCTGCCGGTCGACTCCGAGCACTCCGCGCTGCACCAGCTGCTCGCCGGTGAGCGGCCGGGGACCGTCGAGAAGCTTGTCCTGACCGCGTCCGGCGGCCCGGTTCGCGGCCGCCACCGCGCCGACCTCGAGGATGTCAGCGTCGAGGATGCGCTCAAGCACCCGACCTGGGACATGGGCGGCAAGATCTCGATCGACTCCGCGACGCTCATGAACAAGGGGCTCGAGGTCATCGAGGCCTACCACCTCTTCGGGATCCCGTACGAGCGCATCGACGTCGTCGTGCACCCGCAGTCGATCATCCACGGCATGATCACGCTCTGCGATGGCGCGGCGCTCGCCCATCTCGGCCACCCGGACATGGGCGTGCCGATCTCCTACGCATTGCACTACCCCGACCGCGTCGACGTCCCGTTGCGCCGCCTCGATCTCGCCGAGGTCGGGGCGCTGACGTTTGAGCCCGTCGACAACGAGGCCTTCCCGTGCCTCGGTCTCGCTCGTGCCGCCGCGATCGCCGGCGGCACCGCACCGTGCGTCCTGAACGCCGCCAACGAGATCGCCGTCCACGCCTTCCTGCGCGGCGAGCTCGGCTTCCTCGGCATCGCCGCCGTGATCGAGCGCACGCTCGAGCGCCTCGCGCCCGCGCCCGTGCGCGCCTTCGAGTCGCTCTACGAGGCCGACCGCGAGGCACGCGCGATCGCGGCCGAGCTCGTCGCGGCGGAGCCCGACCGCCTGGCGCGCTGACAGGCCGTGGCGGCGGGCCGAGGAGGGGCGACTCCTAGACTGATCGGGTGAGCTATTTCCTCGCCTTCGCCGGCTTCGCCGCGCTGGTCATCCTCCACGAGCTCGGGCACTTCGTCGCCGCCAAGGCGGTCGGCATGCGCGTCGAGCGCTTCTCCCTGTTCTTCCCGCCGCTGATCTGGAAGTGGCGGCCGAAGAACTCCGAGACCGAGTACGCGATCGGGGCGATCCCGCTCGGCGGCTACGTAAAGATCACCGGCATGAACCCGGAGGAGGAACTGCCCCCGGAGGTCGCCGAGCGGGCGTACTACCGCCAGAAGGTGTGGAAGCGGGTCGTGGTCATCGCCGCGGGCCCCGCCGTCAACATCGTCCTCGCGTTCGTGATCCTGTGCGGCCTGTATGCGTTCACGACGCTGAATTTCACGCAGCCGATCGTCGAGAAGCTGACGGCCGGCAGCCCCGCGGCGCAGGTCCTCAAGACCGGGGATCGCATCCTCAGCGTCGACGGCCATCGCGGATACTCCGCCGACCTCAGGCCGGAGAACGCGCCGGACCGCGTCACAACGCTGATGGACTCGATCCGCACCCACACCTGCGCCGGCACGCCGCGGGTCGGATGCCGCGCGACGACCCCGGTGCGCCTCGAGGTGCTGCGCGGCGACAAGCGCCTGCGCCTGAATGTCGTCCCGCGCTACACCCGCCTGCCGGCGGCCGAGGCGGCCGCGGCGCGCACGGCCCGCCAGCCGGACGCGCGGATGCTCGTCGGCCTGCAGTTCGGCCGCCAGGCCGTCGACTTCGGAGCGGCCGGCGCCGCGCGCTACGGCGTCGCGACGATGTGGAAGATCACGACGACGACCGTCGACTCGCTCGTCAAGCTCGTCTACGACAAGCAGGCGCGCAAGCAGGTCTCCGGCGTCGTCGGCTCCTACGAGGCGACGCGCCAGTCCTTCGCCTTCGACACGAAGCAGGCGATCTACATCCTCGCGCTGATCTCTCTGTCGCTGGGCATCATCAACCTGTTCCCGTTCCTGCCGCTGGATGGCGGCCACATCTTCTGGGCGCTGGCCGAGAAGCTGCGCGGCCGGCCGGTCTCGTTGCGCGTCATGGAGCGCGCCGGGATCGTCGGCTTCATGCTCGTCTTCGTGCTCTTCTACATCGGCCTGTCCAACGACATCGGCCGGATCTCCAGCGGCGAGGGCTTCGGCGTGCGCTGATCGCCGTCGGGCAGGAACTCGGCCCGCGGATCGGGCCGGTCAGAGGTCGATGCGATCGAGGGACAGCACCGTCAGGCCGTTCTCGGCCGCCGCGCGTCGCACGGCGTCGGCCTCGTCGGGAGCGATCGCGGCGATCGCCGCCAGCGCCGCGTCGAGGTAGTCGCCGCTGATCGTCGCGCAGCCCCGCGCGAGGCCGTCGCGAAGCCGCGCGCACCCCGCGGGCGAGCCGACGTACGCCCACACGCGGCCCGGGGGGTCGGGCAGGGCGTCGCTGACGTCGACGCGCACGTAGTTGCGCTCGCGGTCGTCGAGCGCGTCGAGGTCGCGCTCGGCGACCGGCAGGCAGACGCCGGTGACCGAGCTCCCCGGGTCGGGCTCGATGTCCAGGAAGCACACGAACGCCGCCGGACGGCTCGCGTCCGAGCGCAGCCGGTAGGACTTGTAGCCCGGCAGATCGAGGCGGTTGTCCATCGCAACCCCCCAGTGACGTCGCCAGCCGCGCAGCGTCGTCACCGGGCAGCCGTCGTGCTCGCCGACGAGCGATCCGTAGCCGAGCACGAACTGGGCCGCGTTCACGAGACAGTGATCGTGTCGGGGGGCGGGGTTCGTAGACTCTCCTGTATGGCTTCCACGCGACAGATCATCGTCGGCGGCGTGCCGATCGGCGGCGGAGCGCCCGTCGTCGTGCAGACGATGACGAAGACCGAGACGGCGAACCTGGCGGCGACGATGGAGCAGATCCGCAAGGTCGCCGACGCCGGCGCCGACATCGTGCGCGTGGCGGTCCCCCGCGAGCAGGACATCGAGGCGCTCAAGACGATCGTCGTCGAGTCCCCGATCCCGGTCATCGCCGACATCCACTTCAACCACACGCTCGCGCTCAAGGCGATCGACGCCGGCGCGCACTGCATTCGGCTGAACCCCGGCAACATCGGCGGGCCGGACAAGGTCGCCGAGGTCGTCGCGCGGGCGAAGGCGGCCGGCACCCCGATGCGCATCGGCGTGAACAGCGGCTCGCTGCCCAAGCACCTGCACGCACTCGAGCGCGAGAACTCCGTCGAGGCGCTGACGACGGCGGCGACGGAGTTCGTCGAGCTCATGCATCGCCTCGACTTCCATGACTTCAAGGTGTCGATCAAGTCGACGAACGTGCCGAACACGATCGCGGCCAACCGCCTGCTCAGCGAGCGCATCGACCATCCGCTGCATCTCGGGATCACCGAGGCCGGGACGAGATGGACGGGCAGCCTGAAATCCGCTGTCGGGCTCGGCACGCTGCTCGCCGACGGCATCGGCGACACGATCCGCATCAGCCTCTCGACGTTCCACGCCGAGGAGGAGGTCAAGGTCGCCTGGGAGATCCTCAAGGCACTGCAGCTTCGCGAGCGCGGCCCGGTGCTGATCGCCTGCCCGACCTGCGGTCGGCTGCAGTTCGACATGGACTCTGTCGTGATGGAGATCGAGCGCCGCCTCGAGGCCTACGCGGACCCGATCGAGGTCGCGGTGCTCGGCTGCGCCGTCAACGGCATCGGCGAGGCGTCGCACGCCGACTTCGGCATCACCGGCGCCAAGAACGAGGGCCTGATCTTCAGCCGCGGCAAGGCACTGCGCAAGGTGCCGACCGCGCAGCTCGTCGACGTCCTCTTCGAGGAGATCGACAAGTACGCGACGACGAAGAAGATCGTCGTCGACGACGCGCTGGCCGCCGAGGGCGCCGCGTGGCTGGAGGCCAACGAGGACGCGACCGCGATGACGCCGGAGCGCCTCGCCGCGGCGGAGAAGGCATCGGCGGCGGCCGAGGCCGAGGCGCAGGCGGCGCTCGCGCCCATCGCCGTTGACGAGGACGTCTCGCCGGTCGCCGGGCGCCGCTTCACCCGCGCCTAGACCTAGCGAGCAGCGGGCTCCCGCGCGCCCCAGGTGGGCACGCGGGAGACGCGCTGCGTCAGGCGCTCACAGCCCGGACGAACCGGGGCTGGAGATGATGAGCGAACCATCGGCCGGGTTCAGCAGCACCGCGCGCCACTGGCCGGGCACCGGGGCGGGGGCGCTACGGGTGGCCGTGAAGTAGCCCATCCGGTCGATCGGCACGGCGTCGCCGACGGTGATCCAGGGGCTTGAGCCGTCCTTGGCACTCCACTGGAGCGTCGCCGACGCCGCGGTCCCGTTCGGCAGCAGCTTCATCTGACCCCAGAGGTTGAACACCCCGGTGCCGGTCGCCGGGTCGGTCGTGTGCGTGTCGAACGCCAAAAACGGCGTCGTGTAGGCGTTCAGCGAGAGCTTCGGCTGGCCCTTGAGATAGAAGAGGCCCGACTGGTAGGTGAACCAGTACGCCTTCGAGTTGCGCTTGTGCGTTCGCACCGGCGCGACGTCCTTGAGCAGGAACTGTGCCTGCGAGCTGATGCGCGGGTTCTGCCACGCCTGGTACTCGCCGATCTCGTTGAACAGCGCCTGCGCCGCAGGGGCCACACCCGAGATCGGATCGGGCGGGTTCGTCTCGAATCCGAACTCCGTCATGAACAGCGGCAGGTTCGCCGGGATCGCGCCGCTCGTCTTCGCCGACAGGAAATCGAGCAGCGTGCCGAGCGAGCCGATGTTCGCCATCGTGATCGTGTTCGGGTTCGGATCGACCTGCGTCGGCGGAACGTTCTTCGTGTACGGGTGATGGGCGTAGCCGTTGGCGTGGATCGGGCCGCGCTTGGCGAAGTCGCCGCAGTCACGCGCGACCGCAGCGGTACCCGTGTACGGGTTGCCGGCGGGGTCGATGCAGGCGAGCTCGCGCAGGAACGTCCCCGGGCGCAGCGGCGCCTTGGCGCTGCGCTGATCGGTGCCGTTGGGTGCCGTCTCGCCCGTCAGGATGATGTCGTTGTCGACACGGTGGCCGCTGGCGACGAGGCCCTTGTAGCCGTACTGCTGCAGCTTGCGGTATAGCGCCGGCGCGGCGGGGACGATCGAGCCGCCGCGGCGCTCCCACTGCGGCGACAACCAGCCCGCCTGGTTGGGCTCGTTCCACAGCGACCAGAAGCTCACGCGGGGCAGCGCGCTCCTGCTGCCGTTCTCGTCGCGGTACGTGCCGTCGAAACGCTTGCCGACCGCCGTCACGAATTGCTTGAAGGCCGCGGGTCGTGGCTTCCACGTCGCGCGCAGGCTTCTGTACCTCTTCGGCGGCTTCGTCATCGCCCAAGCCGGACCCGGCCCGGTGACGTTGAAGTAGATCTTGATGCCGACCCGGCCGGCCGACGTCACGAGGTTGTCGTAGCGATCCCAGTTGCGGATCGGATACGTGCTCGGGTTCGTCGCCTTGAACTTCTTCGTCTGCTTCTGGGCCGCCGTCTTCAGCTTGCCGGTCAGCTTCAGCCGCTTGATGTCGCCCTTGGAGAAGCGGGCGTTCTCGGCCACGGTCTTCCACAGCACGGTCACGCGAACGGCGTCGACGCCGAGCTTCTTCATCTCCGTGAGGGACCGTGCGGCGACATCGTCGCCTCGATAGACCAGCAGATCGTCGTCCATCATGATCGAGATCTGACTGGGGCTCGCGTGCGCCGCCGGGGCGAGCATCGCCGCCATTGCGAACGTGAGTGACAGCAGGCGAATGGTGCGCGACATGGAGCTCCTGGCGTCGGTGTGTACGCGGCCTCGACGGGACGGCCTCGTGCCGTCCCGCCAGTCAGAACACCGCAATCCTCGCGGAGTTCCGCGCGTGATGTATCGGTCAGGCGCCTGCGGCGCTGAAGCGCTCGGCGACCTTCGCCCAACTCACCGTGTTCCACCAGGCCTTGAGGTAGGCCGGACGGGCGTTCTTGTACGTGAGGTAGTACGCGTGCTCCCAGACGTCGTTGCCGAGCAGCGGCGTCTTGCCGGCGGTGATCGGGTTGTCCTGGTTGGGTGTGCTCGTGATGGCGAGCGAGCCGCCGTCGAGCACGAGCCAGGCCCAGCCGGAGCCGAACTGGCCGACGCCTGCGGCCTCGAACTTCGCCTTGAAGTCGTCGAACGAGCCGAACGCCGCGTCGATCGCTGCAGCGAGCTCGCCGTCGGGTGCGCCGCCGCCGTCGGGGCTCATCGTCTCCCAGAACAGCGAGTGGTTGTAGTGGCCGCCGCCGTTGTTGCGAACGGGGCCGCGCTTGTCCTCCGGGATGGTGTCGAGGTTCGCGACGATCTCCTCGATCGGCTTGTCAGCGAACTCGGTCCCCTCGAGTGCGGCGTTGACCTTGTCCACGTACGCCTGGTGATGCTTGTCGTGGTGGATGGTCATCGTCTGCGCGTCGATGTGCGGCTCCAGCGCGTCGTATGGGTACGGAAGGGCGGGTACCTCGTAGGCCATTGGGCTGTCTCCTCGGTCGTCGGTCTTTGTGGCTGACTCTACCCGTAGGCTTGCTGCTCACCCATGACTCGTCTCAGCCAAGTTCTGCTGCCCACCGAACGCCAGCCGCCCGCCGACGCGGAGGCGCTCTCGCACAAGCTCATGGTGCGCGCGGGCCTCATCCGCCAGGTCGGCTCGGGGCTGTGGACGTGGCTGCCCGCCGGCTGGAAGGTGCATCGCAAGATCGAGCAGATCATTCGCGAGGAGCTCGATGCGATCGGCGGCCAGGAGCTGCTGATGCCGGTCCTCATGCCGGCCGACCCCTGGCGGCGCACCGGGCGCTATGAGATCGACGAGCTCTTCAAGCTCAAGGATCGCAAGGGCGCGGACATGGTGCTCGCGATGACGCACGAGGAATGCGTGACGCTGCACGTCGCCCAGCTCGTGCGCTCCTACCGCGACCTGCCGTTCAGCCTCTATCACTTCCAGACGAAGGAGCGCGACGAGCCGCGCCCCCGCGCGGGCGTCCTGCGCACGCGCGAGTTCATCATGAAGGACGCCTACACCTTCGACCGTGATCGCGACGGGCTCGACGCCGCGTATGAGGAGTATGCGCGCGCCTACGACAGGATCTTCGAGCGCTGCGGCCTGGAGTGGTACAGCGTCGAGTCCGATGTCGGGATGATGGGCGGCTTCGGCGCGCACGAGTACATGGCCCCGTGCGGAGCCGGCGAGAACGATGTCGCGCTCGCGCCGGGCTACGCGGCGAACGTCGAGGTCGCCAGCGCCGACGCGCAGCCGGTCGCGCTGCCCGATCCGCTGCCCGCGCCCGAGCGCGTGCACACCCCGGGCGCGACGACGATCGAGGACGTCTCGCGCCAGCTCGGCCTGCCCGCCGGTGCGCTGCTGAAGGCGTTTCCGGTCGTCGCCGAGGGACGTGGCCTCGTGCTCGTGCTCGTGCGTGGCGACCATCGCGTCAACGAGATCAAGCTCGCGAACGCGCTGGGCGCGACGTTCCGCCCCGCCGGCGACGAGGAGGTGCGCGCGAAGATCGGCCCGCCCGGCTTCCTCGGCCCCGTCGGCGCGAACGTTCGCGTGCTGCTCGACGACGCCGTGCTGGACGGCGGTTACGTCGTCGGCGCAAACGTGGCCGACCATCACCTGCGCGGCGTGCAGCCGGGCCGCGACTTCGCGTTCGAGCGTGCCGACGTGCGCTCGGTCGAGGCCGGCGACACCGTCGACGGCCACGAGATCACGATCGAGCCGGCGATCGAGATCGGCAACATCTTCAAGCTCGGCACGCGCTTCTCCGAGCCCCTCGGCGCCTCCTATCTCGACGAGAGCGGCACGGCGCAGCTCATCTGGATGGGCTCCTACGGCATCGGACCCGCCCGCATCGCCGCCTCGGCCGTCGAGCAGCTCGGCGACGAGAAGGGGATCGCGTGGCCGAAGGCGCTGGCCCCGTGGGACATCGAGATCGTGTCGCTCGGCAAGGCCGGAAGCGGCGAGCTCGCGGCGGCGGAGCGGATGTACGACGAGCTGCGCGCGGCGGGCTACGACGTGCTGCTCGAGGACCGCGACGGCGGTCCGGGCGCGAAGTTCGCCGATGCCGAGCTGCTCGGATGCCCGCTGCGGCTGACGGTCGGGCGGCGCTCGTTGGAGGCCGGTGCCGCGGAGGCGCAGATCCGTCGCGGCCTGCGCGACGTGGAGGGCGGCGTCCCGCTCGAAGGGACCGTCGAGGCGGTGCGGGCGCTGTGGCCGACGATCGAGTAGCGCCAGCCGACGCCGGCGCAGCGGACGCGGACGGCGCCTCGGCGGGCTCCGCCGCGGCGACGGTGCAGCGCGCGAAGCTGACGTTCAGGCGGCTGACCGGCCTCGATCGCTCCGGGCCGCCGCCGCCCGAGACGCTCGCCGGCCAGCCGTGGAACGTGAAGACGATCCCGAACGCGATCGGCTTCGTCCGCCTCGCGCTGATCCCGATCTTCGTCGTGCTCGCGCTCGGCTCCGAGTCCGGTACCGACGCGCTGCCCGCCGTGATCTTCGCGGTCATCTCGTGGAGCGATTACTTCGACGGCATGGCGGCGCGGATCACCGGCCAGTACAGCCGCTTCGGCGCGCTGCTGGACCCGATCGTCGACCGCCTGCTCGTCGTCTCCGGGGTTGGCGTCTGTTGGTACTTCGAGCTGCTGCCGCGCTGGGCGATCACGCTGCTCGTCGCGCGCGAGCTGTTCCTGCTCGTGGCCGGCAACCTCGCGCTGCGCAAGGGCTATGAGCTGAAGATCAACTGGCCTGGGCGCGCGGCCGTCTGGCCGACGATGTCGGCGATCTTCTTCGGCCTCGTCGGCCTCAAGACGCTTGCCGCGGTGCTGCTCTACATCGGCCTCGTGCTGTCGTACTACGCCGTCGTGCTGTACGTGCGCGACGCGCAGCGTCAGCTCGGAAGATCCGAGCTCAACTCGGCAGGTTGAGCATCTCGGCGGGGGAGAACAGCCCACCGAACGGCAACTCGGGCAGTGAAACGGGGAAGCCGGCCGCCTGCGTGTAGGTCGCGAGCTCGCGCTCGGCGGCGAGCTGGGCGGAGATCGCGCTCCAGCGCCCGAGCCGGTTGCGCAGCGTGGCCGACGAGGGAAGGTCGTGGCGCCCGGCGGCGTGGCGCTCGTAGGAGAGCACTGTCGGGACCTCGTCGAGCTCCTCGACGACACGCCGCAGCGCGGCCCAGCAGGCGCTGTCGGTCCAGCGCCGACGGCGGGCGGACTCGGAGGCTGCGGCGATCGGCGTCAGCCCGGCCGCCTGCACGGCGCGCGTCCAGCCGCCGAGGCGGTTGAGCACCGTGGGCAGGCTCGGAAGCTCCAGGCCGCGGGCGAGGAGCGCGTACTCCTTCGCGCTCGGGACACGCCCGAGGCCGGCGGCGACGGCGCGCAGGGCGACGAGGATGTCGCGTTCGGAGTAGGTCTTGGCCCCGCGCACGCCCGACAGGCTCGCTTTGCGGGCCGCCCTGTCGACCTCCGTGGCAAAGCGCGCGATCGTGCTGCGGCAGGCCGCGCCCTGCAGCCCGAGCGTCGCGGCGGCGCTGCCCGCCTCGGTCCCCGAACGCCACATCGCCAGCAGCTCGTCGACCCGCGCCTCGGCCTGCTCGGAGGCGCGCCGGCGGCGAGCGTCGGCAACGAGCTCCGGATCGGGCGCACCGTAGGCGCGCAGGATCTGGCGCACCCGCTCGCGCGAGACGCCGAACTGCAGGGCAATCTCGTCGAGGCTGTAACCGCGCTCGCGCAGCGCCCGCATCTGGCGCATGCGGGCGAGCGTGCCGGGAGCCGCCGCGGCGCCGTCGTCGAACTCGGACTCGGCGAGCGTGGAGTGCAGGGAGGTGGCGGCGGTTGGAATCAAGCTCAAGGGAGAGTGTTAGGGTCGCCTAACAATACGTCACGGGGGGCTGGAAGGGAAGATGGTATGGGCTATCGCGGACGCATCGCAACTGCGATGACAGATGTACAGTCGGGTCACGGTTCGCGGACGAGTGGTGACGACCGCCGCTACGGCTATGGCCGACTCCCATCGAAGCAGATTCGGAGGCTCTGGCGCCTTGTCCACGCGGAGGGTCTCACTGCCATCCCGGTTCGACTTCTGTCCAATCGGCCGAAGCGTCGACCGTCTCAGTGTCAAGCTGAGCTTGAAGGCCGGATGCGCGCTGGTATGCTCGCGTCGGCCCCGATGGCATTACTTTTCGTAGAGGAGAGCACTTCGATGGACACGTTCCCCGACCTTGGTTCGCTTGCAGACCAGGAGCTGAAGGACCTCATTCAGCAGCTCACCCAGGAGGAGGTCGAGGTGTCCTACCGCCGGCGCATCCTGCACGGCAAGATCGACATCCTGCGCGCGGAGCTCGTGAACCGCCTGCGCAAGAAGAACGAGAACGGCGAGGACCTCATATCGGGCGCCGATGTGCAGCGCCTCACGGACATCCTGGCGGGGCGCACGTCCCAGGAGTGATGGCGCTCCACTGCCCCGAGTGCGGATTCGTCAACGCGGAGGGCGCCAACTACTGCCAGAAGTGCGGCGCCTACGTCGGCCCGACGGAGACGCAGAAGGACCCGGTCACGGCGACGTACCGCATCGACGAGACCGGCGACCTGATCCCGGTCGAGCTCGAGGACGTCGTCGCGGCCGAGGGCGCGGCCCTCGTCATCCGCGCGGGCGGCGGGCGCGTGGGCGAGAGCTTCGCGCTGCATGACGACCGCATCAACATCGGGCGGCGACCCGACAGCGCGGTCTTCCTCGACGACGTCACGGTGTCGCGCGACCACGCGCTCATCGTGCGCCGCGGCGGCGACTGGCATCTCGACGACCTCGGCTCGCTGAACGGCACGTACGTCAACCGCCATCGGATCGAGACGCACCACCTCGTGGACGGCGACGAGCTGCAGGTCGGCAAGTACAAGCTCACGTTCCTGTCGCGGTGACCGACGCCGTGCCGAGCGAACAGACGCTGCCCCTGGACGGCGGCGACATCGACGCCGTACGACCGCAGAAGTCGATGACGATCGGTGCCGTCTGCAAGGCCCTCGCGCAGGAGTTCCCGGACATATCGATCTCGAAGATTCGCTACCTCGAGGATCAGAAGCTGCTGAACCCGCGTCGCACGCCCGGCGGCTACAGGCTCTACAGCCCGTCGGACGTCGTGCGGCTGCGCACGATCCTGCGTCTGCAGCGCGACGAGTTCCTGCCGCTGCGCGTCATCCGCCAGGAGCTCGCCTCGGGCCGCGGCGACCCCGAGGCGACGGTCACCTCCGGCGCGAGCACGGCCGGCGCCGGCAAGCGCAAGCGGCGCGCGAGCGTGTCGGTCCAGGACGGCGGCGCCATGTACGCGCTCGACGACGTGCTCGAGGACACGCGCGCGAACGCCGAGCTCGTCAAGGAGCTCGAGGACTACGGCGTCATCAAGGGCGAGAGCCGCGCCGGCACGCACTACTACGACGAGACCGAGCGCGAGATCATCCGCGCCGTCACCGAGCTCGCCCGCTACGGCGTCGGCGGTCGCAACCTGCGCGTCTTCCGCTCGTCCGCCGACCGCGAGGCTGCGCTCCTGCAGCAGATCCTCGCCCCGGCACTGCGCTCGCGCAATCCCGAGCGCCGCAAGGAGGCGCTTGAGGCGCTCGAGAACCTCGCCGCCGTCGCCTCGCACCTCAAGCACCTGCTGTTGATCCGCGATCTGCGCCGGATCGCGAACTGACGACCCCGGAGGCAGACCGATGACCGCCGACGAAGGCTCGCTCGAGAGCTACATCCGATCGATCCCGGACTTCCCCAAGGCCGGGATCATGTTCCGCGACATCACGCCGCTGCTCGCGAGCGCCGACGGCATGAACCTGGCCGTGCAGGGGCTGTCGGCGATCGCCCGCGACCTGCGGCCCGACGTCATCATCGGCGCCGAGGCCCGCGGCTTCCTGCTCGGACCGGCCGTGGCGCGTGAGGTCGGGGCGGGCTTCGCGCCGGCGCGCAAGCCCGGCAAGCTGCCGCACGACACGGTCAGCGCCGATTACTCGCTCGAGTACGGAGCCGACGCGCTCGAGCTGCACGTCGACGCGGTCGGCCCGGGCTCGCGCGTGCTCGTGCACGACGACCTGCTCGCGACGGGCGGCACGGCGCGCGCGCTGTGCAGGCTCGTCGAGCAGCTCGGCGGCGAGGTCGTCGGCTGTGCGTTTCTCATCGAGCTGTCGTTCCTCGGCGGGCGCGAAGCACTCGCGCCACACGTCGTCCACTCGCTGATCGACTACGACTCCGAGGAGTAGCGCGGCCACGCCATGACCGGGCCTGCGGCCCGCGCGCTCAGCCGGGCTGCGTCTGGGTCTGGGTCTGGGTCTGCTGGCCGACGAGCAGCGTGCCGCGCAGGACGATCTTGCCGGGAGCAGTCGGCTTCTCGACCTTCTCCTCCGTGAGCAGCACCTCGCGATAGTTGCGGGTGTCGGGGGAGAGATCGGCGACGACGCTGAGCTCGCCGGCGGCGGATACCGGGGCCTTCGGGAAGCCGACGAACTGCGCGTCGGAGCGGCTCGTGTAGAGCCAGACGCCGTACGCGGTCCCCTTCGGTGGCGGCTTGACCTTCTTCGCCGCGATCAGCAGCTTGTACTGGTTCGCCGCGACGTAGGCGACGATTCCCATCTGGCCGGTGGCCGCGGAGCTCGAACCCTTCGGTGGGCGCAGAACGCCCTCGGCGACGACCTTCGGCGTCTCCTTCGGCGTCGTGGCGGTTGTCCGCACGATCGTCGAGGTCGTGCCGTCGCCGCCGCCGTCGCCCTTGGGGAGGATGCCGAATACGACGATCAGGCCGAGCGCGACGAGTAGGCCGAGCGCGGCGAAGAAGATCCGGCCGCCGAGCGCCGAGCTGCTCGCGACCTGTAGCTGGCGCGCCTTGCGGCGGTCGAGCGCCTCGAACGCCTCGTCGACCTCCGCCGGCTCGGCGGGGATGTCGGGGAGGCCGCCGTCGTCGGCGAGCGGTCGCAGCGCGGCTGCGACCGCGCGCGCCCATACGCGCCCGTCGGCGGAGTCCTCGAGGAACTCTCGCGTCGCGGCGCGCCGCGACGCGGACTGCTGTCCGAGCAGGAAGTCGGCGATCTCGGCGCGGTGGTCGGCGCCGATGTCCGGGGCGTCTGGACCGAGCGCGCGGACCGCGCCCTGAGCGCGCGACTGCACCGCGCCGGCATCGAGCTTCAGCAGCGTCGCGATCTCGTCGTAGGACTTGCCCCGCTTGAGCAGTAGCTGCAGGATCGCGCGCTGCGGGTCGGTGAGGCTGTCGAGGCTTGCCATCCGGCGCAACCCTAGCCGTTCGCCTCGCGCCACGAGACCGGCGCGGCGAACGGCCACGGTAGGGTCCGCGGGCAATGGACAAGGCATCGCTCCTCGCGCATCCGGTCGGCTTCGATGCGCTGCTCGGTCATGAGCTGCTGGAGTGCACGGACGAGCTCGTCACCTCTCGGCTGGCGGTGCGCGACGAGCTGCGTCAGCCGTTCGGGCTCGTGCACGGCGGCGTCTTCGCGGCGATCGCCGAGACGCTGGCATCGGTCGGTACCGCGGTCGCGGTGATCGCGCAGGGCAACGCGGCGATGGGCCTGTCCAACCAGACCTCGTTTCTGAGGCCGATCACGAGCGGCACGATCCACGGTCGCGCGCAGCGCCGCCACCGCGGCCGCACGACGTGGATCTGGGACGTCGAGATCTCCGACGACGACGGCCGCCTGTGCGCGCTGTCGCGGATGACGATCGCCGTGCGGCCGTTGCAACGCGACGCGCCCGCGCCCGCGCCCGCGCCGGGCTGAGCCCGCGGCGCCGGCGTCAGCCGCGGTAGCGGTTCGTGATCGGCACGCGGCGGTCACGCCCGAACGCGCGCGTCGTGATCTTGATGCCGGGGGGCTGCTGGCGGCGCTTGTACTCCGCGAGATCGACGAGCCGGATGACGCGATCGACGTCGGCCGCGGGCAAGCCGCGCGCGACGAGCTGATCGCGGCCGAGATCGCGCTCGACATAGCCCTCGAGGATCGCGTCGAGCACGTCGTAGGGCGGCAGGGAGTCGTCGTCGCGCTGGTCGGGGCGAAGCTCCGCCGACGGTGGGCGCGTGAAGAGATCCGCGGGCACGAGCCCGCCGCCCTCGCGCTCGTCGCGGTGGCGCGCGAGACGGTAGACGAGCTGCTTGGGGACGTCCTTGATGACGGCGAAGCCGCCCGCGCTGTCGCCGTACAGCGTCGAGTAGCCGACGGACATCTCCGACTTGTTGCCGGTCGTCAGGACGAGCCAGCCGAACTTGTTCGACAGCGCCATCAGCAGGTTGCCGCGGATGCGCGCCTGCAGGTTCTCCTCGGTGAGGTCGGGCTCGCGCCCGGCGAACGGCTCGGCAAGCGCGGCAGCGAAGCCGTCCATCATCGGCGCGATCGGCAGCTCGAGCAGCTCGACGCCGAGGTTCGCGGCGAGCGTGCGGGCATCGCTGAGCGTGCCCTGCGACGAGTACGGCGAGGGCATCGTCACGCACGTCACGCCGTCCGCGCCGAGTGCATCGACGGCGATCAGCGCGACGAGCGTCGAGTCGATGCCGCCGCTCAGCCCGAGCACGGCGTGATGGAAGCCGTTCTTCGCCACGTAGTCGCGCGTGCCGAGCACGAGCGCCGCGTAGACCTCCTCGACCTCATGCAGCAGAGCAGCGACCGAGGCCTGGGCCAACGTCGCGTCGCGAGGGCGCTCATGGACCGTGAACGAGCCGAGCTCGTCGACGAGGGCGCGGCCCGCTCCCGCTGGTGCGCGGCGGCGCGTGTCGCGCAGCCGAGCCGATCCGGCCGCGTCGGTGTCGACGTCGGCGAACAGCAGCGCCTCCTGAAACTGCGGCGCGCGGGCGAGCACCATGCCCTCGTGGTCGACGACGACGGAGTGGCCGTCGAAGACGAGCTCGTCCTGCCCGCCGACGAGCCCGCAGAAGGCGACGGCCGCGAGGTCGTCGCGCGCGCGCTGCGCGATCATCCGCTCGCGCTCGAGGCCCTTACCCGCGTGGTAGGGCGAGGCGGAGATGTTCACGATCAGCCGCGCGCCGGCGAGCGCCTCGTCCGACAGCGGCGGGCCGGGCTGCCAGATGTCCTCGCAGATCGTCAGCCCGACCTTGACGCCGTCGACCTCGAACGTCGCGCCGCGCACGCCCGGCTGGAAGTAGCGCAGCTCGTCGAAGACGCCGTAGTTGGGCAGGTGCAGCTTGCGGTAGCTGGCCCGCACGTCGCCGTCGGCGAGGATCGCGGCGGCGTTGTGGACGTCCTCGGCGCGCTCGGGGTAGCCGACGACCACGACGATCCCGTGGCTGTCCGCGGCGAGGCGCTCGAGTGCCGCGCGCGTGTCGGCGAGGAAGTGCTCCTTGAGCAGCAGGTCCTCGGGCGGGTATCCCGTCAGCGCGAGCTCGGGGAAGCACACGAGCTGCGCGCCGCCGTCGCGGGCGTCGCCGATGAGCTCGCCGATGCGCGCCTCGTTGCCCGCGATGTCGCCGACGACGGCATCGAACTGTGCGAGCGCGATGCGCAGCGGGGCGACGCTCACGGGTTTGGGTCGCGGCCGAGCCAGTACTCGACGAAGCCGCGCAGCGCCGGGTCCTCGGTGCCCGCCGCGTCGAAGCGGCGGTTCTTCGTGACGGCGACGACCGGCGACTTGACGCCGGTCTGGCGGCGCACGATAACGGCCTGGCCGACCTTCTGGAGGGCGGGCGTCGCGGGTCCGCCGATGTCCGTGGCGAGCGCGCGCAGCGCCGTCGTCTCGCGCTCGTCGCTGAACAGCAGCACGACGTTGCCCGCGGCGACGACCGGTCGCGCGCCCGCGGCGCGGGGCTTGCCGGGGCCCGCGGAGCGGTTCACGGTTGCGTCGTCACGCGCGTTGAAGTACGAGAGCGCCGCGGCGACTCCCGCGGCGGCGAGCAGCAACGCGGCGACGGCGACGGCGATGCGTCGGGGCATCAGCTCGACGGCGCGGTTGTGGCGCCGGTCGCCGGCGCGCGCTGGGCGCCGGCTGCGGCCCTACGCCGGCCGCGCGCCGCCCGCCGCGGGATCGACGCTCCGGCGGCGAGTGCATCGATCGCTGAGCGCAGCTCGGCGGCGAGCACGTCGAGGTCGGCGAGCGCCTCGTAGTCGGCGAGCAGCCCGAAGCCGAGGTGCCCGTCGTAGCTCATGACCGCGATCCCGAGCGCCTGATGGCCCGTGATCGGCACGACCGGGTATAGCGCTCGCAGGCGCCGGCCGAGCAGGTAACGCGGCTCCTGCGGGCCGGGAAGGTTCGTGACGACGAGGTCGAAGCCGCGCTGGCTCTGCTGCAGGCGCGCGGCCTGGCTCATGATCGTCGGGGCCGCAAAGCCCGCGAGCTCGGCGAGCGTGCGCGCGTCGACGGCGTGGATCGTGCCGTCGAGCTGCTCGGTCGCCTCGTGAATGGCCTGGAACTGCGCGACGGGGTCCTCGATTCCGATCGGCAGCGCGACCGGCACGGGGGCGATCTCCGTCGTGCCGGCGCCGTCGCTCAGAACCGCGATCGGGACGAGCGCGCGCAGAACGAGATCGCGCGTGTCGACGCCGCGATGGTCGAGGTAGCGGCGCAGCGCGCCGGCGACGACCGCCAGCAGGGCGTCGTTGACGCTGCCGCCGAGCGAGTCCTTGATCGCGCGCAGCTCCGACAGCTCCGCGTCGACCCAGGTATAGCGGCGGTGCGGGCCGACGCGAACGTTCAGCGGCGTCCGCGGCAGCGGCTCGAGCCCGGCGAACGCGAGCGCGCCCGACGCCTGCAGGCGCTCGCGGGCGCGCTCGGCGACGCGGCGCGGGGCGCCGAGCATGACGCGCGCGTTGCCGGCGACGTCCTGCGGGTGCGTCGCGCGCTCGATGAGCGCGTCTGAGAGCAGCTGGGCGTGGGTGGGGAGGGGGCGCGCGACCCAGTGGTCGCCGCCGGCGGGCGCCGGCGCGGCATCGGGCTCTGCGTCGAACAGGGCGCCGGTGATGTCGAGCGCGGAGATCCCGTCGACGAGCGCGTGGTGGCTCTTGGCGATGAGCGCGAAGCCTCCGGACCCGAGGCGGTCGACGAGCCACATCTCCCATAGCGGCTTCGTGCGATCCAACGGCTCGGCGAAGAGCCGACCGGCGAGGATCTGGAGCTGCGCCTCGTCGCCGGGCGCCGGCAGCCCGGCGTGGCGCAGGTGGTAGCGCAGGTTGAAGTGCGGATCGTCGACCCATACGGCGCGGCCCTGGTTCAGCGGCACCTCGGCGAGGCGCTGGCGAAAGCGCGGCACGAGGTGCAGGCGCGCCTCGACATGCTCGCGCAGCTCGTCCCAGGTCGGTGGCGGGCCGTCGAAGATCGTCACCGAGGCGACGTGCAGCCGGGCCCCGGCCTTCTCGAGCGCCAAGAAGCTCGCATCGAGCGCGGAGATCCTGTCGCCGTGGCTCATGCCGATCGATTCTACGGACGACCTCCGGAGCATTCGTCATCGTGTGTGCACGATGGCTCCGATCGCCCACCTCGACATCGACGCGTTCTACGCGAGCGTCGAGCTCCAGCGCCGGCCCGAGCTGCGCGGGTTGCCCGTGATCGTGTCGGGATCGGGACCGCGCGCCGTCGTCACGACGGCCTCCTACGAGGCGCGCCGCTTCGGCGTCGGCTCGGCGATGCCGACGGCCCGGGCGCGCCGGCTGTGCCCGGACGCGGTCCTCGTGGCGCCGGACTTCGCCGCCTACCGCGCGGCGTCGCAGAAGGTCATGGATCGCGTGCGCGCGCAGGTCGAGCGCGTCGAGGTCGTCGGCCTCGACGAGGCCTACCTGGACCTCGACGGGCTGCTCTCGCCGCGCGCCGCCATGCGCCGGCTCGTCGAGGAGATCCGCGCTGAGACCGGGCTTGACTGCTCGATCGGGATCGGCCCGAATCGGCTCGTCGCGAAGGTCTGTTCGGATGCCGAGAAGCCGCGCGGGTTCGTCGTGCTGACGCGCGAACGGGCGTGCGAGCGCTTTGGCGGCCACTCGCCCGGGCTCGTCCCGGGCATCGGGCCGAAGACGGTTGCGCGGCTCGAGCGCCTCGGCCTGACGACGCTGGCGGCGCTCGCCGCGGCGCCTGCCGAGCTGCTGAGCGCGGAGTTCGGCTCAAACCACGGCCCGGACCTGCAGGCCCGCGCGCGCTTCGAGGGCTCCGCGGTGCTGACGCCCGTGCGGGTCGCGGTGTCGGAGTCGCGCGAGACGACGTTCGACATCGACATCGCCGACGCTGCCCGCCTGGAGGCGATCCTCGTCGATCTCACCGGCCAGCTCTGCGAGCGGCTCGCCGCGCAGGAGCGGCGCGGCCGCAACGTCGCGATCAAGGTGCGCCTCGACGACTTCACGACCGTGACGCGGGCGCGGACGATCGGCACGTTCACGAACGATGCCGCGACGGTCGCCGGCGTCGCCGTCGAGCTGCTGCGCGAGTACGCGCCGGCGCGCCCGGTGCGCCTGCTCGGCGTGCGCGTCGCCGCCTTCGAGACGGGCGAGGTCGTCGAGCCGGCGGACCAGCTCGCGCTGCCGCTGTAGCGTTCTGCGCGCATGCCGACGATCTCCGTCAATGACACCGAGCTCTACTACGAGCGCCGCGGCGCGGGCGAGCCGCTGCTCATGGTGATGGGCATGTCCGGCCACAGCCTGCACTGGGGCGAGCCGTTCTTGACCGCGCTGGAGCGCCACTTCGAGCTCATCCTCTATGACCACCGCGGCGTCGGGCGCAGTGCCGCCAACGAGGCGCCGTTCACGATCGCCCGCCTCGCCGAGGATGCGATCGCGCTGCTCGACGCGCTCGAGATCGAGCGCGCGCACGTGCTCGGGATCTCGATGGGCGGGATGGTCGCGCAGGAGATCGCCATCGGCGCGCCCGAGCGCGTCCTCACGCTGACGCTCGGCTCGACGTACTGCGGCGGGACGGGCTCGAAGTTCACCGACGACGCGGTCGTCCAGCAGCTCGCGATGGTGATCCTGTCCGGCGATGCCGATCGCATCGTCCGCACCGGCTGGGACTTCAACGTCTCCGCGGACTTCGCGGCGGCCGAGGGCAACTTCGAGGCGTTCGCCGCGGTCGCCTCGCAGTACCGCATGGCGCTGCCGATGACGCTGCTGCAGGTGCAGGCGATCATTGCCCACGACACGAGCCAACGGCTGTCGCAGATCACGGCGCCCACGCTCGTCGTGCACGGCACCGCGGATCAGATGCTCGTCGCCGCCAACGGCGAGATCGTCGCCGGCCTCGTGCCGGGCGCGCGGCTCGAGCTGCTCGACGCCGTCGGGCACCTGTTCTTCTGGGAGCAGCCCGAGCATGCCGCGCGGCTCGTCACCGAGCACGCCGCCGCGACGCCGGCCTAGCGTCGCCGCAACACCCCCGTCGTCGGCGAGGTGCGGTCAGCCTGCGGCGCGGTGGTGGCCGCCGCGGTCAGCCTGCGGGCGGCGCGGTGAAGGCCGCCGCGGTCAGCCGGCGGGCGGCGCCGCGGTAGGCCGCCGCGGTCAGCTCGTGGGCGTGCCGGTATAGGCGGCGGTGGCGCGATCGGCTGCGGCGCGCGCCTGCGCGGCGTCCGTTCCGGCGGCGACGCTCGCGTCGTGCCACCCTTCGCTGCTGAGCGTGATGAACCGCAGGCCGTCCTCGGACGCCGTCCATGCCATGCCGGCATCGAGATCGATCTGCTCTCCGGATGCGAGGTGCTTCGCGAAGCCGACCATGGCGAGATCCCAGCCGACGCCGACCGCACCCGGGCCGAACTCCGTCCAGCGGCTGTCGTCGACGTGGGCGATGTGCGTGAGCTCGAACGTCGTGCCGGCGCCGCCGGGCTCGTCGGAGAGGCGCAGCTCGATCCAGCTCACCTCGCCGCCGTACTCCCAGGTCGCGTCGAAGCCGTGCGGCTGGTCGCAGGCCTCGATCGTCCCGCCCGCGTTGCGAGCGAGCTGGTTCATAATATCAGGCAAGCCGCTTATATAAGTCGTGGGTGAAGCGAAGGTGGTCCCGTTCGAAACGTCCACATACTGGACGTTTTGACGGCCACCCCGTCAGTACAGCGCGGCGGCGAGCTTGCGGCGCGTCTCGCGGGCGAGCGGGTGATCGACGCCGAGCTCGTCGAGGATCGCGACGATGACGCGGCGGATGTGGTCGCCGCCGGCGTCCTTGGCCGCGAGCAGGGCGAGCAGCGCGTCGAGCCCCGCCTCGAGCTCGCCGCCGTCGAGCAGCGCGAGCGCGGCGCCGAGCTGCGGCGACGGATCGCGCTCGAGCTCGATGCGAGCCACGAGGCCGGCCGCGCGGAAGTTGCCGGGCTGCTTGTCGACGAGCGCCAGCGCGCCCTCGGTGTCACCCGCGCGGTACAGCAGCTGGGCGAGCGCGAAGGACGCGTCGACGTTCTTCGGATCGAGCTCGAGCGCCTTGCGCAGCGACGCCTCGTCGCCGGCCTCGAGCAGGATCTGGGACTCCGACGGGACGAGCCCGTCGAAGAACTTCTCGACCTGCGCGGGCGGCAGGCCGCCGACAAACTCGGCGACCACCTCGCCGTTCTGGAAGGCCTTGACCGCGGGGATGCGCTGAATCCCGAACAGCTCCGACAGGCCCGGATTCTCGTCGGTGTCGATCTTCGCCAGGACGATCTTGCCCTCGCGCTCCGCGGCCGCCTTCTCGAGCGACGGGCCAAGCGCGCGGCACGGCGCGCACCAGGGCGCCCAGAAGTCCACGACGACCGGAATCTCGCTGGATCGGTTCAGCACCTCGGCCTCGAAATCGGCCTCGTTCACATCGATGACGGTCATGCGGGCAAGGGTATTCACCCCGGCCCGCCCATCTCGGCGGGCCGGGGCCGCGGTCAGCGATCGGTCGGGATCGCGGCTTCGCCGTCCTCCTTGATGAGGCGGGCGAGGACGTCGTCGGGCATCCAGACGCGGTGCGGGTAGCCCGTGCCCCACGAGTTCAGGACGGGAACGGCGCCGAGGCGGTTGGCCTTGCCGTTCTCGAGCATGACGTGAACCTGGTCGACCGTGCTCGCCCAGCGGTACCTGACGATGCCCTGCTTGACGTTGGGCGTGCAGGTGCCGCGCTTGACGAAGTCGCCGTGCGACGTCGAGTTTCGCCGGCTGACGTGGCCCTTCTTCGTCAGCACGTTGCCGGCGGCGCGGACGGATGTGCCCTCGTCGTCGCCGGGGTTGCTCTCGGGCCACTCGTCGGTCTCCTTTGCGCGGTCCCACAGCCAGCGCGCGGCGTAGTGCTCGCCCTTGTTGAGGATCGTCATGCAGCGCGACCAGCCGAAGCCGACGCAGGCGCCCTCCTGGCCCTGGTCGTAGAACTTCCACCAGGCATCCTGGTCGGGCTGGCCGCCGGGCTCGAGGCAGACGCAGTGGCCGCCGCGGATCTTCGTCAGCTTCTTCGCGCCGACGATGAAGTAGTCGCCGCTCTTGTCGTCCTTCTTGGGCTTGTCCATCTCGCTGTACCAGTTGATCCCGAGCACGGGACCTTCTTCGGAGCGGTCGACGCGACCGCGCTCAGCGGGTACTTCTCGACGTGCTCCCAGTCATCGGGGACCAGGCGGCTGAGCCGTGGATCCTCGGGATCGCCGTCCATCGGTCGGTAGTGCATGCGAAGCCTCAGCTCACGGTGTGGCCGACGCCGGCGCGTCGCCGGACTGGAAGAGACGCGCCGGCGCCGCGTGATACATGGGCGTCGATTTCGGCGTCGACGGCGGCGCTACCCGGCGACGTCCATGGTGACCGTGCACCAGTTGTTGGCCGTGTTGTCAGCGGTGTGCTGCCGCACGCCGTTGCACTGCACGGATGCCGACTCGCCGCCCCAGATTCGGATCGCGTCGCGGTCGACGCAGAAGTCGCTGTCGGCGCAACTGCGGTCGCGCCACCAGACGAGTGCCCCTGACGTGTTGAAGACGCGCAGCCGCGCGTTCTGCGTCACGCGCTCACCACGGTAGGCCTTCGTCGCGATCGATGTCTCCTCCGAGGCGGTGCACGTGTAGCTCGTCGACGGGCAGTAGAGGCGCACGGTGCAGCCGTCGATGTAGTCGCCCCACGCGCCGAACTGGCCGAAGACGCCGCCGGTGTAGGGCGTGACGCAGGTGTAGGTCCTGACCGATCCGTGTGTCGAGTACGTCGTGGTCGCAGGCACGTCGGCGGCGGCGGGCTGCGCGGTGGCGGCGAGCGCGGCGGCGGTGAACAGCAGGACGGCGATCTTGCGCATGGTTTCTCCGGGAGTAGGTGGTGGTCGAGGCCACGATCCCTGCCGATCGCGGCGCTCGCCACCCACCAACGGGGGGAGCGCGATCACCCCCGGCCGCCGGGGCTGCAAGGCTTCTGCGATGAGCGACCGCTCGATCGCCGCCGCGGGCGTGACCCTGGCTCTCACCGACGACGGTGAGGGGATCCCCGTCGTGCTGCTGCACGGCCTCTCGAGCACGCGCCGCTACGTCGTCATGGGCTCGCGCTCGCTGCAGCGCAGCGGGCACCGCGTCATCAGCTACGACGCCCGTGGCCATGGCGTCTCGATGCCGGCCCCGTCGACCGAGGACTATCGCTACGACGAGCTCAGCGCCGACCTCGCGGCCATCCTCGACGGCCTCGAGATCGAGCGCGCCGTGCTCGCCGGCGGGTCGATGGGCGCGCATACGATCCTGCGCCTTGCGCTCGATCAGCCCGAGCGCGTCGCCGGCCTCGTCGTCATCACGCCGGCCTACGACCCGGTGAGCTTCGACGGCGACGGGCGCCTGGATCGCTACGACGCGCTGTCGGATGGGATCCGGCGCGACGGCGTCGAGGGCTATCTCGCCGCCTATGGGATCGAGCGCCTGGACCCCTTGTGGCGCGAGTCGGTCGCGACGTTCGTGCGCCAGAGCATCGCGCGCCACGAGCACTTCGATGCCGTCGCCGACGCGATGCGCGTCGTCCCGCGGTCGCGGCCGTTCGTGGACCTTCACGCGCTCGAGCAGATCGAGTGCCCGGCGGTCGTCGTGGCCAGCCGCGACGAGGCGGACCCCGGCCATCCGCTGGCGCTCGGCGAGGCCTATGCGGAGCTGCTGCCTCGAGGCCGGCTGCTCGTCGAGGAGGCCGGCAAGTCGCCGCTCGCCTGGCAGGGCGGGCAGCTGTCGCGCGTCATCGCCGAGCTGGCGGCGGAGGCGTGGTGAGGGTGGCAGACTGCTGCTGGAGCGCGCGCTCGTGACGGCCGCCGACCGCGGCGGCCCGCCGGCAGGCTACAGCGGCACGCCGCTCGTGCGCAAGCTCGGCTTCAAGCCCGGGATGCGCGTGCACTACGTCGCGGCGCCCGACGGCTTCACGGCGCTCGTCGGCGAGTTGCCCGATGGCGTGCGGGTGCTGGCCCGCGCGGTGGCCGACCTCGACCTCGTCGTGCTGTTCGTCCGCTCTCGCGCCGAGCTCGAGCGGCGGCTGGCAGGTTTGCACGCCAAACTCCTGCAGAACGGGATGATCTGGGTAGCCTGGCCCAAGCGTGCATCGAACGTGCCCACCGACATGACGGAGGACGTCGTGCGCGACGTGGCGCTGCCGCGCGGCCTGGTTGACGTGAAGGTCTGCGCGATCGACGAGACGTGGTCGGGGCTGAAGCTCGTCATCCGCCGGGAACTGCGCACATGAGCATCGTGCCGCCCCCCGGCGAGGCGGTCGCCGCCGCTCCCGCCGCGGCGCCGATCACCGACGCGCCCGACGGCCCGGCAGCGAAGGAGCCCGCGCGACGCCCGCGACGCCACCACCCACACAGCATCGCCCACTACATCTGGACGACCCCGCGGCGCCTGTTCGACTTCTACTGGGGCGAGGGGATCGCCGACGATGTACCCGCGCTGGCCTACTACCTCGTGCTGTCGCTGGCCCCGTTCGCGCTCGGGCTCGCCGCGCTCGAGGCACTGCTGCTGAAGGACGTCGTCTCGGCGATCGCGGTCGCCGACCAGCTCAACCGCTTCCTGCCCGAGGCCCTGCACGCGGATATCCGCAGCCTCGTCGTCGGCACGCGCGACAACTCGCCGCTGCTGATCGGGCTCGCGCTGTTCGCGATGCTGTGGACGACGTCGGGCGGGATCGGCGTCATCGAGCGCTGCCTGTCTCGGATCCTCGACGTCCCCCGACACGGCATCCTCGTCGGGCGGATCCGCAACCTCGGCCTCGGCGCGCTCGTCGCGGTCGCGGTCATCCTGGCTTCGCTGAGCATCTCCGTCGTGACGAACCTGTCGTATGACCTGCGCCCTGGTCGCGGCTTCCCCGGCCCGATGCTCCTCGTCTTCAACGCGCTCGGCTCGATGCTCGTGTTCGCGACGATCTACCGCTACGCGCCGCTGACGAGGATGCGCTGGCGTTCGGCCCTGCTCGGCGGCATCCCCGGCGGCCTCGCGATCCAGACGGTGCCTGCGATCGTCGGCCTGTATGTGTCGGCGGCCGCCGGGTTCGCGGCGGTCCAGCTGTTCCTGCTGCTGGCGATCGTGTTGCTCGGCCTCTACATCGTCGCGCTGCTGCTGCTCGTCGGCGCGGGGATCGCGGGCTGCGCCGAGCGACGATCCTGGGGCGACGGGTAGCCGACCGCGCAGCGCGCGCGATGCAGGGCGACGGTCATGCGTGCACGCCGTCGGCGTCCTCCAGGACGCCGGCCGGCGCTGGGCTCATCCTGCTTCGACCTCGCCTATCTGCCGCGGGAAGCATCAGCGCCCGTGATCGGCGCCGGCATCGGCGACGTACCGTGATCGGCTTGGTCTGCGGTCGGGGCGGCTGTCGACCAGTTCGCCGTCGGCGCGCGCGATCAGCTCAGCGGAGCTCACGTCGTCGCCGAGCAGTTCGGAGAAGCCTGTCAGCAACCGTCTGCTCATCAGTCAACACACCATGGTGGTGAGGTCGCTCGACCCTCCCGTTGCTCGGCTCGACGGGATGATCGCCTGACGGTGCGCGGGCCACAGTGGGCCTCCAGCGGGCTCGACGCGGGTCTCGGAGATCCTCGGCGCCTATCCAATTGACAGGTTGAGCGTGGCGCTTCGGACGAACCTCGCCGGTTTCGGTGACGACAATCACCAGTTGGCACCCGAAGTGGGTTCGGAAGGGATGTGGCTGCATCTGGTGGCGGGACCGTGAGCTCGAGTCGGACACGGATTACGCGCCCGTACACCACAGTGCGACGAGCCGTGACACGAGTGGTCACGCCGGACCGGCGTAGCCAGCATCACGATCGAAATGGACGCCCCTAGGCCCTCGCGCTACTTGAGATCGAGAACGGAGCTGCCCGCCCGCTGGTTTGCGGCTCGGGATGGCTTCGGGAGTCCGGGTTTGGACGGGTTGCGAACGACGAACTCCCCGGCCGCGCATGGCTTCCGGGGTCGAACGTCGCTATCGGACCTGCCGCGTGGCGTTCGCGACCGCGCTCCTAAGGGCCCGTGGCGGGATGACTGGGTGGCACACCGCCACGGTCAGCCGTTGAGCTGCTTCTTGAGCGCTGACGCGGCTGAGAACTTCGCGGCGTTGCTGGCGGCGATCTGGATCGTCTCGCCAGTGGCCGGGTTGCGGCCCTCGCGAGCGGAACGCTCGCTCACGCTGAACTTGCCGAAGCCTGCAACGGCGACCTCGCCGCCTCCAGCGAGCTCGGCTGCGATCGCGTCGAAGGTGGCATCGACGGCACCCTTTGCGTCAGAACCGCTGAGACCGGTGTCCGTGGCCACCTTCTGTGCGAGCTCCTGCTTGGTCATTGAGTACTCCCGAGTCGGGTTCAGATCGGCCTACGCTAGCGGTTGCCCCGGCGTTACGGGACTTCAGGCATGTGACGAAGTCCGCAACGAGCGTGCAGTCCACTCACGCGGCGAGTGGTTCGGGTGACGCCGCCGGAAGGCTGAAGCGCACCCGAGCCCCGGCCTGCGCGCCATCGCCGGCTTCCTCGACGACCCAGATCCGCCCGCCGTGAGCCTCCACGATCGCGCGCGAGATCGCGAGACCGAGACCGGCACTGCCATCGGTGCGCGACGCCCGGTCAGCGCCTTGTGCGAAGGGCTCGAAGACCCGCTCTCGATCGTTGGCCGCGATCCCTTCGCCGGTGTCGGCGACCTCGATCTCGACGCCGGGCCCGGCGCTGGCGGCGCGGACGGTGACGCTGCCGTCGGCCGGGGTGTGGCGGATCGAGTTCTGGATGAGGTTGAAGAGCACGCGCTGGATGCGCTCCGGATTGGCGTGCGCCGGCAGCAGCGCGGGATCGATCTCGGCGAGCACGGAGATCCCGCCCGCGCGGGCCGCGGGCGCCATCGCAGCGACGGTCTCCTCGACGAGCTCGTCGATCTGGACCTGCTGCATCGTCCACGTCACCTCGCCGGCCTCGATCCGCGTCAGCTCGAAGAGATCGTCGATGAGCGCGCCGAGCGCGCGGACGTGGACGCCGAGCCTGCGCACGTACTGGCGTCGCGTCTCGGGGTCGCCGATCTCGTCGTCGACGGCCTCGGCGAGCAGCCGCAGGGCGGTGACGGGCGTGCGCAGGTCGTGCGATACCGCGGCGATCAGCGAGCGCCGCGCAGCATCGGCCTCCTCGCGCTGAGACTCGGCGGCGCCCAAGCGCGCGACCATCGCCTCGATCTCGCGCGCGACCTGGGCGAGCTCGTCGTCACCCCCGACCGGCAGCGAGAGCGATCGCTCGCCGGCGCCCACGGCCATCAGGCCGGCGCGCACGACGTCGACGTCGTCCATGACGCGGTGCGACAGCAGGCGGCCCGCCCACAGGCCGAGCAGCGCGCTGTACGTGCCGACGGCCGCCGTCAGCAACGCGTCGTGCGCCGAGACGAACATGAGCTGGACGAACAGCGCGAGCGCGATCGCGATCGGGCCGAAGGCGAGCGCAGCGATGACAAGCGCCTGACGGCGCAGGCTGCCCAGACGCTCGCGGTGCGCGAGCAGGGCCCACGTCGCCGACACCGTCGCAAGCCCGAGCGCGGACAACAAAGCGAACGTCAGGATCGCGCCGGACAGGTCGTAGACGGCGAGCACGGCGGCGGACACGAGCAGTGCGCAGCCGAGGGCAAGCGCGGCACCGCGGGCGAGGGTCGCGCGGCTCATGGCCGGAAGCGGTAGCCGACGCCCCACACGGTCTCGACGAAGCGCGGCTGGGCGGGCTCGCGCTCGATCTTCGCCCGCAGGCGGCGGATGTGGACGGTCACCGTCGAGGTGTCGGAGTAGAAGGAGAAGCGCCACACCTGCTCCATGAGCTGATCGCGCGTGAAGACCTGGCCCGGATGGCGGGCGAGGAACAGCAGCAGGTCGAACTCGCGCTGGGTCAGGACGACCTCCTCGCCGTCGACGAGCACGCGCCGGCCGCCGGGGTCGATCTCGAGCTCGCCGAAGTGCAGGGGCGGCTCGGGGCTGTCGTCCTCGGGCTGGTTGCGGCGCAGGACGGCGTCGACGCGGGCGACGAGCTCAGCGGGGGAGAACGGCTTGACGACGTAGTCGTCGGCTCCGAGGCGCAGCCCGTCGATGCGGTCGGACTGCTCGCCCTTGGCGGTCAGCAGGATGATCGCGACGCGGGGCCCGGCGTTCTCGCGCAACAGGCGCATGACCTCGAGGCCATCGAGGCCGGGCAGCATGAGATCGAGGACGACGAGGTCCGGGTGCCAGGTCGACGCGCGGGCGAGCGCGGCGTGGCCGTCGGCGGCGACGCGCGTCTCGTAGCCCCCGCGCTCGAGGTAGCGGGAGACGATCTCGGCGATCGTCGGCTCGTCGTCGACGACGAGGACGCGGCCACGGCTGGAGTCGGTCATGGGCTGATGATCTTCCTCCGGGCGGCGCGAGACCAGGGTGAGTGATGCCATGACCCGACGGTACGGGCGAGGTCTTTCGAAAGTGCTACGCCGCGAGAGCGCAACTTCCGCGGCCTGTATTCCGTTTCGCCAGGCGAGTAGGTTCGGCCGGGCACGTTCGCGGCATCCACAGCGTTGGGGAGGCGGAGCAGATGGCTTCCATGTCGAGGCTCTCTTGGTCGAGATCTGACGAACGCGGCACGCGTAGCGCCCTGCGTCTCGCCGCCTGCGTCCTCGCGCTGCTGGCGTCGGCGTGCACCGTGCCGGTCGCAGCGGAAGCTGTGCTGCCTCAGCCGCCCCCGGCCCGCCCGCTGCCGAACCCGGCGTTCGTCACGAACGACGACGTCAACGCGCTCGCGCGCAACGGCGACACGATCTTCCTCGGCGGCAACTTCACGCGCATCGGCCCGCCGACCGGCGGCGGCGTCGTGCTCGATCCCGCGAGCGGCCTGCGCGCGTCGCAGTTCCCCGACGTGCGCGGCACCATCTTCGCGATCACCCCCGACAGCGCCGGCGGCTACTACGTCGGCGGCCACTTCACCGCCGTCGGCGGGGTGGCGCGCAAGAACCTCGCGCACGTGCTCGCGGACGGGCAGGTCGACGCGTTGTTCGGGCCGCCCGTCGACGACGACGTCCTCGCGCTCGCGCTGGACTCCGGCCGGCTGTACATCGGCGGCGACTTCCTGCACGTCGGCGACGTCATCCGGCGGCGGATCGCCGCGCTGGACCCGGCCAACGGCGCCGTCGTGCAGAGTTTCAACCCGGGCGCCGACCAGAGCGTGCAGGACTTCGCCGTCGCCGGCGCGCGGATGTTCGTCAACGGCCGCTTCACCGGCATCGCCGGCCACAGCCGCAGCGCCGTCGCCGTCCTCGACACGGCGACGGGCGAGCTCGACCCAGCCTTCGACGCCGTGCCCAACGGCAAGGTCGACGCCGTCCTCGCGCTCGGCTCGCGCTTCTACGTCGGCGGCACCTTCACCGAGGTCAGCGGGCGCAGCCGCGCCGGGCTGGCGGCGTTCGACGTCGCGACCGGAGCGCTCGACCCGGGCTTCAGCCCGTCGACGAACGGCAACGTCTACAACCTCGCGACCGACGGCGCGCACCTCTTCGTCGCCGGCCACTTCACGGAGATCGGGCGGGCCTTCAACAACGCGGTCGCGTCGCTTGACCCGGTCACCGGCGAGGCCAGCCAGGCGTTTCGCCTGTTCCTCGACAAGGATGCCTACACGCTCGCGATGATCGGTCCGAAGCTGTACATCGGCGGCGAGTTCACGAAGGTCAACGAGACGCCGCGCAACCGGCTCGCGGCCGTCGACACGACGACCGGCGCCGTCGATCCGGCGTTCGACCCCGACCCGGACGACGACGTCTACGCGCTGAGCATCGTCGGCGGGCGGCTCGTCGCGGGCGGGAAGTTCACGAGCGCGCCGCGGATCAAGGTCAACCACCTTGCCGCGATCAACGCCGTCAACGGCCTGCCGGTCCCGACCTGGTCCGCCGGCACCGACGGCGACGTCTCGGCGCTCGCCATGGCCGACGGGCGACTGTTCGCCGGCGGCGCCTTCAAGTCCGCCAACGGCGCGGCGCGCCAGGGTCTCGCGGGCTTCGACGTTGCGACGGGAGCGCTCAGCGTTCTCGACGTGCCTGTGCGCGGCTCGATCAACGTGCTCGAGACGGTCGGCAAGCGCCTGTACCTCGGCGGGTCGTTTGAGCGCGTCGGCGGCAAGCGCCACCCGTCGCTGGCGGCGATCAACCTCGATACGAACAAGCTAGCGCCGAAGTTCAACGCGCCGCGCACGCTGCGCCGCGCCTCGTTTCGCTACGCGAGCGTCTTCGCTCTCGCCGCCGCCGGTGATCGCCTGCTCGTCGGCGGGGACGTCAACGTCTCGCGCAAGGTCGGGACGAAGCGCAAGCCCCGCTTCGAGTTTCGCAACGGCGTCGTCGCCGTGCGGTTGACCGACGCATCGGTCGACTACGCGTTCAACTCGCAGATCGGCGGCCAGGTCCAGGCGCTCATTCGCCGCGCCGACACCGTTTACGTCGGCGGCTCGTTCTCGCGCCGCTCGGGCACGCGCTATGTGAAGCTCAAGCCGCGCAAGGGCAAGAAGCGCACGCGCAAGATCCCGCTCTACCGCCACAACCTCGTCACGCTCGCCGTCCGCAACGGCAAGCTGCGCAAGGCCTTCAACGCGGCGGTCAACGACGACGTCGGCGCGCTCGCGCTGTCGGCCTCGCAACTCGTCCTCGCGGGGCGCTTCGAGCTCGTCAGCGGCCGCCGCCGGGACGGCCTGGCGGCCGTCGACCCGGCGACCGGCAAGCCGCTGACGCGGTTCTCGCCGGAGCCGACCGGCGGCAACGTCGGCGCGCTGATGGTCGACGGCGCGCGCATCTACGCCGCCGGCGACTTCTCGGGCTTCGGGCTCGTGCCACGGGCGAACTTCGCGATCTTCGCGGCGAACGCCGACGCGCCGGCCGGCACGGCAGCGCAATGAGCCCACGCCATCCGGGATCGATCGCGGCCGCCGCCGCGGTCGTACTGACGCTTGCCTTCACGCAGACCGCGGCGGGCGCCGGCGCGCTGGATCCGGGCTTCGCGCCCGCCGTCTCCTTCGGCCTCGGCGCCCGCGCGGCGGGCGTCGCGCTCGCCCCGGACGGTGCCATCGTCGTCGACGGCGACCGCCGCGGCGCGGGCGGCGAGGGTGCCCTGACGGCACGGCTGACGGCCGCCGGATCCGCGGATCCGTCGTTCGCCGGCAGCGGCGTGCGCGTCGACAGCTATGGCACGGGCGCGTCGCCCCAACGCGCGGGCGCCGTCGCCGTGCAGGCCGACGGCGCGACACTCGTCGCGGGCGTCGCCGGCGCTGCGTGGTCGCTCGCGCGCCTGCTGCCGACGGGTCTCGCGGATGGGCTCTTCGGCGCCGCCGGCGTCACATTGCGCGACCCGTCGCCGGGCGACAGCGTCGACGAGGAGTACCCCGATGAGGAGCCGGCGCTGCCCGACGGCACCGGCCCGGCCGCGATCGCGCTGGCGCGCAACGGCGACATCGTCGTAGCCGGCAACGTCGGCGTCGACAACGACGACGGCGTGCCGGGTGAGCAGATCGTCGTCGCGCGCTTCACGAGCCGCGGCCTGCCCGATCCCGCCTTCGGGCACGACGGCTTCGCGCTGATCCAGCTTGGCTTCGGCTCGGCCAAGCGCCATGCCTCCTCGGCGGCGCGCGCGCTGACCCTGCTCGCCGACGGCTCGATCGTCATCGCCGGGCGCGCGAGCGCTCGCGACGGCGGCGACCGCGCGTTCGTCGCGCGCCTGACGCCGTCAGGCCGGCTTGACCTCGGATTCGCCCGCCAGGGCAGGCTGCTCGTGCAGCTCGGCCGCAGCTCGTTCTCGCAGGTGGCGAGCTCGTCCCTCGAAGCCCTCGCGCCGCTGTCCGGCGGCCGCCTGCTGGCGACCGGCCGGGCGACCGACGTCGCCGGGCGCGACGAGGTGCTGCTCGCACGCTTCACGGCGCTCGGCGCGCTTGACGGCGCCTATGGCGTGCGCGGCCGCGTCCTGAGCCAGCTCGGCGGCGCGGGAGCGGCCGGGTCGACGCCGGTCTCGCTCGCTCGCTCGCTCGTCGCGGCGCCGGATGGCGGGGCCGTCGTCGTCGGTGCCGCGAGCACCGCGGGCGGCGGGTCGGCGCGCCGCGCGAGCGGCGGTGGTCTTGCCGCGCGCCGCGTGACCGGCGGTGGTCTCGCCGCGCGCTACGACGCCGGCGGCGCGCTGGACTGCGGCTACGGCGCGCGCGGGCGCACGATCGCCTTCGCGGGCGGCGGCTTCGATCCCGCCGTCGACGGCGCGACCGCGGCCGTGGCGCAGGCCGACGGCGGCCTGCTGCTTGCGGGACGCCGCGTCGGCGGCGGCCTGCTGCTCGGGCGCCTGTTCGGCGGTGCATCGGTGCCGGCGCCCGCGGGGGCGCCGCGGCTCGTGACCCTGTCCGCGCGTTTCGTCGGTCGCGGGCGCGGGCTCGCGTACGCGCTCGTCGACGGTCGCTGCTCGGCGGTCGACGTTCGCTTCGCGATCAAGGCCGGAGGTCGCACGATCAGGACTGTCGTGCGGCGGGTCTTCGGCCGCTCCGGTCCGCAGGTCGTGTGCGCGCCGCTGCGCGGCCTGCGCGCGGGCGTGCGCTACGGGATTCGGATCGTTGCGGCGCGCGGCGCGGCCCACGGTGGCGAGCAGGTGCTGCGCGCCACGCGACGGGGGAGCGCCAAGGCGCCGACCCAGGATGGCTGCGGCTAGCAGCCGCACCAAGGTCGGGTGCGGGTGCGCCGAAGTACTGCGCATGCCGCTACGCGCCTTCGGCGGCGAGATGCGCAGCCGAGCTGCGCTCCGTCGATCCGAATCACATCGTCTCGCTGGGCACGATCGGCTCGGGCCAGTGCGGCGCGTCGGGCACGGAGTACAAGTCGATCCACGAGCTCGTCGACATCTGCGAGGTGGACGACTACAACTCGTCGTCCGTCGCCACGCCGGCAACGGTGAGCGTCAGCCGCAGCGGGCGCGTCGTCCTGCCGCGTCCGAGGATCGCATGCCCCGCGGTCGCGCCGTCGTGCACGGTCACGGTCGATACCCGGGCGGTCATCAAGGGCGGCCGTACGTCGCACATCGGCCGCACAACGTCGACGATGGCCGAGGGAGCGAGCCGGCGCGTGCACGTCTACCTGTCGCGGTCGGCGCTCGTCAGCCTCGCTCGCAAGGGACGCCTCCGGGCGACCGTCACGATCACCGCCGCGAACGCCGGTGCGAAACGCTTCAAGAAGCTCCGCACCTTCTGAACTCGTTTCACCTGCACGGCAACTTCTTTGACTACTTCCCGACGGGCACGTCGCGCAGCGCGAGCGGTACACGGACACGGTCATGCTCTGCCAGGGTCAGCGCGGGATCCTCGAGATGCGCTTCCCATACGCCGGCAAGTACATGTTTTACGCCCACCAGTCGGAGTTCACCGAGCTCGGCTGGATGGGCTTCTTCGAGGTCTCATGAGCGCCGCCGACACGACCGTCGACGCGGGCCGGGTGCCGAGCTGGGTGCTCGGCGTCGTGCCACTGCTGCACGTCGCCGTCGCGATCGCGGCGTTCGTCGGGCTCGGCTCGCCCGGCGCCGGCGAGCGCCGCGGGCCGCCGGTCGAGGAGCTCGCCGTCGGCTTCGCGCTGCACAACACGACGGAGGGCCTGGCGATCGTCGCGCCGATCGCGCGCGCCAAGCCGACGCTCGGGCGGCTCGCCCTGTTCGGCGTCATCGCCGGGGCGCCCGCGGTGCTCGGCGCATCGATCGGCGCGGCGGCGTACAACACGTCCGTGGCCGCGTTTCTCTTCGGTGCCGGGGCAGGTGCGATCATCCAGGTCATGGTCCAGCTCGCGCCGACGCTACGCGACGAGGGCGGGCCCGCGCTGCACCCGCGCGCCGCCGGCGGGCTGCTCACCGGGCTCGCGCTCATGTTCGCGACCGGGTTGCTGGTGAGCATGTGATGGCGTCTTCGACGGGCCGCAGCCACGCGATCGAGGACTACGCCAAGGAGATCTACGGCCTCCAGCGGCGGGCGGGCGGCGAGCCCGTCAGCACGAATGCCCTCGCCGAGCGCTGCGGCGTGACGCCGGCGTCTGCATCCGCGATGGTCAAGAAGCTCGCCGAGCGCGGCCTCGCGATCCACGAGCCCTACCACGGGGTGCGGCTGACGCGCGACGGCGAGCTGCTCGCGCTCGAGATGCTGCGCCATCACCGCCTGCTTGAGCTCTATCTCGCCGAGCATCTCGATGTGCCGTGGGATCGCGTTCACGAGGAGGCCGAAGCGCTCGAGCACGTCCTCTCGGAGGACCTCGAGGCGCGCATCGCCGCGAAGCTCGGCCACCCGACGCACGACCCGCACGGCGACCCGATCCCGGACTCGGACCTCGTCATCGACGAGGGCTGCAGCGAGGCGCTGAGCGCCGTCGCAATCGGCGACGGCGGGCGCTTCGTGCGCGTCTCTGACTCCGACTCGCAGATGCTGCGCTACCTCGCCGAGCAGGGCATCGCGCTCGGCGACCGCTGCGTCGTGCTGGCGCGCCAGCCGTTCGAGGGCCCGATCACCGTGCGCTTCGGCGACGCCGAGCACGTCCTCGGCCGCACGCTCGCCCGAGCGATGCGGATCGAGCTCGATAGCGCCTGAACGGCCCCGCGGCGGTCCTGTCGCGGGATTGCGACACCAACGACTGAGCACGAGGCGACGCGGCTCGCGTCGAGGTCGAGCGTGCTGACCGGGGACGAGCGCGCGGGCGCTGCCGCCGCCCGGCTCGCTGCCGATCCCGACCACGTCGCGCCCACATCATCGATGGCCGCCACTCGTCCACCACGACTTGACTGACCCCGACCGGGCGCGTACGTTGGCCGCCGTGAGTGCCAGCGCCCCAACGGCCGGTCCGATCACCGCGACGGGGACCCCGTCGCAGCGCAACATCGACGGCCAGGCGATCGCGATCACGGTCTTCAGCACGCTGAAGTGGTGGGGCCGGCTGTTCCTGCCGATCCTGTTCTTCGCGACGAAGCGCCTCCCCAAGCTGACCGAGACGCTCGTGAAGCTGTCGTTCATCCACTTCGCGCGCTGGTCGCTCGTCCCGGGGGTGCCCTACAACGGCGCCCCGCAGCCCAAGCAGAAGCTGCGCTACACGCACATGTACTTCGAGAGCAACTTCAACGGCGGCTGGGAGGAGTACATCGACGCCTTCTCGCACATCCTGACGAGCGGGATGGCGGCCTTCTGGGGCAGCTCGTTCGGCTTCCCCAAGGCCCTGCCGGTGACGCCCTTCAAGAACTACATCAAGGAGAACGAGACCGCGGCGAGCCACTACTACTCGGCCTATCCGGAGGCGACGATCACGATGATCAAGGCATCCCTGGCGCTTGACGAGAAGTTCGCGCCGCTGAAGCGAAACGCGAAGAAGATGGACCCCGAAGCGTTCGCGGCGGCGTACAAGAAGATGCTGACCGACGCCCAGTCGTGCCTATGAGCTCGGTCAACGTCTCCGGCCAGGCATACGGCTTCCTCGCGCTGACGCCGATCAAGCCCGAGCAGGTCGACGCGCTGCGCGCCCATCTCGAGGCGCTGCCGCGCTCGGCCGACAGCCCGCTGGCGCGCAGCTCGCGCACCCACATGGCGCGCTGGGTCATCATCACCGACTTCAACAACAAGCCGCACTACAAGCAGCGCAAGGAGGAGCACCTCACGGTGCCGTGGCTCGCGTTCTCGGCCAACGCCGACGGCGGCCTCGACGACTACCTCGACGAGCTCTGCGACGTGCTCGCCGACGAGGCCGGGGAGATCTGGGGGCACTGCTTCGGCTGCCCCGATCCGGCCGGTGGCGACGCGCTCAAGGCCTACCTGAAGCACAACCAGGTCGACTGTGGCTTCTTCTACGCGGCCTACGGCGGCGCGAACGTCGGCGAAGTCCGGGCGGCGCTTGAGCAGCGCGACAGGCTGATGGCGTTCGCGACTCGCGCGCAGGAGATGTCGGCGGCCGACCTACAGAAGGCCTTCATCGCGGAGTTCGCTGGCTGATGGCGTCCGCCCGCACGCACATCGACCTCGCCGATCTGCAGGGTGACATCCTGCGCGCGTACGGCAACGACTACGACTGCACGTCGTACGCGTTCGTGAAGATCGAGTGCCCGCCCGAGCAGGCGCGGGCCTGGTTCTCAGGCCTGCTGCACCACGTCACGACCGCCGAGCCGTGGAAGGACGGCAAGCCGCTGACGACGCTGAACGTCGCGGTCACCGCGACGGGGCTGCGGGCGCTCGGGGTCTCCGACGAGGTCGTCGGCAGCTTCTCGACGGAGTTTCTCGACGGCATGGCCGGGCGCGCCGTCCGCCTCGGCGACGTCGGTGTCAACGACCCCAAGGGCTGGGAGCCCGGGCTCGGGACCGGTGAGGCGCACGTCCTGCTGACGATCAATGCCCAGGAGGTCGAGGATCACCGCCGCGCGCTCGGCAAGATGCGTGTCGCGATGGACGACGCGGGCGGCCTGCGGATCGTCTACCAGCAGGACACCGAGCTGCTCCAGGGCGCGCGCGAGCACTTCGGCTACGCCGACGGCTTCGCGCAGCCCGCGGTCGAGGGCGCGAGCGACGTCAAGGCGCCCGGGGGAGGGGTGCTCGAGAAGGACGGCCGTTGGCGCGCGCTGGCGCCCGGCGAGTTCGTGCTCGGCTACCCCGACGAGGACTCGCGCGATGACCCCAAGCGCCGGCTGCCCAACGCGCCCGCCGACCCGCTCGGAAAGAGCGGCACGTACATGGTCTGGCGCAAGCTCTCCCAGGACGTCGCGTTGTGGCGCCGGGTGCTCGCCGACGCGGCGAAGCTCTACCACGGCGGCGACGACCAGAAGCTCGCCGCCAAGGTCGTCGGGCGCTGGCCCGACGGGACCCCGCTTGTCACGCATCCCGACAAGCCCGATCCGAGCTTCGATCCCGCCGCGCGCGGCGCCAACGACTTCAAGTACGACGGCGACCTCGACGGCCGCCGCTGCCCGATCGGGGCGCACATCCGCCGCTCGAACCCGCGCGACGCGCTCGGCTTCGAGACCGCGCTGACGTTCCGCCACCGGATGATCCGCCGCGGGATGCCGTACGGCCCGCCGCTGCCCGACGGCGTCCACGAGGACGACGGCACGCCGCGCGGCCTCGTCTTCGTGAGCTTCCAGGCGAGCATCTCGCGCCAGTTCGAGGCGGTTCAGATGCAGTGGCTCAACGACGGCAACATCTTCGGCCTCGGCCACGACAAGGATTTCCTCTTAGGCGACGTCGACGGCAACGGCAAGATGACGATCCAGGGCGACCCGCCGTTCTTCCTGGACCCGCAGTCGACGTTCGTCGCGACGCGTGGCGGCGAGTACCTCTTCGTGCCCGGCATCAGCGCGCTTGCCGCGATCTCCGACGGTACCGCGGGCTGATCTCATGGGCCTCGACGACGAGATCCGCGAGCGCTTCATGGAGGCCTCCGACAAGCTCGCGGAGGACATCTCGAACATGGTCGGCCAGGTCGTCGACAAGCGCGCGCCCGGCTTCTTTGCGTTCATGCGCAAGCACAAGCCGATCATCTCGGCCGGGGAGACGACGATCGTCGCACTCGCCGAGGACGTCCGGGAGGTGCTCGGCGATCCCGACCGCTTCACCGCCGGCCTCTATGGGCCGAAGATGGTCGCCGTTACGGGGCCGTTCATCCTCGGCGTCGACGACACGCCCCTGTATCACCACGACCACGCCGCGATGGACCGGGCGGTACGCCGCGAGGACATGCCGCTGCTCGGCGACGCGATGCTCGGCTACGCGCGCGAGCTCGTCTCAGCCTCCGACGGCGAGATCGACGTCGTCTCGCAGCTCGCCGACCCGGCGTTGATCCGTTCGATCGACGCCTACTTCGGCACCCCGGGACCGGACGCCGAGACGCAGACGCGCTGGGCCCGCGACATCTTCTGGGAGCTGTTCATCAACGTCGGCAACCTCGCCGAGACGCGCGAGCGCGCGCTCGACGACGCGGCGCTGTGGCGCGAGCACCTCGACGGCCTGATCGACGCGCGCAAGTCCGAGCTCGACAACGGCGAGGAGGTCCCGGACGACGTCCTGACGCGCCTGCTCAGGTTCCAGTCCGAGGGCGAGCCGAGCTTTCACGACATCTCGATCCGCCACAACATCCTCGGCAACATCGTCGGCTGGATCCCGACGATCTCGAACTCGCTCGCCCGCGCCGTCAACGTCCTGCTCGAGCGTGAGGACGAGCTCGCCGCCGCGCAGGCGGCGGCGCGCGCCGGCGACGTCGAGCTCGTGCGCCAGTACACCTGGGAGGCGCTGCGCTTCAGCCCGCAGAACTTCGCGCTGCTGCGGCTGGTCGAGGCCGACCAGGTCATCGCGGCCGGGACCGAGCGCGAGACGAAGGTCAAGGCCGGTTCGACGATCTTCGCCGCGACCCTGTCGGCGATGCACGACGAGCGCGCCGTGCACGAGCCCGACGAGTTCCGCGTCGGGCGCCCCGACAGCGACTACATGCTGTTCGGTCAGGGCCTGCACACGTGCTACGGCCGCCACATCGTGCACAACCAGCTGCCGGCGCTGATGACCGCGCTGCTCGAGGGCCCGACGATCAAGCGCGCCCACAGCAAGGCCGGCGACCTGAAGTGGGAGGGCCCGTTCCCGTCGGGCCTGACCGTCCGCTTCGACGACTGACGGTTCACCACACCGCCACGGAGCGGCCGTGCTTGCGCAGGCGGGCATCCTTCGACACGAGCTTGAGGCCGTGCTCGACCGCGGTGGCATAGATCAGCCGATCGGCGCGGTCTCCCGACCACCATTGCACGACGTGCGTGACGAGCAGGACGCCACTCACCCGGCGTCTCAACGCTCGCCCGTACCGAACAGCTCCTCGTCGTCGACATCGCTGATCGCGACGTCAGCGAAGCGGCCGCGCAGCGCGTCCGGGCCGGAAGCCCGGACGAGGCGCGCGACGACGCGACCGTGTTTCGTGATCGCGCTCCGCCCAGACCAGCCGGCCGGTGTGGTGATCAACGAGGACGGCGCGTCAGTTCAGGCTCGCGCCCGAGACGCATGGGGTTCTCGGACCCGCGACGAGGCGGTCGAGGACGACGGTCGAGTCGTACTGGTGATCTCCCTGATCGAAGATCGTCAGGAAGACGCTGTGGCGCCCGGGGGTGATCGGCGTGGAGGCCCGCAGCCTGCGGGTGGCGGCGTCGTACGTCGTGCCCCGCGCGCGGATGCGCGCGACGGCGAAGTTGCCGGCGCCGTTGACGCTGACGTTGCGGTTGGAACCGACCTTGGCGAAGTTCCGCGGCGCCTTGATGCGTCCGCCGCCGGTCGCGGCGTTCCAGTTGGACCTGTCCAGCTCGGCCAAGAACGCGTCGTTGTACGGCGAGTCGATGAACTCGGGGTACTCCTCAGAGAGGAAGCGGAAGTTCAGCGACAGGCAGCGTGCGTTGCTCGGTGCGGTGATGTCGATGCGCAGTACCACGGTGTCACGGGTGCCGCGGTACGGCAGTCCGTGATTGTTGGTGCTCAGATCCGGGGCGGAGTTCGGGGACCTGATCGCCGTCGCGTCACCCGTGCTGAGCAGGCCGAACGTCGATCCCGCGCGCGGGAAGCCGACGATCCGCGATGATGACACTGCCGCCGGGCGTCCGGCCGGTGGTCGCTTGATCCATCGCGCGCCCCGGTACTGGGACTTGTTCTTTACGATCGCACGGGCGATCTTGGCGGCGGATCGAGTGCTGTGGACCGAAGCCGTCGCCGGTGCGGCGACGAGTCCCGCACACGCGAGAGCGGAGGCGACGGCACTGGTCTTCTTCATGGTTGTACTCCCGGTTTGATGACGAGGGACATTGACACCCGCGATCTACGCGAGCCCGCGACCTGAGAACAGCAGTACCCCGTCGGTGGGAGCGCGCGGCCAGCGGACCTGACAACACGCAGCCCGCGATCTGCCGCGGTGCGGCAGCCGTCGAACGCGCCGCCGTCGAGGCGCGTCGCCTTGCGGTCGGCGGCGACTGCGGGTGTCACGGAGACAGGGCCGGTGCGGTCCGGCGGCTCTCCGCCGAGGCACATGAGGGTGAAGCGTTCGTCGGAGGCTGTCGGTCGCTCGCGCGCCACAATAGGCCCCTTCGGTGAAGGATGGGTGGCTCGGGCGTCCGCCGCTTGCGCCGCGTCCGCGAACGAACCTGACGCTCACGACGCTACTGCGCGTGTCAACGCCGGTGGTGCGAGCGACGACCCAATCCGGCCTCGATCGCCACGGAGTCGCGGCTGGAGAACTCGTGCTGCACGGCTCCGAGGTCAAGCAGACGCCGGGGCGCCATCGAGGAGCGCGGGCGCTCCGGCTCGCATAGCCTGCGCGCGTGGAGGACGACCACCGCCGGCGCCTGTTCAGCCTGCCGGTGATCGGCTGGATCCTGTACGACTTCGCGAACACGATCTTCTCGTTCGTCGTCGTCACGCGCTACTACAACGACTGGATCATCACGGAGCGCGGGCAGCCGGACATCTACGTCGGGCTGATGGTCGCCTCGGTGTCGGTCGCGCTGATCCTCACGCTGCCGCTGCTCGGCGCGCTCGCCGACCGGATGGGGCGCCACAAGCCGATCCTGATCGCCTTCACGCTGCTGAGCGTCGTCGCAACCGGGGCGCTCGGGGTCATCCACGCGATCTGGCTCGCGCTGCTCGTCGCCGGAATCGCCACGCTCGGGTTCAACTGCTCCGACGCGCAGTACCACCCGCTGCTGAGCGTCGTCGCGCCCGAATCGCGGCGCGGGCGGATCTCGGGGATCGGCGTTGCGGTCGGCTACCTCGGCAGCCTGACGGCGCTGTTCGCGATCGGCTCGTTCGTCCACGACGGTCAGGCGCAGCACGCGTTCCTGCCCGCGGCGCTCCTGTTCGGCGTCTTCGCGCTGCCGTGCTTCCTGCTGGTTCGCGAAGGTCGCAAGCCCACGCCCGACCCCGGTGAGCAGGCCCCGCCGCGCCCCTTCGCGCAGCTCGCGGCGACGGTTCGCCGGGCCCGCGGCGCTCCGCACGGCCGGCTGCTGCTCGCGCGCTTCTTCTATGTGGACGCGATCGCGACCGTGCTCGCCTACCTGACGGTCTACGCGCGCCGCAGCGGCGACTTCGACGGCGCGTCGATCGATACGCTGCTCGCGATCTCGGCGGTCACCGCGATCGCCGGCGCCGTCGGCGGCGGCATCCTCGCCGAGCGCGTCGGCCCGAAGCGGACGATCGTCTGGACGCTCGCACTTGCGATCGGGTCGCTGCTCGCGGAGGCGATCACCGGGCTCGGTGTGCTGCTGTGGGTCGTCGGACCGCTCGTCGGCATCGTGCTCGGATCGCTGTCGGCGGTCGACCGCGTCTTCCTGCTGCGGCTCGTAGCGCCCGAGCGCCGCGGCGAGGACTTCGGGCTCTACGCGCTCGTCGGCAAGCTGTCGACCGGCTTCGGCCCGCTCGTGCTGTGGGGCGGAACGATCCTGCTCGCGCACAACGGGCTTGGCCTGTCGAAGTTCGACGCCAGCCGCGTCGCGGTGCTCGTGCTCGTCGCCTCCGCGTTCGTAGGGCTGCTGATCCTGCGCCCATTGGCGGACGACCTGCCGCGCCCGGCGGACGACGCAGCGCGCGCCGCCGCGTAGCGCCTGACGTCAGAGCTTGGCCGCGAGGACGTCGACCTTCTCGATCGTCGGTGCCTCGACGAGCGTGCCGACGGCGCCCATGAGCGCGGCGGCGATCGGGCCGGCGAGATGCGCGTCACGGCCGGGGTCGCCGGGGAAGACGTCGAAGACACCGAACGTCGACGGGCCGATCTTGATCGCGAACCAGGCCGTTGTCTCCGGCTCGTCGATCGCCAGTGCGAGCGCGCCCGTCAGGAACGCCTCGACCTCGTCCTCCTTGCCGGCGATCGCCTCGACGCGAACGAGCAGTCCAACGCTGACATCGGTCATGCATGCTCCTCTGGCTTTGGGGGTCGGGCTTGCCGGGAGTCGTCGCTCCCCCGGACCTGTGGCTGGTACCCGGCCGCGCGCGCGGCGGATCATGATCCGGCGCGGCGTGGCGCGTCCACGGGGTATCTCATCGCGGAGCGCGGTCGGGCGCGCTCAGGCGACCGACCACAGCGCGCCGTCGCCGACCGGTTGGTGGACGGCGCGTCCCGCGGCGGTCGCCTCGATCAGCGCGGCCTCGGCCGCGGCGGGGTCCGGGGCGACGAGGTGCGGCGCCATGATCGCGGCGACCTCGGCGGTCGCGAGGGGGTGCTCGAACGCGCGCAGGGCCTCCACCGCATCCTCCGCGGGCGGGCGCCGCGTCAGCGTCACGTCGAGGTTCGCGACGGCGACGTCGTAGACCTCGATCGGCTGGAAGCCGCCGACCTCGAGTCGACGCCCGTCGTGCGCCTCGAAGATCAGCGACGGCGCGGTGTAGCGGACGGCGCCGTCGCTGTCGAAGGCGCGACCCTGGGACTCCGTCGGCGACCCGGCGGCCGTCCGCGCACGCGCACGATCCGCCTCGTAGGCGGCCCAGACGGGGGCGGTGTCGATCGCATCGACGACAACCGCGGCATCCAAGCCGGGGACGGCGCCGAGCGCCGCGCGCAGCGTCTGCGGATCGTCGAAGACGCCGGTGGTCGTGAACTGCGCGAACTGCAGCGCGCGAAACGCCGCGTGCTCGAGTTCGGGTGCGGCGAGGCGCGTCGCGACGATCGCCCGGCAGGCCGGCGAGGTCGCGCTCAGGCGCTCCTTCGGCGTGACCTGAAACGGCATCCCGTAGTGACGGAACGTCGTGTAGCCGATCGCCGAGCGCAGCGGCGTGTAGCCGCGCTTGGCGTACAGCGCGGAGTCCTCCGCGAGGCCGATCGTCACGAGCGTCCAGCGCAGCTGGTCGCCGTAGCGCCAGCGCAGCGTCGCCAGGGCCGGCGACGCGGAGTAGGCCCAGGGACACCCGGGGTCGGTGAAGTGGGTGACGTCGATCATGCCCAGCATCGTGGCATGCGGGCGGCCTCGGCCCGTCCGCTGCGCGGCCCCCGGCGATCTGCCTTGCCCGCGGCAGGCGCGATGGCGTAGGGTCGCGCCACGATGCAGCCTCGCCGGCGCGCCTGGATGACTCGCCTGACGGCGTTGCTGCTGCTCGCGCTGCTCGCGTCCGCCGGCACGGCCGCCGCCGCCGTGCCGTTGAAGGAGATCACTTCCGGCGGCCCGCTGACCGCCATCGCGCTCGGCGACGAGCTGAGCTGCCAGGTGTCCTACGGCGGCGACGAGCGCTTCGAGCTGTTCCCGTCGGCCGCCAAGCCGGGCGACTGCGGGACGTTCCTCGTCGTCGGGGCCGACCTGTTCGCCCCGAACCTCACCGCGCACGAAGCGTCGTCGGCGACCGCCATCGGCACGAACACGGCGTTCACGCCGGTCAGCCAGTCGGAGGTCAGCGGCTCGGGGACGAGCGCGAGCCCGTTCAGGGTCACGACCGTCGCCGACGCCGGCGCGAGCGGGGTTCGGATCGTGCAGACCGACTCCTACATCAGCGGCCAGGAGTCCTACCGCACCGACACGACCGTCCAGAACCTCGGCCCGGCGTCTGCGACCGGCGTGCTGTACCGCGCCGGCGACTGCTACCTGCAGAACAGCGATACGGGCTTCGGCTTCGTCGATCCGAGCGCCGGCGCCGTCGGCTGCTCGATCAACGCGAACAACCAGCCGGTCGGGCGCATCGAGCAGTGGTATCCGATCACCGGCTCCAACCAGTACATGCAAGCGCGCTACAGCGAGGTCTGGGGCCACATCGCGACCCACGCGCCGTTCCCGAACACGACCCGCTCGACCGACTCGCTCGACAACGGCGCCGGCATCAGCTGGAGCTTCTCGATCGACCCGGCGGCATCGAAGACCTACTCGCACTACACGACGTTCTCGCCGCGGGGGAATGCCGGCCCGCCGCAGGCGCCGGTGACGACGCCGAGCAGCGCGTTCGGACCCAACGGCCTGCTCGACGCGCCGGCACACAACAAGTGCCTGAGCCGGCGCTACTTCCGCATCCGCCTGCGCAAGAAGTTCTACCCGATCATCGTCGGCGTGACGATCAAGATGCCGAAGCTCACGCGCATCCTGCGCCGCCCGCCGTGGGGCACTATCGTCGACCTGCGCGGCCTGCAGAAGGGCCGCTTCGCCGTCAAGATCACGGCGCTGACGACGACCGGCAAGACGATCAAGGGCACGCGCCACTACCGCACCTGCGCCGGCCGCCTGCGGGGCGGCAAGCCGAAGCTCTAGCTCGCCGACAGGCTACGCGGCGCGGCCCCAGCCGCGCTCAGCGCCCGCAGCACTTCTTGTACTTCGACCCCGAGCCGCACGGGCAGGGGTCGTTGCGCCCCGGCTCCTCGTCGGCGACGACGCCGGTGAGCGCGTCGGCGAGGGCGCCGCGTAACGTCGTCAGGCCGTCGGCGTCGAGCGCGAGCTCGACGTCCTCGCCCTCGTCGTGCGTGGCGAGGAAGCGCAGCACGGCGCCGCCGCCGCTACGGCTCGCGACCTCGAAGCCGCCGGCCGATGCCCGCCAGGAGAACGGCGCCGCGGTGATCGCCGCGCGAAACGCGCGGGCGGCTTCGGCGCGCATGCCGTGGTTATGCTGGTCGGAGGCGCCGTCGTCGGCGACGTGGGCGAACTCGACCACGAGCGACGGAGGTGCGCCGAAGGCGATCAGCGCGAGGTCGTCGGTGACGGCGAGGCGGCGCGGCGAGCCGAGCGCCGACCACGCCGTGCGTGCGCGCTTGCGCGCCGGATCGCCCGCGGGCAGCCCTGCGGTCAGGGTGTGGGCGCGCTCGGCGGCGCCGAGTGCGGCCGGCGATTGCCGCGCGGCGGCGGCCATCGCGAGCGTCGCGTAGATCTCGCCGGCCTCGGGGCTCTCGCCCTCGCCGCGCGTTTGCAGGCCGCCGATCGCCTGCATGCCGGCGGTCACGGCAACTTCGACCGCCTGCGCGTTCAGCGCGACGTGGGCAAGCTGGGCGAAGGCGCTCGTCGTGTGCGGGTGCGACGGACCGACGGAGGCCGAGAAGGCCTTGATCGCATCGGTCAGGGAGGAGAGCTGCTCGGCCTCGGGCGCGCCGGACTGGCGTAGCGCCCCGGCCAGGCGTGCGAGCGCGATGCCGCTGATCTCGCTCTCGTCGCCGAGGCTCTCGGTCGCGCGCTCGGAGAGCCCTCGCAGGAGCGCGATGCCCTCGTCCGTCTCGCCCGCCGCGAGCTGGGCGAGCGCGAGCACGGACGCGGCCTCGATCGCGTCGGGATGCAGCTCACCGTGCTCGGCTTCAAGCTCGGCGTGCCGTGCGCGCGCGAGCTGCACGCCGTCGTGCGGCTCGACCTGGGTGCTCATGCGCGCGACGCGAAGCTAACCGGCGTGCGTCCCGCAGCCGCCGCCGCCACAGCACCCCATCGACGCCAGCGCGGTGCCCGCATCGACCTGGAAGCGGCGCGCACCGGCCGAGGAGTTGGGCACGAGGAACGTCGACAGCAGGCGCTCGGTCTCGGCCGAGCCGCAGGTCGGACACGGTGGTGACGGTGCGTCGAAGCGCAGCAGGTCGTCGAAGCGCGAATCGCATGTGGCGCATGCGTAGTCATAGATGGGCACGTCGCTGATCGTGGCGGGGTGAGGGCGTGCTGTCAAGCGCGGTCAGGCCCGCGCGTGCGCGGCGACGAGCTCGGCGAAGAAGCGCTCGACGGTCTGCGGCGACTGCATGCCGACGAACTCGGCGACGACCTCGCCGTCGCGGATCGCCTTGACGGCCGGCACGGTGCTCACCTCGTAGCGGCGCCACAGCGTGGGGCAGAGGTCGACGTCGACCTTCGCCAGCGTGACCTCGCCCTTGTGCGCGCCGGCCGCGGCCTCGAGCAGCGGGGCGAGCGCGAGGCACGGCGCGCACCACGGCGCCCAGAAGTCGACGACGACCGGCATGACCGTCGAGCAGCCGAGCACGAGGTGCTCGAACGAGCGCTCGCTGACGTCGATCGCGGACACGGCGTCACAGGCTACGCGCCCGCCGGCACGTCCGCGCGCGCCGTGTGGCCGTACTCCCTGACAGACTGGCGGAACAACGACGAGGTCGCGACATGATCGTCTGGCACGGATCCACCATCGAGAACAAAGAGGGCATCGAGCGCGACGGCCTGCGTCCGAACAGCTACTGCGCACGCACCCGCGAGCTGGCGAGCGAGTATGCGCAGGTCCGCAGCAAGGAGCGCGGCTCGGACGGCTACGTCCTCTACGAGGTCGACGTGCCGGACGCCGCCGTCGTCGAGGTCCAGAGCTGGTGGTGGGCCAACGGCCAGCTCTTGCTGCCGTTCGGCGCGCCACCCTCGGGCCTGACGCTCGTCGAGGCCGAGGACCTGCGCGTCGACGCGGCCGAGGCACCCGAGCCGCCCCCCGACGCCGCCTGACCGGGCTGGTCTCGGCGGGAACCTCGCCGCCGCGTCTTCGCACGATCCTCGCCCGCTGCGCGGAGCCGGCCTTGACACGAGCTGTTCATGGTGATTCCGTAATAGTTATGGCATCGCAACTATCAGCCGTCGACTCGGCCTCACGCCCGGCGATCGACGAGCTCGACCGCAACCGCAGGATCGGTGTCCTGCTCATCTGTTGCCTGAGCCTCTTCATGGTCGGGCTCGACGTCACGGTCGTGAACGTCGCCCTGCCGACGATCGGGCGCGAGCTGCACGCGGACATCTCCGGGCTGCAGTGGACGGTCGGCGCCTACACGGTCGTGATGGCGAGCCTGCTCATGCTCGCGGGCTCGACGGCGGACCGGCTCGGGCGGAAGCGCACCTTCGTCCTCGGCGTCAGCACGTTCTCGGTGGCATCGCTGCTGTGCGGCCTGGCGCCGAGCGTCGAGCTGCTCGTCGTCTTCCGCATCCTGCAGGCGATGGGCGCCTCGATGCTGAACCCGGTCGCGATGTCTATCATCACGAACACGTTCACCGATCCGCGCGAGCGGGCGCAGGCGGTCGGCATCTGGGGTGCGGTGTTCGGGATCTCCATGGCGCTCGGGCCGATCGTCGGCGGGGCGCTCGTCTCGTCGCTCGGCTGGCGGTCGATCTTCGTCATCAACATCCCGATCGGGCTTGCGGCGATCGTCCTCACGCTGCGCTTCATCCCCGAGTCCCGGGCGCCGAGGTCGCGCCGCTTGGACCCCGTCGGCCAGGCCCTCGTGATCGTGTTGCTGGGGGCGCTGACGTACGCCATCGTCGAAGCCCCGAGCCGCGGCTGGACCTCGCCGGCCATCGTCGCGGCGCTGTCGGCGTCCGCGGCGGCGCTGCTGGCGCTGCTGCGCTACGAGCCGCGGCGGGAGGACCCGCTCATCGACCTGCGCTTCTTCCGCTCTGCCCCGTTCACTTCGGCGATCGTCATCTCCGTCGCCGCGTTCGCGGCCTTCGGGGGCTTTCTGTTCCTGAACACCCTGTACCTCCAGCAGGCCCGCGGCCTGTCGCCGCTGCAGGCCGGCCTCGCGATCCTGCCGATGGCCGTGATGATCGTGCTGGCATCCCCGCTGTCGGGCCGCCTCGTCGGCCGCCGCGGTCCTCGCATACCGCTTGGCGTCGCGGGCGTCTGCACGGTGACCGCGTGCGCGATGCTGACCGGGCTCGACGACGCGACGCCCGTTTCGCAGCTCGTTGCGGCCTACGCGCTCTTCGGGCTCGGCTTCGGCTTCGTCAACGCCCCGATCACGAACGCGGCCGTGTCCGGGATGCCGCGCGCCCAGGCGGGCGTCGCCGCGGCGATCGCGACGACCTCGCGGCAAGTCGGGATGACCCTCGGCGTGGCCGTGATCGGGGCGATCGTGACATCCCACGCGGGCTCGTCGGCGGCGACCGAGCTGGCCTCGGCCAGCCACGCGGCCTGGTGGACGCTCACAGCCTGCGGTGCCGTGATCCTCGTGCTCGGCTTCCTGGCGACCGGCAGGCGCGCCGACGCATCGTCGCGACGGACGGCCGCGGAGCTCAACCCCGAGGCACTCACCACGACGTTGGCGCCGGGATGAGCGCAGGCCCCGCGGATGCTGTCCCGGACTGCCGCGACGGCGCGGCGACCGCGCGCGCGGTCTGGAGGCTGATGTCCGAGCTCGTACTCGACAACCAGCGCCGGCGCGAGGTCGCTGACGCGGCGGGCCTCAGCTTCGGGCGCGTGCGGGCGGTCCGTCGCGTCGCTCGCCGGCCGATGTCGATGCGCGAGTTCGCTGCGGCGATGGGGATCGACCCTCCGAACGCGACCGTCGTCGTCGACGACCTCGAATCCCTGGGACTCGTGAGCCGGCGGCCGCATCCGACCGATGGGCGGGCCAAGGTGCTCGAGGCGACGCCCAAGGGCAGGGACCTCGCGCGCCAAGCCGAGGCGATCCTGGCGATACCGCCGCCCGCGCTCGCAGCGCTCGGCAGCGAGGAGCTCGAGACGCTGCGACGGATCCTCGCGGGCGTCGCGACGCCGCCGGGGTAGGGCTCCCAGCAGTGCTCCATCCGGCAAGGGCGAACCGCTACGCGTCTAGCTGTCTGCCGGAGTCGCATCCTCGGTCGGGCCCGCGCCGTCGCTGGAGCCGATCGCCTGACCGGTGCGCGTCAGCGTCACGAAAAGCAGGCCGCCGATCATGTTGCCGGCGGCGGCGATCGCGAAGTTCTGTGCCACGTCGAGCGCCCCGACATCGGCGCCCGCGCGGATGCCGAAGATGAGCTCGAGCGTCACGACGATGACGTGGTTGAAGGAGCCGAGCGTCAGCAGCACGCCGCCGATCCAGGCGCAGATGACGCGGCCGCCGATCGATCCGACGCCCTCGACGAGCCAGGTCATGACCGTGATCAGCGCGCCGCCGACGATCGCGCTGCAGAAGGCCGTCGTCGTGCTCTTCGCGTCGACGTCGTCCGCGATGCGCACGATCGCCTCGCCGCTGCCGTGCGGCAGCACGCCGTGCACGCTGACGACGAGCACGAGCGCCGTGCCGCCGATGATGTTGAAGAGCGGCGAGATGAGCCATAGCTGGGCGAGCTTGAGCTTCGAGATGCTGCCCTCTCGCAGCGCCGTCACCGGCACGAGGAAGTTCTCCGTGAACAGCTCCGAGCGGCCGACGACGATGAAGATGAACGCGATGCCGAAGCCGAGCGCGCCGGCGGCGTGACCGACCTCGGGCCCGAAGTGCGGCGTCAGCGCGGCCGAGATCGTGACCAGCGCGATGACGCCGAAGACGACGTCGAAGCCAGCGACGAGCGCCGTCGACACGAGCTCCAGGCGCGAGCGCTCGAGCCGGCGCTTACCCTCCTCGCGGGTGCGCTCGAAGATCTCGTGGGGTTCGGGGGCGCGGTCCATGGCGACCCACGTCCCGTACCCGCTGAGGTCCGACGTCAGCCGTCGGCGCCGGCCAGGATCTCGTCGTAGATCTCGCGCAACGTTGCGGCGACCACCCGCGGCTCGTTGCCGTAGGGCACGGTGTCGGCATCGAGCAGCACGCGGACGAACTGGCTCGTGAGTTCGTCGACGTCCGGGTCGGCGAGCCAGACGTCGAGGTGGCCGCGGTTGGCCTCGCTGCCGCTGACGGCGCCGGCGATCTGCTTGCCGAGGTGCTCGCCGAGCTCGGCGCTCGGCGGCCCGAGCGGGACCGGCGCCGTGACGAGCTCGTCGAAGGACATGCGGCCGTCGACGATCGACTCGCGGATCTGAAACCAGGTCGCGAACAGCTCGTGCAGGAGGACCTCGACAAAGTCGCCGCCGCGGCGCACGCCGTGAACCGCCGCGAAGTAGTGGTGCGCGACCTCCTCGTTGACCCACCAGCCCAGCAGCGGCTCGCCGTGCTTGGCGAGCCCGAGGTTCACCCAGATGCTGCCGTCCGACAGCAACCTCGCGCCGAGGCCCTCGGGCTGCTCGGGGTCGCGCTTGATCGCGACCTGCAGCAACGCCGCGTAGCGCAGCGACTCGAGCGCGCGCATGCAGGCGATCTCGACGAGCGTCTGCAGCGGGCCCGAGCCGCCCTTGACGCGAACCTTCGGCTCGGTCGGTGGCTCGTCGGGCGTCGGTGACTCGTCTTGCACGAGGCGCGACGCTACTGCACGACGAGCAGCTCGAACGCGACCCGACCGTCGGCGATCGTCGCGATGCCCATCGTGTGCGCGGGCGCGCGGCGGCGCTCGGTCGGCGAGCCCGGGTTGAAGATCTGAAAGCCGTCGCGCTCGGCGTGCTCGGGCATGTGCGTGTGGCCGAAGACGACCGCGTCGCAGCGCGGGAACTTCGCGCGCAGCGCCTGGAGTCGACCCGTGGCGGGGCCGGGGATGTGGATCATGCCGATCCGGATGCCCTCGAGGTCGAGCTCCAGGCGCGTGGGCAGCAGCGCGCGCACGGCGGCGCCGTCGACGTTGCCGCTGATCGCGTGCAGCGGCGGCCCGAGGCCGCGCAGCCGCTCAAGCACGACGACATCGACGAGGTCTCCGGCGTGCAGGATCGCGTCGGCCTCGCGGCACGCCTGCAGGCACGCTTCGGGGATCGCGCGCGAGCCGCGCGGCAGGTGGGTGTCGCTGACGATCGCGAGGCGCATGGGTGGGCGCGCGCAAGGTAGCGCATGCCAGCGAATCGCATGCCCGCGCATCCTCAGCACATTCTCAGGCTCGCCCCAGCCCACGCGCGCAGGCCGCCGGCACAGTGGCGGCCATGCCCTCCACTGCGCTCTCCCACCGTCCTCTGCGCGCACCCTCGCCTTCGACGCCGGCGCGCGTCGACATCGTCGTGCCGGTCTACAACGAGCAGGCGATCCTCGCACGCTCGATCCGGCGGTTGCACGACCACCTCTCCGCAGCGATGCCATTCGATTGGCGGATCGTCATCGCGGACAACGCGAGCACCGACGAGACCCCGCGGATCGCCGCCGCGCTCGCCGCCGACCTGCCCGGCGTGGACTTCCTGGCGCTGCTTGAGAAGGGCCGCGGCCGGGCGCTGCGCGCCGCCTGGCTCGGCAGCGTGGCGGAGGTCGTCTGCTACATGGACGTCGACCTGTCGACCGACCTGCGGGCGCTGCTGCCGCTCATCGCGCCGCTCGTGTCCGGGCACTCGGACATCGCGATCGGCACGCGCCTGCATCGCGGCTCGCAGGTCGTCCGCGGCGCCAAGCGCGAGCTCATCTCGCGCTCCTACAACGGCCTCTTGCGCGTCACGCTCGGCGCGCGCTTCTCCGACGCCCAATGCGGCTTCAAGGCGATGCGCACGAGCGCCGCCCGCCGCCTTCTGCCGCTGGTGCGCGACGAGGCGTGGTTCTTCGACACCGAGCTGCTGATGCTCGCCCAGCGCGAGGGGTTGCGCATCCACGAGGTGCCCGTCGACTGGGTCGACGACCCGGACTCGCGCGTCGACATCGTGCGCACCGCGCTCGAGGACCTGCGCGGCATCGCCCGCCTGCTGGCCGCGGCACGGCTGACGCGCTTCCTCGCGATCGGCGTCGTCTCGACGCTCGCCTACGCCGCGCTGTTCCTGCTGCTGCGCAGTCCGCTCGGCGTCGTGGCCGCGAACGCGACGGCGCTCGCGCTGACGGCCGTCGCGAACACGCAGGCCAACCGCCACTTCACGTTCGGCCTGCGGGGCCGCGGGAGCCTTCTGCGCCAGCACGCGATGGGCGCCGCCGTCTACGTGCTCACGCTCGGCTTGACGAGCGCAGCGCTGCTCGTCATGCACGCGCTCGACGCGCATCCGTCACGGCTCGTCGAGGTCTCGGTGCTGATCGCCGCGAGCGTCTGCGCGACCGTGACGCGCTTCGTCGCGCTGCGCAGCTGGGTCTTCGCGCGGCGCGCCGAGCGGGCGCTGCAGCCGGCCGTCACGGCGATCGCCCGCGTCGGAACGTAGATCCTCGCCCACCCCCGAGTTGCCAGGAAAGGCCACGCCGATGTCCTCCTCACCGCTGCAACTGCCGTTTCGCGTCGTTCCGAGCACGCGGTCGTGGTCGCGGTCGCGGTCGCTCGTTGCGCGCCGCCCCGAGCTGCTCGCCCTGCTCGTCCTCGCCGCGGTGCTGAACCTGTGGGCGCTGAGCCGCAACGGCTTCGCCAACGAGTACTACAGCGCCGCTGTTCGATCGATGAGCACGAGCTGGCACGCGTTCCTCTACGGGTCCTTCGACCAGGGCGGCGTCATGACCGTCGACAAGCCGCCGCTCGCGCTCTGGGTGCAGGCCGTGTCGGTGCGGGCGTTCGGCTACAGCTCGTGGAGCATGCTCGTGCCGCAGGCGCTGATGGGCGTCGCGACGGCCGGCCTGACCTACGACATGACGCGGCGCACGTTCGGCCGCGTCGCCGGCTTCGCCGCGGGCCTCGCGCTCGTGCTGACGCCGACGGGCGTCGCCGTCTCGCGCCACAACAACCCCGACGCGCTGCTGATGCTGTGCTGCGTCGCCGCGCTGTGGTTCCTCGTGCGCGGCTTGCAGGACGGCCGCACCCGCTGGCTCGTGCTGTCGGGCGTCATGGTCGGGCTCGGCTTCGAGGCGAAGATGGCGGCCGCGCTCATGGTCGTCCCCGCGATCGCCGCGGCGTGGCTGTGGGTCGCGCCGCGCGGGCGCCTGGCCGCCGCGCGCGGGCTGCTCGCCGGCGGCGCCGCGATGGTCGCCGTCGGCGGCGCCTGGCCGCTGCTCGTCGCGCTGACGCCGGCCGCGGACCGGCCCTGGGTCTCCGGGACGGCGGACAACAGCATCTGGTCGCTGATCCTCGGCTACAACGGCCTCGGCCGGCTGTTCGGCCAGGCCGGCGGGCCGGGCGGCGGCGGTGGACCGGGTGGCGGCGGCGGTGGCGGTGGCGGTGGGTTCTTTGGCGGCGATCCCGGCCCGCTGCGCCTGCTGAACGCGAGCCTCGGCGGCCAGGGCGGCTGGCTGCTCGGCTTCGCGGCCGTGGCGGGCGTCGGGCTGCTGGCGATCACGCGCCTGCGCCGCGCCGACGCCCGCACCGGCTGGCTGCTCGCGATCGGCGGCTCGTTCGCGGTCACGGCGGTGGCGTTCAGCCAGGCGTCGGGCATCTTCCACCCGTACTACGTGTCGCTGCTGGCGCCGTTCACCGCGGCGCTCGTCGGCGCGGGCGTCGGCGTCGTGCTCCACGGCGGGCACGCGGCACGCCTGCTCGGTCCGCTCGCGATCGCGGGCGGGGTCGTGACGGAGGTCGCCGTCCTGCACAACAACCCCGGCCAGTTCTCGTGGCTGCCCGGCGTCCTCATCGCCGGCGGTCTGGCCGCCGCGACCGCGCTCGGCATCGGCGATGGGCTGACTGCGAAGCTGCGCGCGATCGTGCTCGCTGCCGCGCTCGGCCTGCTCCTGCTCGCGCCCGCGACGTGGGCCGTGAAGACGCTCGGCCACGCAACGAACGGGACGTTCCCGACCGGCGGACCGGCCTCGGCCTCGATGATGGGCGGCGGACCGGGCGGCGGCGGTCTCGGCGGCGGCGCGGGCGGGCGCCCGGGCGGCCGCGGCTTCGGCGGCGGACCCCCGGCCGGCGCGATGCCCGGAGTCGGTGGCCCGCGCGGCGCCACTGCCGGAGCGATCCCCGGGGCGCCGGGCGCCACGACGGGCGGCGGCGGGAACATGTTTGGCGGCGACACCCAGTCGCTGAGCACCGCGATCACCTACGCCAAGGCGCACGGCGGCGGCACCGTGGCGGTATCCAGCCAGTCCGGCGCGGCCGGCTCGCTCATTACCTCGGGAGCGAACGTCGCGGCGATCGGCGGCTTCTCCGGCCAGGAGAGCCAGGTCAGCATCTCGTGGCTCGCCGACGCGGTGCGCGACGGGCGCATTCGCTGGGTCGTGACGAGCGGCGGCGGCGGTGGGATGCGCGACGGGCGCGTCGGCTCGACGACGGCGATGGCGGCCGTCGCGCAGGCCTGCACGGCCGTCGGCTCGGTCGACGGCCTGTACGACTGCTCGCAGAGCGCGAGCGCGCTGCGAGCGATCGCCTGAGAGAGCGCCGATGGGGCGATGCTCCGAGCAGGGGTTGGGCCGATTGCGTCAGCGATGCCGTCGCTTTCGGCCCAACCACCCCGACGAGGGAGTCGGCGGGCACCGCGCGCTCCGGGGCGCGGGACCGGTCGGCGCGCCGGGGCGCATCAGCGCCCGGGCGACCGCCGTTCGCCATGATCCTCGCTCGCGTGCGCATCCTCGGCCCCCTCATCGTGACCGCCCTCGCGGCGTTCGCCGTGCCGACCGAGGCGCAGGCAATCGTCAGCTACGCCTACACGAACTGCGCGAGCGTGGGGGAGGCGAGCATCGTGCAGGTCAAGGGCGCGCCGTGCGCGGAGGCGGAGATGGTCGCTGGCGATGTCGCGGCCGCGGCCACGGCCGACGAGTCGACCGTCCTGCGAAGCGCCGGGTGGGCTCCGCTGCGTGCACGTTCGACCGACCGCTCGGATAGCGAGCACGACCTCGTCGCCACGCGCGGGACCGCCGCGCTGCGCATCCGCCGCTCCGGTCCGTCTCCCGACCTCGACGGCTGGGCCGCCGGGCGCGAGCTGCTACTGGCACGCAGGGCACTCGTCGGCGGCAGGCCGGTCCCCAAGGGCGCGGTGCTGTGCACCTCCTCCTGGCTCGTGAGGCTGTCGAACAACCGTCTCGGCGGCCTCACCGCGGCACACTGCGGCGGGCTGCGCAGCGACGGCTCGGTGCAGCGGCGAAACGTCGTGCTGCGGCGCTCACCGCAACCGGGAATCGTGCTCGGGCGCGTGAAGCGGATCCTGACGCGTTCGGAGCCGCTGGACGCCCTCTTGACGCCGGTCCCGTCCGGCTCGGACGGTACGGACCGCTCGCGGATCCCGGTCGTCGACCGGGGTCTCACCCGCCCGCCGTGGCGGGTCGTCGGGATCGCCAACCCGACGTCGGGCCGCAGGGTCTGCTTCACCGGTCGGACAAGCGGCGCCGACCAGTGCGGCCGGATCGTCCGCAGCGAGGCGCGTCGCGGTGAGGCTCTGCTGAGCGCGTTCGCGGGCGTCGTCGTGCGCTGCACGACGATTCGCGCCCGCGAGGGCGACAGCGGCGGTCCCGTCTACACGACGCCCGGCCACGACGGCGCCGTGCGCGCCGTCGGGCTGACGACGCTCATCGTCGGCGACAGCGCGCGGATGTGCTTCACGCCGCTGGCGCCGGTCCTGCGCGGGCTCGGCGCGAAGCTCGTCGTGGCCTCGGGCTGAGCGCGCTGCGCAGGCCCGAGCGCATCCGCTCGGGGTGGGGGTAGCCACACCCTCAAGACACCGGGTTGCCGCATCGAAACGCCGGGCGGGCGTTGACAGCCTGGGCGCATGTCATTGACCGCGCCCTCGAAGGAGCCCAAGATGCAACGCAACCTCGCCGCACGCGCGGGGGCTTGGAGCGCCCGGCACCGCCGCAAGGCGATCCTCGGATGGGTCCTGTTCGTCGTCCTCGCGACCGTCGCCGGCGGCGCCGTCGGCCAGCGCCAGCTCAAGGACTCCGAGGCCGGCAACGGCCAGTCGCGCATCGCCGACGAGGCGATCGACGCCGCCGGCTTCCCGAGGTCCGCCGGCGAGCAGGTCCTGATTCAGGGCAGGGGTTCAATGCAGTCCTCCGACCCGCGCTTCGCGGCGGCCGTCCGCGACGTGACCCACCGCCTGCGCGCCACCGCGCACGTGACGGAGGTCAAGTCGCCGCTGTCCGCCGCGAACAGCGGTCAGATCTCCAAGGACGGGCGCTCCGCGATCGTGGCGTTCAAGATCCCGGGCGACGACGACGCCGCGAAGCAGCGCGTCGATGCTTCGCTGGCCACGGTCGCCGCCGCGCAGGCGGCCCATCCCGAGGTGCGCGTCGAGCAGTTCGGCGGCGCCAGCGCCGACAAGGCGATCTCGAAGTCCTTCGAGGACGACTTCCAGCGCGCGGAGTTCCTGTCGCTGCCGATCACGCTGATCATCCTGCTCGTCGCGTTCGGGGCGTTCGTCGCCGCGGGCCTGCCGCTACTGCTTGGCATGACGGCCGTCATGGGCACGCTCGGCCTGCTCGGTCCACTGAGCCAGCTGATGGCGCTCGACGAGTCGATCTCGTCGGTCGTGCTGCTCGTCGGCCTCGCCGTCGGCGTCGACTACTGCATGTTCTACCTGCGCCGCGAGATGGAGGAACGCGACGCCGGGCGCGCGCCGGACGCGGCGCTCGCCGCCGCCGCGGCGACCTCCGGTCATGCCGTGCTCGTCTCCGGCTTCACGGTGATGGTCGCGATGGCCGGTATGTTCCTCGCCGGCAACGCGGTCTTCGAGTCCTTCGCGCTTGGCACGATCGTCGTCGTCGCGGTCGCGCTCGTCGGCTCGCTGACGGTCCTGCCGGCGATGCTCTCGTTCCTCGGCGCCAAGGGCTGGACGGAGAAGGGCCGGGTGCCGTCCCGGGCGGCCCGGAGCCCGCCGTCGTGGACGGCGAGGCCGCCAACGTCAACGCCCCCGCCGTCCAGGCCGCAATCGCCGACCTGAACGGCGTGGCGGCGAAGACCGAGGGCCTCGGACAACCGATCACCGTCGAGAGCAACCCCCGCAAGACGCTGGCGACCGCCGAGATCCCGCTCGCGGGCGACGGCACCGACGGTGTCTCGGAGGCCGCCCTGGCGCGCCTGCGCGACGATGTCGTGCCGCCGACGATCGGCCGGACGGCAGGCACGAAGGCGAACGTCACCGGCATGACCGCCGGGCCCAAGGACTTCAACGACACGATGAAGTCGCACCTGCCGCTCGTGTTCGGTTTCATGCTCGGGCTGCTCGGATTTCACTCGATCGGTGGCATCACGTCGTGGCTGCCGCTGTTGCTGTTCGTGATCCTGATCGACGCGACGATCGTGCGGGCGGTCCTGCTGCCCGCGACGATGAAGCTGCTCGGCGAGTGGAACTGGTACCTACCGAGCGGCCTGAAGTGGCTGCCGGCCGTGCGCCACGAGTCCGCGCCGACTCGCGACGAGCCGGTGCGCGAGCCGGTCCGCGCCTAGCGCCGCTGGCATAGTGCCTCGCATGAGCGGACCGGTGGTGCTCGTGCGAGGCAGTGGAGATGTCGGGTCGGCGGTCGCGGTCGTCCTGCGCCGCGCCGGCTACGGGGTCGCGATCCATGAGATCGCGGCCCCGTCCGCGCCTCGGCGCGGGATGGCGTTCGTCGATGCGGTGTTCGACGGCTCGTGTGAACTGGATGGGTTGACGGCACGTCGCGTCGACAAGGTCGCGGAGCTCGAAGCGGTGGTCGCCGGCGGCGAGGAGATCGCGGTGACCGTCGCCGACCTCGGCGACGTGCTGTGCGCCCTGTCGCCGGCCGTCCTCGTCGACGCGCGGATGCGCAAGCGCGCGCACCCCGAATCGCAGCTCGAGCTCGCCCCGCTGACGATCGGGCTCGGGCCGAACGTCGTCGCGGGGGAGACGACGCATCTCGCGATCGAGACGCAGTGGGGCGACGACCTCGGCAAGGTCGTGCAGGCGGGTGCGACGCGCGCGCTCGGCGGCGAGCCGCGCGTGTTCGAGGGCCACGGGCGTGACCGCTTCGTCTACGCCTCGGTCGCGGGCGTCCTGCGCACGAGCGCGTCGATCGCCCAGCGCGTCGCGGCTGGCGAGGTCGTCGCCACGATCGGCGCCGCTGAGCTGCTAGCGCCGCTGGACGGCATCCTGCGCGGGCTCACCCACGACGGGGTGGCGGTCGAGGTCGGGACGAAGGTCATCGAGGTCGACCCGCGCGGCGACGTCTCGAAGGTCGTCGGGCTCGGCCCGCGCCCGAAGCGGATCGGCGAGGGCGTGCTGGCGGCGATCGTGGGTGAGGGCGTCCGGGCGCAGGCCCCGAACCGCGCGGATTGAGGCTCAGCGCGGATTGAGGCTCAGCGTGGATGCAGGCTCAACGCGAGGGCTTCGGCGATGCGTGCGACGAGCGCGTGCGACTGGCGCGTGAGCTCGCTCCAGGTCGCTCGCAGCACGGTGTAGCGTCCGCGGGTGAGTGCCGCCGTCTTGTTGCGGTCGCGTTCGAACGCCGCGCGCGTCGCGTGGAACTGGTAGGAGTCGAACTCGAGCACGACCCGCTCCGCGCGCCACAGGACGTCGACCTCATAGCCCTCCGCGAGCGCGTTGAAGGCCGGCGCCGGCAGCCGCGCCGCGCGCGTCAGCTTGACGACCAGGCGCTCGGCCTTCGAACGGGTGAACGGCTCGTTGATGAGCGCCCGCAGTGCGCCGACGCCCTTGCGCCGGCCCGCGCGCGCGATGGCCGCCTCGAGCTCGCGCTTGCGGACGAGCCGCTTGACCTGCGCCCGCTCGACCGCGGCCGCGAGCTCGTCCTCGGTCAGGTCGGCCGCGACCTCGAGCAGCGCCCGTGCCGGCGTGCTGACCGAGAGCCCGCGCAGTTGTCGGATGTCATGGTGATGCAGCTCGGCGGCCTCGTGGCCGCGAATGCCGTCGCGCCGGACCTGACGCGCGACGACGGTGACGTCCACGGGGCCCGCCGGATGGCGCCCGATCGCGTGCAGACCGAGTGCGGAGTGGTGGCTGATGAAGGCGCCGTCCCCGCTCGCCACGACGGCGGCGCGGGCACGAGTCCACGGCCCGTCGTCGCGGGCACCCCAGCCGTACACGCCCTCGTGATGGCGGTGCAGCAGGCCGCGCCGGACCCGGCTCTGAATCGCGCCGCGACCGAGCCCGAGCTCGACGAGGTCACCGCGAGTGACGATCCCGCCCTGCCTGGACGCGACGATCGCGATCTGCCGATCGAGGTGCATCTGTGACGGATCAACTCGCCGCCGGGCGACACCCGGAGGATTCGACACCAAATGGATGCATCTGCGACGGCTGCAGAATCCGCCGCCGTTGAGCCGTCAACGATGTACCCGGGTCAACCATGCGCAGGAGGATCGCGTCGCGCGCCGCCGCGGCGGCGCCGCGAGCGTGGTTTGTCACACGTCCTGCGCGATCGTACGCGCAAACGGCGCGCTCTCGACACGCTTGCGCCGTGCTGACGCCCAGCGCGACGCGTAACCTGGCGCCCATGTCTAGCACCCCCGCACCGCGCCGCTCCTGCATGTCCGTCCCGGGCTCGTCGGCGAAGATGCTCGCCAAGGCGCCGACGCGCGGCGCCGACGAGATCATCATCGATCTCGAGGACGCCGTCGCGACGTCGGCCAAGGACGAGGCGCGCGCGACCGTGCTCGAAGCGCTGCGCGAGCCGCAGTGGCAGGGCGTGCACTGCAGCGTGCGCGTCAACGCGCCACGCACGCCGTGGTGTCACGCCGACATCGTCGCGCTCGCCTCGCTCGGCGCGAGCGGCAGCGGGCCCGCGTCGATCGTCGTCCCGAAGGTCGAGTCCGCCGGCGACCTCGCGGTCGTCGAGCGCCTGCTCGACGGTGCCGAGGCGGCGGCCGGCAGCACGCGTCCGCTCACCGTGCAGGCCTTGATCGAGACGGCGGCCGGCGTGTCGCGGCTGGCGGAGATCGCGGCCGCGTCGCCGCGCCTGGACGGGCTCATCCTCGGCTACGCCGACCTGTCGGCGTCGCTCGGGCGGGCGGCGGGCGCCGGTGCCGAGCTCGACTCGTGGCGCGCGATCCAGGACGCGATCCTCGTCGCCGCGCGCACGAACGACCTGCTCGCGATCGACGGCCCCTACCTCGGGATCTCCGTCGACGAGGGCTTCGCTGCTGCGGCCCAGCGCGCGCGCGACATGGGCTTTGACGGCAAGTGGGCGATCCATCCCGCTCAGGTCGCCGCGCTGAACGAGCTCTTCACGCCGTCCGAGGACGAGGTCGTTCACGCGCGCGCCGTCATCGCGGCACTCGAGCAGGCCGAGCGCGCGGGCGGCGCCGGTGCCGTCGCGCTCGACGGGCAGATGCTCGACGAGGCCGTGCGCGTCGCGGCGTTGCGCGTCCTTGCACGGGCCGGGGCCGGCGCGGCGGGGTAGCCGGGCTTTTCGCGGCACGATCGCGGTATTGACGAGCCGCCACGTGGGAATCTAGGATTCGACCGGGCGGTCGTGTCACCCGGTGGCGCCGGCCGTCGATCGATCCAGTGCGCTTCGCATCCACGGTGTGCGAGGCGACCAGATGTGTCTGTTCGCAGTGTTTGTCCTTCTCCAAGGAGTTCGCGATGAGCAACGTGATCAACCGCATGGACCGGTTCGGCTTCCTCGAGGTCCGCAGCGAGTGCCGCGACGGCAGCCATGTCATCGCGCTCTCGGGCGAGCTCGACATCGACGGCGTGGACCGCGTCACGGTGCAACTGCGAAACGCTGAGAAATCGGACGCGCGCGAGATCGTGCTCGATCTCAGCGCGCTCGAGTTCATCGACTCGTCGGGCATTCAGCTCGTGATTGCGGCGGACGCACGATCTCGAGCGGATGACCGGCGGCTGCGGCTGATCCGCGGCCCGGATCGGGTACAGCGCGTATTCGACATGTGCGGCGTCGCCGACGGCCTGCCGTTCGTCGATTGATCGGACCTGCCGCGCACCGTCGCACGGAGCGCCCAGCGTCGAGGCTGACCGTGGTGCGGCCTGTCGCATTCGCGTAGTAGTCGATCGGCTCAAGATCGATGTAGTCGATCGGCGGACGCGGTGCTGGTACAAGTTCTGCAGCTCCCCGACCCACGACAGCATCATCTTCTCGATGCAGCCGAATCGACCATCATCGGCGCGTTCGCTCGCCTGCCTTGACACGAGGCTGTCAGGTCCTGGTATAAGGAAGCCGGCTCGCATGGACTTGTCACGAGCGTGCAACGCGGCAGGCGAATTTCGAACGCGGAGGCATGTGACTGCTGACCGATACAGCCGATTCGGGCCCCGACAGCCCGCACGTCAGCCTTGGGACCGCGCCGGTGCGGAACCTCGCGAAGGTTGTCGACCGCGACGGCAGCCTGAAGCTGTACATCGGGGCCTACAAGGAGACGGAGACCAAGCCGCAGGACACCTCCGGCGGGGCCGAGATCGCGATGGCCGCCGGTCACGAGGCCGAGCCGACGCTGCCGGGCACGTTCGTCGACCACGACCTCGAGCAGCGCATCCGCACGCGCTCGGGCGGGCCGACGCCGGACGACTTCGACGATCTGCTGTCCAAGCGGCGCGACTCGCAGCACCTGCTCATGAGCGACCTGACGAGCTCGGCCGTCTGCTTGCGTACCGGCGCGGACAACGAGGGCGTCATCGGGGTGCGCCAGACCGGCCTGCCCGACGAGGTCGCACCCGGCCTGTCGGCGCGCTTCATGGGCATCAAGGAGACGGCGGTCATCGACTACCTCGTCAGCACGTACTACTCGGCCGAGGTGCTCGTCCCCGACGCGCTCGGGGTGCTCGAGGACTGTCAGGGCGGCGGCTGAGCGCCGGCGGACAGCGGGTGCGACCGTGGAGACGATGACCCCGCCACGGTCGGCCGGAGAGGTCGAGGTATGGAGCCGTGAGGCGTTGGACCCCGCGCTGCGCGCGGGGTTCGACACCCTGCCCGAGGCGGTCCGGCGGATCGTCGAGTATCACGTCGGCTGGCGTGACGAGGACGGCAACCCGACGCGGCGGACCGGTGGCAAGGTGATCCGCCCGACGCTGACGCTGCTGATGGCGCAGGCCGTCGGCGGCGAGCCGCGGACGGCGCTGCCCGGGGCCGTTGCGGTCGAGCTCGTGCACGACTTCTCGCTGCTGCACGACGACGTCATGGACGGCGATCGGATGCGTCGCCACCATCCGACGGTATGGGCGGCGTTCGGGATCGGACCGGCGATCCTCGCTGGCGATGCGCTCGTCACGCTGGCCTTCGCCACGCTCGCCGCGTCCGCCGCCGAGCGCGCTCAGGAGGCCACGAGCATCCTGAACGCCGCCGTGCAAGCGCTGATCGACGGGCAGCTCGCGGACCTGTCGTTCGAGGACCGTGGCGAAGTCACCCTCGACGAGTGCTACGCGATGGTGAAGGGCAAGACCGGCGCGCTTCTGGGCTGTGCCTGCGCGCTCGGCGCGCTGCTCGGCGACGGCGATGGCGAGCAGGTCAAGCATGCCCGCCGCTTCGGCGAGCAGCTCGGGCTGGCCTTCCAGCTCGTCGACGACATCCTCGGTATCTGGGGCGACCCGGCCGTGACCGGCAAGGCGATCCACTCGGACATCTCTGCGCGCAAGAAGTCGCTGCCGGTCGTGGCCGCACTGGGCTCGGGCACGCCGGCGGGAGCTGAGCTCGCGCTGCTGTACGGGCGCGATCAGACCCTCTCGGCGCAGGACGTCGCGGCGGCGGCGGCGCTCGTGAGCGAGTCGGGCGGGCGCGCGTGGACGGAGAACGAGGCGCAGCAGCAGCTCGTAGGCGCGCTCGCGTCGCTGCACGCGGCCCGCGTCGCCGGCCGCGCCGCCGCCGAGCTCGAGATGCTCGCCAGGAGCGTGACGACCCGTGACCACTGACGCCAGGCCCGCGATCGATCTCCCAGCGGAGTTGGCGCCGGAGGAGTTCGTCGTGCTCTGCGACGAGCACGGCTTGCCGACCAGCACGGCGGAGAAGTGGTCCTCGCACCACGCCAACACGCCGCTTCACCTCGCGTTCTCGTGCTACGTCTTCGACGCGGCGGGCGCCTTCCTGGCGACGCGCCGGGCGCTGACGAAGAAGGTCTGGCCCGGCGTCTGGACGAACAGCGTCTGCGGGCACCCGGCGCCTGGGGAGATCTACGCCGACGCGATCGCCCGGCGCGTCGAGTATGAGATGGGCATGCGGATCCGCGACCTCGAGGTCGTGCTGCCCGAGCACATCTACCGCGCTCCGCCGTTTCAGGGGATCGTCGAGTACGAGTTCTGCCCGGTGTTCGTCGCGCGCGACGCGAGCGTGCCGCACCCCAATGCGATCGAGGTCGGCGCGTGCGTGTGGACCGACTGGGACGAGTTCGTCCGCCATGCCGAGGAGGACAAGGACGACGTCTACTCGTGGTGGTGCAAGAACCAGCTGCGTGAGCTCAAGGGCCACCCTCTCATCGAGCGCTACAGCCGCCCCGTCCCGTAACGCCGCGCGTCACAGCAGGAGCCCTCGATGCGCAGGACGCCGAATGCACGAAACCGATCTGGACCAGTGAGACGCCGATGTAGGTCGACCTCATGGAGATGATGGCCGAGTTCTTGCGGCTGCTGAGGGTTGGTGGGCGCTATGTCTGCATCAGCGGCTGCTCGAAGGATCTCACCGGCCGCTCGGCCTTGGTGAAGTGGATCGACGAGCACTCTCGCCGGCGACGGGCATCGAGGAGCCGTTCCTGCAGGCCTACCGCGAGGGCAGCTTCCGCGACCTGCTGATCGCCGCGGACCGGATCGCGGACTGAGTCGGGTCGCGCCACGACGACGAGGTCGCGGGGAGCAGCGCTCTCAGGCGATCTCGTCGACGTGCGCGATGTTCGCGCGGTCGTCGGCCTCGTCGCTGGGACGGGACCCAAACCAGGCGTCGAGGATCTCGCCGAGCTGCGCTTCGGACGTCGTGCGCAGGCTGAGCGCGAGCACGTTCGCGTCGTTGAAGCGGCGCGCGCCGGCGGCCGTCTGCGCGTCGGCGCACAGCGCGGCTCGGATCCCCGCGACCTTGTTGGCGGCGATCGACGCGCCCGTCCCAGTCCAGCAGCAGACGACGGCCTGCTCGGCACGCCCGTCGGCGACGTCGCGCGCGGCCGCCTCCGAGCACCACGCCCAGTCGTCGCGCTCGTCGTCGTTGAGCGCGCCGTGTGCCAGCGTCTCGTGGTCGCGCCCGTGGAGCTGCTCGACGAGCGCACGGGCCACGCCGATGCACTCGTCAGCCGCGACCGCGATCCGCATCAGGCCTTGACGACGGTGATCTCGTCGTCGATGTCGACCACGTGACCCGCCGCGGTGAAGTGCTTGACGATGCGATACATGCCGGGCGCCGTGTTCTTCGGAACCGTGAAGTTCTCGGTCAGCGACTGGCCGGGCTGCACGAACAGGGCGATTGCGGGCACGACGGTGTTCAGCGGGACGTCGACCCACACGCCGTTGCGGTCGACCTGCCAGGCGAAGCCGTAGCCGGTCTGCAGGCAGCCGGGCCCGCTGTTTGCGAGCGTCACGCCGATCGTCTCGCCGGCCTCGGGCTCGCTGGAGTCGACGCCGAGCTCGGCGGAGACGTCGAGCGGCTCGGCGCATCGTCCGGGCGCCACCGGCGCGACGAACGTCACGTCGAACGTCACCTGGGTGAAGCTTCGCCCGACCGACCACCGCAGGCGGTAGTGGCCGCTGCGCGTCGCCGGGATCTGGAGAGAGAAGCTCTTCGAGCGGGTGTTCACGGTGCGCCGGGCGATCACGGCGGGTCGTGCGCCGAGGCGCGTCAGCGTGACGACCGCGACGCGGTGCTTGCGGACTGCCGCGTCGAAACGGACCGCCCCGACCTTCAGGACGTCGCCCGGCTTCAGCGTGCGCAGCTTGGAGTCCGTCGGCAGCGTGACCGCGATCCCCTTGAGGAACTCACCTTCGTAGTTCACCGGCGCCGTGCCCGTCTTCGCGACGGCCGTGGACGCGCCGGCTGCGGGGACGGCGACGAGCGCCACGAGGCCCAGCACCCCGGCGAGCAGCGGGTGGCGCACGCGCGCCGATCGCGGGGTCCGACCACGGCCCATGACGTTCGTCATCTCAAATGCCCTCTCGGATGCCACTGGACAGCCCGGACGCCATTATGCCCACGCGTCTGGAGTTCAACGGAAAACCGGCTCCCGGCGCGACACCACCGTCAGACGACGTCGTAGACCTCGTCGGCCGGCAGCGCCAAGAGCCGATCGACCATGTTCAGCTTGAGCGCCGCGAAGCGCTCCTCCTGCTCGGCGGAGCGCGGATCGGTGCGCGCGAGCGCGATGAACTCGTCGGGCACGATCCCGTCGCGCACGATCAACGTCGCCGTCGTGTCGCGGTAGCTCAACTCGAAGACGAAGCGCTCCATCGCGGTGCCGCGCTCGGGCCGCGCGAGCGACTGGTCGACGACGTAGCGCTCGCCCGTCACGGCGCGCGTCACGAGCTCGAACGCGTCGCGCGCGCCCGGGCCCCCGAACGCCGTGCGGACGTTGATCTCGCGCCGTTGCGGCGGGCCCTCGGGATCGAGCAGCGGCAGGCCGCGCTCGAGGATCTTGAACGCCTGTGCGACACCGCCCGGCGAGCCGGGGCCGTGGTACTTGAGCAGGTCCTCGAAGCTGAACGCGAGCAGCCTTCCGCGGTCGAGTACGTCGATCGTGCCGGTCATCTGCCCGTCCCTCTCGTCGATTAGCGTGTGCGTCGTGACCAGTGTGCCCGTCTCGGGGAGCGAGCTGCATGTCGAGCGCCGCGGCGACGGCGAGCCGCTGCTGCTGATCCAGGGCCTCGGTGCCGGCAGCATGCTCTGGGGCGAGCCGTTTCTCGCCGCGCTCGGCGACGGCTTCGAGCTCATCCTCTTCGACAACCGCGGCATCGGGCGCAGTGGCCCGTGCGACGATCTGACCACGGCGAGTCTCGGCGCGGACGCGGTCGCGGTCCTCGATGCGCTGGAGATCGAATCCGCCCATGTCGTCGGCTTCTCGATGGGCGGGATGGCCGCGCAGGAGCTCGCGCTCGCGGCACCCGAGCGCGTGCGCACGCTGTCGCTGCTGGCCACCTCGTGCGGCGGCACGCAGGCGCAGGCGACGAGCGGCGACGTCGTCGACGCGCTCACGACCGCAGTCTTCTCGGGTGACCGCGCGCGCGTGCTGCGCACGGCGTTCGGCCTGCTCGTGTCGAGCGCGTTCGCGGCCGACGCGTCGAACTACGCCGCCTTCGAGGCCGTCGCGCGCGGCCAGACGCCGCCGCTCGGGGTACTGCTCAAGCAGCAGGCGGCCGTCCAGGCGCACGACACGTTCGGGCGGCTGCGTGCGATCGAGGCTCCGACGCTCGTCGTGCACGGCTCGCAGGACCAGATCCTGACCGCGGTCAACGGCGACCTCGTCGCCTCGCGGGTCCCCGGCGCGCACCTCGAGCTGCTGGACGGCGTCGGCCATCTGCTGTTCTGGGAGCAGCCGCAGCGCGTCGCGCAGCTGGTGCGCGAGCACGCCTCCGCGCGAGCGTAATCGGCGCCGGCGCCGCGTCGTCGCTCTCCTGCGCGAGCACGGCCGCGCTCATCTAGCCGCCGATGGCGCCGGTCCGCTCGCACCGACGATCGGCGGCACGTACGCTGCGCTCATGCCCGGCCTCGAGAGCCCCGACGAGATCGACCTCATCGCCGAGGACGAGGACGGCCGCGCACTGCTGTCGATCGTCCAGACCGGGCCCTGGCCGAAGGGCCGCTACGTCATCCAGGGCCTCGAGCTCAAGGTCAAGAACTACCTGCGCTTCGCGCTCGACGGCCAGATGGTCGCCAAGTACCCGACGCTGCGCGGCAAGCCGGTCGTCGTCGAGCTGACCTATGACGAGCTGCCACCGAAGGCGATCGTCGATGCCTGGAGCCGGTCGGCGAGGACGGCGATGCGTCGCGGGGTGCGGATGTCGACGCGCAAGCTCGGCGACGAATCCTTCTGGAGCGCCTGAGCGCGGATCCCGGCCGGGTGGGATCCCGCTACGCGAGGGCGGCGGCCATCGCCCCGTCGATCTCGGGGTAGCGGAACTCGTAGCCGAGCTCGCTCGCGCGCGCGGGGATCATCCGCACGCCGCTGATCGCGTACTTCGCGACCTCGCCGACCATGAGCTTCGCCGCGATGCCGGGAACGGGCACGATCGTCGGGCGGTGCAGCGCGCGGCCGAGCGCCCGCGAGAGCTGCTTGTTCGTGACCGGCGTCGGGGCGCTCCCGTTGATCGGTCCTCCGAACCCCGTCGCGTCGATCGCTCGCAGGTAGAGGCCGATGAGGTCGTCGGGATGGATCCACGGCACGTACTGTCGGCCGCCGGCGAGCGGTCCGCCGAGGCCGAGCTTGAACGGCAGCATCATGCTCGCGAGCGCGCCGTACGTCGGATCGACGGTGATCCCGGTGCGGATCGTCACGACGCTCATGCCGAGCTCGGACGCGGCGACGCCGGCCGCGCGCTCCCAGCGCACGCAGACGTCGGCGAGCCAGTCGCGACCCGCGGGGCTGGACTCGTCGACGACCTCGTCGCCGCCAGGGCCGTAGAACGCCGATGCCGACGCGCAGATGAGCCGCGGCGGCCGCGGGTCGGCGTTGCGCAGCCCATCGACGAGCCGCTGCGTGCCGATCTCTCGGCTGTCGCGGATGTCCTGCTTGGCGCGCTCGTTCCAGCGCTGGGCGACCGGTGCCCCGGCGAGGTGCACGACGACGTCGTGGCCGGCGAGCGCGGCGGCGGGCGCGGGCCCGGCGGTCCAATCCCAGTCGGCCGCGTCGACGCCGAGCTGCTTGCCGGCGCGCGCGCCGTTGCGCGACAGCACCGTGATCTCGTCGCCGCGCGCGCGCAGCGCCGCGACGAGCTTCGTACCGACGTAGCCGGTCGCCCCGGTCAGCGTGATCCTCATGGCAATGCGTTCGCGATCGGGCGCGATTCGGATGCGTACTCGCGGCGCCGCGGCTACTCCTTGCGCGCGGTGCGCGCCTGCTTGACGCGGTCGACGGCGCCGAGCAGCACCTTGCGCAGCCGCACGCTGTCGGGCGTCACCTCGACGCACTCGTCCTCGCGGATGAACTCCAGCGCCTGGTCGAGCGACATCCGCGCCGGCGGCACGAGGTTCACCATCTCGTCGGCGTTGGCTGAGCGGATGTTCGTCTGCTTCTTCTCGCGGATCGCGTTGACGTCGAGGTCATCGGCGCGTGCGTTGGCGCCGCAGATCATCCCCTCGTAGACCTCCTCGCCTGGGCCGACGAAGAGCTGGCCGCGCTCCTGCATGCGCATCAGCGCGAACGACGCCGTCCGGCCGCGGCGGTCGGCGATCAGCGAGCCGGAGGCGCGCGTCTTGATCTCGCCCTGCCACGCCTCGTAGCGCTCGAAGACCGAGTGCATGATCCCCGAGCCGCGCGTCTCGGTGAGGAACTCCGTGCGAAAGCCGATCAGCCCACGCGCCGGCACGAGGTACTCGAGGCGCACCCAGCCGGTGCCGTGGTTGACCATCTGCTCCATGCGGCCCTTGCGCAGGGCCATGAGCTGCGTGACCGTGCCGAGGTAGTCCTCGGGGATGTCGATCGCGAGGCGCTCGATCGGCTCGTGCAGCTTGCCGCCGACCGTCCGCGTGACGACCTTCGGCTTGCCGACGGTGAGCTCGAAGCCCTCGCGACGCATCGCCTCGACGAGCACACCGAGCTGCAGCTCGCCGCGGCCCTGGACCTCCCATTCCGCGCCCGCACCCCCGTCCTCGTTCTCGAGCACGCGGATCGACACGTTGCCGATGAGCTCGGCCTGCAGGCGGTCTGACACCTGGCGAGCGGTGAGCTTCTTGCCGACCTGGCCGGCGAGGGGGGACGTGTTGATGCCGATCGTCATCCCGAGCGCGGGCTCGTCGACCATCACCGGCGGCAGCGGCTTGGGATCGTCGATGTCGGCGAGCGTGTCGCCGATCGTGATCTCCGGGATGCCGGCGATCGCGACGATCTCGCCCGGCCCGGCCTCCTCGGCGGGCAGGCGCGTCATGCCCTCGGTGACGTAGAGCTCGGTGATCCTCGCGGAGGTGATGTCCTCCTGCTCGTGGCGATACCAGGCGACGGTCTCGCCCTTGCGAATCGTCCCGTTGTGCACGCGACAGAGCGCGAGACGGCCGACGTACGGCGATGCGTCGAGGTTCGTCACGAGCGCCTGCAGGCCGTGGCCGTGGGTGTAGACCGGCGGTGGGACGGCGGACACGAGCAGGTCCAGCAACGGGCGCAGGTCGATGCCCTCGACACCCTGCTCAAGCGAGGCCTGGCCGGCGCGGGCATTCGTGTAGACGATCGGAAACTCGATCTGCTCGTCGGTCGCGTCGAGGTCGATGAAGAGCTGGTAGACCTCGTCGACGACCTCGGCGATGCGCGCGTCCGGGCGGTCGACCTTGTTGATGACGAGGATCACGGGCAGCCGCGCCTCGAGCGCCTTGCGCAGGACGAAGCGCGTCTGCGGGAGGGGGCCCTCGGAGGAGTCGACGAGCAGCACGACGCCGTCGACCATCGTCAGCCCGCGCTCGACCTCGCCGCCGAAGTCGGCGTGCCCGGGGGTGTCGACGAGGTTGAGCTTGACCTCGTCCTCGCCCTCCGGCGTGTAGCGCACAGCGGCGTTCTTGGCGAGGATCGTGATCCCGCGCTCGCGCTCCTGATCCATCGAGTCCATGACGCGATCGGTGATCGCCTCATGCTCGGCGAAGACGCCGGATTGGCGCAGCATCGCGTCGACGAGCGTCGTCTTGCCGTGGTCGACGTGGGCGATGATCGCCACGTTGCGGATGTCCGAACGTACGGGTCGTGGACCGCCGCGCTCGTCTTCTGAAGTCTGCACGCTGGGCGTGGCGGGGGCGTTGGTCATGCCTACAGTCTGCCGCAGCGCGTTTGGTTCTCCGTTTGCGTCCCGTGATCGGGGCGCCGTGGGTGGGCTCGCGGCTGCGGTATCGCTCGCTCAGATCTGCGAGATGATCGTGATCGCAGGCAGCGGAGCCGCGCGCCGTTTCAACGTCCTGATCTACGCGCACCGCGAGGTGCTCCCGCAGCACGAGGCCGCGCGGATCGGGCGCGGGCACGAGCTGACGAGGTCGTCATGAGCTCCGCGCGCGTCAGCCCACGATCGTCACGTCGCGGCCGATCTCGCGGACGGGCTCGGCGGGGGCGAGCTGCACATGGGCGTCGACGCGGATCCGGCCGCGGCGGTTGACGAGACGCGGGCGCCACCCGACAGCGGGACCCGGACCGCCTCGGTGCGCCCGGCAGCGGTCGACAGGTCGACCCTGTTGATCGGATCGTGCAGCAGACGGTGGACCTGCGAGAGCGGCGTTCCGCTCGGGAACTCTGCGCCGGGCGTCGGGTAGAGCACGAGGGCGCCGACGCAGCGCGCGCGGGCGCGGCAGCTGACGTGAAACGAAGCGATGCCGTCGCGCATCTCGGCCTGGGCGCCGAGCTGAACGGGGGCGGGAAGTGGGTCGCCGACGCCGCCGAGGCCACCGCTGCCCTGGCAGAAGGCACCGCAGGTCGGAGCGGGGCTCGGAGCCGGCGCGCGATCGCCGCGCGTGAGCACGACCGCCAGCAGCACCGCGAGCGCGAGCGTCAGGCCAGCGGCAAGCGGCCGCCACAACGCGATGCGCGGTCGAGCCCGCCCGCGGCGGCGATCGGGCGCGGACGCGGGCGCGTCGGGATCGCCGCACGGTGGCTGCGTCTCGAGGCGAGCGTGCAGCTCTGCGTGAAACGTCGGCTCGTAGCCGGGGACGGGAAGCTCACGCAGCGCCCGGCCGAGCTCCTCGTCGCGGTGCTCGTCGCTCACGGCGCACCGTCCCTGGCGAACGCCGCGCTCAGCGCCGGTCGCAGCGCGGCGCGAGCACGGCTGAGCCGCGATCCCACGGTGCCGGAGGAGATGCCGAGCGCCGCGGCGGCTTCCTCGTAGCTGAAGCCCTCTGCGTCGACAAGCAACACGACCGCGCGATGCTCCGGCGTCAGCGCCGCGAGCGCCGCCGCCAGCGCACCGCGCTCGGCGATGACATCGGCCGGCTGGTCGCCGCGGTCTGGATGGTCGCGAGCGTCCTCGAGCGTGACGTGAGCGCGCGCCGGACGGCGGCGAAGCTCGTCCACGCAAGCGTTGTAGACGATCCGATACAGCCACGTGCCGAACGCCGCGCGGGCGTTGAACGAGCCGATCGCTCGGTATGCGCTGACGTAGGCGTTCTGCATCGCGATCGGGTCCTCGAGCAGGCCGAACGCGAGGCCGCGCAGCGCTCGATCGTGCGCAGCGACGAGCGCCTCGAAGGCCCCGCGGATCTCCCGCTTGCGCAGCGCGCACCCGCGCGAGCTCGCTGCGCGGGTGACGACGTGGAATCCATTGCGTGCGGACGGTCGTCTGCGCCCCGGCCTGCGCGCGCTGTCCGCCCAGGGCTACTGCATCGGCGAAGCGGCCGTCCTGCTCGCGACGCCGGCGCAGCGCTGCTTCGAGCGCTCGAGGGTCCGCGACCCCTGCTTCGAGCCGGCCGGCGGCATCGATCCCGTCGATCCGATCGTGCTGTGCGCCGGCAGCCCGTGGCGCCACGCGGTCGTTCGCCTGCATCTGATCGCGAATGCGAGGATTCGCCGGCCGGCACTCCCACCGGCCGCCTTCGGCGCGTCCAAGCCCGAGCTACCGTGGGCGATTCGCCTCGCGGGCGGCCGCCGATGCGTCTACGCCGATGGGACCACCACCGCGATCGGCACACGGCGACTGAACTACACCTGCGACGACGGGCCGAACCATGATCGCGGGCGCCTCGATCTCTACGGAACGGTCGACCGAGCGCACCGCACCTGGCGCATCCACGCGGCCCGGCACAGCGGCGATCGGCGGCTGCGTCCCGTCGTCGTCGCGCACATCTGGCGATGACGATCGGCCGCCGGAGTCTGGCCGATCCTGCTCGGCACCGACGAGCACCGTCTGGCGTGACCCCCGCTGTCCTGTGACTCCTGACCGCTCACTCGGCGGCCGGCGGCTTGTCGTACTTCGTCGTGAATGGCTGCTCGAGCACCTTGCCGTCGGCGTAGCGGATCTCGCGCGTGACGACGATCGAGAAGTCGCCGCCGTCGACCGGCATGCGGTCGCCGGCCTTCGCCTCGACGCGACGTCCGCCGTTGTCGCCGTAGAGGCTCACGGCGACGGAGTTGTTGTCGGTGGAGGTCCGAATCAGGACCGGTGTGTCGGTGTCGTTCGTCCACGTCATGTCGATGTCGGGGAAGTTCAGCGTCGCCTCGCGGCCCGCGGGATAGCGATCGATGAAGAAGCTGTGCGGCCGGTGGCCGTCGATCTGCAGGCCGGCGAAGTAGGCGGCGTTGTAGAGCGTCGTCGAGAACTGCGAGACGCCGCCGCCGATCGACGGCTTGATCTTGCCGTCGGCGATGAACGGGGCCTCGACGTAGCCGCCGGCCTTCGTGCGCTGACCGGCGGTCGCGTTGAGTGAGAACTTGGCGTGCGGCGCGACGATCGTCCCATCGACGTCGGCGGCGATCCGCTTGATGTTCGTGACACGCGGCTGGCCGGGGACGTAGTACGTCGTGAAGGTGCCGATGAGCTGCTTGAGCTGCCGCGCGTCAACGGCACTGACGTCCGGATCGACGTGCTGGGTCGGCACGCGCACGGCGTGGCGGCCCGCGCGGACCGCCGCCTCGATCGCCGCCGCGAGCTGCTCGCGCTTGATCATGCGTCCGTCGCGCGGCTTCGTGATCAGCGAGACGTCGGCCTTGCGCGGGCGCCACGCCGCATCGCCCTTGGCGTCGAACGTGACGACGCGAGCGGGCGCATCCATCCGTGCGTCGCGCGCCGGGCGGTCGCGCTTGGCGGCGATCTCGGCGACGAGCGCCGCGAGCCGCTCGTCGCCCGCACCGAGCCGCACCGGGCGCCCGCCGTCGCGCGATTCGAGCGCCAACACGCCCGCCAGCTCGTTCGGCGACAGCTCGAGCGGATCGCCGGCGCCCGTCAGCGTCAGTGGCGTTTCGAGGTAGTCGCGCGCCGCACGACCGACGGCGTCGACCGCTGCGGCGCTCGCGGCGTGGACCGCGCGCAGGGGCACCTCGACCGTGCCGCGCGGACGGTGGCGCAGCGCGGCGGCGAGCCGAGCGGCGAACAGGACGCGGTCGACCTCGCTCCCCGAGCGCGGCGCCTTCGTCGTGATCTCGAGGTTCCCGGGGTCGATGACGAGCTCGCCGGGAAACGAGCGACGCCCGAGCCGGTCGGTCAGGGATCCGACGGCGCGGGCGAGCGCGGGCCGATCGACGCGCTGGACGAGCGCGACGTCACGCCCGGAGAAGACGCCGGCGACCGTCGTCCACAGGCCGGCAAAGGGGCCGCCGCGACCGGACTCCATGGCGCGCGTGATGGTCGCGTCGAGATCGACGGCGTAGCCCGCCTCCTCGGGCGCGATCGTCAGCCGCCGGTCTCCGGCGACGAGCCGGATCGGCTCGTGCGCGGCCTGTTCGGCGATCGCGGCGAGCGTCCGGCGCGCCTCGCCGCGCGTCTTGCCGCCCAGCGCGACGCCGTCCACGCGCACGCCCGGCAGCACCTGGTTGTTGTGCGTCACGCGCACCGCGGCCGAAACGGCGAGGACGACAAGGACGACGCTCATAGCCGCGACCGCGAGCCACGCGGGTCGGATCGGTCCGTTCGCTGCACGTCGACTCACTCGTGCGGTCTTCGCCCCGCCGGGGCGAGTGCCTGCCGTTGGCCCGTGCCTTCGGCGGACGGCCGAGCCCAGGCTGAGGCGCTCAGCCGACGCGGACCGACGCGATCGCCGGCAGGCGGCTCGCGACGGTGAACCAGCTCACCCCGGCATTGCCGGAGCCGAAGATCTCGCCCGCGGTGGCGCCGAAGTACAGCTCCAGATCGGCGCCCTCCCCGGCGGTCGTAAACGACTGGCGCAGCACCTGCAGGTAGGCGTCGCGCTCGGGCAGCCCGTCGCCGTGCGACGTCCAGGTCTCGCCGGCGTCGCGCGTCTCCCACACGAGCACGCGGCCGTCGGGGGTGACGCGATCGACCGTCGCGACCGGGATCACGTATGCGCTGTCGGGGTCCGCCGGGTCGGTGACGACCGGAAAGCCGAAGTCCGACGGCAGGCCGGCGGCGATGTCGATCCACGACGCGCCCGCGTCGTCGGAGCGGTAGACGCCGCCGTGGAACTGCAGGAACAGACGCTCGGGCCGACGCGGCGCGCGCTCGAGGTGATGCACGCAGAGGTCGATCGCCGTCGCCTGCGCCGCCTCGGGCAGGTAGTCGGCGACGATGCCGGCGTTGCCGTGCGCCCAGGTCGCGCCGCCGTCGTCGGTGAGCCACACGCCGGCCGCGGAGATCGCCAGCGCCAGACGATCGGGATCGCCCGGCCACGGCGCGATCGAGTGCACCGACAGCCCGCCGGAGTCGCGCTTCCAGCGCGGCCGCGTCGGGTGCTCCCAGAGCGCGCGGTTGAGCTCCCACGTCGAGCCGGCGTCGCGGCTCTCGAACAGCACGCCGGGGTCGCCGCCGGCCCACAGGCGTGTTCCGTCGTCGCTGGCCGTGATGACCCAGATGCGCTTCAGCGCCTTGTCGCCGCCCTTCGGCAGCGAGACGCCGCGCGCCGGCTCCCACTCGCCCGTGACGTCGTCGGTGAACCAGATCCGCGGGCCCCAGAACGGGGAGGTCACCGCCGCGTACACGCGGCCGGAGTGCGGGTCGCGCATGGCGTAGTCGACGGGATCGCCGGTGAAGGCACGCGTCGTGATCTCAAACGCCGACCCCGGCTCGCCCTCCAGCACGAACAGGCCCTTGCGGGTCCCGACCAGCAGCTCCGTCATCTCGTGGCTACTGGCCGCCCGAGATGGCGGGGAGGATCTCGATGCGGTCGCTGTCGGCCACGGGCGTGTCGGACTTGGCCGGCTCGCCGTTGACGAAGACGTTGATGTGCGGTCGCAGGATCCCGCGCTCGTCGAGGATCCAGCCCTCGAGCGCGCCAAAGGTCGCCTCGAGCCCTTCAAGCAGCTCGGTCACCGTCGCACCCGCGATGTCGTGCTCAGCGCCACCGCCCGCGAGCTTCTGCACCTGTCCGCGTAGCCGTACCTTCGCCATGGCGCAAGCATACGTCGCTGCGCGCGCGCACCCGCGCCAGGCCGCCGCGCCTTCAGGCGAGGCTGTCGAGATACGACGCAGCCCGCATCGCGAGCGCGCCGGCCGTCACGCCGAAGGCCGGCCGCTGAGACGCGAGTGGGGCGTGGACGAGGCCGCTCTGGCGCAGCGACGCCTGCGCGCCGGCGATCAGGCGCGCGCCGGCGTACGCGGGCTCCTCATAGCCGCGAGTGCCGTGCCGCGTTCCCTAACGGCACCCCGTCTCGGCCCGGATCGAGGAGCGCTCGGATGAGACCTGACGCGCGCGCCTTTACGGCCCCATCGCGGCGCGGATCGCGGCGCCGTCCTTGCGTTGCCACGCCACCGTCGTGCCGGCACCGGTTGCGATCTCGACGGCATGCTCGGAGTACGGCCCGTCGGCGACCTCGCCGGGGGCGGCGAGGCCTGCGACCGGCCCGAGCGCGCCGTCGCCCCCCAGCACCCGCGCAAACACGCCTGCGTCGGTTCCCCACGCGAATGTCGCGTCGCCGCCGCGGTCGACCGCGAGCCTCGGGAACGCCTCGACATTCGAGATCTCGTTCGCCGGGCGCAGCCGGCCGCCGGGCGTCAGCAGGCTCGCCCGCACGAGCCGCTTGCCGCCCTGCCGCCAGGCGATTGCGCCGTTCCCACCCGGCGCGACGGCCACGTCGTAGCCGGGGTCGTGGCCGCGGCGCGGGAACGTGATGATCGGCCCCAGCCGGCCGCTCGCCGACAGGAAGCGCATCTGCGTGCGGTCGAGCGTCTTGTCGGGAATGTTGGGTGAGAACTTCCAGGCGAACGTCGCGTCGCCGCTGGCGGCCAGCGCGATGTCGGGGTAGAGCGCGCGATCGAACCGCCGGCGCGCCTTCCACAGCGTCCTGACCGGGCCGATCTGACCGCCGGCCGTCGCGGTGCGAGCGAACAGGCGCCGGGCGCCGCGCACTCCGTTGTCCCACGCGACCGCGGCGCGACCGCCCGGCGCAACCGCGACGCTCGCGTAGCCGGCGTGCAGGCCGGGGGTAGGGACGGTGACGACGCGCCCGAGCGCACCGGTCGGCGCCAGCGATCGCAGCTGCACGCGCTTGTCGGTGTTGTCGGTGTGCGTCCACGCGACGACGGCGTCGCCGCGTTCGTCGAGCGCGACGCGTCCGCCGCCGACTTGACCACGCGCGAGCTCGACGATCGGGCCGAGCCGGCCGTCGATGAGGCGGCGCGCCTGCACGCGTTCTTCGCGGATCGCCCAGGTGAACAGAATGTCGCCGGCCGATGCGACGTCGACCGTGATCCCACCGAGGCGCAGGTCGCCGCGCGCGATGTCGATGATCGGGCCCAGCGCGCCGCTCACCGCCCGACGGGTCCGCGCCCGCAGGCGCGTGGTCGTCGCGTCGGAGTCCGTCCAGGCGAAGGCCGTGACACCGTCGGCGGCCGCGACCTGCAGCTCCGGGCGCAGCGGCTCCATCGTGATCCCCACGAACACCGGCGAGTGCAGCGGCGCGACATCGAACGGCGCTGACCATGCCGCGTCGGCCGGCGCAGGGACGATGGCGCTCGTCGCGGCGGCAAGCGCCAGCGCCGCGATCGTGCCGGCCCGCCGGCCCGTCACGGCCGGCTCACCGCGCGCACGTTGAAGTCGCCCGCCGCCACCCAGCCGACGGCCTCCGCGCGGCCGGCGGCCGTCACGAGCTCGCGCCGTTCGGGAGCGACGTAGGCGTGCTCGCCGGCGCGGCCACGCTGCGGACCGCCCCGAGTGCGCCGCGAGGCGACCACGATCGCGCGAGGACGCGTCGATCGGTTCCCCACGCGAATACCGTGCGGCCGTCGGGCGCGACCGCAAGCATGGGTAGCGTGCGGCGCGCGAGATCTCGACCGAGGTGAGCAGCCGACCGCCCGGCGTAAGCCGACGCGCGAAGGCCAGCGACCGCAGCCCCCACACGATCGCGCCGCGACCGCTCGGCGCGACGACGACGCGGTAGCCGTAGCCGTCGCCGAAGTCGACCCGGGGGCGGATGTTCACCGTCGGACCGAGCCGTCCGGTCGCGATCGAGCGTCGTCCAGGCGTAGGCCGTGACGCCGCCGCCGGACGCCATCCGCAGGGTCGGCTCGAACCCGTTGTCGCTCGTCGTGTACGGAATCTGCCTATGCAGCGTGGCGACCTCGAACGGCGCCGTCCACGTCGCCGCCTGCGCCGCGCCCGTTGCGGTCGCGAGCGCCAGCGCCATCGCGATGACGCAGCTCGCGCGGTATGCAGGGCGCGACATCACGACCGCTACCGCCGGGTGACCGCGCGCAGCACGGACCAGCGCACCGGTGTGTTGGAGGATCGGCCGAGCGGGCCCTCCGACGAGCCTGTGCGCGCCTGCACGCGCAGTCCATCGGCGTCGCGGTCCATCCACGAGTACGCATTGCGCGTGGCGTTCGCCGCGACTGCGACGCTCGGGTAGACGCCGTCAGACGACGGCGTCGCGGGAACCCTCGAGTGCAGCTCGGCGACGTCGAACGCGGTCCACGCGCCGGCCCGCGCCGCCCGCGCGGCAGACGATCGTGAGCGCCGCGACGGCGGCACAGCAGCGCGCAACGCAGTCCAGATCCCGATCATCGCAGGCGGCAACGACGGCGGGCGCCCAAAGTTGCGATCCGGGGCCGGCGGCGTTGCGGCCGTCGGACCGAGTCGTCTGAAGCCAGTGGTTGAGATGTTGCGATCTCAGTACATCAGCGGGAACGGGTCGTCATGAGCGCTGCGACGGTGACAGCGATCCGTGGCGCGAGCGTCACCCTGCAGGCCGCGGCCGACGCGTTCCTGTCCTCGCCGCGATGTGAGAACGCGAACACCCGCCGCGCGTACGTGGGGGTGATCGACAAGCTCGCCGCCGAGCTCGGTGGCGGCCGCGAGCTCGCCGACATCTCCGACGATGAGATCGCCGCGGTCCTCAACGCCCTGTGGGCGACGGCCGCCGAGTCGACATGGAATCGCAACCGTGCCGCGGTCAATGCCTGGCTGACATGGTGTCGCGATCTGCAGCGCTGGCCGGCGCCCGCTGTCCCCGCCAGCTGCGAGCGGCGCAGAGAACACGTCGACGCCACGAAGGATCTGTCGAGGGAGGCGATCGAGCGTCAACTCTCTCGCCGCGACCTGCCGCTGCGCGAGAAAGCGCTGTGGCGGATGCTCAACGAAACCGCCGCCCGAGCTAGCGAGATCCTCGCGCTCGACGTCGAGCAGCTCGACCTCGACGACCGGCGCGCACCGATCCGCTCCAAGGGCGGCGAAACCGAATGGGTGTATTGGGGAACCGGCACGGCGCACCTGCTTCCACGGCTCCTGCGTCTCCTCGACGGCTCAAGCCGCTCGAGCGGGCCGCTGTTTCTCGCCACTCGCAAGCCGTGCCGGCGCGTCGCCCCGCGGCACGCGACATCTGCCCCCACACCGGCCGGCCGCGGCTCGGCTATGACCGCGCCCGCATCCTGCTGAAACAGCTCACCGGATGGCAACTGCACCAGCTGCGCCACTCCGCAGCCACCCATCTCGGCGACCAGAAGGTCCCGCGGCAGCTGATCATGGCCAAGACCCGACACAAGTCGCCCCGCACCGCGATGCGCTACGTCAGCCCCGGCCCCGCAGCCGTCGCCGACATCACCCAGCTGCTCGACCCGCCCCGACGTAGCAACTGACACCTGCGCCACCCGCGTCGATCGCCGGCGCGATCCTTATCGTGACTTTTCGTCCGATGCTCCTCAACGGCCGACACCGGGTCCGCTCACCGTCTGGAACTCCCCCGGTTCGGTGGACAGGGGTTGATTAGGTTGATCAGACGGTACTGGAGTTGTTGTCGTAGTCGTACTGTGCGTAACCCGAAGGGTTATGCACAGTTTTGCAGTTTTTCGTGCGCGCTCGCGCGCGAGGCGA
>JBBSNY010000014.1:0-95108 GCA_038260305.1 Solirubrobacterales bacterium
CGTCCTCGTCGGCGTTCAGGGCGAGGATGCCAAACGCCTGGAACGGATCGCAGAGGCGCGAGGGCAGACGGCGGCGGACGTCGTCGCCGAGCTGCTCCGAGACGCCGAGCGCGCACTCGCGTAGAGCCACCCGCTCGCACGCCCGCGCTCTCGCGTTGCGCGAGTAGCGAGCGTTGGGCGGACGATCACGATCACGCGAAGGCGAAAGCTGCAGCAGAACCCCGCCCTGGGGCGTCGGTCACGCGCAGGAGACGGGCGCTTGAGGCATGCTTGAGATATGGACCCGCCCAGGATCCAGCCGAGCGCACTCACCCCACCGGAGGGTCACGAGACGCTGGCCTCAGCGACGGTCGTCGATTTCTGGCGCTGGGCCTTAGGCGACCTCCGGATGAACACTGCCCGGGGCTATCTCGCAGAGTTTCTTGTCGCTCGCTCGCTCGGAGATCGCTCCCCCACCCGGATTGAATGGGGCCCGTACGACGTCAAGGCAGCCGATGGGACGCTCATCGAGGTCAAGGCGACGGGTCGACTTCAGAGCTGGACGACCAACAAGCTCTCGACGCCGATGTGGAGCTTCAAGAGCGTCAAGGCCCATCGCGTGTGGTCAGACACGCTCGGCGACTACGTCGAGGTCGACCCAGCGACCCGCGTCCACGTCTGGGTCTTTGCGCTGCAGACCGCCACGGACCCCACCCTGTACGACCCGCTGAGCATCGCCCAATGGGAGTTCCGCGTGATGCCGCACCGCCAACTTCTTGCCGCCAATCAGACAAGTGCGAGGCTGTCGTTCCTCGACCACCTCGGCATCAAGCCGGTGTCGTACGAGCAGTTGCCGAGGGCCGTAGCGACCGCGCGACGTCAGAACGACCAAGGAGTTGGCTGACTCCCGCTTCGCGCGAGAAGCGAACGCGGTGAAGATCCGCGCAAACGCACCCGACGTCTACCCGCGATGCGGCCTGCGGCGCTCGTTGGCGCCGGGGCGTGTCCCGCATAGCTCGCCATCCGGCTTGCCGGTGCCTGCTTGCAGCATGTGGTGACCATCGACCGCGACCGCTGCGGCGTTCGGCCGGATTGCTCTTGGCCTCTGAAGTTAGCGCGCACCGGCCGAAACCGACGTCGTGGTGTGTTCACGGGCCGCTCATCGGAACGGCGGCCGAACCAGAAAGCAAGCGTCCCTCGGCGAGAAGCAGGTCCTCATCAAGGAAGATGTTGATGTTGCGCAGCAGCATGATGCCGCTTAGCGCCGGAACCGCCGAGGACGTGAGCACCAGCTCCTGCGGGATACGGAACTCGCCGTCCTCGGCCTTAATGCGCATGAAGCGCATATCGCGGGCCGGACCCCAGTCTGCCGCGATGACGCGGATGTTGGGGATGTCGCTGCGGGCGATGCGCTGGGTGATGAACGCCGCGACACCGTCAAGCAACTCATCGACGGCGTCAAACGCCTCGAAGTACTCATGGACTGCACCGTCGGCCTTCGCTTTGACAGTCTCCATCTCAGCGCGGCGCATGACCTGTCCTCGCATGGCGGTTTCGCCGGCAATCCTATGGACGCACTCGTCCTTGATGGCCTGCCGGTACTCCTTGCGCAGGTCCATGGCCGCGTCGCGGTCTGCGGGACTGAGCTGCGCGTGCGCCACATCAAAGCGCTGCCACGTGGCTGACGCGGTGAGGGCGGCGACGAGGTCGCCGAGTGACGCGTACAGCCGTTGTCCACCGTCGGAGAGCTCCAAGGCTTGAGGCGGCATGTCAGGCTTGGCCTTGAGCTGGAGTCCAACGCGACGGACTTCCGTCATCCAGGGAAAGCGCATATCCCAGAAGCCGTCATCGCGTACGCGCGGCGCGCCGACGACCAGTTCGGGCACCAGGAGCCCTGGGTATCCAGGGAGTCTTGAGCGCAGGAACTCGATGATGTCCACGAAGGCGAACGCGAACCGCTCAGCGACATCCAGCCAGCGCCGAACGTCCTGGGAGCCGTCGTGCAGAGGCGCGAACTCGGGGATATGCGGCAGGCGCATGCCGACGAGCAGCGGTTGGGCCTGCAGCATTTCGTAGGTGACCAGGAGTTCCTGGACGGAGCCATGTCGGGGCCCCTCGTCCTCGGCCGCCGACCTGACTACCAGTCGCACGCGCGGCTTGTGGCGGGGCCCGGTTGTCCTGGCCTTCATGCCCTCACGGAACGTATTCAGGTGTGGGCTCCTGGCTATGTCGGCGGCGAGTGCGTCCGTGGCGGTCCAGATGCTCGTCATCGCGCGAAGCCCGGAAGAAGCATTGTCAGAATTCTCCGCACATCTTTGAGGGCGGCTTGCAGCGGAGCGTCGCGCAGCCAATCCTCGGCGGCCGTGCGCGTCCACGGCTTCTCGATGAAGTCCTCGTCGACGTTGTCGGCGAGCCGAACGGCCACATCCGAGGCGTTGAATGAGATGGCGACCGGATGCGTCGTGAACTCCTGCCCTCCGCCCACGGGCAGGCGCTCGGTCTGTGCTGGCAGTACAACGGCGTGGAAGCCGCGAACGTTCAGCTGGCGCAGCACCCTCCCGCGGAGGGTCGGGCAAGCACTCGTGCAGAGTTCTTCGCGGCTCTCGCTGCGCTCGGTAAACGCGCGGATGAGGACAGCCGGGAGGTCTTCGCGGTCCAGTGGGATGGCCAGCAATCGCCCCCGGTCGGTTTCCCCGAGAGCCAGCCGGAGGTCGGTCAACCACAGAGCGACCGCGGCCGCGAGGCTCGTCGAGCCCCTGGGGATACGCGCTGCGCGCAGGGCGTGCTCGGACGCGACCCGCAAGTCAATCGGTCCGCCGATTGGCGACTCATCATCTGGCAGGACAAATAGGTAGACCCCGTCAGCAAGGTCCGCCACACGCACGTGGACGTCTGCCAGCGCGGTCTGGCGAGAATCGCCGAGATGCTGACGAAGCTCCTCGTACAGGACTGTGACCTCGTGCTCGTCTGGACACCCGGTCAGTGACATCGCGTCTGCGCAGCGCGCAGCAGCGACCGCGCTGGTCACAACGCATTGCGCAAGTCCAAGCGGCATTTCGCCGCGTTCGGCAAGGAACACGGTCAATTCCTCCAACGACTCGCCGACGGCGTCGGGCAGTTCGCGCTGTCCGACGCGAACCGCCTCGGACGCGAAGAAGTCGCAGAAGAGATCGTGAACAAGCGCGACGATTCCTGAGCCGGGCAGCACACGCAGTAGTCCACCGTCGAGCGCACTTTCCAGCGCTTGGTCAGCGGACATCGCTCCGACCGCGAACAGTCCCTGTGACACAAGTCGATTCATGCCGGCGGCCAGATATCGCCGCCACGCCCAACGGTCAGTGCCGTAGCTGTCGTGTTCACGCAACTCGAAACAGGCGTCGCACAGGAGTGCGACAACAAGGTCGGACAGAGCGGACCCGCCCGGCCGCGCGCCTAGCCCCTCGACAAATCCGTCGAACAGTTCCACCCGCGTGCGCGCCTGGACTCCGCGCTGCGCCAGGCCAAGCGCCATCACAAACAACAGGGGGTTGTCGACGAGGGTGCCCAGTCGCTGCTCGACTTCTGGCACTAGGTGACCGTCAGACGGGTCGAGCAATGCAGCGGCGATCGTGCGCCGAAGCTCAGGACCGAGTCCCTGCAGAAGGAAGCCCGGCAGATTGAGCGCCCGGAGACGTGTCGCGTCCCTGGTCGTCGCGATGACGCGAACTTGGGCGTGCGACCGCTGCACAGATTGCACGTCGGTGATGAGCGCCTCGCGTTCCTCGCTGTCGAGTTCGCCTGCTCCATCAAGAAGCAGGCACACACCGTCGCGTTGGAGGAGCGCCAACGTGGCGCCCGGAGCTAGGCGGCACGCGAGGTGGCGTTCGAGCGTTTCCCTGACCAGCCGCACAAGGCTGTTCGCCTCATAGCCTTCGACCGAGACGAGCACTGGAACAAGCCCCTTACCAATCGCGGTGGGTACGAGGAGTTCGAGGGTTGTGGTCTTACCGGCGCCGGCGGCCCCACTGATGATTGCTCCTGTCTCCTCGTCGAGGACGATGGCTGCCGGCACGCTGAAAGTACGTCCAGCGGGCTGCGCCTCGTCTCTAACCACGTACGCCAGCGCATCTGGCTGAAGCGAAACGGACTTGGCCTGAAGCGGCACCAGTGCCGGGCGCAGCGGCATGCCACGAAGCGCTTGCACGTACGTCGTCTCGGTCGCGACATCCCACTGCTGCGCATGGTCAATGACGTCCAGCGGGACGTCAATTAGTTCCGCGAGTTCCTGTCGCGTGATGCTGCGGTCGTCAAGATTGGCGGCGCCCGAGCGTGTGGAGACGATCCGGAAGAGCGCGTTCACCAGCGCTTCGGCTCGCGCGGTATCAGCGAGCAATGCCCCCATTTCCAGCAGCCGCAGGAGGCGGAGGGCAACGCGATCGAGTGTGACGTCGGCGTCCGGTTGCCGGCTCTCGATAGCCACGCGGGCCAGCAGCGGGTCGGCCGGGTCCAGCCCCTTCGAGGTCAGGTACGCGCGGTCGGCACCGGTCAGTTCCGCTTTCCGCGACCTCCGCAGCGCGGGTTGAAGGCTCTCAGCCACTTCCGGTCCGATGCTGCCATCGGTCAGGAACTCGAATTGCGTATGGTCGGCGTCGGTGAGCGCCTGCCAGCGCTTGATGATGGTCACGAGCGGGCCGGGCTGCCAGCGGTACGGCTCCTTCAGAGTCTTGGCCTGGCAGACCCGAAGGCGTGCGCCGCCGCTCGCACACATCTCGAAGTCAATGACGTCATCAGCGCCCTCAACCCGCAAGAGCTCAGCGTCCTTGGACTCCAAGACATCAAGGCACGCCGCCACCGCCTGGGCATGCTGGAACGAGACTCCGCGTGCCGTATCGGTACCGCCTACGCCCACGGCGGCGTGTCCTTCGTCTCCAACTGGACTCTGGCGGTGACAATGTTGGGGTGGGGCAGCATGAAGCCATGTCCCGCGCGCTGTAGAACCTCGCGGTGACGATCCGCGGTTGACGGTGAGGCGGTGACGAGCGTAGCGGCCGGCTCGGCGGTCGCGGCAGGGTCGGCGACGCACGGCTCGCAGCGACGTCCTGCTCGACGGCAACGGCGGGCTTGGCGAGGACGCTGTAGCCGATCCGCGTACGGAAGGCCGCGGCGATGACGCTCGCCTCGACGCTCCGGGGCGACGCATCGCGCTGGCCCTCGACGGGGGTAACGGGCGCGTTGCCCTGCGACCGCCTGCCCGTCCCGGACGCCGCCGTCCCGCTACCGCTTCTGGACGGAAGCGAAAGTGGTGATCGCGCGCACAGGGCCGTCGACCAGGCCCGCATCCTCCACGACCCGCCGCGCGGCAACGTGTTGTCAAGAGCGGTAGTCCGCGCTGCCACGTCGCCCCAGCGCAGAACTGAGTCAGTTACACACTGCGCGCCCGCCTGTAGCGATCTCCAGCACCCGCGCCGGCGACAGGCGCGACATGACCGCCCCGTCGGCATCGCACAGCGAGACGGCGACGCGCTCGTGCGTCGGCACGACCGCGAAGCGGACCTCGCGGCCCGTCTCGAGGAGCTCGCGAACGACATCGGCGGCGGCCTCCGTGGCACGCAGTGCGTCGGGCGGAGGCGCGCCGGCGGTATCGAGCAGTCGCATCGGGATCCTCCTGAAAAGTCAGCGTCGCCGGTCCATGTGTCCCGGCGGTCGCGGTATGCCCCCGTGGTCGGCAGGGACCGTCCGATCTTGAGTTCGACCCTCAGCGTGGATTCAGGCTCAGCCCGCGCCGGCGAGCTGACGCTGGTCGAGCGCCGCGAACAGGCGGCGCACGGCGACGATCTCCTCGCGCGGACACGCTCGCCGAACGAGCGCCCGCGTCGCAGTCTCGGCGAAGCGCTCGAGCGCGAGGTGGCGCTCGAGCAGGGTCGCGCCGCCGCGTTCGGCGCAGCGCATGAGCGCGCTCGTAGCCTGCTGCAGCATCTCGTAGTTCGCGGTCGCGGCGGCTGATGCAAGCGCGCCGATCCAGCGCTCCGCGGCCGCCACGCCCTCCGTTCCGACGAAGAAGCCGGCTCGCAGGTCGGTGTAGAGCCCGCGCCAGGCCAGGCCGGCGAGCGCGGCGCCGTGCTCCTCGGCGAGGTCGGCGAGACCGGGCAGCGGGCGCTGCGGCGGCTCGGCGGGCGCAATCGCGGGCTGGCCGCGCTCGGCCAGCAGCCGGCGGATCTCCGACGCGGCGAAGCGGCGATGGCCGCCCGCGGTACGGGTCGCTCCGAGCCGTCCGTCGTCGGCCCAGCGGCGCGCCGTCGTCGTCGATATCCGCAGCGCCTGCGCGGCCTGCCCGAGGCTCAGGGTCAGCTCCGCGGGGGCACCCGAGCCACGCCGCGGATCGGTCGCCGCGTCGGCGTCGGCGTCGGCGGCAGCTTCGGGCTCCGGCGCCCTTGTCGCCTCGAGCAGCCCCGACCAGGCGCGGCGGGAGCGCACGAGCTCGAACGCGGCATCGGCCGACAGGGCGGGCGCGAAAAGCTCGCCCTGCGCGCGATCGAGCCCGAGCGAGCGCAGCAGTCGCAGCTGCTGCTCGGTCTCGACGCGCGCGGCCGTCATCGGCAGCCCGAGCGACCGCCCGATCCCGACCATCGCCTCGAACAGGCGCGCGTCGCGGGTTCGCGTGGGCGAGGACACGCCGTCCAGCAGCGCAGGGTCTCCGAGCTCGGTCAGAAATGAGGCGTCGACCTTCAGCGCGTCGAACGGCAGCTGGCGCATCGCCGCGAGCGACGAGTAGCCGGTGCCGAAGCGGTCGAGCGCGATCCGCACGCCGATCGCGCGCAGGTCGTCAAGCTGCGCCGTCGCGGCCTGGCCGTCGCCGGTGAACATCGTCTCGGCGATCTCGAGCACGAGCCGGTCGGGCTGCAGACCGCTGCGCCGCAGCGCGCGCGACACCGTGCCGGCCAGCCCTGGCGCCGCGAACTGCCGCGCGGAGACGTTGACGTGTACCGCCGGCACGGGGACCTCGGGATCGTCCGCCAGCGCCTGCTCCCAGCGCGCGAGCTCGGCGCAGGCGAGCGTCAGGATCTCGGTGCCGAGCGGGACCGCGAGCCCCGTCGCGTCCGCTGCGGCGAGGAAGTGCGCCGGTTCGAGCAGCCCGTGCTCGGGGTGCTGCCAGCGTACGAACGCCTCGACGGCGGCGATCGTGCCGCTGGAGAGGTCGAGGATCGGCTGGTAGTGCAGGCGTAGCTCGCCATCGGTCAGCGCCCGGCGCAGGCCCTGCTCGATCTCGGCGGCGTGCAGCAGCCGGCGGCGCATGCCCTGTGTCGCGAGTTCCGCGCGCGCCCCGCCGCGTTCACGGGCGCGCGTCGCGGCTACCGTCACCGTGCGTAGGATCTCGGAGACCGACGCCGTCCCGCGCTCGGTCAGCACCGCGCCGATGCTCGCCGTCAGCGACAGCTCGCGCCCGGCGGCGAGCATCGGCTCGCGCAGCGCGGCGCCGATACGCTCGGCGATCTCGAGCGCCTCGCGGTCGCTCGCGACGCCGGGGACGAGGACGCCGAAGTCGTCGCCGGCGAGCCGACCGACGGTCGCATCCGCGGGCAGCGTCGCGACGAGGCGCGCGCCGACGCCGACGAGGACCTCGTCGCCGGTTCGATAGCCAAAGCCGTCGTTCAGGCGCGCGAAGCCGTCGATGTCGACGAACAGGACTGCGGCGTCGCCCTGCTCGCGGCGGGCGCGCTCCAGCGCCTGCTCGAGGCGGTTCTCGAACAGTGGACGGTTCGCCAGGCCGGTCAGCGGGTCGCGCAGCGCGAGGCGCGCGATCTCGGCGTCGGCACGCCAGCGCGCGGTCGCCGTCCCGACCACGTTCGCGATCGCCTGCGCAAAGCCCTCGTCCTCGGGCGCGATGGCGTCGGGGTCGGCCGCGGCGACCGCGAACATGCCGGTCGTCGTGCCGCGCGCGCCCTCGAGCACGACCGACAGCATGCAGCCCATCCCGTCGGCGAACGGCGGCACGTCGATGTCGAGCGCGGCGCCCTTGCGCAGCAGCGAGCCGCCCGCGTCGATCGTGCGCCGCAGCAGCAGCGCGTGCGGCTCGCCGACGGGCTCGCCGTGGCCGGCGAGCGGTCCAAGGCCGACCGCCCATTCGCTGCGCAGGCCGCCGTCGGCCTCGATCGTGACCGCGATCCCGCGGTCGACGGCGAGCGCGTCGACGATCGTCGACAGCGCCGACGCGCACAGCTCGGTCGGCTCGAGGCCCGCGAGCGCCGTCTGGCCGAGCGCGACGACGAGCGCCTGGCGCGCGATCCGCTCCGCGCGCTCCTGCTCGACGAGCTTGTGGTAGGTGAGGTCGCGGACGAAGCCGGTGTAGGTCGCGTCCGAGCCGTTCATGCGGGTGATCGCGATCTCGACGGGGAAGCACGTGCCGTCCGAGCGCATCGCCTCGAGCTCGATGCGCTGGTCGAGGATCCGGCCCTCGCCTCCGTCCAGCATCCGGCGCAGCCCACGGCGGTGCGCCTCGCGCCGGGCCGGCGGGACGATGAGCTCGGCCATGTCGCGGCCGAGGACGTCCGCGCGCTCGTAGCCGAACATCCGCTCCGCGGCGGGGTTGAACTCGAGCATCCTGCCATCGGCGTCGATCGACACGATCCCGTCCAGCGAGGCGCGCAACACGGTCGCATCGACGCGGGAGGCAGGAATGATCGCGAGGTCCATGACCACATGTTGTGTCGGCCGTATCCGCACACGGCTTGAGCGCGTGCCACGATCGACGGGTGTCGAACATCGCGCCGACGCTCGCCGATCCCTCCGATCCGCTCGGGAAGCTCCAGCGCGGCCTCGGCTCGGGCTACCTGTGGGCCGTCGACGCCGACCGCACGATCGCCCACGCACTGCTCGTGCACTGCATCTTCAACGACCCGCGGTGGGACCGCCAGCTCGACGACCGCGCCGACTACCACGCCACGCTGGCGCTCGACGTCGGCCTCGACCTGGCCCCGCTGGAGTCGTGGCTGCGGGCGGCCGACGAGGAGGACTCGGAGACCGCACACGAGATCCTCGGCGTCCTCGGCCGGATGGCGATACGCGGCCACGGCGAGGCGGAGCGCGTGCTGCGCGAGTACGTCGCCTACGGCCCGGCCTGGGCGCGCGCGATCGACGACCTCGTCGGCGAGGACGCGCCGGCGCGCAACGGCGCGCCGTGGCCGGAGGCGGTCGCCGGCCTGGACGGCGTGCTGCTCGAGCGCTTCGCGACGCAGGATGCGCTCGAGGAGGCGCTGTCGGGCGTCGATCCGCGCGAGCGCCCGTGGACGCTGTGGTCGGTCGAGAACCAGGCGATCGCGAAGGCGCTGGCGCTCGAGCAGGGGCACACCGCCACGCCGAACCGCGCGTGGCGCCCGCGCGAGCGCCAGGTCAAGACGCAGGACATGTACACCGTCGAGCTGCTCGCGATCACGGAGTCCTCGCGCTGGGCGCAGGTCGCCGAGGAGCTCGCGAAGCGGACGTCGGGCTACGACGTGGAGCTGCTCGTGCAGGCCGCGAACGCCCCGGACCTGCCGATGCGTCGCGCCGCGATCGTCGCGCTCGGCCACCAGGGGCGGCGCGAGGTGCTCGCGATCGCCGAAGCGAACACGCACCAGGCCGAGCGCGGCAAGCTCCAAGGAGCGATCGCGCTGGCGCTCGAGGCGATGCCGCTGTCGCAGACGCGTGCGCTCGCGCACGATTGGCTCACGGAGGACGACTGGGCGCGGCGGCGCAAGGCCGCCGGGATGCTCGCCGCGTGGGCTGAGGACGAGGACGTCGCGCCGGCGCGCCGCGCGCTCGGGCGCGAGCTCGACCGCGGCCTGGACGGTGACGTCTACGTCATCTGCTCGCTCGCCGAGGCGCTCGGGCGCTGCCCACTGCATGGCCCGTTCGAGGAGCTCTCGCGCGCGTACGAGGGGATCGCGTACTCCTACGGACGGCGCACGATCGTCGCCGCTTTGGCGGCCACCGACCCGACGTTCGCCGGAGATCTCGCCGTCGAGTGCCTGTGGGACTGCGAGCGCGAGACCCGCGAGCTGGCCGCGACGCGGGTCGACCGGCGGGTGCGACTGGCGTCCCAACGCCTGGCCGAGCTCGACGCCGACGAGGCGCAGGCCGCGTCGGTGCGGCGGGCAACAGCGGACGGCTGACGCCCCGGATCGCACGACCGCGTAACGGATTGCGACGCACGAGGGCCTAAGCTGGTAGGTACATGACAGCTTTCGCCGACCTCGGCCTCTCAGACAGCACGCTCCAAGCCCTTCAGGACGTTGGGTACGAAAAGCCAAGCCCGATTCAGGAGCAGGCGATCCCGCCGATGCTGCAGGGCCTCGACGTCATCGGCCAGGCCCAGACGGGCTCCGGCAAGACCGCGGCCTTCGGGCTGCCGATCATCGAGTACGTCGACCCGACCGAGCCCGACGTCCAGGCGCTCGTCCTGACGCCCACGCGCGAGCTCTGCATCCAGGTCACGCAGGCGATCCGCGCCTACGCCCAGCGCAAGGGCGCCGACGTCGTCGCCGTCTTCGGCGGCGCGCCGATCCGTACGCAGCAGGCGCAGCTCAAGGCCGGCGGGCACATCGTCGTCGGCACGGTCGGGCGCGTGCTCGACCTCATCAACCGCCGCTCGCTCGTGCTCGACGCCTGCCGCTTCGTCGTGCTCGACGAGGCCGACGAGATGCTCGACCTCGGCTTCCTCGAGGACGTCGAGAAGATCCTGCGCCTGACGCCGAACAGCCGCCAGACGGCGCTGTTCAGTGCGACGATGCCGCCGCCGATCCGCAAGCTCGCCGACAACTACCTCTACGACCCGGTGCTCGTGAAGGTCCAGTCCGCGACGCTGACGGTCGACTCCGTCGAGCAGTTCCAGGTCAGCGTGAAGACGGCCGACAAGGCCGACAAGCTCGTCGAGGTGCTCGAGTCCGAGCGGCCCGACCAGGCGATCGTCTTCGCGCGTACGAAGATCCGCACCGATCAGCTCTACAAGAAGATGCGCGACAAGGGCTTCAACGTGAAGGCCCTGCACGGCGACATGACGCAGGGCTCGCGCGACGGCGTCATGCTCGGCTTCAAGGGCGGCCGCGTGCCGATCCTCGTCGCGACCGACGTCGCCGCCCGCGGCCTCGACATCTCGACCGTCACGCATGTCGTCAACTTCGACGTGCCGCGCTCGCCCGACGTCTACGTGCACCGCATCGGCCGCACCGGCCGCGTCGGGCGCTCCGGCCGCGCGATCACGTTCGTCGAGCCCAAGCAGGAGAAGGAGCTCGAGGCGATCGAGCGCCACGTCGGCATCGAGATCACGACGTGGCAGCCGGGCGTACACGTCTCACCGCCGACGATCACCGAGAAGCCGCGTCGCCACACGAAGCCGCAGATCAGCCACAACGGCGACGAGGCCTACGCGAAGCTCATCGTCAGCGGCGGGCGCGCGGCCGGCATCGAGGTCGCCGACCTCGTCGGCGCCGTCACGAAGGCCGCCGCGATCGACGGCGAGTCCGTGCGCAACGTCAAGGTGCTCGAGCACTTCGCGTTCCTGTCGGTGCCCGCCGACGACGCCGAGCGGATCGCTGCCGCGGTCGACGGCGAGCGTGTGCGCGGGCGGCGCATCGGGGTAGAACCCGCGAAGGTCTGAACCCCGGTCGGACGGCTGCTGCGCGGCTCTTCGTCTGCATCCTGGCCGTCCGTCGATACCGCAACTCAATCGCGAGCTCCGCGTTACCCTTGAACTGTGGCCCTTCTGCTGAAAGACCGCGACGGATCGTCTGACGTCGGCTCCGAGCCGCCCGCGGGCGGCGCTCCGTTCATGGCCCCCGATTTCGCCTGCCACAGCTGCGGCGGCGCCATGAAGGCCGGTCAGGACTGGTGTCTGGAGTGCGGCACCGCGGCGCCGGGACGGCTCGGCCAGAAGCCCGGCTGGCGCGCGGCGTTCACGGTCGTCGCCGTGGTGCTGCTGCTCGTCAGTGGCGCGACGCTCGCGGGCTACGCGGCCCTGACCACCGACGCGCAGCGGACCGCCGCGGCGCCCTCGGCCGGCGACGGCACGCCGATCCCGGCCGCCGGCTCGGACGCCGCGGTCGTCCCACCGCCAGCCGTCGTGCAGCCCGGCAACACGGGCCCCGGCACGATTGCGCCCCCCGTCGCGCCGCCGCTGGTACCGCAGACGATCATCCCGACGACGCCGCCCGCGCCGGCGCAGAACACGCCGGTCACGCCGCCCGCCGTGACGCCACCAGCCGTCACGCCGCCCGCGATCACGCCGCCCGCGGTGACGCCACCCCCGCCGCCGGCAAGCGGTACCACGGGCCCGGACACCACCGGGACCGGCTCGACCGCCGCCGCCGCAGCCAAGCCCGAGATCGTGAAGTTCGCCAAAGACGCCGCCGCGACGTATGACCCGGCGAAGCGCGTGGGCGCCGAGTTCGGGCCCGCCGAAAACGTCGTCGACAAGAGTGGCGCGACCGTCTGGGACGTCACCGTCCCGGCCGACGGCAAGCCCATCGGCGCCGGCGTGATGGTCGACCTCGGCAAGCTCTACAACCTACGCGCGCTGAAGATCTCGACGCCGACCGCCGGCTTCGAGGTCGAGATATATGGCGCCACCAGCGCCAAGCCCGCGGACCTCCCCGAGGACATCCTCGACAAGCGCTGGGAGCACATCACGACGATCAAGAGCGTCGTCGACGACAAGCTCGTGTCGGTGGCGAAGAAGTCCAAGAAGCCGCTCCGGCTGCTGCTGTTCTACATCACGATGCCGAAGGACCTGACCGACCCGCGCGTCGCGATCGGCAAGGTGACGGTCGCCGGCGTGCCGGCCGAGGGCAGCACTCCGTAGTGGTTCGTCCCGTAGGTCGTCGTGCGAGGATTTGCGGGACGGACCACTAGACTGCCCGCCATGTCCGTTGCCGCCATGAGAACCACCGAGGGCGTGATGGTCTTCGAGCTGTTCGACGAAGACGCGCCGAAGACCGTCGCCAACTTCAAGAAGCTCGCCACCGAGGGCTTCTACGAGGGCCTCGGCTTCCACCGCATCATCAAGGACTTCATGGCCCAGGGCGGTTGCCCGCAGGGCACGGGGACCGGTGGACCGGGCTACCAGTTCGAGGACGAGTTCAACCACCACCTGATCGTCCGCGGCGCGCTCGCGATGGCGAACTCCGGCCCGAACACGAACGGGTCGCAGTTCTTCATCGTCACCGCCGACGAGGCGCCGTGGCTGGACGGCAAGCACACGGTCTTCGGCAAGGTCATCGAGGGCGAAGAGGTCGTCGAAAAGCTCAACAACGTGCCGACCGGCGGGGCCGACAAGCCGAAGACGCCCGTCCTCATCTCCTCGATCGAGCTCGGCGACTAGCCAGCGTCGCGCCGCGAACGCCCGCACGGCGTCCGCGTTCCGACGAACCGCATGGATCTCCTCCAGGCCATCGTCCTGGGCATCGTCCAGGGACTGACCGAGTTCCTACCGATCTCAAGCAGCGGGCACCTGCGGATCGTGCCCGCCTTCGCCGGGTGGGAGGACCCCGGCGCCGCGTTCACGGCGGTCATCCAACTCGGCACGATGGCGGCCGTCGTCCTGTACTTCCGCCACGACCTGCTGCGGATCACCCGCGCCTGGCTGGCCTCCCTGCGTGATCGCTCGCGGCGCGGCGAGCTCGACGCGCGCCTCGGCTGGTATCTCATCATCGCGACGGTCCCGATCTCGATCCTCGGCCTGGCGTTCAAGGACCAGATCGAAAACGGGGCGCGCGACCTCTACATCATCGGCACGACGCTGATCGTGCTCGGCCTCGTGCTGCTGCTCGCCGAGCGCGTGGCGCGCCGCGACCGCGCGATCGTCACGATCACCCGCCGCGACGCGATCGTCATCGGCTGCGCGCAGGCGCTCGCCCTGATCCCCGGTGTCTCTCGCTCCGGCGCGACGATCACCGCAGGCCTGTTCCTCGGCTTCGACCGCGTCGCCGCGGCGCGCTTCTCCTTCCTGCTGTCGATCCCGGCGGTCGTCCTGAGCGGCCTGTTCGAGCTCAAGGGCGTCGTCGACGGCAGCGCCGAGGGTGCGGTCGGCCTCGGCCCGACGGCGGTCGCGACCCTGCTGGCGTTCGTCACCGGCTACGCCTCGATCGCCTTCCTGTTGAAGTTCCTCACGACGCACACGACCGGCGTCTTCGTCGCCTACCGCGTCGTGCTCGGCGCCGCGGTGCTCGTGCTCGCCGGCACGCACACGATCTCGTAGCGACAACTATCCGAAGCGGGGGGGCTGCTTCGGGAACCGGAAGGGTCGCGAATCGGCGAAGGCGAGCATCGACGCACCGTTGTAGAGCTCGAATCGCACGAACACCCGCCGCGACGGCGGGAGCGCAGGATCGATCCAGATCGGGGTGACCCAGTGATCGTTCGGAGTCTCGGGATGGAAGCGGCTCGACTCCACGGCAACGCGCGTGTCGCCGCCCTCGATGGGGATGCGCACGTGCGTCTTCGCGTCGTAGAGACGCTGGAACAGCGCAAGATCGTGGTGCTTGCGACCCTCCACGCTGATGGTCAGGTAGACGACGGTCCCGAGCCGCTTGGCGAGGTTGGGCGAGGGCTTGCCCTCGCCGATGTCGAGTATGTAATCACCGAGCGAGACGGCGGGATCGATCTGGCTCGTGCGCAGCGAGGCGGTCACGAGGTTGCCGGGATCGGGCTTGGTGTCGGGGAAGAGCGTGAAGACGAGCCCGACGGATGCTGGCCCGGCCGCCACGATCGCCAGGAACGTGCCCCACACGCGCTTGGGAATCGTGATCCAGCGTCGCTTCACCGCGGTCGCTTCGGGCTTGTCGGCGTCGGCTGTGTCCGCGTCTGCCGTCGGCTTGGGGTCCGCCGCGGTCACCTCTTCTTCTTCGGGCAGTAGCGTCGCAGGTCCGCGTTATCCGCCTTCAGCCGTGCCGCGGCCTTGCGATCCTTCTTCTTATAGCGCGCGACGGTCTTGGGATCGCGCGACTTCAGGTACTTCTTGAAGGCCGACCGCGCAACCTTGTCATCGTGGAGCGTACCCTTGGCCGCTTGGCACTCCGCTCCGGAGCCCGAGCCCGAGCCTCCTACCCCTGATTCGCGCACCAGCGTGAGCGTGTAGCTCATCCCGCCACAGCCCGGCTCGCCTTGGGCATCGATCTCGACGAAGTAGAGCCCACGCTGGTTCTTCGGCAGCTCGCTGCTCGTGGCGGTGTCGGGAAGCACGGTCTTCCAGCGGATCGCGTGAACCTCGGGGCTCAGGACCGTCACGCGCAGCGCCTCGGCCGCACAGCCGCCCGCGCTGCGACGAATGGTGACGTGGAAATCATCGTCCCCCGTCAGCTTGACGGCGTACCAGTCGCGGTCTCCCGGCCGGTCTATCGCGGCGGTTACGGGAATGCCGAAGCGTGTCTGTAGGACCGCGCCGCCGGCATGGTCATCGGCCGGCTCGGCGCCCCAGGCGACTGGCGCCGTGAGCATCGCCGCGCATGCGACTGCGATGGATGCGCCCGTCCGAGCCGCCCGCCGATCCCACCAACCCGAAGACCCGCGCATCGCTCCACCCCTCTCGATTGTTGCACCAGGCTATACCCGGCGCCGCGCCAGGCCCGGCTAAGGTGTTCCGGGACGTCGATTCGAGGAGATGACGACATGGCCAGCGTCGATACGACGGCCGCACATAGCACGAACGGCCGCGGAGCCGGGGCCGAGATCGGAGTGCAGAACCCCGCCACGGGCGCCGCGATCGCCTACGTCCCGGACCTCTCCGCCGAGCGCGTCGCCGAGCTCGCCAAGCGCGGACGTGCGGCCCAGCCCGGCTGGCAGGCGCTCGGCTTCGACGGCCGCGCACGCGTCCTGCTGGCGATGCGCAAGTGGCTCATGGACAACGCCGACCGCGTCGTCGCGAAGATCGTCTCCGAGACGGGCAAGACGTACGAGGACGCCCACATGATCGAGGTCGTCTACACCGCCGGCGCGCTGACGTACTGGCCCAAGCACGCCGAAAGCTTCCTCGCCGACGAGAAGGTTCACGCGAGCACGCTCGCCGTCCTCGGCAAGAAGCTCGTCACGCGCTACGAGCCGCTCGGACTGATCGGCGTCATCGGCCCGTGGAACTACCCGATGCTGAACTCCTTCGGCGACTGCATCCCCGCGCTGCTGGCGGGCAACAGCGTGATCCTGAAACCGTCGGAGTTCACGCCGCTGACGTCGCTGCTGCTGGCCGAGGGTCTGGAACAGTGCGGGCTGCCGGCGAACGTCTTCCAGGTCGCGACCGGCCGCGGCGCGACCGGCTCGGCGCTCGTAGATGAGGCCGACATGATCATGTTCACGGGCTCGACCGCGACCGGCAAGAAGGTCATGGCGCGCGCCGCGCAGTCGCTGACGCCGGTGTCGCTGGAGCTCGGCGGCAAGGACCCGATGATCGTGCTCGCCGACGCCGACCTCGAGCGCGCGGCGAACGCGGCCGTCTACTACTCGATGTTCAACGGCGGGCAGACGTGCATCTCCGTCGAGCGCGTGTACGTCGAGGCGCCGGTCTACGACGACTTCCTCGCGCGGGTCGTGAAGAAGGTCAAGGCGATCCGCCAGGGGCCCTCGACCGGTCCGGCGACCTCGGAGATCGGCTCGATGACAACCCCCGCGCAGCTCGAGATCGTCGAGCGCCACGTCGCCGACGCGATCGCCAAAGGCGCGCGCGCGCTGACGGGCGGCAAGCGCGCGGCCGGCAAGGGCCTGTTCTACGAGCCGACCGTGCTCGTCGACGTCGACCACACGATGCAGGCGATGACCGACGAGACGTTCGGCCCGACGCTGCCGATCATGCGGGTCTCCGACGCCGAAGAGGCGCTGCGCCTCGCCAACGACTCGCCGTACGGGCTGGCCGCCTCGATCTACACCGAGCGCCGGCGCGGGATCGCGCTCGCCAAGCGCCTCGAAGCGGGAGCCGTATGCGTCAACGACGCCCTGCTGAACTACATGGCGGTCGAGCTGCCGATGGGCGGCTGGAAGGCGTCCGGCCTCGGCACGCGCCACGGCGCCGGCGGCATCCGCAAGTACACCAAGCAGCAGTCGCTGCTCGTCAGCCGCCTGCATCTGAAGCGCGAGCTGTTCATGTTCCCGTATCGCGCCGCCGGCTCGAAGGCGCTGTTCCGGGGCGTGCGGCTCATCTACGGCCGCGGCAGGCGCGCCTGAGAGCACGCCAGGCCGTCGGGCCGGCTTCGGACCGCGTGGCACGCCCGGTCGCGGCGAGCCATGATCGCCCGGTGGTCCATCGCATGACAATCAGCCGCTAGTGCTCGCGATCGCGCTCGCGCTGTGCTCGTCCGCGCTGTGGGGGCTGGCGGACTACCTCGGCGGGGTCAAGAGCCGCGTGCTGGCGGTACCGGTCGTGCTCGCCTGCACGTACCTCACGTCGCTGACCGTCATGGCGATCTTCGTCGGCGCGCGTGGCTCGGGGCCGCCGCAGACCGAGGCGATCGTCGCCGGCCTCGGCGCGGGCCTGTTCGGGATCGGCGGGCTCGTGGCGTTCTACCGCGGGCTGGCGATCGGGACGATGAGCATCGTCGCGCCGATCGCCTCGACGGGCGTCGCGCTGCCGGTGCTCGTCGGCCTCGCGAGTGGTGACGATCCGACGCTGATCGCGTCGATCGGCCTCGCCACCGCGATCGTCGGCGTCGTGCTCGCCTCCAAGGAAGGCGACGAGGGCGCCGGCGACCCGCAGACCCAGCGCCGCAGCGTCTTCCTCGCGCTCGCCGCGGGCATCGGCTTCGGGACGTACTTCGTGCTCGCCGGGATCGCCTCGCACGGCGACGTCGGCTGGGCGCTGCTGCTGTCGCGCATCTCCGCGTTTCCGTTCATCGCCGCCTTCGCGCTGCTCGCGCTGCGCCGCGGCGGACGACGCCCGGTCGGCCGCGAGTACCTCGTCCTCGCCGGCATCGGCCTGCTCGACCTCGCCGCGAACGCCTTCTACAACACCGCCTCGACGATCGGCGCGCTGTCGATCGTGGCGGTCGCGAGCTCGCTGTATCCGGTCGTCACGGTCCTGCTCGCCGCCGCGCTGCTCGGCGAGCGCGTGCGCGGCATCCAGCGCATCGGGGTCGTCGTCGCGCTGTGCGGCGTGATCCTGATCGCAGCCGGGGCCTGACGCGGCGGCGACCTGTCAGCCTTGGCGCCGATGCTCCCGGTCGCCGCCGCCGTGCAGATCGCCCCGCTGCAGATCGCCCCCGCGATCGGCTTCGGCGTCATGTACTTCGTGCGGGCTCGCACGCTCGCGCGGCGCGGGAGCCCGGTCCCGAGCTGGCGGCAGTCCTGCTGGTACAGCGGCCTCGCGATCATCGTCGTCGCGCTGTGCTCGCCGTTGGGCTCGCTGTCGGAGGAGCTGTTTCTCGCGCACATGTCCGAGCATCTGCTGATCGCCGATCTCGGCGCGCTCGTGCTCGTGCTGGGCCTGACCGGGCCGCTGCTGGCGCCGCTGCTGCGCACGCCGGGGCTGAGCTGGATGCGCGGGCTCTCCCATCCCGTGCCGGCGTTCGGGCTATGGGCCGTCGACCTGCTGTTCTGGCACCTGGTCGGCCCGCACGAGGCGGCGGTTCGCAACGACACCGTGCACGCCCTCCAGCACATGCTGTTCGTCGGCTTCGGGGTCAATATGTGGCTCGCGCTGCTCGGCCCTTTGCCAAAGCCCGCGTGGTTCGGCAACGCCGCGAAGTGCGGCTACATCATCGCGGTGCGACTGACGACGACGGTCCTGGCGAACATCTTCGTATGGTCCGATCACGCGTACTTCTCCGTCTACGCGAAGGGTGAACGCGCGCACGGGATCTCGCCGCTGTCTGACCAGGTCGTCGCGGGCTCGATCATGATGGTCGAGGGCTCGATTCTCACGCTGTGCCTGTTCTGCTGGCTGTTCCTGCGCAGCGCCAACGAGGGCCAGGAGCGCCAGGAGCTCCTCGAGCTCGCGGCCGCGGGAGGCGTCGCGCTCGACGAGCGCCGAGCCGCGCGCGCGGTCGCGGCCGGCCGCGGATCGGAGTTGCGCGCGCGCATCGAGAAGGACGCGTCGAGCAGCTCGTAGGGACTGGGTACTGTCAACGGCATGTCTTCATTCATGAACCAGCTCACGAAGCTCGCGAAGTCCCCGCAGGGCAAGAAGCTCGTCGACAAGGCGCAGCAGATCGCCAAGGATCCGAAGACCAAGGAGCAGGTCGAGAAGGCGAAGCTCAAGCTCGCCGAGCTCCGCGACAACGCCACGAAGAAGGACACGCCGCACGACGAGGCACCGAAGGCCGACGCTCCGACGGCCGATGCTCCAGCGGCCGCCAAGGCCGAAGACGCGCAGACGCCTCCGGCCGCCTGAGCGCAGGCGCGCGCGGCTGCGCTCGCGCCGACGACCACGCGCAACTCGTCGGACCGCGGCTTAGGGTCGCTGCGACGGGAGCCGCGCTCGCCGCAACCTTCCCCCGCTAGGTTGGTTGCAACGTCCGTGCGTCGACTTCTCCCCCTGACCGTCCTGCTCTGCCTGCTGGCGAGCGCTCCCGCGAGCGCGTCGAAGACCCAGCCGATGACCTTCGAGGCGCCGCGCGACCTCATGAACCCCGTGACCCGTCCTGCGGCACTCGACGAGCTCGCGTCGCTCGGCGTGCACTCGCTGCGGATCATCGTCACCTGGAAGACCGTCGCGCCCGGCGCCAACAAGTCGACGAAGCCGAACTTCGAGCCGACGAACCCTGATGCCTACGACTGGGGCGAGTACGAGCCGCTGATGGCCGCCGCGAAGGCCCGTGGCTGGTCGGTGATCATGACGATCTCCGGCCCGGTCCCCGTCTGGGCGACCGCCGCCAAGCTCGACGACAAGACGCGGCCGAGCGCCGCCGCGTTCGCCGCCTTCACGACCGCCGTCGGGCGCAAGTTCGGCAACCAGGTCGGCACGTGGGCGATCTGGAACGAGCCCAACCAGCCGCAGTTCCTGCTGCCGCAGTTCGGCCACGGCGGCAAGGCGCTGTCACCGAAGATCTACCGCAGCCTCTACCTGGCGGGCGTGCGCGGGCTGCGCAAGGCGGGCCAGACGAAGGACAAGATCCTGCTCGGAGAGACGTCGCCCCGCGGCACCGGTCGCGTCGTCGCGCCGCTCGCCTTCCTGCGCGGCGTGCTGTGCCTGAACGCGAAGTACAAGCGCATCGGCAAGTGCGCCCCGCTGAGCGCCAGCGGCTACGCGCACCACGCGTACACGACGCGCCAGGGCCCGTTCTTCAAGCCCGCGAACCGCGACGACGTCACGATCGGGGTGCTCGTGCGGCTGACGAGGGCGCTCGCCCGCGCGAAGTCCGCCGGGGCGTTGAAGAAGGCGCTGCCGATCTACCTGACGGAGTTCGGCATCCAGTCGACGCCGGACACGATCCAGGGCGTCTCGCTGTCCAAGCAGGTCGAGTACCGGGCGATCGCCGAGCGGATCGCCTACGAGAACCCGCGCGTCGTCTCGTTCTCGCAGTACCTGCTGCGCGACAGCGACGCGTCCGCGCCCGGCGTCTACGGCGGCTTCGAGTCGGGCCTGCGCTTCGCCGACGGCCGACCGAAGCCCTCGCTGCCGGCCTTCCGCCTGCCGATCGCCGTCCGCCGCACCGGCCACCGGGCCTCGGTGTGGGGCCTCGTGCGACCGGCGACGGGCGTCACGACGGCCACGATCACCTACGCGAACAGGGGCTCGTCGCGCTTCCGGCGGCTGAGGACGGTGCGGACCGACGCGCGCGGCTACTTCCGCTTCACGACGTCCTGGCGTGCCGGCCGGCGCTGGAACGTGACCTGGCAGGACCAGACCGGCTCGCCGGTCGGCTCCTACACGCGCTGACGACGGGCGCGCTCGACGGCGGCGACCGCCGATCTCGCGCATCGTGGCCCGGCGGCCAGGCTACGCGCTGCCATCCGCCACTACGCTGCAACGGTGTCCCGCTGGGCTCCCGAGAACGTCTACGCGACGGCCAGGCCGGGGCTGCGCACGCGCGTCGCGTCGGTCGCCTCGGGACGCGCGCGCCGGCGCCGCCATAAGCGCATGTTCGCGCTGACCGGGGCCACGCACGAGACGCGGATCGTCGACGTCGGCTGCGGGCGCCTCGGTCTGCGCCGCCACGAGCCCGATCTCGACATCACCGGCGTCGACGTCTCCGAGCGCCCGGACTACCCGGGCGCGTTCGTGCTCGGCGACGTGCTCGACGGCCTGCCGTTCGCCGACGGCGAGTTCGACCTCGCGTACTGCTCGAGCGTCATCGAGCACGTGGCGCCCGCCGACCGCGAGGCGTTCGCGCGCGAACTGCGACGGGTCGCGCGCGGTTGGTACGTGCAGACTCCGGCGTTCTCGTTCCCGCTCGAGCCGCACGCGCTGCTGCCGATCGCGCACTGGCTGCCGGTCGCCGTGCGGCGCCCGTACTGGCGGCTGGGCGTCGCGGGCGACTGGGAGGAGATCTCGCTGCTGCGCCGCGCCGAGATGACCGCGCTGTTCGGGGCGCCCGTCGCGGAGCGCGTCGGCCCGCTCGTGAAGAGCTGGGTCAGCGTGCGGCCGCCCGGTCGTGCCGCGCCGTAGGCTGCACGTCCGATGGCCGCCCAACTGTGGTTCCTGCGACACGGTGAGGCCGAGCCGCATGACGCGCGCCCCGACGAGCAGCGGCGCCTCACGCCGCGCGGCGAGGAGCAGTCGCGGGCCGCCGGTCGCGCGCTGCTCGCGCTCGAGCTGACGTTCCAGCTCGTCGTCACGAGCCCGCGCGTGCGCGCGCTCGACACCGCCCGCCTCGCCTGCGAGGCGCTCCGCTACGAGCCGGTCACGCACGCGCCGCTCGGCGCCGGCTTCGATGCCGACGACGCCCGCGATCTGGCCCGGCCCGACAAGCGCGTGCTGCTCGTCGGCCACAACCCCGACTTCGAGCAGGTCGTCCACGACCTCACCGGCGCGTCGATCGACCTGAAGAAGGGCGCCGTCGCGGCCGTCCGCGTCGACGGCCACAATGGGCTGCTGATCGCGCTCCTGCGTCCGCGCGAGATCGCGCGCATCGGCTCCTGAGCGCCGCTACAGGAGCTTCGCCGTCGCGCGGGCGGCGATCAGCAGCGGGTCGTAGACGCCGCTGAACGGAGGCGCGTAGGAGAGGTCGAGCAGCGCGAGCTCGTCGACGTGCAGGTGAGTCCAGGCCGCGGTCGCGAGCACGTCGATGCGCTTCGCCGCACCCTCGACGCCGACGATCTGGCCGCCGAGCAGGCGACCGCTGTCGGCGTCCGCGACGAGCTTGACCCAGATCGGTCCTGAGCCCGGGTAGTAGCCGGCGCGCGTACGGTCCTCGATCGTCGCGCTGACGACGCGGTGCCGATGACACCCGGGAAGCGGACGTCGCCGCCGGTCGCGTTCGTGCCCGCGATCCGGCCCTGCTTGTTGGCGTGCGTACCGAGCTGGATGTTCACCGCGCGATCGAGCAGGCGGTGGTGGCTCTCGGCGCAGTCGCCGGCGGCGAAGACGCCGTCGTGGCCGGGGCAGCGCTGGTGGTCGTCGACGCGCGGCGCGCCGCTGTCGCCGAACTCCAGCGGTCGTCGCACACCCGGTGCCTACTTCAGCAGCCGTGACAGCCGCCGGTCCTTGAGCACCTTGCCGCCCGTCTGCTCGGCCGGGCAGTAGCACATGACGTAGTCCTCGTAGTGCACCGCCGCGATCGTCGCGCCGCAGCGCGGGCATGGCTCGCCAGCCTTGCGATGGACCTGCAGCGGCAGCGGCAGCTTGTCGGGGATCGGCAGCTTGACGACCTGCTCGTAGTGCTCGAGCGCCCCGTCGAGGGTCGTGACGATCGACGCGCGCAGCGCGGCGGCCTCGTCCTCGGAGAGGTCGTTGCCGCGCTTGAACGGCGACAGGCGAGCGGTCCACAGGATCTCGTCGACCCACGAGCGTCCGATGCCGGCGATGACACGCTGATCGCGCAACAGCGTGTGCAGCGGGCGCGCCGCCTTCAGCAGCCCGCGCAGGTCCTGCGGCGGCCGCGGCCAGGCTTCCGGGCCGAGCGTCTTGAGCAGCTCGTCGTCCTCGAGCAGCTCGGCGCGCAGCAGCTTCACCCATGCGGCCTGCTTCGTACCGAATTCGCGCAGCCGCAGCTCGCGATCAGGCTCGGTGACGCGGATCAGCAGGCGCGACGTGCGGTCGCGCGGGCCGGCGCGCTTGCCATAGAGCTGCAGGCGCCCGGCGCTCATGAGATGGACGAGCACGACGAGCCCGTCCGAGACCTCGAGGACGAGCTGCTTGCCGCGACGCCCGACCGCCTCGATGCGACGGCCCTCGAGCGCCGACAGCGGCGGATCGAACGTCTTCAGCGCATTCAGGCCGGGTGCCAGGACGGAGTCGATCCGCGCCCCGGCGAGTGCGGCGTCCAGGCGCCGCGCGGTGATCTCGACCTCCGGGAGCTCCGGCACGCCGCCAAGGCTACGCCGCGCGAGGCGACTAGGGCTCGCTCGTTTGGCCGAGCAGCACCGAGTTCCCATCGAGCGCGGCGACCTGCTCCCCGCCGAGAGCGATGTCGACTCGTCGCAGTGCCGCTCGCTGCAACCATGCGGCAGCGAGCTCGTCGCGGCGCTCGTGCGCGATCATGACGCCGGCGGCGCCCTCGACCGCCAGTCGTCGTACGAGCGTCGCATCGGCCGCCCAGCGCCGGTAGCGTGCCGACCATGCTCGAGGCCGGAACGACTGCCCCTGACTTCGAACTGCCCGACCAGGACGGGGAGACCGTCACGCTGTCGGCGCTGCGCGGCGGCACGGTCGTCGTCTACTTCTATCCCAAGGCCGACACCCCGGGCTGCACGACGCAGGCCTGCTCGATCCGCGATCGCCGCGACGAGTACCAGGCCGCCGGCGTCACCGTGCTCGGCATCTCGCCGGACCCGGTCGCGAAGGTGAAGAAGTTCCACGACAAGCGCGAGCTGAACTTCACGCTGCTCGCCGACGCCGACCACGCGGTCTGCGAGGCCTACGGCGTGTGGGCCGAGAAGTCGATGTACGGCCGGACCTACTGGGGCGCGCTTCGCTCGACGTTCATTGTCGACGGCGACGGCGTCGTCGTCCACGTGATCCCGAAGGCGTCGCCGAAGACGCACGACGACCAGGTCCTCAAGGCGCTCGTCGAGCTCGCAGCCTGACTGACGGTCTGCGCCGCCGCAGCCGGGGAGCGGCGGATCGCATGAACTATCGACACCTCCTCGACGCGCATCGTCACGGATGCCCTCAATCGCATGACATGCGTGAACCCTCGACACCTCCACGACGAGGCGCGCGCGACGTGTCAGTTGTTCATGCGACCGCGGCTCGGGCACATCCGGGCGAGCGCGCAGCGATCGCACGCCGGCCGCTGCGCGTGACAGGTGCGGCGCCCGTGGCGCAGGACGTTGATGTGCATCTCGAGCTCGGCGCCGGGCGCCGTCACCGCGACCATCGCGTCGTGCAGCTCCTCGAAGGGCGCCTTCGGACGTAGTAGCCCCAGCCGCGTGCCGACCCGCGAGACGTGCGTGTCGACCGGCACGTCGCGCAGGCCGAAGCTGAACAGCAGCACGCACGCCGCCGTCTTGCGCCCGACGCCGGGCAGCGCGCAGAGGTAGGCCTGCGACTCCGGCACCGGCGCATCGCGCAGCCAGTCGAGATCGAGCGGCTCGCCGATCGCGCGCAGGATCGCCTGGATGCGCGCGGACTTGACCTTCGAGATGCCGCCCGGGCGGATCGCCTCCTCGACCTCCTGCAGCGGAGCGTCGCGGACGGCCTCCCACGCCGGTAGCCGCTCGCGCAGGCGCAGGAACGCCACGTCGCGGTTGCGGTCGTTCGTCGACTGCGACAGGACCGTCAGGACGAGCTCGGCGAGCGGGTCTCCGTGCGGCGGCTGCACGGGCACGCCGTAGAGCTCGGCGAGGCGCTCGCGGATCCGTGCCACCCGTGCTCGCGACGGCGGGCGCCAGGCGGCGCGCGCCGCTCGACCGGCGGCGACGGCGCTCACGCCCGCCGCCGCGCCGGTCACTCCGGCGCGCCCTCGCGGCGGCACGCGCCGGTCACCCCGGCGCGCCCCGGTGGCGGCACGCGCCGGTCACCCCGGCGCGCCCTGGGGGGCGGCACGCGGCGGTCACTCCAGCGCGCCCCAGCGCCGGCAGGCGCGCGCGGCCTCGCGCGCGGCCTCGGGCAGTGCCGCTGCGATCGCGGCCGGGTAGTAGTCCGTGACCCCGAGCCGCGCGAGCACAACGCCGAGGAACACGTCGCCGGCGCCGACCGTGCTGAGGACCCGCGTCTCGATGCCCGCGACGTCACGGTGCAGGTCCGCGCCACGCAGGATCGCGCCGCGTGCGCCGCGCGTGACGATGACGTGCTGCGCGCCTGCCGCCAGCAGCGAGGCGGCCTGCGCCTCGGCGTCGGGCTCGCCGGTCATGAGCCGGCCCTCGATCTCGTTGCACTTGACGAGGAACGCGCCGGGCACGCAGGCGCCGGCCGCGGCGCCTGCGCGGCCGGAGTTGCCATCCCAGCGGCCAAGGCGCACGTTCGGATCGAAGACGATCGGGTGGCCGAGCTCGAGCGCGCGGGCGCGCGCCGCCATCGCGAGCTCGGCCTCGGCCTCGCCGGCGAGGACGTTGGAGCCGAAGTACAGGGCGTCCGTGCTCTCGACGGCCTCCATCAGGCTCTGCCTCAGGACGCTCACCATCGCGGCGACGCCGTCGCCGTGCAGCTGGTAGGTCGCGTCGCCGTGCTCGTCGATCGTCACGAACGCGAGGCCGGTCTCGTGTCCGCCGACGAGCCGGAACCAGTCCTGGCCGACGCCCTCCTCGCCGAGGCGGTCGTCGAGCCACGCCCCCCAGGGGTCGTCGCCGGCGGCGCCGGCGCGCGCGATCTCGGCGCCGCCGCGCGTCGCCGTGACGGCGACGTTCAACGTCACGCCGCCGACAAAGGGGGCGAACGCGTCCGCCTCCGCGAGCGAAGTGACGGGCCGCCGGCAGATGAGATCGACGATCGCGTCGCCGAAGCAGAGTGTTCGCACGGGCCGAAGGCTATCTTCCGCGGCCGTGCCGAAGGTAATCGATGAGACGTTCGAGCTGGACGATCAACCCGTCTTTCTTCGGAGAGCGGGCGACGACCCCGTTCCGATCCTCTACCTGCACGGTCTCCCGACGACCTCGGACGACTGGCTCGCGCCGCTGGCACTCGGCGGCGGCATCGCCGCCGACCTGCCCGGCTTCGGGCGCAGCGGCAAGCGCGGTGACCTCGACTACTCGCTCGCGGGCCACGTCGCGTTCGTCTCGCGGCTGCTCGACGAGCTCGGCATCGAACGGGTTCGTCTGTGCCTGCACGACTGGGGCGCCGCCGTCGGCCTCGCGTGGGCGAGCCAGCACCCGGAGCGCGTGCAGCGGCTTGTCGTCATCAACGGCGTGCCGCTGCTGGCGGGCTTTGCATGGCGCGGCTGGGCGCGCTGGATCCGTATGCCGCTCGTCGGGCCGGTCGCGGTCGGCTCGGCAACGAAGCCGATCGTGCGGGCGTTGAGCAAGCGCGCATCCGGCGGCGACGCGCCGATGGCCGACGCCTTCGTGCGCAGCGTGACCGAGCACTTCGACCTCGGCACGGAGCGCGCGCTGCTGCGGGTGCTGCGCAGCGCGTCGCCCGAGCTGCTCGCCGCCGCCGGCGCGGGCCTTGAGGCGATCACCGCCCCGGCGCTCGTGCTGTGGGGCGCGCGCGACCCGTACCTGCCGGCGCGCTTCGGCGCGGGCTACGCCGCGACGCTCGGCGACGCGACGCTCGAGATCGTCGACGACGCCGGCCACTGGCCGTGGCTCGACCGACCCGAGCTCGTGGAGCGGATCGTCGGCCATCTGACGGGCGACGCGCCACCGTCGTGAGGTGGGCCTGCGCCGTCGCCGCGCTGGGCGCCGCCGCGTACCTGCTGCTCGATCCGGCCAGCGCTGACCTCGCCGCCCAGCAGTACCGCTCGGCGCTCGTGCGCGACGGCGGCTTCACACTGTGGGACAACGGCTGGTTCGGCGGTCACCACACCCCCGCCTACAGCGTCCTGTTCCCGCCGCTGGGCGCGCTGATCGGCGTCCGTCTCGCGGGCGCCCTGGCCGCCGTCGCCGCCACCGCGCTGTTCGGGCGCATCGCACAGCGCCGCTGGGGTGCGCGCGCCGCGACCGTCGCCGCCGTCTGGTTCGCGGGCGCGGCGGTGGCGACGCTCGTCAGCGGCCGGCTCACGTTCCTGCTCGGCGTCTGCTGCGCGCTCGGCGCCGTCGTCGCGCTGCAGGGGGCTCGACGCTGGCCGGCCACCGCCCTCGCCTTCGCGACCGCGCTCGCCAGCCCGGTCGCCGGCCTGTTCCTCGCGCTCGGCGCCGCAGCATGGGCGCTCGCCGGGCGCGGCCACGAGCGCCTTGCCACGGGCGCGCTCGTCGCGACGGGCGCGCTCGCGCCGATCGGCGCGCTCTCGCTCCTGTTCCCCGAGGGCGGGAGCGAGCCGTTCGTCGCCTCGGCGTTCTGGCCCGCGCTGGCCGCGACCGCGCTCGTCGGCGTGCTGCTGCCGGCGCGCGAGCGGGCGCTGCGCGTCGGAGCGCTGCTCTACGGGGGGCTCGTCGTCGCGGCCTTCGTGATCGACACGCCGCTCGGCGGCAACGTGACCCGCCTCGGCGCGCTGCTCGCCGGCCCGTTGCTCGCCGGCGTGCTGCTCTCCACGGACACGCGTGGCACCTTTGGTGCCCAGAGCGACACAAAGGTGCCACGCACGCCGCGCGCGGCGCTGATCGCCTGGGTCGTGCTCGGGCTCGTGTACTGGAGCGCCTACCCCGCCGTGCGTGACGTCGTGCGCGCGAGCGGCGACCCGTCGACCCGGGCCGCCTACCACGCGCCGCTCGTGCGCTTCCTCGAGAGCCGGCCGGGAAGCTTCCGCGTCGAGATCCCGTTCACGGAGAACCACTGGGAGGCCGACTACGTCGCCCGCTCGATCCCGCTGGCGCGCGGCTGGGAGCGCCAGCTCGACCGCCGCTACGGCGCGCTCTTCTACGACGGCGCGCTGACCGCGGCGCGCTACCACGCCTGGCTCGACGAGCACGCCGTCGCCTACGTCGCGCTGCCCGACGTCGCGCTCGACGGCTCGGCGCGCGACGAGGCGCGGCTCATCCGCGCCGGCCTGCCGTACCTCCGGCCCGTATGGCGCAACGCGCACTGGCGCGTCTTCGGGGTCCGCCATCCTGTGCCGATCGTCGCCGGCAGCGCGAGCGTGATCGCAGGCTCGATCGCGCTCCAGCCCGACGGCTTCTCGTTTCGCGCGCGGCGCGCCGGCGACATGCTCGTGCGCGTGCGACATACGCGCTGGTGGTCGGTCAGCGGCGGTCACGCGTGCGTTGGCCGGGGTCCCGGCGGGATGACGGCGGTGCGCGTCAGCGCGCCGGGCACCGTGCGCGTGCGAGCCCGGCTGCTCGGATCGCGCTGCCGGCGCTGACGGCGCCGCCGCCGCGGCTTCACAACCCGTACGCGTCGCGCCGCGATCGACCGACGTTCGAGGATGAAGCGACGATCCGGGCTGAGTAGGATGCCCGATGCCCCATGTCCGCCCGCCTTCGCACGCTCCAGGCGCGCCTGCTGCCCCACGGCCCGCTCGACGTCGTGCGCCAGGTGTTGCTCTTCATGGGCGCTTACCAGCTCTACCGGTTCACGCGCGGGCTCGTCAACGACCCGGGCTCCGCGACGGTCGCCTTCCAGCATGCCCGCGACCTGATCGGCATCGAGCGCACGCTGAACATCTTCGTCGAGCCGTCGATCCAGGCCTTCACGTCCGGCCAGCAGTGGCTGCTGGACGCGACGTCGTGGATGTACATCAACGCCCAGACCTCGGTCACGCTCGGCGCGCTCGCCTGGCTGTACCTGTTTCGCAACCCGAGCTTCTACTTCGTGCGCAACATGTTCCTCGTCGCGTTCGGGATCGCGCTCATCGGCTACAGCGTGTTCCCGACAGCGCCGCCGCGCTTCTTCCCTGAGTGGGGCTTCTTCGACGCCGTCTCGGACTTCACCGGCATCCCGCAGGACAGCGTCACGGTCAGCACCCTCTTCAACCCGTACGCCGCCGTGCCGTCGATGCACGTCGCGTTCGCGCTCATGGTCGGGATCCCGCTGTCGCGGCTCGTGAAGTGGCGCGTGCTCAAGCTCTTCTGGGCGATCTACCCGCTGGTCGTCGTGTTCGTCATCGTCGCGACCGCCAACCACTTCATCGCCGACGCGGTGCTCGGCGCCGTCGTCGCCGGCATCGGGGCGCTGGCCGCCCGCGCGCTCGCTCGCACCCGGCCGCACGTGTGGACGTTCCAGCCGGCGCGTCCGCCCGCGCCCAGCGCCCCCATGGCGCGCCCGCTGCCTACCAACGCCCCCGCAGCACCCTGATGGCTGCAGGCACGCAGCAGTCAGCGCCGTCGACCGAGCCCGGACCTCGCCCCCGCCCCGCCACCGCGAGCGGCGAGCGGCGCGAGGTGTACCGCAACAAGCTCATCGAGTCGCGGCTGACCCCGAACGCGATCTCGCTGACGGGCTTCGCGTTGAACATCGTCGCGGCGCTGCTGATCTGGCAGACGGAGTTCTTCTGGGGCGGCGTCGCCTTCATCGTCGGATCGGTCATGGACACGCTCGATGGCGCGTACTCGCGGATGTCCGACAAGGCGACACCGTTCGGCGCATTCCTCGACTCGACGCTGGACCGCATCGAGGAGGGCATCGTGCTGACGGGCGTCGCGGTGTGGTTCGCCCACGAGCGCAACGAGGCCGCCGTCGCGGCGGTCGTCGTCGCCGTCATGGCGTCGCTCGTCGTGTCCTACACGCGGGCGCGCGCCGAGTCGATCGGCGTCGAGTGCAAGGTCGGCCTGGCGACGCGCGCGATCCGCGTCATCATCCTGTCGGCGGGGCTCGTCTTCGCCGCGCTCGGCGCGCTCGAGCCCGCCGTCTACGTGCTCGCCGGCCTGTCGAGCTTCACCGTCCTGCAACGCATCTTCCACGTCCGCCGCGAGCTCAGGCGCGCGGCGGCCGTGTAACGAGCCCCGTCTCACGGGGTGGTTAGCCGCGGAACTTCAGCGAAGGGAAACCACAGTCACATGAGCCCCAGCAACGGCAACGGCGCGCACGCAAACGGCGCGGCGCGCTACCAGTCCGACAAGGTCCGCGTCGCGATCGTCGGCGTCGGCAACTGCGCGAACGCGTTCGTGCAGGGCGTGCACTACTACCGTGACGCCGACCCGTCGGTGGACGTCCCCGGGCTCATGCACGTCGACCTCGGCGGCTACCACATCTCCGACATCGAGTTCACGGCCGCCTTCGACATCGACGTCGAGAAGGTCGGCAAGGACCTCGGCACCGCGATCTGGTCCGGTCAGAACGACACGATCAAGTTCGCCGACGTGCCGAAGAAGCTCGGCGTGACGGTGCACCGGGGCATGACGCACGATGGCCTCGGCAAGTACCTCAAGCAGAAGATCACGAAGGCGCCGGGCGAGACGGCCGACATCGTGCAGATCCTCAAGGACACGCATACCGACGTCGTCGTCTCCTACCTGCCGGTCGGTTCGGAGCTCGCGACGAAGTGGTACGTCGAGCAGATCCTCGAGGCCGGCTGCGGCATGGTGAACTGCATTCCCGTCTTCATCGCTCGCGAGGACTACTGGGACAGGCGCTTCAAGAAGGCCGGCCTGCCGATCGTCGGCGACGACATCAAGTCGCAGGTCGGCGCGACGATCGTGCACCGCAACCTCGCTCGCCTGTTCCACGACCGCGGCGTGAAGCTCATGCGCACGTCGCAGCTGAACGTCGGCGGCAACATGGACTTCTTCAACATGCTCGAGCGCGAGCGCCTGGAGTCCAAGAAGATCTCCAAGACGAACGCCGTCACGTCGATCATGGGCCACGAGCTGCCCGCGGGCGACGTCCACGTCGGCCCGTCGGACTACGTGCCGTGGCTGACGGACCGCAAGTGGGCGCACATCCGCCTCGAGGGCCAGGCCTTCGGCGACGTGCCGCTGACCGCCGAGCTGAAGCTCGAGGTCTGGGACTCGCCCAACAGCGCCGGCATCGTCATCGACGCCACGCGCTGCTGCAAGCTCGCGATGAACAACGGCCTGTCGGGCCAGCTCGACGGCCCGAGCTCCTACCTCATGAAGTCGCCGATGAACCAGCGCCCCGACGACGAGGCGCACAAGGCGACCCAGGACTTCATCGCCAAGTACGAGCGCAAGGCGGCGACCGAGCCCAAGGGCGCGAAGGGCGACAAGGCCGCGAAGGCCGCCGACTGAGCCACCGTTCGGGCCGAGCGTGCCCGGCTCGGCACCGGGGGCGCGATACTGCTCGGATGAGCTCCAAAGAGGGCAGCACGAAAGCTGCAGTGCAGACCGAGGATCGCGGCACCATCGCGTCGCTCGTCGTCGCCGTCGCGGCGAACAACAGCGGAACCGCGCTGAAGTACCCCGTTGCAGATACCCCGTCCGGGGCACCGGGCGGCTGGCGCGAGATCTCCTACCCCGAGCTGCGCACGAGCGTGCGCGCGATCGCGAAGGGACTGATGGCGATCGGGGTGGCGCCGGGAGACCGCGTCGCGATCCTCTCCAACACGCGTTCGGAATGGACGCTCGCCGATCTCGGCGCGATGGCAGCGGGCGCCGTCGTCGTACCCGTCTACCAGACGAACTCGCCGGAGGAGTGCGCCTACGTGCTCGAGCACTCCGGCTCGACGACGATCTTCTGCGAGGACGAGGGACAGGTCGCGAAGCTGCGCGAGGTCCGCGGCGGGCTGCCCGAGCTCGGCCAGATCATCGTCTTCGAGGGCGAGGTGCAAGACACGATGACGCTCGCCGAGCTGCAAGCCGGCGGCGCGGAGATCAGCGACGAGGCGCTGACCGAGCGGGCGAACGTCCCGGGTCCCGACGACACCGCGACGATCGTCTACACGTCCGGCACGACCGGCCCGCCGAAGGGCTGCATGCTGACGCACGCCAACCTGCGCGCCGACGTCGCGATGGTCCGCGAGCGCGTCGGCTTCGCTCAGGGCGACGACGTCGTCTACATCTTCCTGCCGCTCGCCCATGTCCTGTCGCGGATCGTGCAGCTCGTCGTGCTCGACGCCGGCGCCGTGCTCGCGTACTGGCATCGCGACCCGAAGCGGATCGTGGCCGACGTCGGCGAGATCGCCCCGACGCACCTGCCGTCCGTGCCGCGCGTGTTCGAGAAGATCTACACCGCCGCGACGAGCCGCATCGAGGCCGAGGGCGGCCCCAAGGAGAAGCTCTTCTGGTGGGCCGTCGGCGTCGGGCGCAAGGTCCGCGAGCGCGAGCGCAGGGGCGCAAGCAACGGCCTGCTACTCGACGCCCGGTACAAGCTCGCCGACAAGCTCGTGCTGCACAACGTCCGCGACCTGTTCGGCGGGCGCATCAAGCTCGCGCTGACCGGCGCGGCGCCGATCGACATCGACATCCTGTCGTTCTTTCATGCCTGCGGCGTGTGGGTGCTCGAGGGCTACGGCATGACCGAGACGTCGGCGGTCGCGACGCTCAACACGATCGAGGAGCACCGCCTCGGGACCGTCGGCAAGCCGCTGCCCGGGTGCCTCGTGAAGATCGCCGACGACGGCGAGATCCTCATGAGCGGCCCGAACATCTTCGCCGGCTACTACCGCGACGAGGTCTCGACGAAGGCGACGCTGACCGACGACGGCTGGCTGCACTCCGGGGACCTGGGCGAGGTCGACAAGGACGGCTACGTGTCCATCACCGGCCGCAAGAAGGACCTGATCATCACGTCGAGCGGCAAGAACGTGTCGCCGTCGAACATCGAGCAGGCCCTGCAGCTCAGCCGCTGGGTGTCGCAGGCCGTCGTCTACGGAGACCGCCGTCCGTACCTGACGGCGCTCCTGACGCTCGACCCCGACGAGCTCGAGGCGCTCGCCGAGAAGGTCGGCGCCGACGACGCCTCGGCGGCTGCGCTCACTGAGAACAAGGGCGTGCGCGCCGAGATCCAGCTCGGCGTCGACGAGGCGAACAAGCGCTTCGCCCGCATCGAGCAGATCAAGCGCTTCGCGATCCTCGAGCGCGACCTGACGCAGGAGAACGGCGAGCTGACCCCGTCGCTCAAGATCAAGCGCAACGTCGTCTACGAGCGCTATGCGGACCGCTTCAAGGCGCTCTACGACGCGAAGGGCTGAGCCTCCAGATCCGGGGCTGAACCCGGATCCGGGGCCTAAACCGGGATCCGGGCAGGGCCCGGGTCCGGCGCTCTCGCGTCGCGGCCCAGGACTGGGCGCGCGACGCAAGACCGGCTGATTACCGCACGGCTTGTTGCAGCGCGCCGGCGACCTGCTGCAGCGCGCCGTTGATGCCGCGCACCTCGGACTCGATCGGCCGCACCTGGTCGTCGATCGCGTGGACTCCGATCTGGATCAGGCGGGCTGTCGAGGCGATCTTGCCGAGCGTCCCGGTGATCGCCAGGAGGTACCCGGCGAGCACGAGGACCAAGAGCAGGACCTCGACCAATGTTGCGACGATCAGGATGGTGTTCATCGGTCGTTCCTCTCGCTACCCATGGTTGCCGAGCTCCTTGACCAGTTCGTTCGCGGAGTCGCGCGTGTTCTTCAGGTTGTACGTCGTCGCGGTGTTCTTCACGACCGCCTTGCCGCTGACCCACGTCTCCCAGAGGTCATCGCCGAGCGTCTTGACCGTCCGCCGGAGGGTCTCCAGCAGCGCGATGACGACGAGCAGCACGACGACCGCGACCCCAAGCGTGATGGCCCAGGCGTTCTGGTTGTCCGACAGGGTGGCTACCACCGAGACCGCGCTCATCGGATGTACCGCTTCCACGCGGGCTGTTCGGCGGGGGCATAGCCACCCGCCGCTGGGGCGGCGTCCGGGGCGGCCGGAGCCGGGCTGTAGGCCGCGGGCGCCGGCACGTAGGCCGGCTGCCGCGCCACTGCTCCGAGCTTGTTGAGGTAGGCGATCGCAAGCGGCGGGACGGATGCCGCAAGCTGGCGCGTCTGGGAGAGCTGCTCGGTTCCCGGAACGCCGCGCTCGAGCATCGGCGCGGTCTTCGCGGACTTCACGTCCTCAAGGATCCGGAGCAGTGGCGACAGCGTGCCCTGCAGCAGGCCGACGACGATGAAGAAGACGACGAGTCCGACCACGAGCCCGATGGCGGCGAGGACTTGGATAAAGCTCATTCTCGCCACCCCGGAGAGGTCGAGTATTTGTCGACGGGCGTGCCCCCGCGAGCGAGGGTCAGGCAGCGCGTGATCGTCCGTACGGCGTTGGCCGTCGCGGCGACGTTCTGCAGCGGCCCGGTCTTCGTCGCGATCGAGTTGAGATCGATGACGAGGTCTTGTGCCACGTTGTCGGTCTTGCTGGCCAGGCCGATAATCGCGAGCAGGAGGATCGCAACCAGCGCGACCACCACCGCCCCGACCGCCCAGCCAACGGTCCACCACATGGACAGCGCGGTCATCGGCCTGACCGCGTCCTCGTCCGGAGTACGAGCATCATCGTTTTGGACCCCCCCTGCGACATGCACTGGACGCACCACGCGACGCGAGGTCGGATCCAGCACACTAAGCGCAACGTAAACGATCGACTTGTAATAGACAACACAAATTTTTGGCGCCACCGAGCCGGCTTGGGCACCGTGTCGCCTAGGTACTGCCTCGGCAAGCACGCCAAGCGACGAACAGGCACCCGGCGAGCAACGCTGGAGCGAGGGTCAGGCTCGGGACGATGTCGCCGTGGGCGACCCCCGAGACGGCGATCGCCACCGCCATCGTGACGACGAGCAGCAGCGCCGCCGGCACGACCGCACGGCGCCCGACGAGCAGCGCGCCCGCCACCATCTCGATGGCGCCGGCGGCAACGACCCAGGCCGGCGCCAGCGGCAGCCCGAAGCGGCGGAAGTTGGCGAGCTCCCAGCCGTAGGCGGCGAACTTCACGGAGCCGGCGACGACGAAGATCGCGCCCACGACGAGCGCGACGCCGGTCGCCGCGGAGTCCGCTCGGATGCTGCGATGGCCGATCTGCATGGCGGACAAGGATCCCAGCGACACTACCGCCCGAAGATGGTGATCGGGCGCCATCGGATGATCCGGGCGCACTCGCAGGCCGCAACCTCAAGTGTGTGCACCGCAACCACGACCCGTGTACACCCGCCTCTCCAACCCCCTTGTCGTAGGAACTGAGCGTTCACATGCAAGAACTCGTCAACGACCGCCGCGTGCTGCTTCCCGTGCTGCTGACGGCCGTCGTCATCGCCATCGGCGCCCTGCTCATCGTGCTGCTCGCCGATGACGCGTCGAGCGGCGCCTCGGCCTCGAGCACGTCATCGCAGCCGTCGTCGGGCGCCGTCACGAAGATCGACATCGCCGACTTCAAGTTCAAGCCCGCGACCGTGACGGTGAAGGCCGGCGCCAAGGTGTCGTGGGTCAACCAGGACTCCGCCGAGCACACGGCGACGATGGCCGGCGGCTTCGACACCGGCAACCTCCAGAAGGGCGACGAGAAGACCCTGACATTCGCCAAGGCCGGCACGTACGCATACGTCTGCTCGTTTCACCCGTTCATGAAGGGCACCGTGATCGTCAGATGACCGCCTCGCGCGCCTGGACCGCGTCCGACGGCCTGCGCCTGCTCGCGGTCGCGCTGCTGCTCGTCGAGGGCGGGATCCACCTCCAGCAGGTCGAGGGTCCGCTGGCCGCCGTCCCGACGATCAACACGCTGTTCACGCTCAACGCCGTCGGCGCCGCCGTCATCGCGCTCGCGCTCGCCGGCTCGCGCGGGCTCGTCGCGATTCTCGGCTCGCTCGCCGCGCTCGGGCTCACGCTCGGAGCGCTCGTCTCGCTGGCGATCAGCCGCGCCGGCACGATCTTCAACTACTCCGAGCCGACGCTGCGCGCCGCCGTCGTCCTCGCGGCGGCGGTCGAGCTCGCCGTGGTGCTGGCGCTGGCCGCATACCTGCTCGCCCAGCGGCGAGAGGGGCGCGGCACGACCTCCGGGCGGGTCGACTGGACGGAACGCGCCTGAGGGCCCGTTCGGTTGGCCGCGGCGTTGGCCGCGGCGCTAGTCGCGCGCGGACGGGAGCGGGATGCCGAGCGCGGTGGCGATCCGCCACCCGGGAATGCCCGCAGCCGCGGCGCGGCGGATGATCGCCGCGAGCTCGTCGTCAAACGCATGGAAGTCCATCGAGGGCGCCGCGACCGCCGCCTCCGAGCGAGGCCGAGTCGGATGCCAGGCGCCTCCGCCCGGCGCGGCGTCAGCGGTGGTCACGGGACCTGGTGCGACGTTGCCTCGAGCTCACGACTGCTCCCCTTGGGTCTCGCGAGCAGCCGTTCCGACTTTCGCGATCCGATGTACGACCGTCACTCTCCTCGGCGCGGCTCGCCACGTCAAGCCGTGTCCGTCCAGGCCGTCTTGCCCGATCGGCGCGCGCCCTATCCTCAATCGCGTGCCAGCCGAGCGCCTCGCGATCGCCCACGTCACGCCCTATCCATGGGGCGGCGGGGCGCAGGACGTCACCCGCTACGTCGAGCGCGTCACCGCCGAGCTCGCGCGCCGCGGGCACCGCGTCGTCATCGTCGCGCCGTCGCGCTCGCACGACGCCGTCCGCGAGACGCGCCAAGCGCTGCGGGCCGCAGTCGACGATCCGGACGTGCTGCTACCCGAGCCCGGCGGCGCCCCGCGCGTGCTCGCCGTCGGCGACGCGCTGCCCGACCTGCCCGGCTCCGGCCGCCGCGCGCCGGCGCTGCCGGTCGACGTGTCGCGCACGATCGAGGACCTGCTGAGCATCCTGCCGCTGGACATCTGCCACGTCCACGAGCCGTTCGCGCCGTCGACGTCGAGCGCGGCCCTACGCCATTCGCGCGCGCTGAACGTCGGCACGTTCCACACGCCGACCGAGCGGCTGCTGTCGACGCAGGTCGCGCGCAAGGTCGTCCAGCTCGTGCTCGGCCGCCTCGACGCCCGCACGGCGAGCTACGGCGCGACGCGCGACCTCATGCAGCGCTACTTCCCCGCCGATTACCGCGTCCTGTTGCCCGGTGCCGACGATCCTGCACCGCGCGCGCCGGGCCCGCGCGCGCCGGACGCGCCGACGCGGATCCTGTTCGTCGACGACGAGGAGCGCCCGGCGCTGCGCCTCTTCCTGCGTGCGCTGCGGCGGCTCGATGCCGCCGGCGCCTGGGAGGTCACGATCGTCTCGGCGCGCGGCCCGTCGAGCAGCACGCCGTTGCGGGCCGACCTGCAGGCCCGGGTCACGTACACGACGCCCGACGAGCGCAGCGAGGCCGAGGCGCTCGCCCACGCCGACATCCTCGTGGCCGCCTCCGACGGCACGTCCCCTGCCCCCGGGCTCCTCATGCGCGCGCTCAACGCTCGCGTCGTCGTGCTCGCCTCGCGGCTCGCCGTCTACGAGGAGACGCTCGGCGAGGGCGCGCTCGGGCTGCTGTTCGAGCCGCGCGACATCGACACGCTCGCGGCCCAGCTCGAGCGGCTCGTCGACGAGCCCGCGCTGCGCGAGCGGCTTGTCGCGAAGGCCGCGCCGCTGCGCGCCGGGCTGTCGTGGCCGCGCGTCGTCGACGATCTCGAGCACGTGTACGCCGGCCTCGTCGCGCGCCGGCACTCCCGCGTCGGCAACCCCGAGATCGCCTTCAAGCTGCGCACGCGACCGCGGATCGACGTCGACCTGCACATGCACACCGACCACTCGCACGACTGTGCGACGCCCGTCGAGGTGCTGCTCGCAACGGCGCGCGACCAGGGCCTCGGCGCGATCGCGGTGACCGACCACAACGTCATCACCGGCGCGCTCGAGGCGCGCGAGAAGGCGGCGGAGTTCGGCGTCAAGATCATCGTCGCCGAGGAGGTCAAGACGGCCGACCAAGGCGAGGTCATCGGGCTCTTCATCGAGGAGCACATCCCGCGTGGGATGACGCTCGCCGAGACGGTCGCGGAGATCAAGCGCCAAGGCGGCCTCGTCTACGTGCCGCACCCGTTCGACCGCATGCACGCCGTGCCCGACTACGAGCACCTGCTCGGGATCGTCGACGACATCGACGCGATCGAGGTCTACAACCCGCGCGTCGCAATCGGCTCCTTCAACGAGGAGGCCGAGCGCTTCGCCGCCAAGTACCGGATCCTGGCGGGCGCCGGATCGGACTCGCACGTCGCCCCCGGCCTCGGCTCGGTGCGCGTGCGAATGGCCGACTTCGACGGCCCGCAGGAGTTCCTCGAGGCGCTGCGCGAGGCGGAGATCACGACGAAGCCGTCCTCGCTGCTCTACGTGCAGGCGCTGAAGTTCCTCGAGACGAAGGCGACGCCCTCCGGTGCCCGCGCCGCGCGACGCGAGCGCAGGGTGAGACGCGCGACGCGCAAGTCGTGATGCACGCGCAGGGTCGCCCGTCGGAGCCGTCGAAACCAGCGGCGAGCATGCCCGCGACCGACGACGAGATCCGCGAGAAGTACCTCGAGCGGGCGATCCGAGAGCTGAACACCCTGACCCGCGAACTGCAGGCGTGCGAGCGCTGCCCGCGCGGGCATCTGCTGCCCGTGCTGGGCTCGGGCCACCCGCAGGCCGACGTCTTCCTGCTCAAGTACGCCCCGACGGCGCCGGAGATCGAGGAGGGCGTCGCCTTCTTCGGCCGCTCGGGAACGGCACTGATGAAGGCCTTCAAGCGCCTGGCGATCGATCCGCTCGCCGTCTACGGGACGCTGTGCGTGAAATGCCCGGTGCCCGACACGTCGCTCGCCGACCCCGGCTGCGTCGCGCGCGTCGCCGAGGAGATCGCGATCGTGCAGCCGAAGATCGTCGTCGTCATGGGCGAGGACGCGCTCGAGATCCTCAACGAGCTCGAGCTGCCGCTGTCAGACAGCGTGCTCGCCTCCCCCGGCGACATCCAGCGCCTGACCCCCTCGATCGAGGCGCTGTACGTGCCGAACATCGACACGGCGCTCGACGAGGAGTCCGCCAAGCGCGCGTTCTGGTCGGCGTTCCGGGTGCTCGGCGAGTGGTACGCCGACCTGCCGCCCTACTGAGCTCGCGACCACGCCGCGGCCGAGCGATCCTGTCGCTCGGGCTCCCGTTCGCCGCACTCGCCTACTTCCTCGCCGCGCCGGCGCTGCCGGCGCTACCGGCCGGCGATGCGACCGAGCTCGTCGCGGGTGGGCTCGGCGTCCTGCTTGTCGCCGGCTCCGGGCTGTCGTTGCTGGCGCTACGCGACTCGGCGGTCGCGCTGGCGCTCGTCCTGCTCGGCGCGGGCCTGCTCGTGGGCGCCCTCAACGCCGGGGGGGTCGGCGCGGGGGCGAACGTCATCGAGGCTCTGGCCGCGGCCGGCGGCGGCCTGCTGTTCGCGCGCTTCCTTGACGGGCCCGTGATCGCCGTCTGCGTCGCGCTGTTCGTCGCGCTCGTCGACATCTGGTCGGTCGCGACCGGCCCGACCGCGAAGCTGATCGCGGCCGGCACGGCGGTCGACGACCCGCTGTCCTTCGACCTGCCGGCGTGGGGCGGGGGCAGTGCGGGCCACCTCGGGCTCAGCGACGCCGTCTTCCTCGCGATCTTCGCCGGCTGGGCGCTGCAACTGGGCCTGCGCCGCGGCACGACGATCGCCTGCCTCGCGCTCAGTCTCGTCGCGACGATCGCCGTCAGCGTCGCCGTCGGTCGGTCGGTGCCGGCGATCCCGCTGCTTTCGGCGGCGTTCCTTCTGCCGAACGCCGATCTCCTCACGGCGCTGCTGCGCCGTGACGCGACCGAGTCGTAGCGAAGGCGGGCCACGACCCGCCCTCGCAGTTCCCGGGCCGCCGCGGCGGCTCAGCTCATGGGCCGCGACGCGATCTGGGCGAGTGACGGCGTAAGCAGGCCGTAGCCCACGATCGCAGTGCCGCTGACCGGGTCGATCGCGGCCACCGGCGCGGGGAACACGGCGCTGTCGGCGGCGCTGACGAGCTCCGCCGGGCCGAATGCGGCGACTCCCGCAGGACGGACGTTGGCGAGCACGAGCGTGGGACCTCGCGAGCCGTAATCGTCACCTGCGACGCCGGAGCGCCATGCGACGAGCTGCGCGCCCTGTGTGTCCACAGCCGCGTCGCCAAGCACGGCGTCGATACCGGCCGGCGACAGCCGCTCGGCGGCGCCGATGTGGCCGTTGGTCACCTGCGACGCCTCGACCGTGTAGTTCGTGCCGTCGAAGCCCGTGTAGGTGAGCAGCGCGTCGTCGCCGATCGCGAGCAGGCGCAGGCCGGGTGCCGAGACGGGGCGTCCCTCAGCGCCGGTCTTCCCAACCGTGGCGACCTTGCGCGCGGGACCGAAGCCGTGGCCGGGAGCGGCCGTGGCGAACCACACGAGCGCCGAAGTGCCGGACTCGCCCTCGCTGACGCGCTGGCTCTCCCAAGCCACCGCCAGGCGCCGATCGTCGTTGACGACCGCCTGCAGCTTGGACTGCACCCCGGCGCCGAGCTTGTGGACCGCTCCGACGGTGCCCTTCGGGCCGATGTGGCGTGCACGGATCTCGTGGGAGTCCTCGTAGACGACGAGGATGTCGCCCTTGGCGCCGACGGCGACCGTCGCACCGCGTGCGCGGTCGGACACCGCGAAGTGCAGCTTGGCCGTGAACGCACTCGATCCGGGCTTGCGCACGAACACGGTGCGTGTCTTCGAAATCGACCCGGTGACGAGCGCCATGAGCCCGGCGTGGTTGGACGCAAGCGCGTAGAGCTGCTGACCCTTGGGCCCCGGGACGGTGTGCTGGACGCCGAGGCCGGCCGGCGTGCCGAAGCGCGTGACGATCTTGCTCGAGTCATCGATCGTGCCGGCGTTCGGACCGGAGCTCGCCAGCGTGCGGCCGGCGACGGCGATGTGATCCTTGGCATACGTCACCACGGACTGACCCCAGAAGGACAGCGGGTTCGTAGACGTCACCGCGCCCGCCGGCGTGATCGTGGCGAGCTGTGTCGAGAACCCTCCGCGGCTGTTCGGTGCCAGCACGACACCATGCCCGGCTGCGGTGAAGACGCTCTGGGCGGGGGCGCCGAGAGCATCGGGGATCGTCGCGGGTGCGGTCCATGGGCCTGCCGCGGAGGCGGCGGCGGGGGTGGCGGCGGCTGTGGTCGCCAGCGCTGCCAGCGCCAGGGCGAGGAACTTGGGTGTAGGTCTCATACCTAGGCAACGACAGGGGCCTAACAAGGTTGCGCCGGCTCTGCCCCGAACGGGGTGCGCCGCTCCGCTGCAGCCGCTGCGGGCGTTACGGGCATCGACCGCGCCGCCGAACCGGAGTGGTCGCACTCACGGTGTCCAGTCGCGGGCCGATGCGTGAACCATCCGGACCCACCTCCAGATCCATACGAGGACGAGCCGCCGGCTACGGCTCGAGCAGGATCTTGCCGAGCTTGCCGCCCGCGGCGAAGCGCGCGTACGCCGCCGCGACGTCGTCGAGCCCGTAGACCTCCGCGACCGGCACCCGCAGCGTGCCGCGTGCGAATCCAGGCAGCACTTCGCGCTCGATCGCGCGCGCCGTCATCGCCTTCTCCTCCAGCGGCCGGGCGCGCAGCGTCGAGGCGCGCAGACTCGCGCGCTTGCTCATGAGCGCCATCAGGTTGATCTCGGTCTTCGCGCCCGCCGCGACGCCGATGACGACGATCCGGCCGTTCGTCGCGAGCGCCTTGAGGTCGCCCTTGAGGTTCGGGGCGCCGACGAGCTCGAGCACGACATCGAACGGGCCGTGCTGCTCGAAGCCGTCGGGCTCGATGACGACATCGGCGCCGAGCGCGACGCAAGCCGCGTGCGCGTCGGTGTTGCGCACGCTCGCCGTCACGTGCGCGCCGGCCGCGTGGGCGAGCTGGATCGCCGCCGTGCCGACGCCGCCGGCGGCGCCGTTGACGAGCAGCCGCTCGCCCGCGCGCAGGCCCGCCTGCATGAAGACGGCGTCGTGGGCCGTCGTGAAGACCTCCGGCAGGCCGCCTGCAGCGGGGAAGTCGACGCTCGCGGGGACGGGCATGAGCTGGCGCTCGTGCACGACCGCAAGCTCGGCCTGCCCACCGCCGCCGACGATCCCCATGACCCGGTCGCCCTCGGCAAAGCGCGTCGCGCCCGCCCCGAGCGCCTCGACGACACCCGCGAGCTCGAGGCCCGGGATGTCCTGCGGACTACCTGCAGGCGCCGGGTAGCGCCCCGCGAGCTGCATCATGTCGGCGCCGTTGAGGCCGGCGCCGTGCACGCGCACGAGCACCTGGCCGGCCCCAGGCTCCGGGTCGGGATGCTGCTCGACGAGGACCTTGCCGTCGCGGATCGTTGCGGCTCGCATGGGATCGGAGTCTATGACTCACCGACGCGGCCGCTTCGCGCTCGAGGCCGACTTCGAGCAGTTGCACCCGCTCGTGCCCGACCCGCGCCGACGCACCCCGAGCGCGCGAAGGCGTAGGCTCAGGTCGTGGCCCTTCCCGCCGAGGCGTATCGGCTGACGAACATCTCGTCGAAGGCGTACGAGCACCCCGCCGACCGCGCCGCGACCGCCGCGCTCGGCGCGATACCGATGCTCGACCTGGTCGTGCGCAAAGTCATCGAGCTCGGCTACGAGCGCGCGCTGCGCCAGCAGTACCTCGGCTCGTCGGTGCGCCTCGGCCCCGACCAGCTGCCGCGCATCTGGAACGCCTACCAGCGCGCGCTCGCGGCCCTCGACATGCCGGAGGAGTACGACCTCTACCTCACGCAGCAGCCGCTCGCGAACGCCGCGACGATCGGCGCCGGCAAGCCGATCATCGTGCTGAACTCCGCGACGGTCGCGCTGCTCGACGAGCGCGGCATCGAGGCCGTCATCGGCCACGAGCTCGGCCACATCCTGTCCGACCACGTCGTCTACCGGACCGTGCTGATGGTGCTGATCCAGCTCGGCAGCTCCGTGCGGCTGCCGATCCCCGGTGGCAACCTGCCGCTGCTCGCGGTGCGCTACGCACTGCTCGAATGGTCGCGCGCCGCCGAGCTGTCGTGCGACCGCGCGGCGGCGCTGACGACCCGCGACCCGCGTGTCGTCTGCAAGATGCTGATGGCGATGTCAGGCGGGGCCTGCGCCGACGAGCTCAACCTCGACGCCTTCGAGCGCCAGGCGATGGAGTACACCGAGGGCGGCGCCGGCCTCGACCGCCTGCAGCGGATGTTCTCGGACCTCAACCTCAGCCACAGCATGCCGGTCAAGCGCGTGCACGAGCTCATGGCGTGGGTGCGCGGCGGCGACTTCGACCGCATCGTCGGCGGCGAGTACCCGCGCCGCGACGACGCCCCCAAGCCGCCCACGGAGGAGGCGGCGGACGCCGCGGCGCACTACTCCGACATCTTCAAGTCGATGTTCAAGGAGGTCGGCGAGCAGGTCTCGACCGCCGGCCATCAGCTCAGCGACTGGCTACGCACGCGGCAGGAGTCCTCCGGCGCGTCGAAGTCCGGCGACGACCCGCCGGAGTCGGACGGTTCGAAGTAGCCTCCCGGCCGTGGACCTCACGGCCTCGGAGATCCGGGTGCTCGGCTGCCTCATCGAGAAGCAGCGCACGACGCCGGACACCTATCCGCTGACGCTGAACGCGCTGCGCACGGCGTGCAACCAGTCGACCGCGCGCGACCCCGTCGTGCGCTACGACGACGAGACGGTGCGCGACGCGATGAACCGCCTGCATCGCCGTCGCTGGGGCCGCCTCGCCGGCGGCGGTCGGGCGCCGAAGTACCGCCACCTGCTCGACGAGGCGCTGACCCGCGCGCCCGACGAGCTGGCGATGCTGTGCGTGCTCATGCTGCGCGGGCCGCAGACCCCGGGGGAGCTCAAGCAGCGCACCGACCGCCTGCATCGCTTCGCCGACCTCGCGGCGATCCACGAGACGCTGCGCCGGCTCGTCGAGCGCGGCCTCGTCGCACAGCTCGCGCGCCGACCGGGGCAGAAGGAGGAGCGCTACGCGCAGCTGCTCGGCGAGGACACCGACGCGACCGCCGCGACCCCCTACGTGGCGCCGCCGGCGGCAGCTCCGTCGCCCGCCGCGCCGGCGCCGCGCGCTCCGGCGTACGCGGCCGACCCGGCGCTCGAACAGCGGGTCGCGGCGCTCGAGGCGCAGGTCGCCTCCATGCAGGCGGATCTGCGCGCCCTCACCGACCTGCTCTGAAATCCCGCTGCAAGTCGGCATGCGGGCAGGCCATGAAGGGTTGGTCTGAGATGCGGACTGCCGCTACGCTGCGCGGTGGCCAGCAGTGTTCCTCTCGAAAAGGATGTCGATGCCCCGGCTCACGCTTCTCTCGCTCGGCATGGTCGCCGGGCTCCTCGCCGCGGCGCCCGCCGGCGCCGCCGTCACCCCGAAGTCCCTGCCGATCGTCGCCAAGACGCTGAAGGCCGCCAAGCGCGGTGCGTGCACGACGACGACCTACCGCGCTCCGCTGACGGGCTTTCTCGACGTGCGCCTGCGCGGCAGCGGTGACTGGGACCTCACGGTCAAGGACGCAAGCGGCCTGACGCTCGCCACCTCCGACGCCTTCGGTGGGCGCGAGGTCGGGCAGGCCTGGGTGCGCGGGGGCCAGCGCATCAGCGCCGTCGGCTGCCGCCATCGCGGCGCGAGCTCGACGGCGAAGACGACCTTCCGGCTGTCGGCGATCGCGCTGCCGAAGCTGCCGTTGGGCATCGCCCAGGTGCTTCGCGTCCGCGGCTCGGAGCAGCAGCTCTCCAAGCTCGAGGCCGCCGGCCTCGACGTCACCGAGTCGCGCGGCAACGGCTGGGCGGACGTCGTCGTCAGTGGCCTCAAGGACCTGACGAGCGTCATCACGTCGGGCCTGCACTACAGCGTGCGCATCGCCAACCTCGTCAAGGCGTTCCAGAGCGATCGCGCCGCCGATCGCCGCTACACCGCGCGCGTCGGCGAGGGCGGCTCGCCGCTGCCGACCGGGCGCACGACGTACCGCACGTACGCCGACATCCAGACCGAGCTCAAGGCCCTCGTCGACGACAACCCCGGGCTCGTGCGCAAGAAGGTCTTCGGGACCTCCTACCAGGGCCGCGAGATCTCCGGTGTCGAGATCTCCAAGAACGTCAACGCCGACGACGGGCGCCCGATCTTCTTCTTCATGGCGTTGCATCACGCGCGTGAGTGGCCGTCCGCCGAGGCCGCGATGGAGTTCGCGCACCTACTCGTCCAGCAGCAGGGCGACACGCGCATCGCCGACCTGCTCACGCGGGAGCGGATCGTCATCCTGCCGCTCGTCAACCCCGACGGCTACATCTCCTCCCGCGGGGCGTTCGACGTCGGCGACTCACTCACCAGCCAGAACCCCAACGTCACGCTCGTCGAGGCGATCGCGCCGCCCGGCGGCCTGTTCGCCTACCGGCGCAAGAACTGCGACGGCGTGTTGTTGCCCTCGCTGCCCTGCGAGCTCTCGGTGGGCGTCGACCCGAACCGAAACTACGGCTACAACTGGGGCGGCTCGGGCAGCTCCTCAGACATCACGTCGCAGAGCTACCACGGTCCCGGACCGCGCTCGGAGCCCGAGACCCAGGCCGTCTGGAACTTCGTCCGCACGCACCAGGTGACGACGCTGATCACGCTGCACAACGTCGCCGCGCTCGTCCTGCGCCCGCCGGGTACGAGCGGCGCCGGGATGGCGCCCGACGAGGCGAAGATGAAGGCGCTCGGCGACGCCATGGGCACGGCGGCCGGCTACACGTCGGAGTTCGGCTACCAGCTCTACGACACCGCGGGGACGACCGAGGACGACTCCTACGCGGCGACCGGCGGCTACGGCTACACGATCGAGATGGGCCCGCCCGGCGGCGACTTCCACATGCCTTACCAGACGGGTGTCGTTGACGAGTGGACCGGCAACAACGCGCACTCCGGCAACAAGGGCGGCCTGAAGGAGGCGCTGCTGCTCGCCGCGACGGCGGCCGCCAGCGACGCCGATCACGCGATCGTCCAGGGCTCGGCGCCGGCCGGGAAGCTCCTGCGGCTGCGCAAGAGCTTCGTGACGAACACGAGCGCCTACTGCAAGCAGGGCATCGAGCCGGTCGTGAACATCGGACTGCCGACGATCTGCCTGACCGGCCAGAAGCCGCCGATCGCGATCGACGACACGCTCGACTCGACGACGACGGTGCCGTCGACCGGCGCGTACGCCTGGCACATCGACCCGTCGACGCGGCCGTTCGTCTTCGCAACCGGCGCGAAGGAGAACTACACGCTGACGTGCGAGCAGCCCGACGGCACGGTGATGGAGCGGCTGTCGCTCGTCATCGACCGCGGCCAGACGGTGAACCTGAACATCGGCTGCGGCGCGGGCACGACGACGTTCGGCAACCGCGCCGCGGTCGGCGGCAGCCCCGACGCGCCGGCGGGCACGACCTCACCGACGGTCAACGGCGTGCCGGTGCCGGCGGGGGTCACGGCAACGTCGAAGGCGAAGCCAAAGCAGCTCACCGCCGTACAGAAGCGTGCGGCGCTGCGCAGCGCGTGTACGAAGCAGGCGAAGAAGGTCAAGGCCGCCACGAAGCGCTCGGCGGCGCTGAAGTCGTGCACGAAGCGCTACGGCAAGCAGCCGGCGGCGAACAACAAGTCTTCGGCGAAGAAGCCGAGCGCGTCGTCGAAGAGCCGGTCGTAGCCGACGCGGAGCGCGGCGCGCACGGCGCAGGCCGCGTCGCCGAAGACCAGGTCGGAGCGGACGCGGAGCGCGGCGCTGGAGGCGTCGCCACGCTGCGGCGCCCGCCCAGCGCGCGGCTCGCAACGTCCGCCGCCGCGCTCGCGGCGGCGTTCGTCGCACTGCTGATCGCCGTCGCGAGCGGCGCGCAGCCGCTCGCGCTCGACCACGACGTGACCGTATTCGTCGTGGCACACCGCGAGCCTTGGCTGACGAGCGTCTTCGAAGCCCTGACGTGGCTCGGCAGCACGGCCGTGCTCGCGCCGCTCGCGCTGCTCGCCGGCGCCGGTCTGCGCCGCGCGACCGGGAGGTGGCGGCCGCTGGTCGTCCTCGCCGCGAGCCTCGCGGGGGCGTTCGGTCTCGCCCAACTCGTCAAGCACGCGGTCGGGCGTGCCCGGCCCGACGACCGCCTCGTGCACGCGATCGGCTACGCGTTCCCCTCCGGCCACGCAACGTCCGCGGCTGCCGGCTGGCTCGCCCTCACGATCCTCCTCGCGCGCGTTCTTCCGACACACCGCCGCGCGCTCCTCATCGGCGCGCTCGCGGTCATCGCCCTGGTCGGCGCGTCGCGGGTCTACCTCGGCGTGCACTGGGCGTCGGACGTCCTCGGCGGCTGGGCGCTCGGCGGGCTGTGGCTGACGATCGTCCTCGCCTGCGCCAGCCGCGGAGCCTCGGGCCGGGCTACGCCGGCTCAGCTACAGGGAGACCGATCGCCACGCCGGCGGCCGCCATACGGCGGTCGTAGGTGATCACGTAGTCAAGATCTCCCGCCAGCTCGCGTGCGGCCGTCAAATGAATCGCATCGAGGCTGCGTAGCCCCACTGCATCGAGGGCGCCGGCCGCGACAAGCAGCGTGTCGTCCAGATCGATCAGTCCGCCAGCACCTCCGACGGCAGCGGCACGCCAGGCAGCGGCTCCAGCGGCTCACCGAGATCAAGCACATCACCACGGGCAGGTGTCATCCGGCCACTTGCCACGAGGCGATCGACTGCGCTTTGGCATGGCACGGGGATGAGCAACGCGACTGGGCGGCCCCGGTCGGTGACCTCGATCGTCTCGCCGCCCTCGACTGCGCGCAGATGCTTGCTCGCCCGCTGACGAAGCTCACGAATGCCGATCGATCGCATGAGCTACTCGTAGCACCTCCTTCATGAACGATCGGCACTTCGCGGTGGACGCAGGGCACGGGTGCCCCTTCAAACATGACATGCGTGAACGAGCGGCACCTCTACGGCCGCGCGGCATCGACATGTCGATCTTTCAGCCGCGGGCCGGGCAGCGGCGGCTTGACGCGTGCGATCGACGGGAACCAGTCGGGCCTACGTTCGGTCGAGCACGGCCACGCATTCGATGTGCGGGGTCTGCGGGAACATGTCGACTGGCGCGACGCGGCGCAGGGCGTAGCCGGCCTCGACGAGCTGGGCGGCGTTCGGGGCGAGCGTCGTCGGGTTGCAGGAGATGTAGACGATCCGCCGCGGCGAGGCCTCGATGATGCGGCGTACGACCTTCTGCGACAGGCCCGCGCGCGGCGGGTCGATCATGCAGACGTCGGGGCGACTGGCCTCGTCGACGAGCTCGCGCAGCGCGAGACGCACGTCGCCGGCGAAGAACTTCGCGTTGTCGATCTCGTTGCGTTTGGCGTTGGCGATCGCGTCGGCGACGGCCGGCTCGACGATCTCAAGGCCCCACACCTCGCCGGCGCGGGCCGCGATCGTGAGGCCGACGGTGCCGATCCCGCAGTACAGGTCGAAGACCCGCTCCCAGCCCTTCAGGTCGGCGAACTCGGCGGCGATCTCGTACAGCCGCTCGGCCATCTCGGTGTTCGTCTGAAAGAACGCGAGCGGCGAGATCGCGAGACGCAGGCCGCCGATCTCCTCCTCGAGCGCGGGCGCGCCCGCGATCAGCGACGTGTCGCCGCCCGACGTCGTCTCGGCGAGCTCGTCGGTGCGCGTCCACATCAGGCCCTCGCACTCGACGGCGGCGGCGAGCGACGACGTGTCGAGCTCACCCGGACCGGTCACGATCCGCACCTGCAGCGCGCCCGTGCGGCGGCCCTCGCGGATGACGAGGTTGCGCAGTAGACCCGTGTGCGTGCGACGGTCCATCGCCTGCAAGCCGTTCTCACGACACCACCCGACGACCTGCTCGCGGGCGAGGTTCGAGCGCTCGGAGGCCAGCAGGCAGTCGCTCACGGGCAGGATCTCGTGCCACGAGCCCGGGGCGTGGAAGCCACACACGAGCGAGCCGTCATCGGCCGTGCCGAACGAGTACTCGAGCTTGTTGCGGTAGCGCCACTGCTCGACGGCCGGGACGATCTCGTCGAGCACGAAGCCGTCGAGCTTGCCGATCCGCGTCAGCGCGTCACGCACCTGCTCCTGCTTGACGGCGAGCTGGCGCTCGTAGGGCAGCACCTGCCACGGCGCGCCCGGATGGTCGGCCAGCGGGGCGATGCGCTCGGGACTCGGCTCGAGCACGTCGAGCGTGCGCGCCTCGGCGTAGCCGCGCTTGCGCTTCGTGACGACGGCACGGACGCGATCGCCCGGGATCGCGCCGCTGACGAAGACGACGTAGCCGCCGCGTCCGTCGTCAGTCGACCCTTCGAGGCGGGCGATGCCGTTGCCGCCGTAGGCGAGCGACTCGACGCGCAGCTCGAGCTCGGCACCGCGCTCGGGGCGCGTGAACGTGGAGGTCTCCATCGCGCCCAGGATATGCGGCGCGTGCCGAGCCCGGGCCCCAGCCCCAGCCCGAGCGCCGCCATGGCCGCCGCCACCGACATCGCCGCGAACCGCCGCACGCCCTCAGCGCCGCCTCGCGTCGATCGCCGAGCGCGCGCGCCGATCGATTGCGGTCGCGACATCGCGAGCCTGGCGGCTCGCGACCTGGGCGAACACCGACGCGAGCTGCACGATGTCGTCGCGTGTCATGCGCAGGTACTTGCCGGTCAGGTGCAGCAACCCACCCCGCCTCACCGCAGCAGCAACTCCAGCAGCGCCTTCTGCGCATGCCGGCGGTTCTCGGCCTGCTCCCAGATGCGCTCTCGCGCGCCGTAGAGGACCTCGGCGGTGATCTCCTCGCCGGGGTGCGCGGGCAGGCAGTGCAGCGCGATCGCGCCCGACGCCGCGCGGTCGAGCAGCGCGTCGTCGAGTTGATACGGGGCGAGCGCGGCGCGGCGCTCGTCGGCCGTCTCCTCGTCGCCCATGCTGACCCAGACGTCGGCGTAGATCGCGTGCGCGCCCGTGACCGCCTCCGCCGGGTCGTCGGTCAGGACGGCGCCGGGCGCGCCGGTCAGCGCGTAGCCCGCGGGCGAGGCGACGGCGACCTCGACGCCGACGATCGCCCCCATCAGAGCGAGCGAGCGCGCGACGTTGTTGCCGTCGCCGACGTAGGCGATCTTCAGTCCCTCGAGGCGGCCGAACTCCTCGCGCAGCGTCATCAGGTCGGCAAGCGCCTGGCACGGGTGGTGGCCGGCGGTCAGCATGTTGAAGACCGGTACCGTCGCCGCCTCGGCGAGCTCCTCGAGCAGCGCGTCGGGCCCCGTCCGGATGCCGATCGCCGCCATGTGGCGCGACAGGATCCGCGCCGTGTCACCGACCGACTCGCCGCGCGAGAGCTGCAACTCGCCCGAGCGCAGCACGACCGGGTTGCCGCCAAGCTCGAAGACGCCGGCCTCGAACGACAGCCGCGTGCGGGTCGAGGGCTTCTCGAAGATCAGGGCGATGCTGCGGCCCTCGAGCGCCCGCGAGGACAGCGGCGCGGCCTTGAGCGCGTCCGCTCGGTCCAGCAGCGCGACGATCTCGTCGCGGTCAAACTCGGTCCCGGTGAGCAGGTGGCGCGTCAAGTCGGGCAGTGTACGCCGCTGTGCGTGTCGTCACCTGGAACCTCTTCCACGGCCGTGCGCTGCCCGCCGCCGGGCGCGATCTACGCGAGGAGTTCGCGGCCGCGCTCGCCGGCTGGGCGTGGGACGTCGCGCTCCTGCAGGAGGTCCCGCCGTGGTGGCCGCCGGAGCTGGCGCGCGCCTGCGAAGCGCAGCACAGCGCGGCGCTGACCTCGCGCAACCTCGGGCTCGCGCTGCGGCGCGCGATCGCGCGGCGCGCGCCCGACCTCATGAAGTCAAACGGCGGCAGCGCGAATGCGATCCTCGTGCGATCGAGCGCGGGGGCGATCGTCGACGAGCGCCGCGTGCTGCTGCGCCGCCTGCCGGAGCGCCGCGTCTGCCATGCGGTGGCGCTCGCCGACGGGACGTGGTGCGCGAACCTCCACGCGCAGGTGCACTCGGCCGAACGCGCGCAGGCCGACATCGAGCGGGCGGCCGCCGCGACGCTCGCGTGGTCGGGTCCAGGGCCGGTGCTGCTGGGCGGTGACTTCAACGTGCGAGAGCCGGTGGCGGCCGGCCTACAGCGGCTCGGCGGCCACGGCGTCGATCATGTCCTCGGACGCGGCTTCGTCGTCGCCGGCGCGCCCGAGTTCCCCGACCGGGGCTTGTTATCGGATCACGCGGCGGTCATCGTGACGCTGCTGCCGCTCGCGGGTGCCGCCGGCCGGTAGGGTCGCTGCGTCGCCACCCCTTCGCACGACCCGGGAGCACCCATGTCTCGCCTGTCAGCCACCCTCCTCGCCTGTCTTTCCGTCGCGGCCGCCGGCACGCTCGCCGCCTGCGGCTCGAGCAACGACTCGAGCAGCGCTGCCAAGAGCACGAGCACCCCCGCGGCGCAGCCGGCACCGCCGCCGGCGGCCGCGGCCGCGAAGTCCGGCGTCGTCGACGTGAACATGAAGAACATCAAGTTCGTCCCCGAGGCGATCACCGTGAAGGTCGGTCAGAAGATCCACTGGACGAACACGGACACCCCGCCGCACACGGTCACGGCAAGGTCCGGCGCGACGTTTGACTCCGGCAACATGAACCCTGGCGATACGTTCGACTACACGCCGACTAAGGCCGGAACGATCCACTACTACTGCCAGATCCACGCAGGGCAGGTCGGCACGATCACCGTCACGAAGTAGCGCGCGGTCAGGAGCTCGGGCGCAGCCCGAAGCCGCGCAGCATGAGCATCGCGCGCGCCGCGGTGGAACCGGGCTTCGGCAGCACCCCGAGTTGAATCGCCGCGTCGTAGAGATCGAAGAACGCCCGCGCGCGCCACAGTCGCGTGCGAGCCTCGTCGAGCTCGCAGTAGAGGACCGTCTGGACGACGATCGCCCGACCCGACGCGGGGAACTCGCCGAGCTGACCGCTGTGCGTCGCCAGCAGCCGCGCGGGCGCGGCGACGAAGCGCCCGTCCGACAGGCGCTCGCCGGTCGTCTCCAGGCGCGCGTCCGGGGCGCCCGTGCGCAGGCGCGCGATGTGGCCGGCGAGCGCGGCGGGACCGATCAGCGGCTTGAACGTGAGCGGGTCCTCGTAGTGCAGGTCGGGCGCGCAGGACGCGGCGATCTCGGCCGCGAAGTCGCTCGCCGACCACGACGCCTGGAAGCGATCGAGGAGCGCGTCGACGGAGCTCACTCGGCGAACTCCGCCATGCCCTGCAGCGGCGAGCTCGCCCGCGCGTGCGTGCGCCGGGCGATCCGCCCGGCCCCACGCGCGAGCATGCCCGCGAGCACCCCGTGGCGGATCGCGTGCGCCATCGCGACGGGATCCGCAGCGCGCGAGATCGCGCTCGCGCACAGCACGGCGTCGCAGCCGAGCTCCATCGCCAGCGCGGCGTCGGAGGCCGTGCCGACGCCGGCGTCGAGGATCACCGGCACCCCGGCCTGTTCGACGATCAGCGTGATGTTCGCCGGGTTCGCGATCCCCATGCCGCTGCCGATCGGCGAGCCAAGCGGCATGACCGCGGCGCAGCCGGCGTCCTCGAGTCGGCGCGCGAGGACCGGGTCGTCGTTCGTGTACGGCAGCACGACGAAGCCGTCGTCGACGAGCTGCTCGGCGGCGTGCAGCAGCTCGGGCGCATCGGGCAGCAGCGTGCGCTCGTCGCCGATGACCTCGAGCTTGACCCAGTCGGTCTGCAGCGCCTCGCGGGCGAGCTGCGCGGTCAGGACCGCGTCGCGCGCCGTGAAGCAGCCGGCGGTGTTCGGCAGCACGTCGACGCCTTTGGCGCGAATGACGTCGAGCAGCGAGCCCTGCGCGGTCGCGTCGATGCGGCGCATCGCGACGGTGACGAGCTCGGTCTCGCAGGCGTCGATCACCTCGGCGAGGGTCTGCAGGCTCCTGAAGCCGCCGGTGCCGAGCAGCAGTCGCGAGCCAAGCTCGCGGCCGGCGATGTGCAGCGAAGCGGTCATCCGCCCTGCGTCGCCGTGACGATCTCCACGCGCGATCCGTCGGAGACGGTGCGCGTCGGCCAGACGCCGCGGCGCGCGACCTCCGCGTCGACGGCAACCGCGATGCCGGCCGTGTCGGGATCGATGTCGATCGCGAGCAGGACGTCGCGGATCGTCGGGGCGCTGCCGGCCTCGGTCGGGGTGCCGTTGACGTAGATCATGCCGGGACCTCGTGGCGATCGAGCGCGAAACGGTCCGCGCGGAACGCCGCCGGCGGGTCGATCCCGTCGAGCGCGTCGGCGACGAGCTCGGCGGTGACGGGCGTCAGCAGGATCCCGTTGCGGTGATGGCCCGTCGCCCAGTGCAGGCCGTCGACTCCCTCCGCCGGGCCAAGCACCGGCGCGTTGTCGGGCGTCGCCGGGCGCAGACCGGCCGACGTCTCCTCGACGACGAGCTCATGGACGCCGGGAACGAGCTCGCCGGCGTCGCGTAGCAGCTCGTAGAGGCCGCCGGCGGTGACCGTCGTATCGAAGCCGCGCTCCTCCGTGGTCGCGCCGAGCACGTAGCGACCGTCGCCGCGCGGGACGAGGTAGCCGCCCTCGAAGCGCACGATGCGCTCGAGCATGCCGGGCCCGTTGCGGTCGCGCAGCCGGATGATCTGACCCTTGACGGGGCGCAGCGGGAAGCGCGCGTCGTCCGGGATGCCCGCGAGCGCGCCGCTCCAGGCGCCGGCCGCGACGACGACCTGCTCGGTCGCGATGACGGAGCCGTCGTCGCAGCGCACGCCCGCGATCTTGGCGCCCTGCCACAAGACCCGTTCCGCGCCCCGACCCGTAGAGATGACAGCCCCTACGCGGCGGCCTGCCTCAGCGAGGGCGGCCACCGTCGCGCGGGGGTCTGTTGCGTGGTCGCCGGGGATGGCCAATGCAAGCCTTGTCGTGGGGGCGAGCGCGGGCTCGAGCCGGCGAGCTGCGCTTGGAAGCAGCCGCTTCACCGCGAGCCCGAGCTCGAGTCGCAGCGCGAGCTCACGTTCGAGCGCCTCGGCCTCGTCGCGATCGCGCGCGACGACGAGCGCGCCGCAGCAGCGCAGCCCGGGATCGATGCCCGACGCCCGCGCGAGCTCGGCCGCGAACGCCGGCCAGGCGCGCGCGCTGCGCAAACCGAGCTCGAGCAGCGCGAGCTCGCCGGGGTCGGCCTCGGTGACCGGCGCGAGCATCCCGGCTGCGACGAACGAAGCGCCGCCGCCGAGCTCGCCGCGCTCGAGCACGCAAACCGAGCGCCCGCGCTGCGCGGCACGCCACGCGATCGCGAGTCCGATCACGCCGCCGCCGATGACGACGACGTCGGCTCTTGCGGTGGGATCCTGCGGCATTGCACCTCGCTTCGCCGGCATGACCCGGATCAGCTGTTGACGGTCGGCGTGACGCCCTCTCAGCCCGCGCTCGCAGGCTCCCGTAGCGGCAATGGTAGAGGGTGCGGTGGGGGCGCTCGAAGCGACGTTGCGACAATGGTCGGGTGACCTCCTTCGACGAACGCCTGGCGCTGCTACGCAAGGCGGTGCTCTACCTCGTCTGCGATCTGCGTCCCGGCGGGCGGGCGCTCGAGGACGTGCTCGCGCCTGCGCTTGCCGGCGGCGTCGACATCGTGCAGCTGCGCGACAAGCAGGCCACGCGCGACGAGCTGCTCGCCGGCGCCGCGATCGCGCGCCGCCTGTGCGATGACGCCGGCGCGCTGCTGATCCTCAACGACCGGCCCGACCTCGTGCTGGAGGCCGGCGCCGACGGCTGCCACGTCGGGCAGGACGACATGGACGCGCCCGACGCCCGCGCGCTCGCGGGTGAGAGCGCGATCGTCGGGCAGTCGACGCACTTCCCGAACGAGATCGACGCCGCGACGAGCGCCGACTACATCGGCGTCGGCCCGGTATTCGCGACGCCGACGAAGCCCGGCCGCGCGGCCGTCGGGTTCGAGCTCGTGCGCTACGCCGGCGCGCACGCGCCGCTGCCGTTCTTCGCGATCGGCGGGATCGACGCCACGAATGTGGACGCGGTCGTCGATGCAGGCGCGCGGCGGATCGCTGTCGTGCGGGCGATCACCGAGGCGGCCGATCCGCGCGCCGCGGCGGCCGCGCTGCGTGCGGCGCTCAGCCGGGAGCGGATCGATGGCGTCGCGTAGCCGCAAGCGGCGGTCGCCGCCGCCCGCGGCTGCGCTGGAGGGGTCTTCGCCAAAGCGTCCATATGGTGGACGCAACGACGAAGACCCCCTCACGTCCCGCGATCTGTCGCCGGAAGAGCTCGCTGCGCTCGAGCTCGATCCGATGGCCCGCCGCTACGCGCGCAGTCGCGCGAAGGACGAGGCCGTGCGCCGGGGGCTTGAGCCGCTCGCGCCCGGCGAGCGCCCGGGCGTCGTCACCGTCGCCGCGATCATCGCGTTCGCGTTCGCGTTCGCGAACGTCATCGCGACGTTCGCCGTCAAGGGACTCACGACGAGCCAGGGGAACCCGACCACCGTCTCCTACCTCACCATGGCGATCCTCGTCCTGGCCGGTGTCGGGATGCTCGCGCGTCAGTACTGGGCCGTGCTGCTCTTCGAGTGCATCCTCGGCCTGCAGATCGTCGTCCTCTCGCTCGCCTTCACGCGCGTGCAGAAGTGGTGGCTGGCGATCTGCATGGTGATCGCGATCGGGCTGCTGGGATATCTGTTCTGGAAGCTCATCCGCGCGATGGCGCGGCTGCAGATGCCGCCGCCGCCCGGACCTGCGCAACCCAAGCGATAGCCTGGCGCCCCATGGCCGAGTCCTCGTATGACTGCATCGTCATCGGCTCCGGGCCCGGCGGCTACGTCGCGGCGATCCGGGCCGCACAGCTGGGCATGAAGACCGCCGTCGTCGAGTCCGATCAGGTCGGCGGGCGCTGCCTGAACTACGCCTGCATCCCGGCGAAGGCCGTGCTCCGCGTCGCCGACGTGCTGACCGAGATCCGCGGCGCTGCGGACTTCGGGATCGCCGTCTCCGACCCGCTCGTCGACTTCGACGCGGTCGGCGAACGGCGCAAGAAGGTCATCAAGACGCTGACCGGCGGCGTCTCCGGGCTCTTCAAGAAGAACAAGATCGACGTCATCGACGGCCACGGGGTGGTCACCGACGATGCCAACGTCAAGGTCGGCGGCAACTTCGACGGCACGGAGTACCCGACGAAGTTCGTCATCCTCGCGACCGGCTCGGTGAAGAAGCCGCTGCCCGGCACGCGCTTCGGCGGACGCGTCATCGGCACCGAGGAGGCGTGGGCGCTGACCGAGCTGCCCGACACGCTGGCCGTCGTCGGCGCGGGCGCGTCCGGCACCGAGATCGCGTCCGCATACGCCCGCCTGGGCTCGGACGTCACGCTCTACGAGGGCCTCGATCGCGTGCTGACGAGCGAGGACGTCGAGATCTCCAAGCTCGCCGATCGCGGCTTCAAGAAGCAGGGCATCACGGTCCGCACGGGCGTGTTCGTCGAGAACGTGCAGTCCGGCGACGACAGGGTCACGTTCACCGTGGCGGGCGAGCCGGCGAGCGCGCAGTGGCTTGTCATCGCTGCGGGCCGTGGGGCCGACACCGAGGGGCTCGGCCTCGAGGAGGCGGGGATCACCGTCCTCGACTCCGGCCTGATCGCCGTCGATGGCGCAATGCGCACGTCGCTGGCCGGCGTCTACGCGATCGGCGACCTCGTGCCCGGCCCGGCGCTCGCCCACAAGGCGTCCGACGAGGGCATCATCGCCGCCGAGGACGCGGCCGGCTTGGAGACCCACGCGATCGAGTACGTCGACATCCCGCGCGCGACGTTCTGCTACCCAAACGTCGCCAGCTTCGGCCTCACCGAGCAGCAGGCGATCGACGCCGGCCACGACGTAGTCGTCGGGCGCTGCTCGTTCGGCGCGGTCGGTGCCGGCACGGTCTACGGGGATCGCACCGGCCTCGTCAAGCTCGTCGGCGACAAGGCGTACGGCGAGCTGCTCGGCGGCCACATCGTCGGCACGCGCGCGACCGAGCTCATCCAGGAGCTCGTCAACGTGCGCGCTTTGGAAGGCGGGTACGGCGAGATCGCGCGCATCGTGCATGGCCATCCGACCCTGTCGGAGGCCGTCATGGAGGCAGCCCGCGACGCCGACGGCTGGATCATCCACGGCTGAAGCGCCGGCGCTCGTGGCGATCGACGTGCCTGGTCCCGACCCGGCGCCTGGGCCGAGCCCCGTGCCCGGTCCCGAAGCGGCGCCTGGGCCGAGCCCCGTGCCCGGTCCCGACCCGGCTCCTGGGCCCGCGTTCTACTTCGACCTGCGCAGCCCCGAGGCGTACCTCGCCGCCGAGCGCGTGCTGCAGCTGCTGCCGGTGCGCGCGGAGTGGCTCCCAATCGACTCGTCACGTCTGACGGGCGCCGACACGCTTGAGGCCTGGCGCTGCGAGACCGACCGCGAGGCCTACCTCGAACGCATCTCGCGGCTCGCCGAGCGCCGCGGGCTGCAGGCGCTGCGCTGGCCGCAGCCGTTTCCGTTCGACAGCGCATTCGCGATGCGCGCCGCGACGTACGCCAAGCAGATCGGCCGCACGGTCCCCTTCGCGCTGGCCGCGTTCCGCCAAGCATTCGCGGGCGGGCGCGACCTCGCCGTGCCAGACAACGTCCTGATCGCCGCGGCGGCCTGCGAGATGCATCCGACGGCCGTCATGAAGGGCGCCGGCCTGGCCTCGATCGCCGCCCGCCTACAGGACGCGACCGCGCTCGCGGCGCGGCGCGGCGTCCGCGACGTGCCTGCGGTCTGGCTCCCCGAGGGGGAGGTCTTCCACGGCGACGAGGCGCTCGAGCAGGCCGCCGCCGCACTCGGCGCCTGACAGAACGCACCCAGCAGCGCCGTCACCGCCGCCGCGAGCTAGGTTGCGCAGCATGAAGGCCAACCGCCACTACCGGCTCATCTACACGCGCGCCAACCGCAGGCCGGCGGGGCTCGATCCGGGGCGCATCGACCACATCGAGGTCGTCGACATCGCCTCCGGTGAGGTCGTGCTCTTCTGGGACCTCGTCGCGCCCGATGCCGCGCGCCGCGCGCGCCGCGTGCGCGAGGACCTGTCGGTGCTCGACGTGGCCGACTTCGTCGATCGCTGGTGCACCGTCGACCTCGACGCGGTCGACGCGACCTACCGCGGCGAGGAGTAGCAAGCCGCCGCTCAGTCCTTGCGGCCGGTCACCGCGAGCCCGCCGCTCAGTCCTTACGGCCGGTCACCGCGAGCCCGGCGCCAAGGCCGATCATGACGAGCCCGCCCGTCCCGCCGATCGCGGCGATCCGCTGCGGCGAGCGCACGAGCCAGTCGCGCGCGGCGCCGGCGGCGAGCGCCCACATGCTGTCGCAGACGAGCGCGATGGCGCAGAACACCGCGCCGAGCGTCACCAGCTGCACGCCCACCGAGCCCGCCGAGCGGTCGACGAACTGGGGGAGCACCGCGACGAAGAAGACGATGACTTTCGGGTTCGCGATGCCGACGATGAACGCATCCGCGAAGATCCGCCGCAGGTCCCGAGCCGCGACCGGCGCGTTCAGCGCGGCCGCGAGCGAGCCGCGCTTTCGAAACGCCTGCACGCCGAGGTAGACGAGGTAGAGCGCGCCGGCGAACTTGATCACGGTGAAGACCGCGATCGACTCCTGCACGATCGCCCCGACGCCGATCGCGACGAGGAAGACCTGGACATAGACCCCGGCCGTGTTGCCGACGACCGTCGCGATCCCGGCCTTCCGACCCAGCGTCAGCGATCGCGTGACGACGAACAGCACGCTCGGCCCCGGCACGAGGATCAGCACGGCCGCGACGACCATGAACGCCAGCAGATGCTCGGTCGGCAGCATGTCCGGAGCCTAATCCACACCGCCGCCGCGCCGCCCCCGGGCTACAGCCGCTCCAAGACCTCCGCGGCGGCCCGCTTACCCGCGCGCACCGCACCGTCCATGTAGCCGTTCCAGTACGTCGCGGTCTCCGCGCCCGCCCAGTGAATGCGGCCGACCGGCTCGCGCAGCGCGACGCCGTACGTCGTCAGCACGCCCGGCGCCGGCACCGCGACCGGGCACCCGCGCGTGTACGGCTCGGCCGACCAGTCCATCTCGACGTAGTCGATCGGCGACAGCGCCTGTGCCCCGAACGCGCGGCCGAGGCACCCCAACGCGCTGCTGCGACGGTCCGCGGCGGGCAGCCCAGAGAAGCGGCGCGCCTCGTCACCGCAGATGAAGCCGAGCAGCGCCCCCGACTTGCCGGACGCCGGCGAGCTGTCGAACGTGACGTTGCACGGGCCGGTATCCGAGACTGACGCGCCGTTGAGACCCGCGTCGCGCCAGAACGGCCGCTCGTAGATCGCCTGGACCTTCACGATGTGCCCCTGCGCCAAGCGCTGGGTCAGCCCGTCGCGCAGCGCGGGCAGCGCCGGCTCGTACTGGATGCGGCCGGCCAAAGTAGGCGCCAATGCGACGATGACCTGTCGCGCGCGGTTGACATAGTGGTCCGAGACGACGTCGACAAACCCGTGGTCGGTCACGATCCGCCGCACCGGCGATCGGCGCACGACGCGCCGGCCGAGCTGGCGCGCTAACGCCAAAGCGATCGCCTGCGTGCCGCCGTCGACGCGGTCCTGCTGGGCGCCGCTGCGCGTCGAGAAGTTGCGCTCGAACGTGCCCGGCGTGCCCTCGTCGCCGGACGCGGCGATGAAGTACAGCGCGAACAGCAGCGAGACCTCACGCAGCTCGGCGCCGAACACCGGACCCAGCCCCGCCCGTGCGAGGTTCATGAAGCGCCGCCCGCCGGTCGTGTTGTGGCGCAGCCAGTAGTCGAGCGACTGGCTGTCGTACTCGCCGGCCCGCGCCGCCTCCCACGGCGCCGCGACTGGGACCTGGAGCGACAGGCGGTCGAGCGTCGTCGTCGCGAGCAGCAGATCGACCAGCAGCGCCGGATCCGGCGGCGCCTGCCCCGTCAGCCCGCCGTCGGCGTACGTCGTGCGTGTGCCCCCGGCGAGGTAGACGTTGCGGCCGACGTTGTAGGTAGGAAACGTGTCGATCCCCAGCTCGCCGACGAGCGCGCGGATCTCGTTCTGCGTCGGCCCGAGGAACTCCGCGCCGAGGTCGACGACCTCACCCCCGGCGATCGGGCGGCTCAGCATCCGCCCGCCGACGCGGTCGCGCGCCTCGATCACCGCGACCGAATGGCCCGCGCGCATGATCTCGCGCGCCGCGACGAGCCCGCTCAACCCGGCACCGACGACGACGACGTCCTCGCGCCGGCGCGCGCGTCGACGCCGCGGCCTGGGCTTGGCGGCCCGCGCCGGCGCCGCTCCACCGGCCGCCGCCGCGGCGGCGCCGGCACCGGCGACGAGCCGGCGACGGGTGATCTCGCGATCCGGCACGCGACCAGCGTCCAGCAGCGGCGCGCCACCTGTCAAGCGCGACCTTCAACGACCACAAACGGCGCCCGCGGCCGGTCGCGGCCGGGCAACGTTGTCCCGGCGTCGAAATGGGGCGGCCACGTGCGCCCGATACCCTCCGCGCACATGGCAGAGCCCGTCGCCGACACCACGTCGAGCACCGAACTTCCCGAGCCCGAGGTCGCGCGTGAGTGGCTGACCACGATGATGCTGATCCGCCGCTTCGAGGAGCGCGCCGGCGAGATGTACGCGAAGGCGAAGGTCGGTGGCTTCCTGCACCTCGCGATCGGCGAGGAGGCGACGATCGTCGGCTCGACGCGCGCGCTGCGCGACCAGGACTACCTCATCTCGACGTACCGCTCGCACGGCCACACGCTCGCGCGCGGCAGCGATCCGAACCGCGTCATGGCCGAGCTCTTCGGCCGCGTCGACGGGCTCTGCAAGGGCCGCGGCGGCTCGATGCACATGTTCGATCTCGAGAAGCGCTTCATGGGCGGCTACGGGATCGTCGGCGGCAATCTGCCGATCGCGGCCGGCTTCGCGCTCGCGTCGGACTACAACGGCCTGGATGAGGCGACGCTGTGCCAGTTCGGCGACGGCGCCTCCAACCAGGGCACGTTCGGCGAGACGATGAACCTCGCGGCGCTGTGGTCGCTACCGGTCGTCTTCATGATCACGAACAACCGCTTCGGGATGGGCACGTCGCTGGAGCGGCACTCGGCGATGACCGACCTGCTGCGCAAGGGCGAGGGCTTCGGCGTCCCTGGGATGCGCTGCGATGGGATGGACGTCGCCGACACCTACAAGGTCACGACCGAGGCGCTGCGCGTCGCGCGCGAGGAACGCAAGCCCGTGCTCGTCGAGGCACTCACCTACCGCTTCCGCGGGCACTCGATGGCCGACCCCGAGGAGTACCGCACGAAGGAGCAGGTCGACGAGTGGCGCAAGCGCGACCCGCTCGCGGTCTTCGGCGATCAGCTCGTCGAGGCGGGCGTCATGACCGCGGAGGAGCGCGCCCAGCTCGACGCCGACACGGTCAAGCGCATCGACGATGCCGTCGCGTTCGCCGACGCCTCGCCGCACCCGTCGCCGAACGAGCTCTACGACGACATCTACGTGCTCGGCGACCAGGTCCGCGGCTGGTACTCGATCGACGAGCGCACCTCGACCCCGCACCGCGGCGAGGACGAGCGCGCTATGACCGAGAACCTCCCCGGCCACAGCGAGTACGAGCGGGCGATGGGCTCGCCCGGCGGCCTGACCCCGGCCGACGACATCCAGAAGGGCGAGGACTGACGCCGTGGCGGTCATGCGCTACCGCGAGGCGCTGAACGCGGCGCTGCGCGAGGAGATGGTCCGCGACGAGTCGGTCATGCTCATGGGCGAGGACATCGGCGTCTTCAACGGCGCGTTCAAGGTCACGGCCGGCCTGCTCGAGGAATTCGGCGAGAAGCGCGTGCGCGACACGCCGATCTCCGAGAACACGATCGTCGGGATGGGCGTCGGCGCGGCGATGACCGGGCTACGACCCGTCGTCGAGCTCATGACGATCAACTTCTCGCTGCTGGCGATGGACCAGATCGTCAACCACGCGGCGTCGATCCGCTACATGTTCGGCGGCCAGGTCAAGGTGCCCCTGGTCGTGCGGATGCCGCAGGGCGCGGGCCACCAGCTCGGCCCGACGCACTCGCACTCATGGGAGGCGCTCTACCTCCACGTGCCCGGCCTGCTCGTCGCGGTGCCGACGACGGCGGCCGACGCGAAGGGTCTGCTGAAGTCCGCGATTCGCGACGACAACCCGGTGATCTTCATCGAGCACGAGTACCTCTACGGCCAACGTGGTGAGGTGCCCGACGACGAGGACTTCACGGTCGACTTCGGCCACGCGGCGATCCGCCGCGAGGGCTCGGACGTGACGATCGTCGGCATCTCGCGGATGGCGCTGACCGCCGCGCGCGCCGCGAAGACGCTGAGCGAGCGGCACGGCATCGAGGCCGAGGTCATCGACCCGCGCACGCTGCGCCCGCTGGACCTCGACACGATCCTCGCGTCCGTGCGTAAGACGAACCGCTGCGTCATCGTCGAGGAGGGCTGGCCGCACGGCGGCGTCGGCGCCAACCTCTCCGCGCTCGTCACCGAGCAGGCCTTCGACGACCTCGACGCGCCGATCCAGCGCGTCACCGGCGCCGACGTGCCGATGCCCTACTCCAAGCCGCTCGAGCAGCTCGCGTTCCCGCACGAGGCGCAGGTCATCGACGCCGTGCTCGCGACGACGAAGAGGCGTTAGTCGACGTGTCCGACATCGTCATGCCGAGGCTCTCGGACTCGATGGAGGAGGGCACAATCCTGAAGTGGCTGAAGTCCAACGGCGACTCCGTCGCGCGCGGCGAGCCGCTGGCGGAGATCGAGACCGACAAGGCGACGCTGACCTACGAGTCCGATGCGGCGGGCGTGCTGACGATCGTCGTCGCCGCGGGCGAGACGCTGCCGATCGGCGAGGTCATCGCGCGCCTGGAAGACGGCGCGGGTGGGGCGGCCTCCGGGGCGCCGACCGTCGCCGAGACGAGCGCGCCGTCCGAGGCCGAAGCCGCGCCAGAGTCCGCGCAGGCCGCCGAGCCAGCCACTCCGGAGGCGAGCCCGTCGGCCGCGCCCGCCGCCGCCGCGACAGCGCCCGAGCCATCCGCCCCGCCGACGGCGGCACCACATGCCGTGTCCGTGGCGGCACCGCCGTCCGCTGCCGGCACGCCGGCCCACGGCCTGCGGCCCGCGACCGGGCGCGTCAAGGCGTCGCCGCTCGCGCACCGGATCGCCCGCGAGCAGGGCGTCGACCTGCGCCTCGTCACCGGCACCGGCCCCGGCGGGCGCATCGTCAAGGCCGACGTCGAGGAGGCCGCGCAGAGTGGCTCGGCGGCGGTCGGCTCGGAACCCACGCCCACGGAGGCCGCCGCGCGGCCCGCCGCCGCCTCCGCTCCGGCCAGCGGCGCCCCGCCGACAGCGGGCGCCGCTCCCGCAGCCGCCACACCCGCCGCCTCCGCACCACCCGCACCGCCGCCCGCGCCGGCAGCGGTCGAGACCGCCACCGCCAAGGGCGACATCACGATCCAGGAGCTCACGCGCATCCAGCAGGTCATCGCCCGACGGATGGCCGAATCGAAGGCGACGGTGCCCGACTTCACGCTGCGCTCGGAGATCGACATGGAGGGCTGTGTGGCGCTGCGCGCGCAGCTCAAGGCGCTCGCAGGCGACGTCCCGTCCTACAACGACATGGTCGTCCGCGCCTGCGCGCTCGCACTGCGCGAGTTCCCGCGCGCGAACGGCAGCTACAAGGACGGCAAGTTCGAGCTGCACAGCCGCGTCAACGTCGGGATCGCGGTCGCCGCGACCGACGCGCTCGTCGTGCCGACGATCTTCGACGCCGACCGTAAGTCATTGCGCGAGATCGCCCGCGAGTCGCGCGCCGTCGCCGAGCGCGTGCGCGCCGGCACCGTCACGCCGCCCGAGCTCAGCGGCGGCACGTTCACCGTCTCGAACCTCGGGATGTTCGGCGTCACGGACTTCACCGCCGTCATCAACCCGCCGCAGGCCGCGATCCTCGCCGTCGGCGCGCTCGCGCCGCGCGCCGTCGTCCGTGACGGCGAGGTCGTCGCGCGCAACACGATGGCCGTCGTGCTCGCCTGCGACCACCGGATCCTCTACGGCGCCGACGCGGCGCAGTTCCTCGCCCGCATCCGCGAGCTGCTCGAGCAGCCGCTGGCCCTCGCGTTCTGATCGTCCGCCTCGAGCACGAGTTCACCGTGCAGCGTCCGCCCGAGGTCGTCTTCGACTTCCTCGCCGACGCGACGAACCTGCCGCTGTGGGACGGCACCGGCGCGACCGTCGAGGTGCTCACCTCCGGCCCGCCTCGCCGCGGCACGCAGATCTGTCAGCGCGGCAGGGCGTTTCGTGTCGTCGGCGTCGAGCAGATCAGCGAGCTGACGGAGTTCGAGCGCCCGCGTCGACTCGCATCCCGGGGCGTCGCGGGACCGGTGCTGCCGATCGCGGGGTCCTACATCCTGAGCGCGTTGGGAACGGGCACCCGGGTGCGCTTCGAGGCCGAGCACGAGACGACCGGCGTGCGGCGCAGGATCCTCGCGCCGATCGTGCGTCGCGTCTCACGGCGCCAACTGGCGGCGGCCTACCGCCGTCTGGCCTCCGTGCTCGAGGGCGATACGCACGCGCACGCGTGCGGACACGAGCATTAGGCCAACGCCGCGAACCAGCGCCCGCGCGACGACCAGCGCTCGTCGACGCGCAGGCCCGACGCGGCCGCGACGGCGCCGGCGTCGACCGCTGCGACCGTCGCCCAATCGAACCACGGGCTGGCCGCTGCCGCAGCCTCCAGGCGCATCCGACGACGGCCGCTCGACGAGCCTGGGCGAGCGAGCTCGACGAGGATGCGCCCGCCTGGCGAGACGAGCTCTGCGACGCGGCGCAGCAGGCGGACAGGATCGCCGCCGATCCCGATGTTGCCGTCGAGCAGCAGCGCGCTGCCCCACGATCCAGCGCCGCGCACGGCATCGAAGATCGAGCCCTCGGTGACGGTCGCGCCGCGGCCACGCGCGACCCGCACCGCGACGGGGGAGTTGTCGATCCCGAGCGCCACGACCCCACGATCTGCCAGCGCAAGCACATGCCGGCCCGGCCCGCAGCCGACGTCGAGGACGGGTCCCGTGGCACGGTCCAGCACCGACTCGTCGGCGGCCGTCGGCATCGCGAGCCAGGACCCGATCGGCATCACGCGGGCGCGACCCCCCTCGGCACGCGCGAGCAACCGCGGCTCGAGACCCTCAAGACCGCGGCCATACAGATCGGCGGCGGATACCGCCAGCGCGGCGGCGCTCATACGGCCGGCTCCCGAGCGCCGAGGTCCATCGAGGCAAGCGTGCGAGCGAAGCGCCCGTCCGGCACCAGCGCCGCGGCCGCGCGAGCGTCGGCGATACGGTCGACGTCGCGCAGCTCGGGCAGCATCACGGGTGTCATCCGCAGGATCCGCAGCCGCGCGAGCTGCCGCGCGCCGGTGTCGTCGGCGCTCATCGGGACGTCCTCGAACACCCGCGCGTCGGCGTGGCGCAGGCCGATCGCCCAGTAGCCGCCGTCCGGTGCGAGGCCGAGCACAGCCTCGTGGCCGCAGCGCAGCACGTCGAGCCCCTCCGTGAGCAGCGCCGGCGTGACCTGCGGCGTGTCCATGCCGACGAGCAGCGCGGGCGTGCCGGCGTCCTCGAACGCCGCCGCGAGCCGTTGCGCGAGGCCGTCGCCGCGTTGGGTTACGAGCTCGAAGCCCGCCGGCAGCCAAGGCCCGGGGTCGCCGTCGAGCACGAGGACCCGGCGCTTGACCGGGGTCGCGAGCACAGCGGCGAGCGTGTCGCGCAGCGCGGCCTCGGCAAGCTGGGCGGCCTGGATCGGCGTGCACGGCGGGCACAGCCGGGTCTTGCTGGCACCGGCGATGGGAGCCTTGGCGATGACGAGTAGAGCCGGGTCGCTCATGACAGCACCGCCGCCATGTCGCGCACCGCACGCACCGTGCCCTTCACGGTCCCGGTCACCTTCGAGCGCCCGGCCCGGGCGCGGTAGCCGACGTCGACCTCGTCGATGCGCCAGTCCGCCGCAGCGGCGCGCAGGACCATCTCCAGCGGCCAGCCGAAGCGGCGGTCGAGGATGCCGAGCTCGAGCAGCGCGGCACGTGGCGCGGCACGCATCGGACCGAGGTCGGTGAGCTGCACGCCCGCACGGCGGCGCAGGTGCACGGCGAGCGCGCGGTTGGCGATCCGCGCGTGCCACGGCCAGGCGCCGGGCTCGGCATCGCGCGCGCCGAGCACGAGCCCGGCGGTGCCCGCAAGCACGGGGTCGGCGACGAGCGGCAGCTCGCGCGGGTCAAGCGAGGCGTCGGCGTCCATGAAGCAGACGACGTCGGCGGTCGCTGCGACGAGGCCGGCGTAGCATGCGGCGCCGAAGCCGCGCCGCGGCTCGGAGACGACGCGGGCACCGGCGCGGCGGGCGATCGCGACCGACTCGTCGAGCGAGCCGTTGTCGACGACGATCGGCTCGTATCCGGCCGGGATCCGGCCGAGCACCCACGGCAGGGCCTCGGCCTCGTCGAGCACGGGAAGAATGACGTCGGGCATGGCGGGTCACGCTAGGCGCCATCGCTTACGAGGCTGTGAACCGCGCGCCCGACGGCCCTGGCAGCGCTCGCGCATCCGTACCGTGTGGCTCCGTGCTCGCCGAGCGCTCACAGCCCCTGCCGGTCGCGCTCGCGCGCGGCGACGTGCGCGCATGGATCGCGCCGCTCGGATGGGCAGCGGTCGTCGTCGCCGGCCACCTCGTCGGGCAGGGGCTCTACAACCGCGACCCGCTCGTGCGGATCGGCGCGCCCCCGCTGGTCGGTACCTACGATCTGCACCTCGGCCTCGCGCTGCTGCCAGCCGTCGCGCTCGCCGCCGCGGCGCTGGCGTGGGCGCCGCTCGCGGCGCGGCGCCTGCGCTGGGGCGGGCTGCTCCTTTCGGCATGGGCCGCCGGGATCGCGTGGGCGGTCGCGCTCGCGGCCTCCGACGGGCTCGGCGCGATCACCGCGCCGCTGCGCACGCGCTATGAGTACCTAGCCGCGGTGCCGTTCGTCGGTGAGCCGGGGCGCTTCCTCGCCGGGTTCGTGGCGGCGCTGCCGACGTACCCGACGCACGTCAAGGGCCATCCACCGGGCTTCGTCACGCTGCTGTGGGTGCTCGACCGCATCGGCCTCGGCGGCGCCCAGGCGGCGGCGGCGCTCGTCATCGCGACCGGCGCGATCGCCGCGCCCGCCGCCCTCGTCGCCCTGAGCGCCACGGCCGGAGAGGCGGCGGCGCGGCGCGCCGCGCCATACGTCGCCTTCGCCCCGGCCGCGGTCTGGATCGCCACCTCCGCCGACGCGTTCTTCGCCGGCGTGGCCGCGATCGGGATCGCCTGCTTCGCGGTCGCGGTCGCGCCCGATCGCCCGGCCGGCGCCGGGCCCGACCGCACCGCCGCGACCGATCGTGATCGCGCGCCCGATGGCCCAGCCCGCGCCGGGCCCGACCGCACCGCCGCGACCGACCGTGACCGCGCGGCCCGCGCCGGGCCGCGAGCCGGGCATGCTTGGACCGCGAGTAGCCTCGCGCTCGCGCTGCTCGCCGGGGTCGTGCTCGGCGCGGCGCTCATGCTCTCCTACGGGGTCGCCCCGCTCGGCCTGCTCGTGGTCGCACTCGCGGTCGCCCGCCGCGCCTGGCTCGCGCTCGCCGTCGCCGCGGTCGGCGTGCTCGCCGTCCTCGGCGCGTTCGCGGCGCTCGGCTTCCTGTGGCTCGACGGCCTGCACGCAACCCGGATCCTGTACGCCAACGGCGTCTCCTCGCGCCGGCCGCACGACGCGTTCCTGCTCATCGACCTCGCCGCGTTCGCGCTCGCAATCGGCCCCGCCGCCGTCGTCGGCCTGGCGCGCCTGCGCGAGCGCGCGGTCTTGCTGCTCGCCGCACCCGCTGTCGCTGCGATCGCCGTCGCCGCGCTGTCGGGCCTCTCGAAGGGAGAGGTCGAGCGGATCTGGCTGCCGTTCGTGCCCTGGATCCTCGTCGCGACCGCCGCGCTCGGCGCGGGCGCATCACGACGGACCGAGCGGCCCCGTGACGCTGACGCGCCTACGGCGGCGAGCGCGAGCCGGGCCCGGTCGCTCGGCGCCGGCCGCGGCTGGCTCGCCGCGCAACTGTTGCTCGCGCTCGCGTTGCAGGCCGGAGTCCGCTCCCCATGGTGAACGCCAAGTCCCGGCTGCGTGCTCTGGCATGCTCCCGGCCGCGGTCAACGAGCGTGACCCGCCGCGGCGGGACCGCCTTCACCGCTTTCGGGCTCACGGCCGCGGTCACGAGCGCGATCCGGACCGGTCGGACGGCCCTCGCCGCGGCCACGCTCGCGGCCGCACTACTCGCCGGTTGCGCAAGCACCGACAAGCCCGCGACGCCCGATCCGCGGCAGCCAGCGAGCGGTACGGACATCGTCGCCGCGCTCGCCGTCGGCCCAGAAGGCGTCCTCACTGGAGCGCTGCGCAGCGGGATCGTTCGGGTCCTGCGCAGCGGCCGCGTCGTCGCCCGGGTCGCCGTCTCGACCGGCGGCCAGCGCGGCCTGCTCGGTCTCGCCGCCGACCGACGCGGCCGGATCTTCGCCGCCTACACCGCCCCCGACCGCAGGCTCGTCGTCGACCGCATCGCGCCCGCGCCCCGAAGGCGGATCTTCGACGGTCCGCGGTCGGCGCTGCTCGGCAACGGCGGGCACATCACGCTGGCTCCGGGCGGCCGGCTGCTGCTCGGCATCGGCGATCTCGGTCACACTCGCCTCATCGACGATCCGCAGACCCTCAACGGCAAGCTTGTCTCCCTCGACGTGGACGGCCCGCCATCGCAGCGCCCGCGCGTCCTGAGCGGCGGCTGGCACAAACCGTTCGCGTTCGACGTCGATCGCAGCGGGCGCGTGTGGGTCGCCGACAACGCCCCGGGCCGGCTCGCGGAGCGCATCGGCCGCGGCGACCGCGACGGCGCGATCACGACCCTGCGCGGCCGCCGCGCGCCCTCGGGCCTGGCGCTGCTCTCCGATCGCGAGCTCGCCCTGTGCGGTGTCGTGTCCGGGCGCCTCGAGCGCTTCCGGCGCAGCGGCGCCGACGGGCCCTGGCGCAGCGCCGGGACGATCGCCGGCGGCTGTCGCTACGGCGTCGTCCGACTGACGGCGCTCGGAGCGAAGACGACCCGGCTCGCGGTCAGCGCCGACGGCGTCCGCCTCGTGACACCCTGATGCGAGTCCTGCTCACCGGCGGCTCCGGGTTCATCGGGTCGCACATCGCCGACGCGCTGCTGGACGGCGGCCACGGCGTGCGCGTGCTCGATCTCGAGCCGCCGCATCGCCCCGACGACGTCGACTGGCACGACGCCGACGTCCGTGACGGCGACGCCGTCGCGGCCGCGCTGCGCGGTGTCGACGCGGTCTGCCACCAGGCGGCGATGGTCGGCCTCGGCCTCGACCTCGGCGACATCGCCGACTACGTCAGCCACAACGACCTCGGCACCGCGGTGCTGCTGCGGGAGCTCGCGCGGGCAACGTTCAGCGGACGCGTCGTGCAGGCGTCGAGCATGGTCGTCTACGGCGAGGGCGGCTACGCCTGCCCCGAGCATGGCCGCGTGCGCCCCGGTCCGCGCGCTCGCGAGTCCCTGCAAGCCGGCGACTTCGAGCCGCCATGTCCGCGCTGCGGTGCGGCGCTCCAGGCGCGCACGGTCGGCGAGGACGCGCCGACGGATCCGCGCAACGTCTATGCCGCCACGAAGCTGCACCAGGAACACCTCGCGAGCGCATTCGCCCGCGAGACCCAGGTCGCCGTCACGTCGCTGCGCTACCACAACGTCTACGGCCCGCGAATGCCCGCGAACACCCCCTACGCGGGCGTCGCGTCGCTGTTTGCCTCCGCGCTCGCGGCGGGCCGGGCGCCGCGCGTCTTCGAGGACGGCTGCCAGCGACGCGACTTCGTGCACGTCCGCGACGTCGCCCGGGCGAACGTGCTCGCGCTCGTGGCAACCGACGCCGTCCCCGGCGCGCTGAACATCGCGAGCGGGACGCCGCGTACGGTCGGCGAACTCGCGGCGGCGCTGCACGCCGCCGCCGGCGAGGGCGCGCCGGCACCGGTCACGACCGGCGAGTACCGCCTCGGCGACGTGCGCCACGTCTTTGCGAGCGCCGAGCTCGCCGCGTCGACGCTCGGCTTCTGCGCGAGCGAGGACTTCGCCGCCGGGATGGCCGAGTTCGCCGCGACGCTGTGACGCTGTGACGCGGGCTAGCGAGACGCCGCGTCGAGCGTGCCGGCGAGGCCGCCCGTCGTGCGCTTCAGCAGATCGTTGATCGCCTTGACGGCGACGTTCAAAACGTCCTGTACGGCCTTGCTGACGGGAGGGCCGAGCGGCTTGGCCAGGCTGCCGGCCGCGTCGCCGGTGCTCTGCACGGTTCCGGCCAGGGTGTCGCCGAGCTGACGCACGCCTTGGCCGGCCTTCTTCGTCACGGCGGGCACGGACACGGTCGGCCCAGATGCCGCGGACGGCGGGCTGAGCGCTGGGGCATCGGTGACGTCGGCGGTCACGGTCGGCTGACGCGTGGGTGCGCTCTGGCTCGCGCGGTCCACGACGGTGCCCGAGGTGCGCCGGACCGTCTCGGTCTGTGACTTGGACGGACGAACCACGGGCGCGCTGACGCGCAGCGGCTTGACGGCAGCGGGCTTGCCCGCCGGCTGCGTGGCGGCGTCCGAGCCGCGCGAGGCAACGATCAGCGTCGGGCTCGAGCCCGACCCGTTCAGCGAGCCGGCGATCCCGGGATAGGCGAACAGAACGCTGACGGCGAACAGTCCGAGCGCGGCGCAGGCCACGATCGAGATGCTTGCCCCCAACGACGCGATGACGGCGCGAGTGCCACCCATGGAACGTTCATCGGCATTTCGGCCATCTACCTGAAGCCGCCGTGCGCATTCAGGACCGCGTTCGGCTCGCGGTTCGGGTCGAGCTTGACGGTCGGCAGCAGCGGCGAGGTATCGACGATCAGACACAGCGCGCGCTTACGGTCCGGGCCCGGGACGCACGTGCGGTAGAGGTCCTCGTCGACGAGCAGGCTGTCGGCGCGCGACACGTGCGCCCGCGCGTAGGCGTCACCGTGCAGCGCGACCCAGCGGCGCACGGCCAGCGACTGCTTCGCGAACGCGCCCTCGTGCTGCTCGATCGACGGGCGGTGCGCGATCCCCGCGAGCACGAGCCCCGCCGCCACGATCGCGAGTACGGCCGTGCCGGTGTAGTTCTCCGCTACGACCCGAGGCATGTCGGGCCGCCGGTGGCGCAGCCACTTCCCGCTGATAGGCCCGACGAGCGCGACGCCGATGACGTTCAGGCAGCCGGCGGCGAGCAGGCCGCCGACCCAGCCGGTCGCCTCGCCCTGCACCGGCAGCCAGTGCAGCAGGCCCATCTCGAGCACCGTCGCCACGACGAACGTCGGCCACAGCCAGGCTCCGCGCAGGCGCCAATGCAGGCGCGCGCGGCGACCGCCGTGCCCTGCGCGATCGGAGTCACTCACGTCAACCAGCGTACGTTCCCGGTACCCTCGCCGAGGAAGCACGGCATCTCGCGCGGCGATCCCGACGGGATGCCGATGAGTGGGTCGGAGATCCCGACGCACACGGCACACGGAAAGGCGAACATGGCGACCAGTAGCACGGAACTCACGAGCGCTCTGAGCGATCACGCCGAAAGCGAGCCCGCACACCTGACGCCGGAGGATCGCGTCGGCCTGCTCCGCGCGATGCTGATGATGCGCGCCGTCGAGGCGCGCGCGATGAACCTCTACCGCCAGGGCAAGGTCCCGGGGTCCTTCTACGACGGCTTCGGCCAAGAGGCCGTGTCCGTCGGCGCCGCGTGGGCGATGGCTGCCGCCGACCGCCTCTGCATCCTGCACCGCGACCTCGGGGCGCACATGGTGCGCGGCGTCCACCCGGCCGCGATCCTCAGCCAGTACATGGGCCGCGCGGCCGGCATCACGAACGGGCGCGACGGCAACGTGCACTTCGGCGACCGCCGCGCGGGCTGCGTCGGGATGACCTCGATGCTGCCGGACATGATGCTCGTCGCGACCGGCATGGCGATGGCCTTCAAGCTACGCGGCGAGGCCCGCTGCGCGCTGACGTGGTTCGGCGACGGCTCGACCTCGCGCGGCGACTTCCACGAGGCGATGAACTGGGCCGGGGTGCAGCGCCTGCCCGTGGTCTTCGTGCTCGAGAACAACCAGTACGCCTACTCGACGCCGATCGACCTGCAGTTCGCCGTCGACCCCGTCGAGCGCGCGGCCGGCTACGGCTTCCCCGGCCTGCGCGTCGACGGCAACGACGCCGAGGCGATGTTCGAGGCGACGCGGATCGCGCGCGACCGCGCGATCGCCGGCGGCGGACCGACGCTGATCGAAGCCGTCACGATGCGCATGCACGGCCACGGCGCGCACGACGACATGAAGTACGTCCCGAAGGCGCTCGTCGAGGAGTGGAGGAAGAAGGACCCGATCGACCGCCAGAGCGCTCGGATGACGGCCCTCGGCTACGACGTCGATGCCCTGCGCGCCGAGGTCAAGGCGGCCGTCGACGAGGCGACCGAGACCGCGCTTGCCGGGCCGATGCCCGATCCCGAGACGGCGACCGACCGCGTATTCCATCCGCGCGACGCACCGGAGATCCTGCTCGAGGACGGCGCCGCGCCGTGGAGCGGCTTTCAGCCATGAGCGAGATGACCTACCTGCGGGCGATCTCCGACGGCCTGCGGACCGAGATGCGAAGCGACGAGCGCGTCCTGCTGATGGGCGAGGACATCGGCGTCTTCGGCGGTGCCTTCAAGGTGACCGACGGCTTCTTCGACGAGTTCGGCGCCTCGCGCGTGATGGACACCCCGCTGGCGGAGTCGGCGATCATCGGCACGGCGATCGGCGCGGCCGTCGTCGGGATGCGGCCGGTCTGCGAGATGCAGTTCGCCGACTTCATCGCCTGCGGCTTCGACCAGCTCGTCAACACCGCCGCGAAGATGTACTACCGCCAGGACCTGCCGGTGAACATCACCGTGCGCCTGCCCAGCGGCGGCGGCTTCTCCGGCGGCCCGTTTCATTCTCAGAACCCGGAGTCGTGGTTCATGCACGCGCCGGGCATCAAGGTCGTCGCCCCAAGCACCGCCGAGGATGCGAAGGGCCTCATCATCGCCGCGATGCGCGACCCGAACCCCGTCGTCTTCATGGAGCACAAGCACCTCTACCGCCGCGTCAAGGGCGAGGTGCCCGAGGGCTCCTACGAGACCCCGTTCAAGGCCCGCGTCGCGCGCGAGGGCGACGACCTCGTCGTCATCACGTACGGCGCGATGGTGCACACCGTGCTCGAGGCGACGACCGACCTCATGGGCGCGTCGATCATGGTGCTCGACCTGCGCTCGCTCGTGCCGCTGGACGAGCAGGCGATCCTCGACGCGGTGCGCCACACGTCGAAGGTCATCGTCGTCGACGAGGCGAACGAGACGTGCGCGGCCGGCGCGCAGGTCGCCGCGCTCATCGCCGAGCATGCCTTCGAGGACCTCGACGGCCCGGTCGTGCGGATCGCCTCGCCGGACTGCCCGATCCCCTTCTCGCCGCCGCTGGAGGCGGCGGTGCTGCCATCCGTCGAACGCGTGAGGGAGGCCTGCCGTCAGCTCCTCGAGTACTGAGACCGTTGTCGACGTGACGATGCCGCAGATGGGGGTGTCCGTCGCGGAGGGCACTGTCGTCGAGTGGCGCAAGCAGCCCGGCGACTGGATCGAACGCGACGAGACGATCGGCGAGGTGTCGACCGACAAGATCGACACGGAGATCCCGTCCCCCGCGAGCGGTCGGCTGATCGAGATCCTCGTGCAGGTCGGGGTGACGGTCGATGTCGGCGTGACGCTCGCGCGGATCGCGACCGACGCCGAGCCCGGCGCCGCGACGGCGCCACCGCTTGCCGAGGCGCCGGCTGTCACGCACGTGCCGGGCGCGACCGCCGCGAGCCCGCCACAGCCCGCACCCTCGGCCCCGGCGCGCCGCACCGCGAACGGGAGCCAGAACCGGCGCTACTCGCCCGTCGTCCAGCGGATCGCCGAGGAGCACGACGTCGACCTCGAAGCGATCGAGGGCACGGGACGCGACGGACGCGTGCGCAAGCAGGACGTCCTGGCATGGGTCGAGAAGTTCGGCGGCGGCGCCCGTCCGGCCGCGACGACGGCCGACGAGCCGGTCCTGCACTCCGAGAGCCCGTACCGTCCGGGCGCCGGAGGCTCGAACCTGCACGGCCCGTACGTGCCGCCCGAGGGCCGCCCGCTGTCGCGCATGCGGGCGATGATCGGCGAGCACATGCACCGCTCGCTACAGACCGCGGCGACGTGCACGACGTGGATCGAGGTCGACATGTCGCGCATCGAGATCGCGCGCAAGCACCTCGGTATCACGGCGCTGCCGCTCATCTCGCGCTGCGTGATCGGCGCGCTCGTCGAGTTCCCACACGTGAACGCCTGGCTCGAGAACGACCTGCACATCGTCCACGAGCAGGTCAACCTCGGGATCGCGGTCGACCTCGGCGACGACGGGCTCATCGTGCCCGTCGTGCGCGGCGCGCAGGACCTCAGCCCCGAGGGCCTGTCGCGACGCATCCGCGACCTCGCCAAACGCGCCCGCGCGCGCCAGCTGACGCCCGACGACGTCCGCGGCGGGACGTTCACGATCACGAACCCAGGCCAGTTCGGCTCCGTCATGGCGACGCCGGTCATCAGCCTGCCGCAGGTCGCGATCCTCGACATCGAGGCGATCGTCAAGCGCCCCGTCGTCGTCACCGACCAGTTCGGCGAGGACGCGATCGCGATCCGCCCGATGGTCATCCTCGGCCTGTCCTGGGATCACCGCGCGATCGACGGCGCCCTCGCCGCGCGCTTCCTCGCGAACGTCAAGAAGCGCATCGAGAGCTACGAGGCGTAGCCCGACGGCCGGGGGCACCACATTGCTTGCCACGTGCCGAGGACCGTGGGTGTGAGCGCCTTCAGCGCGAGGTTCGACGTCGCCGACCGTCCGATGAAGCCTCTCCAGGACTGGCTCAGGACGCACCCGAAGCCGGCCTGCCGCGTCACCGCTTCCAACTGAACCATCAGAGCGCATGGGGTCGCGTCGGCGCAGCCGTGCCGCACCTCAGTCTGCGCGGTGTTACACTTCCCTCATGCCCACGACCCGCCCCCGCTATACGGTGACCGACACCGGGGAAGTCACCGAGATGCTCGACCTCGCCCGCCGCGCATGGCCCGAGATCGCCGACCGCAAGCTGCTCCTGCTGCGGCTCGCCGCGGAGGGCAGGGATGTCGTCAAGCAGCGTCTCGTCGCGATGGACCGGGCGCAGCGGCGCGCGCTGCAGAACGAGGCGATGAGGCAGGCCGCGACGCTGCTCGACGTCGACCTCCTTCTGTCAGATGCCGCCTGGCGGTGAGCCGGCTGCTGCTCGTAGACAAGTCCGCGTACGTGCGCGGTGTGCCAGACGAGTACTCAGAAGACGAGCTCTGCCTGTGCGCTGTCATCCGCTGGGAGCTGCTCTACAGCGCTCGATCACCGACGGCCTACGCGACGGCCGAGCAGGGACTCGCCGCCTTCCGCGAGTTGCGGATGGATGCCGAGACATTCGCGGCAGCGGGTGGCGCACAGCGTGAGCTCGCGCAGACGGGCCGCCATCGTGTGCCTGTGCCGGACCTCCTCATCGCCGCCTGCGCCCAGCAGCACGGGGCCGATGTCCTCCATGTCGACCGCCATTTCGACGTGCTCGCGACCGTGCTGCATTTCAACCCGGTGCGGCTGTGAGCCCGGACGAGCTGTGGGTCTGCCGGCTCGGCCTCGTCGAGTACCGCGAGGCGCTCGCCCTGCAGGAGCGAACGCGCGCCGCGCGACAAACGCAAGCGATCCCTGATGTGCTGCTGCTGCTCGAGCACCCGCGCGTCTACACGCGCGGCCGCCGCTCACATGCCGGCGAGCTGCCGCTCGGCGAGCAGTGGTACCGCGAGCAGGGGCTCGACATCGTCGACGTCGACCGGGGCGGCAAGCTCACCTACCACGGCCCCGGACAGCTCGTCGGCTACCCGATCGTGCAGATCGTCGACGTCATCGCCTACCTGCGCACCATGGAGCAGGCGATCGTCGTCGCGCTCGCCGACGCCGGCCTCGCCGGCGCGCGCGGTCGCCCCGCGGACGGGCCCGACTACACCGGCGTCTGGGTCGGCGAGCGCAAGATCGCCTCGATCGGCGTCCACGTCGCGCGCGGCGTGACGACGCACGGCTTCGCGATCAACGTCTCAAACGACCTCGAGCCGTTCGCGTGGGTCGTGGCGTGCGGCCTGGACGGCGTCAGCATGACCTCGCTAGCCCGCGAGCTCGGTGGCGACCACGACGACAGCGCCCTCGACGCGGTCGCGACGAGCGTCGCCGATCACCTCGCCGCGGGCCTGGGGCGCGCGCCCCGCGGCGTCTCGCACGAGCAGCTCGAGGCCGCGCTGCTCAGCTACGCAGGTGCGGCGACAGCAGCTTCGCCACCGCACTGACCTTCTGCTCGTACTCCGCCGGGCAGCGTCGCTGGCGCTCGTCGCTGAGCAGGCCCCGCTTGGCGACGTCGCGGTATGCCTGCTGGCTGGAGCCGGCGATCCAGCAGACGATGCTGTACGCCCGCTGCTTGTCGAGCGAGTGGTCGTCGAAGAAATCCTGCGGCGCGAGCTTGCGCTGGCGGCTCGACAGGGCGTTGAAGAAGCGCGCGGCGTAGAACGCGTACTGGTCGCCGTTGTCGACCGCGCGCGTCAGGAACACCGTCGCGACCGCGTCCGCCGCGTCCTCCTCCTTGCCGAGCACCGGCAGGTCGAACTCGTCGATGAACACGTGGCCAAACTCGTGGATGAGGATGAACCCGTCGACCGAGGCGAGCTGGCGGCCGAACTCCTCGCCGTCCTTGCGCAGCTCGGGGAAGTTGCGCTTCAGCACGCCGGCCGTGTAGTTCACGAACCCGTAGGAGAGCGTGATCGTCTTCGTGGCCGGATCGTAGTTCGGTCCGACGAGCCCGTTGACGGCATGGATCGTGATGTCGTCGGGCAGCGCGAAGTTCTTCGTGAAGCCGGCGGCGACGCCGTCGGTTCCGCCGAGGCGCAGGATCTCCTTCGCGTCAGCGCCCACCTGGTCGTTGGGCTTGTCGTAGTCGACCGAGATCGTCCCGTTCCCGGCGCCGCCACCCGCGGTCGCCGCGGTCGTGGAGGTCGACGTGGTGGTGCCCGCCGACTCCTCGCCGGCGCACGCCTTCGAGCCGAGCTTCTTGGACGCGGAGCCGAACTCGCCGGCGACGGTCGTGAACGTCTGCAGATCCTGCAGGCCGCTCGCATCCTGCGCCTTGGACTTCGCGAGCAGACTCTTGAGCAGCTCGTTGCCCTCGTTCTGCTTGTCGATGACCGCCTGCCAGTCGTCCTTGACGTCGGCGGCCGGCACGAGCGCGGCGAGATCGTCGGTCTGCTTCTGGTTCAGCGGCGCGACCTGCTCGAAGTACGCGGCCGCCGCCTTCGCATCGGAGAAGTCCGACGGCACGTCGATCGCCGACGCCGCCTTCTCCCCGGCCGTGCAGATCGCGTTCGCCTTCGTCACGAGCTGGGCGCGTGTGAGCGTGTCCGAGCCCTTGTCGCCCGAACCGCCGCACGCCGCGAGGCCGGCGCCCGCCGTCGCCGCCGCGAGGATCCCGATCATCGTCCTGCGCACCATCTCCGCCTCCCCGATCCGTGGCTGACTCCGCGCGTCGAGTCCCCGAGCGCGGCGCCACGCTACACCCGCCGATACCCCATTCGCCAGCATTTGCGAGCGCTACCCTCGATGGGACATGGCCACCGAGGAACGCAGGCTCTCGACACGCTCCCGCTCGAACCCCGGCGGGATGGACGTGCTCAAGGTCCTCGGCGCCGACGTGCGGCCGATGCGCGAGCGCAAGCCGCCGTGGTTCAAGGTCCCCGCGCCGGGCGGCGCGAAGTACCGCGAGCTGACGGCACTGATCAAGGCCGAGAACCTCCACACGGTCTGTCAGGAGGCCGCCTGCCCGAACGTCGGCGAGTGCTGGGAGCGCGGCACCGCGACGTTCATGATCCTCGGCGACACCTGCACGCGCCGCTGCGGCTTCTGCAACGTACGCACCGGCAAGCCGACGTGGAACGACCCGCTCGAGCCCGCGCGCGTCGCCCGCTCGATCGCGAAGATGGGGCTGCGCCACGCGGTCATCACCTCCGTCGATCGCGACGATCTGCCCGACCTCGGCGCGAGCGCGTTCGTCGGCGTCATCCGCCAGGTCCGCATCCAGGCGCCGCGCTGCAAGGTCGAGGTCTTGACGCCGGACTTCCGCGGTCAGGAGATGCCGCTCGCGCGCGTCATCGCCGAGCGCCCCGACGTCTTCAACCACAACGTCGAGGTCGTCCCGCGCCTGTACCCCGTCGCGCGGCGCGGCTCGACCTTTGAGCGCTCCTGCCGCGTGCTGCGAAACGCCAAGGAGATGGGCTCAGGCGAGGTCACGACGAAGTCCGGCCTGATGGTCGGGCTCGGCGAGACGCACGACGAGATGGTCGCGACGTTCGCCGCGCTGCGCGAGCACGGCGTCCAGGTGCTGACCGTCGGGCAGTACCTGCGCCCGACGGAGCGCCACCTACCGGTCGTGCGCTATTGGCATCCGGACGAGTTCAAGGCCCTCGAGGTCGCCGCCTACGAGCTCGGCTTCGACCACATCGCGGCCGGCCCGCTCGTGCGCTCGAGCTATCACGCCGACCAGCACATCCCGCAGGACGAGCCGGGCAGCGGTCCGCTCGCGCTCAGCGCCTCCGGTCCGTAGCCCTTGACTTCACATACCGCGGGTATCAAGATACTCACGGTATGTCGACGCCAAGGAGAGCAACGACGATGCCGAGCAAGGTCAAGCTCTACATGTTCCCGGGATCGAATTCCGTCTACACGGGCCGGCTCATGCTCGAGCACAAGGGCATCGACTACAAGACGGTCACGCTCATGCCCGGCCCGCACGCCTTCATCATGCTCGCACTCGGCTTCGAGACGATGGGCGTCCCGGCGCTGAACATCGACGGGCGCAAGGTGTCGGGCACCCGCGCGATCTCGCGCGTGCTCGACGAGCTCGTCCCCGAGCGGCCGCTGTTTCCGACCGAGCCCGTTCAGCACAAGGCCGTCCGCGACGCCGAGCGCTGGGGCGAGGAGCTGCAGAACGCGACGCGCCGGATCTTCTACTGCGCCGCACGCCGCGACAGCGGCGCCTTCAAGAGCCTCATGACGCCGGCGCGCTCGCTGCCGATGCGCGCCGTGCTGCGGCTCGCCGCGCCGATCGTCGTGCGCCTGGCAACCGGAGCGCATCGCGCCTCCGACAGCGCCGGACAGGAGGATCTCGAGCTGCTGCCCGAGCGCCTCGACCAGATCGACGCCTGGCTCGCGCAGGGCCTGCTCGGCGGCGAGCAGCTCAACGCGGCCGACTTCCAGATCGCCGTCAACCTCGCGGCGCTCATGCTGTCCGACGACCTTCGGCCCTTCATGGAGGGCCGCCCCCTTGCGGCATACGCACAGCGAGTCGCGCCCGACTACGCCGGGCACCTCGACGCGGTCCTGCCGTCCGAATGGTTGGCGCCGTTGCAAGACGACGCCGCCAGCAAGGCCACGGGTGGCGTGACGGCGGCGGGCGGGCGGCCCGCCGCCGTGCCCGTGGCCTGAACGCCGTGGCCACCGCGGCACGGCTGAGCCGCAGCGAGCGCGCCGCGCTCACCCGCCGCGAGCTGCTCGCCGCGGCGCAGCGGCGCTTCTTCCGCGACGGCTACCACGGCACGACGCTCGACGACATCGCCGACGAGGCCGGCTACACGAAGGGCGCCGTTTACTCGACGTTCAAGAGCAAGGGCGGGCTGTTCCTCGCGCTCTTCGACGAGGTCGTCGACCGCCGCGTCGAGGGGATCCGAGAGCTGTTGGCCGGGGAGGACACGCACGCGGAGAAGCTCGCGGCGCTGGCCCGCCGACCGGTCGACGACGAGCACCCGCAGTACGTCCTGCTGATGATCGAGTTCTGGGTCCACGCGGCGCGCGACCCCGCGCTGCTCGAGGCGTTCTCCGACAGCTACCGCCGGCTGCGCGCCAAGCTCGCCGAGATCGCACCCGACGACGCGCATTTCGGCCGCGACCGCTGGGCGACCGTAACCCTCGCGCTGTCCAACGGGATGGCGCTCGAACGCCTCATCGATCCCGGCGGTGTGCCGGACGACCTCATGGCCTCAGCCCAGCGGCGGCTGCTCGGACCGGAGCCGCCCGCCGCCGGGTAGCCTGCGCACGTGGGTCTCGCCACCGAGAGGCCCACGACAGCCGCGCGTGTTCCCGCTCAAGGACAACATCCCGACGGACCGCACGGCGATCGTCACGATCGCGTTGATCGCGATCAACGTCCTCGTCTACTTCGTGTTGCAGAAGGGCGGGATCCTGTCGGGCCCCGACAACGGCATCGTCGTCGACTGGGGCGCGATCCCGTACGAGTTCGCGCACCCCGGCAAGGACTGCGCGATCGCGGGCCAGCAGATCCTCTGCGAGGGCATGGCGGGCGTCGCGGGCTCGGCGCCGGGTCAGCCGCCGTTCTGGGTGACTGCGTTCTCGTCGATGTTCATGCACGGCAGCATCCTGCATCTCGGCGGCAACATGCTGTTCCTGTGGATCTTCGGCAACAACGTCGAGGACGCAATGGGACGCGTGAAGTTCGTCGCCTTCTACCTGCTCGGCGGCCTCGTCGCGGTCGCGGCGCAGGTGCTCGTCGAGCCGGACGCCGCGGTGCCGACGATCGGCGCCTCGGGCGCCGTCGCGGCGGTGCTCGGCGGCTACATCCTGCTCTATCCCCGCGCGCGCGTCGTGACGCTGATCTTCATCGTCTTCTTCTTCACGATCCTCGAGCTGCCCGCGCTCCTCATCCTCGGCTTCTGGTTCGTCCAGCAGATCGCGTTCGGCTTCTACGGGGTGGCGAACCCGACGGGCGGCGGGGGCGGTGTCGCCTACTTCGCGCACATCGGCGGCTTCGCGTTCGGGCTGCTGGCGATCAAGCTCTTCGCCAGCCGCACGAAGGACTACTCGATCCCGCCCAAGTACCCGGTGTACTGACGTGGCGCGCTGACGTGGCGCGCACCGCGATCCTCGGCGCGGCGCTGCTCTTCATCACGATCCTCGCGGCCCTGACCGTCGTTGCCGTCGCGTCCTACGGCGTCAATGTGCTGACGATCGTGACGCTGGTCGTGCTCGCGCTGCTCGGTTTCGGCATCGTCGGCGCGCTGCTCGGGCCGCCGCCGGAGGAGTAGCGCGCACGCTGCTCCCCGTCACGATCGAGCGGCGGCCGCGGCACGTTGCCTATCGTCCCCGGTCTGCTCTACGTTTGAGGGAAGCTAGGACGTCGAGACGAAAGGCTGCGCGTGACGGTTTCACCCGACAGGCAACCCGTGGTGGTGTCGGATCTCAACGAGGCGATCGACGCGGTCCGACGCAGCGGGCTGCGGCTCACCTCCGCGCGCCGGCTCGTGCTCGAGGCCCTGCTCGCCGCGCGCGGCCCGATCTCGGCGGAGGACATCGCCGACGGCCTCGGCGGGCGCATGACGGAGTCCGACATCGCTTCGGTCTACCGCAACCTCGAGACGCTCGGCGGCCTCGGCCTCGTGCGCCACTTCCATGCCGGTCACGGACCCGGGCGCTACGTGCTCGAGAGCCTCGCCGACCGCGAGTACCTGGCCTGCGAGGCCTGCGGACGGGTGGAGTCCGTCGACCCGGCATCACTCGACGGCGTGCGAGCGTCGGTGCGCGACCTGACGGGCTTCGAGGCGCGCTTCTCGCACTTCCCGATCGTCGGACTGTGTCCGGACTGCGCAGCCGAACGCAAGGGCAACGGCACGTCCTGACCGCGTCGCTCGCCGCCCACACCGGGCGAGCCAACCGCCAGGATCCTGACCGCATTCGGATCCCGCCTTGCCGATTGACATGCATGAGTATGCATGTAAGCATGTAGACAGATGGGATTCGTCCACGGCGTCAGCTCCAACACCCCGGTCAGCGTCGAGGACGCGCGCCACGTCGCGCGCGTCATGAGCGCGCTGGCGACCTCGAGCCGCGTGCGCATCCTCGGGCGGCTGCGCGAGGGCCCGTGTGCCGTCGGCGAGCTGGCGCTCGCCGTCGAGATGGAGCAGCCGGCCGTCTCCCATCAGCTGCGGATCCTGCGTGATCTGGGCCTCGTCGAGGGCAGCCGCAAGGGCCGCCACGTCATCTACGGGCTCTACGACTCGCACGTGGCCACGCTGCTCGAGGAGGCCCTGCGCCACATCGAGCACCTGCGCGCCGCGGGTGGTCCGCCGCAACCCGCCATCGACGACACAGCAACGAGTGAAGGAGTCACATGACCGACGAGCACACGCACGACGAGCCGCACGCCCACGAGCACGAGCATGACGGCGAGACCCACGTCCATGCCCACACCGGCCACGACCACGAGCATGTCGAGCACGAGCACGACCACGAGCACGACGGTGAGTCGCACGCTCACGCGCACGTGCACGAGGAGGGCGTCGAGGACGTCCACGAGCACGAGCACGCCTGACCAAAGGCGCACCCGCGCGCCCGGTGCGTCCGCTACTGGCGGATCGCCGGGTGCGTGTGCTTGCCGACGAGCGCCGCGATCAGGCTGAAGCCGATCATCATCGTCATGATGCGCTGCGCGTTGCCGCCGTTCAGCCAGACGAGCCGGGCGGCGAGCCAGCGGTCCGGGCGCAGCATCGCGAGGACGACCGCGGCGAGCAGCAGCTCGTCCAGCGACGCCGCGACGTCGGAGATGCCGAACGCCTCGGGACTTCCGGCCCAGGGGCCGATCGGGATGCCGACCGAGCGCGAGACGAGCCAGATCCCGACGACCGCGAGGCTGCCGATCGCCGTCGGCATCAGCCAGCGCTGGTCATCGGGCTTGCGGTAGAGCTGGACGGCGAACAGCACCTGGCCGTACGTCAGGGCGCCGAAGAAGACGCCGAACAGCCAGTAGTGGCTCATGTGGTCGATCATCGCGCGGGCGTGGATGAGCCCCGCTACCGCCGACAGGCCGATCAGGAGCTTGACCCGCGGCGAGTACGCAAGACCCGTGCGCAACCGGGACCAGCCGCCGTCCGGCGGCACGGTCGGCGTCCGTCTCGGCGTCGGTTCGACATCGAGCTGCGCCTCGGGGCGCGACGGCGTCTTGACGGCCGGGGACCACACGCCCGCCACGTTACCCCGTCGACTCGCGTGCGTGCGCAACACCGTTGGCTGCCGCGGTCGCAACGCTCGGCCGGATCAGACCACGTCGGGCTCGGCGACGAGCAGCCGCCAGACCGACAGCACCGCCAGGACGGTCAACAGGACCGCGCTCGCGACGCACCACTGGCAGATCGCGTCGATGACGAACAGCTCGAGGTACGTCAGGTAGGCGCTGAAGCCGAAGCCGATCACCGTCAGCGCCGCGGCGGCGAGCCGCGCGCGCTCGCCCGGCGCGAGCAGGGCGATGGCGATCGACAGGTAGCCGGCAAGGCCGAGCAGCGCGACCGGCACGCCGCCGACCTTCGCGTAGCTCGAGGACTGCACGCGTTCGCAGCCGTGGCCGCCGCCGGCGCAGAACGGCTGCAACCCGGCGTAGTGGATGTAGGTGAGGTACACGGCCACGGCGAGCCCGAGGGCCGCGACGGCGAGCGCCGCGACGCGCAGCCGGCGCTCACTCATGGCGCGGCGAGCGCCGCGTCGAGGGCCGCCGTGAACGAGGCCGCATCCAGGCTCGAGATCACGAGTGGCTTGCCCTCCCCACCCTTCGTGCCGAGCAGGAACGAAGGCGTCGACGTCAGGCCGGCTGCGGTGGCCTCGCGCTCGGCATCCTGCACGGACCGCGCGTCGCCCGTCGACGTCTTCGCCGCGAGGATCGGCTTCGCCGGCACGCCGCTCGCGGTTGCGATCTTCGACAGGAACGACGGCGTCACGTAACCCGAGTTCTCCGTGCCCTGGTTGCGGTAGAAGACGTCGATGAAGTTCCACATGCGATCGCGTGCGGCGGCCGCGTACGCGGCCTGGGCGGCGACGACGGAGTCCGGCCCGATGAAGCCGCGCATGCGCAGCTCGAGGCGCAGCTTCTTCGTGCGCACGTAGCGTTGCACGACCTGCGGCAGGACGTTGAGCGCGTAGTCACGGCAGAACGGGCACTGCAGGTCGGCGAACTCCGTCAGCACCATCGGCGCCTTCGGATCGCCCAGCGACGTGCCCTTCTGGGTGACGCCGTCGAGCATCGCCCGCGCGTCGGCGGCCCCGACGACGGCGGCTCCGCCGCTGGCATTCGGCTTGTCCTTCGATCCCTGGCTGACGAGCACGAGAGCGACGACGATGACCGCCGCCACCGCGAGCACCGAGCCGAGCTGCGCCAGCAGCCTGCGGCGCCGCTGCGCCTGCGCCGCCTGCCGTTCGCGCTGCTCGCGCTCGGCGCGGGCCTGTGCCTTCTGCTCCTGACGACTGCTCATGTTCTGACCTTCCTGTGCCGGCGACGCACGGCCTGTCGTGCTCGCGAATGCGTGTCTCGGGGCGCGAGGGGTGCGTGCGCCGCCTGCTGCGGTCGATGATGCGGACGGCCGAGGTCTGGTCCGCGCGGGACCGGCGGGCCTAGCCGATGGCGGCGGCGGGAGGCGGCGGGCGCATCGCGAGCGCCGAGGCCGCGGGCGAGGCCATCCGGCGCACCACCACGACGACGGGGCTCGCGAGCGTCCGCGGCGCGCATGCTCACGGAGCACCGCAAGCGCTGTAACGACACTCGGCGCACGCCGTCGACGGTAGCGCAGCGCCCGCAACGGAGCGGCGGCGCGGGGCCCTCGTGGCCGGATGAACGACCGCCGGAGCAGGCTCACACAGCCGCCTACTGGCGCCGCCGGCCGAAGGCGCCTACGCTGGTTCGATGCCGGTCCGCTATTGGTTTCGCTGTGATGTCTGCGGCGCCCTCCCCGACGACGCGACGCGCAGCAGCATCGGCGCCTCGACGCGCGAGGATCTGTTCGGCGAGCTCATCGACGCGATGCCCGGCAATTGGCTCGTCTGGCACGCCGGCGGCCTGCTCGGACCGCGCCGCTACGCATGCCCCGATCACCGCAAGGCGCTGCTGAAGTCGATCCGCTTCCACTACGCCTACGCGGGCGAGCAGTGGGTCTGGAAGCGACCGCCCTACCCGCAGCGCTGGCCACCGGACGGGATCCGCGACGAGCCCGACGGCACGCTTACGATCCCCGAGTGGTTCGTGCCCGGTCCCGCGGAGCTGCCGGCGGACGACCCGGGCCCCGCGACCTGACCGCATCGCGGACGCGGAACGCTTCAGACGCCGGGTCTGGGTGGCTGCTCGTCCCCGCCGAGCCGCCCGGGATCGCGATCCTTGGCGCCGACGCGCTTGCGCACGTCCGCGACGGTGTCGACCGGCAGCTTGGGGAGCCTGAACGTCGTGATCCCATACTCGAGCGCGAACTCGACCTGCGCGGCGTTGTACGCCCCGCGGGCCCGTGTCCAGTCCGTCCCCGCGCCGTTGATCTGCAACCAGCGCCCGTTGCAGAAGATCGTGAGGCTCGCCTCGTCCTCGACGACGTGGGCGATGTAGACCTCGATCGACAACGGGGTCTCGCCCGCACCCAGCAGCAGCTCGAGCTCCTCGAGGCTGGCGAGCGTGAGGTCGTCCTCATCGCCCTCCAGTGCGATCGTGCAGACGAGCGGATCGAGCGGGCCGGCCGCGACCGCGGCGCGTGCGGCCGTCAGGATGGCATCGAGGTTCTCCCACCCGTTCCAGCGTTCGCTGAGCGCGAAGCTGCCCATGGCGGCGAGGATAGCTACGAACGCACGCGGAGCCCAGTGCGCAGCGCACTTGACGCGCCAGGTCTCGCCGCCACGTCCGTCGCGGCCGGCGCCACCTCCGCGCCAGGGCCCGAGGACATGCCCCTCCACCCGTGTTGCGTTACCGGCACCTCCCGACGTGCCGGGAAGCGAACGTCACGCAGCAGCCATCGCTATTGCAAGTAGCCCGTATTTGTGAGGGCCAGCGGCAACGGCGCTCCGTCGGGGCGCGCGCTCCTCAGGCCTGCGGGCGCGCGGCGGCCACGGCCACCTGGCCGTAGGCGATCTGGCCGTCGTTCGGCGGCAGGCGCTCCGGCACGAGCACGCGCAGGCCGGCCTCCTCGAGCCCTCCCGACGTCAGCTCCAGCAACAGCCGGTTCTGAAAGACGCCGCCCGATAGCACGACGAGATCGACATCGGTGCGCTCGGCCGCGAGGGCGCAGGCCTGCACCGTGACCGCGGCGAATCCGGCGTGGAAGCGCGCCGAGATCGTCGACACCGGCACGCCCGCAGCGAGGTCGGCGAGCACGGCCAGGATCGCCGGCTTCGGGTTCATGACCGCCGGCGGTAGCGGCTGCAGGACGAACGGATAGGGCTCGACGGCTCCCGGGTCGGCGAGGGCCTCGAACTCGATCGCGGCCTGGCCCTCGTAGCTGACCTCCAGGCGCACGCCGCACATCGCCGCCACGGCGTCGAACAGGCGTCCGGCGCTCGACGTCGACGTGCAGCCGACGCCCTTCAGGACCATCCGCGCGACCATGTTCCAGCGCTGCTGGACGATTGGCTCGAACGCCGCCGGAAGCGGCGCGTTCATCTGCGTCAGCCACGAGCAGGCCATCCGCCAGGGCTCGCGGATCGCGCCCTCCCCTCCCGGCATCCAGACACCGGCAAGGCGACCGGCGCGCTCGAACTCCGCCAGCCCGCCGACGAGGATCTCCCCGCCCCAGATCGTTCCGTCGGAGCCATAGCCGGTGCCGTCGTAGATCGCGCCGACGGCGGGGCCCGTCTCGCCGTGCTCGGCGAGCGTCGCGGCGAAGTGAGCGTGATGGTGCTGGACGCCGACGAGCTGCACACCCTCGCGCTCCTGTGCGTAGCGCGTCGACAGGTAGTCGGGATGCAGGTCGTGCGCGACGACCTCGGGGCGCACCTCGAACAACGCCTCGAAGTGCTTGACCCCGTCGCGCAGCGACGTCAGCGTCTCGAAGTTCTTCACGTCGCCGATGTGATGGCTCGGCCAGGCGCGGTCACCCTTGGCGAGGCAGAACGCGTTCTTCTGCTCGGCGCCGGTCCCGAGCAGGTCGCGCGCGGTCGCGACCGGCAGCTCGAGCGCGCCCGGCACGTAGCCGCGCGAGCGGCGCATGAAGAGCGGCCGCTCGCGCACGACGCGCACGACCGAGTCGTCCGTACGCGTCGCGATCGGGCGGTCGTGGACGAGGAAGCGGTCGGCGATCGGCGCGAGCCGCTCGAGCGCGTCGGCGTCGTCGAAGGCGATCGGCTCGTCGGAGCGGTTGCCGCTCGTCATGACGAGCGGGACGTCGGCGTCGTCGGCGAGCAGCTGATGCAGCGGCGTGTACGGGAGCATGATCCCGAGCTCGGGGGCGCCCGGCGCGACCGAGGCCGCGATCGGGGCGCCGACCAGCCGCCGCGCGAGCACGATCGGCCGCTCGCGCGAGGTCAGCAGGCGCTCCTCGTCCGGCGAGAGCTCGACGAGCGTGCGGGCCATCGCGACGTCGCGGACGAGCAGCGCGAACGGCCGCTCCTCGCGGTGCTTGCGGGCGCGCAGCGTCGCGACGGGCTCCTCACGGTCCGCGCGGCAGGCGAGGTGGTATCCGCCGAGCCCCTTGATCGCGACGATGTTGCCGTCCAGCAGCGCCTGCGCCGCCCCGGCGACCGCGTCGTCGACGGCGATCGGCTCGCCCTCGCGATCGAGCAGCCGGGCCCGCGGTCCGCACGCCGGGCAGGCGTTCGGCTGCGCGTGGAAGCGACGGTCCAGCGGATCCTCGTACTCGGCCTGGCAGGCATCGCACATGACGAAGCCCGCCATCGTCGTCGCCGGGCGGTCGTACGGGATGCCCTGGACGATCGTGAAGCGCGGCCCGCAGTTCGTGCAGTTCAGGAACGGGTAGCGGTGACGCCGGTCGTCGGGGTCCGCGAGCTCGGCGAGGCAGTCCGCGCAGGTCGCGGAGTCCGGCGTGACGGGCGCCGTCGCAACGCCGCCGTGCACGCTGGAGACGATCTCGAAACCGGTCGAGTCGAGCGCCGCGACGTCCTCGGCGCTCACGTCCCGCACGTCCGCCAGCGGTGGCGCGTCGTCACGCAGGCGGGCGACGAACGCCGCGACGTCGTCCGCTGCTCCCTGCGCCTCGACGAGCACGCCGCGCTCGTCGTTGAGCACCCAGCCGGCCAGCCCGAGCTCGTCGGCGAGGCGATAGACGAAGGGGCGATAGCCAACCCCCTGAACCGTTCCGTCGACCCGCACGCGGACGCGCCGCGCGCGCGCCGAGGACGGCGGCGTGCCCTCGGCCGCGGTGCTCACGAGGCGGGCGCGGGGGCGCAGAGCTCGACGAGCTCGCGCAGCACGTGGTACCCGCTGGCGTGCGCCTCCTGGATGCGGGGGATGTTCTCCGAGCGGCTTACGAAGACATGGTCGGCGAGCCCGTTCGCGGCGACGTTGCCGCCGTCGTAGCCGACGAACGCCATCGTGACCATGCCACGCTTGCGGCCCTCGCGCAGCGCGGCGAGGATGCTCAGCGAGTTGCCGCTCGTCGACAGCGCGAGCAGCACGTCGCCCTCGCGCCCGTAGGCGATGACCTGGCGCAGGAAGATCGCGTCGGTGCCGATGTCGTTGGCGACCGCGGTGATGATCCCGGTGTCCTCGGTGAGGTCGAGCGCGCGCCGCGCTGGGCCCCCGAACATCGGCGTGCGGAAATCCGCGACGACGTCCATCGCGTCGGTCGCCGAGCCGCCGTTGCCGAGCGCGATGAGCCGACCGCCGGCGTCGAGGCGCTCGCGCAGCACGGCCGCGGCGGTCACGAGCCCGTCGCCGTACTCGGTCAGCGTCTGCGTGCGCAGCGCGCTGATCTCCTCGGCCTTGAGCAGGATCGACTGCTTGACGTCGGCGAGGATCCCGTCGAGATCCGTTTCCTGCTGGCCGAGGAAGGGGTAGAGGAAGCTCGAGGCCCCGGAGTCGTGCACCGGCCGCGCGGCGCGGCCCTCGAGCAGGCCGCGCTGGTCGAGGAAGATGTGGACGTGCTCCCACAGCGTGTGGTAGAGCGTCTCGGCGATCTCCTGGCGGATGAGCGGGTCGGCGATGACCCCGAGGTCGAACTCCCACTCCGCGCCGGAGTCGCGCGAGAAGGCGATCGTCAGGCAGCCGCGCTCGCGCGCCGCGGCGAGCGCCGCGAGGACGTCGGGCTCAGATCCGAAGGCCATCGCGATGTCCTCGGCCTCTGCCTCGAGTGCGACCTGCGGGGCGATCTGGCCGCCCTCGCCGGCGAGCCCGAGCGCCGGCAGCGCGCTCTTGCCGACGATGACGGGGTGGACGAACTCGACGGCGACGTGGCGCGCGTCGGAGCGATCGGCCGGCGACGCGCCGAACGCGACGAGCCGGCCCTCGCGAGCGAAGCGCTCCGCCATCTTGTGGCACAGCGTCGCGAGCCGCTGCGCCTCAGCGGTGAAGAACTGCCCGTTGGCCTCGATGCGCTCGCGTAGCAGGGCCTCGACGCGCTCGGCGCCGACTTGAGTCGGCGCCTCCTTCATGCCGTTGCGTGTTCGTGATCGTGGTCGGCGTGCGTGTGGACATCGTGGGTGTGCGTGTGCTCGCCATGTGTGTGCTCGCCGTGCGTGTGCTCGCCGTGCTCGTGCTCGTCCTCCTCGAAGAAGCGAGCCGGCAACGCCTTCAGCCAGCTGCGGAACTCCTCGATGCCCTCGCCGGTCTTCGCGCTGACGCGCAGGACCGTCGCCTGCGGGTTGACCTGGAGGATGTTCGCCTCGAGGCGGTCGACATCGAACTCGAGGTACTGGAGCAGGTCGATCTTGTTGATGACGACGAGCTCGCAGGCGCGGAACATGAGCGGGTACTTGAGCGGCTTGTCCTCGCCTTCGGTGACGGAGCAGACCATGATCCGCGCGTCCTCGCCGATGCGGAACTCCGCGGGGCACACGAGGTTGCCGACGTTCTCGACGATCAGGACATCCATCTCGGGCAGCGGCACGCCGGGCAGTGCCGAGCGGACCATGTTCGCGTCGAGGTGGCACTCGCCGCCGAAGCCGTTGTCGGTGTTGAGCTGTACGACCGGGATGTTGAGGACCGCTAGGCGGTCGGCGTCGAAGCTGCCGGCGACGTCGCCCTCCAGCACGCCGACGCGCAGGCCCTCCTCGGCGAGGCCCACGAGGCCGGCCTCCAGGACCGTCGTCTTGCCGGCGCCGGGGGCGCTCATGAGGTTGACGACCGTGACGTGCTCGCGGTCGAAGTCCGCGCGGTTGGCCTGAGCGATTGTGTTGTTCGCGTCGAGAGCGTCCTCGACGACCCTCACCTTAGTGCGGTGCATGCGCCTTCTCCTCGTCCTCGACTTCAATCGATTCGACCATGAACTCCTCGCCTGTCGCGACCTCCACGGCACCCGGCCCGCAGGTGGCGCAGATGAAGGCGGGAATCTCGATCTCCCACTCGTTCTTGCAAGTCTTGCAGCGCAGTACGGCCGGCACATCGATGATCTCGATCGTGGCCCCTTCGCAGACGGTGTCCTTGCCGACGATCGCGAAGTAGAACTCAAGCGTCCGCAGGACGACCTGGCGCAGTCGCCCGATCCGCAGTGTGACGTGCTTGACCGGCCGGCCCTTCGCGTGCTTGGTGACCGTCGCGACGACCGCGCTGGAGAGATCGAACTCGTGCACCTGGAAGAACTACTTCTCGTCGAGCGAGGCGTAGGCCTCGTCGGTGAGCAACTCCGTGGCGGTCTCGAGCACGAGGTCGACGGCGCGGCCGACGGCCTCCTCGACGACCGGGCTCAGGCCGACGCCCATCTCCTCGATCGTCAGCGGCTCGCAGGCGATGATGATGACCTTGCCGGGCCAGCCGCCGGTCAGCTTGATGAAGCGCAGGACCGTCTCGGGGTCCATCCCGTGCGGGTTCAGCGCGTCGCCGTCCTCGATGCCCGAAGAGACCTCGTCCTCGTCGACCTCCATGACGTAGAGCGTCCCGGGGGAGCCGCCCTGGCGGCTGATGTCGATCATCACGAGCGCGTCGTAGCCGTACATGACCTGGTAGGCGAGGTCCAGGCCGCCGGTGCCGAAGTCGATGACCGCGACGCCCTTGGGCAGGTCGCGACCCTCCAGCCGGCGGGCGACCTCTGAGCCGAAGCCGTCGTCGCGCTGCCAGGTGTTGCCGATGCCGGCGATCAGGATCTGCTTGGGCCGGCCGGTGACGTCCGGCTCCTGCGGCTCGATCGGGGCGTCGGGCGACGGCGGGCGCCAAGTGTCCTTCGGCGGCTCCGTCGTCTCGCGTGCGCGCTCTTCGCTCATGTCAGCACCTCGACCTCTTCGGCAAAGAAGAACAGGAAACGGCCGCTCTCGCCGAGGATCTCCTGCATCGGATCGTCGTCCACCGTGACACCCAGGTGCAGTCGGTCGTCCACGCGCAGGAACAGGCGGTGGATCGTCGCCGTGCGGCCGTCGAGCATCTTGTCATAGACGTCTGCGTTCAACGGCGGTCTCAGCACGACCTTGTCGCCGCGCTTGTACGTGATGCCCTCGAACGTCACGGTGCGCTCGCCGGGCGGATCCTCGAGGCGCACGCGCCCGTGCAGGTCCATGAGCTGCTGCGGCGTCGTCGCGTCGGCACGCGCGAGCATCTCGCGGACCTTCGGGTCCTGCGCTCCGATCTCCTCGCGCTCCTGGTCTGACAGCGCCTGGATGTGCAGGACGAGCGCCTCCTCGATCTCCGTGCCGTCGAAGAAGTCGTTGACGGACTCCGGCGCGATCTCGGGGTGCTCGGGGAGCATGATCGTCGGTGCCAGGATCGCGTCGTCGCCCGGCGTCGCGAGTACCGGCCACGTGTTGACCTGGCAGCAGCCGGCGACACCGTCGTCCCCGCGCTCCAGCGGCGAGACGATCCTCGAGCCGTTCTCGGTGCGGGCGAGCAGGTGAGTCGAGAGCATGCTCTTCAGCAGCGCGTCCTTGCGGTCGCCCGTCGCCTCCTCCTCGGTCAGCGGCGTCGTGTTCTCGACCTTGAGCGTGACGCGACCGCGGCCGTCGGGCAGGGTCTCCGTGTCGATCTCGGCGACCCCTTCGAGGTCGTCGAAGTCGAAGGAGACCTTCGAAGGCGCGACGCCGAGCTGCACGCGGCGCTCGACGGCGCGGTGCTTCTCGCCCGACGCCTGCAAGAAGCGCACGTCGCCGGTGACGACCGCGTCGGCGGCGACGATGAACTGCATCTGCATGCGGTCAAACGCGTGCGTCTGGGTCTGCGCGTAGTCGTGGGGATAGACGATCCCGAACGGCGTCGGTGTCGCGTTCTTCGTCGCGCCCGGCGTGTACGGGTACAACGCGTAGCCCTCGAACAGCAGCGAGTCCACGAGCCGCTCGAGATGCGACTTCGGTGACGTGACGCTGACGTCGGACGGGCTCTCCGGGGTGATCGGATCGATCTGGCTCATGCCAGCGGCTCCTCGGCGTTCGCGGGCATCTGTTCGAGCAGGTCGGCCACGCAGGCGTCGAAGCTGTGCAGCCCGCGCGCGCGCTTGTAGTCCATCAGGCCCTGGATCGTGTCGTTGTGCAGCAGCGCGAAGCCCGACTCGCCGTGGTGGTGCTTGATCATCGCCTTCCACGTCGCGACTGGCAGGCGGTACTGACACGACGTGCTCCACGGGATGTGGACGACCTGCACGGTGCGGTTGGGCCCCGCGTAGAGGACGCGGCCGGTGAAGTGGAACGTCAGCGGGACCTCGCCGTCGGGCAGCGACGAGACGTAGCGCGAGGCGACGACCTCGAGGTCGGCGGTGCACGGCACCTCGAGTCCGAACGTGATCGCGTCGTTGAACGAGTGCACGACCGTGCTCGCGTGCGTCCACAGGAAGCTGCGCGTCGTCGACGGCCAGCGCTCGGGCGCGCCGAAGATCTCGAACAGCGACTCGCGGGTCTTCGCGTCGTACTCGCGGCGGGCGGGATCGAAGTTGATCTGGGCGGCCACCGAGATCGCGTAGATGTCGCGACCTGACGGCTCGGACACGCCCATCTCGAAGCGCAGCGTCGGCTGCGCCGCGAACGGCTCGTGCGCGGCACCGAGGACTTCGAACTCCACCTGCGGTCCGTGGTCGCGCACGACCGGAGCCGCGGGAACCGCGGGGTCGGGCTGGTCTGTCATGAGACTCCTGCCTTGCGGCGTATGTGTTTGAAGAACTTCGGGACGGCGTCGGAGATCGCGTTGCCGCCCGAGATCCCGGTCCAGTTGGACTTGATGAGCCCGACGAGGCGGTAGCACTCGTCGATCGGGACGATCGCGTGCTCGGCCGGCGAGGTCATCCGGTTGACGACGAACGCCTCACCGTCGGCCTCGAGGCGTTCGAGGACGGGGTTGCGTGCGACGAGCGCCTCCCAGCTCTCGAGATGCAGCTCGGACTCGGTCGCGCCGGCCGGGCTCGGGTAGAGCGCGACGACGGTGCCCGTGCCGGACGAGCGCAAAAAGAAGGCCAGGCCGATGGGCAGCTGGAACGCCGCCCACAGCTCGTCGGGGAAGTCGATGTCGTCGAGCCAGACCGTGCGCGTGCCGACGGGGCAGTAGTTGTCGACGCCCGAGCGCATCGCGATGCACGGCTCGCAGGAGCACAGGATGCGCCGCTCCTCGAGCTCGAGCAGGTGGCGGTGGTCCCCGGAGATGCGGCTTCCGCAGATCTCGCACTGCTCGTCCTCGTCCACAACAGGCTCGGGCCGCGCGAGGCGGCCCAAGCCTGCAACGAGCGTGGAGGGCAGGCGGCCGGTGCCGCTCACTTCCCCACGCCCGAGGGGCATTCGGTGTACGGCGCGTCTGCCATCGGCAGCGCGGCCGGACCGGCCTGGACCATCGGCAGGGCGAAGGCGAGACTCGAGGACTCGTCCTTGTCGTCCAGCCCGACAGCCCCTTCGACTTCGAGCGCGAGCAGATCGGGGGCGGCCTCGTCGATCGCCTCCTTCAGTGCGTGCTCGAGCGTCGATGCGGACGCGGGACAGCCGTTGCAGCTGCCCTGCAGACGAAGACGTGCGACACCATCCTCTACGGAGAGGATCTCGACGCCGCCACCGTGAGACGCCAGAAACGGCCTGACGCTTTCGACAGCCTCGGCGATCCGCTCCTCGAGCGGCACCGGGTAGAGACCGTGGATCAGCAACAGGCTGGCCACGATCCCGTCATCGAGCAGTGCGTTGCGGATGTTGAGAGCGCCCACCCCGGCGTCAGCGATGACGCCGAGGATGCGCTCCAAACCAGCTCCGTACAGCTCGAGAACCGTGCCGACGAGTTCCTGCACGCGCGCCTGCGCGACAGGGTCGGCAATTTCGTCGAGCGAGCCCAGGAGATCCTGGACCCGCTCGACCAGCTCTTCAGGAGCTGTGTGCTGAGTTGCCATCTAGGCTCTCAGCACATCCCTGTCGGCGTGTGCTGGACCTTCTTGACGCGGCCCTTGCCGGTGTACATGTGCACACCGCACGGAAGGCACGGGTCGAAGGAGCGCACAGCGCGCATGATGTCGATCCCCTTGAAGTTGTCCGGCCCGTTCTCCTCGAAGATCGGGGTGTTCTGGACAGCGTCCTCGTAGGGTCCCGGGGTCCCGAACTTGTCGCGCGGGTTCCCGTTCCACGGGGTCGGGGGGTACGGCTGGTAGTTCGCGACCTTGCCGTTGCGAATGACCATGTGATGGCTGATGACGCCGCGAGCGGCCTCATGGAACCCGCAGGAGACTGCCTCCTCCGGCACCGTGAAGCTGTTCCACGACTTCGTGCGGCCAGCGCGGACCTCGACGAGAGCCTTCTCGAGGTTGTACAGACCGATCAGCGCGGAAATCGGCTGATGGTAGGTACGGGCGCGGTCACGCTCGATGGCGTTGGACCACGGCGGGATCTTCCACTCGAGCTCCATCTCCGGCATGTTCAAGGACTTCGGCAGCACCATCTGGATGCTGGAACCCGTTGCCTTGAGGTACCCGAGATCGACGAGCCCGGCCTTCGCCGTGCACCAGTTGCGCGCGAACGGGCCGCCACCGGTGTCAGTCGCAACGTAGATGTCGTTGCGCTTGTCGTACATACGCGGGGCAGCGACCCACGAGTACTTGTCGTTGAAATCGCGCTTCTGCGGACGC
>JBBSNY010000015.1:0-91961 GCA_038260305.1 Solirubrobacterales bacterium
GCTCGTCCACCTGCCGGCGGCGGCCGAGGACGCGGCCGTGGGCGCGCGGCGCGCGACGGCCGCTGCGGGCGCGGCGCCGACGGTGCTCGCCCTCGGCGGTCCCCGCGTCGCGGCCTTCGACGCACTGCTGGCCGAGCAGGACCTCGTCGTCGTCGCCTCGCCGCGCGGCACCGATCCAGCGCTTGCGCGGCTCGCCCTCGCCGGCCTCGAGCCGGTCGTCGCGCGCGCCTGTGTCTGCGAGGTACCGGGATCGCATCCCGCCCGCGTGCTCGCGACCTCGGGGCTGACGCTGCTTCCGTCGGCGCGCAGGGCGCTCGCCGGTCCCGTCGAGGCGCTGTCGTGAGCGCGGCCGCCAGGGCGTCGGGCGCTCGCCTGGCGGGCCGACGTGCACCGGTGCTCACTGCCGCCTCGTCCGTTCGCAGCGAGTCCGGCCAGGCGACGATCGTCCTGCTCGGGGTCGCCTTGGCAGTGCTCGCCGGCGCCCTGATCCTCGGCGCGATCGCGCGGGGGATGGGCCGCCAGAGCGAGCAGCAGCGCGCCGCCGATCTCGGATCGCTCGCGGGCGCGCGCGCGATGCATGAGGCCTACTCCAGCCTGTTCGAGCCTGCCGTGCTCGGGCCCCGCGCCAACCCCGCCCACAGCGACCCCGCGAAGTACCTAGCGCGCGGGCGAGCCGCCGCGCTGGCGACGGCGCGCCTCAACGGCGCTCGCGACGTTGCTGTCAGCTTCCCCGACGCGACGACGTTCGCGCCGGTGCGGATCCGCGTCGAGGTACGCGACCCGATCGACGTCGGCGAAGGCAGGCAAGTCGCGGCCGGCGCCGTCGCCGAGGCCGAGCTCGCGCCGCCGTCGGAGCTGACGTTCTCGACGGGCGTCGGCGAGTACCACGGCCCGCTCGTCACCCGACAGGGCAAGCCGATGCGCCCCGACGTCGCGGCCTGGTTTGACCGCATGGCGGCGGCCGCGCTCCACGACGGGCTGTCGCTCGTCGTCACCAGCGCGTTTCGCACGAACGCCGAGCAGGCGGTGCTGTTCGCACGCCACCCCGATCCGAAGTGGGTCGCGCCGCCGGGACAGTCGCTGCACCGGCTCGGCACCGAGCTCGACCTCGGTCCGAACGGCGCGTACGGCTGGCTCGCTGCCAACGCCAAGCGCTTTCACTTCGTGCAGCGCTACGCCTGGGAGCCGTGGCACTACGGGTTCGTCCTGAACGCGGGATCGAGCTCCGTGGGCTTCGGTGCAACGGGGGATGGCGAGGCCGCGCGGACGCTGCCGTCGTTCGTCCCCGCCCAGTTCGCCAAGCCGCTGGCGAAGGCCGCACAGCGCTGGAACGTCTCCGCCGCGCTGCTCGCGGCCCAGCTCTACGCCGAGTCGAACTTCAACCCGTTCGCTCGCTCGAGCGCCGGCGCGCAGGGCATCGCGCAGTTCATGCCGGGGACCGCCAGGGGCCTCGGACTCGACAACCCGTTCGACGCCGCGGCGTCGATCGACGCCCAAGCGCACCTCATGCGCGATCTGCTGCGCCGCTTCGGCGCCGTCCCCCTCGCGCTCGCTGCCTACAACGCCGGGCCGGCCCCGGTCGCCGCCTGCGGCTGCGTCCCGCCGTACCCGGAGACGCGCGGCTACGTCGCCCGCATCCTCGGCCTGCTCGGCGGGGCGGGGGAGGCGATCCCCAGCGGCGGGCTCGAGGTGCGGCTCGTCTCCTGAAGATATGCTGGCATACTCGATGCGGCGAACGACGGTCAAGATCTCCGACGAGCTCGATGCGCGACTTCGCCACGAGGCCGCGCGGCAGGGCGTGACGATCTCGGAGCTGACACGGGCCGCGCTACAGAGCTACCTCGGCGCGCGGCCGTTGGCGGTCGGCGCGCGTCGTGAACTGCTGTCGGCGGGTGCCGCCGACAGCGGTCGCAGCGACATCTCCGAACGCATCGAGGAGATCCTCTACGGCGAGATCGGCTGATGGCGCTGCTCGTCGACGCGGGTCCGCTCTACGCGAGCATCGATGTCGCCGACCACCATCACGAGGCCTCACTCGAGCTGCTGCTCACCCACGAAGGGCCATTGCTCGTCCCGATGCTCGTCATCACGGAGGTCGTGCAGCTCGTCACGTCGCGGCTCGGCCCGCGTGCGGAAGTGCGCTTCCTCGGGGACTTGGCCAGCGGGTCGTTACTCGTCGAGCACGTCGCCGCGGCCGATTGGCTGCGGATCGCGGAGCTCGTCTGGCGCTACCGCGACCTGCGCCTCGGCACGGTCGACGCGTCCGTGATCGCGGCGGCCGAGCGGCTCGGCCACTCGACGATCGCCACGCTCGATCGCCGCCATTTCGGTGTCGTCACGCCCGCGCACGTCGCGGGCTTCGCGCTGTTGCCCTGACGGCGAGCGCGTCGCGTCAGCCGCCGAGCCCCTCGCGGCCGTGCGGCGCGTCGAGCTCCAGCAGCGGGCCCGCCGGCACGATCCGCGACGGGTTGATCCCGCCGTGGGTCATGTAGTAGTGGCGCTTGATCTGGCCGAGGTCGACCGTCTCCGCCACGCCGGGCGTCTGGTAGAGGTCGCGCAGGTAGCCCGACAGGTTCGGGTAGTCGGCGATCCGGCGCAGGTTGCACTTGAAGTGCCCGACATAGACGGGGTCGAAGCGCAGCAGCGTCGTGAACAGCCGCCAGTCGGCGAGCGTCTGGCGCGTGCCGTCGCCGGCGAGGTAGCGGCGCGTCGCGAGGCGGGCGTCGAGCTCGCCGAGCGTCTCGAAGAGCGGCAACACGGCCTCCTCGTAGGCATCCTGGGAGGATGCGAAGCCGGCCCTGTAGACGCCGTTGTTGACGTTGTCGTAGACCTTCGCGTTGATCGAGTCGATCTCCTCGCGCAGCGGCGCGGGGTAGAGGTCGAGATCGGGGTTGGAGGCGAACGCGTCGAAGGCCGAGTTCAGCATCACGATGATGTCCGCCGACTCGTTGTTGACGATCCTTCCGCTGTGCGTGTCCCACAGCACCGGCACCGTGACGCGCGCGTCGAAGTCGGGGTCGCTCGCGACGTAGCCCTCCGACAGGTAGGCCCAGTCGTGGAGCTTGTCCGGCGTCGTACCCGGCTCGTCGGTGAAGGCCCAGCCGTGCTCGTCGCGGATCGGGTCGACGATCGACATGCCGATCGCGTCCTGCAGGCCCTTGAGCTCGCGCAGGATCACCGTGCGGTGCGCCCACGGGCAGGCGAGCGACACGTACAGGTGGTAGCGGCCCGCCTCGGCGAGATACGCCGAGCTGCCGTCCGCCGTCACCCAGTCGCGGAAGCGGCTGTCCTGGCGGGCGAAGCGGCCGCCATCGCCGCGCTCGCCCTTGCCGAACGTCTGCGTTGCAAGGAGGTCGCTCATGACGATGCCTCCGCGACCGCGCCGGCCGCGACCGCGCCGACTGCCTCCGCGCCCACGCCGGCGGCGACAGCGGCGGGGTCCGCCGCCCATCCTGCGCGCGGGTCCGGCAGCGGCGTCAGCCGCGCGGCGATCTGCTCGCGCCGCGACTCGAGGAACGGCGGCAGGATGAGCCGCGTCCCGAGCTCCTCGACGGGGCCGTCGACCGTGAAGCCCGGCTCCGCCGTCGCGAGCTCGTACAACACGCCGCTCGGCTCGCGGAAGTACAGCGAATGGAAGTAGTGGCGATCGACGTAGCCGCTGTTCGGGATGCCGGCGTCCGTCACACGCGAGATCCAGTCGGGCATATCGGCGTCCGTCGTGCCAAACGCGACGTGGTGCACGACGCCCGCGCTCTGGCGGCCGCGCTCCGCCGGCGCCGGATCGAACGCGATCCAGCCGCCGCGACGTTCGCCGCGCAGCTCCCAGCGGTCCTCGTCGCCGATCCGCACGGCGCCCATGAGCTGCTCGAGCACGAGCGCGCTGCCCTGCGGGTCGCGGCTGTACGCGCGCACGCCCTCGAAGCCCTGCAGCGCATGCTCGGCCGGCACCTCGGGGTGCTCGGCGATCAGTGCCGGATCCGGCGAGGTCGCGACGACGAGCTCGTGCGAGAGGCCCTCGGGGTCGGCGAAGCGCAGCGTCTCGTCGCGCTGCACGGCGACGCCCTCGTCCTCGAGCCGGGCGGCCCAGAAGTCCATCGCCGCCGGCGAGCCGACGCGCCACACGACGCGGTGCACCATCCCCGCGCCGGGGTGGCCCGGCGCCGCCCCGGGATACTCGAAGAACGTCAGGTCGGCGCCGGGGCGGGCATGCTCGTCGCCGTAGAAGAGGTGGTAGACGCTCGGGTCGTCCTGGTTGACCGTCTTGGCGATCATCCGCAGCCCGAGCACGCGCGTGTAGAAGTCGACGTTGCGAGCCGCGTCGCCGGTGATGGCGCTGATGTGGTGGATGCCGTCGAGTTGCATGTACTCCCCTTCTACCCGGAGTCCGTCGAGATGATTGCTTCGACAACTATAGCCACCATGTAGTTGCGCGTACAACTACACGCGGCCGAATGCGGAGGCGCCGGCCTAGCGCGGATCTATCCTCGGACGGCGATGGCCACCACCACGCCCTCCACGCGCGCCAGCCGCCTCGCCGAGCAGCGCCGCAGCCTGCCCGACGGCCCCGGCGTCTACCTCTTCCGCGACGAGGGCGGGACGGTCATCTACGTTGGCAAGGCGAAGTCGATCCGCAAGCGCGTCGCCGGCCATTTCAGCAACGTCAAAGGCGCGGGAGCGACGCGCGGCGCGATCGAGATGGTCAGCCGGATCCACCAGATCGAGTTCCTGCTCGTCGCCTCCGAGGCGGAGGCACTGCTGACCGAGAACACGTTCATCAAGGAGTACAAGCCGCGCTTCAACGTCCGCCTGCGCGACGACAAGTCCTATCCGTTCCTCGCGATCTCGCTCGACGAGGACTATCCGCGCGTGTACTTCACGCGCGAGCGCCACCGTAAGGACCGCGCGTACTTCGGCCCGTACTCGAACGCGAAGAAGGTCCGCGGCACGCTCGACCTGCTGCAGAAGGTGTTCGCCTTCCGCTCGTGCCCGGGCTCCGAGCCGGGCCGGCGCAGCGGCTCGCCGTGCCTGGACTTCTACATCAAGCGCTGCGGCGCGCCGTGCGTCGACTACCAGTCCAAGCAGGACTACCGCGAGGCGATCGACGGCGTCATCGACTTCCTCTCCGGCCGCTACCGCCAGATCGAACGCGACCTCGAGCGGCGCATGAAGACCGCGAGCGCCGCCGAGGAGTTCGAGCAGGCCGCGCTCGAGCGCAACCGCCTGCGCGCCGTGAAGTCGCTGCTCGAACGCCAGCGCGTCGCCAACGAGGCCGTCGGAACGCTTGACGCGATCGCGATCGCGGTCGACGGCACCGATGCCAACGCGCAGGTCTTCCAGATCCGCGACGGGGTCCTCTCCGACCGCCAGTCGTTCTATCTCTCCAACGAGACGGGCCGCGATCAGGGCGAGGTCGCCGTCGAGTTCATCCTGCAGTACTACGACGCGACGATGGCGATCCCGGCGCAGGTCATCGTCCAGCTCGGTGTCCCGGACACGGAGGCGCTCGGCGAGGCGCTCGCCACCCGTCGCGGCGCGAAGGTCGAGGTCCGCGCCGCCGAGCGCGGCGACAAGCGCCGGATCCTCGAGCTCGCCGAGCGCAACGCCCAGCTCGCGCTCGACCAGGAGCGCCTGAAGGACGAGCGCCGCCGCCAGCAGCGCGTCGAGGCACTCGACGGCCTGCAGCGCGTGCTCGAGCTCGACGCGCTGCCGCTGCGCATCGAGTGCTTCGACATCTCGAACCTCATGGGCACGAACACCGTCGCGTCGATGGTCGTCTTCGAGGCCGGCGCGCCGAAGAAGTCCGACTACCGCCGCTTCAACATCCGCTCCACCCAGGAGGGCACGCCGGACGACTTCCTCGCGATGGAAGAGGTGCTCACGCGCCGCCTGGCGCGCTGGGAGTCCGAGCAGGACCTGAGCCCGAACGATCCGAAGCGCAACGAGTCCTTCGCGACGCTGCCGAGCCTGATCGTCATCGACGGCGGCCCCGGCCAGCTTTCGGCGGGCATGCGCGCGCTGCGCGGCTTCATCGACAGGGGCGTCACGGTCATCAGCCTCGCCAAGCGCATCGAGGAGGTCTTCATCCCTGAGCGCCACGAGCCGCTCGTGCTCGCGCATGACACGCCGGAGCTGCAGCTCCTGCAGCGGGTGCGCGACGAGGCGCACCGCTTCGCGATCACCCACCACCGCATCCGCCGCGACCGCCAGATGACCGAGTCCGTCCTCGACGGCCTCCCGAACGTTGGCCCGAAGCGCAAGAAGGCCCTGCTCAAGCACTTCGGTTCGCCCGACGCGGTCCTGAACGCCTCGCGAGAGGCGCTCGAGGCGGTCCCCGGGATGCCGTCGAAGATCGCCCGCGACGTCTACGCGTACCTGAACCGCACGTCGGGCTGATCGCCCGGCCGGCGTATCCCGGAGCCGGGACGCTGCCGACCGCGTCAACCGCCAGAATCAAGCCGTGATCAACGAACGCGAGTCCTCGTCGACGTCCAGCCTCGAGGATCTCGTCGTCATCACCGGCTTCTCCGGCGCGGGCAAGTCGACGGCGATGAACGTCTTCGAGGACACCGGCTACTTCTGCGTCGACAACCTGCCGCCGGAGATGATCCGCGCGCTCGTCGAGCTGTTCGTCCACGAGGGGTCGAAGGTCGAGCGCGCCGCGATCGTCTCCGACGTCCGCGGCGGCGAGCTGTTCGACGCGCTCTCCGACGTGCTCGACGACCTGCGCGAGCACGGCGTCAAGCACCACGTCCTGTTCCTCGACGCCGACGAGGAGACGCTGCTCGGCCGCTACAAGGAGACCCGCCGTCGCCACCCGCTGAGCCCGACCGGCTCGGTCGCGCAGGGCATCGCCGCCGAGCGCAGCGCACTGGCCGAGTTCAAAGCCCGCGCCGACCTCGTGCTCGACACGAGCGGCATCAGCGCCGCGACGCTGCGCCGGCGCGTCATCGACGAGTTCCTGCCGCGCCAGTCGCGCTCGAAGCTTGCGCTGACGTTCACGTCCTTCGGCCACAAGCACGGCATGCCGCGCGACGCCGACACCGTCATCGACGTCCGGTTTCTTCCCAACCCCCACTGGGAGCCGGCGCTGCGCCAGCTCACGGGGTTCGATCCGCAGGTCGTCGAGTACATCGACAAGGAGGGCACGTTGCAGGCGTTCTACGACCATCTCGATCCGCTGCTCGACTTCCTGATCCCCGAGTACATCGCCGAGGGCAAGGCCCACCTCGGCGTCGCGATCGGCTGCACGGGCGGCCGCCACCGCTCGGTCGCGATCGCCGAGGCGCTCGCGTTGCGCTACCGCGGCCGCGACGACGTCGACGTCGATGTCGCTCACCGCGACGTCGGCCGGCTCGCGCGATGATCGTCCACGTCGCCTTCGAGGTCTCAGACCTCGCCCGCTCGGCGCGCTTCTACGACGCGATCTTCTACTCGCTCGGCGCGCGCCGCATGTTCGAGAGCGACGGCGCGATCGCCTATGGCCGCGACAGCGAGGAGTTCTGGATCGTCGCGCGCGGGCGCACGCCGGGCCCCGGCTACGGACACGTCGCACTCGCCGCCGCCGGCCGCGCCGCGGTCAACGGCGCCTATGCCGCGGGCCTCGAGCACGGTGGCAGCGAGGACGGGCTCCCGGGCCCGCGCCCGCAGTACGGCGCGACGTACTACGCCGGCTACCTGCTCGATCCCGACGGTCTGCGGGTCGAGCTCGTGGCGGGAGCGCGATGAGCGGGAAGCGCTCGTCGCGCAAGCGACGGTCCGCGACGGGCCTGCCCGCGAAGGCCCTGCCCGGGAAGGCCCTGCCCGCGAAGGCCCTGCCGGCCAAGGCCCAGCCCGCGAAGGCCCGGCCCGCGAAGCGCGAGCCCGAGAAGCCCGCGTTCGCGGATATCCCGCCGCGGATGGTGGCCATCGCCTACGTGCTCGCGCTGCTGTGTCTTGTCACGCCGCTGACGGTGCTCGGCTCCGGGTTCGCCGGGGCCGTGCTGTTCACGCGCGGGATGCGCCGTGAGGGCGCCGGCGTCATCGTCGTCTCCGTCATCTGCGTCGCCGTGGGCTTCTTCGTCCGCACGCAGTAGAGAGACCCACCCGCGCAGGGTTTCGCACCGCGTGACGGCCGGTCGGGTACGGTGCGCTTCCGGCCGCCCGGCACGCAACATCGACCTTGAGGACACCGCATGAAGATGGTGATCGCGTACATCCGCCACGAGGCCTTCGAGCCGATCCGCGCGGACCTGCTGACGAAGGGCTTCCCGTCGCTGTCGGTCAGCGAGGTGAAGGGCTCGGGGCGCCAGAAGGGCATCACGGAGCGCTACCGCGGAGCCGAGCTGACGAACTACCTTCGCCCGAAGGTGAAGATCGACTGCGTCGTGGCCGACGCCGACGTGCGCACCGTCGTCGATACGGTCCTGCAGCACGCGCGCACCGGCGGCGTCGGCGACGGCAAGGTCTTCGTGCTCAATGTCGAGGAGGCCTACCGCGTGCGTACCGGCGAGTCCGGCGAGGAGATTCTGCAGGCGCATCCCGACGCGGCGGCCTCCGCCTGAGCGATTCGTACGGAGCTCTTACGTGCGCGTGGGATCGTCCCTTGTCAGTACGGGCTTCGACGAACGAAAGGACGACGGATGAGTCCACGGAGGATCGCGGTGGCCGCTGTCAGCGGCGCGCTGCTCGCCGGCGGCGCCGGCGTCGCGATCGCGGCGGTGAGCAAGGGCGAGGGCAAGAAGTCTGAGCAGGCGGTGCTCGACGACGCGGCGAAGCGGCTCGGCGTCAGCACCCAGAAGCTGCACGACGCGCTCGCGGCCGCGCAGGACACCCAGCTCGACCAGGCCGTCAAGGACGGCAGGCTGACCCAGAAGCAGGCCGACGCGATCAAGGCCCGGCGCAAGCAGAGCGGGCGCGTGCTCGGCGGCGGGCCGGGGCCCGGCGGCCCCGGCATGCACCGCTTTGGAGGCCCAGGCGGTCCCGGCGGTCCGGGGGCTCTCGGGGTTCCCGGCGGTCCGGGCGGTCCCGGGCCCGGCTTCCGGGGCCGTGGTCGGGTGCTCGGGCCGGTTGGCCTCGACCTCGCGAAGGCGCTCGGGCTGACCCGCGCGCAGTTGCGAGACCAGCTTCGGGCCGGCAAGAGCATCGCCGACGTCGCCAAGGCGAAGGGCAAGTCGCTCGACGACGTGCGCTCGGCAGTCAAGGCCGACGCGAAGACGAAGGCGGACAAGGCCGTCGCGGATGGCGACCTCACGCGCAAGCAGGCCGGCGAGTTGCTGTCGCTCCTCGACGACCGGCTCGGGCACCTCGGCGAGGCGGGCGGGACGCTCCCTCGCATGCATCGTCGTGGTGCGCCGAACCTGCGGCCGGGCAGCGTCGTGCCGGGCGTCGACGAGCTGCCGCTCCCGCCGGCCGCCGACGGCGTCTTCAGCTAAGTCAGCGTCAATGAACAAGCTGCGGGCTCGGTGCACCGTCTCGCGGCGCCATGCGCCACTCGCGATGCTCGACGGGCTGGCGCCCGCCTGCGCTCGCGCGCGGCCCCTGGCATCCACGATCCGGCACCCCGATCACCACATCTTGTTCAGTGACACTTCCTAAGAGCTTCCGCCGGGCGGGTTGTCGCACCGCCCGGCGGAGCAGTTCCGCGGGCCGCCACGGCGCGCTTCACGCCCCGTCACCGCAGCGGGCGCGCGGAGTCCGAAGGGCCCGTGACGGGATAACTGCGGCGTTTGGTCACATGTATCCCGTCGCGGACCCTAACCTTCGGCGCAGCGATGGACGCCGCCGATATCACCCGAGGTCTCGATGGCTGACGCCGGCCCGCGCGGCGGCGTGGACCTCGGCGGCACGAAGATCCAGACGGTCGTCGTCGATCGCGACAACGCCGTCCTCGGCGAGGCTCGCCGCCCGACACCGACGAGCGGCGGGCCGAAGGACGTCGCCGCCGCGATCGTCGCCGCGATGCGCGACGCGGCGCAGTCGGCGGGCGTCGCGACGAGCGACCTCGCGCACGTCGGCGTCGGCTCACCGGGGGCGATCGATCCGCGTAACGGCACCGTCGCGAGCGCGAGCAACCTGCCCGGCTGGACGGCCGCCTACCCGCTCGGGCCGGTGCTCGCGAAGGAGCTCGGGACCCACGTCGCGCTCGGCAACGACGTCCAGGTCGCGACCGATGCCGAGTTTCAGCTCGGCGCGGGTCGCCCGTACCGCTCGGCGCTCGGCGTCTTCTGGGGCACGGGCGTCGGAGGTGGCATCATCCTCGACGGCGAGCCATGGATCGGTCGCGGCTCGGCGGGTGAGATCGGCCACGTCTGTGTGCAGATGCACCACGGCCTGCACTGTCCGTGCGGGCGCCGCGGCTGCATGGAGGCCTACGCCGGCCGCGGCGCGCTCGAGCAGCGCGCGCGCGAGCTGCACGACAAGGGCGCCGAGACGGAGCTCTTCAAGATCGCCCGCAAGCGTGGTGCGGAGCGGCTGCGCAGCGGCATCTGGGCGACCGCGCTCGAACGCGAGGACCCGCTCGCCTGCAAGCTCATCGACGAGGCGATCGAGGCGCTCGGCGCCGGCGTGGCGTCCGTCATCAACGTGCTCGACGTCGAGGTCGTCATCCTCGGCGGCGGGCTCGGCGTGCGCCTCGGCAAGCCCTACGCCGAGCAGATCGCCGCTGCGATGCTCCCGCACGTCTTCAACGACGACCGCCCGCCGCCGGTGCTCGTCGCCGAACTCGGCGATCTCGGCGGCGCGATCGGCGCCTGCCTGCTAAGCGTTGCCGCGGACAGCGCTTAGAGCAACCCGCCGGCGGTGCGCGTGACGCGGAGCCTCAGCCCGCGGCCGCGACCGACGCCGCCTGCGCAGCCTTGAGCTCGTCGTCGAGCACGAGCGCGAAGCCGAGCCCGTGCAGCGTCGCGGGATCCGTCTCGATGCCCTGCGCGGCGAGGTCCGCGGCGATCCGCTCCCACGCCTCGAGGCGAGCGCCGCTCGGTGCCGCGCGCAGGCGCAGCGACATCTGCACCGACAGCTCGAGTCCGGCGAGCTTCGACGGATCGATCCGCAGGCTCGTGGACTGCTCCTGCGGATCGAGCGCGCGATCGCCGCTCTCGGTCGTGGCGAACAGCCGCAGATCGATGGTCGCGTAGCCGTAGTCGTCGGGCGGGGCGTCGCGCATGGACGCGAGCGCGCCGACGTTGCGCACGCTTGTCGGCGGCTTGGCGGGCTGGTCCTGGGAGTCGGTCATCGTGGCGTGCAACGCTACCGGGCGGGCGCGACAGGCAGGCCCCGCGGGCGACTGTGCGCAGGCCCCGCGGGCGAGCGTGCGCAGGCAAGACCGACTAGATTTCCGCTCCCGAGCGAGGACGGGGTGGACCTCGCTCGCACGCGGTCAGTTGCGAAATCCCGAGGAAGGACGTATCGAGCATGCCCGTACGCGTTGGAATCAACGGCTTCGGCCGCATCGGCCGGAACGTGTTCCGCGCAGCCCAAGCGGCTGGCGCCGACATCGAGTGGGTCGCCGTCAACGACCTCACGAGCCCAGCGACGCTTGCGCACCTGCTGCGTTACGACTCGATCCTCGGCCCCTACCCGGGCACCATCGAGCTTGAGGACGACGGCCTCCTCGTCGACGGCAAGAAGGTCATCGTCAAGGCCGAGCGCGACCCGGAGGCGCTCGGATGGGGCGACCTCGGCGTCGACGTCGTGCTCGAGTCGACCGGCTTCTTCACGAAGCGCGCCGCCGCCGCCAAGCACCTCGCGGCCGGTGCCAAGAAGGTCATCATCTCCGCGCCCGCAACCGACGAGGACATCACGGTCGTGCTCGGCGTGAACTTCGACCTGTATGACAAGAACTCGCACGACGTCATCTCGAACGCGTCCTGCACGACGAACTGCCTGGCGCCGTTCGCGAAGGTCATCCACGAGGCGGTCGGCATCCAGCACGGCCTCATGACGACGATCCACGCGTACACCGCCGACCAGAACCTCCAGGACGGCCCGCACTCAGACCTGCGCCGCGCGCGCGCCGCCGCGATGAACCTCGTGCCGACGTCAACGGGCGCCGCGAAGGCCGTCGGCCTCGTCCTGCCCGAGCTCAACGGCCGCCTGCACGGCTTCGCCGTCCGCGCCCCCGTCCCGACCGGCTCGATGGTCGACCTGACGTTCGTCGCGCAGCGCGAGACGACCGTCGAGGAGGTCAACGCCGCGTTCTCGGCCGCCGCCGCCGGCCCGCTCGAGGGCATCCTCCAGTACACCGAGGACCCGATCGTCTCCAGCGACATCGCCGGCAACCCGCACTCGTCGATCGTCGACGGCCTGCTGACGTGCGTCATGGAGGGCACCCTCGTGAAGGTCGTCTCCTGGTACGACAACGAGTGGGGCTACTCGAACCGCTGCGTCGACGTCATCCAGCAGGTCTTGTAAGTGAGAACACTGGACGACCTCGGCGACGTCGACAGCCTACGCGGCCTCGTGCGCGTCGACTTCAACGTGCCGCTCAAGGACGGCGTCGTCACCGACGACGCCCGCATCCGAGCGGCGCTGCCGACGATCGAGGAGCTGCGCGAGATGGGCGCGCGACTGCTGCTCGTCTCACACCTCGGGCGCCCGAAGGATCACGAACCCGAGTTCTCGCTGCAGCCGTGCGCCGACCACCTCGCGGGGCTGCTCGGTATCGACGTCGAGCTCGCGCCGGATCTCGACCACGTCCCGGACGGGGCGGTCGTCATGCTCGAGAACATCCGCTACGAGCAGGGCGAGACGAAGAACGACCCAGGTCTGGCCAAGCGCCTGGGCGACCTCGCGGACTTCTACGTCAACGACGCGTTCGGCGCCGCCCACCGCGCGCACGCCTCGACGGTCGGCGTCGTGGAGCACGTCGAGCGCTCGGCCGCCGGCCGCCTGCTGCAGCGCGAGGTCGAGACCCTGACCGGCATCCTCGCGAACCCCGGCCGGCCGCTCGTCGCGATCGTCGGCGGCGCCAAGGTGACCGACAAGATCGGCGTCATCGACGCCTTCCTCGAGGTCGCCGACACGATCCTCATCGGCGGCGCGATGAGCTATCCCTTCTTCAAGTCCCAGGGCTACGAGGTCGGCGCGTCGCTGTGCGAACAGGACGGCGTCGAGCCCGCCGCGCGCGCGCTCGAAGCGTCCGGCGGCAAGCTGCGCCTGCCGGTCGACCACGTGCTCGGCGCGAAGTTCTCCGCCGACACCGAGGCGATCGTCTGCAACGACATCGACGTGCCGGAGGGCCTCATGGGCCTCGACATCGGCCCGCAGACGGCTGGGCTGTACGCGTCGGTGATCGCTTCGGCCGGAACGGTCTTCTGGAATGGGCCGATGGGCGCGTTCGAGCTGGCGCCGTTTGCCGCCGGCACGCGCGCCGTCGCCGAGGCCGTCGCCGCGACAGACGCCGTCACGGTCGTCGGCGGGGGAGACAGCGCCGCGGCGCTCGCGCAGTTCGGCCTCGACGAGTACGTCACGCACATGTCGACCGGCGGCGGCGCCTCGCTGCAGCTGCTCGAGGGCAAGAAGCTCCCCGGCCTCGAGGTGCTCGGATAGTGGCCCGCACACCGTTCATCGCCGGCAACTGGAAGATGAACAAGACCGTCGAGGAGGCCGAGGACTACATCCAGGCGCTCCTGCCGCGCGTGTCCTCGATCGACGGCGTCGACGTCGCGATCTGCGTCCCGTTCACCGCGTTGCAGGCGATGGTCGACTCGACGCGCGGCTCGCGCGTCGAGGTCTTCGCGCAGAACATGCACGAGACCTCGCACGGCGCGTACACCGGCGAGGTGTCCGCGGCGATGCTGAGCGAGCTCGACATCCATGGCGTCGTGCTCGGACATTCCGAGCGGCGCGAGTACTTCAACGAGAGCGACCGCGCGCTGTCGCACAAGCTCGTGACGGCGCTGCAAGCGGGGCTGCATCCGATTCTCTGCGTCGGCGAGACCGAGGACGAGCGCGAGCGCGGCGACACCGAGCGCAAGCTGCGCCACCAGGTCCAGGAGGGCCTCGAGCGCCTGACGCCCGAGCAGATCGCGATGGTCACGATCGCCTACGAGCCGATCTGGGCGATCGGCACCGGCAAGGTCGCGACGCCCGAGCAGGCACAGGAGGCATGCGCCTTCGTGCGCGCTCTCGTCGGCGACAAGGCGCCCGCTGCGGCCGACGTCGTGCGCGTGCTCTACGGCGGCTCCGCCAACGCGAAGAACGCCGCCGAGCTGCTCGCACTGCCCGACATCGACGGCGCGCTCGTCGGAGGGGCGTCGCTCGAGGCGGAGCCGTTCGCGACGATCGTGGGAGCGGCCGTCAACCTGTGAGTGCCGGTCTGCCCTCGGTCTGCCTCGTCATCCTCGACGGTTGGGGTCTGGCACCCGATGGGCCCGGCAACGCCGTGTCGCTCGCCCGGACGCCGGTCTTCGACGCGCTGTGGGCGCGCTACCCGCACACGACGCTGACGGCGTGCGGACCGGCCGTCGGGCTGCCGGAGGGCCAGATGGGCAACTCCGAGGTCGGCCACCTGAACCTCGGCGCGGGCGCGATCGTCAAGCAGGACCTGACGCTCATCGACGAGGCCGCGCTGCAGCCGGACTTCGGCGCCAACGAGGTGCTGCTCGCCGCGATGCGCCCGGCGCCCCGAGTGCATCTGCTCGGCCTCGTCTCCGACGGCGGCGTGCACTCGAGCATCGAGCATCTCGGCGCGCTGATCGAGACCGCGGCCCGCCACGGCGTCGAGGATCTCGTCATCCACGCGATCACCGACGGCCGCGACACGCTGCCGCACGGCGGTGCCGGCTACCTCGAGACCGTCGAGGGCTGGTGTGCCGACGCGGGGGTGGGGCGCGTGTCGAGCGTCGTCGGCCGCTACTACGCGATGGACCGCGACAACCGCTGGGAGCGCGTCCAGCGCGCGTACGACGTCATCGTCCGCGGCGTCGGCGAGCACGCCGTGCCGACGGCGGTTGCGGCCGTGAAGGCCGCCTACGAACGCGGCGAGACGGACGAGTTCGTCACACCGACGACCGTCGGTGACGAGGGCGCGATCCGCCCCGGCGACGCGGTCATCGCGCTGAACTTCCGCCCCGACCGGATGCGCGAGATGAGCGCCGCACTCGCCGCGCCCGAGTGTCCGGGGATCGACCGCCACGGCTCGGCGCCGATCGAGCGCTACACGACGCTGACCGACTACGGCGGAGCGGCGAGTGCGCACCCGATCGCGTTCGTCTCGCAGCGCCCGACGGTGACCCTGCCGAGCGTCATCGCCGATCTCGGCGGCCACCAGTTGCACGTCGCCGAGACGGAGAAGTACCCGCACGTCACGTACTTCTTCGGCGGCGGCAAGGAGCAGCCGGAGGAGGGCGAACGGCGTGAGCTCGTGCCGTCCCCGCGTGACGTGCCGACGTACGACCACAAGCCGCAGATGAGCGCTTGCGAGGCCACCGACGCCTTCGTCGACGCCTGGTCGCACGAGGAATTCCGCTTCGCGGTCATCAACTTCGCCAACGCGGACATGGTCGGCCACACCGGCGTCATCCCGGCCGCGGTGACGGCGATCGAGACGGTCGACGCGTGCCTGGCGCGGGTCGTCGAGGCGGTGCAGGGGACCGGCGGGGCGCTCATCGTCACGGCCGACCACGGCAACGCCGACCACATGCTCGAACCGGACGGCTCGCCGAACACCGCGCACTCACTGAACCCGGTGCCGATCGTCGTCACCGTCGAGGGCGCCACGCTGGATCCCGACGGCGGCATCCTGGCGGACGTCGCGCCGACGGCGCTCGAGCTGCTCGGCGTCCCGCAGCCGCCGGAGATGACCGGCCACTCGCTGCTGCGCTCGTGACGCGGGCGCCGGGCGCCGGGGGCCGCGCGGTCATGGCGGATGCGATGCCGGCGCCGGGCGCCGGGGCGGTCATGGCGGAAGTTCCCCGCCATCCGGGGAAGATCCGACACGACCTCGCGGATTCAGGCCGGTGACGGTCGCGCTTGCGGCGGTCGCGGTCCTCCTCGGCGCCGGCCTGCAGTCCGCCACGGGCTTCGGCTTCGCGCTCGTGTCCGCCCCGATCCTGTTCGCCCTGCTCGGTCCGCAGCAGGCCGTCACGGCGGGTGCCCTGCTCGGGATCGAGCTCAGCACGTTGACGCTGGCGACGGAGCGCCGCATCCCGCAGGTGCTGGGTGGCGAGGCCTTCGCGCTTGTGGCATGGTCGCTGCCCGGCCTCGCGCTCGGCGCGGTGGCGCTGCGTGAGCTGCCCGATCGGGCGCTGTCGGCTCTCGTGGCGGCGGGGGTGCTCGCGGCGCTGGCGCTGCGCTTGCGCGTACGCGCCCGGGGGAGCGGCGAGCGCGTCGCCGTCCCGGTGCGCTGGGGGCGCACCGCCGTCGCCGGCGTCACCTCGGGCGCGCTCAGCACCGCGACCTCGCTGAGCGGGCCGCCGCTCGTCCTGCTGCTGCTCGCGCGCGGCGTGTCCGCAGAGCAGATGCGCGACACGCTGGCCGCGATCTTCGTCGCGCTGTCGGCGTTGAGCGCCGTGGCGCTGCTGATTGCCGGCGCCTTCGTCGTGCCGGAGGGCGTCGTCGTCCTGCTCGCCGCTGGTCTCGCCGGGCAGGTTCTCGGGCGCCGCGGCTTCGCGCTGCTCGGCGCCGGGCGCCACGAGGACGCCGTGCTCGCCGTGCTCGCCGTCACGGCGGTCGTCGCGCTCGTCTCGAGCGCGATCTGAGCCGGCGGCGGTCAGCGCTTGCGCAAGAACTTGCCGAGCACGGCCTTCGCCGACGGCTTCGGGCCGGGCGGCGCGTCGCGCGGCGTGCGGGCGCCCCAACCGTCGAAGTTCGCCGGTCCGCCGTCGCGCCCGTGCTCGATCATCTGCGTCACCCACGCGTTCAGGCGCTCGAGCGACAGCGTCATCGGCGATGTCGCTCCGATGACCATCCAGCGTTGCGTGCCGTCCTTCTCGTCGCGCGCGCCGCCCTGGAACTCGTAGTCCGTCGCGCTGCGCAGATGTCGCAGGAGCGAGCGGACCTCGGCCTCGCCGGGCGCCGTGTACTCGAAGTCCAGGACCAGCGGCGTGCCGTCGTCGACGCCGCGCAGCTCCATCGCCGCCCACGACTTCGGGTTGACCTCGAGGTGCGCCGCGAGCAGACGATCGAACTTGTCAGGGGCATCCGCCATTCGGGTCGCGGAGCCTAGACGACCGGGCGCTCGAACCCGGCGATGCGGGCCTGGACCCACGCCCGCATCGTCGGCACGGTCTGTGGATCGATGTGGTGCGCGCCGCCATGTTCGTGGTACTCGACGGCGAGCCCCGCCGGCGCGAGCAGCGCCCGCGCCGCTCGCGCGAACTCCACGGAGATGACCGGATCACGCGCTCCGTGCGTGATGAAGACCGGCAGGTCGGCGTCGCCGTCGAGCTCCGGCTGCCAGCCCTCGACCGTCGGGATGAAGCCGCTCATCGCGAGGATGCCGGCGGGGGAGGGGCGTCCCGGCCCGAGCGAGACCGCGTAGGACATCACGCAGCCCATCGAGAATCCGCCGATGATCGTGTGCTTCCACGCGATCTCGCGCTCGGCGAGCCAGCCGTCGAGGAACGCCGTCAGCCGGGCGTACGTCGCGTGGAACGTGGTCGGGTCTGGGAAGCCGACGCGCGGCACCTGATACCACCAGCGCCCGCCGCCGGGTCCGGGCAACGGTGCGCCCGGGGTCAGGCCGACGAGCCGGCGCTCGGGATCGAGGACGTCGAGCACGGGGATGAGGTCGTGCTCGTCGGCGCCGCGGCCGTGCAGCAGCACGAGCGCGCCGGCGGGCTCTCCCGTGGCCTCGCGGACGACATGGACGAGCAGCTGTGAGCTCACGCCGACTGCCGCGGGTTGGATATCGGCGTCAGCGCGAGCTCGAGCTCCGCCCGCCGCGGTTCGTGCTGGGGCGGCAGCATGAGACCCTGGCCGAGCGACGCAAACGGCTCGTCGACGTCGAAGCCGATGTCGCGCGTCGCGAGCTCGAACAGCACGCCGCTGGGCTCGCGGAAGTACACGGAGTGAAAGTACCGGCGGTCGATGATTCGTGTCGGCCGTGCCCCGGCGCTCGAGGCGACGAGCCGCAGCCGCGCGAGCTCGCCGTCGTCAGCGGCCGACCAGGCGACGTGATGGATCGAGCCGGTGCCCTGGATGCCGGCCTCGGCCGGCGGGCGGTCGTAGCACCAACGCGCGCGGCGCTGTGCGCCCGCGACCTGCCAGCCGCGATCGCCCGCGCCGTCGGGTGTGAAGCCCAGCGCCTCGAGTAGCGACGCGCTCGCTCCCGGGCGGGCGCCGTAGGCGCGGACCCCCGCGAAGCCGCGCAGCGCGTGCTCGGCGGGGATGTCGGCGGCGGCGGCACGGAGCGCTGCGTCCGCGCCGTCGTCGACGACGAGCTCGTGCCGGAGGCCCTCGAAGTCCGCGAACCGCAGGGCGCCGCCGGCAGCGCCGCTCACCGTGACCCCCTCGTCGGCGAGGCGCCGAGACCAGAACTCCAGCGACGCCGGGCCGGCGACCCGCCACGCGATCCGGTAGGGCATCCCGTCGCCGTGGCGCCCGGGCGCGGCGTTGGGGAACTCGAAGAACGTCAGCACGGAGCCGGGCGTCGCGAGCTCGTCGCCGTAGTACAGGTGGTAGGCGTCGGGCTGATCGAAGTTCACGGTCTTCTTGATCAGCCGCAGGCCGAGCAGGCGCGCGTAGAAGTCGACGTTGCGCGAGGCATCGGCGGTGATCGCCGTCACGTGGTGCAGGCCCTCGAGTGCCATCGCGCTCAAACGGTAGCCGCCGGACGTTCGTTTCGTTGTCCGTGCAACCAGAGTGTTCTATCGTGGGGGTCATGGCGACCACTTCGAGCGCGCTTGCGGCCCACCTGCTGACACCGCTCGAGCTGCGCGCCTGGCGCGGCATGCTGCGCGCGCACGCGGCGATGGCGAAGGCGCTGGATGCCCAGCTCGAGGCCGCTCACGGCTTGCAGCTGAGCTCCTACGAGGTGCTGATGTACCTCGCCGACGCCGAGCACGAGCGGATGCGCATGTGCGACCTCGCGTCCTCGATCCTGCTCAGCCGCAGCGGCCTGACGCGGCTCGTCGATCGCCTCGCCCGCGAGGGCCTCATCGAGCGCGTCGCCTGCAACGACGACGCCCGCGGCCAGTTCGCGAAGCTCACGCCCGCCGGTCGCGAGAAGCTCGACGCGGCCCGCGTCACGCATCTCGCCGGCGTCCGCGCGCTGTTTCTCAGCCGCTTCACGCCCGAGGAGCTCGCGCTGCTCGGCGGCGCCTGGGACCGCGTGCTCGAGGGCGCCGGCTTCTCCTGCTGCAAGCCCTGAACGTCGCATAGGGTGCGGGCCGCATGAGCGCCCTGCAGATCCTGCACCACGACCCCGGCTCGCAGGCGCGGGCCGGCGTTCTCGATACCGCCCACGGCAGCGTGCGCACGCCGGCGTTCGTACCGCTGGCGACGAAGGGCACGGTCAAGGGCCTCGAGCCGCGCGAGGTCGCCTCGCTCGGCTACGACATGGTGCTCGGCAACACGTTTCATCTCATGCTCGACCCCGGTCCCGAGCTCGTCGCGCACTTCGGTGGCCTGCACGAGTTCATGCGCTGGGACGCGCCGATCATCACGGACTCCGGCGGCTTTCAGGTCTTCTCGATGGGCCACGGCACGGTCGCCGACGAGATCAAGGGCCGCGCGCCGTCCGGCGCCAACCGGATGGGCCGCGTCCTGGCGATCGAGGAGGACGGCGTCCGTTTCCGTTCGTGGATCGACGGCGGCGAGCGCTTCATGGGGCCGGAGACCTCGATGGAGGTGCAGGCCGCGCTCGGATCGGACCTCGCGCTCGTCTTCGACGAGTGCACGCCGTTGAACGTCGACCGCGACTACACGGCGCGCTCGACGGAGCGCACGCATCGCTGGCTCGATCGCTGCCTGACGTGGCATGACGAGCACGGTCCCGCCGGCCAGCTCGTCTACGGGATCGTCCAGGGCGGGGTGCACGAGGACCTGCGCATCGCCTCGACGCAGGAGGTCGCGGCCCGGCCCGTCGACGGGATCGCGATCGGCGGCTCGCTCGGCGCCGACAAGCCGCAGATGTACGAGGTCGTCGGCTGGGCGACCGCCGCGCTCGGCGACGACTCGCGCCCGCGCCACCTGCTCGGCATCGGCGACGTCGACGACCTCATCCGCGGCGTCGAGCTCGGCATCGACACCTTCGATTGCGCGATGCCGACGCGCCTCGGCCGACACGGCGTCGCGATCGTCCCCGATCCCGAGCGGCGCTGGCGCGTGGACCTCACCGCGGCGCGCTGGAAGCAGTCGAGCGAGCCGATCATGGAGGGCTGCCCGTGCCCGTCATGCGAGGCCGGCTACACGCGCGGCTACCTGCGCTACCTCCTGCGCCAGCACGAGCTGACCGCGATGCGCCTGCTCACGGTCCACAACCTCGCCTACCTCGCGCGCCTGATGGCCGACCTGCGCGGCGCGATCGCCGCCGGCACGCTGTCGGAGCGGGCGGCCGAGTTGCGCGGTGGGGCCGCGCCGGCGACGTAGGACTCAGCCGACGCGGCGGATGCCCGGCACGGTGTCGAAGCCGCGGTCAAAGCTCATGATCGTGTCGATGCCGTAGCGGCGCATGACCGCCACGTGCAGGGCGTCACGGGCCGAGGGTCGGACCCCGCCGAGGATGATCGTCTTGGCTGCCTGCACGTCGAGCGCTTCGATCGGGAGGATCTCGTCGACCGTGGCGGCGAGGGCGTCGAAGGCAGGTTGGATCGCCTCGGTGCGGCGGATCGCCGTGTAGCGGTGAAGGATCTCCTGGAGCACCTCGGCGTCGCTGACGAGTCGTTGGTTCTGGGCAAGGGCCTCGCTGATCGCCGACATGGCGGCCACCTTGTGCTCAGGGTCGTTGCCGACGACGTACATCGGGATGTTCGAGTCCACGAAGATCACGTGAGATCGCTCAGATATCCCTGCTCGATCTCGGACAGCATCTGCTCGATGTCGGGCGCGGGGAAGGCATGTTGTGCTGCAGCGCGCAGCTGCGCGAGCTTGTGCTCCGAATCCCCGGTCGCCTCCCGGCGCTGCGCCGATCGGATGGCCTGGCGGACCCACTCGGAGACCGTCATGCCACGGCGTTCCGCGACCCGCCCGAGCTCGCGGTACTCGCGTTCATCCAGGAGCACCTGCAGCCGCTTACTCATCACATGAGTGTAGATCACTCATACCATGAGTTGGAGGGAAGGAGGGGTCTCACCCCGAGGGCGGATTGGCCCACGGCTCGCCCGCGCGTACGTTGGCTTGCATGAGTGGAGTCTTCATCAACTACCGCAGGCACGATTGCGGCGGCCATGCGGGCCGACTCTACGACCACCTGGTGGAGCGCTTCGGAGCGGAGTCCGTGTTCATGGACATCGATGGCATCGAGCCCGGTCTGGACTTCGGCGAGCGGATCGATCAGGCGATCGGCTCGTGCGCGCTGCTGCTCGCGTTGATCGGCGACGAGTGGCTCGACATCACCGACGCCGACGGGGTTGGCGCTACGACGTCGACCGCCTGCTCGATGTCGTGCAGAGCGTGACGGCTCCCGTGGCGGTGCGCTCCGCTGGTGGGTTCGGGCGGCGTGGGCGATCGCTCGGCGGCGCCAAGGCCCGCGGCGTGCGGATCGCGGCCGTGATCGCGGTCGTCGCCATCGCGCTGACGGGCGCCGTCGCATCGCGAGCCGGGGGCGGGGGCGGGGAGCGAGGTGTGGCTGCGCGGGCGCCCGGCGTCAGCACCGCGACCGTCGAGTTGCCGGCAGGTCCGCTGCGCACGGCGTTCGCCGATCGTGCCGTCTGGATCCCGATCGGCGACGAGAACGAGGTCATCCGCGTCGACGCGGCGAGCCTGCAGAAGAGCTACGTCGAAGACGTCGGCGACTATCCCTCGGCCGTGGCTGCGGGCGGGGACAAGGTCTGGGTCGCCAACGAGAACTCGAACACGGTCCAGGCGATCGATGTCGCGAGCAACGAGCTCGTCGAGCGCGACGCGTTCCGCGTCGGTCACGAGCCGGTCGACATCGCCGTCGCCGGTCGCTACGTCTGGACGGCCAACTGCGGGTGCGAGCAGCAGGATGGGCACGGCACGGTTTCGCGCATCGATCTCCGCGCTCGTCGCGTGCGCCAGTTCCCCGTCGGGCCCTATCCCCTCGGGCTCGGCGTCGACCCGAGCGGGGTCGTCTGGGTCACGAGCGAGGACGGCTATCTGCGCGCGCTCGATCCCGACAGCGGCGCGGTGATCGAACGGATCAAGGTCCACGGCGACCTGACCGACGTCGTGACCTATGGCGACGCGAGCGCCTGGCTGGCGAGCGCGTCGAAGCACACGCTGCGTCGCGTCAAGCCGTGAGCGTCAGCGCGTGTTGTTGTCGATGAGCTGATCGGTCTGGTCGACGATCTTGCTGACGCTGCCGCCGTCCACGGGCGAGATGTTGACGCCGCTGGAGCCGCCCTGCGAGTTGCCGTAGGCGAAGGCGATCGCCGCCGCGACGAGCGCGGCCAGCACGACGACGGCGAACGCCCGGCCGGCGCCGCGGCGCCGCGGCTCGGGCTCGCGCCGGCGCGCGCGCTCGGGCTCGCGCCGGCGCGCGCGCTCGGGCGGGTTGGCTTCGGTCGTGTACCGCGGAGGGGGCGGCGGAGAGCGCGACGGCTGGGGTTGCAGGCGCCGCGGACGTTCGGGCGCCAGCGCGCGGGTCATCTCGGTCTCCTCGCGTTCGCGCATCGGCAGCATCGAGGTCGCCGCGGTTCCGTCATCGCCGCCCGCGGGGGCGATCCCGCGCGCGCCGTCGTGCAGTGCCTTGCGCATCTCCTCGGCTCCCGCATAGCGGCGCTCGGGCTCGAGCTCGAGCGCGCGCTGCACGGCGGCCGCGAGCGCGGACGGGATCTCCGGGGCGAGGACGTCGAGGCGGACCGGATAGGCCTCCTGCTGCATCAGGGCGAGCTCCGTCAGCGACGCGGCGTCGTACGGTAAGCGGCCGGCGAGCAGCTGGTAGGTCACGACGCCGAGCCCGTAGAGATCAGCCGCCGGCGAGACCTCGGCGCCCGATGCCTGCTCAGGGGCGAGGTAGGCCGCGGTGCCGAGCACCGATCCGGCCTGCGTGATCTGCGACATGTCGCCGGCCATCGCCTTCGCGATCCCGAAGTCGGCGAGCTTCACGGCGCCGTCGTCGGAGCGCATGATGTTGCCGGGCTTGACGTCACGGTGCACGACTCCCATGCGGTGCGCGTGCGCGAGCCCGCGGCACGCGCCATCGACGAGCTCGAGCGTGTCGGCGACGCCGAGGCGGACCTCCTCGCGCAGGATCTCGGCGCCCGAACGCCCGCGGATGTACTCCATGACGATGTAGTAGCGGCCGCTGGCCTGGTCCAGGCCGAAGTCGAAGACCTGCACGATGTTCGGATGGACGAGCCGCGCCGCCGACAGCGCCTCGCGCTTGAAGCGCGAGATGAACTGCGGGTCGTCGGCGAGGTGCTCGGCGAGCAGCTTGACGGCGACCTGGCGCTCGAGCCGGCGGTCCATCGCGACCTGGACCGTCGACATGCCGCCGTAGCCCAGCCGCTCGCCGAGCACGTAGCGGCCCGCGATCGTCGACGCGCTCATGGGACGTTCGGGGTCGCGCCGCCGCCGGAGCCACCGGACGGGGTCGTCCCGACCGGGGGCGGGGGCGGGGGCGGCGGCGCGCCCGGCGGCGGCGGGGGCGTCGCGGGAGGGGTCGTCGTCGTAGCCGGCGGCTGCGTCGTCGTCACCGGCGGCGCCGTCGTCGTGAGGGGCGGAGCGGTCTGCGTCTGCGTCGGCTGCGTCTGCGTGTCAGTCGTCTGCGTCTGGGTCTGCGTGACGGGCGGCTGGGTCTGGGTCTTCGTCGCGGGCTTGCACTCGTTGAGCGCCTTCTCGCGCAGCCGGCCGCTGGCATCGCCGAGGGCCGCGCGCAGGCTCTTGTCGACCGTGCCGGGCAGCGAGCTGACGTCCTCGTCAACCTGCTTGAGCTGGTCGGTGACGTCGTTGCAGCGCCCGCCGGCGACGGCATTGCGCACGCTCGCGAGCTGATCCTTGAGCTCGCCCGCGCTGGCGGCCGGGATCCCGCCCTTCGTGCCGCCGCCGCCACAGGCCACGAGCAGTGCGGCGGCGGTGCCGAGCAGCAGCGCGATGACGTGGGGGAGGGCCCGTCGCATCGTCACTGACCGTATCCCAGTCGCTCGGCGAGGGAGTCGGGCAGGCGGGCGGCGCGAATCGCGGCCGCCGCGCCGGCGATGTCGTACTCGACGCGCCGCCAGCTCGCTCGCCGGCGATCGAGATCGAGCAGCAGCCAGGCGGCGCGCGGGTCGCCGTCGCGGGGCTGGCCGACGGAGCCGGGGTTCAGCAGCCACTCGCCGCTGGAGATGTCGAGCTCGTCGCCGTCGCGGCGCGGCTCTCCGGTCGCGACGTCGCCCTCGGGGCGCACGAACGACAGGGCGACGTGCGAGTGGCCGATGAGCGCGACGCGCTGGGTCTGCACGTCGAAGCACAGCTCGGCGAGCAGCGCGCTGAGGACGTACTCCCAGACGGGATCGCGCGGGCTCGCGTGGTACAGGCCGATCCCGGACTCCTCGCCCATCGGCCGCAGGGCCGACAGGAACTCGAGGTTGGCCCGCGAGATCGTCTCCTGCGTCCAGCGCGCGGCGAGCGCTGCCCCGGTCGAGAACTCGTCGAGGCCGATCTCGCCGGTGACGCCGAGATCGTGGTTGCCCGCCAGGCAGATCGCGGCATGGCGCCGGGCGAGCTCGACGCAGGCGTCCGGATCGGCGCCGTAGCCGACGAGATCGCCGAGGCACCACATCTCCTCGGCACCGGCGGATTCGGCGTCGGCGAGCACCGCCTCGAAGGCGTGACGGTTGCCGTGGATGTCGGAGAGGATCGCTACCTGCATCTCGTACAGTGGGATCGTGAACCGGGGACGCCTGCGGTGGTCAATGGCGATCGCGGCCGCCGTCGTGGTTGCGGAGGTGGCGGTGGTTCTGCTGCGGCCACGTGAGGGCCTGATCGAACCCGCTCCAGTTCGTGCCGAATCGTACTTCAGCGCCCCGGAGATCGAGCGCGCCCGTGCCTACAACCGTCCCCAGCTTGCCCTCTACGGCGGCGCGCTAGTCGTCCAGATCGGCGTTCTGGTGGCGCTGGTCGTGCGTCCGCCGCGCCGTCTGGGCGGTCCGTTTCGCCGTCCCGTGCTGGCCGCGGCCCTCACCGGCGCGGCGCTGTCGGTCGCGATCTCGGTCACGGTGGCGCCGCTCAAGGTCGTCGGCCGCGAGCGGGCGCGCGAGTACGGCCTGATCACGCAGTCCTGGGGCGGCTACGCCCGCGACGCCGCGGTGGGGTGGGGCATCGGCGCCGTCATCGCCGGCGTTGGCGCGGCCGGCGCGATCGCGCTCGTGCGCCGCTATCCGCGGCGCTGGTGGATCCCCGGGTCGGCCGTCGCCGTCGCGTTCGGCGTCATCACGATCTACGCCGGGCCTGTCGTGCTCGACCCGCTCTTCAACACGTTCACGCCGCTGCCGGCCGGTCAGGTGCGCTCCGACGTCCTCGAGCTCGCGCGCAAGGCCGGCGTCGACGTCGGGCAGGTCTACGAGTCCGACGCCAGCCGGCGCACGACCGCCGCGAACGCCTACGTGACCGGCCTCGGCCGGACGAAGCGCGTCGTCCTCTACGACACCCTGATCGAGAACTTCTCGCGCGACGAGCTGCGCCTTGTCGTCGCCCACGAGCTTGGGCATGTGCACTACGACGACGTCCCGAAGGGGTTGCTGTATCTCGCGATCGTGGCGCCGTTCGGGATGTTCGCGATCGCCCGCCTGTCCGATCGGCTCGCGCCCGACGGCGCCGCCGCGGGACCGGCGCTGCTGCCTGCCCTCGCGCTCAGCGTCACGATCATGACGACGACGATCACGACGATCTCCAACCAGTACAGCCGCGCGATCGAGGCGCGCGCCGACGCCTTCGCGCTGCAGACGACCGATCAGCCGGAACCGTTCATCTCCTTCGAGCAGCGGATCGGCCTGCGCAACCTCGCCGATCCGGATCCGCCGGCGCTGCAGACGTTCCTGCTCGCGACGCACCCGCCGGTCATCACGCGGATCGGGCTCGGCGTGGCATATGAGCGCCAGCAGCGTCTGCGCCAGGGCGAGGACCGCTGAGCTCGACCGCCAGGCGCCATTCGAACGCACAGCCGACCAGGATGAGGACGCGTTGTCCGATGCCGGGCGCGTCGATCCCAAGCGCGACGAGTACCGGGACCGTCAGCAGCATCGTCGCGAACAGCGCCGCGAGCGCGATCCGGTAGCCGCGCCGCGGGTGCAGCCGCAGCGACGCGCCGGCGGTGAGCAGGAGGCCGACGAGGACGACGAGCGTGCCGAGATCGTGCAGCCGTCCTGTCGTCGTTCGCGCAACACCGTCGGGCAGCACGCCGGCGACGGTCTGCGTCGCGAATACGGCACAGACAGCGATCCCGACCGCCGCGATCGCGAGGCCGAACGTCGCAATCGACCGCGCGACGCGCCGCTCGGTCCGCCCGCGCCGTGCCTGGAGCGCCCCGGCGGCCAGCGCGATCGACCAGCAGACGAACGCGGCGACCTGTAGGGCCGCCGTCGAACCCTTCGCGTACTCGCTGATGAAGTGCTCGGCCGGCGGGAGGTCGCCGCGCAGCGGATGCTGGATCGCAACGAGGGCGACGAACGCCGCAAGCGCTGCGAGGACGGTCAGCCGGAGCGATCGGTCCAGGCTGTTGGCGTGCACATTCCGAAACTACGAGCCGCGCCGCGCGGCGGCTCAGCGGCGGGTCGGACCGACTAGCCTGCGGCGCGTGATCGCAGACCCGAAGGCGTGGCGAGCCGTGTCGTCGCTGCTGCTCGTCGTATTCGTCGCCGGTCTGCTGGTCGGCGGCCCGCCGCAGTGGGCTTGGGCTGCGCTGCTCGGCAGCGGGGTGACGTTCGGTGTCGAGCTGCTGCTGCTCGCGCGCCAGCGCCAGCGCGAGGGCCGCTGAGCTCGACCGCCAGGCGCGCGGGGCGCCCGTCAGGCGTCGTCGCGGGGCTCGGCTTTGCTCTCGCCGCCGAACTCGGGGAGGTTCTTGATCCCCTCGCGCGTGGCCCATTTCGACCACGAGTCCTCGAGCGCGTCCGCGAGCTCCCGCATGAACTTCGGCGACAGGTTGACGCGCGACACGACGACGCCGGGGATCTCCTCGGCGTCGATCTCGTGGTCGACGCGGGCGAAGGTGATCGTGAACTCGTAGTCCGAGAAGGAGACGTTCGCGAAGTTCGCGTAGTGCCCCGCCATGATCTCGGGCGAGAAGTGGATGTTGATGTGCCGCTCGGGCTCTTCGTTGTCAGCCATGTGCGGGTCTAGTATCGCAGCGTGCGCCTGATCGTCCTCGCCGTCGGGCGACTGCGCCCGCCCTACGCCGACGATGTCCAGCACTACCTCAAGCTCCTCTCCCGTCATGCCCGCGTCGAGATGATCGAGATCCGCGAGGAGGAGCGCCTCGCCGCCCGCATTCCCGAGCGGTCGTTCGTGTCGCTGCTGGACCGCGGCGGCGAGCAGTTCGACTCGCTGTCCTTCAGCCGCTTCCTCGAGGACCGCCGCCAGGCGGGGCGCGACGTCTGCTTCGTCGTCGGCGGGCCGCTCGGCCTCGACATCGACGACGTCGAGCACCGCTTCTCGCTCGGGCCGCTGACGCTGCCCCACCAGCTCGCGCGCGTCGTGCTGCTCGAGCAGCTCTACCGCGGCCACAAGATCCTCGCCGGCGAGCCGTACCACTACTGATGCCGGGGCCAGGCGACCAGGAGCGTCTCGAGCGGTTCACGACGATGAGCCCGCGGCTGCGCGGCCGCCAGGACCTGATCGCGTTTACGCGGCGGCTGGGCCAGCTGCTGGCGATGATCTGCGTGCTGCTGGCCGCGGGCACGATCGGCTTCGTCCTGACGACCGACAACGGCTGGTGGGACGGGTTCGTGCTGTCGCTCGACACCGTCGCGACGGTCGGCTCGATTCCGGCGCCACTGGGGACCGGAGCGGAGCTCGTCAAGGTCCTGCTCATCATCTTCGGCGTCGGTACGCTCTTCTACGCCCTCGTCACGGTCGCCGAGTTCTTCGTCGCCGGCCACCTCGGTGAGATTCTCGCCGAGCGGCGCACCCAGAAGATGATCGACTCGCTCACCGACCACTACATCGTCTGCGGCTTCGGGCGGGTGGGGCGCCAGGTCGCGCGCGACCTGACCGCCGCCGGGACGCAGTACGTCGTCATCGACTCCAACCCCGCGAGCCGCGAGCTCGCGCTGGCGGCTGGCGTACGCTTCCTCGAGGGCCCGCCGTCGGAGGACGAGCTGCTACGTGCCGCCGGCATCGAGCGCGCCCGCGCGCTCGTCGCGTGCATGGACTCCGATGCCGAGAACATCTTCACGACGCTGACCGCGCGCGAGTTGCGCGGCGACATCGCGATCATCGCGCGCGCCTCCGTCGAGGACTCCGAGAAGAAGCTGAAGCGCGCCGGCGCCGACCGGGTCATCTCGCCCTACAAGGCGAGCGGAACCGAGATGGCGCGGCTCGCGCTGCATCCGCAAGTCAGTGGCACGGTCGACGTCGCGGCCGAGTACCGCATGGAGGAGATCGAGGTCGGTGCCGGCTGCGCGGGCATTGGCCAGACGGTCGGCGAGGTCCGCGGCGGAGCGTTCATCGTCGGCGTGCGCCATAGCGACGGCTCGTTTCAGCCCGTCCCGCCGGCCGAGACGAAGCTCGGCACGGGCGACGTCGTCATGGCGCTCGGCACGCCGAACACGCTCGAGCGCCTCGAGGCGCTGTTCGTGACCGCCGCGCGCGCGGCCGCCTCGCGCTCTTCCTGAGCGTCTGCTCGCTGGCTACGCTGCGAAGCGTGGAGACTCCGCTATCCGAGCTGCGCGCCGCGGTGCGGTCGGCGTCCGTCGCGGTTGCCGGGTCGCGCGCCGGATCGCGCCCCGCGCCGACGCTCGAGCGCCCCAAGAAGGCCGGCTTCGGGGACTACGCGACGAACGCCGCGATGCTGCTGGCGCCGGTTGCCGGCGCGCCCCCGCGCGACGTCGCGGCGAAGCTCGCCGCCGAGCTCGCCTCGCTGCTCGGCGCGGCGCTCGACCGCGTCGACGTCGCCGGCCCCGGCTTCCTCAACCTCTTCCTGTCGGACGCCTGGTGCGTGCGCGCGCTGGACCACGTACTCGCCGCCGGCGACGGCTTCGGCGGCGGCGCCGCGGACCCGGTCGAGCGCATCGACGTCGAGTTCGTATCGGCGAACCCCACGGGCCCGATGACGGCGGCCGGCGGGCGCCACGCGTCCTATGGTGATGCGCTCGCCCGGCTGCTCGAGTTCAGCGGCCACGAGGTCTGCCGCGAGTACTACATCAATGACTTCGGCAGCCAGATCAGGCGCCTCGGCGAGTCGATCCAGGCGCGCGCACGGGGCGAGGCGGTTGCGGAGGGCGGCTACGAGGGCGACTACGTCGTGTCGCTCGCCGCGCAGATCGGCGATGCGGGGACCGGCGACATCGACGCGATCGCCCAGCAGGGCGTCGTCCTGCTGCTCGACGGCATCCGCGCGTCGATGCGGGCGATGCGAGTCGACTTTGACGTCTGGTTCTCGGAGGCGACCCTGCACGCGGGCGCGCCGACCGCGGTCGCCCGCACGTTCGAGGAGCTCGGTCGACGCGGCGAGACCTACCGCGCCGACGGTGCGCTGTGGCTGCGCACGACCGACCACGGCGACGACAAGAACCGCGTGCTCGAGCGCGGCAGCGGTGAGCACACGTACTTCGCGTCGGACATCGCGTATCACCTCGACAAGATCGAGCGCGGCTTTGACCGCCTGATCGACGTGTGGGGCGCCGACCACCACGGCTACGCGGCTCGAATGCAGGCCGCGTTCGAGGCGCTCGGACAGCGCAAGGACGCGCTCGAGCTCGTGATCATGCAGTTCGTCACCATCGTCGAGCGCGGCGCGGCGACGTCGATGTCCAAGCGCCGCGGCGACTTCGTGACGCTCGACGAGCTCGTCGAGCTGATCGGCGTCGACGCGGTGCGCTTCTTCATGCTCCAGCGCTCGCACGACACGACCGTCGACCTCGATCTCGATCTGGCGCGCTCGCAGTCAAACGACAACCCCGTCTACTACGTGCAGTACGCCCACGCGCGGATCGCGTCGATCCTCGGCCGTGCGGGGGAGGAGCGCGTCGCGCTGGCGCTGCGCGAGGCCGCCGGCTTCGAGGGATCGCTGCACGACTCCGAGCGCGCACTGATCAAGAAGCTGCTCGCATTCGGCGACGAGGTCTCCGAGGCGACCGCGCGCCGCGCGCCACATCGGATCGCGGCCTACGTGCTCGAGCTCGCGCAGACGTTCACGGCGTTCTACCGCGACTGCCAGGTGCTCGGCGCCGAGGGCGACGGCGTCGAGTCGCTGCGGCTCGCCCTCGGTGTCGCTGCACAGCGCACGATCGCCCGCTCGCTGGACCTCCTCGGCGTCAGTGCGCCGCAGGCGATGTGACGCCGGCGCCGGCGTCGTTCACGCACGCCGGTAACGGGACTCGACGTACTCGTCGACCCAGTCGCGCGAGCTACGCCAGGTCCCGTCGGCGGCCTTCGCGGCCTGGAGTCTGCCGCGGGTCGCGGCAACCCGAAGGGCATTCGCGGAAAGCAGGTCGCTGGCCAGCGCGGGAAGCGGAACGAGGCGCGCGGGACCGGCGATCGCCGGCACGACGAACTTGTAGAGGTTGTCAAGCACGGCACGAGCGAGCAGCTCTCCGAGTGGACCGAAATCGCCGCCGTCCGCGCGACGCAGTGCCGCGAGGTATCTCGCCCGGCTGCCCTTGTAGATGATCGCGGGCGGGTATCCGAGCCGAACCAGGAGCAGATTGAGAACGAGTCGGCCGGTGCGGCCGTTGCCGTCCAGAAACGGATGGATCTGCTCGAAGCGCGCGTGCAGCTCGGCGAGAGCTTCGGGCAAGAGCACGCGGGCGACATCTCCGAGACGCTGGGTTGCTCCGATCCAATCGCGCATCGAAGCGGGAACCTGGGGCCACGACGGCGGCTGCATGCCTCGTGGGAAGGGCTCGATGTCGTGCTCGCGAAACGCGCCGGGCCCTTCGCGTCCGGTGGCTTGTGGATGCGGCGCGACGTCCCACACGGGGGTCATCGCAAGCGAATGAATCCGCCGGATCTCGGCGAGCGAGATCACGTCGCCGTCCGACCACGTGTCGGGCTCGATGCCGCGGCCGTACACCCAGTCGGCCGCGTTGGCGTAGCCGCGGACCTCGAGGTACTCACTCAGCTCCTTGTTGCCGACGGCGCGTCCCTCGGCAAGCAGCACCTCGACCTGCTTGAGCACGAGGGTGTTGCCCTCGATGGCGGTTGAATGGTGCGCTTCCTCGAGCCAGATCCCGCGCCAGATGCCCGCGGCCTCGACGGGTGAAGGAAGGCCGCCAAGCCGGTCACGCAGCTCGCCGATCTGGACCGCCAATCGTTCGTAGACCTCACTGCGGGCCGGTCTGCCACGTGGGCGGACCCAAGGTTTGTTCGGTTCGACCATGACCCAAATGTACCGAACAAACGTCCTAATTGTGCGGTTGCGACAATTTCAATTGTACCGAACAATCCCGGTGTTGCTGGCATCCAGCGCCGGGGCAACGTCGGTCAGGCGTAGCGGCCGAGATCCTCGTCGAGCCGGCGGGCGTCGGCGTCGCCCCGGCGCGGGGCGGCGTCGTCGCCGATGCCCGCCGGCGAGCGGCGCCGCCAGCTCGGCAACAGCAGCGCGAGCCCGCCGCCGAGGCCGAGCAGGAGCAGAAGCGGGATCGCGTACGCCGTCCAGCCGAAGCCCCCGCTGTCGGGCAGCGCGAGCACGTCCTCGCCGTACTCCGCGACGAGCGCGGCCTTGATCTGCTGCTTGTCGAGGCCGCGCGCGATGAAGCCGCGGATGAGCGCGCGCTCGCGGTCGGCCTGCCCGCTCTCGGCGATGTTCAGGGGGATCTTGCAGGTGGTGCACATGACCTCGTCCTCGATGTCGACGAGCGACGCCTTCGGCGCGACGGCGAGCGCGGCTGTGGGAGAGGCGAGCGCCGCGACGAGCGCGCACAGCAGCGCGACGCGTCTCATGACGATCCGAGCGCCTCGTCGAGCGCGGCGTCCATCTGCTTCTCGTCGATCCGCCCGCGGTGCAGCGCGGCGATGTGGCCGGTCGCGTCGATGACGAACGTCTCGGGCAGCTTGTTCGTGCCGTATTGCTCGGCGAGCTTCGTGCCGACGTCGCGGACGTTGTCGTAGCGCAGCCCGAACTTCTTCACGAAGTCGAGCGAGTCGGGCGTGGAGTCGTCGAACGTGACGCCGAGCACCGTGCCCCTGCCGCCTCGCTCGAGCCGGCGCTGTGCGGCGTCGAGGACGGGCACCTCCTTCTGGCATGGCCCGCACCACGAGGCCCAGAAGTTCACGACGACGACCTTTCCGCGCAGGTCGGCGATCGATCGCGTGCCGCTCGCGCCGAGCAGCGGCAGCTCGCGGCTGGCGGCGACGGGCCGCTCCCCGCGGGCGACCGCCTGGTCGATCGAGGTGTCGTCGCTGCGCGACACGAGCCCGTACGCGAGCAGTCCGACGAGCGCGACGGCGGCGATGGCGGCGAGGATCGGGACGGCCAGGCGCTTCACGCCACCAGCGTAGAGCGGCGGCCGCGCGGGCCGCGCCGTCACGGCCAAGCGCCTAGAATCCGGCGAACGCGCGGACGTAGCTCAGTTGGCAGAGCGTTGGCTTCCCAAGCCAAAGGTCGCGGGTTCGACCCCCGTCGTCCGCTTCACACGAAGCTCCTGCAAATCGGCGAAGCTGCAGCGCTCATCGCGCGCCCGCGCGAGCGCCTGCGTATGGGACGACCGTCGCCGAGCTCAACGGGACGCTGCCAAGCACAGCCGTCGGGAACGGGATCATCGACTCAGCGTGAGGTGCAGGTGGACCACGCCGTGGCGGGGGACGCGCACCGTCGACGGCCGCAGGACGGCGCCGGCCGGGGCGACGGGGGAGCCGGCGGCGGCTCGCCGCGGCGCGGCCGGCGATCGTGCCGAGATCGCGTACCGACCGGGTGCCAGCCGCAGCCGGAACGTCCTGCTCACGAGGACCGTCGCCGCGACGCGGCCACTGCGCTTGAAGCTCAGCTGCACGGCGGTCGCGGGCAGCTCGCACGGCTCTGCGCTCGGGCACGCGGCCGCCGCGGGCGCTGCCCGCGTCAGCGTGCCGATGACCGTCGGCGGCCGCTGCGCGGCGGCGCCCGGCACGAGCCAGGCACCGAGCGCCAGCGTGACGATCGACAGACTCCTTGGCGTCACGGTCCGAAGAACGTGTACACCCGTCCCACGAGGGCGGCCTTGTCGGCCGCCGATCCGTAGGCCTCGAGCGGGAACGCCAGGAACGCGACCTTGTAGGTCCCGGCGTAGGTCAGCGCGTCGGGTTCGCCGCCGTCGTCGGTGAAGGCGGTCAGCGCGCCTCCGTTGGGCGTGATCTCGTCCTCGAACGTCGCGCTCAGGACGTCGTGGTCGAGGGCGACCGATCCGATCCCGTGGCTCACCGGGCTGCTCGAAACGCCGTGCACGGCGTCGGTCGGTTTGTCGTTCTGGGCCTCCGAGCCGTCCCACGTGATGTGCAGGTAATCGTGGACGAACGGCGACGTGCCGGCCGCCTGGTCGAGGATGTCCTGGCCGGACATCAGCAGCCGTCCGCCGCCGGTCAGGAACCCTTGCAGCCGTGCCTCGTATGGCGCGATCGGCGCCGGGTAGCTGTTGCCCGTGAACCAGACGACGTTCGCGTGCGCGTTGAGGAACGTCTGCGTCAGGCGGGTGTCGGCTCCCAGGTCCCAGGTGTCGAACGTCTTGCCGGCCGCCGTCAGGGCCGCCGCGTAGATCGACTGGACGTCCGGGTTGTCGTTGTCGTTGTCGACGAGCAGCGTGGCGCGGGTCACCGCGACGATCTCGATCGTCGCGGAGTCCGACACTTTCGGCGTGGTAACCGACGCCGCCTTCACCGTCGCGGTGCTCGTGCCCGTGGCCCCGGACGGGATGGTGGTCTTCACGCAGACGTCCACCGACTGGCCGGCGGTGACCGTCGGCGTCGTCGGCTGGGGATTCGTGCAGGTCGCATCCAGGAACGTGACGGGGAAGGACCCGCCGGAGCTCGACAGGGCGAAGTGGTCGGTCGCGTACCCGAGGTTGCGCACATGGATCTTGTCGAGCACGCTCTTACCGGGCTTGTTTCCGTCGGTCGTCGTCTTCGGGGTGACCGACACCGCGTTCTGCGGTGCGATCGGCGTCAGCACCGGCGATCCCGTCGTCACCGCGCCCTCCGCCGAGGTCGCCTGGACTCCGTCGTTGACGACCGGCCCGTTGCCTCCGCCGGGTTTGATCGTGATCGACAGGTGCACGGACACCTCGCCACCCGCCGGGACCGTCAACCCGGACCAGCGGACGACGCGTCGCAGAATCGTGCCACCGTGGTCGGCTGACACGAACGCCATGCGGCCGTTCAGCGGGTCGGTGATCGTCACGCCGGTCGCGTCACGGTTGCCGATGTTCGCCAGGGTGATCGTGTAGTCGATCCTGCTGCCCGACCCGACCGGGATGTCACCGTCGGTCTTCGTCAGCACGAGCGCCGGCGCGGTGACAGCGTCGTTGAGGCGGAAGGCGCCGCGCCCGTGCGTGCCGGCCGCGAGCGTGCGGTGCGACGGGTCGAGATCGAGCTGCCAGGTCGAGGACATCGGGATCCCCGTGCCAAGCGGGAACCAGTCGCGGCCGCCGTCGGCCGTGACGAAGTTGCCGACGTCGGTGCCGACGTAGAGCGTGTTCGCGTACGCCGGGTCGAGGATGATCGAGTTGACCGGGCTGTCGGGGAGGTTGCCCGTGATGTCCCGGAACGACAAGCCGCCGTCGAGGGTCGCGAACACGTGCCCGCGCTGATTCGGGGTCGCGGCATTGAAGCCGGCGTAGGCGAGGTAGGCGATTCGGTAGTTGCTGCGATCGACCGCGATCTGCGTCACCGGCCGGTTGGGCAGGAGGCTGTTGTTCAGCCGCTTGAACGTCGGGTTCTCCGCGGTCTGGGCGTTCGTGGACAGGTAGACGTAGCCGTCGTCGGAGCCCGTGTAGACGGCGTCTCCGCCGCCGACGCCGACTGCGGAGAGCAGGCAGCCGCGCGCGCCGTTGGGGGCGGTGCCCGCGCAGCCGCTCGTCAGGTCGCCGCTGATTGGCTTCCACAACACATCGCCCGCGCTGGCCGCCTTGGCGTTGTCGGTGCGATAGAGGCGGTACGTGCCGAGGAAGAGCTGCTGGTCATTGCGCTGATTCATGACCCACGGCACGTAGAACTCGGCCCGATCGTTGAGGTCGAGGCCGTTCGTGATGGACTGATTTGAGTAGAAGAACAGACCGCCGTCGTCGTAGCGGTACGGCGAGATGCCGAAGTAGGTGCCGAAGACGTAGTTCTCGTCGAGGGGGTCGACGAGCACCTGACCGCCGTCGCCGCTGGCGACGTCGAACCACGTCGGCGAGGAGCCGGACTTGCGCAGGGTCCCGTTGTCCTGGGTCCCGCCCCAGACGCGCGCCGGCACGGTCGGCACGTTGGCGATCGAGGTGAACTGGCTGATCGCCAGGTTCGTGCGCCCGGTAACCGCGGCGGTGTCGGGATCGACGGATCCATTGAGGTCGCGCCAGGTGACCGCGCTCAGCGGATCGCTCGCGCTCGGGCGGCCGCCGCGGTCATCGCTCGCCCAGACGCCGCCATCGCTTCCGATCACGACGCGGTTGGTGTGCGCCGGATCGATCGCGACCGCATGGAAGTCGGGGTGCTGGTCCCAGCCGAGGTTTCGCCACGTCGTCCCCCCGTCGCTGCTACGGAAGATGCCGCCCGAGCCGATGTCGTAGTTGAACTGGCCGCCGACGTAGACGATGTTCGGGTTCGTCTGGTCGACCTCGATGACGTTGTCGTAAATGCACTGCTCGGCGCAGTAGTCGTCGACGGAGTCGTCGCCGGTCCCGGCTGGCAGCAGCTGCCACGAGGCGCCGGCGTTGGTCGATTTGAACACGCGCGCGTGGTGGTTGTTGCCGGCGGGGTCCGTCCACCCGAAGCCGGCGTACAGGACGGCCTGCGCGACCCCGACGGGGTGCGAGAGCCCGAGCGAGAAGCGCGTCTGGCCGACGGGATCGACGGCGGGCAGCCCGTTCATGATCTTCGACCAGGTATGGCCGGCGTCGGTGCTCTTGTAGATCGCGTCGCCCCACAGCGAGCCGTACAGCGTGTCCGGCTCTCGCGGGTCGATGTCGATGTCGGTCGCGCCGTTGGCCTCCGATCCCGCGTCCTTGAGCAGGGTCCAAGTGACGCCACCGTCCCTGGACTCCCAGAAGCCGTAGCGCGAATGTGCTGTGGGCGTGACCCGGCGGATCCCGCCGCGGCCGCGCAGAACCGACGCGTAGAGGTGCGCGGTGTTGCGCGGGTCGACGACGAGGCCCGAGATCGAGACGCCCTGGAAGTAGTCGCCGGAGACGTGCGACCACGTCTGGCCGCCGTCCGTGGACTTGATGACGCCGTTGCCGAAATAGCTGTCGCCGGACAGCGCACCCTCGCCGGTGCCGGCGTAGATGACGCGGTCGTCGGAGGGTGCGATGGCGATCTTGCCGATCGACAGCGAAGGCGAGTCGTCGCTGTGCGGCGACCACGTCTGCGTCACGGCGTCATAGAGCCAGATGCCGCCCTGCGCGGCGCCGAGGACGATCTGCCCGTTGCTGGGCCGGATGGCGATTGCGCCGATGCGCCCGCTCACGGCGTTGAAGATCGGTGTGCTGCGCGTGACCTGCACGATCGGGTCAGGCCCGATCCCCGACCACGCGCCGTTGAACACCGACGGTCGCGGCACGGGTAGGCCGAACCGCAGCCGGCGCGCCTGGGCGTCGGCCTTCGCGCGCTCGGCGCCGGCCTGCTGCGTGCTGAGCGGCTGGTCGCCGGCCGTGCGACGCGTCTCGAAGTAGAAGTCGCGTCGCAGGAGTTCCGCCTCGGACTCCTCGTCGACCGGAAGTGGCTTCGCGCCCGGGATGAGCACCGGGGTATCGCCGTTCGGCGGCGGTGGATGGGCAGCGGCCGGCGCGGCCGCGAGCAGCCCGAACGCCAGCACGATCGCCCACACACGCACCTGCAACCAGCGAGCGGTCCCGGACATCTCAAGCTCCCCCTCGACCTGCGCTCGGTAGCCGGGCCCCTCCCGGCTGCAACGGATACACACTCACCCACTTCCTGCGGCCGTTGTCAAGGGGACGGGCGATGATGCCTGGTCTGAACTGAAAGAGGTGGAGTCGATGGCAAACGCGACCGTCAGGCTGGCGAGGCTCACCGACGTCGATCGGATGACCTCGATGTACGAGTGGCTCTTCGCGCCTCCCGGCTCGCGTCCGCCCCGCTGGGATCCAGATCGTGCGACAGCGGTGCTGCGGCGCGCGCTGTCGTCGGACTCGGTCCTCGTGCACGTGGCGACCGTGCAAGGTGACTACGTCGGCTTCTGCACGGCCTACGACGACATCGAATCGGTGCGCTTCGGCCGTCGCGTCTGGGTCGAGGATCTCGCTGTTCACCCGGAGCAGCGATCGCGCCGGATCGGCAAGCAACTGCTCGACGAAGCCAGGCGATGGGCGCAGGCCCGTGGTGCAACGCGCCTGCAGCTCGATTCGTCGGACGCCCGGACGGATGTCACCACTTCTATGAACGTGAGCGCCCAGACTGGCGCTCGGCCTGCTTCGGCTGGTGGCTCTAGAGCTACGTCATGCTGTGCATCGACTGCTGAGGCCCGTCCGGGACGGCGCGGGCAAACGGGTACGCTGAAAGTGTCGATTGGATGGGCGCGGGGATCTCCGAGACTCGGGTCCAGCCGGCTTGGAGACGGACCGTGCCCGGCGCCTCGCCGGAGAATCGTCGGGAAGCCCTCGCCCCTCGGGCGGGCGCCGTCGCCGACGATGCCCCGCACCGTGATGGCAGCGCGCGCGGCCGACTCGACGCCGCGGACGAGCGCGACGCGAGCGCCGATGCTCGCGACGAGGCCGCGCTGTCGCGTGAGCGCCTCGCCGATGAGCGCAACCTCGCGCTCCAGCGCCTCGACGCCGCATCCCAGCGCCTCGACGACGCCGCCCGCGCGGCGACGAGCGCCCACGTCGGCACGCGGGCGACACGCCAGCGGACGCGAGCGTCACAGCGCCGCGCGCACGCCGCCGAGCAGCGCGAGCTCTCGGCCCGCGACCGCCGCGACGCGGCGCTCGACCGCGCGCACGCGGCCCGCGAGCGCCTCGACGCGCTGGTGGATCGCGAGATCCTCGCCGGAGAGCTGCAGCGCGAGCAAGGGCTTCGCCTGCAGGCGCTGCGCCACCAGCGCCACGCCGAGCAGCTCGCGCGGACGCTGCAGCGCAGCCTGTCTCCACCGCGCCTGCCGCAAATCCCCGGCCTCGACGTCGCCGTGCACTACGAGCCCTCGGCGCCGGAGGAGGTCGGCGGCGACTTCTACGATCTGTTCCCGCTGTCGGCCGCTCGCGCGGGCTTCTTTCTCGGCGACGTCTGCGGCAAGGGCCCCGCCGCGGCCGCCGTCACGTCGCTCGCGCGCTACACGATGCGCACGGCAGCGATGCTGCGCGAGACGCCCGACGCGATCCTCTCAGATCTCAACGCCGCGCTGCTCATGGAGGGCGCGAGGGCGATGCAGACCTGCACCGCGGTCTACGGGCAGCTCGACCTGGGCGTCGAGGATGCGCGGGTCACGCTCGCCGTCGGGGGCCATCCGCCGGCGCTCGTCGTCCGGGCGCGCGGCGCGGTGCAGAGCACGCCGGCACACGGCACGCTGCTCGGCGCCGTCGGCGATCCGGCGTTCGTGACGTGCGAGCTGAGCCTCGATCCGGGCGACGCCATCGTCGTCTGCAGCGACGGTATCCACGACATCGAGCTCGACGGGGTTCGCGTCGACGAGCAACGTGTGCTCGAGATCCTGTCGGGAACGCCGGGCGCCGATGCCCAGGCGCTCGTGGACCGCCTCGTCGACGGGCTGCGAGCCGCCCGCCGCCCGTTGCGCGACGACGTCGCGATCATGGTCCTGCGCCGGACGCCCGCCTAGCGTCCGGTCGCAGCCTGCCACGAGCGGGGCGCTCTGGATGCTGCTTGCGCTCCTGATGGGCGCCTACCGCATCACCCGCCGCGAGGTCGCCGCGTGACGCCCGCGACGCGCATCTTGCGGGAAGATCGCGTCATGCACACGTTCATCCTCATCCCCGGTGCCGGCGGGGCGGCGTGGTACTGGAGCCGCGTCGCCGAGCGGCTGCGCGCCGCCGGCCACGAGGCGATCGCCGTCGATCTGCCGGGCGACGACGAGGACGCCGACCTGAACGCGTACGCCCAGCTCGTCGTCGACGCGGTCGGCGACCGCGACGACGTCGGCCTCGTCGCGCAGTCGCTCGGCGGCTTCACGGCTGCAGCGGCGCTCGAGCGAGTGGCGGCGACGTCGCTTCACTTCGTCAACGCGATGATCCCCGTCGCTGGGGAGCGGGCCGGGCAGTGGTGGGCGAACACCCGCGCGCTGGACGCCCGCATGGCCGCGGCGCGCGCCGGCGGCTACGGGGAGTTCGACCTGCAGACGTACTTCCTGCACGATGTCGCGCCCGAAGTCGCCGCCGAGGGCGAGCCCCACCAGCGCCCCGAGGCAGGCGCGGTGTTCGAGTCGGTGTGCGACTTCAGCGGCTGGCCCGCGATCCCGACCCGCGTCCTGTGCGGCGCCGACGACCGCTTCTTCCCGCTCGAGTTCCAGCGCACCGTCGCCCGCGAGCGGATCGGCATCGAGCCCGACGTCCTGCCCGGAGGCCATCTCATGGCGCTCTCGCAGCCCGACCTCGTCGCCGACTACCTGCTCGGGCGCTGACGCCGCCGGCGGCGCGGCGGGCGGCCGGCGCTCATAGTTGAACGCTCACGGGTCTTAGGTGCGAACCTAATTTCTTCCGAAATCGCTGGACAGCCGAGGGTCGCGGCCTCACCATGTCGACTTCGCAGTCCTCCCGAACGTCAGGGGCACGCATGGCTGTGCAATGCCAGGGAACCAGTGTCTTCGAGTTCGTCCACGATGACACGACGATCACGTACACGCCCGGCGAGTTCGGCGGCGAGCCGCGGCTGACCTACAGCGGTCCGATGGGTCGCCACAACTTCCGCGGTGAGGAGATCCGGGCGCACGAGAGCGCGCGCGGGCTCGAGGTCAGTGTCTCGCTGGACCGCGTCTCGCACCTGCGTATGAACACGCTCACGCTGTTCGTGCCCGATCTCGAGCTCGACGGGAGCACCGAGCGCAGCTTCCACACGGTCGGGATCCACGCGACGCACCGTCGCACGCTCACTGGTGGCACCGGGGCGACGCTGAGCTCGCAGCCGCTCGAGTTCGACGGCCTGGCGCGGCTCGTCGAGTTCCGCGCCGCCGAGGCGCCGCAGCTGCTGTAGGCCGACCGCCGGTCCCGCGCGAGCGGGGGCGGTGTCGGCACGATGCGCATCTACCAGGCCTGGGCGCCGTGGCAGTGCGGGCACTGCACGGAGGTCGACACGGGGGCCTCGAAGAGAAAGCCGCAACCGCAGGAGTAGCAGGCGCGATCGTCGGGCCCACCGGCGTCGCGCATACGGCGCTCCGCGGGGTGCATCGGCTCCGGCAGCGGCCGCGGTCGCGGGACGATGTGCAGCCGGCGTCCGGCGGCGGTCGGACGGGGTGCTGTGGCGAGCTTGACGGTCATCGAGGTCATGGGTCTATCGACAAGGACTCCTCGCAGCCCCAAAGGTTTCTGTTGCAACGGACATTTCCTGCCTCACGCCTGGAGCTGGCGCGCCGCCGATGCTGAGCTGGCGCGTCGCCGGGGGCTGAGCTGGCGCTCGGCGGCCCACCTGGGAGGACCGGCTTTCACGAGCGGCCCGACTGCGATACTTGACCGTCGATGCAGCCCGCCCGCAAACGCAGGATCCGCCTCGTCGTCTCGCTGAGTGCCGCCGTGATGCTCGCCGTCGCGCTCGTCTTCACGAGCATCAACGCGTCCAGCGAGGCCGTTTCGCCGAGCCAGCTCGCAACCGCGCACGCCGGCGTCTCCTACCAGCTCACCGGCAAGGTCCAGGACGGCACGCTGCGCAAGACCACCGACGGCATCGACTTCCGCGTCAAGGACCGCAACGGCAGCGCATCGGTACCGGTCTCTTACACGGGCGTCGTGTCCGACGCGTTCCGCGAGGGCAGGGAGGTCATCGTCAACGTCCGCAAGGAGGGCTCGACGTTCGTCGGCGAGCGCGACTCGCTCGTGACGAAGTGCCCCTCGAAGTTCGTCGAGGACGCCACGCAGAACCAGAAGAGCTGAGTCCGTGGCCATCGTAGGCCGCGCGCTTCTGATCCTCGTCCTCGTCGTCGCCGCGTACGGGATCTGCGCCTCCATCTACGGCGCCCGCCGCGCCAAGCCGGAGTTCGTCGTCTCGGGCCGGCGCTCGGTGTACGCGATCGCCGCGCTGTGCAGCGGCGCGTTCTTCATCCTCGAGCTCGCGTTCCTGCGCTCGGATTTCAGCTTCGCGACGGTCGCCAGCCACTCGTCGACGACGACGCCGACGTTCTACCGCGCCGCCGCCGCGTGGTCCTCGCAGGAGGGCTCGCTGCTGTTGTGGGTCTGGCTGCTGTCGCTGTGGTCGAGCCTCGTGCTGTTCCTGACGCGCAAGCAGCTGCGCCGCGTCGCGCCGTACGCGACCGCGATCCTGCTCGGCTTCGCGGCGTTCTTCGCGTCGCTGCTCGTCTTCTCGGTGACGCCGTTCGGGGTGCTCGCGAGCGTGCCGCCGGAGGGCAACGGGCTGAACCCGCTGCTGCGCCACCCGAGCATGATGATCCACCCGCCGATGCTCTACTCGGGTTACACGCTGTTCGCGATCCCGTTCGCGTTCGCGATCGGCGCGCTCATCACCCGCCAGGTCGATGCCGCGGACTGGATCCGGGCGACGCGCCGCTTCGCGCTCGCCGCGTGGTTCTTCCTCGGAATCGGGATCCTGCTCGGAGCCCGCTGGTCCTACACCGAGCTTGGCTGGGGCGGCTACTGGGCCTGGGATCCGGTCGAGAACGCGTCGCTCTTGCCGTGGCTGACCGGCACCGCGTTCCTGCACTCGATCATGATCCAGGAGAAGCGCGGGATGTTGAAGATCTGGAACATCTCGCTCGTCCTGACGACCGGCATCCTGTCGATCCTCGGCACGTTCCTCGTGCGCTCGGGGATCCTCGACTCGATCCACGCGTTCGGCGCCTCGACGCTCGGGGTGCCGTTCGTCGCGCTCATCAGCGCGATGATCATCGCCTCGATCGGCCTTGTCGTGTGGCGTCGTCAGGCGCTGCGCTCGGACAACCGCCTCGACTCGATGCTGTCGCGTGAGGCGATCTTCCTCGCGAACAACCTCGTCCTCGTCGCGATGGCCTTCGTCGTCTTCTGGGGGACCTTCTGGCCGCTCATCGCGGAGGCGCTGACCGGCAATCGCCGCGCGCTCGGCCCGCCTTGGTTCGACAAGTACACCGTGCCGCTCGCGCTCGTGCTCGTGCTCCTGAGCGGGATCGGGCCCGTCATCGCGTGGCGCAAGGCGACGGCGTCCAATGCGCGCCGCAACTTCCTCGTGCCGGCCGGCCTGGCGATCGGCCTCGGCGTCGTGCTTGCCGTGCTCGGCGTGGGGTCGCGGCCGCTGGCGTTCGCGATGTTCGTCGTCGGGGCGTTCGTCGTCGCGAGCGTCGGGCAGGAGTTCTGGCGTGGGGTGGGGGTCCGCCGCCGGATGAGCGGCGAGGCACCGCTCGCCGCGCTGTTGTCGCTCGTCGGACGCAACCGCCGCCGCTACGGCGGCTACATCGTGCATGTCGGCATGGCCGCGCTGTTCATCGGCGTCGCGGCGTCGACGGCGTTCAACGACGCCCGCGACGTCGTCATGAAGCCGGGGCAGACGGCGAAGGTCGGCAACACCGTCTTCACGTACGTCAGGCCGACGTCGCGGATCTCGACGACGAGCGACGGGCGCCTGGAGAAGATCTCCTTCGGATCCGTCGTCGCGGTGCGCCGCGACGGCAAGCTCGTGACGACACTGCATCCCGAGCGCAGCTACTTCCCCTCGCGCGACCTGAGCCTCGGCCCGATCAGTCGCTTCCTCGGCGGCGAGGCGACGAGTGAGGTCGGCCTGCGGGCAGGGCTGCGCGGCGACATCTGGGCGGCGATGACGCCCGACAAGGCTGCGCTGCAGCCCGAGATCGACCAGGGCGACAAGGTCTTCGCGGCGGCGCAGGGCAAGATCCCGGCGAAGGTCGAGGCACAGCTGCTCGGCCAGGCGCTGCGCGGGCTCGCCAATCGCTACGTGACGAACCCGCCGCCCGCGACGTTCCGGCTCATCACGTCGCCGCTCGTGACGTGGATCTGGCTCGGCGCGATCATCGTCTTCCTCGGCGGGCTGATCGCGATCTGGCCCGGCGAGCGCGATCCGCTGCGCCGCCGCGCGCAGGCGAAGTACGCCGCGCGCCTCGCGAAGGAGCTCGGGCGCGCGGCCGGGCACAGCACCGGGGCGCCGGCCACCGACGCCCCGTAGCCGCTCGTGGACGTCGTTGCCCTGCTCGTCATCGTCGCGATCATCGCCGCCGTCGCGGCGATCGTGTCCGCGCCGTTGCGCAAGCGCGCGATCGACACGCGCGACGATCGCGGCGACCGGCTCGAGGAGCTCGAGGCACGCAAGCAGGCAAAGTACCGCGAGATCCGCGACGCCGAGATGGACTTCGAGACCGGCAAGCTGTCCGAGCGCGACCACCGCCTGCTCGACCGCCAGCTACGCGCCGAGGCGATGGACGTCCTGCGGGCGATCGACGAGGAGGGCTGAAGCCCGTCGCGGCTTGGGCGGCGGATGCCGCGGTGTGCCCGACGGCGGCGGACGCGTCCTTCGTGCGCGTCGGCGGGGCGCGGGCCTGTACCCTGACGGCATGGCAAACATCCTGTCCGTCGTCCAGGTCGGCCTGGCGATCGCCGTGATCTTCCTCGTGCTCATGCACTCGGGCAAGGACGCCGGCCTGTCCGGCGCCTTCGGCGTCGGCACCGGAGCGGGGCCCTTCGGTGGCGGCTCGCTCGTCGAGCGCAACCTGAACCGCTGGACCATCGGCTTCGCGCTCGCGTTCATCGCGAACACGATCATCCTGCTCAAGCTCTGATCTGAGCCGCCGCTCGTCGCCGCGAGCGGGCGCCCGCAGGATCCGGTCGTGAGCTCGCCCGACGTCGTCGCCCTCGCCGACGACGCCATCGCCCTCCTGGACGGGGTGACGGGTTAGTCCGTCGTGGCGCCGGTGACACGGAAGCCGCGGGCGCGCAGCGCGGGGCAGACGACGCCGTCGGCGAAGCGGCGGCCGTAGAAGTCGCCCTCGGTGACGAGCCGCTGCTGCGCTGTCAGGGCCTCGGTCTGCGACAGCATGCGCAGGACGGAGTCCGTGAAGCGCACGTCGCGCAGCGGGCGCGTGATGACGCCGTTCTCGATGAGGAACGTGCCGTCGCGAGTCATCCCGGTCAGCAGCGTCTCCTTCTCACGCACGGTGTTGACGTACCACAGGCGAGTCACGTAGATGCCGTGCTCGATCGGCGCGGCGAGCTCGGCGGCCGATGCGGCATCGCCGCCCGCGAGCACGAGGTTCGATGCGGCCGGTCCCCACGGCGACCCGCCGGGCTGGGTCGCGTGCCCGGTCGAGTGCGTGCCGGCGAGCGCGGCCGACGGGCGGTCGTGGACGACGTTCGCGGCGATGCCGCCGTCGATCAGCACGATCGGCGCCTTCGGCACGCCCTCCATGTCGAACGCCCGCGCCAGGGTGCGCGGGTGCGCGGGCGTGTCACTCAGCGTTATCGACGGCGCGGCGACGCGCGTGCCGAGGCACTCGGAGAGCGCGCCGCGCCCCTCGGCGTGCGCGAGCCCGTTGTGCGCGAGGGCGCCGAGGAACTCGAGCAGCCCGCCGACGGCCTCGGGCTCGAGTACCACCGGGTAGCTGCCGGGGCCGAGCTCGGCGAGCGGCGCGTCTGAGACCTTCGCGGCGGCGCGCAGCGTGAGCGCCGCGGGATCGAGCGCCGACCCGGCCGCGGCGGCGTCGGAGGCGTAGCCGCTGCGCCCATCGAGCGCGCGGCAGATGATCTTCATGAAGGCGTCGGTCGAGCGGTCGCGCAGGCGCAGTCCGCTGGACGCGGCGATCGCGGTGTGCACGTCGCCCTCGGTCCAGACGCCGAACGCCTCGATGCCGTGCTCGGCCGCGACCGCGAACGCGGCGCGCAGCGCGGCCGCGGCGCGCGCCGGATCCAGCCGGGCCGTATCGGCGTCGAATCCGTCGTGATCGGTCATGGCCGCGGGCTCCGCGAAGCCCGGGTGTGCGCCCGTTCCTGAGGCCGCCGCGGCGCGCGCGGCGGCGTCCGCGCGCGCGGCCGTCGCACGCAGCGCGTCGTCGTCGAGGCGGTTGGTGGAGGCGCTCGCGGTGTGGCCGTCGCGAAGGCAGAGGATCTCGACGCTCGTGTCGTCGATCGACGTCGCCTGCGTCGGCGAGGAGCGCGCGAAGCGCGACATCAGCGAGCGCTCGCGCACGACGGTGACCTGCGTGTCGGCGCCGGCGAGGGCCAGCGCGCGTTCGGCGATCTCGAGCGGGTCCTCGCCCGTCACGCCACCCCGACCTCGACGTCGCGAAAGCGTGCCGGTGCGGCGCCGTGCGAGACGCGCATGAGCTGCCCGGGCTCGCCCTTGCCGCAGTTGCCGACGCCGCGCAGCTCCCATGCGGGGCGCGAGCAGACGGCGTCCAGGCGGCCCCAGAAGCGCGGCGTCACGCCGGCGTAGGAGGGGTTTCGCAGCAGCCTGCCGAGCTCCCCGCCGCGGATCTCTCGCGCGACCTCCGTCGAGAATTGAAACTGCAGCCGGCGATCGTCGATCGACCACGAGCGGTTGGTCTCCAGGTACAGCCCTTCACCGGTGTCGGCGACGAGATCGGCGAGCGAGCCGGCCTCGCCGGGCTCGATCGAGACGTTCGTCATGCGCACGATCGGCTGGCGCGCGAAGCCGTCGGCGCGCGCGCAGCCGCCGGAACGCTCGAGCCCGATCGTCGCCGCGGCCTGGCGGTCCGACAGCGCGGCGCAGAGAATCCCGGACTCGATGAGCGGCGTGCGCATCGCCGCGACGCCCTCGTCGTCCCAGCCGAACGAACCGAGGCCGCCCGGCAGCGTCGCGTCGGCGGTGACGTGCAGCAGCTCGGAGCCATAGCGCAGCGTGCCGAGGTCGCTCACGGTGACCCAGCTCGTGCCGGCATAGCCCGCCTCGCCGAGCAGCATGCGGTCGAGCTCGAGCGCGTGCCCGATCGACTCGTGGATCTGCAGCGCGAGCTGGTCGACGTCGAGCACGACGGTGCTGCGGCCGGCCGGACACGGGGGCGCGGTCAGCAGCGCGATCGCCTCGGCCGCGACGCGCGGGGCGTGTGCGGCGAGGTCGAGGCTCAGCAGGTGCTCCCATCCGCTCGTCGCCGCGAGGCCGCCGTGGGCGCTCGGGTAGGAGCGCACCTGCAGCTCGTCGCCGTCGACGGCGATCGCGGAGATCCCGCCGGAGCACTCGATGCGCTCCTGCGTGCACGCGGCGCCGTCGGTCGAGGCGAACGCCGTGCGCACGCGCCGGCTCGAGCACTCGGCGTCGGAGCGCACGATCCGCGGGTCGCCGCGCAGGGCCGCCTCGGCGTGCAGCAGCAACGCAAGCTTGTCCTCCAGCGAGACGTCGAACGGGTCGCGCTCGTAGCCACCGGACCAATGGCCGCTGGCCGGCGGCACCGCCGCGAGCGGTCCCGCCGGGGAGGCCGGCTGGCTCTCAGCGATCGCAAGCGCCCGCGCGAGCGCCCGCTCGATCGCCGCCGGCGTGTGCTCGCGTGTCGCGGCGAAGCCCCAGCCGCCGCCGACGCGGACGCGGACGCCGATGCCTTCGACGCTGTCGCCGTCGACCTCCGCGACGCGGCCGTTGCGCACGAGCAGGTCCTCGCGGTCGGTCGCGACGTGGCGCGCCTCCGCGTAGGAGCAGCGCGCGGGCGTCGCGGCGATCGCCTCGGTCAAAAGCTGCAGGATCGGTTCGGGCATCGGCGTCGCAGTATCGCGATCCGCCGATGGGCCGTGTGGCTTTTGCCCGCCTCACTGCCCGCGCGGTTGCACGCCACCGCCTGGGCGCATCGCCGCGAGGGGTCCCCGTCAAACCGTCCACATGACGGACGCCTTGACGGTGACCCCGGCTGGCACGATGCGTTTTGCCTCCGTAGGACCGTGAAGCTCAGTACGCGGCGGCGTACAGCGCGCGCAGCTCGTCGCGATCGGGTCGCGGCGGCGTGAAATCGAGCTCGCTGCGCTGCGCCGCGGCTTCCGCGCAGCGATCGAGCTCGTCCTCGGTGACGCCGAGATCGCGCAGGTGCGTCGCGCCGGCGCGGCCGGCGAGGTCGGTCGCGAGGCCCACGACACTGCCCGCCCAGGGCGCGCCGCGGCGCTGCAGCGCCACGAGCGTGTGCGGCAGCATCGCCGCGTTCGCGCCCCCGTGCCCGGACGGGGTGAGGCGCGCGAGCGTCTGCGACATGACGTGGTGCAGGCCGTAGCCGCCGCTGTCGATCGCGTAGCCCGACAGCAGGGCGCCGAGGGCGAGCATGTCGCGGTCGGGATCGTCGGGCGTCGTCGCGTAGGCCGCGCCGATGAGCCGTGCGGCCTCATGCCCGGCGAGCGTCGGCACCGGCGACGCGCGGATCGTCGCCGGTCCCTCGGCGGCGTGGCCGAGCGCGTTCGCCGCACTCGCGGCCAGGGCAGCCAGTGGCTGAGAGGCACTGAGCGACGGATCGTTGACGACGATCACCGGGCGCACCCCGGGCAGCGACACGTCGGCACCGGCAGCGCGGCGGTGCACGGCGGTCATCTCGGCGGCGCTGAGCGTCGTCGGGATCGCCGCGACGCGCGGCCGCGAGCCGGGCTCGGCGGCCGCCGCGAGCGCCTTCGCCGTGTCGATGACGCGCCCACCGCCGAGCGCGACGAGCAGCTCGACGTCGAACTCCTCGAGCAGCTCACCCGCGAGCTCGTCGACGCGGCCGGGCGCGACGGAGTACACGACGCCGGCGCGGTCGCCGAGCGCCGGCGCCATTTCGAGCGCCCGCGACGTCGTCAGCAGCGCGTAGCCGCGGCCGAGCGACGCGAGCGCGGCGTCGAGCGCACCACGACCGAAGTGGATCGTGCGCTCGCCGTCGCGCCAGGTGAAGTTCGCGGCCGTGATCGCGTCATCACAGCAGACCGCCGGCCTGGGCGGGCGTCTCGGCGCCTGTCGCGAACGTCCCTGCGCTCGCGCGGCGCGACGTTCCCGACAGGCTCAGGGGCTGAGGGCCCGCCCGGGCCGGTGCGTGCTCAACAACGTGCGGCCTGCGGCCGGCGGACGAGGCCCTTCACGCGGGCGCTCCACGTCGCGCGCGTGCCCTCGGCGGCGGCGATCCCGCGGGCGCGCATGCGCAGCAGCTCGACGAGCTCGCTCGTGTGCGCGAACGGGTCGGCGGCGACGCTGCCGTCCCACAGATCGAGCGCGGCGCGCGGGACGCCGTCGACCTCGGCGAGCAGGGCGGGGCCGGTGAGCTCGCGGCGGCTGTCGAGGGCGGCGAGGCCGATGAGCGTGCGCACGTCCTCGTCGAGAGCGTGGCGGATGACGATGCTGTGACTGGGATACATCGGGGATCTCCTTTGCGATTCGTCGGTTGGCATGTGCCAATTCTCCCGCGGGCCACCCATGAGCACAAATGACATTCCGATGTGCTTGCGATAAGGTGCGCTAATGCTCGACGTGAAGCGATTGAAGGTCTTGCGGGAGGTCGCGATACGCGGTTCCTTCTCCGCCGCGGCGGAGTCGCTGGCGTATACGCAGTCGGCGGTCTCGCAGCAGATCGCGGCTTTGGAGCGCGAGGCGGGAACGGTGCTCGTCGACCGCAATGCGCGCGGCGTGCGACTGACCGAGGCCGGCCGTGCGCTCGTCGGCCACGCCGAGGTCATCCTCGCGCGGCTCGCCGACGCCGAGGCCGAGCTCGACGCGATCGCCGGCGTGCGCGGCGGGCGCTTGCGGCTCGTGTCGTTTCCGACCGCGGGCGCGACGATCGCGCCACGCGCGATCGGCCGCTTCCGCGAGCGCTTCCCGGGCGTCGAGGTCACGCTCGAGCCGCGTGAGCCCGACGAGTGCCTCGAGTGCCTGAAGTGCGGTGAGTGCGAGATCGCGTTGACGGTCGAGTCGGAGTTCGACCGCATCACCGACAAGGCGATCGAACGCCACCCGCTGCTGGCGGACCCGATGTACGTCTGCCTGTCAGCCTGCCATCCCGCGGCGCGCAAGGCCCGGGTGCGCCTCAAGGACCTCGCCGACGAGTCGTGGATCATGGGGACGACCGGCACGTGCCCGGACGGCGCGGTCCTGCAGCGCGCCTGCCAGGGCGCCGGCTTCGAGCCGAAGGTCGCCTTTCACTCCGACGACTACGCGGCGATCCAGGGCTTCGTCGCCGCCGGCGTCGGCGTCTGCCTGGTCCCCGACCTCGCGCTCGTCGCCGTCCGCGACGACGTCGTCATCCGCCAGCTCGAGGGCCGCCCGCCCGTGCGCCACATCCTCGCCGCGACGCTCGCCGGCGGGTTCAAGTCGCCGGCTGCCGTCGCGATGCTCGACATTCTCGTCGAGGTCGGGGCCGAGTTCCAGGCGACGAACCGCTCGCTCGCGCTCGCGGGTTGATGGGTTTGCGCGCCCGGCGCGTGCGCGAGTGATCCAAATCGGCGTCTCGTGCGGACAAGGGGATAACGGAGGCGCTCCCCCTGATTGCGCCGCCCCGTCGCAGGTGTGCTGCGCGGCCGCTTCCCCCTCCTCGGCGGCCGCGCCGCACCTGCCCCTCCGCTTCGCCGGAGCAAGGGCACTCGCCCGTATGGCCGACGGCTCGTCGTCTCGGGCTGCCGCCGTCCTTGACATCTGCTTGTCGGCAGCCTCATAATCAACCAGTATGTTGAGCAACCAACTGGATGATGAGGCGTGGCGGTCGACGAGCTCAGCGTGACGTTCGCGGCGCTCGCCGATCCGACGCGCCGCGCGATCCTCGCACGGCTCGCCGGCGGCGAGGCGACGGTGAACGAGCTCGCCGCGCCGTTTGCGATGTCGCTGCAGGCGGTCTCCAAGCACCTCAAGGTGCTCGAGCGCGCAGGGCTCATCGTGCGTGGCCGCAGCGCGCAGCTGCGCCCGTCGCGCCTGCATGGTGCGGCGCTCGGGGAGGCTGCCGGCTGGCTCGAGGAGTACCGAGAGTTCTGGGACGAGAGCTTCGACCGCCTCGGCGAACACCTGCGCGAGCTCGACGAGCCGCCGCGTAATGCCTGACCTCGAGATCGACGAGCCGGGCGCGCGCGAGATCGAGATCACGCGCATCTACGACGCGCCGCGCGAGCTCGTCTGGAGGGCGTGGACCGAGCCCGCCCGGCTTGCCTGCTGGTGGGGCAAGCGCGGCTGGAGCACGCCCCTTGCCTCGGTCACGATGGACGTGCGGCCGGGCGGGCGCTTTGCCCTCATGTCGGTCTGCGACGCCGACGGCACGCTGATGCCGATGGACACCGTGTATCGGGAGGTCGTCGAGCCGTCGCTGCTGTCGTGGGGCGCCGACGACCGGGTCGCGACGGTGACGTTCCTCGACCTCGGGGACGGCCGCACGGAGATGCGCTTCCACGCGGTCGTCGTCGTGTCCGACGAGGCCTTCGCCAACGCCCCGGTGGGCCTGGCCAGCGCGTTCGACCGCCTCGGCGAGCAGCTCGCGTCGATGGACCTTCCATGACCACCACCACCGTTAGGAGCCAACGATGACCACCACCACACCGATCGTCACCGGCGTCGACTTCGTCTGCATCCCGATCTCCGACTACGCCGCGTCGAAGGCCTTCTACGGCGACGTGCTCGGCCTGCCGTGCTCGACGGAGTACGGCAAGGTGCCCGGTGCCGAGTTCGAGGCCGGCGGACTGACGCTGCAGATCATCGACGCCGCGGCGATCGGTCGCGAGCTGACGCCGCACGCATTCCCGATCGCCCTGCGGGTCGACGACGTCGACGCGTCGCGCGCCGAGCTCGAGTCGCGCGGCGTGGAGTTCATCACGCAGTTCGACAGCGGCGTCTGCCACAACGCCATCTTCAGGGATCCGGACGCCAACACGTTCCTGTTGCACCACCGCTACGCGCCGCGTGACGCCTGTGGGTGAGCCCACGGTCGCCGTCGTCGCCCAGCTCGCGGTGCGGCGCGGCCGGGCGGCGGTCGCGGCGGCGGCGCTGCAGAGCGCGGTCGCCGCGGGCGCGCGCGAGGTTGCCCCGGTGTCTGACGGGCACGGCTGGCGGCTGGGCCCGATCGCGGATTCGTTCGGCACTCACTGGGAGGTCGGAAAGCCGCTCGTCCCGTGGCCGCCGGCGGGCCACTGACCCGCGCGACAGAGGGTGGTGGTTGTGGCCGGACATGGCGGCTGGGGAGGACCATACGAGCCGGACATGCGAGAGGCCTGCCTCCCGGGGTGGCCCTCTCTGCGTGGGTGAGCGCTCACTATGCTCTGTGTGTGGGACTCGCTGACCGGTTCGCGGAACGAAGCGCGAGAGGCATGCTGACTCGCGCGGCGGGCTCCTGGATCCTCGTTGGACTGCCGGTCATTGCCGCGCGTCTGTGGTGGTCAGTCCCGGCCGCCTTGACGATCTTCGTCGTCGGCGTGGCGGTGTATGTCACGGCCGCACGGCGCTTCGTGCGTCGGCATCAGCCCGGCGGTACCTGACCGTCGGCTACGTCCGGTACAAAAAAGGCCCGCGATTGCGGGCCTTTTCTATCTGCTGCTGCAATGCGCCGAAGAGGACTCGAACCTCCACGGGGGAATCCCCCCACAAGGCCCTCAACCTTGCGAAACAGCGTCAATCCCAGTGTTTCTCGGATTGAAGGCCCTAAATACGGGGGCTTTCGCGAGGCTCGATCAGGTTGGGTTGTGGGATGATTTGTGGGATGGTCCTCCGCGAGGTGTACGATCGGCTCACGATGGCAGCGAGTCCGAGCCTGAAGGTCACCCTCCGCGTCAAGGATCAGGGCGGCGGTCCAGTGATCTATGCGCGCTTTCGGTGGGGCGCCTCGCACGCAGAGCCGGCGCTCGGCCGAGGCTGGCTCGTGCCATCGGCGAGTGAGCTCGCGAAGCCGAGAGGGCGGGCCATCGGCGGCTGGGTGGAGCGTCGTGGGCGGGCGCCGGAGGGGATTCTCAGCGTCGGCGGCGCGTGGCAGTTGGTGCCCGAGGCTATCGATCGATACGCGCGGAGAGCCGAGCATGAGGCGAAGCGATGCGCCGAGGAGGCGCGCCCACGGCTTCGTGACGCTGTCGACCGGTGGCTCGCCGCGAGGAAGGAAGACGACGCGAATGGCGAGCACGAGGCCTGGAAGCACGCGCACGCCAAGAACATGACGAGCTACGCACATCGCGTTGCTCGCGAGTTGGGCGCCGATCGCCATATCGACACGCTCGAGGCGGCTGAACTGCGACGGTGGCTCGCGGAGGATCTCAAGCCCATGCGCAACGGGAAGGTGTTGGACCAGCCCACGTCGAGGAAGATGCGCTCCACCTACGCGCAGGTTCTCGCGGGATTCTTCGCGTACGCCCTGGCGCAAGGCTGGGTGTCAGCGGATCCGACGCTGGAGGTTCCCGCCTATCGCAGCCGTCGGAAGCGATCCGACGATCCGCTGCGTCGTGAGGAGTACCTGACGAAGCCCGAGCTTCGTCGCGCTCTGGCGCAGCTACGTCGCGGCGATCGATCCGGGGCGGCCAGACCTGGGCGTAAGCGCAGCAGCCGGGAACGCGAGCAGGATGCCATCGTGATCATGACAATGGCGATGGCGGGACTGCGTCCCGGCGAGGCGATCGCTCTCAGATGGGAGCACATCGACTGTCGCGCCAAGGTGATCCGCGTCGTGGACTCGCGCACGATGGGCGTGACCGACACGCCAAAGTCAGGCTCGGGGCGGACCGTCCCGATGTGCGATGAGATCGCTCAGGCGCTCGAGCGCCTGAAGACCCGCAAGTGGTTCGTGGGGCCCACGGATCTGGTGTTCGTTGGACGGACCGGCGCCCACATCGACAAGGATGACCTCGCCAAGCGCTTCACCGCAGCGCAGAAGACTTCAGGCATCGCGCTTCCGCGAGAGCTTCGCCAGATGCGCAACACCTTCGGGACGGTGTGCGCGGCCGAGGGCATCCCGCTGCGCACGATCCAGCAGTGGATGGGGCACGCCTCCATCACCACGACTGAGATTTACGCATCGTTCATGCCTCGCGATCAGGATGCCGCGGTGATTGGGGCAGCATTCGCATAGCCCGGAATCTCGACTGCGACGGCTCGCCGTTGCTCGGGAGCACTCACCGACAGCGGCCCCCCTGTCACGGTGTCAGGGGTGGCGGCACGTGGGGATACGAGGTGACAGGGCGGCGACTACGTGATCCGCCTCACCGGCCACGGTCGCCAGCAGTCTCGCTTGTTCGGCCGCTCGGAGAACGACGCGCGATGTCCAAGTTGATCGAGCGAGGCCTCGACAGGCCGGCCCGTCGGCGTTATCACCGGACCTCGCAACCGTGGCGCGCGCCCTTCAGCTACCAAAGGACTGTGCGGGCGCGCGCACACGCTCGGAGGCGCCTCCTCCCCCGACTGCGCGCGCATCGCTGTCGGCGCCACGTGATCCCGTGCCGTTCATCGACCGAGCCCACACTGTCCGGCGTGACGGGCGGCGGTGGGTCATCGCCGTTAGGGCAACGGTGCCGCCGAGTAGATCGCACCGGGGACAGGCCGCAAGTATCAAACAGGCGCTCACCGCGATCGCGTCGACGCCCGCCCGCGCCGAAGACGCTCGATCGCATCGTCGACGTCTGAACGAACGAAGCGTCGGTGCCGGCCGAGCATGATGCTCGGCAGCACGCCGCGTCGGGCGTAGTCGCTGACTGTCGAACGTGGGATGTGCAGGAGCTCGGCGACGTCGTCGGCGGTGAGCAGTTCGTCGAGCTTGCTCATGCCATGCCTTTCGGTTCGCTGGGGCCGACACGGATTCGGACGCACCAGCCGATGCCGCGCACGTAGAGGCGTGGACGAGCCGGGTTCTCGAAGACGGGACCTGCGGTGTAGTGGCGCCAGTGGGGGAGGGGCGATCGTCGCTTCGGCGCGATGCCGGAGTCACTGATCCGTCTGGAGGTAGGCGCCGCCGGTGCGGCCACGCGATCGAGGGCGCGGCGTGCGCGGTCGGTGACGACGAACTCGTCGGTCTCGCCGACGTGGGCCAGCAGCGCGAGCGCGCCCGCACGGGTGAGCGGGATCGTCCAGCGCCCTCGGTCGGCGTCGTAGCGGCGCTCGGGCAGGAATCGCAGCGCGTGTAGCCGGCGTCGGCTGTAGCGGCTGACGATCTCCACGCTGTCGTCGCGCATGAGTACGCACACGATGTCGGCGCGCGCGATGCGTGCGTTGGCGTCCTTGGAGATCTCGATGTCCCAACGGCGCTCCTTGAGCTCAGCGATCAGGGCACATACGGCGCGCACGCCCGCACGGCGGGCCGGGACGCACCAGTCCTGGGACCGGCGACGGTAGGACGCTCGCGGGAGCGTGCGGATCCGGTCGGCGATGACCTCGTCGTATGGCGCGACCATCGGCAGCATCAGCCCGCCGCTGGCGTCGACGCGCAGCGCCATCAGCAGGGACGAGACCTCGTTGCAGGACACGGCGGCAACGGTCGCCCACTGCGCCACGTCAACGTTCGCGCGCAGGCGCGCCGCCGGGCGGCCGGGTGTGGCCGCCGCAGCGTCGAGCGCACGAGCCCTGCACCGCCGCTCGGGCGCGACCGGCCCCCGGGCGCGGCCGACCACGGAGGGCCCTAGCGGAGTCCGGGCTGGCGGCTGCTCGATCGCAGCCGATGCGGGCGATGTCGCTCGGCTCGCAACGCGCGCGGGCGCCGATTGCGGCCGTCCGGCCGCCGAGCGGGATCCGTGCGCGCCCCGACGGTGGTCGGATGAGGTGCGAACGCCGCGGTGTGGCGGGGGAATCGTTGGCCGAGGTCGAGCGCTCCGCGCGCATTCGGTCTGAAGCGCGCCGCTTGCAGCGAAGGGGAACTCACGTTGCCGGCCGGCGTAGGGCGCATCTGCTCCGCTGAACCGACGCGTGATCGCGCCATCGATTGCTAGATCGCAGACCGGCGCTTGACCCGACCGCCCAGCGGGACGCAGCTCGGCATAGTCGGCAACAGGATCCGCGGCAGGCGTCATTGCTACTGCTGTCGCAGCGATGCCGCCAATGACACCCCTCCGGCTGGGATCGCCGACCAGCTGCGCGCGGATGCTGAGCAATCGGCCGGCCGACGCCCTGCCACGACCTGCAGAGCACGCCGTTGCCCGGCGGCCACATCGGCACCGCCCAGATCTGCCTACTTCTGGACGCGCCGGCCGGTGCGACGAGCCGAGACTGTCGCAATCGTCCAGGAGCGCTAGTCCCGAAGCGCGTTCCACCATCGCGGTCGCTGACATGACGCTACGCAGACCGCGGTTTGCGGGGCGGACGACGACAACCACCGCCATCCCGTCCACGTTGCCGTCGACGTTCGGGCGCGGATAGGCTCGGTCAAGATGCAGCCGACGATTCAGCCAAAGGCTCCGCCGGCCGATTCATCCCTCCCGGCTCCCACGCTCGCGACGAAGCGCACCGGCCACCCAGCAGATCCCCCGCAGCTTCGCATCGTCGTCCTATCAGTCCCCTTCGGCGGTGGCCATCGCGCTGTGGCAGAGGCCGTTACGCAGGCCCTACAGCGGCGCGGACTCGATGGACCCGTCGTCGAACTCCTCGACGCCCTCGACGTAGTGTCCCGCCGGATCAATCTCAAACGGTTGGGAAGGCAGGCGTACTTTGCCATCACGCGACCCCGACTCCGCCGACTGTATCGCGCCCTGTTTGCCGTAGCCGATCGGCATCCCCACCTCTTTGGGCGATTGTCGTATGCCTTGTTCGGTGGCCGAACGCGATCCTGGCTTAGAGCGTCGCAGCCGGAGGTGGTCGTATCGACCTTCCCATTCGTTACGTATTGCGTTGGACAGTCAATTCGTCGCGAGGGATTGACCACACGTCTCGTAACGCTGGTAACGGACGGAGGACGAGTCAACCGAACATGGTTCGCGGGCTCCATTGACGTTATTGCCGTAACCGATGATGAGAGCGAGCGCGAAGCGCATTGGTCGCCAACTCTCGGGCAGGTAGTAAGGATCGATCTTCCACTTCGATCCGAGTTTTACCGTTATGTTGAACGCTCGACTGCGCGGAGGAGCCTCGACCTCGGCAGTGAGCCGGTGGTACTTATCTGGGGTGGTGGCCAAGGTCTGGCCGCAGGCATCCTCGGCTTTGCGCAGGAACTCTGCAGGCAGGACCTACCGATGACCCCGATATTTGTGACCGGCACGAATCGGCGACTCGCTCGGCAGTTGGCCGACGTGCCGTGGAGAGGCAGGGCGCTGATCCTTGGGCAGCGGAGCGACATTAGACACCTCCTCGCCGCCGCTGATACGGTCGTTGGCAAGGCTGGATGGATTTCGCTGTCTGAGGCCGCCGCCCTTGGGCTCCACACGGTCTGCATCGACGCGCTACCCGGGCAGGAGTACGAGAATCTGCGCGTTTTCTGCGCGCAGGGAGCTGCTTCTTGGATACCAGATCCGCCGGCGGCAGTTGCGAAAGTATGGTCCCTAGTCACAAAAGGGCGACCAACTGAGGAGAGCGCGGCGGCGCCTTCCCGTCGTCCCGCGTTGTGCGACGTTGTGCAGTCGTTAGCGATTCTCTCGCGTACTGCACAAGCGGGTGGGTCCCTCGATGGATGACCGCACAAGATCGGAACCCGGCGAATCGATCGGAGGTGTAACCGATCCTGGAGTGTTAGTCCCGCTGTTGGCAGACAAGGCACAGAATCTCGGAAATCAAGTCACGCAGCTGCTCCCCAAGATGGAAAACTTCATGGGCGTCGCTGCCGCCATACTCGTCGGAGCGGTGACACTTGGTGTGACACAGAAACACCCTGTCATCTTGGTGCTGCTGCCCTTCCCCCTTATCACTCTCTTTGCGTATCTGTTGCAGACTAACACTGAGATGCTGAGTCGGGCTGGGCACAAGCGCTTCTTGGAGGAGGCGGTGAATGAACTACTAGGACGCCGAGTTCTCTTGGAAGAGTCCGATGTGGCTCCAACGCTGCACGGTCGTCTGCAATTTGGCCGGCTGAGCATCCTTCTGGTCCAAGGTTTGCTTGCGAGCCTCCTCATCGGGTCCATAGCGTTGGCGATTGCACATTTGGACGCAGTATCAGGGGTCGCGTGGCTCGTTGTGTTTTGGCTCGGCCTTGGGATCGGCACGGTGATGCTTGGCGCTGCAGCAAGAGAGCAGACTCGCGCCTATGCGCGGGCGTACGACGCCGCTCGCTCCGGCTTCTACGGAGCTCCGACTCCGTCCACTGCTCTCGTCCATTCGACTGCCCCGGCTGAAGCTCGGGAAGCGCCAGGGTAGTGTGACCGCGGTCCAGGCTTGGGGCATTCCTAGGTCGTGGCCCGCTACGCCGAGTCGGGATTGGTCGGGTCTCACCCGCCGACTGGCCCTCGCTCTCTTGGCGGTGAGGCCGCCCTCGGCGGACGAGATAGCAGGCGGCGGGGCCGAGCCTCCTGCGGCTTTCATCAGCGATGACTCTATGTCCCTGCATGTGCCCCGTTTGCCGCCGCCAGCTTGATGCAGTGCCCGCTTCCGCTTTCGCGTGATCTCGAGCGTCTCGCTCGTCCTGTCCTCCGCGCCTTCTCCGTGACCATGCGACACTCGTCGACGACGTCGATCTTCGGTTGGCGCACGGATTCCGCTCCGCCGGGTCCCGGGTCAACGGTCGGAACTCGCCTTCGCGGGGACATCAGCAGGGAGGAAACTCGTTGCAGGCTGATGAGAGCGCGGGCGGCGCGATGTGGGGCTTGTGCGGGCGCGGGGGCGGGTCGACCGCGGGCGCGACGTGGCGGGGCGATGCTGGCCGTGCCGTCGAGCGCCGCCCGTCCCGCGGCGCTTGAGCAGGGTCGCGCCTCACGTGCTCTCGCTGATGCGGCGACTCGACCGGTTCTTGGCGGCGTTCTCGAGTCTCGCGGCTGCCGCGGCCAGGGCGCTTCGGGTGCAATCGCCGTTCGGGGGCGCGGGCAGCGGGTACCGTGCGACCGGAGGGCTGACGTCGGTCTGTAGTCGGTGTGTGGGGAGAGTCGAACGGGCGCGGCGCGACCAGGATGAGGGCGCCTGCGGCAGCGACGGCGGCCGCTGCCCCGAGCAGCCAAGGCGATTGGGGTGCTCGGAGCGGTCGCGGGCGCGACCGCGACGGCCGTCCTTCGCGATGGAACGAATACCGGCGCCTCATGCGTGTCGCGGCGCGTGGGATCTTCTGCTCGGCGTCGTCGTGGGACGACGAGAACAACGCGTCGATCCCGTCGTCGCCCTCCTCGGCTTCAGGGGCACCGTCCCACAGCGCTGCGAGGCGCTGATCGTCGTCATCGAGTCTGGGCGTACTGAGGCTCACCGTGGCCTGTCGGTGCAGGCCGGCCAATGACACCCGGCGGCCTGTGCTCGACCACCAGGTGCGGAGGGCCGGGCTCGGGTCCGAAGAGGACGGACGCTGAGACAGTCCTGGGGGGTGTCAAGCGAGCGCCAGTGACGACAGGCGGCCGTGCACCTACGTCCAGATCATCCGCAGGCAGCCGAAGTCGGGCGGCTCATTCGCGCCTTGGAGGCGACATGCGCCGCGGCGGGCCGCTCAGCGCCGATGTGGCCTTGCGCGGACGCTCAGCGACAGAGGCTAGCCCTGGCGCGGTGGGGGCACCGTGAGCTGGCGAGGTCCACGTCGATGGACGGCGCGCAACGTCGGATCGCGCAGTCCGCGCAGCGCGTCGTCGCCCGCCCGCGTGACCGTTAGTCGTCGCGGCCGATCGTCGGTGCCGGCGCGCGATCGAGCGACGGAGCGCGCCGAGTTGGTTCGCCGCCGACGATCCGGGGAGGCGGGCTTCGCGGTGTTGGGGGTGATCGCGGGGCTGCTGCTTGTGATGGTCGGCGCGGTTTTCGCGCTCGCGGTCGTCGTATCGGTGTTCGCACCTGGGGCGAGTGAGGGTTGCGAGACCCTGGATGGGGCCGGGGAGCCGGTCGGGCCGAGCGCCGGGTCGCTCGGCGGCGTGGCGGGTAGCGGGGTCTCGACCGCTGAGCTCGAGAGGGTGCGGGCCAACCCGCTCGCGGGGAGCGCGTTGACGATCGGTGCGTTTCGCAGCACTGCGTACGGTCCGCCTTGGGGCGGGCTGCAGGGGCCGGGCGTGTCGACGGCCGGCGGGCTGCTGATCGCCGGCGGTGCGTCGCGGATGTACGTGATCGCGACGGACCCGGGTGTGATCTCGCTCGGGCAGTGGGTGTACGTGTGGCCCAATCCGTTCGGGTGGCGCGGCCCGTTTCTCGCGGCTGACACCGGCGGCCGGATCAAGGGCCGCACGATCGACTTCTACGATTGGCGCGGACGCGCCTACCAGAACCGGTGGAACCGGCAGGTTCGCGTGAGCGCGACGCCGCTGGCGATTGGTATATCCCTGACCGACGGTGCGAGTGGGAGGCGACGCGTCGCCGCGGTCGTCACCCCGCCCGGTGAAGGCTGCGGGGCGCTGTCGTTGTCAGGCGACGCGGGCGAGAGGATCGGCGAGATCGCCAGGCACTTCCTCGGCAAGGACGCCCGACGGCAGCCGTTCGCCGGATTTCGTCCATCGACGATGCAGCTGTCTTGGTGTGCGTGGTTCTCGACGAACGTGTGGCGGATCGCGGGTATCCCGATCGGGGTCAGCGGCTTCTCCGGTTACCACTACGCGTGGGCCGAAAAGAACGGGACGCTCTTCAAGGATGTCGGGGCGGTGCCACGCGGGTCGACACCACCGTTGGGGTCGGCGCTCATGTACGGCAGCGGTCCGCAGAACGCGCGCACGTCGTTGCATGTCAATCTCGTCGACGCTGTCAACCCCGACCGGACGTTCATGATCACCGGCGGCAACCAGGACTCGAGCCGCGTGACGCGGGAAGGGCCGTGTCGTCTCATTCCCACCAGCCCGGCGAGGCTGACCGGCCCGGGCTGCGACTCCCGTCCGATCTACGCGATCGCAGCGCCGGGACCGGCGACGTAGCCGATGAAGGCGTCGCTCGCCGCAGTCGCCGCCGCCGCGCTCGTCGTGGTCGGCGTCAACCTATTGATGGGCGGACACAGGGGCGCACCCGCGACCGCCACGACCGCAGGCACCAGCACCGTCGCGCGGCGGTCCGTGCCAGCGCCGCAGCTGACCGCGCGGGAGATCAATCTTCAGGATCCGCCCGACGTGAGTCGGCAACGGGAGGAGGCCCGCGCATTTGACCGGCGCCCGCTGCTCAGCGCGTTGCCGGTGACGCTCCAATCGGTGCGCTTTGAGGTCGGCGGGCTCGCCGCGGACGGCCGCACCACGGTCATCCAGGCGAACGCCCGGGGGCTCGGGCGTCGGCGAGCACGGATTGCGTACAACACCCTGCGACGCCGGACCGGGGATCGGTCGCGTTCCTATCGGTTGGAGATCATGCCTTGACGGTCCGTCGCTCTGGTGTCGAGCACCCGCGCAAGGTGCCGGCCCCGGGTGTTTGGGCGGCCGATCTCTCAGTGAGCCGGCGGCACCGTGAGGGCGTACCGGGCATCCCGTTCGTTCGAATCGCACGGCGATGTGCTTCGCAGTGGCGTGTGAAGGCCGCCGAGCGCGGGTGCGATGTCGATCCGGCCAGGGCGTCTGTCATCCTCCGCGACGGAGGTCGAGTCGATGTCGCAGCGCGCAGATACGAGATTCGTGACCGCGGAGGATGCTCCGCCGGTCGAACCGTTCGCGTCAATCGTGGAGTACGCGGACCGCCTCGGATCACGCCATCGCTGGATGCTTCAGCAGCTCGAGCGGCTGCGCGAACGCTCGGAGTGCTGGATCGTCGCTGGACCGGCGAGGGTCGAGGACTGGAATGTCGGCGCGATCGTCGTGGGTCCGCCCGGCTTCTTCCTGATCTGGCCCATGACGACACGCGTCGAGCCCGGCCTCTGGGCCACGCTGCGCGACTGCCGCGAACACGTCCAGCGCTCGCTCGGCGAGTCGCCGGCGACCGTCGAGGTCGTGGTGTTTAGTCCGACCGACGAGCGTGGCCACATGCAGCGCTGGATGAACACGGAGTTCGATGTGCTGACCGCGGGCGGAGACGATTTGGATCGGCTCCTGGCTGAATGGGAGCCGATCTCCGGCGTGTACCTCAGCGATGAGTGGCTCCTGCAGCTTGCCGACGCGTCGCGACCTCGGGAAGCGCTGTACGGACCGGATCGTGGTGCGCACCAGCGGTTTCCGAACTGGTCGGCTCCTCGATCCGATTGCGCCTACCGCCGTTACGACCGATAGGAGCCGACCGCCGCGGGCCGACTGGCAGCGGGTGATGACGGCGAGCGGCGGCGTGTCGCGCGGCAGATCGGGTCCGGGGCGGTAGCAGCGTGCGGTGTGGTGCGGACGTTGGCCTGGGGCGAGGCAACTTCTGGGAGGGGGTCAGATCGTGCAGTTGCGCGACAGCGCATCAGTGACCCCGACCCTTGAGGAGCCGAGACCTATGGTGCGCAGGACGTTGATCGGCCGGATCGCGGCTGCGATGACGATGCTCTCGCTGAGCATCGGTTCGAGCCTTGGTGCGGTTGCGGGGAAGGTCATCGACCAGATCGGGCTGCCGAAGGTGGCTGGTCAGGGCCTGAGCTTCGACATCGAGTCGTTGGTGACGGCGGTGCTTCGCCCGGCGGACGGGGCCGGTAAGTCGACGGTCGTCAGCGCGATCGTCGCGGTATTCGCGTTGCTGTTCTTGTCGGCGATCGTCTATTTCGTGTTCGGCCTCATGCAGGGTCTTCGCGGTGCGCGGGGAGGCGTCGAAACGGCATTCAGCGTGGTCGCGGCCCTTGTCATCGCGATCGTCGGCTTTCAGGTTCTCGCGTAGCCACGCTGTGTGTCGTCTGGGACAGATCGTCGCTGCACTCGTCGTCGTGGGAGCTGGATGCGCGGCGCCCGACGCGGTGGCTAACAAGATCAGCACGAAGGCCGGCCGGGGCGCGTTTCAGAGCGTCGGCGGATTCGTCCGAGCGATCTTCGACGACCCCGGTCAGCAGGCCCACGCGCTCATGCTGTTCACCGCGCTCGTGGCGGCGATGTTTCTCGCCGCGATTGTCACGGTCGGACTTGGAGCGCTGCAGGCGGTTCGCGGCGATCGCGGCGGTAGCGACGTGATGGTCGGCGGCGCCTACGGGCTTGTCGGGTTGCTCGTGATGTTCGCGGTGATCCTGTGAGCAGGCGCTCGAGGTGCGCGCGCTGGATCGGTCTGCCGGCGCTTGTGATGAGCGCTGGCCTGATCGCGTCCGCTTTGTCCCCGGATGAGGCCGACGCGAGCATCCCACTGCTTGGCCCCGCGCTCGGAATCGGCGGGAAGGCGCTCGAGTGGTTCGGAGGGCAGGCGAGCCACTTGGCCGGTGGCGCGGTGCTCGACGGCGTGAAGGCGATCCTCGATTGGATCTTCGGGGGGCTGCGCGACACGATCACGCCGTTCGTCATGAGGTTCCTGACGCGCGTCGACCTCGTCTTCGGCGGCGGCCTTGACCGGATGGTCGTGCCGCTGGTCGTCATCGGTGCCGCGCTGATGGTGCTCGGAGCCGTGTCGTCGGTCATCCAGGGGTACGGCGCGGTCATTGCCGGCGCGGCGAGTTCGGCGAGCGTTATCAGCGGAGCGCTGATGCGGGTGGCGGGACTGGCGCTGCTGATGGGCTCGTGGCACACGCTTGTGCCGATCGGCGTCGATGTCGCGAACGCGTTCAGCGGCTACGTGCTCAGCGACCACGCCATCGACGATGCGCTCGCGAGGACGTTCGGGTTGACCGCTGCTGGAGGGGCGAGTGCCGGGATCGCGGCCGCAAGTGGGGTCGCGCCGATCGTGCTCGTCATCCTGCTCGTGCTGTTGGCGATGTTCTTCGTCGCGCTGCTGCTGTTGAAGTACGTCGTGACGTTCGCGTTCGCCGTGCTGTACCTCGGCGGGCCGGTGATGCTCGGCCTCGGCGCGTTCCCCGGGCTCGGGAGCGTCGCGCTCAACTCCCTGGTGCGAAGCCTCGCGATCCTCATCCTGATTCCGCTGTCATGGGCGACCGTATTCGCCGCCTGGGCAGCGGTGAACAGCACCCTCGTGTCGGCTGCGCCGCAGACGGCCGGCGCATTCGCGCTAGCGGTCATCAACGGCCCCGGGATCTTCGTCGCGTCGTGCCTGGTGGTATTCGGCGTCACCCGGGCACTGATCAAGATGGCGACGCCGCTGGGCGCGCCGCTGAACATCCCTGGCGCACGACTGGCCTTGGCGGCCGCCGCCTACAAGGCCGGGCCCGCGCTGTGGAGCAAGCTCGGCGCGGCGTCTGAGGGACTTCCAGGGGCCGAGGCGGTCGCCGAGCACAACAGCCGCTACGAGGGAACGCCATATCACCGTGCGGTCGCGGCAAGCGACGCGTGGGACGGGAGCGGCGTCCAGGATGGGATGAACCTCGCTGTGGCCGGCGGCGGTGGGCGATCGGACCTCGATGTCGCCGGCGGCGGGCGCGCCCAACGCGCGGCGGCGGGGTCGGGAGCCGCGCCAGCGGGTGCGTCCGCCGCGCTGGACGACGACGTGATCGACGCGACCGCGCACGAGATCTCGCCCGAGCACCAGCCGCTCGCGTTGTCGGCGGGCGCTCCGGACTTCGATGCCGCGAGAGCGCGGATCGCCGAGCAGGGCTCGGTCACCCGTGAGCAGGTCGCATCGGCACTGGGACAGCTTGACGACGGCGAGATCGCGCATGTCCGCGACGCCGCGCAGAGCGCACGCGCGCTGCAGCAGACCGCCGGAGGAGATGAGGGCAACATCTACTTCCGCGAGCGGATGGCCGCCGGCATCGCTGACGGATCCACCTTCCGCACCGACAGCCATGCACAGGCGGCGGTGGTCGGAGCGGGGTCTCATCAGGGCGTCCTCGATGCTCTCGATCCCACGGCCGATCCCGGAACGCGCCCCTTCCACGAGCAGTCGATGTACACCGAGCGCGAACTGCGGCGCGACTGGACCGAGCCAGCGCAGCGCGATGACGACGGGCGGCGCTGATGCTGCATCCGATCCGTCATCAGGTCAACAGCCGGGTGTTGCACAAGGGCCTGTTCACCGACGAGCAGCTGATGCCGGCAGCGATCCTCGTGCTGCTGGCCGTCGGTGTCGCGTACACCGCTGGGACCGTGGTGCTCGGGGTGATCGGCGCGGCGGTCTTCCTGCTGCCGGTCGGCGCGATGATCATCGACAATCGCACCGGCCAGATCCTGCACGGCCAGGTGGTGGCGTGGCTGGCGTACCGACGCACGGTCGGGGTGTATGACCCGGGCGCGGGGGACAGCGCGGTCGGCTACGAGCTGCAGGCCGATGAGCGCGCGCTGCTTGCGGGCCCGCCGACAGCCGGTGAGCTGCGGGCGGTGCTCGGCGAATGAGTGCGCGCACGATGACCCGTCGGCCCGGGCTGGGCAGATGGCGGCGTGAACGCGGGCCGGTCGAGGCGCTGCCGGCCGGGATCGTGCTGCCGATCAGCCAGCTCGGGACCGACGGGACGATCGTGCTCGAGGACGGCTCGTTCTCACATGTCATCGCGTGCTATCCGCGAAACCTGCAGACGCTGACCGCCGACGAGCGGCTGGCGACGTTTCTGAACTTCCGCAACATGGCGGCGTTTCAGGAGCGTGGCCAGTCGTTGCAGCTGATCGTCGAGGGCGACCGCGTGCGGACGGCGACGCATCTGGCATTCGTCGACGAGCAGATCGAGAACGTCTACGGCTTCAGGCCGAGCATGGTAAGCGCGGCAGCTGCTGCCGATCTGACTTGTGTGCAGCGTGCCCGTTGGGGGCTGTACGAGATGCTGCTTGAGAGCGTGCGGCGCGCTGCGGTCGACGCCGAGTTCACACCGCGCCAGCGCGTCTACATCGTCGTGCGCTACCGACCCGAGGACGACAGCGACCGGTCGTGGCGCGACGGGTTACCCGCGGGCATGCCGGGATCCCGTGCGTCGCGGCGAAGCGATGGCTATCGAACGCCGCGTCGTGCGGCGGTACGCCGCCTGGGCGATCATCAGCAGCTCGTGCGGCTCGCCGAGATGCGCGCCCATGAGCTACTCGGCCATCTCGCAAGGGACGGCATCACCGGCCGCATCCTCGACGGACCCGGGGTGCTGCGCTACGTCAGCTCGAGGTTGAATCCGACGTCGGTCAGCTGGGACCGTGCGGAGACCCTCGACGCGCAGGCGCCGGTCCTGTCGCGCTTTGACGACGCGATCGAGGGCGCGGACGCCGAGCGCGCCGCCCTTGCGCTGCGTGACCTCGTCGCCCGCAGCCCACTGGACTTCCGGCGCTACAGCGATCACGCCGAGATCGAGCAGGACCTCGTCCACGTCCTGTACCTCACGGGCGCGCCGTCGCTGACCAGGACGTTCTGGATGGCGGAGCTGATGAACCAACCGTTGCCGTACACGCTGTCGGTGCATGTGCATGGCCTGGATCGCGTCGCGATTGCCGAGGAGGCCAAGCGGTTGCATCACCAGGCGATGCGTGAGGTCGAGCGTGAGGCGCGCAAGGGGCGCCGCGACGCGAACACCGGCGCGCAGGCGCAGGCGCACGCCGCGCTGGCCGAGCAGATGGCACAGGACCCGCTGGCGAACCTGACGGACATGAGCCTGTACCTCGCGCTGCGCGCGCCCGGCCCGCGGCCCGACAAGCACGCGCTCGCGGCGGCCGCGTACCGGGCGCAGAAGACGGTCACGCGCGCGACAAGCGGCGGCACCTTGGATCGCGGCAACCGCCTCCAGCAATCACTGTGGCTCTCGACGCTGCCGTTCGGCGCCGACATCGCGCACAAGACGCTGCGGGTCGGTGTCGAGCACGCCGCGGACAGCTTTCCGTTGATCGGGTCGACCTGTGGCAGCCCGAGCGGGATCCCGCTGTTCGTCGAGCCCGTCAGCGGTCAGGTGCAATACCTGCACCCGTTCGATCGGGCGCTGACGAACTCGACGATCGTGATCGCCGGCCGTTCCGGGGTCGGTAAGACGGTGACGGCGAACCGTCTCGTCGCGCAGATGGTCGCGATGGGCGCGCACGGCTTTCTCTATGACCGCGCGGGGCACTACGAGCTGCTCGCCGACCTGATCCCCGGCGCCCGCGTGATCCGGATGGGCGCCGACGACAGCGCCGTCATCAACCACTGGGACATCCCGGATCCCGCGAACGTGCCGAGCGCGAAGGTGAAATTCCTGCTGCGCCTGCACGAGACGCTCCTGCGCCGCGCGCTGACCAACCATGAGCGCAAGGTCCTCGCCGACGCGATCCGCACGACCTACTCGCATTGCGCGCGGACCGGCAAGGTGCCGCGCGAGGGCGAGCTCGTCGCGCTCATCCGCGCCTGCGCCGAGTTCGAGGCGCGCGACGGCCAGCCCGGCGCGATGATCGACGCTCTGCGCGGACTCGTTTCGGAGTTGTCGGAGTTCGTCGCGGGCGGCACGCACGCGGCGATGTGGGACCGCGAGACCTCGCTGCCGGCCGACGCGCCGCTGCTGATCTTCGACTACCGCAGCGTCGACGAGCAGAACCTGATCGCCCTCGTGCTCGCCAACATGGAATGGACGCGCCGCGAGGTCGAGCGCATCGACCGCGCCGCGCGCAGCGAACCGATCGACGGCGCCGTCTACCACGGCCGGTCGATCGTGGGACTCGACGAGGGGTGGTCGTGGGCGCAGGTCCCCGCGCTCGCCGGTGAAGTACAGACCTGGGCGCGGCAGGGGCGCGCGTACGGGGCGGCATTCATGGTCGTCTCGCAGGACCCCGAGGACTTCGACGGCGACGCCGAGGCCGTGCTCCGCAACGCGTCGATCCGGATCTTCCACCAGCTCGACAAGGGCATGCTCGCGTTCGTCCGCGACACCGTCGACCTCAGCCCCGAGATGACCGACTCCCTCAAGGCGCTGCGCAAGGTCGCCGGCCGCTACTCCGAAGCACTCGTCATGAACGGACCGCGCGGCGACGGCCGCGTCTGCGCGATCCTCGGCCCACACGAATACTGGGCCTGGACATCCGAGCCCCAGCTCGACGTCCCACGCCGCGAACGCGCGATCACAGACAACGACGGCGACGTGTGGGCCGCGCTGTCGCAACTGGCCGCAGAAGGCATCCCGCAGGTCGAGGAAGGCGCCGGCCAGTGAGCGCCGCTCGCGCGCTCGCGCCGCGCGTCACCGCACAGCGCCCACGCGTCGCCGCCGTGCCGATTTGTACCGCGGCGCTCGTCAGAACCCGGTTTGGATCAAGCGCGCTCGAGCGCTCGGCGCCGGGGGCGGTCGTGACGTTCGCCGGCGTGCAGGGCGGCGCCGGCGTCTCGACCGTGACGCTGCTCGCCGCCGGCGCGATCACCCGCGCGAGTGAGCGGCCCGCTGTCGCGATCGATCTTGCCGCGGGCACGCGCGGGGGGCTCGGCGGCTATGCCGGCGCGTGGTCGCAGACCTCGGCGGAGACCACGGCCGAGCTTGTGATCGCCGGGGGACGCCTCGCCCGCCCCTACACCGAAACCCAGGATGGCGCGCATGTCATTAGCGAGGCCCCGCAAGCATCCGTCGCGATCGATCAGGTCGCTCGAGAGCTGCTCGCCGCGACGGCTGCGGCGGTCAAGCGAGGCGCGCGTGACGATGAGCTCGCGGCGCTCGCGCGCGCGTGGATAGACACGGCATCAATCGACGAGTTCGCCGGCGCCAGCCCGCTGCCACAACGGACGGCACTGCACAAGCTCGTCCGCGTCGCGCGCACTCCGCACAGCCTCGTCGCGATCGACCTCGGGCTTGCTGACGACGCGCAGCTTGCTCATCACGCGGTCGTGAGCGACCTGCACGTCTGGGTCATCGCGGCTCGCCGCGACGATCTCGAGGTCGCACGTCGACGCCTGCTCAGCCATGACGTCGTCGCTGACCGCGAGCTCGTGCTCGCGTGGCTGCCCGATGGCGAGCGCATCTGGTCCCGCGCCCTGCGAAGCCTCGGCGATGCTCGCGGCTGCCCCGTCGCGCGACTCGCCTGCTTTGCCCGCACCGGGTCGTGGGCGGATCGCGAGCACGCCTGCCGGTCAGGGCTTGAGGCGCTGTGCCGGCAGCTACCGTGAGCCACAGGCCCTCGTGGACGCCGGCACACCGGGACCACGGTCTCATCGTCAGCGCTGCCGTCACGGCGGGCGTCGCGATCACGATCGTCGTGTCCGTCGCACTCGCCGTATGGGCGCTCGCACCAGCCTCATGGCAGTCGCTGATCGCCACGGACCAGCGGACCGACGCGACCGCGGTGACCGTCGTCTCGATCTGGGCCAACAACCTGCTCATCTGCAGCCTGCCGATCCTCGCCGGCGTGTTCGCCCACCGCCTCGCTGAACGCGGCCGGCGCGGATGGGCACGCGTCGTGATCGCCGTCGCGACCCTCGCAGCAGGGCGATCGCTGCTCGTCATCGGCCTGGTCGGAGGCCTGGACCCGCGATGGCTGGCCGACGCCTGCGCGTGGTGGATCCCCGAGACGGCAGCGCTCGCGACGTGCTGGGCTGCCGCCTGGCACGCGTTTCGCAACGCCGACTCGGTGGCGTCGTCACAGCGCCTCGCGCAGGCGTTCACGTTCGCCTGCGCACTGCTGGGTGCGGCCGCGGTCGTGGAGGTTGCGCTGACGTGATCGCCTGGCGTCCGCTCGCGATCCTCGTCTGCTGCGTGCTGGTTCTCACGGTGCTCGTCGTCGGCTCGGGAATGATGACCGGCCTGGATGGACTGCGCGAGATGTGGCGCGAGATCCGCCTCTACGTCATCGCCGGCGGCGCGATCACCGCCCTCGGACTGGCAAGCCTCGTCGCGATGGTCGTCGCGCGGTTGCGCGCGCGCAAGCAGCGCGACATGGCGCGCTACGAGCTCGTGCTCGGCCAGGCCGACGAGGCCACGCACGACGAGGTCGCGGCCGCCGCCGAGGCCCTCGTGCAGGCGCTGCGCTCGACCTTGGTTGAGCGCGTCGCGGGCGGCCAGCCGTGGCTTGCGATCGAGTCCTGGCACGTCCCACCGACAACAGCGGGGGAGACGGGCAACGCGCTGCTCATGATGTTGTGCGAGCCCGCAACGCTCGACCCGGCGCTGGCCGCGCTACGGCGCGCCTACCCCAACCTGACGGTCCGCTGCGGCCGCGAGACCGGCGAGCCGCTGCGCTACGACGCACCGCGGTTTGAGCCTGCGCATGTGCTGCGGGTACGCAAGGCCCGCGACTGGGCGCTGCCCGTCGGAGGGTCGAGCGGAAGCCCTGACCACTCCAACGCGCGGTCGGTGATGGCGACCGTGATCCGCCAGCAGCAAAAGGCCGGCACCGAGGGGCTCGTCAGCTGCGTTCGCTGGTGCCTGCTGCCAGCCGATGAATCCGTCGACGCGCTCGCCGCGCGGCGGCTGCGACGCCTCGCGCAGAGCACCGAGCATCAGAACTCGGCCGTCAGCGCCGACGTCGTCGAGGCGCAGCGCAGCGGGGGTGGCGCGCTGTGCTTCGTCGAGCTGCAATCCGCGATCCAGCGAGCGTCCGGCCGCGACGCGGGCCGCTACGGGGATCTGCAGGCCGCGTGCCGGTTGCTCGTCAGCCCGGCGCTGTCGATGCGCGGCGTCAACACGTTTGTCGAGCGCCAGATGGTCATCCGCCAGAAGCTTTACCGGCGTCGCTGGGTACGCGCCACCCCGCCGGTACTACCAGACCAGACCGGCGCGACGCTGTGGTTCACCGGAGAGCTCGGCCTGTTCATCGAGCTGCCCTCGCTGGGCAGCGAGCACGACCTGCCCGTCGCCCGCAACACCGTGCCGCACCTCCCCGCTCCGGCGGCGCTCCCACGCGGACAGCACCGCGGGCTGCCATTGCCACCCACCGCAGACGAGCAAGTGCGGGGCTTCAGGACCACCATCGAGGTGCCGGCGGAGGACGTGGAGGTTCTCGTCGGCGAGTTGGTCGGAGAGGACGCGTAGATGGCCACCGGGCCACCGCTGTCGCGGCTGCAGCTGCCGCCGGGCCGTGTCGATCCGATGGTGGACATCGGGATCGCGCCACCAAGGGTGCGGTGGTCGCTGACGCACGAGGACCGAAAGAAGGGCGTGATCATCGCCGGCGGTCAAGGCTCGGGGAAGAGCGCGACGCTGCAGAAGATCGTCGAGGGCGACGTCCTGTCGCCAAACACCGCGACGATCGTGTTCGACATGAAGGGCTCACTGGCCGAGCGGCTGCTGCGGATGATCCCGCCCGACTTGCCCAAGCGCTACTACGACCACCAGGCGGGTCTCTGGCGTGACGGGACCAAGCGCGTCTGGTACCTCGATCTCGCCGACCCCGCGTTCGGGCTCACACCGCTGCACGTCGAGCCCGGCTGGACGCTCGCACGGCTACCCAACGAGTTCGTCCGGGTCGCCGGGATGGTCGTCCACGCGCTGATGGATCTCTTCGAGGATCAGATCTTTCAGTCCTCCCAAGACATCATCGAGCGCTCCGTGATCGGCACGATGGCGATCGCCTGGCACGAACACAACGAGCGGCACCGCAAGAACGGCACGAACCCCGAGCAGTACGGCTTCGGCGGCTCGTTCGAGGTCCTGCACAAGATGCTCGCACCAACCGACCGCCTCGCCATCGGCACCGGTGAGCGCCGCGCCGCCCCCAAGCCCAACCCCTGGCATCAGGCCGCCGGCCGCGCGTGCCAGCAGATCCCCGGGCTGCGCAACGCCGCCGAGATGCTGCTCTACGAACTGCCGGCGCTCGCGCGCAACAACCTCGCGCGCCTCGAGGACCGGATGCAGCCGCCGGCGAACAAGCTCGGGCCGCTCGTCACATCGCACGCGGCTGTCCGGGACTTCGTCGGGCATCCGTCGCGGTTGTCGTTGCGGTCGGTGATCGAGGCGCACGACATCCTGATCGTCAACCCGCGCATCGACGTGCTCGGGCAGGACAGCCCGACGATCCTCGTCAACTTCCTCGTCCACATGATCGACGCGCAGCTCGATCGGCAGATCAGCATGGACGAGCCGACGCGCCCACGTGTGAGCCTGCTGATCGACGAGGCGCACACCGTCATCACCAAGACGCTCATGCAGATGGTCAGCCGCCACCGCGAGGCTGGGTTCTGCGTTGCGGCCGCCACGCAATACCTCGCGCAGATCGGCGCGTCGATCAAGAGCGCGGGTATCCACCAGTACGTCCTGGATGCCGTCTCAAACCTGCTGCAGACGAAGATCTACTTCCGCATGGCCGACCCCGTCGACGCCGAGGCCGCGTGCCTGGTCGGCCGCGCGGTCCACGACTCGATGGTCCGTGGCGATCCCGTCAGCCAGGCTCGCATGTCGATCAACCCCGCCGCGCTCATGGCCCTGGAGGACTACACGGCGATGGCACGCGTGATGTCCAACGGGCAGTGGTCCGCCGCCCCCGGCGCCACAACGACGCTTGGCGGCACGGCGGCGCTGCCGGTCTTCACCCACCGCTCGATCGCGATGCCGGCTCTGCACACGATCGCGCCGACGTGGCGCGACATCCATCTGGCCCGCATGCGAGATGTCCTCGGCGACCACAATGCCACGGCCGCCGAGCGTGACGCGCCGCCCGTCATCCCCGAAGGACTCGGTGGCCCCGCCCGCCCGCGCCCGGACGCCCCGGCGGAGCGCGACGAGGCAGCACAGGTAGCGCGCGACACAGTCGGGCGACGCGGCAGCGCCCCGCGCCGCCCGACCGACGCCACCACGCGCGAGTGGCACGACGTCCGCCCACCCGCTGAACCCGAGGACACCATCCCTGCGGATCAGCCGACGCCTGATTGCGAGCAGCGGGATGTCGCGGTCGGCGGCGCCCGCATCGAACGCAACCCGCCGCGACCACGCCGCACGACCGCCGCGTCGATCGACCTGTTCGACTGGGCGATGCGACCGACCGACCGGCCAGCACCACCCGACGAGCTCGCACCCATGCCCGGCATCGTCGCCGACGCCGTCGCGTTCGCTGCGTCCGTCGAGCAGATCACCGCGCTCGGCGACTGGACCAACGCCCACGACGCTGCGATCAAGGACGCCGACGCCGCAGCGCGCGCGGCGCGATCAACCGCGGCGCTTGAGGCCCGCGCCAACGGACTCGGCGGCGCCAAGGCCGAGGCGGCAGCCGCGGCCGCTGGCAATGCCGCGCGACGCCGCGAGCTCGCCAAGCACACCGACGCGCCCTGGCAAGCCGACATCGCGACACTGAAACTCGGTGCGCAGGAACAACAGGTCCTCGAGATCCTCGCTCGGCTGCCGCTCAGCGCCGCACCCGTCCTCGCAACCCTCCTCAACGACCCGCCGAAAGAACGCCGACTCCGCCAACTCCTGCGCGACGGGCTCCACGACCGCGGGCTCGTCAGCGCCAGCGCGCTCACGCTCGAGCGTCGCGGCGGACGGCCCCCGACCGTGTACGCCGTCAGCGCCCGCGGCCGCGAATGGCTGCGCCAGGAACACCAGCGACTGCGTCCAGACCAGCCGCCGCCGGAATACCTGCGAGCCGACCGCAACTTCCCAGCCTCCGGCCGCGGAAGCACCGTCCCGCACACCCTCGCCGTGCAACTCGTCCTCGGCGCGATGCGACACTACGGCGGCACCGACGTAAAGGCCGCGTGGCGCACGCCGGTGATGCCGGGCGGACGCCTCGACGTCGGCATGGCCCACAACGACCGGCGCGACAAACGCATCCGCCTCGAAGACCTCACCGGTCGCGACGGACACACCGTCACCGGCGACTCCCTCTCTACAGCATCCGGCGTCGTCGAGCCCGACGCGATCGTCCACATGACCGGAGACGTCGCCGGCCAACGCCGCTCCCTCACGCTGCTGCTCGAGATCGACCGCACCGACCGACCCGCCTACAATGCCGACAAGCTCATCGCCTACGACCACTTCCTCGCCGGCTGGTGCCAAGGCACCCGCACATTCGCCAACGCCCGGCCACTCGTCGTGTTCGTCGCAAGCTCACCCCGCCACGCGCTGCGCCTTCTCGCCCGTGCCAGCGACGTCATGACCGTTGGACTGGGCACACCCGGCCGCGATGCGCGGGCCCACCAGTACCACGGTCGCACTCACATCGCGTTCACGTGCTTTGACTGGCTACTTGGCGGCCACGCTTACGCTCTGCGCATGGCGGCCGCACCGCCAGAGAGCCGTGACGGGGGCTCCGTCATCGACGCTGAGACCATCGCCCTGCTCCCCGAGGCATGGTGGCCGAGGACGCCGGCACGCTGATCGCCATCATGCGGCCTGCAGCACAGCATTCGTCGGCCGAACTCAGTGGGCGGCCGGAATGAACAACGTCCTCAGGAAGTACACCTAGCGGGATTGCCTTCAGTTGCCCTGGCCGGCTTCGCGGCTTCGCCGCCCACCCGTGACGGTGAATTGCCAGAATCAGGGCAGGCTTGGGCACCGGTTATTCGGGTCTCCGGTCGTCTTGGGGGTGACGTGCGCCGCGCAGCGGCGGTGTGAGCAGGGGTTCTTTACGCAGGATTTCCGTGGAGGTTGCGCAGAACGCGAGGGACGCGCCCCCTCTCCTCGGTGCAGGCTGCTGGGTGCTGAAGCTCAGTCGCCGGCAAGGGAGGACAGCGTGGGCGTCCAGACCGCATTCAACCGGATGCTTCGCCTGCCCGGAGCATCTGTCATCGATGTTTGTTTCGGTGTCGAGGGTGTGATCGTGTGCGTCCGGCTGCGCCGCCGACGACGCGTCTGCTCGGGTTGCGGGCAGAGCGGCCCTCACCTGCAGATCCATGACTGCCGCGTCAAGCGCTGGCGACACCTCGATCTCGGCGCCAACCGCTGCGTGATCGATTGTGAGCTGCGCCGGATGCGCTGCGTGGACTGCGGCGTGCATCTGGAGGCGGTCCCGTGGGCGCGGCCTGGTTCTCAGCACACCCGCGATCTCGAAGACGTCGTTGGCGTGGCTGGCCCAACAGATGGCCAAGACCCCGATCGCGGGCCTGCTGCGCGTCGGCTGGGACACCGTCGGGCGGATCGTCGCCCGCGTCGTCGCCGACCACCTCGACGAGTCGCGCCTGGCCGGACTGGTCGCGATCGGCGTCGACGAGATCTCATGTCGCCGCGGCCAGCGCTACCTCACCAGCGTCGTCGACCATCAGACCGGCGCGATCGTGTGGTGCTCGCCAGCCGCAACGCCGCGACGTTGCAGGCGTTCTTCACCGAGCTCGGCCAGCGCCGCCACTCGATCCGCGCGGTGTCGATCGACATGAGCGGGGCTACGCGAAGGCCATCCGCGACTGCATCCCCGACGCCCAGGTCTGCTTCGACCCGTTTCATGTCGTTCGCCTCGCCTCGCACAGCTCTTCCTCATCGCCGATTGAAGCGTTTTCGACGACCGCGCGCTGCAAGTCCAGCCGCCGCGCCCATTCCCTGGTCTTGCGCACGGCGTTTCCGCCTCGCCGTGGTTCAGGTCCTCAAGAAGCGAGAATCCCACCTAGGCGCGGCGCGACGTGCGCCCTTCGGTCAGCCCCTCACATCACCCAGGGGAACAGCAGGAGCGCCGGATTTAGCGCATGGTGCGCAGCAACTACGGCTCCGGTGGTAGCCATGCGTCAGGCCGATCGGGCTTCTGACGGAGCCACTTCCACGGAAGTCTCGATACAGGCGGCGACCAGTAGGCCGGATCGTGATCCCAGTGTTCGTAGACCGACGCGAGTTCGTTGAACGACCTCGGACTGTGTTGGCGCACGTAGTTCCAGGCGAGCCCAAACGCCTCCCGCGACAGGTTGTCACCGATACCGTCGGCCCAGAGCTGCCAAGTCTTGGCGCTGATGCGCCGCTCGATCCGGAGAAAGACCTGCTGGTTTGACAGGTCGAAGTATCGCATGTAGCTCACGACGTCCTCCTGCCATGCCCGGACCGGCAGAGTCGCGTCAGGTACGTCGAAGAACGCCGACGCCGGCAGCTCGGCGGAGATGACACGGTACTCCCGATTGAGGTCATCCTCAAGCGCGGTGCGTGTCTGCTTCCGTCCCAGCACGAGCTGGTACCAAACCAGGACGACGCCGGCGGCAGTCGCAAGCGACGCGATGTCGGAAAGGGACACTCAGAGTTGTTTCGACGCGTTGGGCTTGCGGTCCTGCGAGCGTTCGTATGCCTCGGCGCTCTGTGTCTCGGTCAAGCGATCGGCGGCAGCGACGCTGTTGCGCGTGGTCACGCCACACCGGATCAGAGCTGCTGGGTACTTCCCCCGTGTGGGTGTAGGAGCGCGCCGGACGTAACGAGCGTAGTCCGGGGTCACGTCCCGCTACGGCGCCCATAGTGGTCCGTGGACGCCCAAACTACGCGAGGTCACCAAACTACGCGAGGTCACTGGGATGGGGCACGCGCCGGGAATCGTGGTCGCCCCCGTAACCCGATTCGCGGTGGCCAACGTTCAGAGCGTCTCGTACGGCACGAGAGGCATCTGGTCCCGCGCGATGCGCGTGGCGTTGTCGGCCGCGGTTCGCTCGATATGCCCCAGCCCGGCGGCGTGCGCACGATTCCTGACCTCGCGGGTGAGATCCAATGCCTCGGCGTGGCGAGCAGCCGCTCCGAGCGCAGCGAGCACGTTGGCCCTGCCTCCGAGCACTTTGAGCTCAGCCCTGAGATCCTCGCCGCAGTAGGCCAGCGCGCGCTCGTAGTGCTCGAGCGCGACCGCATATTGGCGCGCCGTGGCCTCCAGGAAGGCACGCTTCTCGTGATAGAGCCGCCCGACCACGCGCATCGAAGGAGCCCGTGGATCCTCACCGGCGTCCGCGCTGTCGACGTACGGGACGAGCTCCTCGAGGATCGTGAGCGCCTCTGGAACAGCACGGTAGTCGGGGTGCTCGGTCGTCAGAGGGGCATTGACGGCAGATTGGATCCGCAGTGCCTCGGACTGCGCGATAACCAGGACGCAGGCCATCCACCCCGACTCGGCAGCGCGTACCAGCGTCCTTACCCGCCACACGTAGCCGGTCAGATAATGCTCCTCATGCTGACCGCCGTCAGCCAGTTGGTAGTACCCAGTCATCGCGAGTCGGCAGGCGTCTGCACCCTGACGGGTCGGAGGGTAAGGCCCGGCGTCGGTCCACGCTCGTTCCGCGTCGTCCACCAAAGCTTGCCAGCGACCCGCTGCGAAGTGCTCGTGCAGGCCCGCGAGAAGGCCGCCAAGGTCGCGATCGGTCGACATGACTCGAGCCTACCGGTCGCACCGCCGGCCGCGCCAGCCGCGTCGTTCATTGAGTGCCGCCGCGGGTAGCGCACCCGCTCTGCGGCGTGGCCTGCAGGTATGCGCGACGCTGGGCGGAGTCGATGCTCGGCGTCCGCTTCAGGTTGGCGTACACCTTTCCGCACCCGCTACTGTGCGGCGGGATGGCTCTCGCTCCTGATGATCTGCGCAAGTTACGGCTACTGTCAGACGGCGTCCGGATCGACCCCCTCGCGTCCGACCACTGGCATGAAATCTTTGACGGGCCGATAACGCTCGCCGAATATGCGACGACCGGAGGCGTGGCATTGGTTCTGCCCGGCGAGCGCTACGTCAACGCCCCGATCGTGTCGACCGATGAGGTCATGGTGCTCTCCGTTGTGGACGACCGGTTCGTCTTGATCGATGGCACCGACGTGATCGGCGTCGACACCGTTCCGGTCCCCGCGTTCCACCGGCACATGCAGCATGACGCGATCGATCAATCGATTCAACCGTCCACGAACTACGGCGTCACCCATACGGATCGTTGCCGCGTCTCGCCGATCAGCGGCTGCGCGTGGCGGTGTGAATTCTGTGATCTTCCGTATGAGTTCACGTACCGAAAGCGTCACAAGGACAACATGCTTGCCACGATCGCCGTGGCCGCCCGCGATGAGCTCGCACCGGCGCGGCACGTGCTGATCAGCGGAGGCACCCCGCGCGCGCCAGTCACGGCCCGTCCGGGCCGTGAAGCCAGGGACGACGAGGCGTGGCTCGATGACGTCTTCGAGCACCTCGCTCGCCATTCGCCGCTCCCCGTCGACGTGATGATGGCCCCCCGGCGGGACATGGGCCATCCCGAGTGGCTTCGCGGAGTCGGCGTCGCCAGCCTCTCGCTCAACCTCGAGGTGTCCGACGAGGCGCGCGCACGGGCGATTGCCCCGGCGAAGGCCAAGCTCGGCCGTCGCCGCACACTTGACTACATCGAGCACGCAGTGGAGGCGTTCGGTGTGGGGTGCGTGCAGTCCTTGGTCGTGTTCGGCAAGGCAATCGAGCCGCTTGACAGCACACTGACGGGCGTGCGTGATCTTGCCGACCGTGGCTGCATCCCGGTGCTGAGCCCGTTCCGCCCACATCGCCTGACGCCGCTTCGGGACGCGCCGGCCGCGACGTACGAGGAGACCGTGGATGTGTACGTTGCGGCATTGGACATCTGCGCCGCGGCCGGAACCGGCGTCAAGCTGGGTCCGAGGTGCGTACCGTGTCACCACAACACGGCAACGCTGCCCGACGGGTCCGACTTCTACTTCGGCGCTGCCGAGCCGTTCCCGCAACGTCCGCCATGCATATCCTGACGGCCCGAGAGTTCACACGCACTATCGTTGACGATTTCATCGAATCCTCGCGGGCGTTCCGTGCGGGTCGGCGTGCCGATCATCGAAGCGCCGTGGTGGGGCTACTCTTCTTCGAAGACTCGCTGCGTACGCGCGTCGGCTACGAGGTGGCGGCGACTCGGCTGGGAGCCGCCACCACCACCGTGTTCAACCTCAAGCAGAGCGCCGCCATGGGGACGCCCGAGACGCTGGATGACACGATTCGTAGCGTTGCCGGCTGGCTTGACGCGCTGTGCGTGCGCCATCCCGACGAGGATGCGGTGCCCCGGATCGCGCGGAGCGCCGGTATCCCTGTGATCAACTGCGGCAACGGACAGGACGAGCACCCGACACAGGCGCTGGTGGACCTATTCGCGATAGAGGAACTCATCGGTGGCATCGACGGCCTCCGTATAGCGATCGTGGGTGACCTGAATGCGATGCGATCCGCGCATTCTCTCGCCCTCGCGCTATCGGTTTATCAGCGCGTGCAGATCCGATGCATCTGCCCCGACGGACTCGGACTTCCGTCGCAGGTGCTTGAGCCGGTCCGCTGCTCGGGTACCACCGTCGAGTCGACAGCGCTCTTCGACGTCGCCGGGATGGACGTCGTTTATGTATGCGGCCTGCCCGCGAAGACTCGCGCTGGGGAACTATCCGATGAGGATCAGGCTGCCTACCGCATCACACGCCCGCGGGCCAATGCGATGGCGCCGCACGCGCGGATCCTGTGCCCCTTACCGCGCATCGACGAGGTACATCGCGACGTCGACGACACGGTGCAGGCCGGCTACTTCACCCAGAGCGATCTCAGCGTCTGGATGCGGATGGCGGTTCTCGACCGCGTGCTGACCGCTCAGCATGCTGGGATGTAACGTGCACGCACCGCGTCGACCATCTCCTCGGTCGCCGCGTCGAGCGCAAAGCCGTCGAGGGTCACCGATCTTGAGAGCACCAGACGGCACAGCGTCCCCCCTGGGGCGATGCGGATGTCGTCGGGAAGCAGCGTCAACCTGACATCGCGTGGCACGTCCGGCATCTCGACCTCATCGGCGCGGATGGCATCGCAACCCATCGTGTTGTGGACGACGACGTGAGCTGCGGGCGGCGAGCACGATGCCCACTCCGAGATCGACAATCCTGGTGATACTGTCTGAAGGCCCAAGGTCGCCGCGAGATGGTCAAGATAGAGGTCGGGCAAGTCAAGCCCGAGAGCGATCTCCGCCGAAAGCGCCGACGATCCCTGAAACCGCGCATTTACCTCTACGAACCGCACGTCCTCCTCGACTACCAGTGCATCCACGCCAAAAGCGCCGACGTATCGTTCTTCATGGAGCCACGTGCCAACTGTCGCCGCGAGCGCATCGAGCGCGTTGAGGACCGACGATGGCAGTGCCGCGGCCGCCACGAAGTCGTTGCCGCAGTAGCCGAACGGGCGATCGATGCAACTGGGAACGCCGATCAGCTGCACCGAAGCTGGGTGCACGCGTAGCGTGCCATCGCGAAACACGCACCCCGATAGGTTCACAGGAACGCCCGTCTCGACGTAGCGCGACACGCCGACGAACGTATCGTTGCCATCCGGCCAGCAAGCATCGATCTCGTCGTGATGGCGCACGAGCACGATGCCGACGCCGCCGGACTTGCGTCCGGTCCTGAGGATCTGGGGCCCTTCCGCGGCAACGAGGCGCTCCACACGCGACCGGTTTTCCTTAGCGACATAAGTCCACCCAAGCCCTTTGACGTGGCGTGCCCGCAGCTGCGTCTCGACCCACGGCTTGTGGTCGAAGCTCGCGTTCCGATCGGCGAACATCCCGGCTAGGCGCATCGTGGTAGCCATCGAGAACGCGAGGTCCGACGCGAGGGCAGTGGGCCGATAAGTCATGAGCACGCACTCCCCGCTGACCGCCTTTAGAAGCCTTCGCTGGAACTCCCGCCCGTGCTCGTCTGCGGCGAGATCAACGGTGTCCGCGTCAGGGTCGATGCGTCGCCCGCTCAGCTGCTCAAGACTCTGGTTCATGTCCGCAGCCAGGCTCCCCGATCGCAGCGGGGCGATCAGCGAGAAGCTGCCGACGAACTCGGCAAAGCGAAGGAGGGGCTCCGCATCCTGTCCGCGGATGCCCAGCCAGATCAGATGGTTGCCACCCAACTCTCGGCGGACAGCGTCTACCGCGATCTGCGCGGGCGTAGGTGTCATGGCGGCGGGATGGTCACGGTTAGGCGCCGTCGCAGGCCAGCCGATCATGACGTACGACGCGATCGTCTTTGATGCGGCGCGGCGCGGGCTCCCCGGATCCGGCTGTCCCAATAGCCAAGACGCCGACGAGGTCCCCGGCGATCTCGAGCCGAGCCGAGATCTCGTCGTCGGCGATTGCGACATCGCCCATGAACACCGCGCTTAGACCGTGACTAAGAGCGACGGTCCACATGGCCATCACGCACGCGCCCAAGCCGACCATCTCAAGGCCGTAGCCGATCAACGCTCCTCCGATCGCATCGCGTGGCGCGCGGGCCACCGTCTGCCGTCCGTGGCTGAACTCCCCGCGGTTCTCGACGAAGATGGCCAAGGCGGCCGTCCGTAGCGCAGTCGCGGACTCGCTGACAGTCGACGGCCAGTCCGGACGGGGCTCTCCGGTCGTGGGGTCTGACGGGACGTACTGCTCCGGGTCCTTCGCGCGCGCGACGGCTTCGGCGAGCTCGCCGATCACGGCGCGGTCACGCACCACGTGAAGCCGCCACGGTTGCGCGTTCTTGGACGACGGCGCGACGAGCCCGCCCCGCACGATCTCATCGACGACCGCGTCGGGAACCGGCGCGTCGGTGAATCCGTAGCGCCAGCTTCGGCGTCCCGTGAGGAGGTCGATCACCACGGCATCGTAGCCGCGAACGCTGCGACCTTCGTCACCGACCGGCGAATCGTTACGCGCGGAGCTGTCCACATTGATCGTGGACGATGCCTCATTCGCGCCTGCGCACCTCGCCAACTGCGGCTGGCCGGTGACGGCCGAGGACGAATCTGGCCACCATTAGACTGCGCGTGCCGTGGCCAATCCAGCCCACATCGAACTTGAAACGCTGTACCCGCACAGCGAACTCGCGGTGTTCTTCCCAAGCCGCGACCGGCACGGAGAATCGTGCGAATGCGCCAGGTACGCGAACGCGTGCGCCAAGATCCTCAGTCGGCACGTCGGCGGCGGGTACGAGGCGTCCGTCCGGGGATTCTGGCTGTCGCCGGAAACCGGTTCCCTGGTGCGGGAGGAAAACTTGCGCCTTGTCAGCGTCGGCGATGCTGCGCAGATCCGGGCCTGCATACCTGATGTCATCGACATCCTGACGAGTTTTGCGATCGAAACGGACCAGTACGAGGTGTTGCTCGTCATCGACGGCCATGCAAGGTTGTTGTCGCAGGAGAGTCTCCGGAGACGATGCGAAGGTGAACCCGGGCAGTGACCGGCGACCCGCTCATCGACGACCTGCAGTCCCTCGTCGGCGCGCCGCGTGGTCCGATCGACCCGCTGGACGAGCGATCGACGATTCTTGCGCTCCAGAGGCTCGCCGATGCGCGGTTGCGCTCTAGGGGCAGACATTCGACCGGTCCTCCCGAGAAGCTCATCGCCGTCTCGATGGCCGACCCGTTCCGCCGCAGACTGACGCTGCGCAACGGGGTGAGCATGGTGGTCGACCTCCTTGCGCCCGGTGAGGCGGTTCGCGTGGATGGCAACCCCAGCACCGATCTGCGATTAGTCCCTGAGGTTTCGCATGAGATTCGCCGTGCCGTGCTCGCCGAGGCACGGCTTGAGCTTCGGCCGGACGGCCCCTGGGTTGTCGACTCCGCGCTCGCCCTGCTCGCGCTCAGCTCAGCGCTTGACATCGCCGGATCGCCTGACTTCGCACCGCTAGCCGGCCAGCGTGCATCCGATGCGGCCCGATGGCTAGCTCGCATGCCCGCTCAGGCGCTCGTGCGGGAGCAGGTGATCAGACGCAGCGACTTACACCGACAGCTGCGACCGATTTTTGATGTGACCGCCGGCACCGAGGCGGGCAGCCACCTCACGTCCTGGTGGCTGGAGGTCGACCGCGCGATTCCGAGGCGCGCGAGGGATCCCGCCGTCATGCAGCGGTCGCGCGAGCCGGCCACGGCGGCCTACCGTGTCCGCACGGTTGCGATGCCGTCCGACTTCGAGCGGCTGGGCATCGTGGAGCGCGGCGCAGCGCTGGAGGTCTGGTCCGACTCGGCTGATGGTGCCCTCACGGCCGTAATCCCACTCGATGGCGATGTGGCGGAAGCCCTCCAGGCTCTTCACCGCGGCGACGTTGAGCGCGCCGCCTGGGCCAAGCTCGAGTTGCGCGCACTAGTACGGGGTGGTCAAGTCCCGAGTCCGTGGTTGCATGCGTTCATGCCGGGCAGCGGCGAAATCATCGCCGCGCAGCAGATGGTGGTTGATGCCGATGGCTCCCGGGTGGTCGCGGAAGGGCTCCAAGGAGACATCTGGAGGGGTGCCGGGTTGCTTGCGGCGCTGGACAGGCGCGACGGGACACTGGCGCTGCACGCGATGGCTGCCGAGGCGCTCGTCGCACTCCCCTTCGAGGGCGCGACGGCGGGCCAGTTCCTGCTCACGGTCGCAGAGAAGCTGGACGACAATGTCCTGGCACGCGCGGCACACGCCTCGCTCGCCATGCAAGACGCGGCCGCGGCGCGGCTCGAACTCGCCGCCGCCCGGTCGATGCTCGGCGGCAACGCGGTGCAGGCGGCGTTCGCGCCCGAGGACTTCTCGACGACCGGTTGCCTGCTCGTCGAAGCCTACGAGCGCGAGCAACGGATCCTGCGTCACGCCATCCTTGAATCCATCGCGAGGGGCCGTCAGGAGGGCTCGACCGCTCGACGAATCCGAGCGTTTCAGGCGCAGATCGAGGACAAGCTGGCGTTGCTCGAACAGCTACGACGCATGTCCTGACGACTGATTCGGTGCATCACGGACTGCTGGAATGAGCCGACTAGTATTCCGCGCGTCGGTGACCGAGGGTGGCGGACAGATTAGGAAGGCGGGGGCATGCAGGCGCTGCACGAGGCGGACGAGAACGGAGACCTGTCACGAGCAACGCGCAAGCGGCTGCAGCGCACGCTTGCCGAAAAGAAACCCGTCATCGCGCTCGGGTCGGGATGTCAGCGCATCGGATATGACCGCGGTGGGTCATGGGGTGGTGTCGTCCGCCGCGCCCGATTGCTAGCCGCCGAACTCCGCGCCGACGTGCAGCCAAGCGACGACGATGATGACGAGCCACCCGTAGGCGACGCTCGCCACGTTGCGTTCCTCGAGCAGTTCTGGTGGACCAAGCTCTCTGACGAGACGCAGGCCCGGCATGCGGCGGACAGGCTGCCGGAGGACCTTCGCGTCGATGAAGCCGGGGAAGTTGGCCTGCCGGACTTGGTGGACACGATTCGCACGGATATCGCGGCTCGCTTGGTGGGGTGCCTGTCTGAGGGCACGCGGTGCTTGGGGAGCGTGATCGCCGAAGGCAAGTCGCCGGTGACTAGCTGGGATGATGTCTGCTACCGCCCCGTCGGGATCCCAAGCTATGCGTACGAGCTTGCGGCGCGACACTTGGAGATCTTCGTCACCCAAGTCGCGGCGCTAAAAGCGCCTCGCCGGGGCCTCGAGGGCGATGCAAGGACGACGCTCGAGGCGTGGGGGATCGACGTCGATCGCGAGTATCCCCTGGAGTTGGCGCGGTTCGTCGACATCCTCAAGCTCGACGCCGTGCACCATCACGCCAAGTGGTTGCTGGACGAGGTCTTCCGCCAGGACACGGGCCGGCCGCTGTCGGGTAACGTCATCGAGTGGCTGGCCGACCTGCTGTGGCTTGTCCTCTCCGTCGATGCGGGGGTTCCCTACTCGCAGGTGGAGTTGGCGTACTACCTCAATCTCAGGTCTCGTGGCGACCTGAGGTTCGGGCGGGACTTCAGCCGCCCGAACCCCGGCGAGTATCGCGGCGAAGGCGAAGATGCCCTGTTCGAGGACATCGTCCGGCTCGAGAAAACCCACGATGTCGGGCTCTCGCCGGGCGAGCCTGTGTGGAGCGAGAATGCCCGTGCGCGATTCACGCGCACGATGGCCGCGACGCTCAGCACCATGTGGCAGCAGGTGAAAGCCCAGCGCGCCGAAGCGGCGAAACTACCCGCGTACGAGAGCGCGACCGACGACTCCCTGGCTCCAGTGGTGGCGCTGGTGTCAGCCTACGATCTCATGGTCGAGCGCCAACTCTGGGAAGTCACGCCGGTCGGAGGGTGCTTCCACATCATCGTGCCGGCTTGGTACTCGACCGATCACGACCGCCAGCTCGTGTGGCTTCTGTGCACGATCACCAAGCGCGCGGTCTTCGCCTTCGACACGCGGATCTTGACCGGGCCTGGCGATCACGGGCCGCGCTGGACTTGGTGGCTCGAGCAGCGAGATGACACGCAACTGGCCCTGGACGGCCCCATTCTCATCAAGGTCAACGGTTCGCCGCTCATGCGTCTCGGGGTCGACGGAATCAACCCGGATGTCCGGCCAAAATCGCTCAAGCTCGAGGGGGCGCACAGGGGCCGGCTCAGGCTAGCGACCATCTACGCCGAGCACGACGCCCTGTCGACGATCATCACTGCCCCCAACGAGACCTCGATGCTGCCGCCTGAGCTTGCCGCTGGCCATGCGATGGCATGGGACGCGCGGCACTGGGTGTTCTTCGGCGACCGGTTCCCCGATTGGATACCGCGGTTGCGGCTGGCCCAGCGAGCCCGGGCAGATCGAACGCCTTCGACACGTGGTCGCCGGGGCATCGGTGATCCTGACGGCACGCGTGAGCTGATTCGGATCGCGGTCGACCGGAGGTTCGATTGGCCCGAGCTCGCCTTGCTCGACACCTTGCATGTCGACGCGCACCAAGGCGATCTCTCGGGGCTGGATGACTACGTCTGCGACCAGTATGCGGGCCATGAGTCGTTGACGACTTTCTTGGACGGGGTCAAGCGCCATCTTCCGTGGATCAGTGAGTCGACCCGATGACATTCTTGGAGATCTGGCCTGGACCGCGCCCCCTCGACGCCGGTGACAAGGGCGGCGTCTTGGCGGGCCGCGAGAAGGAACTGCGGCAACTGCACGAGGCATGCCGGACGTACGACATCATCCAGATCACGGCGGAGAGCGGGATCGGAAAGACCTCGTTCGTGGAGGCTGGCCTCCGTCCGATGCTGGCGGTCACGGACGCTGTCGTTCCGAAGCGCATGCTCTGGCCGGAGGCCACCGCAGGCGTCGGATTGGAGTCGGTGGCGCCGGACCAGGCCGCTGAGCGCGTATACCGCAAGCTAATCGGTGCCGACCCGCTAGACGACGATCTGGATGCGCACGATGCGCTGCTCGGCGTCATCGGTGACCGACCGGCCGTGGTGATCCTTGATCAGTACGAGGAGCTGATCCGCTATCAGGAGACGCTGGGCAAGGCGCTGCTGCGCCTGGTCGCGCGGACCGCGCACGAGGCCCGTGTTCCGCACATCGTCATCTCGCGATCCGAATGGGTCGAGAAGCTCCGTCCCCTCGAGGGATCGGGGGCGGCGATCTGGCCGCTACGGCTGTCGGAGATTATCGATCCGCAGGCGCTCAAGACGATCGTCACGAGTCCGGCCCGCGACATCGCGCAGTTCGACGACGCCGCAACCGAACTGCTCGTCCACGCGTGGATCGCAGCACGCGCGGAGGCAGAGCGCCAGCGCGTACAACGCTTGGGCGCGGAAGACGTCCCGACCGTGGGGCTGCTGCACTTCCACGCGCTGCTGCGGCTCTTCGCACGCTGGGCCGACGCGAACGACCCACCGTCGCACGTTACGACAGCCTATATCGAGAGCTTCTTCAGGCGTTACCGCGTCGAATACGTCGAGACGCGCGACGTGCCTGCTGCGAACCCTACCTACGTGGGCAAGGAGGTAGACCCGCGTTTCGCACTGTGGTTGATCGACAACGCTCTCGCGATGTATGTGCGCGATCAGATCACGCATGCCCTGCGCGACAACCTGTCCGATCACAGCATTCGCTGGCGCAACGGCCCGGCGTTGCAACTCGCGCGCGTCGCGCCCGTCTTGCGGTCGGCCGGCTTCAAGGTCCCGCAGTCCTTGCTGTCGCTCGTGCCAATCGCGCTGAGCGACGAGCTCCCTGGACAGGCGTTCGACATCTCGCACCAGCTGTACGCCGCAGGCGACGTAGCGGATCCCCTAGCGCGCCAAGCGATCTTCGACTCGCATTTTGGAGACGCCACGGAGATCGGCGCCGGCATCGCTGCCGGATGGCGCGACGCCGATGTCGTCGGCGAGATGGTTCGCTGTCTGCATTTCGCGCTGGAGAGCGTCAGCCATTCGTCGGTAAATGTGTTGCGGCGGTTCGTAGGCTCCGGGCAACCGATCTACGAACTTGTCCACGACGGCATGGGCCCGGCGCTCCTTCGATGGGCGCGCGAGTTCGCCGGTTCGGACGTGGCGCAGATCGGCACCATTGCGGGTCAGCCCGGCAGCCTGCTCACAGCAGGGGTCGACGGTGGCGACGTCGGCACCTGGACGGTCCGCGAGCGCGCGTTCTGGGGTCTCGCGCTGCGTGACGAGGACACGGTGGTCGTCGAGAAGATGGGCCGACCGCAGAGCCTCATCAGGGCCGACGCATTCAGCGATCTGGTCATCCAGCAGGGCGACTTTATCGGCGCGAAGTTCGCGGGCACGCATTTCAGCAACGTCGTCTTCGAAGATTGCAAACTCGTCAGCACTCTGTTCGAGAATTGCGTGCTCGACAACGTGACGTTTCGGGTCACCGATCCGGGTACCAGCGGACTGTTGAACCTGCTGACCATCCGGTTCACGCCGCAGGCGGGTGAAACCGCGCGGCGGACGGGCGTCACCTTCAGCGGTCTGCCGACGGCAACCGGCCTGTTCTTCGAGGGCGTTCAGGGGGGCAGTTGGCGGTTCGAGCGTTGCTCGGTGCGAAGCCTCGTCGTCGTTACAGCACAGTCAGGCCCCGACGAGGCCGTGTTCGACTTCTCCGACGGGACTGAGATCAGGCCGCTCGTCATCTACGGGTCTGGTAGCGTCCGTCGGGTGACATCGGACGACTCGGTCGTTATCGAAGCCCCCCACGGTTACTAGAAGTCCACGTCGGGCGTCGGACGCACACCATCGAGACGCAGCCGGCCGTCGCCAACGTCGCCCGCGATCAGCTTCGCCGCTGCGGGGATCATCGCGAACTTCTCCCGTGCACCGTCTGCGAGCTTCTTGAACGGGTCGGAGTGGGGCACGACGTGCCGGGCGACGACTCGGCGCTGGGCTTCGGCGGCGGCAAGTAGCGCATCCGCCGTGAGTGGCTCACCAAGGTCCGGTGGCTTTCCCAGGGAGGGGGGAGGCATGATCAGGCGGTCTTTCGCTCCGATCTTCTGCGGGACCACCGTCAACGCTGGCCATGCCCCGAGGGACCGCGCCCATACCCCCGTCTCGACATCGACGATATGAGCGCTGCCGTCGTAACCGCCCCAATCCGACGCCACCGCGGCCGCCACCCTCGTCCTAGCCTGCAGCGTCAACGGCGTGCCGCGTAGCTGCGACAGTCCGCGAGCAACAGCGGCCAGCTGACCGGACGTGCGTGCCCAGCGATCCGTGCCCCTTCTCGGATCGCCCACCAGCGTGACGAGTATCCCGAGAGTCCGCGGTATCCCCATGTCGTCCGCCAGCCCGGCTAGCTCATCCTTGTCGAGCCGCCACCCCACCCCGTATAGGTCATGATCAGCGCTTCTAGCCAGGCTCACCTCGACGCGTTGGCCGACATCGACGGTCAGCGGCAGCCGCACAAGCGCGCCGTCGCCATTGGTCCAGCACGCCACTTGCCCAGGCACGTGCCAGACCGGGACCGTGACTCGGTCCGCCGTGATGGCATGCCGGCGACGAAAGGACTCAGGCTCCATGTGAGGCGATGCTTCGAGGACGGCCGGGTGGACGTAGGCCACCGGCTCGATGCTGGCCGCGATGCTGCGACGTGCTCGCCCGAGCGCGAGCTCCCATGCGAGCAGCGCGTCCGGAGTATTGAGGCCCGATCGCAGCGGCCGGGGCGGCAGATGAGCGAGAACCCCCGCGATCGTGTCGACGAGCGTGTTGGACGTCGCGCCGAAGCCAATGGTGAGTGTCCTGCCCGACCGCGCGACCACAAGGGCTGCGGAGGGGCGTGTCGGCACTCTGCTGAAGCTCGAGCCGCACGAAGCGAGGATCACAATCGGAGCTCCGCCGGTCAGGGCGTCGGCTAAGTCATCGCACGACAGGACGCCGCCGTCGGCCGTGGACACGCCGTCCTCGACGCCGTGGCCCGCCAGGATCACGCTGTCCGCTCGAGCGTGCGCCTCGCGCCATGCCGGATCGCTGAATCGCTTGAACTGCCCGCCGGGCAGCTCGGCACCGCGCGCAGCGAGCTCTTGTAGGGCCTTGTCGCTGTCGAGCGAGAGCCACAGCGTGCTCGGGCTCGAGGACCCGCGCGTATCGAACGCTCGGGGTACCTGAGGGGCGTCGTCATCGAGTCGATCGGGAAGCCGCAAGAACGAGAGCTGGCGGTGCTCATCTCGCACGAGCGGCATCGAATCGCCGTTGTCGCCAGGCAAGAACTCGACTGGCAGTAGGGCCGCAGCCTCGTCGAGTGGGCGATAGACGAAGCGCACGAGCGTGGCAGGCTCGGTAGCGATCGTGAGGAGATTGGCCCACTGCTCGCTCCCGATGAGCACATCTAGCACGCGGCTTACAAAGCTCGCCCATTGGGCTGGAAAGTCGGTGATCGGGGCCAACGGACCCGACTGGGTCTCCCCACTGAGTAGGTCCTGGGCTTTTTTGTCGAATGGTCCGTTCGCAAGCTTCACTGCAAGCCCGGATGCCAGCGGCGCCGACGTCCGGCGCCATGTCTCGCCGTCAGCTCCCCGATGACGTTCAACGAGCTCTGCGTCACCAACGAGGCAGTTGTCAGGTCGGAAGCCGAGCGATAGCCGAAGCTCCACGATCCGCGTGATGTCCTTTGGTGCGCGCATCGCTGCCGCGTAGTATCGTGCCGCCCGCTTGGGCGCGGCGGATAGGCATAGAACGAGCGGTTCGCTGCGCCGCCAAATCTTGGCTACGGCAGGATTATCGAGCCCCGATGATTCTGCCGCACGACCACGCGTCGAGCTGCTTGCCTGGCACGGCTCGCCGTACCCACGGTTTCAGCGGGCGCTCGCCACCGGCAACCTCAACCTCACCGCGTCGCTGCTGCGGAGCTTCCCCGCGTTGACCTCGGCGACGCCCTCGCCGTGTGCATGGCGATCCGCGAAGCGGAGCCCGAGCGCTTCGAGCGCGCGGCCCTGCGCTGGCTGGCGCGCTATGCCGTCGAGAACGCGGGCAGCGTCGTGGACGTCCGAACAGCCGCCGATGCGTTCGCGGTGATGGTCCAGCGGCCAGAGGGCGCGCTGGCCGCTCTGCAGCGACTCGTGTGAGGGGTTCGAGAGGGCTTGCGGGCGTTCGCCCGGGCGTGGCCGTCGTGCCAGCCGTCGCGTCTCACGACGGCGCACGGTGCGGCGCGCCTCGGCGTGGGCATCCGGTGAAGGGGTTCACGGGCGACCTCGCCTGCGTGACGCGACGGCTGATTGGACGACTCGTGCCGAGGTGATCACTTGGCGCATGGCGGCGTCTCCTGCGCGTCGTACCCGACGATCGGACAGTCGGCTTCCTTCCGCGACCGTCCCTGGCACACTCTCGGACATGCGCGTGTTCGGCTCCCGGCGTCCGGTCACGGTCGACACGCCGCTTGACGGCGTCCAGGAGAGCCGCCCGCGCAACCTCGGCGAGCTCTCGCGTGCCGAGGTGCAGTCGAACATCGATCGTGCACTGCGGATCCTCGATGCGCGTCGGACGGCGGGCGGCTACCGCGAGCAGGAGGTGCAGGTGGTCGTCCAGGTCTGCCCGGCGGGCGAGCAGTACGCCCGCTGGCGCAAGGAGCGCAACCGGCTGATGGCGCGCTCATCCAAGCGCTGGGGCACCCAACGCTGGCCCGAGCGCCTGAGCGCGACCGATGTTGGGATCGTGCTGCTGCCCTACCCGCCGGGCCGAGTCGGGCCCGCGCTTGGCAGCGCGAAGATCGTCGCTGAGCCGCTGTTGTCGCTGAGCCGCTGTTCATCCATGGCTGCGCCGAGACGCGCCCCGCTGTCGAGCTGCTCGCGATGCAGGCCGTGCGGCTGTGGCTGCACGAGACGGCCGATGAGGACACGCTCGTGCTCGCGCCGCCTGTGCTTGAGGAGTTTCAGCGCGCGCGGGCACAGCGACGCTCGCTGCTGGACTGCGGCGCGACGTCGTGGCCGTTGGCGGCACCCGACGGTTTGTAGTCCGCGCTCGGCGTGGCGACGGATGGTCACCGAGGACGGCAGTCGACACCCGCGGCTGCTGCGTGCGTGGCGACGACCGCGCCCTCGCCCAGGTCAAGGACTTTGACCCGGCCGACAAGATCGAGCTTGCCCGCCAAGCCGACGATGCGCCTGCCAGGGGCACAAGCGACTTCCGCGGCTGTCGCCCCGCCGATCCTGAACTTCGGCGCCGGACGCTGCGCTGGTCCGCGTGCGAGCCGTGCGGAAGGGCCCTTTGAGGCCGAGAACCGAAACCCCGCGGTCGTTGCCTAAACCCCTGGATTCGTTGCCGAAACCCCCGCGGGTTGCCGATCGCGTTGCCGAAACCCCGCCCTGAACGGAAGGGGTTTCGGCAATGTGCACCGGCCATGAGGCCAGCAAGCACGGGCGTTCTCGGCAGTTGAGGCCCGAATCTCTCCCGTGACAGAAGAGGATTGGGCAACCCGATCGGGCTTGCGCTCCGCTGGCCTGAGGGTCACGCTGTGGTCTCTTCTTGCATGCGCCCACCTGGCGCCCCCGCGTGGTCGCGGATCCGAGCAGTACCGCTGTTCTCAGCAGCAGCACCAGCCTCACCACGACGCCAACAGCCGTGGGCCCAACCGCGTCAGCACGCCACTGGCGATCGCTGATCCGGATGCCGTCGCACCGGTCGCGATCCTCGCCATCGGTCGCATCCCTGCTCGCGTTCGAGGGCACCGCTGGCGGCACGACCCGCGCGTCGCAAGAAGCGTCCGCCTCTCTCACGGCTGACGTCCTCCGCTCGTCGCCTCCACTGCGCGTCGCATGCCACGCCTGAGCGGAGCTGATGAAGGCGGAAGGCGGCGTCCGCCGGTGAAGCACTCGGGGCCGTGGTCATTTAGCCACGGCTCGTACCTCAGGCGGGAGGCGTCCGTCCGCACCGTCGCTGCGAGCACTCGCTCGCGGCCCCGCGACGGCATCCCGCCGGTTCAACCCACAAGTCCAAGGAGGGCCCTGATGGCCACCACCTCGACTCCCGACACCGGGGAGTTGCGTCTCGTGCTCGACGACATCCTCGTCGGCGACGACGTCCGCGACATCGACCAGGAGCACGTAGAGAACCGCGCAGTCGATTGCGCTGCGCGGGCTGCTCGTCCCGCTCATCGTCCGACCCACGAGCGCGGGCTACGAGCTTGTCGCCGGCTACCAGCGATACCACGCAGTCACGTTCGGTTGCAGCGTGCGCTGGCCGCGGAGGCGTGGTCCTACAGGCGGCAACCGACGCGAATGTCATCGATGAAGGGAGGTCGCGTGATGCGGGTGTTGGGCTGGGTGCTGGGGCCGCGCGACGCCAGCCGCGCGGTGGGATCGGCTGCGCCGCGAGGAGCGGCTGCTGGGGTGCTGTGAGCTTGAGGCGTTCGGCTGCGTGCTGGTCGTCGATCGGCCCGGTGAAGGGGACTGGGTGACGATCGTGCTCGCGGACGGCGAGCGCTGGAGCACGGTGGACGCCGAGGTGTTCTATTCGCGTGGGCGCGCCGTGCACGTCGTGGAGGGCGGCTGAAGGCACAACGTTGTGAGGTGACGAGGGCGGGACCCGCGCCCGCACCGTTTCACGCCAGAACCCATGAGAGGCCCGTCCGCGGATTACCACGAAGGGGCCCGCATGGGTTATGGCGTGGACACGTGCGGGCGCGGGTGCCCCCCGCGTCCACACCCAACGGTTTGCCTTCAGACGCCCACCACCACCTGGACGGCGCGCCCC
>JBBSNY010000016.1:0-91353 GCA_038260305.1 Solirubrobacterales bacterium
AAACACGAAGCACGCCTGCCTACAGGCCGATCAGGACAAGATCGTGGGGAGATCCGGTGGCCGCCCATGGGGAGATCCGATGACCGCCAGCGGGGAATTCCGATGGCCGTCTACGGGGAGATTCCCATGGCCGCCGTCAGATGCTGATTCGTTCAGTCACGGCGATTGAGCTGGCATGCGGGCGGACACCAATACCCGGCACGCCGAAAGGCGACAGACCGCACAGCTCAACCGGACGTCCTCGCTCTTTGAATGGCACGCTCGAGGACGTTCGGACGGGCTTCCAGCGCCGTGGTTTACCGTAGGTCCGTGAAGGTGTCTGCGGTCATGCGAGCTCTCACGCAAGATGGATGGGAGATCGCGCGGACGCGAGGGAGCCATCGGCAGCTCAGATCAGTCGTTCTGGCGGGGCTTCGCCACTCGCGGCGGCATGAAATCCGGCCGACTTTCCCTTCAGACATCCCGTCAAGCCCGGTCTCGTAACGGTCGCCGGGAAGCCGAGCGCCGAGCTGCGACCCAGGACACTGGCGAGCATCCGCAAACAAGCGCGGCTGGAGGATCTGCGATGAGCACAATGATGGTGGAGGACGGCACCGAGTTTCCGTTCGTGCAAGACCCGAGTTCCCGATCGCCCTACGCATTTCTGGTCGTCGTCGAACGGGGGAAAATAGGGTGGGGCGCGTACGTACCCGACCTCGATGGCGTCGTTGCCGCGGCCGATACCGAGGAGGAAGTCAGGTCGTTGATCGCTGAGGCCGTCGATTTTCATCTCGAGGGCTTGCGCGCCGGGGGCGAACGGATTCCGCAATCAGCCTCGAACGCGCACTGGGTTCTCGGATGATCGAAGCCTGGACCTCGACCGTCGTTCGGGAGGACGCCGGTCCGAGGTGGCTACAAGCTATCGACCCACGCCGTACCGGGGTCGGCCCGTGAGCGCCGCAGATCGTGCGGCCTCGCCAGTGCTGCTTCGACTTCCAAGCCAGTCGAGGTCAGCCCTCGGCTACAGGTTGGACTGCGATGACTGACCCGCAAGTCGAAGGCATCGTCATCACCAACGATGGCGACCGCGTTGTTATCGAGGCGTCCGAGGGGCGCTGGGAGGGGACTGCTGCAGAGGCTGAACGACTTGTCACGCGCCTGCACTACGTGCTCGACCGAGCGCGGCCGGGCACCAACATCGCGAGCATGTTCCTCAACGGCACTCTTTGGGGTGGTGTCAAGTTCATCGAAGAAGATCGTTTGGCGGCGATCCGCGAGATGAAGGCCCTGATCGACGGGCTCGCCAACAAGCTGAGATCGCTGGAGGATCTCGTCGGCGGGGAGCCTTGAGGATTGTAGATCTGGCCGGGGGCGCAACTCCAGTTCAGCGCCTGCGACTACTCGTGTGGTCGACGTCGTTTCACGAGCGCAGGGCGCGCCAATGGAAACAACGCGCAGTGACGCACCCGAACATGGAGCTGAGGGGGCTCGAACCCCTGACCTTCGCGCTGCCAGCGCGACGCTCTCCCAGCTGAGCTACAGCCCCAAGCGGTACGTCGGACCATCTTAACACCCGGCCCGGGATCGGACCGGCGTCAGCGCTGGAGGCGACCCGTCGGGGTCGGGATGAACTCGGGCACGTCGAGCTCGGGGGCGCGCTCGACCGGGGCCGCGGGCGGGGCGGGGGCCGGGGTGGGCTCGCCGCCCGGCCAGTTCGACGGATCAGCGCGATCGAGGCGCGAGACGAGTTCCTCGTGGACGTCGCGGATGTCGCGCAGCAGGCGCTCGGCGTTCGCGCGCAGGGAGTCGGCGAGCTCGCGTACGTGGCCTGCGATCTCCTCGCCGTCGTGCAGCACCTCGCGGGCCGTCATGCGCGCCTCGCCGAGCAGGACGCGCGCGCTCGCGACGGCCTTGTCGCGCTCGTCGCGCTCGTAGCGCGTCGCCTCGTCGCGGACCTGTGTCGCCTCCTCGTCGGCGGCCTGCACGCGCAACTCGGCGGCGCGATCGGCCTCTGCGATGCGATCCGAAGCGCGCCGCTCGGCCTCCACTCGCAGCTCCTCGGCGGCGTGCTCGGCCGCGGCGACGATCTCGGCCACGCGCGTGGCGGCGGAGGTCGGTTCGGCTGCGGCTTTGCGCGGCGGCCAGATGGGCGCGGGCGTGTCGGGCATAGGCGGGCACCGATGGTAAGCGCGTGCTGCGCGGCACGCGGCAAGAAACCGACCAGCCCCGAAGGGGGTCAGGGCCAAGACGTCCTGTGGAGGGACGTTTTGGCCGTCACCCTCCGAGGCTGTGACATCGGGGCCGCGCCGGACGGTGCGGCATGCTCTGAGGGTGCCTCCCGTCGCGAAGGTCGAGCCGATCACGACGGCCCGCGCGCTGCGCGGGCCGTTCGACTACCTACGCCCGGATGGCGTCGGCGTCGGCTCCGTGCTCGTCGTGCCGTTCGGCCACCGCGACGTCGTCGGCGTCGTCGTCGGCGTCGCCGAGTCCTCGGAGATCGCCGACGAGCGGCTTGTCGCGCCGCGGCGCGTGCTCGACCACGACCTGCCGCCCGAGCTCGTCGACCTCGCGCGCTGGATCGCGACGGAATACTGCTCGACGCCGGCGCGCGCGCTCGCGCTCGTCTCCCCGCCGCCGGGCGGGCGGGCGAAGCTCGCGTGGTGGGCGATCCCCGCGACCGATATCCCCACCGCGCAGGCACGGCTGACGGACCGCCAGCGGGCGTTGCTCGACGACATCGTCGCGCGCGGCGGGCGGCCCGCGGGCGCCGACCTGCCCGCGCTGCGCCGGCTCGCCGACCGCGGGATCGTCATGCTCGAGCGCCGCACGGTGCGGCGCTACGTCTCACACGAGGCCGTCGGTGCGCGCCGCGCGCAGCCGCCGCCGCTCACCGCCGACCAGGTCAAGGCACTCGCGGACGTCGAGGCAGAGCTCGCGCGCGAGACCCCGGAGCCGCTCCTGCTGCACGGCGTCACGGGCTCCGGCAAGACCGAGATCTATCTGCGGGCCGCGGCGACCACCCTGCGACAGGACCGCGGCGTGATCGTGCTCGTCCCCGAGATCGGGCTGACGCCGCAGATCGTGTCCCGCTTTGCCGACCGCTTCGGCGACACCGTCGCGGTCCTGCACTCGAAGCTCAGTGCGGGCGAACGACACGACGAGTGGATGCGCCTGCGAAGCGGCGCGGCGCGCGTCTGCATCGGCCCGCGCAGCGCGGTCTTCGCGCCGATCGAGCGGCTCGGACTGATCGTCCTCGACGAGGAGCACGACGCGTCCTACAAGCACGAGGGCGACCCGCGCTACGACGCCCGCCACGTTGCGGCGCGCCGCGCCAAGCAGGCCGGGGCGCTACTGCTCGCGGGCAGCGCCACGCCGCGCCCGGAGTCCGTTCACGCGCTGAGAAGGGTCCGCCTCCCCAACCGCGTCGATACCCGCTCGGCGGGCGGGTCGCCGGGCACAGGCGGACAACGACTGCCGCCGGTCGAGATCGTCGACATGCGCCAGACGGAGGGCTCGCTGCACCCTGTGACGAGCCACGCGCTCGTCGACGCGCCGAAGGCGATCGTCCTGCTCAACCGCCGCGGCTGGTCGAACTTCGTCAACTGCCAATCGTGCGGGCACACGTGGATGTGCCCGCACTGCGACGTCTCACTCGTCCTGCACCGCTCGCGGGGCACGCTCTCCTGCCATCACTGCGGCCACCGCGAACGGATGCCGCAGCGCTGCACCGAATGCAGGTCGATGAACGTCGCGCGCCACGGTGCCGGCACCGAGCGCCTCGAACACGACCTCCGGCAGATCGGCCACGAGGTCTTCCGCCTCGACGCCGACGTCCCCGACGCCGGCGCGTTGCTCAGACGCTTCGAAGCAGCCACGAGAGGGATCCTCGTCGGCACACAGATGGTCGCCAAGGGTCACGACTTCCCGGACGTCACGCTCGGGGTCGTCGTCGACGCCGACAGCACGCTGCGCTTCCCGGACTTCCGCGCCGAGGAGCGCACGTTCGCGCTCGTCACGCAGCTCGCCGGACGCGCCGGGCGCGGACCGGCGGGTGGGCGCGTGCTCGTCCAGACGCTGTCGCCCGCCGCACCGTCGATCACCGCCGCCGCGCAGCACGACGCCGACGGCTTCCTCGAGGGCGAGCTCGCGCGCCGCGAGGCGCTGCGCTACCCGCCGTTCTCGCACCTCATCCGGATCGTCTGCTCGGCGCCCGAGGCGGCAGCAGTACGCGGCGCGGCGCAGGCCCTGCGCGCGGTGCTCGGCGACGTTCCGACCGCGCAGGTGCTCGGTCCCGCGCCGCTGTTTCGGCTGCGCGGCCGCGAGCGCGCACAGCTCGTCATCAAGGCCGGCGACCGCGCGCGAGCCGTCACCGCAGCGGGCGCCGCCGTCGACGAGGTCGCGGCCGATCGCACCCGCCGCGGCGTCGCCTACAGCGTCGACGTCGATCCCCAGTAGGCGGCATCTAGACTGGATGCGACCATGGCCGTCGCCGAACAAGAGGAGCCCGAGGAGCAGCCCGACGAGCAGCCCGCCGACCGGCCGGAGCCCCCGCCGCTCGACCCCGAGGTCCTCGCGCGCCGTCGCACGGCGCTGAGCTACGTGCGCAAGCTGGGCGACCCGGTCCTGCGCGCGAAGGCGCTGCCGGTCGACCGCTTCGACGCCGCGCTGCGCACCGAGGTGCAGCGGATGCAGGTGCTCATGCACGACGCGCTCGGAATCGGCCTCGCCGCGCCGCAGATCGGGATCTCGCACCGCGTGCTCGTCTACCGCGTCGAGCCCGACAGCCGGATCGTCGCGCTCGTCAACCCCGAGATCGAGTGGTCCAGCCGCGACGAGGAGATCAGCGAGGAGGGCTGCCTCAGCCTGCCGCTCGTCAACGTCGACGTCGAGCGCCCCGTCGCGGTGCTCGTCAAGGCCAAGGACGAGCGCGGCGAGGATCTCGTCATCGAGGCGAGCGGCCTCGAGGCGCGCGTGATCCAGCACGAGATCGACCACCTCGACGGCGTGCTGATCCTCGATCGCACGACGCGCGAGCAGCGCAAGGCGGCGATGCGCGCGATGCGCGAGGCCGAGCAGGCCGCGGCCGCCCGCGCCGCGTCCTGAGCGCAGCGATGCGAACCGTCTTCCTCGGCACGTCGGCGTTCGCGGCCGCGGTGCTGACCCGCCTCGCGGCCACCGACCACCGGCCGCAGCTCGTCGTCACGCGCCCCGACCGCCCGGCCGGCCGCGGTCGCAAGCTCTCCGCTCCGCCCGTCGCCGACGCCGCGCGCGCGCTCGGCCTCGAGCTCTACCAGCCCGACGACGTGAACTCCGCCGACGCCTGCGCGTGGATCGCCGCCGCGCGGCCCGCGCTCGTCTGCGTGTGCGCGTTCGGCGCCCTGCTCAAGGAGCCGCTGCTGTCCGAGCACGAGCTCATCAACGTCCACCCGTCGCTGCTGCCGCGCTGGCGCGGCGCGGCACCCGTCGAGCGGGCGATGATCGCCGGCGACATCCAGACCGGCGTCAGCACGATGCGCACCGAGGCCGGCTTCGACACCGGCCCCGTCTACCTCGCCGGTTCGGAGCCGATCCACGCCGACGACACGTACGGCACGCTCGCCGCGCGCCTGCAGCTACTCGGCGCGACGCTGCTCATCCGCACGCTCGACGAGCGCCCCGAGCCGGTCGAGCAGCGCGCGGAGGGCGTGACGTACGCGGACAAGATCACCGCCGTCGACCGGACCCTCGATCCGATGGCGACGGCGCGCGTCAACGACCGCATCCTGCGCGCGCTGACGCCGCACATCGGCGCGCGCGTCGAGCTCGCGGACGGCTCGTTTCTCGGCGTCCTGCGGGCCGTGATCACCGCGACAGAGGCGACCGGACCGCTGGCCGTCGAGGACGGCCGCCTGCGGCTCGGCGGCCTCGAGCTGCTCGAGGTCCAGCCCGCCGGCGGACGGCCGATGGACACGGCCGCCTACCTGCGCGGCCGCGGCGCGTTGCCCGCGGCCGGCTGACAAGCAGCGCGGTCGCGGGCGACGCAATCAGGCGTCGTTCAGACGTCGGCCGAGCAGCTCGGCGTCGCTGCGGTCGTCGACCGCCGCGTCGTCATCGGTGTTGCCGTCCACGTCCTGCTCGTCGTCGAGCGTCGGATCGTCGATCTCGGAGTCGAGATCGGCGAGGCGCGCCTCGATGCCACTGCTCGCGGCCTCCTCGGCGCGCGCCAGCTCTCCCGTCAGGTCAGGCTCCATTTCGGGCATCTGCATCATCTCCTGTTCAGTTGAGGAAGTCGAAGTCGAGGTAGTAGTCCGGGCGCCCGGGCGTCATCGAGTCGATCGGCGGCGAGCCATGGCCGATGAACTCCTGCCCTGGCTCGCCGATGTAGATCTCGACGTGGTGCGGGCTCGTATGCGTCCCGTACATCCCGAGGCAGCCGGGCTTCGGCGTCAGCGTGAAGCGCGCGTGCGGCGACTGGACCATCGAGTACGTGCTCGCCCACTGGTAGTCGACGTTCGCCGGGGACGGGCATCCGGCCGCCTTGTACACGGCGGCTGCGAACTGCGAGCAGTCCGAGCGCCATGACGAGGGCGTCGGCTTGAGGTACTCCGTGTTGGCCGTCCCTCCGGCGAGATAGTGGTACGCGCCGGGGTTCGCGCGGTAGTTCGCCGCGGCCTTCCTGGCCTCGCGGCAGATCGCCTTGCGCATCGCCGAGGCCGAGTGCGCCTCGCGCTCGCGCCGCTGGCGGGCCGCGCGCATGCGAATGATGCGGACCTTCCCGCGCTCCTGCTGCTCCGTGGTGCGCCGCCCCGGGTTGCGGATCAGGCGCTGCACGCCGATGCTGACCTCGCCCTTGCCCGTGACCGATCGCTGGGTAAGCTGGTCACGTGGTGCACCCAACTGCTCCTGCCGGCGCCGAGCAGCGGGCCTACGAGGTGCCGATCCCCTGGTAGTCGCGACGCCGCCCGTCACGCCCGCCCGCCGCGCCGCCTTCGCGGTCGTGCGCCGCGTCTTCGAGCAGGGCGCCTACGCGGACCGGGCCTTTCACCGCGAGGCCAAGGGCCTGGATCCGCGCGAGCGGTCGTTCGCGATGCAGCTCGCGTTCGGCACCGTCCAGCGGCGCCTGAGCCTCGACTACATGATCGAGCGACTCGCGCGGCCGGTCGCCGAGCTGGACCCGGCGACGCTCGCCGCGCTGCGGCTTGGCCTCTACCAGCTCGCGTTCCTCGACGGCGGCGGCGCGCACGCCGTCGTGGGGGAGAGCGTCGAGCTCGCAAAGATCGGGCCGGGCGGGGGACACAAGCTCGTCAACGCCGTGCTGCGCCGGGCCGCCCGCGAGCTGCCGCGACTGCCGTCCGACGACCGGCCCGCGGGCGCCGCGATCGCGCACTCCTATCCCGAGTGGCTCGTGCACCTGTGGTGGCAGACCTACGGCGGCGACGAGACGCGCGCGCTGCTGCGCCGCGGCAACGAGGCCGCCGAAGTGGCGCTGCGAGCCAACGCGCTCGTGACGACGCGCAACGAGCTCGCCGCCGCGCTTCCGGTCGCGACGACGGCCGCCGGCGACGAGCTGCCCGAGGGCCTCGTGGTCGACGGGCCGTTCGACGCCCACGGGCACGAGCTGTGGCGCTCGGGTGCCTACGCGACGCAGTCGCGCGCCGCGATGCTCGTCGCGCGCACACTCGACCCGCAGCCGGGCGAGCGCGTGCTCGACCTGTGCGCCGCGCCCGGCGGCAAGACGACGCACATCGCGGCGCTCATGCGCTCCGAGGGCGAGGTCGTCGCCGTCGAGCGCCACGCCGGCCGCGCCGACGCCCTGCGACGAACGTGCGAGCGGATGCGGGCGACGAACGTCACCGTCCAGATCGGCGACGCGGCCCGCTTCGTCGCCGACGAGCCATTCGATCGGGTCCTCGTCGACCCACCGTGCAGCGGGCTCGGAACGCTGCAGGGGCACCCCGACCTGCGCTGGCGCGCGTCGCCGGCGGGCATCGAGGAGATGGCTGTGGCGCAGGCGTCGATCCTCGCGGCGGCCGTCGCGGCCCTGCGTCCGGGCGGCACGCTCGTCTACTCGACGTGCACGCTGTCGCCCCACGAGAACGAGCAGGTCGTGGCCGCATGCGGGCTGCGGCTAGAGTCAGAGCGCCTCGTGCTGCCTCATCGTGATCGCAGCGACGGCTTCTACATCGCCCGGATGACCACGTGAACCGCAAGCCCGCCGCAGGCCTCAACGACCTCGGGCCGACGTGCCCGAACTGCAAGGAGCCGTGGCTGCGGCCGACGAATCTCGCCGGCCGATACCGTTGCGTGTACTGCCTGCACCGCTTCGAGCTGTGCTCGCTGTGCCCCAACTGCGGTGAGCACTCGACGATCGTGCGCATGTCCACGACGGCGGTGCTGTCCTGTAACGCGTGCGCGGCCTCCATGCTGCGGGAGATCTGAATGCCCCTGAACGAACGCCACGTCACCCCGTCGATCCTGTCGGCCGACTTCGCCAAGCTCGGCGTCCACGTCAAGGAGATCATGGACGCGGGCTGCCGAGTCATCCACTGCGACGTCATGGACGGACACTTCGTCCCGCCGATCACGTTCGGCCCGATGGTCGTCTCGGCCTTGCGCGACGCGCTGCCCGACGACGCCTATCTCGACGTGCACCTCATGATCGAGCGCCCGGAGCTGCAGGTGGAGGCGTTCGCGTCGGCCGGGGCGGACGGGATCACGATCCACGTCGAGGCGACGCCGCACCTGGACTTCACGCTGTCGAAGATCCGCGAGCTTGGCTGCAAGGCCGGGCTCACCGTCTGCCCGGGCACCCCGCCGGAGCACTTCGCGCAGGTCGGGGACCTCGACCTCGCGCTGATCATGACCGTCAACCCCGGCTGGGGCGGCCAGGCGTTCATGCCCAAGCAGCTCGACAAGATCCGCCGTGTGCGCGAGATGCTCGGCCCCGACGTCGCGATCGAGGTCGACGGCGGCGTCAACCCGAAGACCGGCGCGCAGTGTGCCGCGGCGGGGGCGACGTGGTTCGTCGCCGGCTCGGCGATCTTCAACGCGCCCGATCCTGTCGCGGCCTACCACGAGATCGCCCAGGCGGTCGGCGCGGAGTAAGGCGGCAGCCGTCTAGCGCGAGTGCCCGGCGGGGTTCAGCCGATCGCGGCTGCGCTCACTGCGGGAGGCGTCGAGGCGACGGCGTGTGTGGCCTCCGCGATGCCGTCGTCGAGGACGCGTTGCAGCGCGGGGGCGGCGCCGGTCAGCGAGCAGTCGACGCCGCTGTCGCGCGCCAGGCGAACCTCCGTCAGGATCGATCCGAAGGCGGAGAGATCGACGAGCTGCAGCCCGTGCAGGTCTAGCACGATGTGCACGAACCCAGCGTCGCGCAACTCCCGCAACTGCCCGACGAGCTCGGTGGCGCCGGCTGCGTCGAGGGCTCCCACCGGCGCGACTCGCACGACCTCGCGCTCGGGGTGCACATCGACGCGAAACGCGCCATGTGTCCGGATCGAGACGCTGCTGCTGTGGTCGGGCATACGCCCTCCCTGGGACCACATGGTCACCATGGTGAAGTTCCGAACGCCCGCTCTCATCGTCGCGGCTCGTCACTCCGTCGGCAGCGATGCTACTCGCCCGCCGAAGGCGGCTTGAAGCCCCGAAACGATGACTTCGGAAATTCGCGTGGCGAGTCGGATTCGCCCCCCCGACTCCTATGTCTTCCTCAGCGCCCAGCGACGATGAGCGCCTCGATCACGCCCGGCGAGCGGATGCGCCGTACGCGCCGCCGAACGTCCACAATGCTGCGGGAATACCCGCTCGGCTCTGCGCGCGAGTCCGGATGTGCGGCGGCGCTCCGGCAGCGATCCTTCGAACCGGCCATGACTGAGTCGCCCGCAGCCGCCGTGGAGCTGTACTGGATCCCGCTCGGGGCGGGCGGTCACTGTGTGCGCCTCAACGGCCGCGTGTTCGAGGCCGTCCAAGCCGCGCGGGAGCACCGCCGACGATGCGACCTCTACCACGCGGTGCTCATAGTCGATGTGGACGACGCTCGCTACACGATCGAGCTCGCGCCCTCGCCTGACGCCGACGAGGCGGGCCGCGGCGTGGTCGGGAGGGCGCGGTCGGCAGCAGCCTGGCCGGCCGGCTGCGGCTGTTTCGCTACGAGGTCCGCTGCTGGCGCGGCGGCTCGATCCCCGACCTCGCCGACGCCGTCGGCGGGCCGCTCCGGCTCAGCAGCGACCCTCGCGTGGCGCGCCGAGTCCTCGACCGCGTGGCGTCCGTCCCGCGGCCGGTGTGGGGACGCGACGAGCTCGGGGCGGGGGAGATGTGGAACTCGAACTCGATGACCGCCTGGCTTGTCGCCGAGGCCGGCCTGCCCACCGAGGGCCTGGAGCCGCCGGCGCATCGTCGCGCCCCAGGCTGGGCGGCGGGACTCGGGGTGGCTCGGCGCGGCGCTTCGCCCGCCGCCGTGGTGGGCGCCGCTCGGCGACCGAGGGCCGCGGCGGGTCGATCTTGACCGCCGCTGACATCCGCATTCGCGAGATCGGGGCCGACGACGAGGCCACGATCAACCGCCTGCTCGTCGATCTCGATGCCGAGTCGCGCCGGCTGCGCTGGTTCAGCGGCGGGGTCGACATCGCGCGGGCGGTGCAGTGGGCCGCTCATCCGGAGCAGTACTCAGCGGTCGGGCTATTGGCACTCGCCGACGGCACTCCGGTCGGCCATGCGGCGATCGTGCCGCTCGGCGACGGACGCGGTGAGGTCGCGTTCGAGGTCGCCGCGGCGTGGCGCCATCACGGCATCGCGAGCGCGTTGCTGACCGCGTTGATCGAGGTCGCGGGCTCGCGTGGGCTGCACGAGGTCTACGCCGACGTGCTGCCCGAGAACGCGGACATGCTCGCGGTGCTGCGCGAACACGGCGAACACAGCGAGCGTCGCGGCGGTGGAGTCGTCAGGGTGACGCTCCCCGTGATGGATGGGCGAGCAGCCGAGCAGCCATCGCGCCGTCCGTGACGTGCCGGTCCGGTCATCTCCTCGGCGGCGGTGAGTACGGATCCAGCGACATCGCCTCGCGCGCGATGTCGGCGGGGCTCGGCAGCGCGACCTCGACGTCGATGTGCTCGCTGTCGGGCTCGGTCCGCGACGGCGTGACGCCGTCCAGCGTCTCGAGCCACGGCGACAGGTAGCGGCCGTCGACCTTGCGCTGCGCCGACCACAGCCGCAGCTGCGGCGCCGCGCCCTTGCCGGCCTCGCCGTGCAGCGGCTGCTCGAGGTCCTGCGCGCCGTCGCCGACGAGCAGCCGGCCCCGTAGCACGGGGGCGAACGGTCGCGGGAGGTCACGGGCGCCGGCGCCCGCGGCCGCCGCGAGCAGCTCCGCGATGACGTCGGCCTGCTGGCAGGCCAGCCCTCCCTGCTTGACCGCGAACGTCGTGCCGTCGCCGGCGGCGTAGACATCGGCGAGACCGGTCACGCGGCCGTGCCCGTCGACTGGGATGAAGCCGAGCTCGTCGCCGGGGACGCCGCTGATCTGTGGGCCCTCGATCGTGGGCAGCGCGACGACGCGCTCGACGTCGAGCTCCTCGTCGCCGGGCATCAGCCTGAGCCGTCCGGACGCCGACGGGTGGGCGTACGTCGTGCCGCGGAAGCTGACGCCGGCGCGCTCGAGCAGGCCGGCGACGGCGTCGCTGGCCTGCGGCCCGAACAGCGCCAGCGGCGACGCCTCGGGCGTGATCAGCTGCAACCGGGCGTCGTCGATGGACATCGAGCGGACCGCGCGCGAGGTCATGATCGCGAGCTCGTAGAGCGGCAGCGTCCACGTTGTGCCGGGCGGCACGACGAACGCGACCGAGTGCGTCCAGTGCTCCTCGAGGTCGGCGAGCAGCCCGTTGTAGGCGATCGTCGACGTATCGCCCGTGAAGGTGATCGCGCGTGAGAACGCCGTCCGGTGACGGGCGCCGACGGCGAGCACGAGCGAGTCGTAGCTCAAGGTCCCGGCCTCGGCCAGGCGCACGGCGTGACGACCGGCGTCGACCGCGACGACGGTGTCGGTGACGAGTTCGGCTCCGACGCGGTAGGCGAGGTTGCGCAGCGAGTGGCGCCGGACGTGGTCGGCCGAGAACGGCTCCGCGGTGCGCAGCGCCCGCAGCTCGAAGTCCGGGTTCGGGGCGACGAGCGTCACCCGCACGCTGGACCTTGCGAGGTCGTCGAGCGCCAGCGCCAGCTCGACGGCCGCCACGCCGCCACCGACGATGACGACGTGCGGACGATGGTGGTCGATGCGCATGGTCAGTCCTTCTCCTTGAGGTGATGCGACGTGGCTCTGACAGACCATCACCGTGGGTCGTCTCGCGCATCGGCGTTCCACCACGCCCCGCTGCGGACGACTACGCACGCCGCGTGGCGAGTGCCAGCGAGATCTCGCCGCCGCGGACCGCACTGCCGCGGCACGCGACCGCGAAGCCGGTGCCCACGAGCGTCGCAAGGCGCTCGTCGATCGCGAGGCGTTGGCCAGCGCGTTGGGTCCCCCGGGGTCGCCTTCGATGCCGTCGGGCTGACACGCCTTCGTAGTTCACGGCAGTCGGACTGACACGCCTTCGTAGTTCACGGCAGCCGCGCGGGTCGTCTACGGCTGGCAGCCGGCCGCGTGGCCGGGAGTCTGTACGCATGGCGCCCACACCCTTGGCCGCACCATCACGGCGCCAGGCGCAACCCGCGCCCGCGCTCGAGCCGGTGATCGCCGTCCGCGGCCTGACCAAGCGCTGCTCACGACGCACTACATGGAGGAGGCCGAGGCGCTCGCAGATCGCGTCGCCGTCGTCGCCAACGGGCGGATACTCGCGGCCGGCGCTCCGGAGACGCTCGGCGGGCGCGATCACGCGCCGGCAACGGTCCGCTTCCGTCGTCCGGCGGGTGTCTGCGCCGAGAACCTCCCCTTGCCGGCTCGACCTGCTGGGCGATCTGCGCGTGGGGCCTGTTGCGGGCTCGTTGTCGCGCTGCGCTGCTTCCGCTGGGCGGCACGCGAGCCGGGCTGGGGTTGGCGCAGGCCACCCCGTGGTTCTCCGCACATCGCTCAGCAGGAGTTGCGGATGTAACGCCGCGACGGCGCTGCTTGGATGCGGGCATGACCACGACCACCCCCGTACCGGACCACGTTGTCGAGCGCGCGAGCGCGCTCGTCGTCTACGCCAGCAGCCACGGGCACACCGAGAAGATCGCCGCGCGCATCGCCGAGGCGATGCGTGGCCAGGGGATGGAGGTCTGCGTCCACGACATCGCCGGCGCCGGCGAGGCGGAGCCCGGCCTGTATGACGTCGTCGTGGTCGGCGCGTCGCTGCACAGGGAGCGCCATCAGCAGGAGATCGTCGACTGGGTGACGGCACGACGCGACGCGCTCGAGCAGCGCCATTCCGTGTTCTTCTCGGTCTCGCTGTCGGCCGCCGAGGACACCGAGGACGCGCGCGCCGCGACGCAGCGCTGCATCGACGAGTTCCGCGACCAGACGGGTTGGAGCCCGGCGCGAGTCGAGCCCATCGCCGGCTGCCTGCAGTACCGCGAGTACGACGTCTTCACTCGTCAGCTCATGCGCCTGCTCATGCACCGGATGGGGCATCCCACCGACGCCTCGCACGACTACGACTACACGGATTGGGACGCGGTCGGCCGCTTCGGTCGCGAGGTCGCGCGCGACACCGTTGCCCGGGCTGTCGCGGTGTAGGTCTCGCCGGTCATCAGCCGCGCTTGTGCAGCTCCTGCTCCCATTCGGCGCGTGCGCGGTCGAAGGCCTCGCCGTCGAGCTGCTCGACGGGCAGGCGGGCTTGGCGGCCGCCACCAGGGCCGGGGTCGGGCGGGTCGGGGTCGCGACCGTCGTCGCCAGGCCCGTCGTCCCCGTCGCGACCGCGCAGCCAGACCACAAGCGATGCAAACGCGACCGAGACGAGGACCAGGGCGATCAACAGCTGTCCCGCCCGCAGGGCCAGCGCGGCGCCGACGCACAAGAGCGTCCACATGACTGCCGACCGGCGGACGACGGGCTCGGCGCCCTCCATCCGCTTGGCGAGCATCCAGATGAAGGTCATCGCGACGACTCCGAGCGCAAGGATGAGCATCGTCCGTGATGGATACACCACAACGGCGGCGAACGCGACTCGCACGCGGTGCGGATCCGGCGCGCGCTGGGCTCAGCGATCGTCGAGGCCCGAGTCGACGTTGTCCAGCGCCGCCTCGAGCTCGCCGATCACGAGGCGCCTGCGCGTCTCGGCGACGGTGTCGCGTGGCGGCTTGGGCAGCTTCGGTGCGACACCGTGGTGGCTGGAGAGCACGGTCTGGGCGGCGTCGTATGCCGCCCGCGCGCGATCCCAGTCGCTGCCGCTGCCGTTGAGCCGGAGCCGTCGGCCGCTGTAGTGCAGCGATACGCGCGCCGCGTGCTCGTCGATGTGCGACAGGACGATGTCCATCGACATCATGTTTGGGTTGCGGCGCAGATCCTCCTGCGCCTGCTCGAGCGTGTCGACCGTGAACGGGGCGAACTCCTCGTTGAAGACGACCTCGCACAGGTGCGGATGGAGCGGGCCGGCCTCGATCGCCGCGTGCGCCGCGGTGAAGATCAGCTCGAGATCCCCCCACGGAGACCACCGCTCGCTGAGCTCGAAGCGGCTCATGGCGACAGGATAGGTATTCGAGCGCCGCTCGGCATCGATCAAGGCCACTAGGGGACATTCCCGATACCCGCCGGAGATGGCGCGCTGCCATGCTGCCCACCATGACCGACGCCACGATCGTCTCGACCACCGACCTGCACCGTCGCTACGGCGAGGGACCCGCCGCCGTCGACGCGCTCGCCGGGGTCAGCGTCGCGATCGGGCGCGGTGAGTTCACCGCGATCATGGGCGCGTCGGGCTCGGGCAAGTCGACGCTCATGCACCTCATGGCCGGCCTCGACAAGCCGACGAGCGGCTCCGTCTCGCTCGATGGCGTGCAGATCGCCGAGCTCGACGACAAGCACCTCACGCAGCTGCGCCGCGACCGCGTCGGGTTCGTCTTCCAGGCGTTCAACCTGCTGCCGGTGTTGACCGCCGAGGAGAACCTCGTGCTGCCGCTGACGATCGCCGGGCGCAAGCCCGACGCGGCCTGGCTTGAGTCTCTCATCGACACGGTCGGCCTACAGGATCGCCGCACGCACCGCCCCGCCGAGCTCTCCGGCGGCCAGCAGCAGCGCGTCGCCGTTGCTCGCGCGCTCGTCTCCAAGCCGGCCGTCGTGTTCGCCGACGAGCCGACCGGCAACCTCGACTCCAACGCCTCCGCCGAGGTGCTCGGCCTGCTGCGCCGCGCGGTCGACGAGTTCGAGCAGACCGTCGTCATGGTCACCCACGACGCGGGCTCGGCCGCCTACGCCGACCGCCTCATCGTGCTCGAGGACGGCCGCGTCGCCTACGACGGCGTCGCCGGGACCTCCGACGAGATCCTCGACGTCATGAAGGCCGTCGGCTCGTGAGGCGCCTCGCTCTGCGCGGCCTGCGCGCACGGCCGTTGCGCACCGCGCTGACCGCGCTCGCGGTCGTGCTCGGCGTCGCGATGATCGCCGGCACGTACATCTTCACGGACACGATCAACCGCTCGTTCGGCGAAGTCTTCGCGCAGGCGAACGTCGGCACCGACGTCGCCGTCTCGCCGAAGAAGATCGACGACGCCTTCGACTCCGACCCGCCGCCGCTCGACGAGCGCCTGCTGGCACGCGTACGGGCCGTCGACGGCGTCGCCTCGGCCGCGGGCAGCGTCTTCGCGAACGCCTCGATCCGCAAGCCCGACGGCGATCGCGTCGGCGACAGCTTCGTCTCCGCGCTGCAACCCGCGCCGTTTGAGCAGTTTCGCTTCGTCAGGGGCCGCGCGCCGTCCGGCAACACGGAGGTCGGCCTCGACCAGAAGACCTTCGACGAGAACGGATTCGCGCTCGGCGCCACGGTGAAGATCGTCGGCGAGCAGGGCGCGCGCAGCTTCACGATCGTCGGTGTCGCGCGTTTCGGCGACGTCGCCTCACCCGCCGGTCTGCCCGTCGCGATCGCGACGCTGCCCACCGCCCAGGCGCTGACCGGGCGCGTCGGCAAGCTCGACGCGATCTCCGTCGCGGCCGCCAGGGGTGTCGCGCCGCCGGCCCTCAGCGCCCGCGTGCGGGCCGCCCTCAGCGGCGCGCCGGCGACCGTGCGCACCGGTAGCGAGGCCGCCGACCAGCAGGCCAAGGACCTCGAGAAGCAGTTCGGCTTCTTTCGCACAGCGCTGCTCGTCTTCGGCGCCATCGCGCTGTTCGTCGGCGCGTTCGTCATCTACAACACGTTCTCGATCACCGTCGCGCAGCGCACGCGCGAGCTCGCGCTGCTGCGGATGCTCGGCGCGACACGCCGCCAGGTGCTGCGCTCGGTCGTACTGGAGGCGGCCGTCATCGGCCTGATCGCCTCGATCCTCGGACTACTCGGGGGGCTCGCGCTGGTGCCCGCTCTGCGTGGCCTGTTCAAGGCGATCGGCGCCGACCTGCCGGCGACGGCTTCGGTCATCGCGACCCGAACGATCATCGTGTCGCTGCTCGTCGGCGTCGTCGTCACGGTCGTCGCGAGCGTCGTGCCGGCGCTGCGGGCAACGCGGATCGCGCCGGTCGCGGCGCTGCGCGACGGCCTCACCGGGCTGGCGAAAGCCGGTCGCGGCCGGCTCATCGCCGCGTCGCTGCTGTGCCTCGGCGGCGGCGGCATCGTCGCCTACGGGCTCTTCGGCGGCGCCTCGGGCAGCGGGGCGGCGGCGACGCTCGGCGCCGGCTCGGTCGCCGTCTTCCTCGGCGTCGCGCTGTTCAGCCCGCAGCTCGTGCGGCCGATCGCGTGGGTCATCGGCGCTCCGTTGGAGCGCCTCGCCGGCGTCAGCGGGCGCCTCGCGCGCGAGAACGCGACCCGCAACCCCGCCCGCACAGCGGTCACCGCCGCGGCGCTGATGGTCGGTGTCGCGCTCGTCGTGTTCGTGTCGATCTTCGCCGCCGGCCTGCAGGGCTCGATCGACCGCGCCGTCGACCGCGCGTTCTCCGGCGACCTGACCGTCGGCGCGAAGAGCGGCTTCGGCGAGACGTCCCCGGCAGTGGCCGCAGCCGTGCGGCGGGTGCCGGGCGTCGGGCCCGTCAGCTCGGTGCGCTTCACGCAGGCGAAGGTCGTCGGCAAGAAGTCGACGACGTCGGTCGTCGGGGTCGATCCGGCGACGCTCGCGCAGACCTACACGCTGAAGTGGAAGGACGGCTCGGACGCGACGCTCGCGCGCCTCGGCAAGGACGGCATCCTCGCGGACTCCGGCTTCTCGAAGACGGCGAGGATCGGCGATCGTGTGACGATGCTGACGCCGGCCGGCAAGACCGTCACCTACGTCGTCCGCGGCGTCCTCGACGAGGGCTCGGACTTCGGCCTGCTCGGCGGCGGGCTCGTCATCCCCAACGAGGACCTCGCGTCGGACTTCGATGCGCGCAACGACGCCTTCGTGTTCCTTCGCTTCAAGCCCGGCGCCGACCCTGCCGATACCCGGGCCATGATCGACCGCACCCTGAAGGCGAGCTTCCCGGACGCGCAGACGCGCGACCGCGAGCAGGTCAAGGACCAGCAGGCGGGCCAGATCAACCAGCTCCTCTACCTCATCTATGCGCTGCTCGCGCTGTCGGTGATCGTGTCGCTGTTCGGCATCGTCAACACGCTCGCGCTGTCGATCTTCGAGCGCACGCGCGAGCTCGGGCTGCTGCGCGCCGTCGGTATGTCGCGCCGCCAGGTCAAGCGCGTCGTGCGCCTCGAGGCGGTCATCACGTCGCTCATCGGCGCGCTGCTCGGGCTCGTGCTCGGCGTTCTCTTCGCGCTCGCGATCAGCCGCCCGCTCGCGGCCGACGGCTTCCGGCTGACGTTCCCGATCGGAACGCTGCTCGCGCTCGTCGTCGGCGCCGCTCTCGCGGGCATGTTCGCGTCGCTTTGGCCGGCGCGCCGCGCCGCGCGCCTGGACGTCCTGCGCGCCCTCGCCTACGAGTGAGCCGGCTTCGTCTCATGCGCGTCGGACCGGGACCTCGACCGTCGGCAGGTCGCACGGCATGCCGTGCCTTCGCGACGCTTGCGCTGAGTGTGCTCTCGCTGCTCGGCGCCGGCGGCGCGAGCGCCGTCGCGGGCACAGGCGTCATCGTCACGGTCGAGGCCAACGGGCAGAGCAAGCAGGTCAGCGGCTCGCAGATCGCGGCCGCAGCCGACACCGGCCCGACGACCTACGCGGTGCGCTCGTATGTCGGCGGCCCGCCGAAGGCGGTCACGCTGCACGGACTCTCGATCCGCGGCCTGATCACGCTCGCGGGCCTCGACATCGCGACGGTCGACTCGGTCACCGTCGCGCAATTCGGGCTCGACACCCTCGACCTCACCCAGCCGCGGTTCCCCGAGGGGCCGGCGGTCGTCGCCGTCGTCGGCGCGAGGACGGTCTACCTACGACCGGCGCGCGCGGCCGGCCAGAAGGCCGAGGTCGTCGTGAGCGCTCCCGGGGCACCGCTGCAGATGACGGTCCGGGGACCCACGCTGCTGCCGCTCAAGGCGACGGCCAGTCGCACGCGGCTGAAGGTCGGAGGCAGCGTCACGTTCCACGCCAGCGTGCCCGCCCCGCCGCAGGGCGCGAATCTGACCTACATCTGGGACTTCGGCGACGGCACGCGGGGGATCGGGCCGGACATCAGCCACAAGTACGACACCTCGGGCGAGCTCCAGGCGACGGTCAAGGTCCAGGGAAGCGGCGGCTCGACCGATCAGTGCCGGACGATCTGCGGCGGCTTCGCGGCGGTCGACGTGACCGTCATCGGCAAGGAGCGCGCTCCCGCTCAGCAGCAGGGCCTGCCGACCGGCAGCGGCAACTCGAACAACCTCGGCGGCACCGGCAACGGCGGCAGCGGCACCGGACCGGGCAGCGGCGACGGCACCGGCGGCACGTCGCGCCTGCCCGCCGCGCAGCGCCCGCCGAAGCAGACCCGGCCGCAGCGCGCCACCCGACCCGAGCCGCACGAGCACTTCTCGGCGAACCCGAAGTCCGGCGAGGGCAAGACGATCATCCGCGGGACGCTGCTCGCGGGCGCCGGCGCGGTCATCGACAGCGGGCTGCCGCAGCCCAAGGCCTCGGGTAGCCCGAGGGCCGCGAAGGGGACGCCCGGCACGTCCGGCAGCGGGGTCTCGATCCCCGGCACGATGCTCGCCGCGATGGGCGCCATGTGGGCCGGAGCGCTTCGCGAGCGACGACGCGTCAGACTGCGGCTCGCATGATCGCGGCCGGGGGCATCGAGGAGCTGCTGTTCCACATCACGTCGGCGCTGCGTGTGCCGGTTCTGATTGCCGCGCTTGCCGCCCTGCTGATCACGCTGTTCGACCTCGGGTCGTTCTTCGTCGAGCTCTCGCGCCGCCGCCGGCGCGACGCACCGGCGCAGCTGCAGGCCGCCTCGCGGGCGGCGCGTGAGGCGATCGCGGCCGCTGACGCTGCCGGCGCGGCTCGGGCACTGCTGCCGGTCGCGACGAGCGTGCAGATGGCCGACGCGCTGACGCGGATCGTCGAGGAGGTCGGCGAGCGCAACCAGGACGACGAGATGGCGAAGATCCTCGCGGACTTCGACCTGCAGTCGCTGCGCCGCCTCGAGCGCACGCGGATGATGGTCCGCTTCGGCCCGGCGATCGGGCTCATGGGCACGCTGATCCCGCTGTCGCCGGCGCTGGAGGGGCTCGCCAAGGGCAACGTCAAGCTGCTGTCGGACAACCTGCGCGTCGCATTCAGCGTCACGGTCCTCGGCCTGCTGATCGGCGCGATCGCGTTCACGGTGTCGCTCGTCCGCGACCGCCTCTACGCGCAGGACCTGTCGGACCTCGAATACGTCGCCTCGACGCTGACCCCCCCGCAGGGATGAGGGTCGGGGTGACACCTCGCGCCCGCGTGCGCCAGGACCGCGCCGGCGACCCGCTCGACGGCCTCGTGAACCTCTTCGACCTCGGGATCGTGCTCGCGGTCGCGTTCCTGCTCGCCGCGCTGCAGTCCGTGAACCTCACCGACCTGCTGACGAAGACGAACGTCACGGTCCTGCGCAGCGACGCAAGCGGCCAGACGGTGATCGTCAAGGAGGGCGACCAGGTCAAGACCGTACGGCTCTCCAACAAGACCGTGACGGGAACCGGCCAGCGCGTCGGCGAGGTCTACAAGCTCGCCGACGGCCGCCTCGTCTACGTCAAGCCGAAGACCCCGTAGCCCTGGATCGGGTGATCTGAGACTCGACAGCCTCGATGGGCAGTTCGCGGATCGGCCGCCGGGGCTTGTGTCCCACGCCCGATCTGCCGATCTGAGAGAGAGTGCCACGCCCCGCAACAGATCGCTTCGCGCGCGCGAGCCGCTGATGTCCCTCCGCAGCGATCGTGAGGATCTCGCGCGCGACCTCGAGCGGGCGCGACGCCGCATCGACGAGCTCGAGCGCCAGGTCGCCGTGCACGGCCGCGATCCGCTCACGGGCCTGCGTTCGATGGAGTCCTTCCGCGCCCGCCTCGTCCACGAGGTCCGGCGCGCGCACCGCCACGACCGGCCGGCCGCACTCGTCCTGATCGAGATCGACCGCGTCTCCGAGCTCATGCGCCTGCACGGCTTCAAGGCCGGCGACGCGACGCTGCGCGCCGTCATCGCGGTCCTGCGTGCCGGCATCCGCGGCGAGGACGTCATCGGGCGCGTCGGCGACGCGTGCTTCGCGCTGCTGCTGTGCGACAGCGGCGAGGAGGCGGCCGCCGGCTGCGTGCGGCGGCTGCTCGCCGACGTCGCGCTGATCGAGGACGCGCCGATCGCGAACGTCTCGCTGTCTGTCGGCGTCACGGCGCTGACCCGCGAAGACACGCCGATCGATGTCCTCGAACGCGCCGGGCGGGCCCTCGCGGACGCCGTCGCCGCCGGCGGCGGCCGCGTCGTCACCGCGTCGGCGGGCGAACCGTCGGGGACCGGCGCCGTCGTCGCCATCCACCAGCGCGACGCCGTCGAGGCGCTCGCCGTCGCCCTGCTCGAGCGTGATCGCTACACCGGCGAGCACTCGGAGTCCGTCGTCGAGATGTCCGCGGGCGTCGCGCGTGCGCTCGGCCTCCCGCCGACCCAGGTCGAGGTCGTCCGCTCGGCCGCGCTGCTGCACGACATCGGCAAGGTCGGGATCCCCGACGCGATCCTCCACAAGCCCGGTCCACTGACGCCCGAGGAGCGCGAGGTGATGGCCGAGCACCCGCTCATCGGCGAGCGGATCCTGCGCAGCATCGGCGGCTTCGGCGCCGTCGCCGACATCGTCCGCCACGAACACGAGAGCTTCGACGGCGGCGGCTACCCCGACCACATCGCCGGCGACCGGATCCCGATCGGCAGCCGCATCATCCTCGCCTGCGACGCCTACCACGCGATGACGAGCGACCGCCCATACCGCAAGCGGATGTCGCACGCCGAGGCGTTCGCCGAGCTCAAGCGCTGCGCCGGCAGCCAGTTCGACCCCGACGTCACGGCGGCCCTGATCGCCTACCTGTACTACGAGCGAGCGAGCCACCGCCCCGTCGTCGGCGAGCTGGCTACGCCCGCTTCCAGCCCTCGCGCGTGAGGCGCGCCTGGCAGCCGCGCGCCGCCGCGGGCACGTTGCGGTGCAGTACGTCCGCCAAGCAGTTCGTCGACTTGATCATCTCCATCCCCTCCCTCGAGAACGTGGCCTCGTTGTAGACGGCGGGGGCGAGCAGCGGGTTCGTCATGAGCTGGGAGAACGCGTGCACGCCGACCATCCGTCCGAGCAGGCTGGGCAGGACGGAGTTCGGGCGCGCGTCCTCGGCGAACAGCCCGATGTAGAACTCGATGCCGTCGACCGTGCCGTACACCTTGCGCAGCGCGTCGCGGACGCGGACGTCGGAGGAGATCTGGTCGAAGTCGGTGACGCGCGGGAACTGGCAGTCCTCGCGATAGTCGTTGTAGGGCGCGAGATCGAGCGCTCGCGCCTGCCCGATGCTGCGCAGCGTCGTCTTGTCGTGAAACCACCCGGCGGTGTTGAACAGGCCGACCTTGCCGGCGCGCTGGTGCGACGCCGTGTCGAACATCTCGCCGAGCCCGTGGCGCTTGATGAGCTCGTTGCCGAACAGCGTGGCCGCGATCGGCAGGTCCTCGCCGTGCACACGCAGCGTGTCGGGGATGAGGGGATGCCAACGGTAGAGCAGGTTGAACTCGGCGACGACCCGGTTCGGGCGATACCAGGCGGCACGGTCGAAGCCGCGGGGATCGAACTTGAACTGGAACTCGTACGGCGCGATGTGGTTGATGTACTCCTCGATCGTGAGCTTGAGCAGCACGACGGTGAGGATGCAGCGCGTCGTCTGAAACAGGCGCTCGTCGTCCCAGTCGGAGTGCTTGCGCTCGAGCTCGCGGGCGATGCGGTTGTGCTCGCGCAGGAACAGGATGTTGATCGTCGCGTAGCCGATGTGCCCGTTGGCGGCGTCGCTGCCCATCGCCAACAGCGTCCGTCGCTGCTCGATGTCCAGCCTGCTCATGCCGATGACCTCGATCGACTTGAACTCCTCCTTCACGGCGCCGTTGCGATCGCACAGCAGCGGCGGGTACTCCTCGTCGCCGATGCGCTCGAACTTCAGGCGTCCGCCCTCGCCCTCGCGCAGGGCCTTCGTCATCGCCGGGTCGTGCCCGTACAGGGGCGTCAGGTCGACCTCGGGGTTGGACTCGTTGAAGCGCAGGTCGCGCGGCTGGCCGGGCGCGCTGTCCGGCGGGCGCTTGCTGCGCAGGAAGCCGTCCGTGAACCACTGCGCGAAGTATGCGAACAGGACCGTCGACTTCGGGCACTCGACCATCCGGGGGCCGCGCTCGAAGAGCTGCGCGACGGACTCGGCGTCGGGCAATGAGTCGCGCTTGACGGGCGGTAGCTGGCGGGCGCTGTAGTCGCGGTCGGTGAGCGAGGTCCACGACGTGTAGTCGTCCCTCGTGCTCAGCGCGTACGGCCGCGGCGGGGCCTTCTCGCAGGCGGCGTTGATGAGCGCGCGGTTGACGACGCGCTCGATCGGGTCGACGGCCTGCATCACGTGCCACATCGGCCCGAGGTGCGACAGTGCCCAGCCCTCGAGCCGGTTCTTCAGCCCGTCGCGCTTCGTGCTGCGCCGCACGATCAGCGCGTCGGTCATGAACGGCTCGCGGTCGTCGCCGTCGTCGGATCCCTGCGCGGGCACGTCGAGCATGGCAATGGACACGGTTCTCCAATCGGGTGGTGGCGCCGCCGAACGCCTCGGGCTTGTCCTTCAGGAAGGAGGTGCCTCGCCCCGTCTTGATACATCGAGTTCCTACGAGCCGGTGTGGCGCAGAGCCGCCGCGCGCCGCGCGAGGTCGTGGAGGTTGCGCGGCCGCGCGACCGCCTCGGCGAGCGCACCGAGCTCGGCCGCGCGCGCACGGTCGCCGCGGGCATCGCGGCGTCGCAGCAGCGCGCCGTACGCGCACTGCGTCTCGGCGGTCATGAGCACCGCACCCATGTGCGCGTTGCGCACGAGCGCCGCCTCGAAGTGGCGCTCGGCGTCGTCGAAGCGGTCCATGGCGCTCGCGAGCAGGCCGAGATGGCGATGGAACGACCCCCAGTTCACCGTGAAGATGACCTGCACGTAGCGTTCGGCATAGGGTTCGACGAGTTCGTACAGGCGCGCCGCGCGCTCGCCGTCGCCCAGCGCGGCGCAGGTCTCGGCGAGCAGCGCCGCCGTCAGCGACCAGAACCAGTCGCGCGGCACGGGGGAGAAGTCCGATCCGGCGAGCCGCTCGAAGCGGTCGCGCCCATCGTCGACCTCGCCGGTCTCCACGAGCGCGAGCGCGAGCGCCGCGCGCCAGGCGTCTGAGGCCGAGCCCGCCTCCTCGAGTGCACGCATCTGCCCAATCAGCTCGCCGATCCGCCCCTGCTGGCGGCGCAGCGTGTAGAACATCGACGCCAGCGAGCTGCCTGCGCTGCCGGTCTGGGCGCGCTGGCCCCGGGCAAAGGACTCGGTCGCGAGCCGCTCGGCGGCCTCGACGTCGCCGGCGATGTGCGCGAAGTTGCTCTCCCAGCCGAGCGCGAGATGCTGCAGCAGCGGCTGGCGCAGCTCGCGCGCCAGGCGCGTCAGCTCGGCGTGGTCGCGGTGAGCCTCGTCGACATCGCCGAGCTCGCAGAGATCGAGCAGCCGCCAGTGGTGGGCCTCCGCGGTCAGCGGGCGGTGGCCCTTGGCGAGCGCGAGGACCTCGTCGATGAGGCTCAGGCGCTCGTCGAGATGCTCGAGGTGCAGCAGCGATACGTGGCGGCCCATGAGCGCCGTCTTGAGCGTGTCGACATCGTCGAGGCGGCGCGCCATAGCGACCGCCTGCAGGCTGAGCTCGGCGCCGTACTCCTGCTCGGCGGTGAAGTGGACGTTCTCCGCCAGACGCGCCATCAGGCGGGCGCGCTGCTTGCCGTCGCGTACCGGCAGGGTCTCGAGCGCCTCGGTCAGCAGCCGGTGGTAGGGCTGGTCGACGGCGGCGGCCTCCCAGTAGCGCTCGCCGAGGCCGAGCGCCGCGCTCGCGAGCTGCTGTGCAGCGCCGCGCCGGCGCGCGCTGGCGGCGGCCTCGAAGTACGTCTGGCGCGCGGCCGAGTCGCCGGCGTGCCATTGCGCGCGGCCCTGCGCGAGCAGGATGTCGCAGCGCATGCCCTCGTCACCCTCGGGATCCAGGGCGAAGGCCTCCAGGGCGCGGCGGTAGTGCGCGGCCGACTCCTCGTAGGCGAGCGACCGCGCGGCGCTCTCACCGGCCTGCAGGCCGTAGCGCACGGCCTTGGCGGCGACGCCGAGCCCGCGCGCGACGAAGTAGTGATGTGCCAGCTCGGCGGCGCTTGCCGGGCCCTGACCCGAGCCCGCCTCGATCGCCTCCGCGACGCGCAGGTGCAGTCGCAGCAGACGACTGTTGGAGACGCGGTCGTAGATCGCGTCGCGGACGAGTGCGTGGCAGAACATGAAGCGATCGAACGCGCCGTCGACCTCGCCGACGAGGCCGGCCCTGATCGCCTCGTCGATCGCGTCGAGGACGTCGTCGGCGGGGCCCGCGAGGAGGGCCCCGACGAGGCTGAGGTCGAACTCGCGTCCGACGACGGCCGCCGCCCGCAGGGCGTCTCGGGTGACGCTGCCGAGGCCGCCGAGGCGGCGCAGGATGACGTCGGCGACGCTCTCGGGAACGCCCATCGAGGCGAGCGCCTCCTCGCCGGCGGCGGTTCCCGACGCGACGGCATGCGTCTCGACGAGCGAGCGCAGCGCTTCTTCGATGAAGAACGGGTTGCCCTCGGTCTGCGAGCGCAGCCCGCGCACGAAGCCGGCGGAGGCCGTCGCGTCCAGGCGCGCCGCGACGAGCTCGTCGGTCTCGTGCTCGTCGAGGCCCTCCAGCGCGAGGCGATCGAAGCGCTGCTCGCGGCGCATGTCGGCGACGAGCTCGACGAATGGATGGTCGGGATCGACCTCGACGTCGCGGAAGATGCCGAGCAGCATCAGCCGGGCGGGGTCGGTCAGGCGCAGCAGGTGGCGCAGCAGCAGCAGCGTCGGCCTGTCGGCCCAGTGCAGGTCGTCGAGCACGACAAGCAGCGGCCGCTGCAGGGTGGCGCGGTCGATGAGTCGCGAGACGGACTCGAACAGCAGGTAGCGCTCGCTGTTGGCGTCCTTGGGGAATGACTCGCTCGACGCCGCGTTCGGCGGGCGCGCCTCCGGCAGCAGCCGCGAGAGCTGCTGCAGATCGGGTTCGCTGTCGGCGTCTGACTCCCAGTCGCCGAAGCGCAGGTAGTGGCGCAGCGCCTGCACGAACGGCTGGTAGGCGAGCAGCGGCTCCTCGTCACAGCGCCCATAGAGGACGGTTGCGCCGTCGGCGTGGACCTCGGCGGCGAACTGTGCGGCCAGGCGCGTCTTGCCGACGCCCGGCTCGCCCATCAGCAGCTCGAAGCGCCGCTCGCCGGCGGCGGCCTGCAGCCATGGTTCCCGCAGCCGCTCGAGCTGCGCCGTGCGTCCCACGAACGGCGTTGACGTCGCCATGCCGCCGATCGCCGGCAGCGGCACGACGCCGCCGCCCCGCGCCGGCGGCGAAGCGGCCTGTGGCGGCGTCGGCGCCGCCTCGAGACCGCCGTGCAGGAGCTGCTCGTGCAGCCCCGAGAGCTCGGCCGACGGCGCCGTCCCGAGCTCGTCGCGCAGCAGGACGCGGATGCGGTCGAACGTCAGCGTCGCCTCGGCGATGTTGCCGAGGCGGGCCTGGACCTCGATCAGGAGCGCATAGCCGGACTCGCGAAACGGGCTGCGCTCGACGAGCGTGCGTGCCGCGCGCTCCGCGGCCGCGAGCTGATCGCGCTCGCCGTCGAGCAGCGCGGCACGGGCGAGCACCTCGAGCAGTCCCGGCTCGAGACTCGCGAGCTCGTCGCGGGCGGCCTGCACCCATTCGCCCTCGATGGCCGGCAGCACCGGCCGCTCGACGATCTCGAGCGCCTCCCGCGCGGCGGCGCTCGCGGCCGCGCGATCACCGGCCGCCAGCGCCCGCCGCGCCTGCTCGGCGCGTACTGCCGCGCGCTCGACGTCGACGTCCGCATCGGCCGCGAGCCGCAGGCGTAGCTCGCTGCGCCCCTCGACGACGCCGTCACCGACCGCACGTCGCACGCGCGTCAGCATCGTTGCGAGCCCGGCCTCCGGCGCGTCGGGCGGTTCGTCGGGCCAGAGCACGTACAGCAGCTCGTTGCGCGGGACCGGCCGCCGGCGGTGGATGACGAGGAACGCGAACAGCGCGCGACCCTGGCGACCGGGCAGCAGCGCAGTGACGTCCCGGCCCGCGATCTCGACGTGCAGCGAACCACACAGCTCGATCACGGTCGTAGATCGCACCACGATTCGGATTATCACCGAGCAGTCGCGGTTCGCGGCGTGGAGCCCGCGCAATCGCTTCGCAAGGTTTCCGCAATCGAACGTCAAGGCACTCGCCGGAAGGTGCGTCTCAGCAAGGGACACAACCACCAGGGAGGGCGAGATGGCCGAGGCCACCAGCGCGCGGCGCCCGACACGATGCGCCGCAGTTCCAGGACAACGATGTGACGACGTCGCGCGGATCACGCGCCGCGCGGCAGCCGGCGATCAGCAGGCATGGAGCGAGCTCATCGATCGCTACTCGCGCATGCTGTGGGCGATCGCGGGCCAGCACCGGCTCAGCGGCGCGGATGCGGCCGACGTCTTCCAGACGACGTGGCTGCGGCTGGTCGAGCACATCGGGCGGATCGCCGATCCCGAGCGCGTCGGGGCCTGGCTGGCGACGACGGCGCGGCGCGAGTGCCTGCGGGTCATCGGAGTGGCGTGCCGCCAGGTCGCCGTCGGTGACGAGTTCCCCGAGCTCGCGGCGCTCGCGTGCGAGCCCGACAACGAGTTGCTGCGCGCCGAGCGTGACGACGAGCTGCGACGGGCGCTGTCGCTGCTGCGCGGCCGCGATCGGGAGCTGCTGCTGGCGCTCGTTTCGGACGACGCGCCGAGCTATGCGGAGATCTCGGCCACGCTCGGCATGCCGATCGGTTCGATCGGTCCGACCCGAGCACGCTGCCTGGATCGCCTGCGGCGCGAGTACGCGCGCCTTGGCGCGGACTGCGATCGCCTGTATCAGTCGACGTAGCCGGCCCGTCTAGCACTCGAGATGAGCGAAACGAGCACCACACCCGCAAGCACCGACATCGGCGTGCTGGTCGTCCACGGCATCGGCAACCAGCGCCCGAACTCCACGCTGGATGAGTTCAACGACTCGCTCGTGGGCTCCCTGCGTCGCTGGCTCGGCCCGTCGGCGGTCGTCACCGCGCGACAGCCGGCCGACGGCGACGTCCCGGCGCATGCCCACGTCACGATCGCCGACCCCGACGGCGAGCCGATGCACGCACTCGTGGCCGAGGGCTACTGGGCCGACACCGTGCGCACGCCGACGCCCGGCACGCTCCTGCGGTGGCTGCTGGCGGTCGTCCCGTTCGTCGTTCCACGCGTGCTCGATGGCGGCCTGCGCCGCAACTCGATGCGGATGGACCGCCTGCGCAAGAGCCGCGACCACCCCGTGCGCGGGCTCGTGACGCTCGGCTCGGCGATCGCCAGGCTCGGCGCCGTCAGCCACCTGCGCGACTCGCCGTGGAGCTACGCCGGCGCATTCGCGCTGCGCATCTGCTCGGCCGTCCTGCTCGTCGTCGCCGCGCTCGCCACCGGCCCGTGGTCGGACGGCGACGTACGCTGGCCGCCGGTGCTGCTCGCCGCCGCGGCGGCGTCGTTCAGCGCGGCGCGCGCAGCGATGCGCCGGATCGTCCGCCGTGCTCACGTCGACCCGCGCCCACGGATGGAGTCCCGCCACGTCGCGCGCTGGGTCGACTTCTACACCGCCGCCGACCCCGTGCCCGAGGGGGCGCTGCCGATCGAGCCGGCGTGGGGCTACTCGCGCGAGATCGTCAACTGCCGCATCCCGCTGCTCGACCACGTCAGGTACTGGAGCAACGTGCAGGCGTTCTGCGCGAGCGTCGTGCTCGAGCTCGCCGAGATGGCGGGACGCCCGTGCAGCGCCGAGCTGCACGAGGCCGTCGCCACCGCCGCGGGGCAGCGGGCGAAGGCGCTCGCGCGGCGGGTGTGGGTGCGAGGCGCGCTCATCATCGCCGCGATCACGGCGGTGGCGGGCAACCACGCCCGTCCCATGTCGCTCGTCGTCGCCACCGCGACGATTGCTGCGGCGATCGCGCTCGACCGCGTCCTGGGGGATCGGGCGAAGGTGACCGCCCGCGACTGGGCGCCGTACGCGCGCCGCCGCGCCCGCGCCGTCGTAGCACGCCAGGGGTAGGGGCCCCCTGACGGGAGGCGGCGCAGCGGTTACCCCGTCACGGGACCCTGGGCCACGGCGGTCGGCTGGCGGGCGGGCGCGGATCGGCCGCCACGGCGGTAGACGACGACAAGCAGCGAGCACAACAGCGCCGTCGCCAGGCAGTAGCCGGCCTCGGCGCGCAGGAGCTGGTCGTCGACGACGGGGCTCAGCATGAACGCGAGGAACAGCGCGGCGCTGAACAGCCAGGCAACCGCTGCCGCCGGTGCCTGCTCGCGTGCGAGCGCGGCCTGGTTCAGCGTGCCGGCCATGAGATGGAAGCCCATCCCGAGCGCGACGAGCGCGAGGCCGACGCGCGTCAGCTCGTGATCGATCTGGAACATCCCGCGCACGACCGGCGGGCCGATCGCGAACAGCCCGATCGCGATGACGAACGCGAAGCCCGCGATTGCCATGATCGTGACGCGGATCGCGCGCTGGAACTCCGCGCGGCCGGCCGTCGCCTCGAGGCCGGCGAGGTGCGGCAGCAGGGAACCCTGCACGGCCTGGAAGAGCTGCAGCGGCGCGCGCGCGATGAGCAGCACGCTGAAGACGACGCCGGCGAGGGCCGGATCGGATGACGTTCCCTCGACGGTCAGCACCGAGGCGTTGAGCAGCGTCTGCTCGGCGACCATGACCGCGAACACCGACGCCGCGAAGCCGGCGCCGCGGCGCAGCGTCAGCCCGCCCTCGGTCTCCTTGACGGCGAGCGGATCCGGCGGTGGGTCCGGCTCGCGGCGCAGGAAGAACCACGGCACGACCATCAGCGAGACGAACGGCGCGGCCGCCATGCCGAGCGCGACCGCGGTCTGGCCCGACGCGATCCCGACGATGACGGCGACCACGAAGCAGACCCGGGAGATCGCCTCGACGAAGACCAGCGTGCCGTACAGGGCGAAGCGTTGGTGGCCGGCGAGGAAGCCGCGCGCGAAGTAGCTCGCCGCATAGGCGAGGACGCCGACGACGAGCACCCAGTACAGCGACGCGTAGCCGTCGAAGAGGCCGTTCTGGATCTGGTCGCGGAGCGCCAGCGCGACCGCCAGGAAGATGGCCGCGAACGCGGCCTGGATCGTCAGCGCGATCTTCAGGTGCCCGCCGCCGGACTCCTGACCGCGCGCGCGGCGATCGGCGATCGTGCGCGACAGCAGCTGCTCGATCGGCCGGTAGATGACCGAGACGATCACGAACATGATCGACCAGACGAGCGTGACGTGCTTGTACTCGACGCCGCTCAGCGTCTGTGCGGCGAGGGCGAAGTAGGCGAGCGTGACGACGCCGGTCGTTGCGATGCCGACCGACAGGACCCGCGCGCCGCGCCCGTAGCCCGATCGCCCGCCGCCCGGGCCCGCGCTCGGGGTGCCTGCGCCGAGGCTAGCGGCCACTACACGGCCTCACGACGCTAGAGCCGAACGAGCAGCATGGTCCACGGAAACGGCGAACGCGCCTGGATGACGTCCCCATGCTGAGACAGCAGCTTCACGAAGCTGCGCTTGGACCAGTGGTTGAGATGGCCCGGCGTGTTGCCGAGATCCTTGATGTACGCGCCGCGCGCCATGTTCAGCCCGCGCCACAGCGGCTCGCGCGGGACGGAGACGAGCAGGTGCCCGCTCGCGACGCGCGCCATCTCGGCGACGGTGTGCGCGGGGTCGGGCACGTGTTCGAGCACCTCGATCGCGCTCGCGACGTCGAACTCGCCGTCGGCGAAGGGGAGGTTCTCGGCCTTCATGACCCGATACTCGAGGTTCGGCGCCCGTCGCTGCTCCCACTCGGCGTGCAGCAGCGGGTCGTCGAGGTCGATGCCGACGACGCGCCGCTCGCCGAGGCGCAGGGCCCACGCGTGCGTCAGCACCGCCTCGCCGCAGCCGACGTCGAGCAGCGACTTCGGATCGGCCTGCGTGAAGAGCTCCTCGAGCGTGCGCTCGAAGGCGCTCATGAGCCGCCGCACGACCGGATTGGTCGAGCCGTACTTGTCGTAGGTGTTGCCGGTGACGGTGCCCTCGGCATCGACGGTCACGGTCGGGGAGGGTGGGGTCACAGTCGCAGGGCCTCGCGGTCTTCGGTCTTACCGGTCGACGCGGCCGCGTCGGCGCCGGTGGTCTTCGGATGCCCGGTCGGCTGCGCGCCGGGCTCGTAGTGCGACGGCTCGACGCCGAGCTGCAGCTCGATCCGGCGTACCCGTTCGAACGTACGCTGGGCGATCGTGCGCTGCGCGGCGAGCAGGTCACCCATGACGCCGAGCGCCGCCAGCACCATCGCCGCGTTGAACAGCACGGCGCCGAGGATCAGCGACTGGACGTGGCCCTTGCCCTCGGACTGGAAGACGTAGAAGTAGGCGAAGCGCGCCCACACGACAGCGGCGATCGCGGCGACGAGCATCGCCGCGCTCATGAAGACCTTGAGCGGCTCGTACTGGGTGTAGATGCGGAAGATCGAGACGCTGTTGCGCCGCACGTAGGACCACATCGAGGGAAACAGCCGCGACTCGCGCGTCTTCGGATTCGTCCGGATCGCGACGTGGTCGACGGCGACGAGCAGCTTGCCGGCCTGGATGATCGTCTCGAGCGTGTACGTGAACTTCGACACGACGATGAGCTGGATCGCGGCCTCGCGGTTGTAGGAGCGAAAGCCCGACGTCGTGTCGGGCACGCCGGTCTCCGATGCCTGGCGCACGACCCACGAGCCGAGCTTCTGCAGCGACACCTTGAGCGGCGAGAAGTGCTCGATCTTGTGGACCTCGCGGTCGCCGACGACCATGTCGGCCTTGCCCGCAAGGATCGGTGCGACGAGCTTCGGGATGTCGTTGCCGTCGTACTGGTTGTCGCCGTCGGTGTTGACGATGACGTCGGCGCCGAGCTTCAGGCACGCGTCGAGGCCCGCCTGGAAGCCGGCCGCGAGCCCCTTGTTGTTCGTCAGGCGGACGATGTGGTCGACGCCGCCGGCGCGCGCGACCTCGATCGTGCGATCCGTCGATCCGTCGTCGATGATGAGCCATTCGACCGCGTCGAAGCCGTCCACGTGCCGCGGAAGGTCGGCAAGGACGAGCGGCAGCGTCTGCTCCTCGTCGAAGCAGGGGATCTGGATGATCAGCTTCATGCGGCGGGTCGGCATGGGATCCTAACGGCCATCGCCTCGACACCCGTCTCCAGCGTCGCCAGCTCGGCCGCCGTCGCGCCGCCGCCCTCCGCCGAGACACCCTCGGCGCGGCGGCGGACGGCTGCGCTCAGCACGCCCTTGTTCGAGCGCCTCGGCGTCGTCGGGCTCGTGCTCGCGTCGATCGCCGGCTTCGTCATCTACCCGACCTATCCAAACTACGACTCGTACTACTCGCTGCTGTGGGGGCGCGAGCTCCTGGGCCTGCACCAGCTGTCCTTCGAGGCCTACCGCGCGCCGACCGAGCACCCGCTGGCGATCGGTTTCGGCGCGCTGCTGACGCTGCTCGGCGACGTCGCCGATCGCGTGATGGTCGCCTTCGCGGTGCTGTCCTTCGTGATCCTCGTGATCGGCATCTACGTGCTGGCGAAGACGGCATTCACGCCGCTCGTCGGCTTCGTCACCGCGGGCCTGCTCGTGACGCGCTTCGACTTCCCGTTCCTCGCGGCGCGCGGCTACATCGACATCTCCTACCTCGCGGTCGTCATTTGGGCGGCGGTCGTCGAGGCGCGGGCGCCGCGCCGAAGGCCGCTCGTCGTGCTCGGCATGCTCGTCGCGGCCGGCCTCATGCGCCCTGAGGCGTGGCTGCTGTCGGGCCTGTACTGGCTGTGGATCTTCGGCACGTCGAGCTGGCCGCAGCGCGTGCGCCACGCGCTGCTGGCGGCCATCGGCCCGCTCGTTTGGGTGGCCGTCGACTTCGCCGTCACCGGGCAGCCGCTGTACTCGCTCACCGCGACGGGTGACCTGGCGAGTTCGCTCGGACGCAACAAGGGCATCGGCGAGGTCCCCCAGGCGCTGTACGCGTACCTCATCTCGCTGGACAAGTTCCCCGTCTTCGCGGGTGCCGCGGTCGGGCTCGTGCTGGCGATCGCGCTGACGCCGCGGCGAGCCCTGATGGCGCTTGCGCTGTTCGGCGCCGGCGTCGGGACGTTCGCGATGGTCGGCATCGCCGGCCTGTCGGTCATCGACCGCTACCTGCTCGTGCCGTCGCTCGCGGTGATGATCTTCGCGGCGGTCTCCATAGCAGGCTGGACGATGCTGCGGGAAGGCAGTTGGTGGCGGCGCGCGTGGGCACTCGGCGCGCTCGCGCTCGTCGTCTTCGGCATCGTCTTCACGGCCACGCGCGTTAACCTCAACACGCTCGACACCGAGCTGCGCTTCCGGGGCGACGCCCATGTGGCGCTCGAGCAGGTGCTGGAGGCCCCGGCCGTCACCGCGGCCCTGCGCTGCGGCCCCGTCTACGTGCCAAATCACAAGCTCATTCCCGACGTGCGCTGGATTCTCGATCGCTCGAGCTCCGGCGTCCTGGCCCGCTCGAGCACGCGCACGACGACGACCCCGGACCCGCCGCCGCCGAAGCGCGGCGTCGTGATACTCGTGGTCACCCGCATCGCGCTCTTCAAGCAGGCCCTCGTGACGAAGAACGACAACCCGCTCGACAACTACCCGCCCCCCGGCTTCACGCGCGCCGCGACGAGCCCGTACTACGCCGCCTATGTCCACTGTTGAGTCCCCGCTCCAGGCCCGCGAGGCCCCCGCCCGGGACCCCGGCCACGCATTCGAACCGGTCGCGCTCGAGCCGGTCTTCGGCGAGCGGATGTTCGCACCGCAGCGGCTGTTTTGGGGGGCGGCCGTCTGCGTGCTGCTCGCGCTTGCGTTCGGGCTGCGCATCTGGGGCGTCCACCACGGGCTGCCATACGCCTACAACGCCGACGAGAACGCGCACTTCGTCACGCGCGCGATCGGGCTCTTCGGCCATGGCTGGGATCCGCAGTACTACGTCAACCCGCCGGCCTACACGTATCTCGCGCACCTGCTGCTCGGCGTCGCCTACGGCGGTCGCGCGGGCGTCTCGAAGGCGTTCGCGACCGACCCGACGCAGATCTGGGTCCTCGCGCGCGTGCTGTCGGCGGTACTCGGCACGCTCGCCGTCTGGCTCACGTACCTCGCCGGCACGCGGCTCGTCGATCGCCGCGTCGGCCTGCTGGCGGCCGGGATCTTCACGGTCTCCTTCCTGCCGGTCTTCTACTCCAAGCTCGCGCTCAACGACGTGCCCACGCTGGCGCCCCTGTGCCTGGCACTGTGGGGCGTGGCGGGCGTGCTGCGTTTCGGGCGCGTGCGCGACTACGTGATCGCCGGGATCGGTCTCGGCCTCGCGTGCGCGACGAAGTACACCGGCGGGATCGTGCTCGTGCCGCTCGTCGCGGCGACGGTCGTGCAGTTCGCGGCCCCCGGGGGCCGCGCCGGCGCGTCGAAGGGCATCGTGATCGCGGGCGTCGTCGCGCTCGCAGCGTTCCTGATCGCCAACCCGTACGCGATCCTGAACTGGGACGCCTTCACGAACGGCCTGACGCACCAGTCCGACGCCTCCGGCGACGCCGCCGGCAAGCTCGGCCTGACGCAGGACAACGGCTTCGCCTACTACCTGTGGTCGTTCGGCTGGGGGCTGGGCTGGGTGCCGCTGTTCTTCGCCGTCGGCGGCGCCGTGCGGCTGTGGTTCGACGAGCGGCGGCTGGTCTGGGTGCTCGTCCCCGCGGTCGTTCTCTTCGTCCTCTTCATGGGCTCGCAGGAGCGCTACTTCGGGCGCTGGTTGATGCCGGTCTTCCCGTTCGTCTGCATCCTCGCGGCGTACGCCGCGTTCGAGCTCGCCGACTACGGCGGGCGCTACAAGGCGGCGCTGAAGCCGACGTTCGTCGTCGGCGTGATCGTCGCCGTCTGCGCGCAGGGCTTCGTCTACTCGCTGCACTCGGGCCTCGTCCTGTCGCGCGAGGACACGCGCAACCTCGCCCGCGACTGGATGGTCGCGCACGTCCCGCTCGGCACGAAGATCGTCGTCGAGCCGGTCGTCCCCGACCAGTGGGCGCAGGACATCGGCAAGCCGTCGCTGCTGCCCAACGGCAACCGCTGGGTGAAGTACCCGACGAGCAAGTCGACGATCGATCCGAAGACCGGGCGCCCGTTCGCCGACGGCATGGCGCAGCTCGTGAACATCGAGGACTTCGAGCGCGTGCTGACCCCCGACCTCGTCTCGACGTACGAGCAGCAGCGCTACTGCTACGTCGTCTCCGGCTCGACGCAGCGCGGCCGCGCCGAGGCCGAGCCGAGCGTCGTACCGCAGGCGCTGGCCTACTACCGCGAGCTCGAGTCGCGGGCGAAGGTCGCCCACGAGGTCTCGCCGTACTCCAAGGGCAAGGGGCCCGTGAAGTTCAACTTCGACTGGACGTTCGACTACTACCCGCTGGCCTACAACCGGCCCGGGCCGGTGATGACGATCTACCGCCTACAGGGCGGTCAGTGCGCGGCAGCGCCGGGGCTGCCGGGCTGAGTTTGCCGGCTGGTGCGTTGGACGTATGCTCCCGGCGTGACCGTCCTGACCTCGGCCGATCGTGAGCATCTCGATCGGGCGATCGAGCTGGCGGAGTTCGGTCTCGGGCGCGTGCATCCGAACCCGATGGTGGGCGCGCTGCTCGTGCGCGACGGCACGGTCCTCGGGGAGGGCTGGCACGAGGAGCACGGCGGGCCGCACGCCGAGGTCAACGCGATCGCCAACGCGGCCGCCGCGGGGGCGGGCGACCTCAGCGGCGCGACGCTGTACGTGTCGATGGAGCCGTGCTGCCATCAGGGCAAGACGCCGCCGTGCACCGACGCGATCCTCGCGGCCGGCGTCCGACGGGTCGTCGTGGGCTCCGACGATCCGAGCGAGAAGGCCTCAGGTCGCGGCCTCGGGATCCTGCGCGACGAGGGCGTCGAGGTCGAGGTCGCCGACGGCGACGTGGCGCGCCGTGCGCGGCTCGCCAACCAGGCCTTCCGCAAGCACGCGCGAACAGGTCGACCGTGGGTGCTCTTCAAGTCCGCGATGACGCTCGACGGCAAGGTGGCGACGCGCACGGGCGACTCGAAGTGGATCTCCGACGAGTCCTCGCGCGCCCGAGCGCACCGCTGGCGCGCCAGCGTCGACGCGGTCGCCGTCGGGATCGGCACGGCTTTGGCGGACGATCCGGCGCTGACGGCGCGCGTCGAGGGCGTTCATCACCAGCCGCGCCACGTCGTCTTCGACGCGACGGCGCGGCTGCCGTTGACCTCCCAGCTCATCGCGTCTGCGCCGGCCCTGCCGCTGACGGTCGTCGTCTCGCGCGCCGCGCGCCGCTCGGCGACGGAGGCGCTGGAGCTGTCGGGCGCGGACGTCGTCGTCGCGACGGGCGAGAACGAACCCGCGCGCGTGCGCTCGGCCTTGGACCAGCTCGGCGCGGCGGGCGTGACGTCGATCCTGCTCGAGGGCGGTCCGAAGCTCGCCGGGGCGTTCCTGGATGCGGGCGAGATCGACGAGGTGCGTCTGTTCCTCGCGCCGATCCTGCTCGGGGGCCGCGCGGCGCGCGATCCGCTCGAGGGCGAGGGCGTCGAGCGGATCTCCGACGCTCTGCGCGCCCTGACGCTCGACTGCGAGCGCGTGGCGGACGATCTCCTGATCTCCGCGCGCCTGCACGAATGGTGACCCGCGCGATCGCCGCAGTGGTGACCCGCGCGCCTGCTCGGGCGCGGCGCGCGCCGCGCCACGAGATGGGACCCGCGGGTGTTCACCGGCCTCGTCGCTGACCTCGGAGCGGTCGTGTCGGTCGACACGACCGCCGACGGGGTGCGCCTGACCGTGTCGACGGCGTTGGAGGGAGAACTGGGGGAGGGCGACTCGATCGCGGTCAACGGCGTCTGCCTGACCGCGGTCGGCGTCGCTGACGGGTCGTTCGGCGCCGACGTGATGAACGAGACCCTGCTGCGCTCGTCGCTCGGCGCCGTGGCGGAGGGCACGCGCGTGAACCTCGAGCTCGCGCTACGGGCCGCCGACCGCCTTGGCGGTCACATCATGCAGGGCCACGTCGACGGCGTCGGCTCGGTCGCGGGCGTCCGGGAGGACGGCTTTGCCCGCGTTGTGACGATCGCCCCCGAGGATCCCGAGCTCCTGCGCTACGTCGTCCACAAGGGCTCGATCTCGGTCGACGGCGTCTCGCTCACCGTCGCCCGGATCGACGAGTCGGGGTTCGACGTCTCGCTCATTCCGGAGACTCTGGAGCGCACGAACCTCGGCGCGGCGGGGGTGGGCCGGCGGGTCAACCTCGAGGTCGACGTGCTGGCGAAGTACGTCGAGAAGCTCCTCGCGCGCTGACGCTCGGCCCCTCAGCTGATCCTCGCGTGGTGAGAGAAGCCTGGCGCCACGTCTTCGGCGAGGACGTGCCGTCATCGCCATCCTGCTCCCTCAGGCCCACGACTTCGCCTCAGCTCGACCGCAGCGGATCCAGCCACCTCAGTCCATCGAAACGCGCGAAATCGCGATCGGTGCTGCACAACGTGAGGCCGTGCTCGATCGCCAGCGCCGCGAGGTGGGCGTCCGGGACAAGGTCTGCCTTGGTCTCCGGCTCAAGCAGCCTTGCGAGCGTCGACGCGTGCCGGTCGGTGGCCTGCGGCGTCCAGGTCACGGGCAGCGCGAGCCATGAGCGCACGACCGCGACGCCGTCGCGCAGAGCAATCGGTCGGCTCACGACTCGCGGATTCGACGAGAGGCGCACGAACGCGAGCAGGGACGCCCACGGAAGCCCGACCTGCTCGATGTCGTTCAGGCGCCCGTCGAGCCACGTCTTGGCCGCGGTGTGGGCATCGAACTGCCGGTGCACCGCGTAGACGAGCAGGTTGGCGTCCACGAGGATCAACGGTGATCGTCGCCCTCTCCGTGGGAGAGGGCCGCCTCGACGTCGTCGACGGATATAAGCGGCGGTCCGCTGTCGAACGTTGGTGTGCTGAACCGTTCGCGCGCCGCCGCATGCGCGTCGGCGCGCTCGTGGGCGAGCCCGAGCCGGATCAGCCGGTTGACGTCCTCGCGCAGTGTGCTCGTCCCGCTGCGCCTGCGCCGGGAGAGCTCCGCCGCCACATCGCCGTCGAACTCGATGGTGGTTCGCATGCATCAGAGCATATTGAGAGATGTGTGAGTATGCGAACCTGGCCAGGTCGACGACGTCGCAACGACCTCGACAACCTACGCAGGCGACTGGGCGGGCTGGCGCCTGGTCAGGTTGGCCAGGTGGATGCTAGGCTCGGTCTTGTGAGCGACGCGATCAGCATCAGCGAGGCGAAGACGCAGCTGTCGAAGCTCGTCGCCCGCGCGGAACGCGGGGAGGAGGTCACGATCAGGCGTGGTCCCAAGCCCGTCGCGCGGCTCGTCGGGATCGAGCCCGAGCGCAGCTCGAAGCGCTCGCCGATCGGGGCGTTGCGCGGTCAGATCTGGATCGCCGATGACGCGGATGAGCTTGGTCCCGATTGGGATGACTACACGTGATCGTGGGGCTGCTGGACACGCACCCGCTGCTATGGGCGCTCGCCGACGACGAGCGGCTGCCGTCCTGGCTGCGCGACGACATCGAGGCGGATCCTGCGAGCTTCGGTGTCAGCGATGCGTCCCTGTGGGAGATCGCGATCAAGCGCTCGACCGGGACGCTCCGCACGCCCGACGACCTGCCGCAGGTGGTCGCCGACCTCGGCTTCGCGCCCGCCTCGATCACGACTGCGCAGGTGTGGGCCGTTCGTGAGCTCCCGTTTCATCACAGGGATCCGTTCGACCGGCTCCTGCTCGCTCAAGCGCGCGACCTCGGCGTGCCGATCGTCACCGGCGACACATCGCTCGCCGCGTACGACGTGGCCGTGCTGTGGTAGCGGAGGTCGTCGCTGCGGACGGCGCCGCAAGCGCAGGTCGCGCAGGCGCCACGCCGCCGTAGGCTCGGTGGACATGGTGCGTCCGCGGGTCTTCATCAGCAGCGCGACGGGCGCACTCGCGCCGTACCGCACGGCCGCCGTCGAGGTGTGCCATCGGCTCGGATTCGAGCCGGTGCACATGGAGGAGTTCTCGCCCGAGCGTCCGCCGCCGGCGGACGTCTGCCGGCGTGAGGTTGAAGGCTGTGGCGTCTTCGTCCTGCTGCTCGCCCATCGCTACGGCAGCCGGCCGGAAGGCGCGGAGCGCTCGTATACCGAGCTCGGGTACGACGTCGCGTGCGACCGCGTGCGACCGCGTGCGACCGCGGGCACCCGCGTGCTCTCGGAGCACGAGGCGAGTGTGCGCCCGTCGGGGCTGAACGCCACGCTGTGCACGCCGCCGGCGAGGTGCAGCGTGCCGACTGCCACGAGCAGCCACAGCACGCCGGGGCTGAAGCGGGCCGCGGTGTCGGCGGTCGCGACGAACGCCGTCACCACCAGGCAGACGACCAGAGAGGCGACGACGCGTGGGTCGTGCATCGCGACGCCACGGGCGGCGAAGCCGGCGACGATCGCGAGCCATGCCAGCGCGGCGCGCGGGTGGGCGATCGCGAGCTCCGCGATCCGGGTCCCGGGCCTCATCGCGCAGGCGGCCCGCCGTCGGGCGGCGGGCCCGGGGCGAAGCGGTGCTCGCCCCGTCCAGCCGCTGCCGTCCCAGTAGCGCTGCACCGTCGCGTGCTCCGGATGCGGGTACCACCCGGGGGCCTCCGGCGTGCCGGTCACGCTCTCGACCGGCGGCGCGACAGGCGCTCGGTCGCCGCCGGCGTCGCCAGAGGCCGGGCCTTTGTCCTGGCGGCGCGACACGAGCGCCACGGCGAACCCGCTCGCGACGACCGCCACGGCGAGCAGTAGCCCCAGCAGGACGTCATACGAGGAGACCTCCGTCGAATCGTCGGCGACCGGCTGCGTGGACGTGGTCGCCTCGTCACCCGTGCCCGTGGGGGCTGGCGACGGCTCTCCCGACCCGGACGATCCGCCCGACGACCCGCCGCCCGACGAGCCGCCGCCTGCGGACCCGCCCCCCGGCGATCACGCCGCCGCCGGAGGACAGCGACAGCGCGCCGATGCTCGCGCACAGGGCGCAGGCGAACAGCAGCTCGGCGACGACGGATCGGTGCCCGCGCGAACGGGTCGATCGGATGCTGGAGGCTGCGATGCGAGGCACAGCCACAGCGTTCCAGCGCACCCGCGCCACGTCTGTCCCGGCAACGCGTGCATCGCTTGTCCCCGAATGCGGGGACAGCCCGACGGCCACGTGTGGCGAAAAACTGGTTCATGGCGCGGGAAATTCGCCACACGCGCCGCCGCGAGCACCTCGCTGACACCTACGGCCGGCCGAACGCGCCACCGTCCGGCGAGCGGGTTTGCGAAGCTAGGCGCATGAGCTCCACGACGCACAGCCCCTTCGCGACGATCGACGAGGCCCTGGAGGACATCCGCGCGGGCAGGATGGTCGTCGTCTGCGACGACGAGGATCGCGAGAACGAGGGCGATCTCACGATGGCGGCCGAGTTCGCGACGCCCGAGGCCGTGAACTTCATGGCGACGCACGGGCGCGGGCTGATCTGCCTGTCGTTGACGCCGGGCCATTGCGACCAGCTCGGCCTCGACCTCATGGCAGCGAAGAACGAGTCGCCGTTCGAGACGCCGTTCACGGTCTCGATCGAGGCCCGCAGCGGCGTCACGACGGGCATCTCCGCCCACGATCGCGCGCGCACGATCAAGGTCGCCATGGACCCCGAGGCGACGCCGCGCGAAATCGTCCAGCCGGGCCACATCTTCCCGCTCAAGAGCCGCGCCGGCGGCGTCCTCGAGCGCGCGGGCCAGACGGAGGCGGCGGTCGACCTCGCGCGCCTCGCGGGCCTGAACCCGTCCGGCGTCATCTGCGAGATCCTCAACGAGGACGGCACGATGGCGCGCGTCGACGACCTCGTCCCGTACTGCGAGCGCCACGGCCTGCGGATGATCACGGTCGCCGACCTGATCGCCTACCGCCGCCGCTACGACAAGCTCGTCGAACGCGTCGTCGAGACGAAGCTGCCGACCGGCTTCGGCGAGTTCCAAGCGCTCGGCTACCGCGAGCTCATCGGCGGCAAGCATCACGTCGCGCTCGTCAAGGGCGACGTCGACGGCAAGCCCGACGTGCTCGTACGCGTGCACTCCGAGTGCCTCACCGGCGACGTCTTCCACTCGCTGCGCTGCGACTGCGGCGAGCAGCTCGAGGCGGCGCTCGCGATCATCGAGAACGAGGGCCAGGGCGTGCTGCTCTACCTCGCGCAGGAGGGTCGCGGCATCGGTCTGCTGAACAAGCTCAAGGCCTACAAGCTGCAGGAGGGCGGAATGGACACCGTCCAGGCGAACCTCGAGCTCGGCCTACCCGCCGACCTGCGCGACTACGGCATCGGCGCGCAGATCCTCGTCGACCTCGGCCTGACGTCGATCCGGATCCTGACGAACAACCCGAAGAAGATCCGCGGCCTCGAGGGCTACGGGCTGTCGGTCACCGAGCAGGTCCCGATCGAGCACGTGCCCAACCCGCACAACGAGGCCTACCTGCGTGCCAAGCGCGATCGCATGGGCCACACGCTGCACCACCAGGGCCTCGACGTCGACAAGGAGATGCTCCACGACGAGGAGGAGCGCGACCAGCGCGACGACGCCGGCGAGCCCGGTCCCGGGGCCGTCGGACAGTGAGGTTCGCGATCGTCGTCGGCCGCTTCTACGAGGAGCTGTCCGGGCGCCTCGTGGCCGGTGCGACGCGCACGTTCGAGGCCGCCGGCGCCGGCCCCGACGACGTCGACGTCTACGACGTCCCGGGCGCGTTCGAGCTGCCGCTCGCGGCGCTGATCGCGGCGCAATCCGGCCGCTATGACGGGATCGCCTGCCTCGGTGCCGTCATCCGCGGCGAGACGAGCCACTACGACCACGTCTGCGAGGAGGCAGCGCGCGGGATCCAGGACGTCGCGCTGCGCACCGGGGTGCCGTGCGGATTCGGCCTGCTGACGGTCGAGAGCTACGACCAGGCAATGGTCCGCTCGGGCGGAGGCAAGCGCGACGAGGGCGTCGACGCGGCACAGGCCGTGCTCGCGCTCGTGCGCATGCGCGCCGAGCTGTCGGACTGATCGGATCAGCGGGCGCTCGGCCGGGTAGGCTGGAACGATGGCGTTCAACGAGGCTCAGGAGATCCTGGCGCTGACGCTGATCTTCGTCGTCCACGTCGCGGGCGGCGTGATGCTCGTATGGGGCATGTTCGGTCGCGAGACCCGCCCGCCGTGGCCGCGCTGGTGGCGGCGCGACGACGGCCCGTCGGACCCGCCGCCGAGCCCGCGCCCGCCCTCGCCGCACGGCGCGCGCCGGTCGCTGCCGCTGCCCGGTGCGCAGCCCAGCGACGTGCGCCTGCGCGACGAGACCCCACTGCGCGACGCGCACCCGCGCCCGCCGCGGCGCCCGTCGCGCTCGCCGCAGCCCGTGCGCTCGCCGCAGCGCCGCTAGCCGGGCCGACGCCCCCGGCCGCCCGCGATGCCGTGGTCACAGAAGGAGCGCATGCGCAGCGGCGAGCCGTACCTCGCCGACGACCCCGAGCTGGCCGCCGAGCGCCTTCGCTGCCGGCTGCTGTGCGAGCGCCTGAACGTCGCGAGCGCGGCCGACGGCAACGCGATCGGGGCGATCCTGCACGAGCTGCTCGGCGCCTTCGGCAAGGGCGCCTACGTCACCCCGCCACTGCGCTGCGACTACGGCTACAACATCTCGATCGGCGCCCGCACGTTCGTCAACTACGGCGCGATCGTCCTCGACTGCGCGCCGGTGACGATCGGCGATGACGTCCAGATCGCGACCGCGGTTCAGCTCCTGACGGCGACGCATCCGCTCGAGGCCGGGCTGCGGCGCGAGCGGTGGGAGAGCGCTGCGCCGATCGCGATCGGCGACGGCGCCTGGCTCGGCGGCGGCGTCATCGTCTGCCCGGGCGTGAGCATCGGCGCGGAGTCCGTCATCGGCGCCGGCAGCGTCGTCACGAGGAACGTCCCGACCGGCGTGCTCGCCGTCGGCAACCCATGCCGCGTCGTACGCGAGCTCTGACTCGGCTCAGCGCGTCGCCTGGCGCGACTGCGACAGCACGATCGGCGCCGAGGCGAACGCGCTGCGCACGGCCGCGTAGGCCGGCTTCGGGCGGTAGCGGCGGTCGAACAGCAGGCCCGACTCGCCGGCGCTCAGCCACGAGACGGCGTCGGTGAAGCCCCACGTCGTAAAGCGCGTGCAGGCCGGGACGGCGTTGCAGGCCCGCGCGGCGGCGCCGTAGGCCTGCGCCTGCTGTTGCAGGCGTGCGACGCGGCTGACGTCAAGCAGCGACGTGCCGACGTCCATCTCGGTGATCTGCACCTGCAGGCCCATGTCCGTGAAGCTCCTCATCGTGTTCGTCAGCTTGGCCTCGTCGGGGTAGCCCGCGATGTGCGTGTGCATCTGCAGGCCGATCCCGTCGAGCGGCACGCCGCGGTGAAGCAGGTCGCGGGCGAGCGCGACGAGGCCGTCGAGCTTGGGGTTCGGGGTCTCGACGGCGAAGTCGTTGATGAACAGCTTGGCCTTCGGATCGGCGCTGTGGGCGGCCCGCAGCGCCTGCTCGACGTAGTCGGGCCCGATGAAGCGCCGCCAGACGGTCGGCGCGAGCGTGCCGTCGTCGGCCATCGGCTCGTTGACGACGTCCCACTCGGTGATCTCGCCGGCGAAGTGGCGCATGACCGTGCGGATGTGGTCCTTCATGACCGCCAGCAGGTCGTCGCGGCGCCAGCCGGTCAGCAGCGTCGTGACGTTGCCGAGCAGCCTCCCGAGCGCGTTGGGCAGGGGTGGCAGGTGGATCGGCGGCAGCCGCAGGCCGAGCCGGTCCGTCGCGCCGTGGTCGACGAGCCACAGCGGCAGCGCCTGACCCCAGATCAGCGTGTGTCCGCGGACGGTCTTGCCGTGTTCGCGGGCGAAGCGCACGAGCTCGTCGGCGGCGGCGAAGTCATAGCGCCCGCGCTGTGGCTGCAGCGCGTCGAGCTTCAGCTCGTTCTCCGGCGTCAGGGAGGCGAACTCGCGCAGGAACGTGTCGCGGTAGCGCGGATCGCCGCGCAGCGCCGACAGGCGGACGGCGCTACCGAGCGGGACGTCGCGCAGCGGCGCAGCGGTGAGGGGGGCGGCGGTGAGGGGCGCTGCGGTGAAGGGGGCGGCGGTGAGGGGCGCGGTCAGCTGGGCGGTGATGGGGGCGGCGGTGAGGGGCGCGGTGAGGGGGGCGGCGGTGAGGGGCGCGGCGGCGAGCGCCTGCGCCTGCGCGCGGGGCATGCCGGTGAGCAGGGCAAGCCCGGCGACTGCGACAGCGCTGCGAAGAGGGCCCCTGATCCCCATCGACGAGCGAAGCTAGCGCGTCGGCGCTAGCCCTTGTCGCGCTTGCCCTTGCCGGCCTGCTTCTGCGCTTTGGGCTGCTTTTCGGTGGCTTGGCCGGACTCGGCCAACGCCTTGTCGAGCTCCTTCTGCACTGCAGCGCGCTGGTCGTCGTACGTCAGCCGCTCGCGTAGCAGGTCGACGGCGGCGGCCGGGTCACCCGACTTGCGCAGCGCGACGGCGTAGTTGAAGAGCGCATAGGCGTAGTTGATGTCGTCGGTCTGCCTGCTGTCGCGGTAGCCGGCGACGGCGTCGCGCAGGAGCGGGACGGCGCCCGTGTAGTTGCCGGCCTGGCTGAGCGCGTAGCCGCGGTCGCCGAGCTTCTTGAAGGCCGCCGAGGAGGAGGCCTGATCGGCGGGGGCCGCGCCGGTCGCGGCGGCCGGCGGCGGGGGAGGGGGCGCCGGCGGTTGTGTCGCGGCCGTGCCGGAGGTCTTCGAGCTGCTCGCACTCGACTTCGGTGCCGACGCGCTGGGCTGGTCGTCCTTTCGCCCGGCGCCGATCGCGAGCGCGACGAGCACGCCGACGACGACCGCGACGACTCCGATCGGGATCAGCGGCGAGATCCCGCGCCGCTCGCGATGCGGGCGCCGCTGCACGGGCGGCGGGACCGGGGCGGCCGGGCGTTGGGCGCCCACCGCCGCGGGGCGCGGGGGCGCGGACCCTGGGGACTGGGCAGCGGCAGGCCGCGCGGTCGGGGCGGGGGCGGGCACGATCCGGCCGCGCGCCCGGGGCGTGGGCGGCCGCGCCGCCCCGATTCCGGCCACGAGCGGCGTGGCTCGCTGCTTCGCGCCGGCGGCGTCGGGGGCTTCGCGCCGGGGCGCCGCTGCGGCTGCCGCGGCCGCGCCCTCGGGCAGCGCCGCGGCGGCGAACGGCCGGGTCGGCTCGATCTCCGCGACGGAGCCCAGCGCGCGCTCGACGTCGGCGACGAGCGCACCGCCGCTCGCCGGCCGCTGGGCGGGGTCCTTCGCGAGGCCACGCACGAACACGCTGTCGAGCGCCGCCGGCAGCTCCGGCGCCGCCCGCGACGCGGGCGTCGGCTCGTGGGCGGCGTGCTGCATCGCCTGCGCGGTCGCGGGACCGCCGGCGAACGGACGCGTCCCGGTCAGCAGCTCGTAGGCGACGAGGGCGAGCGCGTAGACGTCGCTCGCCGAGGTCGCCGGCCGCCCCAGCGCCTGCTCGGGCGAGATGTAGGCGGCGGTCCCGAGCACCTGGCCGGTCTTCGTCATCTGTGTGTCGTCGGCGAGGCGCGCGATGCCGAAGTCGCCGACTGCGAGTCGTCCCTGCGCGTCGAGCAGCAGGTTCGCGGGCTTGACGTCGCGGTGCACGATCCCGGCCGCGTGCGCGACGTCGAGGCCGGCGGCGGCCTGGCGCAGCCACAGCAGCGCGGTCTCGCGCGGCACGCGCTCGCCGGCGTCGCGCGCGGCGCGCAGGCGGTCGGCGACGGTCCCGCCGGCGAAGTACTCCATGACGATGAAGGCCTCGGAGCCGTGCTCGCCGATGTCGAAGATCGTCACGACATGTGACTGGTCAGAGACCTGTGCGGCCGTCCGCGCCTCGCGCTGGAAGCGGGCGCGCGCGCCCGGGTCGGCGGCGTATTGGGCGCCGAGTACCTTGACCGCGACGATCCGTCCGAGCAGCAGATCCTCTGCCTCCCATACGGACGCCATCCCACCGCTGGCGATGTGACGGGCGACGCGGTAACGCTCGGGCAGCTCGATCTGCGAGGCCGGTGGCATCTGACGCCCCACGGTACCCGCCGGGCACCCCGGCCCAACCGCGCGGCAAGGCTGCGGCCCCGACCGCAGGTCGACCGCTACACTCCACGACCCGATGGCCAAGGTATGTCATAGCTGTGGAAAGAAGCCGGCGTTCGGCCAGAGCCGAAGCCACTCGATGGTCGCGACCAAGCGGCGCTTCAACCCGAACCTCCAGAAGGTCCGGATCTTCGTCGGCTCGGCGCCCCGTCGCGTCTACGTCTGCACCCGCTGCCTCAAGGCCGGCAAGGTAACCAAGGCCGTGTAGGAAGGGTTTCGCCCTTCGGTCGCCGCAGGCGGCGACCTCCGGTCGACGTCACACCCGGCCATGTCGGATCCCAGCCTCGTTCGTTTCCGCGCCGTCGTCGACGGTGCCCTCGCGCACCTCGAGTCGCGCCGCCAGGAGATCAACGACCTCAACGTCTTCCCGGTCGCCGACGGCGACACCGGCGACAACATGGCGCTCACGCTGCGCGCGGTACTCGTCGAGGTCGACCGCCTCGCCGCCGATGAGGCCCGCCTGATCGACGAGATCGGGCGCGACGAGATCGTCGAGTCCGTCGCCCGCGCCGCCCTGCTCGGCGCCCGCGGCAACAGCGGCGTCATCCTCTCGCAGCTCATCCGCGGCGCCGCCGAGGAGCTCATCAGCCGCCCCGGCGAGCTCGTCGATCCCGTCCTCATCGGCGCCGCGATGGCGCGCGCGGCGCAGCGCGCGTACGACTCCGTGCGCCAGCCGGCCGAGGGCACGATCCTCACCGTCTTGCGCGACATGGCGACGAGCGTTGCGACGGAGATCGCGCACATGGGGGACACGCGCCTGGGCTCCGAGGGCGACCCGGCCGTCCAGAACGCGCTCATCGCCGACGTCCTCGAGCGCGCGCTGCACGCCGGCGAGGCGTCGGTTCGGCGCGGCCCCGAGCTGCTGGCGGTTCTGCGCGAGAGCGGCGTCGTCGACGCCGGCGGCCACGCGCTGACCGTCATCGTCGCCGGCATGATCGCCGCGCTGCGCGGCAGCGAGGCCCCGCTCGTCGCGGTCCAGGCCCCGGCGCGGGTGAGCTACCCGCAGCACGACTCCTCGACATTCCGCTACTGCACGAACTTCGCCGTCACCGGCCGCGACCTCGACCCGCGCGGCTGGATCGAGTTGCTCGAGGCGATCGGCGACTCGGTGCTCGTCGTCGGCGACGCCGTGACGCTGAAGATCCACGTCCACACCGACGATCCCGAGGCCGCGGCGGGGCTGTTCGCGGACGCCGGCGAGGTATCGCACCTCGACGTCGCCGACATGCACGTCCAGGTGCTGGCGCGCAGCGACCGGCTGGCCGCGGCGCGAGGCGGAGCGGACCACAAGGATGCGGCCCAGCAGCGCTGCGGGGCGCTCGCGGTCGTCTCGGGCGCCGGCCTGCGCGAGCTCTACGAGAGCCTTGGCGTGTCGGTGCTCGATGGTGGCCAGACGTTGAACCCGTCGACGTACGAGCTGCTCGCGGCGATCCACGACGTCCCGGCGCAGGAGGTCGTCGTGCTGCCGAACTCCCCGAACGTCGTGATGGCCGCGGCGCACGCCGCGGAGCTGTCGGACAAGGTCGTCCGCGTCAGCGCGGTGCGCTCCCAGCAGGCGGGCCTCAGCGCCGCGCTCGCGCTCGACCCGGCGCGCTCGGCGGCCGACAACGCCGGCGCGATCGACGCGGCGCTTGCGCAGCTTCGCACCGGCGCCGTCGCGCCGGCCGCGCGCGCCGACGGCGAGGGTCGCTTCGCGGTCGGCGACGCCGTCGGCTTCGTCGATGACGCGATCGTCGCGTGGGGCGATCCGGAGGCGACGTTGCGCGCCGTGCTCGACGATCTCTCGCGCGACGCCGAGCTGCTGACCTGCATCGCCGGCGAGGGGGCGCCGCTCGACGAGGCCGGCGTCCGCGCGCTCGGGCCCGGCGGTGTCGAGCTCGAGTGCGAGGTCGGCGGCCAGCCCAGCTACTGGTGGCTCGTCTCCGCCGAGTAGCGCGATGACCGAGCGGCGTTCGGGCCTGTTGGACCGATGCGAGCGTTCTCCTGCCCCGTCTGCCGGCGCCTGGAGTGAGAGCTGCGCGCTCACGCGCACGCGCCCGCCGGACGCCGACGCCGAAGGGCTCGATGGCTTGGCGGAGGCCGAGAACGAGTGCCCCGCCGGCTTCGGGGACGACCGCGAGGACTACGCGGCGGCGATGGCGCACCACTACGAGCACGGCGCGCCCGCGGACTGGGAGCAACGCTTCGTGAGCGCCTGCGCGACGATGCATCCGTGGGAGGACTGGGCGGAGAGCTGCGCCCACTACCTGCACATCCGCGACACGCTGCAGACCGCCGAGGCCTACGGGGTCCGGGTCGATGGTCCGCACGTCGCGACGACGGACCTCGCGCCGCTGCACTCCGACCCGGAGGCGCCGACGCCGGACATCGAGGCCCTGCTCGACGCCTGTCTGCCGCTGACCTACGCCCTGAACGCGATCAACCGCAGCATGGGAGCCGCGGACGTGTACCCGTTCGTGTTGACGTCAGAGGTCCAGCGCAAGCTCGCGTTCGTCGATCGCTGCGTGCGGGCCGCCGCGCCCTTGTGAGCTCCGTCTCCTCGAACGATCCGCTCGCCCGATCATGATGGGGGTGTGCCGACCGCCTTCGCGACCGCCGACGAGCTCGATCGCGAGACCCTGCTGGGTGCCCCGCTGCGCTGGCCGCGACCGTCGGCGCTCGCGCTCGCGCTCGACGTCAAGCCGGCGAAGGCCGCCGAGGCCGCGGCCAGCCTCGGCCTGCACACGATCGGCGACCTGCTCGAGCACCTGCCGCGCGACCGCCGCGCGGCGCGCACCGTCGCGACGCTGACGCCGGGGGAGGGCGCGACCGTCGTCGTCGAGGTCCGCTCGATCGCCAGCCGCCCGGTCCGCCGGCGCGGGATGAAGCCGCTCGTCGAGGCCCAGGTCGCCGACGAGACGGGGATGATGAAGGCGACGTTCTTCAACCAGCCGTGGCTGGCGAGCAAGTACCCGAAGGGCACGCGGCTCGTCCTCCACGGCAAGCTCGCCGACCGCAACGCGTTTCGCGTCGAGGGCCACGCACCGACGGCGCAGGGGACAGGGTCCGACAGCGAGGTCGCGCACTACCCAGCGACGATCGGCCTCTCATCGACGCAGATCCTCGCGCTCGTGCGCGCGCACCTTCTGTTCGCCCACGACGCCTTCGATCCGCTGCCGGCGCGCCTGCGGCGCGAGCGCGGTCTGCCCGACCGCGCGGCCGCGCTCGTCGCCGCGCATGCCGGCGACCTCGAGGGTGGCCGCCGCCGGCTGGCGTTCGACGAGCTCCTGCTCGCGCAGATCTCGCTCCTGCGCCGCCGCGCGCAGCGCCGCGCCGCCGGCAGCGCCGCGGCTCTCGACCTCGAGCCGTCGCTGTCGCGGCGCTGGCGCGAGGAGCTGCTGCCGTTCGAGCTGACCGGCGACCAGCGTGCGGCGATCGCCGTCCTCGATGACGAGCTCGCGCAGCCGCGGCCGATGCAGCGCCTGCTGATGGGCGAGGTCGGCTCGGGCAAGACCGTCGTCGCACTGCACGCGATCCTGAGGGCCGTCGAGCACGACGCGCAGGCGGTCTTCATGGCGCCGACGGAGGTGCTCGCCGAGCAGCACTTCGCGACGCTGCAGGCGCTGATGCCGGGCGAGGTCGTGCGGATCGCCCTGCTGACCGGCTCGACGACGACCGCGCGGCGCCGCGACACGCTCGCCAAGCTGGCGACGGGCGAGCTGTCCTTCGTGGTGGGCACCCACGCCCTGCTCGAGGACGACGTGCGCTTCGATCGGCTCGCGGTCGTCGTCGTCGACGAGCAGCACCGCTTCGGCGTGCGCCAGCGCGCGACGCTGGATGCGAAAGCGCCGGACGGCCTCGTGCCGCACGTCCTGCACATGACGGCGACGCCGATCCCGCGCACGATGGCGCTGCTGCGCTACGGCGACCTCGACATCACGGCGCTGCGAGAGCTGCCGAAGGGGAGGCGGCCGATCACGACCGAGCTCGCCTCGACCGACGGCGAGCGCTCGGCGGCCTACGAGCGCATCCGCCTCGAGCTCGACGCCGGTCGCCAGGCGTTCGTCGTCTGCCCTCTGGTCGAGGAGTCCGAGGCGCTCGCCGCGAAGGCCGCGACGGTCGAGTTCGAGCGACTGCGCGGCGGCGAGCTCGCCGACTACCGCGTCGCGCTGCTGCACGGCCAGATGCGCCCGCGCGAGAAGCAGGAGGCGATGGCATCCTTCGCGGCCGGCGGCGCCGACGTGCTCGTCGCGACGACGGTGATCGAGGTCGGCGTCGACGTCCCGAACGCGACGGTCATGCTCGTCGAGGGCGCCGAGCGCTTCGGGATCTCGCAGCTTCACCAGCTGCGCGGCCGGATCGGCCGCGGCGAGCACGCGTCGACGTGCCTGCTGTTCGGGCCCAAGCAGGCCGCGCGGCTGCGGGCGCTGCGCGATTGCAGCGACGGCTTCGAGCTCGCCCAGATCGACCTCGAGCTGCGCGGCGAGGGCGAGATCGCCGGTACGCGCCAGTCGGGGCTCGCGCTGTTCGCGTTCGCACGGCTGCCCGACGACGAGGCGCTCGCCGTCGTCGCGCGCGCCTACGCCGAGCGGCTGCTCGAGGACGATCCCGAGCTGCGCGAGCCCGAGCACGCGCTGATCGCCGAGGCGCTGGCGGCGGCGTACGGCGAGGCGCAGCGCCAGCCGCTGCCGGCGTGAGGGTCGTCGCGGGCACCTACGGTGGTCGCCGGCTCGTCGCGCCGCCGGGCGACACGACGCGGCCGACGAGCGACCGCGTGCGCGAGGCGCTGTTCAGCGTGCTCGGCCCGTCGATCGCCGGCGCGCGCGTGCTCGACCTCTACGCCGGCTCGGGCGCGCTCGGCATCGAGGCGCTGTCGCGCGGCGCCGCCGTGGCGGTGTTCGTCGACCGCTCGCCGCCGGCGATCAAGGCGATCCGCGCCAACCTCGCGGCGCTCGCGATCGAGGCCGACGTGCGCCGCTCGGAGTCCTTGCAGGCCCTGCGCGCAGCGGCGGCGCGGGGAGAGGCATACGATCTCGTGTTCCTCGACCCTCCCTACCGGCGCGCCGCCGAGCTGGGGCGGGAGCTCTCGGGGGCGCTGCCCGCGGTGCTCGCACCGGCGGCCCGCGTCGTCAGCGAGAGCGACCGTCGCGACCCGTTGTCGCTCGCATTGCCCTTGTCCGACGAGCGCCGCTACGGCGACACCGTCATCCGCATCCATGAACGCTGACCACCGCATCGCCGTCTGCCCGGGCTCCTACGACCCGATCACGAACGGCCACCTCGATGTCATCTCGCGCACCGCGTGGCTCTTCGACGAGGTCGTCGTCGGCGTCGTCAACGTGCCGATCCGCAAGGGCAAGACGCTGTTTTCAATCGACGAGCGCCTGAGCTTCATCGAGGAGGCGACCGCGCATCTCGCGGGCGTCCGCGCAGTCGCGTTCTCGACGCTCGTCGTCGACTTCGCGCGCGCACAGGGGTCGAAGGTCATCGTGAAGGGACTGCGGGCGATCTCCGACTTCGAGTACGAGTTCGAGATGCACCAGCTCAACCGCCACCAGGCGCCGGACATCGACACGCTCTATCTCATGGCCAGCCCGCAGTACAGCTTCCTGAGCTCGAGCGGAATCAAGGAGCTGGCCATGTTCGGTGGAGCGATCGAGGGGTTGGTCCCGGACCGGGTTGCCGCGCGTTTGAAGGAAGAGCTCGGCCGCTAGGATGGCCTCCGCGACGGCCAAGCTGCGTCACAGCCGAGCACACGCCGCGAAGCTCAGGCGGCTCGCGATCAGCCTCTATCGCAGCACGCCCGAGAAGCTCGTCAGCGAGGCGCGCTACCGGATCGGTCCACGACGGCGCAACGTCCCGCTCCCGATCACGGTCGAGTTCCTGCGCTCGCCCGAGTACGCGGAGATCATGAACCGCCATGTCCCGTACGACGGCGACTACGGCCTGCATGAGGCGCAGACCGCGACGAAGAGCTTCATGTACCGAGCGTTCAAAATGGAGGCGCGGCTGCGGGCGTACTGCTGGCGCGGGGTGCAGGAGCACCTCGATCTCATCCTCGAGCACTTCGCGTCGTCGCCCGGGCCGGTTGTCGATCTCGGGGGCGCCGCCGCGCCGTTCGGCCTCGGGTCGGTCGTCGTCGATCGCCTGAAGCAGGACATCGACGGCAACGACGTTCTGTACGCGTCGCTCGACGAGCTGCCCGAGCGACCCGGGGTCGTCATCACGTCGCACACGCTGGAGCACATCCCCGAGCTCGAAGACGTGCTCGAGCAGGTCGCGACGATCCTGCTGCCCGGCGGCATGCTGATCGCGTTCGTACCGGCCTTCTCATGCGAGCGCTGGCGCGTCGGCGCGCACAGCCATGCCGCTTTCGGCGACCACGCGTGGACCTTCGGCCTGCGCGACACGCCGAACCTGCCTGCCGGTCTGCTGCGCTACGTCGAGATCGACGCGCTGCTGGAGCGCTGGTTCGATCTCGAGCTCGCACGCTACTGCGGCGACGACAGCATCGTGCTCGTCGGCCGTCCGCACGCGTCCGCGGGGACGTCGTAGCGTCGCGCAGCTCTACCTCGGGCCCGGCCCTCAGTACAGTTCCCTGAGCTCAGGCGCAATCAACGAGCCTGCCAGGTTCGGTGGAGCCATCGACGGGTTGGCCTGAGACCGGGTTGCCGCGCGCTTGAAGGAAGAGCTCGGCCGCTAGCGAACAGAGGCATTGCCATGGACGTCCTCGTACTCATCGACAAGCTCGACGACTTGGTGCACAACGCCAAGCTCGTTCCGATGACCGGTCAGGTTCGCGTCGACAAGGACGAGATCTACGACATCCTCGACCAGATGCGTGCCACGATCCCCGAAGAGATCAAGCAGGCGCGCTGGATCGTCAAGGAGCGTCAGGAGATGCTCGCCGAGGCCAAGCGCGAGGCCGAGCGGGTCGTCAAGGAGGCGCGCGAGCGCCAGGATCAGCTCGTCGGCCAGGAAGAGGTCACCAAGCAGGCCGAGCGCGCCGCCGAGGACATCGTCGAGGACGCCCGCGCCCGCGAGCGCGAGATCCGCCTCGGCGCCGAGGACTACGCCGACGAGATCCTCAACACGCTCGAGGTCAACCTTTCGAAGTTCATCGCGGCCGTTCAGCGCGGGCGCGAGCGTCTGCAGGGCAAGGACGAGCCGGCCGAAGTCCGCTGAGCGTCGCGGCGCCCGCCGCAGCGCTCGTCCGCATCCGTCAGTCGAGCTTCAGCTCGGACAGCTTCGCCCAGCGCGGGTCGGGCGCGCGCTCGTGCGCGTGGTCGGGCCCCGCGTGGTTGAGGTCGACGCCGCAGATCGCGCACAGCCCGGCGCAGTCGTCCCGGCACAACAGCTGCGACGGCAGTGCGAGCACGAGCGCGTCGCGCGCCCAGCCGTGCATGTCGAGGACGTCCTCGACGACGTAGGGGCTCGACAGCTCGTCGCCACCGCCCGGCTGATCGACCTCGCGCGAGTCGACCGCGACGCGTGGCTCGGCCGGCTCGAGACAGCGCATGCACGGCCCGCGCAGCGACGCCCCGAAGCGCAGCCGCAGCGCGTAGCCGCCGCGCGTCATCGCCGAGATGTCGAGCACGGAGGCCACGACGTCGGGCTCGATCTCGTACGTCTCGCCGCCGAAGCGCAGCGCGTCGAGGGCGACGTTGAGCTCGAGCCGGCGGCCCTCGCCGGAGTCCAGGCGCAGGCGCCCGAGGTCGAAGCTGTCGGTGCGGGCGGGCATCTGTGACCCAGGCTAGAGGGTCGCGCTCACGGGCCCGCCGGCTCGGGTTCGACGCCCGCCGGCTCGGGCTCAAGACCGGCGAGCTCGCGCTTCAGCACCTTGCCGGTCTCGCCGCGCGGCAGCGCGTCGACGAACACCACCTCGCGCGGAACCTTGAAGGCCGCGAGCGTGCGCCGCACATGCTGCCTGACGTCGCTCTCGGCGAGTATCGGAGCGCCCGGCGAGCGCACGACGAAGGCCTTCAGGCGGCGCTCGAAGCGCTCGTCGGCGACCGCGACGACGGCGACCTCATCGACGCCGTCCATGCACGTGACGACGTCCTCGACCTCGCGCGGGAAGACGTTCTCGCCGCCGGAGACGATCATCTCGTCGTCGCGGCCGTCGATGAACAGGCGCCCATCCTCGTCGAAGCGCCCGATGTCGCCGGACGCCAGCAGACCGTCGATCGACGGCTTCCCGCCGCCCCCGGTGTAGCCCTCGAAAGCCAGCTCGGAGCCGACGAAGATCCGCCCGCGCTCGCCGGCGGGCAGCTCGCAGTCGTCGTCGCCGTACACGCGCACGATCGTGCCGCGCGGGGGGCGCCCGGCCGTGCCCGGCGCGGCGCGCAGATCGGCGGGCGTGGCGACCGTCGCCCACGCCACCTCGGTCGATCCGTAGAGGTTGTAGAGAACGTCGCCGAACGCGTCCATCACGTCGGTGGCGAGCTCGCCGGGCAGCGCCGAGCCGCTCGCCGCGATGACGCGCAGCGCGCCGGTGTCGTCGCGGCCGAGGACCTTCGGCCCGAGTTCGAGGATCCGCTGGAGCATGACCGGCACGACGATCAGCGCCGTGCAGCCGTGCTCGTCGATCGCGCGCAGCGTCTGCTCGGCGTCGAAGCGGCGGCGCAGGACGAGCGTCGAGGACAGCCCGCCGGCGATGACGAGGTGCGCGAGCCCCCACGAGTGAAACAGCGGTGCCGCGATCATCGTGCGCTCGCGGGCGTGCAGCGGGATCATCGACAACAGGCCGGCCATCGGGTCCAGCGACGAGGGCTGGCGGCGCAGCGCGCCCTTCGGCGCGCCGGTCGTGCCGCTCGTCAGCAGCACGATGCGACCCGGCTGCGACGGCGGGTCGAGCGGCTCGCGGTCGTGGCTGTCGATGAGCTGCTCGATCGAGGTGGCGTCGATGTCGGCGCCGGCGTTCGCGTCCGCGTTCGCGCGCTCGGGCCGGGTGACGAAGCGCAGCCGCGCAGCTGCCGCCTCGTGGGCCGCCGTAGCGAACTCGGCGTCGTGGACGATCGCCAGCGCGCCCTCGCGCCGGCAGACCTCGACGACCTGTGGTGCGGCGAAGGCGGTGTTCAGCAGCAGCGCGTGCGCCCCGAGCTTCGAGCAGGCGACGAGCGCCTCGACGAAGCCGCTGTGGTTGCGGCACATGATCGCGACGACGTCGTTCTCGACGACGCCCGCCGCCCGCAGCCCGCGCGCGAGCGCGTTCGTGCGCCGGTGGACCTCGTCGAACGTCAGCGAGCCGTGGTCGTCGATGATCGCGATCGCATCCGGGTGGGAGATCGCCGAGACGGTGTAGCCGGCGGCGATCGTCGCCCCCCACTGCCGCAGGGTCTGCAGCGAGCGCGCGACCCGGTTCGGGCGGTTGGGTGCGAACATGCCCGTCGCGATCAGCGTGCGCGCGGTGAAGGCCTTCGTTGCGAGCCGGTCACGGCGCATGGCCTCGAATCTATTACGGCGCGACGTGCGGTCGGGCGGGCGGGGCGTGGCCGTGTCAGGGCAGGTGCAGGTCGCCGGGCACGGCGCCGCGCTCGATCAGGCCGTGGATGTCGGCCGCGCGGCGCGGATTGAGGTACACGTGGCGCTGGCCGACGCTGGGCTTCTCGCTCAGCAGGCCGGCCTCGAGCAGCGCCTCGCCGACCTCGTCGGCGAGCGCGCGGTCGTTGCCGGCGAATCCGCGCGCGAGATGGCGGTAGTCGGTGTGGTAGCCGCCCCACTTGCCCATCCCGTTCAGGCGCTGGAGGATCCGGCGGGCGATCCGCCGCGCCGGCTGGGGATCGTCGTGCGGGCGCGCGGCGCCGGCGTCGTGCAGCTCCAGGGCGGCGAGCACGGCGTCCTCGTGCTCGGCGACAGACGCCGCTTCGGCGGGGCGGCCGCCGAAGCGCGCGATCGCCTCCGCGCTGCGCAATGGCTGGGCGATCGGCGCCCGCCAGTCCGTGGCTTCGACCACCTCCGCCGGCAGCGCGAGCGCGCGCGCCCGCAGCCGCGCGACGCCGGCGACCTGCTCCTCGAAGGCGATCACCGCGAGCTCGGCGTCCTCCTCACAGCCCGTCGGCAGGCGAAGCGCCAGATGGCCCTCGCGCTCGCCGCAGCGCAGCAGCAGGTCCGCGGGCCCGGCCGGCGCCGGCGGCTGCGCGATCTCGACGAGCGCCCCGACGGACGCGGCGACGAGCAGCCACGAGCGCTCGCTCACGGCGTCGGCGTCGGCGCGCAGCGCGGCCGAGACGGGCACGACCGCGAGCAGCGCCTCGGGCGCAGCGGCGAAGGCGACAAGGACCGGCTGCTCGCGCCCGGAGCGCGCGAGCGCGAGCTCGCGCTCGGAGCGTGCGAGATCCTCGCGCAGCAGCGCGCGCAGCTGGGCGAAGCGCTCCCGCGGCGCGGCGGTGCCGCCGGCCTCCTCGAGCGCGCTCGCAAGGGGATACATGGCACTGAGCCTAGAGCGGGGACGTGCCCGTCCGGGCCGGTCGAGGTGCGACGCGACGCTTGTCGCACGCGCGAGGGCGCGCACCGCGTAGGGTGCCCACGGTGTCCGGATGGTTCGAGCATTTCGGCTTCGCCGACGTCGGTGACGACCTCGTCATGGGCGCGTACCCGCAGGACGCCGACGATGTCGCGCAGCTCGTCGAGGCCGGGGTCAGCCGGGTCTTCAACCTCGTCCAGGATGTCGAGTACGACCCGGGCGCACGCGAGCTCTGCGTCGTCGCGCTGCACGAGGCGGGCATCGAGGAGAGCCGGCTCGAGCTCGTCGACTTCGGCAGCCTGAAGCCCGGCCAGATCGAGCTTGCCGCGCAGACCGTCATCGCCTGGCTGGACGAGGGCGAGCGCGTCTACGTGCACTGCCGCGCGGGCTGGCAGCGCTCGGCGACGGTCGTCGCCGCGGTGCTGACGCTGCGCGAGAAGCTCGCGCCGTGGAAGGCCCTCGAGACGATGCGCGATCGCAAGCCGACCGCGAATCCGCTGTCGCATCAGCGCGAGGACCTGTTCGACTGGTGGGACCTGCGCGAGACGTAGCAGCGGTTTTCCGTCGGGGGCGGGGGTTACGGTAGAGCGTCGCCATGGAAGCTGCCATTCGTCTCCCGATCACGCAGGTCTACGTCCACAAGGGGCGGCTGACGATCGATCAGCTCGTCGTCGACGACGAGACGACCGTGCGGCTGGCCTCCGAGCGCGACGATCCCGTGCGCTTCGTGACCGAGGCGATCGAGATCGGTGCGCGCGTGCTCGACCGCGAGCTGACGGGGGCGAACGCGGAGTTCGTGCGAGCCGAGTTCGAGAAGACGGCCCGCGAGCTCGACGCGTCGTTCGTCGAGCGCGCGCGGCGCGTCGCCGAGCGCCTCGACGCCAAGGTCGACGAGGTCTTCGGGCCCGAGAACGGGCACGTCACGAAGGTGCTCGCGCGCCACTTCGGCGACGAGTCGTCGGTCGCCGTCCAGCACCGGATGCGGACCGTCCTCGACGAGGTTGCGCTCGGGATGCGCGAGGATCTGCGCAAGCAGTTCTCGTCCGACAACGCGTCCAATCCGCTGGCCGGCTTCCAGAACGCGCACCTCGCGGCGACGAAGCAGATCGCCGGGGTGCAGGCCGATACGTTGCGCGCGATGTCCGAGAAGCTCGAACGGATGACGCTCGAGATCTCGCAGCTGCGTTCCGAGAAGCAGAAGCTTGCGGAGATCGCCGCGGTTGCGGAGAAGGGCACGGCGAAGGGTCGCTCCTACGAGGAGGCGGTCGTCGTCGCGATCGACGCGATCGCCTCGGCTCAGGGCGATGACTGCGATGCGGTCGGCGACGTGCGCGGCGAGGGCGGGCGCAAGGGCGACGTCGTCGTCGCGATCGACGCGTGCGCCGGCCCGGCGCGCGGGCGGATCGTCTTCGAGGCGAAGAACTCGCAGCTGTCGCGCAACCGCGCGCTCGCCGAGCTCGACGAGGCGCTCGAGACGCGAGGCGCGGACTTCGCGATCTTCGTCGTGCCGTCGGAGGACAAGCTGCCCGCCCGCACGCGTCCGCTGCGGGAGTTCAACGGCGACAAGATGTTCGTCGTCTACGACGCCGAGGAGGACTCGCGGCTCGCGCTCGAGGTCGCCTACGCGCTCGCCCGGGCGCGGGTGCTCATGAACCGCGGCGGCGTCGAGGCCGTGGATCCGGCGGCGGTACGGGTCGAGGTCGAGCGCGCGCTCGGCGCGATGGAGGACGTGCGGCGGATCAAGACCCAGCTCACGAACGCCAGCAGCGGGATCGAGGCGGCGCGCGAGATCGTCGACTCGATGGCGCTCACGGTGCGCGGCCACCTGACGGACATCGAGCAGCTCCTGCGGGCCGCCGGCGCGCCCGCCTGAGCCGGCCTCGCGTCGCGCCGGCGCGACAGCCGGCGCCGTCCTTGCGTCGCGCCGGCGCGGCAGCCGGAGCCCGGCCTCGCAGCGCACGCCGGCGGCCGCAAGAGCCCGGTGTCGCGGGGCGCACCCGGGGCCATCCGGTTGAGCCTCGCCGGTAGCCTCATCGCGGTGACGCGATCGGTGATCTTCGACTGCGACGGCGTGCTCGTCGACACCGAGCTGATCTCGAACACCGTTCTCGCCGCGCTGCTGACCGAAGCCGGCATTCCGACGACGTACGAGGACTGCATGCGCGACTTCCGCGGCCGCTCGCTGGAGTCGGTGTTCGCGATCGTGAGCGCCCGTGAGGGCCCACCACCCCCGGCCGACCTCCCGCAGCGCTACTACGCCGAGGTCGAGGCGGTCTTCGCGCGCGAGCTCGAGCCGGTGCCGGGCGTCATCGCGGCACTCGATCGGATCGCGCTACCGACGTGCGTCGCCTCGAGCGGGCCGCACCACAAGATGGCCGTGACGCTGCGCACGACGGGCTTGTGGGAGCGCTTCGAGGGCCGGATCTTCAGCGCCAGCGAGGTCGCGGCGGGCAAGCCCGCGCCCGACCTCTTCCTGCACGCGGCCGCGCGGATGGGCTTCGACCCGGCCACGACGGCGGTCGTCGAGGACAGCCTCCCGGGCGTCGAGGCCGCGGTCGCCGCGGGCATGCGCGCGCTCGCGTTTGCCCGCCACAGCGATCCCTCGGAGCTCGCCGCCGCCGGCGGCGAGCCGTTTCTCGACATGTCCGAGCTGCCCGGTCTGCTGCAGGGATGAGCGGTGCCGTCGCCCGGGTCGTCGTCGTGTCCGGAGACGTCCAGGGCGTCTTCTTTCGCGACAGCATGCACCGCGAGGCCGTGACGCACGGCGTCGTCGGCTGGGTGCGCAACCGCGCCGACGGCACGCTACAAGCGCACCTCGAGGGCGACCCGGACGCGGTCGCGGCGGTCGTGCTGTGGGCGCGCGAGGGCCCGCGTCACGCGATCGTCGAGGACCTCGTCGTGACGGCTGTCGAGCCGGCCGGCTTCGACGCCTTCGCCGTGCGCTGACGTGAGTCGTGGGGCTACGGCGCCACGCGGCCGTGCTGACGCGCGGCGATCCGCGCGACGATGTCCAATGTTCCCCTCAAATGGGGTATAGGCGCCACGACGAGAACGTTCGCCCCCCCGGCCGCCTCGAAGTTCAGCGGTCATTCGGATCTTCCCCGCATAGCGGGGGATCGGCGACAGCACCGCTCGCGCGGACCGAGCACGCCGGGCCCTGAGGCCGTGTCGATTGCGGACGGAGGGTGGCCGCGACCGCCGCTATCGTGGCTCGACCATGCCGCCGTTCAAGCTCGACGACATCTTCACGCCCGCCGCCGACCAGCCGCAGGCGATCAGGGAGATCTCGCAGGCCGTTCGCGACGGCGATCGCTTCACGACGCTGCTCGGCGCGACCGGCACCGGCAAGACGATGACGATGGCCGGCGTCATCCAGGAGCTGCAGCGCCCGACGCTCGTGCTCGCGCACAACAAGACGCTCGCCGCGCAGCTCTGCAACGAGTTCCGCACGTTCTTTCCGGACAACGCGGTCGAGTACTTCGTCAGCTACTACGACTATTACCAGCCCGAGGCGTACGTCCCGTCGCGTGACCTCTACATCGAGAAGGACTCCGCGATCAACGAGGAGGTCGACCGGCTGCGCCACGCCGCGACCGCCGCCCTCTTCGCCCGACGCGACGTGATCATCGTCGCGAGCGTCAGCGCGATCTTCGGACTCGGCTCGCCCGAGACCTACGAGATGAACATGCAGGTCCTGCGCAAGGGCGACGTCATCGACCGCGACGCGCTGCTGCGAAAGCTCGTCAGCATCCAGTACACCCGTAACGACACGGCGCTCGGGCGCGGCAGCTTCCGGGTGCGCGGTGAGACGCTCGAGGTCTTTCCCGCCTACGAGGAGACGGCCTTTCGCGCGACGCTGTTCGGCGACGAGGTCGAGCGCCTGCAGCACTTCGACCCACTCACGGGCGAGCTCATCGCCGACGACCTCGAGCACGTCGCCGTCTGGCCCGCGACGCACTACAACGTCAAGGACGGCTCGATCGAGGCCGCCGTCACCGAGATCGCGCGCGAGCTCAACGCGCGCACCGCGGAGCTCGAGGCCGAGGGCAAGCTGCTCGAGTCCCACCGCCTGCGCCAGCGCACGCAGTACGACATGGAGATGCTGCGCGAGATGGGCTTCTGCAACGGCATCGAGAACTACTCGCGGATCCTCGACGGCCGCCAGCCGGGCGCGCGCCCGTACTGCCTGATCGACTACTTCCCGGACGACTTCGTCGCGTTCCTCGACGAGTCCCACCAGACCGTGCCGCAGATCGGCGGCATGTACGAGGGCGACCGCAGCCGCAAGCAGACGCTCGTCGACTACGGCTTTCGTCTCCCGAGCGCGCTCGACAACCGCCCGCAGAAGTTCGACGAGTTCCTCACGATCACGCCGACGCTCGTGTTCGTGAGCGCGACGCCCGGCAAGTACGAGAAGGCCCACTCGGGCCAGGTCGTCGAGCAGATCGTGCGCCCGACTGGGATCGTCGACCCGATGGTCGAGGTGCGCGAGACGCGCAACCAGATCGACAACCTCATGAACGAGATCCGCGTCGTCGTCGACCGCGGCGAGCGCACGCTCGTCACGACGCTGACGAAGAAGATGAGCGAGGACCTCACCGACTACCTGCTCGAGATGGGCTTCAAGGTGCGATACCTCCATAGCGAGATCGACACGTTGGAGCGCATCCAGATCATCCGCGACCTGCGGCTCGGCGAATACGACGTGCTCGTCGGGGTGAACCTCCTTCGCGAGGGGCTCGACCTACCGGAGGTGTCGCTCGTGGCGATCCTCGACGCCGACAAGGAGGGCTTCCTGCGCGGGGAGACCTCGCTGATCCAGACGATCGGCCGCGCCGCGCGCAACATCGAGGGCAAGGTCCTGATGTACGCCGACAAGGAGACCGACGCGATGCGCGCCGCGCTCGGCGAGACCGACCGCCGCCGCGCGATCCAGCTCGCCTACAACGAGGAGCACGGCATCACGGCCGCGACGATCGTCAAGGGCATCTCCGACATCGCGGAGTTCCTGCAGTCGGAGTCCAAGCTGCCCGGCAAGGGCAAGCGCAAGCGCAAGCGGGCCGCGACCGAGGCGATGTCGCTGTCCGAGCTCGAGCAGGCGCTCGTCGAGCTCGAGGAGGAGATGCTCGCCGCGGCCGAGGAGCTGCGCTTCGAGTACGCGGCGCGCGTGCGCGACGAGATCCGCGACCTGCGCCGCGAGCTGAACATGGCCCAGGCCAACGAGGCTCCGGCGGCCTGACGCGTGCCGGCACGCCGGTGAGCGAGCCTGTCCGCGACGGCGCGAGTCTCGCGGCGCTGCGGGACGCCGTCCTTGCCTGGTACGACGCTCATGGGCGCGATCTCCCGTGGCGGCGCACGAGCGATCCCTACGCGATCCTCGTCTCTGAGGTCATGGCCCAGCAGACGCAGATCGCGCGCGTCATCGGCTACTGGGAGCGCTGGATGGCGCGCTGGCCGACGCCGGTTGCGCTCGCGGCCGCCAGCCCGGCGGAGGTGCTCCGCGAGTGGTCCGGACTCGGCTACAACAGCCGCGCGCTGCGCCTGCGCGAGGCGGCCGCGATCGTCGCCCGCGACGGATGGCCGCCGGACGCCGCGGGCCTTCGCAGCCTGCCGGGCGTCGGGCCGTACACCGCGGCCGCCGTCGCGTCGTTCGCGTACGGCGAGCCGATCGCAGCCGTCGACACGAACGTGCGCCGCGTCGCGCAGCGTCTGGGGGTCGACGCGCAGGTGCTGCAGGCGGCGCACCGGCCGGCCGACTGGAACCAGGCGGCGATGGAACTCGGCGCGAGCTTCTGTACCGCTCGCGCGCCGCGCTGCGATGGCTGCCCGGCCGCAGACTGGTGCCCCTCGCGCGGTCGCGTCGTAACGGTCGCGCCCGTCCGCGGCGCCGGACGCGAGCGCTTCGAGGACTCCGAGCGCTGGGTTCGCGGGCGCATCATCGCGTCGCTCGCCGCCGGCGACGGGTTGCCGAGTGCGATCGCGCCAGCCCGTCTGGAGCGGGCGATCGCTGGCCTCGAGCGCGACGGGCTCGTGCGGCGCGACGGCACCGAGGTGGGACTCCCGCGCTGAGCCCGCCCCCCGCACGGGGGCATCTCGCCGGAGCGGTCCCTCAGCGGACCGCTGGCCACGGTAGTCTGGCGGCCCAGCCCGCGAAGCGAAGAACCCACGGAGGTCGCGTTGGCCCTCGACCGACAGTCCATCGAGAAAAAAGACTTCCCCATCGGACGCCGCGGCTACGAGCCGGCGAGCGTCGACGCGCACCTTGCCAAGGTGGCGCGTGAGGTCGAGGCGCTCCAGCGCTCCGGGCGATCCGCGCCCGCTTCAGCCGCCGCGCCGCCGCCCCGGGCCGCGGGCCCCGCCCCGGCATCGGCAGGCATCGCCTCGCTGGCCTCGATCGCCAGCGAGCAGGTACAGGCGATCGTCTCGGCCGCCGAGACGAGCGCCGCCGCGATCGAGTCCGACGCCCGCGCCAACGCCGCGCAGGTCGAGCGCGACGCCGCGGCCGAGGCTCAGCGCATTCGCGACGACGCGGTCGCGCGCTCGCAGGAGTACGTCGGCAAGGTCCAGGAGGCGACCGCGCTGATGCTCCAGCGCGTCGACGCTATGGAGTCGGAGCTCGGATTGCTCGTCGACTCGCTGCGCACGGGCGCCAATCGCCTCGGCGCGGACCTGTCGCTGCTGGGCGGCAACATGGGCGAGCTCTACGAGGCCGCCAGCGGCCCCGGCGACGTACCAGCCGACTACGACGCGGGCGTCGTGCTCGAGGAGATCGACGTCGTCGTCGACGAGGAGGTCGAGATCGACGAGCCCGCCGACGAGGCGCCGGCCGCGGCCACCGAGGACGACGTCGAGGGCGCGCGCCTGATCGCCCTGAACATGGCGCTCAACGGCCAGACGCGCGAGGAGACCGACAAGTACCTCGCCGAGAACTTCGACCTCTCCGACCGCGCCGGCCTGCTCGACGAGGTCTACGCCACCATCGAGGGGTAAAGGCCTGGCGGACCGCTGCCGTCGCGCACGGCATCGCTCAGGCAGGCGTCGCGGCGCACGGCATCGCTCAGGCGACCGCCGCCGCGAGCCGCGTCGCTCAGGCTGCCGCCGCGGTGCGCCGCATCGCCAGCACGCGCTGTGCGGCGAGCGCCGCGAGGCCTAGCGCGATGACGCCGAGGCTGTAGACGACCGCGGTCGGCCGCAGCCCGACCGAGGTGCTGGCGAACCCCGCGACGACGGCCGGCAGACTGAACGCGAGGTAGGCGATGACGAGGGCGACGGCGAACAGCTCGCCGCGCTCGTCCGGCGCCGCCAGGCGTGCGAGCGTCCCGAAGGTTCCGAGCGCCGAGGCGCCGAAGCCGACGCCCGCGACGATCGTGCCGGCGGCGGCGAGCCAGGCGATCTCGACCTCGACGCCGGCGAGCGTCACGACCATGCCGGCGGCGAGCAGGCCCGCGGCGGTTGCGAGGACCCGCTCGATCGGCCAGGCGCGCAGGAAGAATGCCGTCGCCGCGCCGGTGCCGCACAACAGCGTCACGACGAGCCCGCCGACGAGGTGGCTGTGCAGTCCGAACAGCGTCGCAGCGACCGACGGTCCAAGCGAGAGATACAGGCCGCCGAGCGCCCAGCTCGCGACGAGAATCGGGACGATCGCGAAGACCTCGGTGCGCAGCCGCGCGGGGATGCCGACGCGCGGGCGCAGCGAGGCGCGAACGCCGGCGCGACGGGTGGAGGTCTCGGGCATGCGCGCGACGAGCGCGGCCGCTCCGACCATCCCGGCCAGCAGGACGGCGTAGACGAGGTGCGTCGGGGCGGGCGCGAACTGCACGAGCGCGCCGCAGCCGAGCGCGCCGAAGGCGAGGCCGCCAAGCGGCGCGACGCCGTTGACGAGGCCCGCGCGCGTCGGGGCGTGGGGCGGGTTGAGGTCGACAAGCGCGGCTCCCAGCGTCGTGAACGCCGCGCCGGTCGCGACGCCCTGGGCGACGCGGGCGATCGCGAGCACGGTGACGTCGCCCGCCACGATGAACAGGATCAGGGCGACCGACTCGAGCGTGATCGCCGCCGCGAGGACCGGCCGGCGGCCGACGTGATCGGAGAGCGCGCCGAGCACGAGCAGCGAGCCGAGCAGCCCAATGACATAGACGGCGAACACGACGGTCAACGTCGTCGGGGAGAAGCTCCACTGCTGCTGGTAGACGACATACAGCGGGGAGGGGGCGCTCGACGCCGCGGCGAAGAGCACGAGGATCGCGGCGATCGCGGCGAACGCCATCGGGTGCGACAGGCGTCCCTGTGAGAGGCGGCGCTGACGGGGTAGGACGCTGGGGACGGTCGAGATCGACATGGGCACTCCCTTGATGCAGCGATCGGTGCGTTAGAAGGAATCTAGCACAGACGCAACGATCAGTGCGATAATGGAACCATGTCCACGACCGTCCCGATCCACACCCGGCCCGGCGGCCGCTCAGCGCGCGTCCGCGCCGCCGTGCATCGCGCCGTCGAGGAGCTACTCGCCGAGGGCCCGTCGGAGGCCATGACGATCCCGCTCGTCGCCGCTCGTGCCGGCGTGCACCCGACAACCGTCTACCGGCGCTGGGGCTCGCTGGCGGAGCTGCTCGGCGGGGTCGCCGCGAGCCGCTTCAGCGGCGACATCGTCGTGCCCGACACGGGCACCCTGCGCGGCGACCTCGAGCGCTGGGTCGCCGACGTCGCCACCGACCTGACGGACCCCGACGTCCTGGCGCTCATGCGTGCGGCGATCGGGACCGGCGGCCACGACGGCGCGAGCGCCTGCGTCTCCGATCGCCACGCCCAGCTGACGGCGATGCTCGAGCGCGAGCACATGCGCGGCGGCGACACGCCGGAGCTCGAACGCGTCGCCGACCGGCTGCTCGGGCCGCTGTACTACCGCGCGATCTTCGTCGGCAGCCCTGGCTCGCCGGACTGGGCGCGCGAGCTCGTCGGCGCCGTCCTGGTCTGAGCCTCAATCCCGCGATGATCGGTGGACGGGCTCGACGGCGTTTCCCGCAACGTGCGGGAACGACCCGATCAGAACGTCTGTTCGCCCTTCTACAATGGCTGAGTGGCCAAGCACGATCGTCTCGTCGTCTCCGGCGCGCGGGAGCACAACCTCAAGGACATCGACGTCTCGCTGCCGCGTGACGCGCTGACCGTCATCACCGGGCTGTCGGGCTCGGGCAAGTCGTCGCTCGCGTTTGACACGATCTATGCCGAGGGCCAGCGCCGCTACGTCGAGTCGCTGAGCGCCTACGCACGCCAGTTCCTCGGGCAGATGGACAAGCCCGACGTGGACTCGATCGAGGGCCTGTCGCCGGCGATCTCGATCGACCAGAAGACGACGTCGCGCAACCCGCGCTCGACGGTCGGCACCGTGACGGAGATTTACGACTACCTGCGCCTGCTGTGGGCGCGCGTCGGCCGGCCGCACTGCCATGTCTGCGGTGCCGTCATCGCGGGCCAGTCGGTCGAGCAGATCGTCGACCAGGTCATGGAGCTCGACGAGGGAACGCGATTCATGGTCATGGCGCCGATCGTGCGTGGGCGCAAGGGGGAGTTCGGCAAGGCCTTCGAGGAACTGCGCACCGACGGTTACGCGCGCGTCAAGGTCGACGGCGAGCTGCGAATGCTCGAGGATCCGATCGAGCTCGACAAGAAGTTCAAGCACGACGTCGCCGTCGTCGTCGACAGGCTCGTCCTGCGCCACGACGTGCGCAAGCGACTCGTCGACTCCGTCGAGACGGCGGTCGCATTGGCGGATGGGATCATCGAGATCGAGCTCCTGCCGCGCGATGGCAGCAGCGGCGAGGTGCTGCAGTTCTCCGAGCGTTTCGCGTGCCTGAAATGCGGCACCTCGATGCCCGAGCTCGAGCCGCGAATCTTCTCCTTCAACTCGCCGCACGGCGCGTGCGAGCGCTGCACCGGCCTCGGGTCTCAGCGCGAGATCGATCCCGAGCTCATCGTGCCCGACGCGGCGCTGTCGATTGCCGAGGGCGCGCTCGCGCCGTGGGCGACGAGCTCGTCGAACTACTACGAGCAGATCACCGAGGCGATCGCCGAGCGTTACGGCGTCGACGTCGAGAAGCCGTGGCATGAGCTCTCCGACGAGCACCGAGACCTGTTCCTGTTCGGCACCAACGGCGAGCCCGTGCAGGTCACCTACCGCAACCGCTACGGGCGCAAGCGCTCCTACGCGACGCGCTTCGAGGGCATCATCCCCAACCTCGAGCGCCGCTACCGCGAGACGGATTCGGAGTTCTCGCGCGAGAAGATCGAGGAATACATGAGTGTGCGGCCGTGCCCGGCCTGCAAGGGCGCGCGGCTGCGGCCCGAGTCGCGCGCCGTGCTCGTCGGCGGCCTCGGCATCCACGAGTTCACCCGGCTCTCGGTGCGCGCCGCGATGGCCTGGCTCGACGAGGTGAAGCTGACCGAGACCGAGCGTCACATCGCGCGCCTGATCCTGCGCGAGATCGAGGAGCGGCTGCGCTTCCTGGAGAACGTTGGTATCGGCTACCTGTCGATGGACCGTGCGGCGGCGACGCTGTCCGGGGGCGAGGCGCAGCGGATCCGCCTTGCGACGCAGATCGGCTCGTCGCTCGTCGGCGTGCTCTACATCCTCGACGAGCCGTCGATCGGGCTGCACCAGCGCGACAACTCGAAGCTCATCGCGACCCTCCAGCGCCTGCGCGACCTCGGCAACACCGTCGTCGTCGTGGAGCACGACGAGATGACGATGCGGGCCGCCGACCACGTCATCGACATGGGGCCGGGGGCGGGCGAGCACGGGGGCGAGGTCGTCGCCGAGGGCACGGCGGCGGAGATCGAGCTCGTCGAGCGCTCGCTGACCGGGCAGTTTCTCGCTCGTACGCGGGTGATCGAGGTTCCGAAGAAGCGACGCAGGCCGTCGGGCCATGTCGAGATCCGCGGCGCCGCGCAGAACAACCTCAAGGGCATCGACGTGCGGGTGCCGCTCGGTGTGCTGACGGCGGTCACGGGCGTCAGTGGATCGGGCAAATCGACGCTCGTCAACGAGGTGCTCTACAAGGCCGTCTCCAACCGCTTGCACCGGGCGCGTTCGCGGCCCGGGAAGCACACGGCGATCCTCGGCCTCGACCAGCTCGACAAGATCATCCAGGTCGACCAGTCGCCGATCGGCCGTACTCCGCGCTCGAACCCGGCGACCTACACGGGCCTGTTCGACGTCATCCGCGACCTCTTCTCCAAGACGCAAGAGGCGCGGACGCGCGGCTACAAAGCCGGGCGCTTCTCCTTCAACGTCAAGGGCGGCCGCTGCGAGGTCTGCCGCGGCGACGGCCAGATCAAGATCGAGATGCACTTCCTGCCCGACGTCTACGTGCCGTGCGAGCAGTGCCACGGCAAGCGCTACAACCGTGAGACGCTCGACGTGCGCTTCAAGGGCAAGACGATCGCCGACGTGCTCGACATGCCCGTCGAGGAGGCGGTCGTGTTCTTCGAGCACATCCCGAAGATCCGCCGGCGTCTGGAGACGCTGAACGCCGTCGGCCTCGGCTACATCCGCCTCGGGCAGCCCGCGACGACGCTCTCCGGCGGCGAGGCGCAGCGCGTCAAGCTCGCGACCGAGCTGTCGAAGGTCGCCACCGGACGCACGCTCTACATCCTCGACGAGCCGACGACCGGACTGCACTTCGCGGACGTCCAGCGCCTGCTCGAGGTCCTGCACCGGCTCGTCGACCAGGGCAACAGCGTCGTCGTCATCGAGCACAACCTCGACGTCATCAAGACGGCCGACCGCCTGATCGACATGGGGCCCGAGGGCGGAGAGGCGGGGGGCGAGGTCGTCGCGGCCGGCACGCCCGAGGAGGTCACCGGCACCCCGGGCTCGCACACCGGTCAGTACCTCGCGGAGGTCGGCGTCACCGGTGCGGCGCCGAAGGCGCGGCGCGCCCGCGCGAAGAAGGTCGCCGCCGCGGCCTGACGCGGCCGGGAAGCCGGCTGCTCCCTGCCGCGGCACGTGCCCTGTCGCGGGCGGGTGCGAACCAGACGGCGTGGCCCGGCCGGCCAACTCGTGGCGGTTCTCGATCACTTCGCTCGCGCGAGGTCGACGATGCCGAAGCCGTAAGCGGGGTCGCGACCCGGCGCACCGGCGTCGTCGACCGCCGCGTCGAGCCGCGAGCGGATGTTCGAGGCGGTCGCGGTGGGGTGCGCGCCCCACAGCAGCGCCGCCGCGGCCGCGACGTGCGGCGTCGCCATGCTCGTGCCGGACTCGCGCACGTAGCCGCCGCCGCGGCGCGTGGAGAGGACGCCGACGCCGGCGGCCGCGAGCTCGACATCGGCGTTCTCGTTGGAGAACGGTGCGACCGCATCGCTCGGCCCGATCGCCGCGACCGAGACGACCTGCGCGAGTCCCGCCGGGTAGCTGATCGTCGAGTCGCCGTCGTTGCCGGCGGCGGCGACGATCAGCGAGCCGGTCTTCCCGCCGCGGGCATAGGCGGTCTTCACGGCTTCGGCGATCGTGCGAGACGACGGGCCGCCGAGGCTCATCGAGATCACCCGCGCGCCCTTGACATGCGCCCAGCGGATGCACGCCGCGATGTCGGCGACCGTTCCCGAGCCGTCGCCGCCGAGCCCGCGGCAGACCATGAGCGGGGCGCCGAAGGCCACGCCCGCCACGCCCACAGCGTTGCCGGCGATCGCCCCGATCGTGCCGGCGACGTGCGTGCCATGACCCTCGCCGTCGACGCAGTCGCCGTCTGCGACCTGACCGTTGGCCGCGGCGCCGCAAGCCGCCACGCGACCGACGAGGTCCTCATGCGTGCCGTCGATGCCGGTGTCGACGATTCCGACCGCCACGCCACCGCCGGAGCGCGGGAACGCGCCCAGCCCGTGACCGGCCCAGAAGGCCGGGGCGCCGATTCGTTGCACGCCGTAGAGGTCGCCCCACAGTGGGTCGTTCGGCGTCGCGTCTGCGAACGCGTGCAGCTTGAAGTTCGGCTCGGCCCATGACACCCCGCGCGTGCGGCGCAGCCGCGCGGCTGCGACTGCCGGGTCGCCCTTGACGCGCACGAGTCGCGCACCGGTCCCGGCGACGAGCCCGACGGTCGACGTGACGCCGGCGGCAGCGAGCTTGCGCTTCGAGGCGGTCTTGGAGCTGCGCACGACGACGGTGCCGTCGGCGACGGCGAGCGGTGGGGTGGCGAGCGCTGCACAGGCCAGGCCGGCGAGCAGCGCGCCGAGGTGACGATCGGTTTGCGTGGGCATGCCGCCATCGTGCGGCCGGAACGCGCGAGATCGCGCGATCGCGCGAGAGTTGTCACGAGATCGCGCGAGCGCTGTCGCGGATCGCGCGTGATTCTCCGCAGAACGGCGCCCCCGGCGCGAGGCCTGGCGGGTGCGCCACGGGGCCGGGGTGCGAGATCACGGTCAGGCGTGGTGGTGGGCGTGCACGACCGCGTGCCCCTTGCCGCGCGCGAGCAGCCAACGGTTGGCCGGGTAGGCCGCGACACCCGCGACGAACAGCGCGACGGCGAGCGATGCCCAGAATCCGATCTCGCCGAGCGTCGCGTCCATCGCGCCCGGGATCGCGACGACGATCGCGGTGTCGACGATCTCCATGATCGCGATCGAGATTGTGTCGGAGGCCAACGCCAGTGGCGCGACGGCCGCGAGCGTCATGCCGGCGCGCAGCAGTGGCAGGCTCGTGAGCGAGTAGCCGAAGGCGAACGCGAGCACGATCGTCGCGAGGTCGCTCATGCCGACGGCCGTCCCGATGACCATCCCCGGGCGCCTCGCCGATCGCACAGCCTGTCAGGCAGTGCACGATCACGCTAGAGGCGAGCGCGTTCAACGACCGATCAGCAGAGGCGGAGGGGGCTGTGAGCGTGTGTGGACATCGCGAGGGGGCTTCGGTCGACCGGCAGCGAGCGGGTCAAATACCCTAGGGGGGTATCTATCTCAGGTCGTCCGCCGGGCTCAGTCGACGATCTCGCGCCGCCGGGCCAAGCTGTGGGCACAGAAGTGGCGCTGCATCGGCGCGGCGCCCTGCCGTGGAACCGCGTGCGCAGCTACTGGCGGCTGTCGTGAAGTTCCAGGGGTGATGCTGCGCACAGCGCGCGCGACGGCGGGTGGAGAAAAACCAGGGCGTGGGCCATGTTGGATCGCGCGGCCATCTCTGCGCAGCCGCCTGCGGTGCGTTATCGTGGGAGTCCGATTCATTCTCCAACCTGGGTGTTGCGAGCGACTGCATGCAGAACGAGGATCTGCTGGCGTTGCGAAGAAGATGCGTCCTCGACGGATTGGATCGCGCGCAGACGGTGATTCCCAAGGTCGCAGAGCTCGACGGAGCGCTTGGAGAGCGGCTAGAGGTGCGCTTCAGGCAACTGGCGACGGAGGTTCGAGCCGGCTTCGACCGCATGCCCGACCCGGTAACGACAGCAGCCCTCATCAGGCAGGGTGAGGATCTCATCGGTGAGACGATCGCATTCCTCGGCGGCGCAGCAGCGAGAGGGTACGACCTGGACGACGGTGTGACATCGCTTGCGCTGCGGTGGCTGGATCGGCTCAGCGCGGACTCCGGGATACCCAAGGTGGGCGTCGTCATTCCAGCTCCGACTGACTACACCGGCATGCTCACGCAGATCATCAGCTTCAAGCTGCCCACCGATGGCCTCTGGGCTCTCCCGGTCGCGGTCCACGAATACGGACACTTCGTCGCGTCAGGACTCCAGAACCGAGGCCAGGCGGCTGGGATCCCGGTGACGGTCCTTCCGGTCGAGGGCATCCTGAGTCAGATGGCAGCTGACGCGGATCTGCCTCGGCTGTACTGGCACGGCCACGAGATCTTCGCCGACGCGCTCGCGACCGCCGTGACCGGTATCGCTTACACCGAATACTGCTTGCGTTATCGCTTCGATCCCGCTACGGCGCATGAGGCGAGCCGAGACGGGACCCACCCCAGTTTCGCGCGGCGCACCCGCATCCAGCTCGCAGTACTCGACGACCTCGCCGCCGAAGACCAACACGGACTGCTCGCAGGCGAGGTGGCGCGGATGCGGGAGACCTGGCGCCGGCGACTCGCCGCGGCAGGACAGCCGTCTGAGCCGAGCGCCGACGCGCTGCTGGATCCGATCGAGGCCGAGTTTCTGAGGCTCCTGCGCGAGCACCCGAAACTACGCTCGATCCGGTACCGCGACCACGTGATCGCGCGCCAGCTCTCCGAGCCCGACCGGCCGCTACCGTCGGCGCAGCCCACGGTAGCGCACGTCCTGAATGCAGCGTGGTCCGCTCGCCGGCTCGCCGAGGACGGCGAGGCCGACGACCGCCAGCGCGAGCGCGACCGCGAGCGGATAGCGACGCAGGCGCGTGCGCAGGTCGAACAGGTGCTGAACGATGCCTGAGGATCTCGTGCTCACCACCCGGCTGGCCGTGACCAAGACCAACCTGACGCTCATCAACGCGCTGACGACGACCATCCGGCGCCGCGAGGACGGCATCGATGACTTCCTGGGCGCACCGGCACAGCACCTGCAGAGCCTCGCGAAGCTGAACGAGAAGGTATTCAAGCTCAAGAACCAGGCGTTCGAGGACGAGGAGGTCTTCCTGAAGGACCTGAAATTGCTCGAGGAGGATGTCGACAACCTCGCGATGGAGCTTCGAAAGCGCAACCGTCAAGCGGACGCACTCAGGACTCTGCTGTTCGAGCCGCTCAACGAACGCAACGACGTGACGGACTTCCTGCTCACGGCGGCGAAGGGCCTCGAAAGTCAGCTCACCCCCGAGAACTACTGGAAGAAGCAGACCGAGTGCGAGAAGCTCTTTCGCGAGTACGTCGATCTGCTGCGCGGCATCGCGTTGCGCAGTGCGCGGTTCGGCGACAAGCACGCGACGATCGGCCAGCTGTTCTCCATCGCGGACGCACTGCCGGACGTCTGGGGTCGCGTCAACGGCTGGGGCTGGCACTCGCTCGTCGTACCTTCGCGAATCGAGGAGCACGGGTCGACGGATTCGCTGGTGCTGCGTGTCGGGTTCCCGGAGTGGACCGTGTGGGCGTTGCCCGTGCTGCAGCACGAGATGGCCCACGTGTATCGCGCGCGCAAGGACCTCAATCGCGGCGACAAGCCGCCAGATGCGTCCCTCGTGGCCGATGCGCTGGCGACATTGGTCACGCGGCCGGCATACGCATGTGCGACGCTGCTTCTGCGCCTGAACCCGTCGGCCGTCCTCGATCCTGATTCCGAGGCGGGCTTGCGGGCCGCCACGATCCTCGGAACGCTCAGCGAGTGCTCGGAAGAGGGTGACCCCGTTCATGTCCTTGCGGCCAGGCTGAGGCGGGAATGGCTCGCGGCCGTCGAGAACGCCGGTGGAGAGCCCGACGCGCAGACAGCGGCGTTCGCCTCGTCGAAGTGGAGTGACGCGTTGCGGACGGCACGTGAGGACGTCGAGCTGGCCGAGCGCGGGGGTCTGCCCAAGGCGCCGGTCTGGCATGAGAAATGGCCCACCGTGTCCTTGCTGGCGAGCGTTCTGAGCGAGGGCGGCGACGTGAAGGTCCCCCCGGCTTACGCGGGTGAATCCGAGATGGGGGATGCGCAGAAGCGCTCCATGTCGCTGCTACTGATGCTCAACGCCGTATGGCTGGCGCGGGTCGGTCCGAAGCCGGAGCGCGATGCCGCACCCGGCGACATCGCCGGCATCGCGGAGAGGGCGGTGCGCGCCATGCTCGACCATCTCGAGGGTCCGCCGCCGCGTCGTCGTGGCAGCGGGCCGACGAACGTTCGATGATGAGTCGGGCGACCGCCACCTCAGCGTTCACTGAGGTCGTGTCGGCCGCCGATCTCGCCGCGATACGCGATGTCGTGTACGGGCGGGCGGGCGACGCAGCGGAACGAGCGAAGGAGTTGCAGGAGCGCCTGCGTGAGCTGAGTGCGCGCGTCGAGCTGCTGGCGTCGCTGGCTGAGAGCAACGTGGACGAGGACGGCGCGCGTGCTCGTGTCGGTGACGCGGTCAGCGCCGTTCAGGCGCTGGAGCCCCAGGATCCCGAGACGCAGCTGGACGTTGCGATCGCACTGCTCGTAGGCGATCGCGCCGGCGAGGCCGCGAAGCTGGTGTTCGAGGGATTGCGCGTGGCCGCGAGTGGTGCCGTCGAGCCCGCAGCGTTCATGACGCTGCTCGATCGGCTGCTCGATCCGCGCTGGCGCGCCGAAGCCGACGAGTTGCTCCAGTCGCTGCTTCATCTGCTCGCGATGAACGCGATGGATGTCGGCCGCGGCGCCCAGGGCGTGCCTCCGGCGCGGCGTCGGATGTTCAAGGATGCACTCAGGATCGTCGAGCGGCACCTTGAGAGCCAGCCGGACGATGGCGTCCTGCGGACGTTTCATGCGGCCGCCCTGGTCGCCGCCGGCGACACCGAGGACGGGGTGGCCCTCATCGACAAGATCCTCGCGGAGGGCGACGCCGACGAGACGGCGCGATGGGTGCGAATCGTCGCCAGGATCAGGTCGGGCGACCAGGAGGATGCCCTGCGCGAGCTCGAGCGCTTGGAGTGCGAGCGCCCGCTCGCGGCGGCGCTGCGCGTACGTCTGCTGACGCGGCTCGGGCGCGAGGAGGACGCGCTGGCCGTGACGTCCCGGGACCCAGGCGCGGCAGACGACCTGCAGTTTGGGATCGCGCGTGCTCACGCCTTCGCGGCCGCCGGTCGGACGTCGGATGGCCTGGCTGTGCTCGATCACCTCGCTGAGCGGCATCCCGACACGCCCGAGCCGCTCATTTCGCGGGCCGAGATCCTGCTGGGGATGGAGCGCACCGAGGAGGCGATCGAGACGCTCGCCGAGCTCATCGGCGGCGATGGGAGCGATGTCGACGCGCATGCCCTACTGGCCCGCGCGTATGACCAGCGCGGTGACTCCGTTCTCGCCCTGGCCGAGGTCGAGGTCGCACTCGACGCGCGACCCCAGCGCGCCGACCTGCTGCTGCTCCGGGCTCAGCTGCTGTCCGAGGAAGACCATGTTGTGGAGGCGCTTCACAGCCTCCAGGCGGCGCTGCAAAACGGCGCGGACGGTCCGGGAATCGCGGCGTTCCGAGGCGAGCTGCTCCAGCGACTGCGGCGCTATTGCGAGGCGCAGAGCGCATGTCTCGAGGCCATCGAGACGGGCGACCCGGAGCAGCTCGTCGACTATGCGAGGGCGATCGTGACGATGGCGTCAGAGCTCATCTCTGACGGAAGCTACCTCGTCGCACTCGAAGGACTCGACGCGCTGCGCGATCGCGATCTGCTCTCCGACATGGGGTTGGGGTATCGCGCGGAGGTGCTTCGACTCGTGGACCGTCCGCTGGACGCCATCGAGCAGGCGGATGCCGCGATCGCCGCAGGGGTCGACGAGGCCTGGATGCGCGGAACGAAGGGCGCATGCCTCGTGGTGCTGAGTCGCTCGGAGGAGGCACTGGAGGTGCTCTTGCCGGCGATCGACCACGACCCGGGGTACCTCTTCGCGCTCGGCCAGCGGACGATGGCTCTGGCCGAGCTGACCGCATTGACCGACGCGCTGCGCGTCATCGAGGATCACCTCGCCGTTGCCGAGGGCTGGCAGTCATGGGCCTCGCTGGCTCACGCGCAGACGCTTATCGGTCTCGGTCGCAGCGAGGACGCCGCGAGCGAGGTGAAGCCGCTGCTTGACGGCTCGCCGGACGACGTCGATCTGCTGCTCACACTCGCGATGGCCTACCACCGTCTCGGCGAGCTCGACAAGGCTGTCGAGCTCATCGGCCGGATCGCCAATCCCCAGGAGGCACTCAACGCGTCGGCGATGCTGGAACTCGCCGACCTCCTCGCCCGTCAGGGCGGAGCGGCGTCGGCCGAGGCGCGGGCGAGCTACGCATTCGTCGCCTCGAAGGCCGTCGTCGAGACGCGGCCGAGGTCGGGCGTCGAAGCCGGTTGGGCGTCGTTTCGGCTCGCTGATGCAGATGCGGCCATCGCCGCGTACGAGGCGGCGTTCGCCGGCGCCAGGGATCCGCTGCTCTACGAGCGCATCAGATACTCGGTACTGCTGGCCTTGCTGACGCCCGGCGACCGAGCCGAGCGTCAGCTCGAGCGGACCTTCGAGCTGCTGGCGGGCCTACGCGATCGCGCCTCCGCTCACGGGGTGTTCGCGGAGGGAGCGCATGTGATCGCACTGCTGCGCGCCGACCCGAAATGGGCGGCGCATCACGAGACTCTCGAAACCGTGAGACTGCTGTTCGAGCAGCACGACCACTGACGGTGGGCGATGGCGCTGCTTCCGACCAAGTCGATCGCACGGATCTACCTCGACGAGGTTCGCAAGGGGGTTGATAGCAGCATCGTTCCGGTCTTCACCCCGGACACGGCGATCGATGTCGGCGACTTTGGCTCCTTCGAGGACGGGCAGTTCGTGCGCAAGGGGAACCTCCGCGGGCGCGGCGTCGAACTGGCGATCGACGAGACCGAGCACGCGGGCTTTCACTACGCGTCCAGCCACAAGGTGCAGCTCGGGCCGTCCGTGATGGTCCCCAACCCGGCCGGGGGCGAGCTCGTCGAGGCGACGTTGTCATTCTCGCGCGGCAAGTCCGTGGCCGCCTCGTTTCAGGGTGGTCGCGACCGCTTCGTCGAGGACGGCGACGCTTTCGGCGAGCTGCTCGCGGGTCTGTGGGCACGAGGCGAGCTCCGGACCGACAGGGCTGTCGTGTGGTCGGTCAAGCATGCCATCGGGGGGACGGTCGTCGTCGCGACCGCGGGCGGCGCGAAGGTCAAGGTGACTGCGGACGCCGCACTGCTCGGGGCGGCGGGCATCACGCTGCAGGGGCTATCGTTGGGAGTCGATTTCGGCTCCCAGAACACCGGCGCATGGACGATGTCGAAGGCGGCTCAGCCGCTCGTGGTGTGGGCCCGCCTGCTCAGGCTCGATCATAAGACGGCAGCGGCGATCGACGGGTTCGGCTTCGAAGGCGGGGCCGACCTGGTAGCGAGGGCCGCGGCGCTCAAGCCGGTGGAGGTGTCGGCAGAGGAGGTTGTGGCCGAGATCGAGGAGTAGCCGGGCGCCGTCACCGTCGGCCGGTCAGGAGGGGATGCTCGTGCCATAGCCTGACCTTTCATGGACGATCTTCCGCGCCAGGCGAAGCTGTGGGCGCAGAAGTGGCGCTGGTATCAGCGCAGCGCCCTGCCATACAACCGCGCGCGCATCCACTGGCAGCTCATGCGCCGCGAGGCGTTCGCCCGCTGGCCGCTGCACGGAGACGCCCTCGAGATGTTCGCCGACGGTCGGCTCGAGATCGGCGCGGGCACCCTCTTCGAGCCGGGCGTCTGGCTCACCGCACCCGCACCGGGGCGCATCAGGATCGGCGCCGGGACGTTCCTGAACCTCGGCGTCATGGTCGCCGCCGTCGAGCTCGTCGAGATCGGCTCGCACTGCATGCTCGCCAACGGCTGCTTCGTCACCGACGCCAACCATCGCTTCGACGACCCCGACAAGCCGGTCACGTGGCAGGGCTTCAGCTCGAAGGGCCCGACACGCATCGGCGACAACGTCTGGCTGGGAGCGAACGTGGTCGTGACGAGCGGCGTCACGATCGGCGAGCGCTGCGTGATCGGCGCCAACAGCGTCGTCACGCAGGACATCGCGCCGTTCTCGATCGCCGCGGGCGCGCCGGCGAAGGTCCTGCGCGCCGTGTCCTACGACGCATCCGGGTAGGACGCTCGCCGACAGGCGGGGCGGTCAGCCGCCGTAGCGACTGCTGAGCGACATGACGTTGTCGACGTAGCGCTTGGTGTCGTCGAACATCCCGCGCGAGCGCACCGAGTACAGACCCTGGTAGTAGGCCGCGACCGCGAGTCTCAGATCGCCGTTGGTGTCGCGCAGCAGCCGCGCGAGGTACAGGGATCCGGCGCGGACATTGTCCTCGGCCGAGGTCGGGTTCAGCAGCCCGGTGGCGAGGTTCGCCTGCACCCAGGCCCACGTGCCCGGCATGACCTGCATGACCCCGCGAGCGTTTGCCGGCGACACGCGCGCATTGTTGAAGCCGCTCTCCTGCCAGGCGATCGCCGCCGCGAGCGCTGCCGGTGCGCCCTGCTCGGCGGCGAGCTGCTTGATGCGATCGGCGCTCAGGACGCCGGCCGTCGGCATGGGCGCGGCGGTCGGGATCACGCGCACGGCCGGCAAGGGCAGGGACGCGCGTAGCGGCGCGGGTGCTCCGGTCGGCAGCTTGAGCACGGTGCCGATCTTCAGGATCGCGGCGGGATCGATGCCATTGACGAACGCCATCTGCGCGACGCTGACACCGGTCTGGCCGGCCAGGCCGCTGAGGGTGTCACCCGCGCGTACGACGTAGGCGCCCATCGGTCGCGGTGCGCCCGGGGGCGGGATCGAGACGGCGACCGGCCGCGCCACAGGGGTGGCGTCCGACGGCGCCGATCCGTGCGTTGCCGGGGCGGGTGTTGCGGGGGCGGCCCGCGCCGGGGCCGGCGTCGGCGTCGGCTTGGCGGTGACGCCGCGGGCCGCGAGCGCCGCGGCGCCCTCGGCGACCGTGGGGATCTTCAGCGTCCCGCCGAGCAGGACCTTGGCGTCCGACGGCAGGCCGTTGTAGACCGCCACCGTTCGTGTCGTGAGGTTGTTCTGCGCGGCGATCCACCACAGCGTCTCGCCGGGTGCGACGGTGTGCAGGACATGGGCGCCGGCGGACGGCGCCGCGAGCAGGAACGTGCTCGCCGCGAGGGCGCTGAGCTGAAGGCGGCGCATCGGAGAACACCAAGATGCCTCGCTTGCGGCGCCTTTGCACGATTGCGCGCGCTGTTACGTCTACCTGCAACGGCGGCTGCAAGCCGCCGCTGTCAATCCTTGGAGAGCATGATCAGCAGCCCGAACGCGAGCGCTGACGCGAACAGCGCGAACCCGGCGACCGCGACGAGCATGTGCAGCCCGGCCGGCACCGTGCGCCCGTCGCGCCGCGCCTCGAGCGCGCTCGTCGTCCCGCGGATCACGAGTCCCCAGGCGACGGTCACGGTCAGGACCGCGAGCGGCGCCGCCCACACGAGCTCGAGCAGCGCCTTGGTGTCGATCGCGGCGATCACGAGTCGACCGCCGCGTTGAGCGCCGGGCCGCGCTGCAGCCGCTTGCCGAAGACCGCCGCCATCAGCGCCAGCAGCGAGACCGACACGAGCAGCGGCCCGAGCGCCCCGTTGCCGAAGATCCTGGTGACTCCGTAGGTCAGCGCCCCGACGGCCGCCGCGCATGGCAGCGTCAGGACCCAAGCCAGGAAGATGTTTCCCGCCAGCCCCCAGCGCACGGCAGACAGGCGCCGTGCGGCGCCGGCGCCGAGCACCGCGCCGGTGATCGAATGCGTCGTCGAGAGCGGGAAGCCGAGATGCGCCGCCGTCAGGATGACCGCGGCGCCGCCCGTCTGGGCGCAGAAGCCCTGGGCGGGGTCCATCTTGATGATCCGGCTGCCCATCGTGCGGATGATCCGCCAGCCACCGGAGTAGGTCCCGAGCGCGATCGCGCTCGCGGCGCTGACGATGACCCACGTCGGTGGGTCGGGGTGCGCTCCCGCGAGGTCCCCGTGGGCGATGAGGGCGAGCGTGATGATGCCCATCGTCTTCTGGGCGTCGTTCGTGCCGTGCGACAGCGACAGCAGGCTGAGGCTGCCGATCTGCCCGAGCCGGTAGCCGCGGTTGACCGGGCCGGGGCGCAGGCGCCCGACCATCCTGTAGGCGATGAGGATCGCGGCGCCCGCCGCCAGGAACGCGATCATCGGTGCCACGAGCGCCGGCACGACGACCTTCTCGAGCAGCCCGGCGCCCTGCACGGCGCCGGCTCCGCCGGCCGCGAACGCGGCGCCGACGACGCCGCCGATGAGCGCGTGCGACGAGCTCGACGGCAGCCCGAAGTACCACGTCAGCAGATTCCAGAAGATCGCGCCGATGAGCCCCGCGAAGATGACGGTCGTCGTCACGACGTTGGCGTCGACGATGCCGCTGGCGATCGTCGCGGCGACCTTCAGCGAGATGAAGGCGCCCGCGAAGTTCAGGATCGAGGCGAGCGTGACGGCGGTCCGCGGCGCGAGCGCGCGTGTCGAGATCGACGTGGCGACCGCGTTGGCGGTGTCGTGGAAGCCGTTCGTGAAGTCGAACGCCAGCGCCGTCACGACGACGATGACGAGGATGATGTCCGAGTCCACGCGCCCTGCCGGCCGGTGCTTAGGAGTTCTTCACGATGATGTTCGCCAGCACGTTCGCGATGAGCTCGGTGGCGTCGATCGCATCCTCGAGGCGCTCGAAGATGTCCTTCCAGCGGATCACGACCATCGGGTCGATGCCGTTGTCGAACAGCGAAGCGACGGCGCCGCGGGTGACGCGGTCGCCCTCGGTCTCGAGGCGGTGGATCTCGCCGCAGTAGTGCGAGACGTCGCCGAAGCCGCGCAGTCGCGGCATCGCCTCGGCGATCTGCCGGCAGGCCTCCATCAGGATGTGAGCGAGGCGCTGGGCCTGCTCCATCGGCGCCTCGATCTTGTAGAGGCCGAGGTAGTCGGCGACCTCCTCGGTGAAGTCGACGATGTCATCCAGGCCGGAGGCGAGCGCGAGGATGTCCTCGCGGTCGATCGGCGTGACGAACGTCGAGTTCAGGCGCTGGACGATGTCGTACGTGATCCGGTCGCCCTCCTGCTCGCAGAGAAGGATCGCGCGGGCGAGCTCGGTCGAGTCCGGGTACGAGCGCAGCATCTGGTCGAGCAGGTCCGCGGCGCGATGGACGTTGGCCGCGGCGGCCTCGAACAGATCGAAGAAGACACGGTCCTTGGGCGCGAAGATCTGCGAGAGGCGGGCCACCGCCCCGCACTCTATGACAGCGACTGGCGGAAGGCTTCGAGCTCCTCGGCCTCGATCGCGTAGCCGTGGCGGGGCTCGGGATAGCGCCCGCTGCGGACGTCGTCGGCGTACGCGCCGACACCGGCGGCCATCTCGTCCTGGATGTTCGCGTAACGCTTGACGAAGCGCGCGCCGAGGCCCTCGCGGATCCCGAGCAGGTCGTGGAAGACGAGCACCTGGCCGTCGGTCGCCGGTCCCGCGCCGATCCCGATGACCGGGATTTCGATGCGCCGCATGATCTCCACGGCGACCTGTGACGGGATCGCCTCGAACACGAGCGAGAAGCAGCCGGCGTCCTGTAGCGCGAGTGCCTCTGCGGCGACGCGTGCCGCCGCCGCGGCGTTGCGGCCCTGGGCGCGGTAGCCGCCGAGCGCCGTCGCGGTCTGCGGCGTCAGGCCGACGTGGCCCATGACGGGGATGCCCGCGTTGACGATCACCCGCGCCCGCGCCGCCGACGTCTCGCCGCCGCCCTCGAGCTTGACGGCGTCGCATCCGGCCTCCTTGATGAAGCGAAGCGCCGTGCCCACCGCCTGCTCGTCGGAGATCTCATACGAGCCGAACGGCAGGTCGCCGACGAGAAACGGCGTCCGCAGGCCCCGCCGTACTGCCTTGCAGAGGACGAGCAGCTCGTCGGTCTCGACGGCGACGGTTGACGGGTAGCCGAGGACGGTCATCGCGCCGGAGTCGCCGACGAGCACCATGTCGACGCCCGCGGCCTCGGCGGCGCGCGCGCTCGGGAAGTCGTACGCGGTGACCATGACGATCGGCTCGTCGAGGCGCTTCATCTCGCTCAGGCGCGGGAGCGTGACGGGCAGACGGTCGGTCGTCGCGGCTGCGGAGATCTGGCTGGGGTGGCTGGACATCAGGACTTGACCTCCACGGCGGTCAGCAGCGTCGCGACCTGGTTGTCGATGTCGATGACCTCGTTCGAGCGGTCGCGCACGTGCACGACGACCGGCTCGTAGTGCGCGAGCTCCTCGCGGGTGTACTGGGCGTAGGAGATGACGATGACCGTGTCGCCGCGATGCACGAGCCGGGCGGCGGCGCCGTTGACCTGGATCGTCCCCGAGCCGCGCTCGCCGGCGATCGTGTAGGTCTCGAAGCGCGCGCCGTTGTCGACGTCGACGACGTGGACCTGCTCGTGCTCGAGGATGTCGGCCGCCTCGAGCAGGTCGGCGTCGATCGTGATCGAGCCGACGTAGTGCAGATCGCTACCGGTCACGGTCGCCCGGTGGATCTTGGACTTGAGCATCGTTCGCTGCATCAGGAGCTCCCGGTCAAAGGTTCGCGGTCGGTTGGTAGAAGGACGTTGTCGATCAGGCGGACGTCCCCGACGCGGGCCGCGACGGCGACGAGCACCTGCTCGTCGCCGATCCGGCGGACGGGGACGAAGGTGTCGGGCGCGACGAGCGCGAGGTACTGGGGCTCGACGCCGAGCTCGCGCATCGCGGCGCGCGCGGCGGCGGTGATGCGCTCGGGATCGCGCTCGCCGCTCGCGACGGCGCCGCGCGCCGCGGCGAGCGCCCGCGGTAGGGCCAGCGCCTGGCGGCGGGCCCCGTTGCGCAGGCGGACGTTGCGGCTCGACAGTGCGAGGCCGTCGGGCTCGCGAACCGTCGCGGCGACCTCGATCCGCACGGGGATGTCGAGATCGCGCACGAGCCGGCGGATGACGGCGACCTGCTGGGCGTCCTTCTGGCCGAAGAACGCGACCTCGGGCCGGGCGATGTTCAGGAGCTTCGTCACGACGGTCGCGACGCCGGCGAAGTGCTCGACGCCGCGGACCTCGCCCTCGAGCTGCTCAGAGACGCCCCCGACGCGCACGCTCGTCGCGAAGCCGGGCGGGTAGATCTCGTCGGCCGGCGGGGCGAACAGCAGGTCGGCGCCGGCCTCGGCCGCGAGCCGCGCGTCGCGCTCCTCGTCGCGCGGATACGCGCCCAGGTCGGCGGCCTCGTCGAACTGCGACGGGTTCACGAACAGCGTCATGACGACGACGTCGCAGCTCGCGCGCGCCCGGCGGATGAGCGACAGGTGGCCCTCGTGCAGAGCGCCCATGGTTGGGACGAGCCCGATCCGGCGCCCGGCGCGACGCGGCCCGTCGAGGACGGCGCGCAGCTCGGCGATCGTGCGGACGGTCCTCATGCGCGCACCATCGGCGCTGCCGTCGACCTCGTTCGCGGCGTGTGTCCGCGCCGCGGTCACGCCCGGCGCCATCGTCGAGGCGGCGAGGCGACGTGTCGCGGCGGCGAGCGCGTCGAACAGCTCGAGCTCGTCGGGCAGGCGCTCGGCGACGGCCTCGCGCTGGCGCTGCACGGTGTCCTCGTCGCCGCGAGCGATCGGGCCGGTCAGCGCGGCGGGGGCCCCGGATGCCGCCCAGTTCTCGACGCTCGCGCGCACGAGCGCGACGAGCGGCTCGCGATCGATCCCGGCGCTGTGCGCGAGGCGCTCGGCCATGCCCTCGAGCGTGACGAGGAAGTTCGAGGCGATCGAGGCGGCGGCGTGGTACGCGGCGCGGTGCTCGTCGGCGACGTGCACTGGCCGCATGCCCACCGCTTCGGCAAGCGCCCGCGCCGCCGCCAGTGCGCGCGGGGTCGCGCCGGTGACCGCCGCGGTCGCGCCGGTGAAGGCCGCCCCCGGGCCGGTGACCGTCATCAGCGGGTGCAGCGAGAACGCCTCGTGGCCGGCGAGCGGGGCCAGCGTGCTCGCCGCGGAGCAGTGTCCGACGAGCAGGCCCGGCCGGTCGGCCGGCAGGGCATGGGCCGCGGCGGCGATCTGCTCATCGGGCACGCACAGCAGCACGGCATCGACGTCATCGGGGAAGGCGTCCTCACGGCGCAGCGGCCCACGGACCTCGATGCCGCCGGCGGGCAGCGCGTCGGCGAGGGCGCTGCCGAGCCGGCCGGCGCCGACGATCGCGACGCGGCACGGCGCCGGCGGGTCGCCGGCGCGGCGCGCACGCCGCGGGTCAGCGGTCAGCTTGGAGTCCGAATCGGTGTCCATGTCGGTCCAGTCCTCGGTGAGGTACCGGTCGCGTTGTTAGGGGCCAATCGCGTTGCGATGAGCGCAACAGGCAAGACGATACCCAATGCCATCCGCCTCTACCATCGGCGCGTGGCCACGACGCAAGAGCGCCGCGAGGAGCTCACGTCCGTCTTTCGGGAGGCACGCGGCTGCACTCGCTGCCCGCAGCTCGCGAGCACCCGCACGCAGGTCGTCTTCGGCGCCGGCAACGCCGACGCGGACCTCATGTTCGTGGGCGAGGCGCCCGGGGCGAAGGAGGACGCGAGCGGAATCCCGTTCGTCGGCGCGGCCGGCAAGCTGCTCGACGAGCTGCTGGGCGAGGTCGGGCTTGAGCGCTCGGACGTCTTCATTGCGAATGTCTTGAAATGCAGACCACCTGGCAACCGCGACCCGCAGCCGAACGAGATCGACAACTGCCAGCAGTACCTCATGCGCCAGGTCGAACTGATCCAGCCGCGGGTGATCTGCACGCTCGGCAACTTCGCGACGAAGCTCCTGCGCGGCGAGCCGGTCGGGATCTCGCGGCTGCACGGCCAGGCGGAGATCATCACGATCGGCAACCGCGCGGTGCGGCTGTACCCGCTCTATCACCCGGCCGCGGCGCTCTACACGCGCGCGCTGCTCGACACGCTGCGCGCCGACGTCGCCCGGCTGCCGGCGTTGCTGGCGATGGATCCGCCCGCGCAGCCCGAGCCGCCGGCGTCGGCACCGGAGCCCGAGCCGGGCTGGGCTGACGCTGTGTCCGCATCCGAGTTCGAGTCGGCAGCCGAGCTGCCCGATACGGCGGCCTCGGAGCCCGGCGAGCCGCCGGCGCCGCCACCGCGCGAGGCCGATCCCGAGCGACCTGACTGGGCGCCGGACCTCGACTCCGGGTCAGGCGATCAGCAGCTCGGCCTCTTCTGAGGACTGGTCGGTCGCGACGGCAACGGCGGCCCGCGGGCTCGTTGTCCGCTGACACCTCACTGCGAGCGGAGGCTCAGTCGGGCAGCTTCTGAACGGCGGCGGCGGCCGCCGCCGCTGCCGCCGGCGTCACGCCCGCGAGCTCGAGCGTCTGCTCGAGGTCGCTGCACGGCGGCAGGCCGCGTGGGTGCGCCGGCGTGCGGTGCGGGCGCGCGGCGCGCTCGGCGACGCCGATCCCGAGCCGGACACTCGCGTTGAGCGCCTCCTCGAAGGACATACAGCGCTCGTTGGCGAGCGCGTGGAGCTTGGCGACGAGGTCCTCGTCGAGGGTGACGTTCGTCTGCATCAGCAGTGGATCATGACAGCGCCGGCCGTCGGCCAGGCCGGCGGCGGCCTGCCGTCAGGTCCGTAGGGGGTCCGTCCAGCGCAGTCCGCCGAAGCGGGCGAAGTCCGTGTCGCAGGAGCACAGCTCGGCCCCGTGTTCGATCGCCAGCGCCGCGAGATGGGCGTCGCTGACGAGGTTGCCGGCCGACCCGAGCGGCGCGAGAAGCTCGCGTACGACCGCGGCATGGCGGTCGGTTGGATGGACGACGACGGTGCATGGTTGCCGCAGCCAGCCGTCCACGAGATCGAGTGCGTCGGAGGCGCAGAGCGGCCGCTCGAAGATCGTATGGCGCGTCGAGATCCGGACGACCGCGATGAGGACCGCCCATGCCAGCGCCACCGTCTCCTCGCCCGACAGCGTCTGGTCGACCCACTCGCGTGCGGCGGTGTGCCGCGGCGAGCTCTCGTCGATTGCGTAGATGAAGACGTTTGCGTCGGGCAGCTTCACTTGCGCAGCTCGAGCTTGCGCACGATCTCCGCGTCCTCGAGCTCGCCCGCGAGCTGCAGCGCCTTGTCGAGGTTGACTCCGGGCCGAAGACCGAGCGAGCGCGTGGGCATGCGGTACGGCGTCGCGCCGCGCGGCGTGTCCTTGCACCCGCGACGCACGCTCGTGTTCAGCGCCTCCTTGAAGGAGATGTTTCGCTCGCGCGCGATCTCGCGCAGCGTCGCCACGACATCGTCGTCGAGAGTCACCGTCGTGCGCATGGCGGGCATCCTAGCAGCAGCACTAGTGCTGTCATGATGCGCAACATATGATGGCGGCGTGTGACGCTCGACAATGCCTCTTATGTAAACGCTGGCGTTCAGAACAGGGGATGAGCGGCGAATTGCTGTCGAGTCTCACTCAGATCAGATGTCACTGGGAATCTCGCTAGATGCCACTGGGGCGTCTCGCCAACTGGCACTGGCGAAGGGGGCCGCGGCGGGCTGGAAGCTGCCGTAGAGCGCGATGGACTCGGTGTCGTGGTGACGAACGCCGTACCTCCCCGAACGTCCTGCTCCGAGGCCGGCTCGCGCAGCAGCGTGCCGCGCTCGATCGCCTCGGGCGCCAGCAGCTCGAACCGGCTCGCGTCACGTCGCTAGCGCTCGTCCCACAGGCGGACAGGCGCGAGACGTCGGCGGCTTCGGTCATCGCGTTGGCTCCACGACCACGTGCGAGCCATCATCCAGCACGATCTGGCCGCCGTGACGAAGCCAGCTCGCGGCGTCCTGTGGCCCGCTCAGCAGCGCCGCCTTCACGAGCGACTCCGCCTCGAGCGCCGTCGGTGCGAGGGCGGTCGCCTGAACGATGCCGGTGAAGGCCGAAAGCCCCGTCGCTGGATCGAGCAGATGGTGCGACGGCTTGAGTCGCTCCATCCAGCTGCGCTTCGTGATCGATGTCGTCGCGACCGCGCCGTCGGCCAGCTTGAACTCGTGCAGGAGTCGCTGGCTCAGCGGTGCCGCAACCGCGACCGAGCGCTGCACACCGCCGCTGCCGCCGACGCGCACATCGCCCTCGCAGTCGACGAGAAAACCGTGGTGCCCGTCGAGCATGTCGCCGACGATGTCGGCGAGTAGGCCCTTGACGATGCCGCCTCCATCGAGCTTGACGCCAGGCGGGCGCGTGACCGTCGACGTCTCGAGGTCGACGTCGATCGTGCGCCAGCGGCGATCGGGATGTGCGGCGGCCGGCCGGCGCGCCGGCGCCAGCGCGAGCGCGAGCGGCAGTGCCAGCGAGCCGTGAAAGCGCTCGCTCTTGTAGCCGAGCTGCTCGATCGCGTCGAGCATCGTCGCATCCACCAGACCGCCGGTCGCCTCGGCCGCATCGACGACCGCCTGGACGAAGCGGGCCATGATCGCTGAGACAGGCACCGACGACCGCTCGTCGCGGTTGAGGCTCGACAGCTCGCTCTCCGGCTTGAAGCGCGAGAACGCCGCGTGCCCCACGAGCAGTCGATCCCGCGCCGCGATCACCGCCTCGTCCGCCTCACCGGCCGGCCCCGCGCCGATGACCGAGACCGTCGTGTTGCCGCCGAAGCACGTGAAGGTTCTGGAGGCTTCGATCATCGAGGCGCGGTGAGCGGAGCCGACACCGCTGCCATCTAAGCGGATCGCCGGTGCCGGCACGTGCGTGGCCGAAAGCGCCAGATCCTGTCCGCGACGGAGTCAACGGACGACTCGTGAGTCGTCCGTGTTGTGCCGGTCAAGGAACGCTCGGTAACGCCAACTATGTAGAGAGCGTGCCGGGCGCCGCTCGCGTGAGGATGGGGGAGAGGCGATGATCTGCGTGTGACCAACGTGGGCGTCGGACGATCCGGGCAAACCTCTCGACTTCTTCGTGAGCAGGTGGGGCTCCACGAGTTTGATCAGATTGGGCGGCGGCGGCGTCCTCTGACGCGGCGTGCCAGCGACGAGCTCGCCGACCGGCTCGAGGCAGACGTCGCGCCGCTGGGGGCTGTGGGCGCTTGAGGAGCGCGCGACGGGATGCTTCATCGGGTTCACGGGACTCGCGCCCACGGACTTTGAAGCGTCGTTCACGCCCGCGTTGCAGATCGGATGGCGGCTGGCGCGATCAACGTGGGGCTCGGGCTACGCGACGGAGGCCGCTCGCGTTGCGGCGGCGTTCGCGTTCGACGAGCTCGGCCTCGAGGAGTTCATGTCGTTCACCGTGTAGCGCAACGCCCGCTCGCGCCGTGATGCGCCGGCTCGGGGTGCGACATGACTATGCCCACGACTTCGACCATCCGCACGTTCACGACGACCGCCTGCGCCGGCACGTCCTGTACCGGCTCGCGGCAGCGCGTAGTCGCCCCTGACGCGGGCTGCTGACTGCCCGGCTACGTGATCACTCCGAACGTCGCGCGCACCGTTTTGCCTGCCCGCGGCGTGGCGAGCAGGCGGTAGCGGCCGGGCTTCAGGGCCCGTCCACCGATCCGTCCGGAGAAGGTGAAGCGGTCCGTGCCGGCGCCGCGGCTGCGGGTGAAGCTGCCGGACACCCGCCCGTAGCGTGTGCAGCGCGTTCGAGAACGGTTGGAGCGGGTCGTTTTCACGCAGCGACCGTTGGCGCGACGCCCCTCGCTGGAGCGCTGCACGCTGAATCGCACGCTGGCCGCGTCGCTCAACGTGTAGCTCACGCGCGTGCGGACGCGATTGGCGATCGCCGAGGTCGAGACGCTCGCGCCGGACTTCGCGGTGCGGAACTTCGACGGGCTGACCTTCAGCCCGGTGACCGCCGCGTCCACCGCCGCCGCGGCGCCAGCCGGTGACAGAGGCCTGGGCTGGGTCGCGAGCGCTGACGTCCAATCGGGCGGCGTGACCGGCGGCGTGAGCGGCGGCGTGACCGGCGGGGTGGGTGGACGCTCACCCGTGGTGAACTGCCACGTGATCTGCTGCGCGGCGGTGTTCGGGGTGGGCTGCCAGCGCACCGAGGCGGTGTACGTGGTGGTATAGGACAGCCCTCCGTCGGGCAGGTACACATCCCCGACGTCGCAGGTGCGCAGCGGCTGGCCACCGGCCGGTGTCAGGGTGAAGCCCGACAGGGCGCCGCCCGGCACCCACACGAATATCGGCCGGCCGGACCCCGAGCCCTGTCCGGAGCTCTGGCATCCGGCGCTCTCGTCGGGATACTCGCTGGCGAGCCACAGCGGGCCGCTGTAGCTGCCCTGCGGAAACATGGTGGGGCCAACGAGCAGGCCGCCGTTCTCGCCGCCGTCCATGACCGCGGGGCCGCCGGCCACCTGCCCGCCGCCGACCGTCAGCGACGTGGGGCTCATGATCAGCCCCGCGTGCCCGACCGTCGCCACCCAGGTGCCGATCGGATCGGCGAAGCCCGCGCTGTACATGATCTCGCCGCATGACGGCGGTGCGCCCGCGTACGCGCAGCGCTCAGACGGACCCGCCCCGGTGAACCCGGGGGTACCCGGTGTCTCGCTGTGTGCCGACACCGACGCCGACGGCGTGTTCAGCGTCCAGTAGCGCGAATGGTTCTGGGCGGCCGTGGCGATGGCGGGGTCGCCCAGCAGCGGCGGCAGGCCGGCTTGCTCACGCAACCGGTTGGCCACGGTCAGCCAGCGCGTGAAGGTCTCGGTCAGCGGCCCGGTCGAGAACGGGGGGTCGGTCACCGCTCCGGCATGCCAGAGCATCCGGAACGACTCCGTATTGATCCGGGGTTCACGCCATTGGTCGCTGAACACGACGACGCCGCCGTCGGTGGCCACCGCGCGGGTCATCAGGGTCCCGGCCTTCGGCCAGCTCTGAGCGGTCGCCGAGAACATCGCCGGGCTGTAGCGGCGCAGGAGCCTGTAGTCGGACGCGAGCAGCTGCGGGTTGCCCTCCACCGCCTGGACTCTCGTGACGAGCCTGGACGTTTGGCCCCCGTCGAGGCTCATCGCCCCTGCGGTGATCATCAGCGACCCCTCTTCGAACACCGGGATGCCGCGATCGGCGCTGACCAGCGCTCCGCCGACCAGCCGGTAGACGAGATTGCCCACGCGCACCCACATCCCGGACGAGCGGAACTGGATCTCGCCGTTCGCAAAGGCAGTGTTCGGCGCGGGCGCCTGATAGATCTCGGCCGCCGTGCCGCCGGCGATACGAGCGACGGTCAGCGTCGTGGAGCCGCCCGGAACCCACGCGACCCAGAGCCGTCCCTGCGCGTCGAAGGCCGGAGCGCTGAGCGCCGCGTTCGCGTCGGGCGCCGGAAGATTGCCGACGATCGACACGGCACCGTTTGCCGGTTCGATCCGCAGCAGGCGCCCGAAAACGCCGGCCGACAACGCGTACGGATAACGAACGGCGACATAGAACGCCCGATCGGGACCCACGACGACCCCGGAGAACTCCCCGCGGACCGCGTTGGGTCCGGTGGGCAACGTCACCTCAGACCACGTCTGACCGCGATCGCGCGTGACTTGCGCCCGCGTGGCCTTCTGCCCGGAGACCGACAGGCCGATCAGCCACGCACCCTGCGAAGCTGCGAACCCGTCGACGCTGCCACCGGGCGAGGTGACCGGCGCGAAGTCGGCGTGCGCGACCGGGGCAAGCAGGACCGTCAGCAGACAGCCAAGGATCAGCGCTCTCGCCGCCGACCGGGGGTGTCGCGCGGCACGGCCGCTCAGCTGAAATGCTCTCCAACCGACTCGATCGAGCATGCGGCCCCCTGATAGGCGAGCCGGTGCCGTGCACTCGTACTCGTACTATCGACCGGTGCTGGCGAAACCTTGATGGGGTCCATCGGGCAGAGATCTCAACGACGCTGCGACAGCTGGGCGCACCATGAGCGAGCGCTGAGCAGGCCGCGAAATGAATGCTCGATAAGACCCACTATGTCAATCTGAGTTGACAGACTGGGTGCATGAGCTGTTGCGTTTGACGCGAACGTCCACAGACGCAAGCCCTCCGGCCGTTCACGTTTCGCCAGCTTCACGAGACCTGCGCCAATGGCGCCTCCGGTCTTCGTCGGCTCGACGTAGAGCTGGTCAAGCCACGGCCCATCGAGGACCAGGATGCCGACGAGCGTGCCCGTCCGGTCCTCGGCCACCTACAGTTCGGTATCGCAGACGACGTGCGACGCGAACCACGCGCGCACGTCGTCATCGCTGTGGACCGGCTCGGGGATCACGCCAAGCGCCGCCGTGTGCCCGCGCAGCCAAAGGTCGGCGGCAGCGCGCGCGTCACTCGCCGTGCCTCGACGCAACATGATCGCCATCCGCTCCATGATCGCGGCATGTGCTTGCGCTATCCATGCATCTGGGCACCGCGGCGTCGGCAGGCCGCACGGACCAACTCGCTGCTCCTACCGCCTGGCAGGAAGTGGCGGGCGCTGTGTTCGCTGTGGCTGGCGTGGAAAGATCAGGACATGCACACGCTGATCCCGTCTGCAGAGCTGCCGTCGGGGCGCGAGGCGCTCCGACGAGTGCTCGTGGACGCCAACCGCCTTGACGTCGCTGTGGCGTTCTTGACCGGCTCTGGCATACAGGTCCTTCGAGAACTGTTCGCCGAATTTGGCACGCCGTCGAGGGTCCGATTCGTTGTCCGCGGCGCGCCCATCACCGATCCCGACGCGGTGATCGCACTTGCCGATCTCGGCGCAGAGGTGCGAGTTGTGATGGGCGTTCGGGCGCCGCGGTTCCACCCGAAGTTGTGGATCACCACGAACGCCGAGTCAGTTCACGTGCTCTCGGGGTCGGGCAACCTCACTGCCGGCGGTCTCGATCACAACGATGAGCAGTTCGAGATGCTGCACATGCGGCTTCCGGATGAGCAACGCGAAGCCGCTGCGCACCACGAGCGTTGGGACGCATTCTTCGCTCTCGGGTCACCCCTTGCAGATGCAATCAGCTCGCCCTCGTGGGCTGAGTGGATCGCGCAGCAATCTCGGCGCCTGCGGCTGACCGAGGAACTTGCGCGGCTCGACCGTCAGCTCGCCGGCTGCAAGGCTCCCGCCCCCGGCGGCAACCGGCGAGGCGGCCGCGGAGGAGTTGCGGGCGAACGCGATGATCTGAGCTGGCTCGAACAGGTCCTCCAAGAGGCAGTCGGCGACTCCTACACGACGCAAATCAGCACGCGTGCTTGGGGCGAGCGAGTGCAGGTCCACGCAGGCGAAGGACGCGGCTTCAAGTACCTGTTCCTCACGTTCGGGTGACGGCGGCCATGGGAATCTCCCCGTAGACGGCCATCGGAATTCCCCGCTGGCGGTCATCGGATCTCCCCATGGGCGGCCACCGGATCTCCCCACGATCTTGTCCTGATCGGCCTGTAGGCAGGCGTGCTTCGTG
>JBBSNY010000017.1:0-83298 GCA_038260305.1 Solirubrobacterales bacterium
CGGACGGACTCCCGCCGCTCGGCCCTCGGGCCTTCGCGACGGCAGTCCGTCCGCGCAGGCCCCTACCGTCCCCAGCGGCTACTACCCACCGACTCTCACACGCGGTGGACCAACAACCGGGGTCCGGTCAGGACGTCAGAACGAGATCTGACAATTCGACCTGCGCCCGCGCGAGCGCGACGTTCTGCAGGACGGGATCTCCTTGGCTGGGAGCCAGCTGGACTTCCCGACGCTCACTGGCCTTGCGCAGCGGCTTGAGCGGGCGTTTCGAAAGAAACGGCTGCGAGTGCAGCTCGAAGAAGGTTGGAAGCTTGTGAGGCTCATCAGCCAGCTCTCGGCGAAGACCGATCCAGTTACCTAGCGCATCGGACCAACAGTCAGCCGGGAGCAGGACCGCTGAGAAGAGGACGCCATGCTCTTCGTTGCCCGAGTCGTCGACGTAAATGACATATGTCTCAGGCATGGGGAATCCCCCCGGCACGTGGTGCGAGCCATCGCATTGGAGAGCCATTCTGCATCGACTACGCCGCCGCAGTCGTGCGCCTCCGCCGTCAGCCGGCGAACGTCTGGACGACCAGGAACACGTTCAGCGCGCTGATGAGGAAGGCGACGAAGCCGGCGACGACGGTCGTCAGGCGACGGTTGACGAGCGCGCCCATGATGTCGCGGCGCGCGGTCAGCCAGACGAGCGGCACGAGCGCGAACGGGATCCCGAACGACAGCACGACCTGCGACAGCACGAGCGCCCGGCTCGGGTCGACGCCGATCGCGAGCACGACGAGCGCGGGGGCCATCGTCACCGTGCGGCGCAGGACGAGCGGCACCGCGCGCGCGATGAAGCCCTGCATGACGACCTGGCCCGCATACGTCCCGACGCTCGAGCTCGCCAGGCCGGACGCGAGCAGCGCGAGCGCGAACGCGAGCGCTGCGCCGCCGCCGACGAGCCGTTCGAAACCGGCGTGCGCGCCCTCGATCGTGTCGACGCCGGTCAGCCCGGCGTTGTGGAAGAGCTGCGCGGCGACGACGAGCATCGAGATGTTCACGAGCCCGGCGATGCCCATCGCGATCGTGACGTCGACGCGTTGGAAGCGCAGCAGCCGGCGGCGCTCGCCGTCGTCGCGCGGCGCGATCCGGTCCTGCGTCAGAGCGGAGTGCAGGTAGATGACGTGCGGCATCACGGTCGCGCCGAGGATCCCGGTTGCCAGCAGGATCGAGTCGGTGCCGGCGAAGCCGGGCAGCAGCCCGCGAGCGATGGCGCCCGGGTCGCCGCCGATCGTCAGCGACTCGTAGAGGAAGCCGCCGACGATGATCGCCAGCAGCCCGACGATGACCTGCTCGAAGCGCCGGTAGCCCTGGCTCTGCAGCGCGAGCACGGCGAACGCCGCAACGGCGGTGATGAGGCCCGCCGGCAGCAGCGAGATCCCGAACAGCAGGTTCAGGGCGATCGCCGCGCCGACGAACTCGGCGAGGTCGGTGGCCATCGCGATCAGCTCCGCCTGCACCCACAGCCCCCACGCGGCCGGGCGCGGGAGATGCTCGCGGCACAGCTCGGGAAGGCTGCGACCGGTGGCGATGCCGACCTTCGCCGACAGGTTCTGGATCAGCATCGCCATCAGGTTCGCGGCCACGATGACCCACAGCAGCAGGTAGCCGTACTTCGCGCCGCCGGCGATGTTCGTCGCGAAGTTGCCCGGATCGACGTACGCGATCGACGCGACGAACGCCGGTCCGAGGATCGCGAGGCGAGCGCGCCACGGCCCGCTCCGCTCGATCTGCTCGAGCGCTGACGCACCGGTCAGTGACGGCGGGACGGCCTCCGCTTCGGTCGGGCTATCGGCGAGCAGCGACATCTTTCCGATATTTTAGACACAACTAAACTTCGGGGGACCTCCCGCCGATCTGATGAGCGCGGGTGTGCCAGAACATTCCCGGTACGGGCGCTGATCGCTGGTAGTGTCGTGATCGTCGGAGTGACTGGCCGCGACGATCAGAGCGCGCGTCGGGAACTCCTCGGAGGTGGCCATGCGCAATGGCCAGAGGCCCAGTTGTCGGTGCATCACCTACCGGACGTGGCGAGTGACGATGACCTGATGCGTCGCGTGCAGGCCGACGACAGCGAGGCGTTCGCACAGCTGCACGACCGCTACGCGCGCCGCGTGTTCGGCTTCGCGCGAGTGCTCTGCAGCAGCACCGAACGCGCCCAGGAAGCGGCCCAGGACGCATTCCTCACCCTCTGGACCACGCGCCGCAGCTACGAGGGGCACGGGGCGTTGCCGACATGGCTGTTCGCCCTGACGCGCAACCGCAGCGTCGACATCCAGCGCCACCACCGCCGCGGCGACGGCCTGCGAGCCTCCGATCACGAGCTCGAGGCGCTGCCCGCCGCCGGCTGTGTCGAGGACGAGGCGATCGAGCGCGACGAGCGCACCCGGCGACGTACCGCGCTACACGGGGTGCTGGCCGGGCTGCCCGCAGAGCAACGCGCGGCCCTCGAGCTCGCGTTCGTCGCAGAGCTCTCGCACGTCGAGATCGCCGAACAGCTCGCGCTGCCGTTGGGAACCGTGAAGGGCCGGATCCGGCTGGGGTTGTCCAAGACCCGCGCGCAGCTCGCCGCGTCTGTCCCCAGCGTGAAGACGGGCGGACCGTAGCGCCAACGGCCGTCAGCCGCCGGCGACGTCGCGGCGCACGAACGAGACGAAGGCCCAGCCCAGCGACGGGATCGCGTAGAGCGCCGAGACCCACGCCGCGCGCACGATCGGCGCCCAGTCGGCCGGTTCGCGCAGCAGCCCCTGCCAGGCGTCGAACTGCGTGCTGAGCAGGTACGGCTTGATCGGGGCCAGTGCGTTGATGACGGCCAAGAGCTGCATGACGAAGGATGCGATCAGCGTGCCGACGATCGCCCCGGCGGAGTTGTGCGTCACTGTCGACAGCAGGATCGCGATGCCGGCGATCGCGATCATCGGGATGAAGTAGGCGAGCGACGCCCCGGCGATCAGCAGCGTTCCGCGGCCGGCGGAGACCTGCGTGCCCGACAGCGTCGTCAGCGGGTCAAAGCCCCAGATCAGGCCGCCGATCCCGAGCCCGATGGTGACGAACACGACGAGCGCGACGAACGCGTAGCTGAGCGAGGCGAGCAGCTTGCCGGCGAAGATCTGCCAGCGCTCGGTCGAGCGCGTGAGGATCGTCTTGAGCGTCCCGTGGTTGTCCTCCGAGGAGACGATGTCGCCCGCCACGAGCGCGGTGATGAGCGGAAACAGCCAGACCGAGCTGAACAGCAGGCCGACGAGGGGGATGGCGAGGCCGGTCTCGCGGACGTAGCGCCCGAACGGCACGTCGTCGGGCCCGCCGCCGCCGGTCAGCAGCGCGGTGATGAAGATCAGCGGGACGATCGCGGCCGCGCCGAGGCCGAGGTACGTGCGCTTCTGCGAGCGCAGCTTGCGCAGCTCCCAGCGGTACACGGTCCCGACGCCGGGCTGCCGCCCGCCCGCTCGGCGGCTCACGCGCGGCGCGGCGGCCGCCCCGGCGCTCATGCCCGTGCCTCGGCGGCAGGCACCGGGGCGGCGGGCTCGGCCTCAGCCGACGGCGTGGCCGCGTCGCCGGCGCCGCCCGCTGGCGCGGCGTTGTCTCCGGCGCGCGCCGCGGGCGCGGCTTCGTCTCCGGCGTGCGCCTCGGACGCCAGGCGCGCCCCCACTACGGCGTCCGTCGCGTCGCCCCCCTCGGTCATGCGGAAGAACAGCTCCTCGAGCGTCGCCGTGCGCGGCACGAGCGCGCTGATTCCGATGCCCGCCTGCGCGAGCGCGAGCGACAGGGCAGGCACGGTGCGCTTGTCGGCGTTGAAGGCGAGTCCGGCGGCCTGGGTGATCGTGAGGGCGCTGACGCCCGGGTGCGTGAGCGCGATGTCGTGCGCGTGCGCGTCGTCGGTCGTGCGCAGCTCGTAGCGGCCGGAGGTCGTCTCGATGAGCTCGTGCAGCGAGCCCTCGTAGCGCACCTGCCCCTGGTTGATGATCGCGACGCGGTTGCAGAGCTCCTCGACCTCGCCCATGAGATGCGAGGACAGCAGGACCGTCATGCCCTCGTCGGCGAGCCGTCGCACGAGCACGCGCATGTCGCGCATGCCCGCCGGATCGAGGCCGGTCGCCGGCTCGTCGAGCAGCAGCAGCCGGGGCTCGCGCAGCAGCGCGCCGGCGATGCCGAGGCGCTGGCGCATGCCGTGCGAGTAGCCGCCGACCTTGTCGCGTGCTCGATCGGCGAGGTCGACGGTGTCGAGCGCCTCGTCGATGCGGCCCTCGGCCCCGTCGCCATCGAGGGCGGCGACGAGCTCGAGGTTCTTGCGGCCCGTCAGGTACGGATAGAAGCGCGGCGCCTCGACGAAGCCCGCGACACCGCGTAGCGCGCGCACGCCGTCGACGAGCGGGTCGCGGCCGAACAGCGTCGCGCCGCCCTCGTCCGGGCGGATGAGGCCGAGCAGCATCCGCAGCGACGTCGTCTTGCCGGCGCCGTTGGGGCCGAGGTAGCCGTAGACGTCGCCGCGGCTGACCGTCAGGTCGACGTGGTCGACCGCCGTGATGCGCCCGTAGCGCTTGACGAGCCCGCGGGCCCGGACGGGAGGGGCGTCCGGGTCCGCGTCGTCGTGGCTCACTTCAGGCCCCGTGCCGCGTTCTCGGCGGCCAGCGGCGGGACGGATCCCGCGACGACGTAGGAGACGCCGCCGCGCTCGAACGTGACGATCGTGCCGAGCGCCGTCGGGATCTCGGTTCCGGTCGTGCCGTCGATGTTGATCTGCGGCAGCGGGTTGCGGTCGCGGCCCTTCGCGGGCGCTGCGTCCTGCTTCGTCGTCGTGTCCGTCTTGTGCTGGAAGACGACGATCGCACCGAGGCCCTTGCCGTACGTGACGATCGCGGCGTTCTCCTTGCCGGTGCCGACGAGGTAGGCGTCCTGGCGCGGCAGCCCCGCGAGCTCGGCCGGCGCGGCGAGCGCGAAGTCCAGCTGCTTGGCGACGGCGTCGACGCCGCTGACCTCGGCGTGCGAGCGGCCATCCGCCTTGCCGGCCTGCGAGGCGTCCTGCTTCGGGCTGAGGTCGACGACCTTCGCGTCCTTCGGCGGGGTCGTCGTAACGTCGCCGTCGGCGACCTTGCCGTAGGAGATGTCCGTCGCCTCGAGCTTGAGCACCGGGCTGGACTGGCCCTGCGCGTAGACCGCGGCGCGCAGCGGCACGCCGGTGACGGCATCCCACGCGACCTTCGCGGCGCCGAGCAGCCCGCCGTCATCCTTCGGCGCGATCTGCACGGTGTACGTCGGCTGGCCGGCGGTCGAGGTCGGCTCTGCACCGGACACGGTCCAGAACTTCGCCAGGTGGTTCAGCGCGTCCTGGATCTTCGCGATCGTCGGGTTCTCGTGCGTGGGCTCGGGCGTGGCGGCGTCGGCGGGCTCGTCGGGCAGCGTCGCGCGGTAGATCGTGTTCGAGGAGCTGTCGAAGAGCGTGATCTGCTTGCCGTCGGACGTGATCTGTGCGTCGCCGGAGCCCGACTGCAGCTCGAGGCGTAGGCGCCCGTCCTTCGTCAGCCACAGGCGGCCGTCGGCGCCGGAGGTCAGCGCCGAGGAGGTGCCCGGCAGCGAGCCGGACGGCAGCAGGTTGTTCTCGAAGTGGATGCGGGCGGTGACGCCCTCGGGGGCGGGCGCGCCGAGCGCGTCCTTGATCGCCTGGGCGAGCGCCTTCGGGGCGGGGACGGGGCCGGAGCCCGTCAGCGCGGCCTGGGCGATGGCGGCGGTCGCGGCGAGGACGCCGACGCACGCGACGATCGCGAGCAGGCGCGCGGTGGAGGTGGTGCGCAGTCGTCTCATGCGGATGTTGTACGCCCGGACCTTGAGAGATCTCTGAGGGCGGGCAGGTCGATGACGAATGTCGCGCCCTCGACGCTCACGCCACCGCCATGGCGCTCGGCGATCGCGCGCACGATCGCCAGCCCGAGCCCGGAGCCGCCGCTGGCCGCGTTCGGCCCCCGCCAGAAGCGCTCGAACGCGTGCTCGGCATGGGCGGGGTCGAGGCCGGGCCCTTCGTCGGACACGGCGATCCGCAAGCGGTCGCCGGCGCGATCGATGGCGACAGTGATCGCGCCCCCGCCTGGCCCGTGCTCGCGCGCGTTGCGGACGAGGTTCGACACGGCCCGCTCGAGCGCGAGCCGCTCGCCTCGCACCTCGATGTCATCGGCTCCCGGTTCGACCACGACCCGGGCGTTGCAGTCGGCGCCGACGGCGGCGCGGGCGATTTCGACGAGCGAGACGGGCTCACCGGGCGTCGGCGCCGCCGCTTCCTCGCGCGCGAGCGCCAGCAGGTCGTCGAGCAGCGCGCTGAGGCGAGCCGCGTCGGCCTCGATGTCGGCGAGCACCGCCGGGTCGGCGCCGTGACGCGCGACGTAGGCGGCGTTGCCGCGCAGCGCCGTCAGCGGCGTGCGCAGCTCGTGCGAGGCGTCGGCGACGAAGCGCCGCTCGGCGGCGCGCGAGCGCTCGAGCGACGCGAGCATCGCGTTCAGCGTCGCGGCGAGCTCGCCGACCTCGTCGTCGGAGGCGGCCGCCGGCAGCCGCTCGGAGGCGTCGCCGCTGCGCTCGATCGCCCGCGCGCCCGACGACAGCCGGCGCACGGGCGCGAGCGCGCGACGGGTGAGCAGCAGCGCGAGCAGGGCGGCGAGGGCGGCGGCGGCGAGCGCGCAGCCGAGGATGATTCGGCGCGTCGTCTGCAGCGTGTCCTCGATGTCGCCCGTCGTGCCGGCCACGACGACGGCCCCGCCCGCCGCGGCGCCCGCGCCGAGCTCGCCGAGCGGTGCGGCATAGCTCCGGATCGCGGCGGCGCCGAGCCCGCCGTCGACGAAGCCGGCGCGCCGCCGCGGGCCGAGCGCCGCGCGCAGGGCGGCGTTGTCCGGCAGGACGCGGCCGCCGAGCCCGCCCGAGCGCGCCACGATCCGCCCACGGCGGTCGACGACCTGCACGAACAGCGCGCCGCCGGTGATGCGCCCCTCGAGCGCGCCGGGCTCGGTGAGCAGGTCCGGCGTCGAGGCCGCGAGGCGCGCGACCTCGACTGCGCGGGCGCGCAGCGAGCGGTCCAGCGCGTCGGTGAGCTGTGAGCCGAGCAGCGCCGAGACGGTGACGCCGAGCAGCGCGACGGCGACGACGATCGCGATCGCGGCGGCGGCCGCGACGCGACCGCGCAGGTTGATCGACGCTCGCACGGCGGTCAGCCGTCGAGCCGGAAGCCGACCCCGCGCACCGTGTGGATCAGCGGCGGGTCGCCGAGCTTGCGCCGCAGGTAGGCGACGTAGCGATCGACGACGTTCGGTCCCGCCTCACCCTCGCCGCCCCAGACCTCGTCGAGCGCGAGCTCGCGGCTGACGACGGCGCGGGCGTTGCGCATGAGCAGCGCGAGCAGCTCGGCCTCGCGGCGTGTGAGCCCAAGCTCGCGCCCGCCGCGGCGCGCCAGCGCGGTCTGCGGGTCGAGCGTCAAATCGGCGAAGGCGAGCTGGCCCGGGTCGGGCGGGTGGTTGCGGCGCAGCAGGGCCCGGATACGGGCGGTCAGCTCGTCGACCTCGAACGGCTTGACGAGGTAGTCGTCCGCGCCCGCGTCGAGGCCGGCGACGCGCTCGGACAGCGCGTCGCGCGCCGTCAGCAGCAGGATCGGCACGGCCAACCCCTTGGCTCGCAGCCGCCGCGTCACGGCGAGCCCGTCCATCCCCGGCATCGCGACGTCGAGCACGATCAGCTCCGGCAGCGAGCGCTCGACCTGCGCGAGCGCGAGGCCGCCGTCGGCGACGGCGCAGACGTCGTAGCCCTCAGCGCTCAGCGTGCGCTCGAGCATCCGCCGGATCGGCGCGTCGTCGTCGACGACCAGCACGGCGCCTGCTGACATACGAATCGAGTCTACGCGCCACGGGTTACGGTCCCCGCCGATGATGCGTCCGAGCAAGATCCTCACCCTGTCGAGCCTGCTACTCGCATTCGCGTCGCCGACCACCGCTGCGCGCACGGACACCCTCGACAAGCCGATCTACCTCGTCCACGGCCACGCCGCCGGGGCGGCGACCGACTGCGCGATGTGGAAGACGCTGCGCGAGGCGTTCACCGCATGGGGCAACACGGGTCCGCTGAAGACGGTCGCCTTCTACCACGGCGACAAGCACTGCAACACGAACATCGCCGTCAGCGGCAGCCACGCCAAGCGCCACCGCGCGACCGTTCGCGCCGCGCATGCGCACGGCTCGCACACGAGCGACGCGCCGATCGCCCATCTCGCCTACCACCTCGCCTGGAACATCTACGACAGGTACTCCAAGCGCGGCCAGGCGGTCGATGTCGTCGCACACTCGATGGGCGGCCTCATGATCCGCTACGCGGTGGCCGCCACCCAGCGCCACGAGTTCGACTTCCCGCCCTACCTGCTCGTCGAGGACGTCGTGACGATGGGCGCCCCACACGGCGGCCTGCGCGGCTTCATCCCGGACGACATCTCCGCCGAGGTCACCGAGATGGCGCCCGGCTCGAAGCTGCTGCGCGGCCTGCAGCGCAACGCTTGGAACCCCCAGGGTCGCGGCGGGACGGACTGGCTGACGATGGGATCGGCCGCCGACGACACCGTCACCGCCGACAGCGCCGCCGCCACCGCCCGCGACCGCACGCCGGTCAACCGCTACATGGGATCGGCGCACAAGGTCTGGTACACGGCCGTCGACGAGATCGGCCACGGCGACTACTACCTGCGCGACTCGCCGCTGCCGACCGCGTCGGCGTTCGAGCGCCTGGCCGGCGGCCCGTTCGTGCTCTCGCGGGCGGCGCTGTGGCCGCTGCGGCGGGCGTTTGAGTCGCTGCGCTCCGGCGCTACGTGAACCACGGTGGCCGGGCGCAGCTCTGCTGAAGGCAATGTCAGCGGGCTGACACGGCAGCGATCCGCACGCCGCGCGTCGCGGTATACCCGGCATCGGTACCGACCGTGCCGGCCGCGCCCCAGCGCCGGCAAACGGACCGCTGCCCGGATGCACGGCCGCCCCGCAACGACAGGAGCAATCAACGATGTCCGCCAACACGAGCCTCGCCCAGAAGCTGATGCCGTTGTTCGGCGCCGCGTACGTCGTGATCGGCGTCATCGGCTTCTTCGTCACGGGCTTCTCGAACTTCGTGCAGAACACGGGCGACTCGCTGATCGGCTTCAGCATCAACCCGTTGCACAACCTCGTTCACATGACCATCGGCGCCTTCCTGCTGATCATGTCGCGCCAGTCGGTGACGACGGCGGAGGGGGCGTGCCTCGGGGTCGGCATCTTCTACATCGCGGCGTTCGTGATCGGCTTCGTCGGGCCGGAGAACCTCACGATCATCTCGATGTCCGGGCGCGGTGACCTCGAGAACTTCAACCATCTCCTCAACGGCATCGCGCTGCTCAGCCTCGGCCTGATCTCCTCCGGAGCGACCGAGGCGCGAGCCCGCCGCGCGGGCGTTCCGACGTAGCCCGCGAGCGCGACCCGGACGAGACGCGACAGGCTGGTGATCGACACACGCCCCTGATTGCGACCGACTAGCAGAAACGGTAGGTTTGCCTCAATCAGGTGCGGGAGGCGTACCGCACCGCAACGGGGGCCTGTCGCCAATGAGCAGCCGCATCTGCCGTCTCGTCGTGTATCTGGTTGGAGCGGTGGGCGTCGCCGCATCCGGCTGCGGTAGCGACGACGCCGGCTCCTCAGGCTCGGACAAGCGGCTCATCGTGGGCACGACGGTCGCGCCGATCACGAGCATCGCCGCGAACATCGGCGGCGACAGGGTGAAGATCACCGGCATCGTCCCCGAGGGCACGAACTCGCACACGTTCGAGCCGAAGCCGAGCGTCGCCGAGCTGATGTCGACGCTCGACGTGCTGTTCGTCAACGGCCTCAAGCTCGAGGAGCCGACGAAAGACCTGGCGCAGCAGAACCTCAAGGATGGCGCCGAGATCGTCGAGGTCGGCACGAGGTCGATCCCCAAGAGCCAGTACGCCTACGACTTCTCGTTTCCGAAGTCCGGCGGTAAGCCGAACCCGCACCTCTGGACGGATCCGAAGTACGCGCTGAAGTACGCGCAGATCATCCGCGACACGCTCGCCCGGCGCGATCCCGGCGACACGGCCTACTTCGACGACAACTACGAGCACTTCAAGACGAAGGTCGACGCGTTCGACAAGGCGATGCGCACCTCGTTCGCGACGATCCCGCGCGCCAAGCGCAAGCTGCTGACCTACCACGACGCCTACGCGTACTTCGCCCGCGACTACGGCTGGGACGTCATCGGCGCGATCCAGATCTCCGACTTCGAGGACCCGACGCCGAAGGAGGTCGCCGACCTCATCGACCAGGTCAAGGCGACGAAGGTGCCCGCGATCTTCGGCTCCGAGGTCTTCCCCAGCCCGGTCCTCGAGCAGATCGGCAAGGAGGCCGGCGTGAAGTACGTCGACGTCCTGCGCGACGACGACCTGCCCGGCAAGCCCGGCGCGGCCGACCACTCATGGATGGGGCTCATGCATTTCGACTACGTGACGATGACCGAGGCGATGGGCGGCGACGCGAGCGCGCTCAGGGCGTTCAAGCCGGGGAACGTCGTCCCCGACACGGCGACGTACCCGCAATGAGTCGCGGCGCGCGCGAGGAGCTGCTCGGCCTGGCGGCAGTCACGTGCGGCTACTCCGGCGAGGCCGTGCTCGTCGACGTCGATCTCTCGATCTGCGAGCGCGACTTCGTCGGCATCGTCGGGCCGTCGGGCGCCGGCAAGACGACCGCACTGCGGGTCATCGCCGGCAGCGTGCGTCCGGCGCACGGCAGCGTGACGCGCCGCAAGGGCCTGCGGATGGCCTACGTGCCGCAGGTCGAGACGATCAACTGGAGCTTCCCGGTGACGGTCAGCGAGTGCGTGCTGATGGCACGGGTCAAGGGCCGCTTCCTCCCGTGGGCGAGTGCCGCGGAGCGCGCGCAGGTCGCCGAGGTCCTGGAGAAGCTCGACATCGGCGGGCTCGCCGAGCGCCACATCCGCGAGCTGTCGGGTGGCCAGCAGCAGCGGGTCTTCATCGCGCGGGCGCTGCTCGGCGAGCCCGAGCTGCTGCTGCTCGACGAGCCGACGTCGGGCGTCGACGTGCGCCTGCGCCACGAGGTGCTGCACCTGCTCGACGACCTCAACGCCCTCGGGCTGGCGATCGTCCTGACGACGCACGACCTCAACGGCATCGCGGCGCACCTGCCGCGCGTGGTGTGCCTCAACCGGCGCGTGATCGGCGACGGCCCGCCGACTGATGTGCTGACGAGCGACGTGCTCGAGCGCACCTACGGGGCCAGCATGCAGGTGCTCGAGCACGGCGGCATGCCGGTCGTAATCGACAGCTTCCAGCACCGTCATCACGTTCTGCACGAGCACCGCGATCGGAGCATCGTGTGATGCACGAGCTACTGCGTCCGTTCGACTTCGAGTTCTTTCGCAACGGGCTGATGGTCGCGACGATGGCCGGCGGGCTGTGCGGCGCGATCGGCGTGTACGTCGTGCTGAAGGGCATGAGCTACATCGGCCACGGCCTATCGCACGCGATCTTCGGCGGGTTCGCCGCGAGCTCGCTGATCGGCGTGAACTTCTTCCTCGGCGCGGGCGCGTGGGGCGTCGCCTCGGCGCTCATGATCAACGGCGTCACGCGCCGGCGCCTGCTCGGCTCCGACGCTGCGATCGGCGTCATCACGACGGCCTCCTTCGCGCTCGGGCTGGCGCTGTTCGCCCTCTTCGGGACCCAGGGCCGCAGCTTCGACGCGGCGCTGTTCGGCAGCATCCTCGGCGTCGGAACCGATGACGTCATCGCGATCTTCATCGTCTGCGTACTCGCCGGGACGCTGATCTTCCTGCGCTACCGCGCGCTGCTGTTCACGACCTTCGATCCCGAGGTCGCCGACGTCGCGGGCGTCAACACCGCGCGGATGGATGCGCTCCTGATGGTGATCCTCGCCGGCTCGATCCTCGCGACGATGCAGGTGCTCGGCGTCACGCTGATCGCGGCGGCGCTCGTGATCCCGGCCTCGATCGCCCGCATGCTGACGAACTCCTTCGCGCGGATGCTGCAGCTCGCGACGGTCATCGGGACGGTCTGCGGCTTCGTCGGGATGAACCTCAGCTACCACCTCGACGTGCAGTCGGGGCCGACGGTCGTGCTGACGGCGGCGACGCTGTTCGCGGCGGTCTTCATGGTGACCGGCGCTACGGGACGCCGCCGCGCAGCCGGGATCGCGCCGCCGCCGGCGCTCACCGCGCGGACCGACTGACGGCTGCGCGCTTCGCTCTGCTGGGGCTCGCGGGCGGAGAGGAGTTAACGCCGCTTACGCCGACTCCTGCGCGACGAGCTTCGCCGTCCAGACGCGTACTCGTGCACTGTTGCAACAACCAATCAGTTAGTGCTGGGTCGTAACAGCGGGCAGATCGTTCACGGGCCCCCGCTGGCGGCGCATCGATCGCGGTCGTGGTGGTGATGCTGCTCGTGCCGGGACGCCTCGGCCGAGCTGCGCTCCGGGACCGCGAGGATCGGCAGCGAGCGCATCCGGCCTCTCGGCACGCCGACGATCAGGCGCAGGCCATTCGCGACGACGATCAGCGACGCGCCGACGTCGCTGGCGACGGCGGCCCACAGGGGCAGGCTGCCGGCCGCCAGCAGCCCGAGCGCAACGAGCTTCGTGGCAAGCGCGAAGGCGATGTTCTGGCGCACGACGGCCCGCGTCCAGCGCGCCAGCCCGATGAGCTCGGCGACCTTGCGCGGGTCGTCGCCCATGAGCGCCACGTCGGCGACCTCGATCGCCGTCGCGCTGCCGGCACTGCCCATCGCGATGCCGAGATCGGCGGCGGCGAGGGCTGGGGCGTCGTTGACGCCGTCGCCGACCATCGCGGTCCCGGGGCCGAGCCTCGCGATCACGCTCGCCTTGTCCTGCGGCAGCAGTTCGGCGTGAACGTCGGCGATGCCGACCTCGCGAGCGATCGTCTCGGCGACCGCCCGGTTGTCGCCCGTCAGCAGCGCGGTATGGCGGATGCCCAGGCGGGCGAGCATCGCGACCGCCTCGGCGGCCTGGGGGCGAGCCTCGTCGGCCAGGGCGAGCGCACCGACGGCCTGGCCGTCGCGCGTCACAAGCACGGTCGTCGCGCCCCCGGCGGCCAGCTCGGCGAGCGCCTCGCGCGCGGCCGCGGGCAGCGCGTCGATTCCCATCATGCGCGGGCTGCCGACGAGCACGGAGCGGCCCTCGATGCGACCGGCGGCGCCGAGCCCGGTCGTTGCCTCGAAACCCTCGAGCGCCGGGAGCGCGAGACCGCGATCGGCGGCGGCCCCGACGATCGCCCGCGCGAGCGGGTGTTCGGATCCCTGCTCGACGCCGGCGGCGAGCGCCAGCAGCTCGTCCTCGGTCACCGTGAAGGCGTGCAGCGCGGTCACCCGCGGCCGCCCGAGCGTCAGCGTCCCGGTCTTGTCGAAGGCGACCGTCTCGATCGTGGCGGCACGTTCGAGCTGCGCGCCGCCCTTGACGAGCACCCCCGCAGCGGATGCTCGCCCGAGCGCCGACACGATCGAGGCCGGCGTCGAGAGCACGAGGGCACACGGGCAGGCGATGATCAGCATCGCCAGCGCCGCATAGAACGCGTCGTCGAAGGAGACCCCGGCCAGCAGCGGCGCCAGCGCGGCGACGAGCAGAGCGACCGCGATGACGAGCGGCGTGTACACGCGTGCGAAGGCGTCGACCCAGCGCTCCGACGGCGCCCTGCGGGCCTGGGCATCGACGACGAGACGGGCGATCCTCGCGAGCGTCGTATCGCCGGGCGCGACGTCCGCGCGGACGACGAGCAGGCCGTTCGTGTTCAGCGTGCCGGCAAAGACGCCGTCGCCCGGGAGCTTGTCGGCCGGCGTGGACTCGCCGGTCACGGCGGCCTCGTCGACCGCCGAGGCGCCCTCGATCACGGTGCCGTCGACCGCCAGCCGCTCCCCTGGACGCACGACGACGGCGTCGCCGACGCGCAGCTTGGAGACGGCGATCTCGACGTCGGCGTCGCCGCGTCGCAGCCGCGCGGTCGCGGGGGTCAGCGCGACGAGGCCGCCGAGCTCGCGGCGTGCCCGTTCGGCCGCCCGGCGCTCGAGCATCTCGCCGATCGAGAACAGCACGACGACGAGCGCCGCCTCCGTCCAGGCGCCGATCGCGGCGGCCCCGATCGCGGCGATCGCCATCAGGAGCTTGATGTCGGCGCGGTGCGTGGCGCGCAGCGCGACGAGTCCCGCGCGCGCGATCGGCGTGCCGCCGATCGCCATCGCGGCCGCGTACAGCAGGATCGAGGCGAGCCCGCGCCCGATTGCGAGGTCCGCCACGATGCCGAGGGCCATGAGCGCGGCGGAGACGCTCGTCAGCCGCTGTCCTCGCGACCAGCCGGTGCCGGTGCCGGGCGGCGGGTCGCCGGGGAGCGGCACGTCGTATCCGAGCGCGCGCACACCGGACGCGATCCGCGGCGCGTCGACGACGTCGGGGCGGTACTCGACGTGCAGCCGCGCGCCCGCGAAGCTCACCGACGCGAACGTGACACCGGGCATGCGATCGACCGCGCGCTCGATCGTGCGGGCGCAGCCCGCGCAGTCCATCCCGCCGACGTCGAGCATCTCGTGCTGGAAGTCGCGCTCGAACTCCAGCGTCGCGAGCACGGTCGCCTGGCGCATGCACGACGGCGAGCACAGCTCCGGGTCGTAGCGGACGAGGAGCGCGCAGCCCGCGGCCGAGACCTGCACGGCATCGACGCCCGCGTGCGTCCGCAGCACGCCCTCCAGCCGGGTCGCGCAGGCACCGCAGTCGTCGATGCCTTCGAGCGTCAGCTCGACGGTTGCCATCAGCTCGGCTCGCGGTGCTCGCCGACGGTGCGCATCCGCATGGCTCGAAGGTACGGGCGCGCCACTGCGATTGCGAGAAATCGGGAACGATTATTGCTACCAGGGCCTTACTGCGACTCGCTCGCGTTCGGGGCGGGCAACTGGCACGCGACGCACGTCAGGTGCGGCATGAGCGCTCTCGTGGAGCGCGGCGGGCCGCCGTCGAAGCGCGCCGGTCGGCCATTGTCTTCAAGGTGTCCGGCCGGCCGAAGTTGTGACACACGATCGTTCAGGAGCCGGAGGACTGCAGCATCGTGACGCTGCGGCCGTTGCGCAGCCGCGCGGTGAACTTCAGCCGTTCGCCGGGGAAGTTGCCGTCGTAGACCGCGATGACGACGTGGGTGCGCGGGTCGGGCACGACGGTGCGGATGTCGCGCGAGGTCGTGATCGTCACGCTGCGGACGTCGGCGGTCGTGCGCCCTGACAGCAGCGTGCGGTTGTTGAGCCGGCGGAGCTGGAGCGTGCCCATCGGGTCCTCCGAGGGGATGGAGGTGTTCCCCACGTCCATGCGCACCGGGTGCGCCGGGCTGGGTGCGCGGCGCTCGCTGCAGTCGAGGTCGCCGAAGGGGTCGGGTCGCGCGGTGCCGAGGCGCGGGTCGACGAAGGCGGCGCGGTCGCCGACGAGTTGCACCGGGTGTGAGAAGCAGATGGTGCCCTTCGTGCTCGGCGCGGTGAGGATGCCCCAGGCCGCACCGCCGGCGGGATCCGGGACCCGCGTCGCGATCCTGATCGCGCCGGCGACGGGGGACCCTGGTGGCGGGCCGGGATGCCGTGGGAGACCGTGGGGGCGTGCCGTTTCGCGTTGGATCTGCGGGAAGCTGAACGGCCGCGTCGCGCCGCCCGCCGATACGAGCGTGCCCTCGAGCAGCGGTTCGCCGACGGGCTTGCCCTCGAGGACGGCGAGCACGACGCGGTCGGCTCCGACCGCGAGCTCGGTGCCGTCGCGCAGCCGCGCGCTCGTGACGCCCGGCGGGAGCACGCCCCAGACCACGGTGCGGTCGGGCTGCGGCAGACCGCCGGCTCCGTCGGTCGTGATCGTCTCGACCGAGAGCTCCGGAAGGCCGCGGAAGAACTGCCCTCCGCAGCGCGTCGGCACGTCGAGCTGGTCGAGACGGGCGAGGCGGAACGGTTGGCTCGCGGCGATCCAGCCGAAGCGCTCGCCGTCGAGGCGACCGAGCTGCACGCAGGGATACGTCTTCCCAGGCCGGCCCGTCGTCAGGCGGCGCACGGCCCACGCCGCGCCGCCGCCCGGGTCGTCCGCTCGCGCGTCGATCGTCACCGGGCCGTTGGGTTCAAGCGGCACGCGCTGCACCGCGGTCTGGCTCGCGCTCGCGACCGGCGCGGCCACGGCACGTGAGCGCTCGGCGCGGCCGAGGAGCGCGATCGCGCAGCCGATCGCGATCCCGGCGACGAGCATCGCCATGAGGAGGCGGCGGCTCATCGCGGCCGCCTCGAGACGACGAGGTCGGGGGTGATCCCGTGACCGGGTCGGCCGTGCTGGGTGGTGCCGTCCTTCAGGCGCACGGCGAGGCGCAGGTCGTTCGGGTCGACGCTTGCGGGCAGCAGCAACGCGAACGTCCCGTTGACGCCCGGCGTCAGGACCCTCGGTGCGCCCGCTCCCGTAACCGTCACTCGGGTGATCGTGCCGGCGGCTCGGGCGACGCCGAGCAGCAGCGTGCGCGGCGGGCGGCGCTTGTAGTCCCAGCGATCGAATCCGCGCCGACCCGTCTGTCCCGGGCGCAGGCGCAGCGCCCGTGCCGCCCAGTCGAAGTTCGCGCGTCGCGCGATGCACGCCGTTGGCACGCTCGCACGACCGCCGCCGGCGCTCGTCGACGCCTTGAAGCGATCGGACGGCCCGCGCGCATCGGCGAGGTGCGCGCAGTACTGACGGGTGCCGAGCACGTAGCGATCCAGTCGCCAGGCGGGCGCGCCGTCGATGTCGGGGACGAGCCCGGGCCGCGCGCCCAGGTCGTGTCGCGTCACGCGTCCATTGGCCGCGGTGAGCTCGACGCGGGCGGCGCTGTCCTCCGGATAGCCGCGCAGCGCGACGACGAACGTGCCGCGCTCGCCGAGTCGCACCGTGCGGGTGATCCCGCCGGCGACGAGCGCGACCCGTTTCGTCGACGCGCCCGCCACGCCGTAGACGATCGAGCGTGTCGCGCCCGGCGTCGGCGCCGACACGATCCGGCTACCGAGCAGCAGGCCGCTCCCGCACGCGTCGACGACCGCCGCCGGGATCTGGCGGAAGACGCGATCCTGACCGACGATGCCGAAGACCCCGCCGCGCATCTGGCCGACGGTCGTGCACGTCTGCCCGGTCTCGCTGTGGGTCAGGCGCAGCGCCCACGGTGGGCCGCCGGCCGGATCGACCGAGCGCGGAGCGGCGACGATCGTCGACCCCTCGACCGACGCCTGATCAGCGGGCACGACCGAGCGGTCGGGGGCCCGGATCACGCTGTTGCGCAGGGCGACCACCGTCGCTGTGGCGGTGGCCCCCGTCCCGAGCGCGACGACGAGCGAGAGCGCGATGCCGTGGCGCCAGCGGCGTCCGGGTGCGTCGGCGCGCCGCGTTGCCTCGCGCAGCTCCTCGCCGAAGCGGGCGAGACCCGGGAGGTCGCTGAAGTCGTCGCGTTCAGGCACAGCGCTCCCCTCCCGCCATGGCGACGGCGAGCGCGCGCAGCCCACGCGAGACCCGGGCGCGCGCCGTCTGCTCGCTGATGCCGAGCCGCGATGCGACGTCCTCGTAGGAGCACTCCTCGACGACGCGCAGCTGCAGCGCCGCACGATGCTCGGGCGACAGCGCGTCGAGCTCGTCGGCGACCTGAGCGCGCAGCTCGGCCGTCCCCGCCAGCTCGTCGATGCGCTCGAGCTCGGCGTCTGACAGCTGCGGCGGCTCGAGCCCCAGCCGCGACAGCGCCTTGCGCCGCACATGCGCGTGGCGCAGCCAGTCGCCATAGCGATGGCGGGCGATGGCGTACAGCCAGGCGGTGGCCGCCTCGTCTCCGTCGCCGCGAAAGCTGCGGCGATCGGCGACGGCCGCCGCGAACGTCTCGGCCATCAGCTCGACCGCGACTTCCGCGTCATACGTGCGGCGCGCGAAGAACGCGACGAGCCGGCGCGCGTGGCAGGCGTAGAGATCGGAGATGTCGTCGGCATTCAGCGGCAAGAGATTCGGACTCCATCACTACAGGAGTCATGGCGCCGAATCTGTGACCGCAGCCGGCGGGAAACCGTGGTCGGGGGCCTCCTCGCCGAGATCGCCTCTAAGCGGCGCTCATACCTTCACCGTGCTCAACAGCCACAGCCCGAGGCTCGTGTAGCCGACCATCACGGCGAGCATCCAGTACTGCGATCGCGTCGCCGCGAGGCGGTCGCGGTAGGAGCTCAGCGCGCGGTCGTGCGCGAGGACGAGCCCGGCAACGTGACCGCCGACGAGCAGCGCCGTCTGGATGTACCAGATGCCCGCGGTCGAGATCACCCCGTAGTCGACCCGCCAGTTGGCCGAACCGATGAGGTTCGAGCCGTTGCCGAGCGGATCGGAGACGAGGAAGCCCAACGCCTGCCCCTGGAAGACGAGCAGCGAGAGGTAGTGCGCCATCGCGTAGGCGAACGCGATCGGGACGAGCGTGTGAACGAAGCGCCGGTTCAGTCCACGGGCCAGTCCGCGATCGAGCTCGGACATCCCACGGATACCGAGCTGGTAGAGACCGGCGATGACCGCCACCGAAAGCGCCAGCCCGACGCTGCCGGCAAGCTCACCGGCCAGCGTGCCGCCCGCGCCGAGCGAGGCGGAAGCGTCGCCCAGCTTCGGAGCCAGCGCGGTCCAGACCTGTCCGTTGGAGAGCCCGTCGAACGTCGTCGAGCCGATGATCACGCAGAGCAACGCCACCGATCCCGGCCCCACACCGATCTGCGTCAGACCGCTCAGCGGAGCGCGGCGCAGTAGGCGATCGCCGCGTCGCACGAGCGGCGCCATCGCGGCGAACAGCCCGAAGTACAGGGCGAAGGCATCTGCGTGGGTCGTCCATGCCTCGATCCCGTAGCGGTACATGCCGGCGAGTTGCACGAGCGCGTAGGCGAGCGCGAGCGTGGCGAGCAGACGCGGATCGTCGCGGTTTGAGAGCACGAGCTCTACCCAGGCGAACACGAGGATTCCGCCGGCCGCCGGCCAGCGTCCCAGGCGGGCCGGGTAGGGCCGCGCCGTGCGTGCGAAGCCGATGCGGCCGGCGCCCCACGCGGCCATGCGCGCCGCCGCTCGCCACGGGCTGAGCGAGCCGAAGACGTTGCCGAAGATCGCGCTGACGGGCACGAGGCCGACCCAGAACGCGACGTAGATGAACGACGGTGCGAGGTTCGAGTAGGGCGCCGACTGCGTCCCCGCGAAGCCGGCATAGACGACGGTCGCGAACGCCGCCACGCCGATCGCGCCGGCGACGATGTCCGTGCCGCGAGGGATGCGCAGCCAGTCGCGCTCGGCGGCATGCTCGAGCCTCGGCGTCTGCCACAACGCGCCGAGCGCGACGAACGAGGCGACGAGCACGATCGCCGCCGCCCACGCGAACAGCCAGTCCGGCAGCGGCAGATCCGAGCGACCGACGAGCCCATGGGCCGCCGCGCTCGCGGGCAGCGCCGTGCCGACGAGGCTCGTGACGGCGGTCGCGAGCCCCATCCGCCACGCGACGGCGCGCGCGCCGTTCGAACTGTTAGACATGCATGCTCCCTGAGATCAGACGTTGCACGGCGACCCGGCGAGGCTGCCGGGTGAGCCGTCGTGGGCTTTCGAGAATCCCGGCGCGAGACCGCCGCGGCCGGTCAGCTAGGCAACGTGCCGCATCGCGGCGGGCGGCGGGCGAACCGCGAGCGACGAGGCGATCAGGCGCCCGCCGCGGGGCAGCGCACGGGGCGAGCGGCGCGCGGTCGACCGCGACGACGCGGGCCGGCGTCGGCGCGACGCGACGAACGCGGCGGCAAGTCGTGCGAGGCGCTCCTCGCCGACGTAGCGGCCGGCGACGAGCGGCACCGCGACGAGCAGAACGGGCAGCGCCAGCAGCACGTCGCTGTGGACGCCAATCAGCGTGAGGGCGGCGAGCCCGGCCGCGAGGAATGCCAGCGTGAGCAGGAGGTGTCGATCGCGACGCGGCATCGGCGGCCATCGTGACATGTGCCGCGCGCCTGCCGCAAGCGGCCTCGGGCGTGCCCGCTGGTGCTGGGCTGGGCTCGTCCGCGTCAGCGCCGGCGGACGCAGCGCGGCAGTGGCGGGGTCAGGCTGGCCGAATCTGCGACCGGGGGGAGGGCGCCGGCTCGACGCCGGCGCCTCCGGGCTCGTCCGCGCTACGGCTGGAAGACGATGCGCCCCGCGACCCGGCCGGCCTCGATGTCGGCGATCGACGCGTTGACGGTGTCCAGCGAGCGGGTCTCACGGATGACCGTCGTCTTGCCGGCCGCGTGCAGCTCGAAGACCTCGCGCAGCTCCTTGCGGGTGCCGACGATGGAGCCGACGATCGTGATCCCGTTCAGCACGGTCTGGAAGATCGGGATCGAGACGTCGTTGTCGGCCGGCAGCGCGACGAAGACGAGCGTCCCGCCGCGGCGCAGCGAACCGTAGGCCTGCTCGAACGCCTTCGGCGCGACGGCGAGCGCGATCGCCTGGTCGGCACCGCCGAGCGCCTGGATCGCCGCGACCGGATCCTCCTTGGCCGCGTTGATCGTGAACTCGGCGCCGAGCTCGCGGGCGAGATCGAGCTTGGAGTCGTGGATGTCGACGGCGATCACGCGGCCCCCGGCGATGGCGGCGTACTGGATCGCGAGGTGCCCGAGGCCACCGACGCCGAAGACGACGACGAGGTCGGACGAGCGGGTGCCCGCGACCTTGACCGCCTTGTACGTCGTTACGCCCGCACACGTCAGCGGCGCGGCGTCGAACGGATCGATCGCGTCCGGGACCTTCACGACGTAGCGGCCGAATGCCACGGCGTACTCGCCGAACGCGCCGTCGATCGAGTAGCCCATGTTCTCCTGCGACTCGCAGAGCGTCTCCCAGCCCGACACGCAGTGATCGCAGGTCCCGCATGCGTAGCCCAGCCACGGCATCGCGACGCGGTCGCCGAGGGCGACCTCCGTGACGCCGGGCGCCACCTCGACGACGATGCCGACGCCCTCGTGGCCTGGCACGAACGGCGGCGTCGGCTTGACCGGCCAGTCGCCGTGTGCGGCGTGGATGTCGGTGTGGCACAGGCCCGATGCCTCGACCTTCACGCGGATCTGGCCGGCGGCGAGGGCGACGGCGGGAACCTCGTCGAGGCTCAGCGGGGCGTGGAACTCGTGCACGACCGCGGCGCGGTAGGTCGCGGGTCCGCTGGGGTTGGCGCTGTCGCTGTGGGTCGTCGTGGCGGCGTGCTCGGTGCTGATCGACATGCTCAGGGCTCCTTGGGCAATGGATCGGATCGTTGCCTTGCAGCAGACCACCTGGGCCGTGCCGCGTCATCCGTAGCGCCGGCGGACCCGGCGCGGCGAACTACGGTCGCCGGCGCGCGTCGATCCGCTCGGCGAGCTGGTGCAGCATGCTCAGCGAGGCGACGGCGCCCTGGCCCCAGAACGCGTGCTGTGCGTCGCGCCCGGCGATCGCGTAGGCCCGATCGAGGTGCCACGCCATCGGGTCCCACGTCCCCGCTGCCTTGACGTAGACGCCGCCTTCGTGGGTGTAGAGGACGAGGCGGTTGTGGCCGCGGCCCAGGAAGTGGCCCTCGTGCGTCGTGAGGTCAAAGCCCGCGACGGGCTCGGCGCCGACCGGGACTACCCGCGGCTCGTCGTCGCCGTAGCGCGCCATGCCGTCCTCGAGCTCGGTGAAGTACGCGCGCAGGGCGGCGGGGTCGGCGGGCGTGACGAGCCGCGTCACGGTCACGTATCCGCGCGTGAACAGCGGGCGACCGCGCGCGACGCCGGCGGCGACCTCGATCTCGAACGTCTGACCGGCCAGTCCGCCCGCCCGCAGCGGCGTGAAGCGCCCGATCTCGCTGGCGTAGTCGGGCCACGTCTCGGGGGCGGTGAGCGCGCTCAGCACACCGTCGACCGACGGCATCCGGACCGCCGGATACGTGTGCCAGGTCTGGTCCTCGAGCGGTGCCGATTCCGGTGTCAGGTCGCCCAGGCGGGCGAGTGCCATCCGATGGGAGGGGTCGTAGGCAGCGCGCTCGTCGGCGGTCTCGAACGCGATCCCCCACCCACGGCGCGCGTCGTCCGCGTACGCGCCGGAGAACCAGCCGCCGATCAGGGCATCGCCGCCTTCGAGCAGCTGCTCGCGGCTGAGCATCCCGCGCCCGGAGGACGCCTCGTCGAATCGGTCGGCGCCGAAGGCATGGTGAAACGCCTTGAGATCGACGATGTTCAGGCGGCGGTCGGGCTTCGTGCGATACCAGTAGGTCGTCAGGACGGCGAACGCGAGACGGAGGTCGTCGACGTCGCGATCGCCGTCCGGCCGCCGGTAGTAGGCGGCGTTGAGGAAGTCCGTGATCCACGGCGCCGCGGCGCGGGCGGCGATCGAGGAGCCGGTCATGCGCGCGACGACGCCCGCCCCTGAGGGCCGGGCCTCAGATCGGGGGATCGCTGTTGCGGTATTCGTCGGCCCTCGGTGGGGCTGGATGGAGTTCGTCATGGTGCGATGACGTTGCCAAGTCCGCCGCCGCTCGCCATCCGTTGCTCCCACGAGCCCCGATCCGCGCGAACTACGCACGCGCTCGCGGGTACGGGTTGCATCAGCCACCGACATCAGCCACCGACGGCCGCGGCCACTCGCGCTCCGGTTGCGGCGGGGATCTCGGAACCCCTGAGCACCACCTTGAGCGCATCGGTGGTCGCGGCGTCGGCGAATGTGTCGTAGGCCGCCATCGTGTCTGCGAGCGCGTAGTGATGGGTGGCGCACAGCGACGGGTCGAGGCGTCCGCAGGCGATGAGCTTCATAAGCTGCGGGATCGTGGAGGTGTCGACGAGCCCCGTCGTGATCGTGACGTTGCGGATCCAGAGGCGTTCGAGGTGCAGTACCGCCGCGTGCCCGTGGACGCCGATGTTCGCGACGGGTCCACCGGGGCGGATGAGGTCGGCGGCGAGCTCGAATGTCTGCGGCGTCCCCCGACGGCCTCGAAGGCGACGTCAACGCCGAGGCCGGTGAGGAGTGTCCCGGCCGCGTAGGCGTGGAGGGTCGCGAGCCCGGAGGCGGGGCGACAGCGGATGCGGCCGCGTTCGTGAGGCTCACCCGTCGCAACACCAGACGCTGCCTCACCCGCAGAGTGCCAGCGTCGCGGTTGCGCGCCAGTGCGCGTGGCGCGCCCTCGTCGGCACGGTTTGTTCATCCCGGGGTCGGCCATGCCGCCGTCGGCGGCTACCTACGGTGCGCCGGAGGTAGGAGCGATCCAAGGGTGACGACGGACCGGCGAGACGACGAGGTCGTCTGCGGCCTCGCCGGGCGGCTCGCCATAGGGGGCGACCGCCCGTCAGCCGACCGTTACTGTGTTGCCCGTCGCACGGACGGGCGCGGCTGCGAGCGATGGCGTATCAGACCCCGATCACGATCAAGAAGGCGCTGCAGCGCATTCACGCGCGCGATTACGTGCTACCGGCGATTCAGCGCGAGTTCGTGTGGCGTCCCGAGCAGATCTGTCAGCTGTTTGACAGCCTTCTGCGCGGCTATCCGATCGGCGCATTTCTGTTCTGGAACGTCACGCCCGCGCGATCTCGCGAGTTCGTGTTCTACGAGGTCATGGCCCGCTACCACGAGCGTGAATGCCGTCATTGCGAGCGCTTGGCATTGCCCGAGCCCAGGGCGATCACGGCGATCCTCGACGGTCAGCAGCGCCTGACGTCGCTGAACATCGCGCTCAACGGATCGCACGCCGCACGGCTGGCACGCAAGTGGCGCACGAGCGCCGACGCATACCCCGCCAAGGAGATGTTCCTCGATCTGTGCCACAGCGCCCCCGACGACGAGCTCTCGATGCACTACCGCTTCGAGTTTCTTACGCCAGAGCGAGCCAAGTACGACAGCGGCAGTGAGACGCATTGGTTTCGCGTCCGCGATGTGATGGATCTAGCGGCAGGGGCGATGCCGCTGCTGGGATACATCAGAAGCAGCGAGATCGTCGATGACGAACGCGTCGACCGCGCCCTCGCGAACCTTGACCGCCTGCGCCGTGCGGTCCACGACGATCTGGTCATCGCCTTTCACGAGGAGGACGACCAGGACCTCGACCGGGTGTTGAACATCTTCATCCGCGTCAACAGCGCGGGCAGCACGCTGTCCTCGTCAGATCTGCTGCTGAGCATCGCGACCGCTCAGTGGACTGACCGCGACGCGCGGGAAGCGATCACGCAGCTCGTCGACGCCCTCAACCAGACCGGGCAGGGCTTTCGCTTCGACAAGGACCTCGTGCTCAAGGCGGGCCTGGTGATGACCGACGCAGGCGGCATCAGTTTCAAGGTCATGAACTTCAACCACGCCAACATGGCCCGCCTCGAAACCAGCTGGGAGCGCATCGAGAACGCCCTGAGGATCACGGCGCGCCTGCTCGCATCCTTCGGGCTCTCGCAGCGTACGCTGGCAGCCAACAGCGTGCTGATCCCGATCGCGGACTACCTCTACCAGCGCGGCACCAGCGAACGCTGGCTGAACGCCAAGGAGTTTCACGCCGACCGCCAAGCGATCCGCGGCTGGGTCGTGCGCAGCCTGCTCAAGGGCGGCGTCTGGGGCTCCGGCCTGGACACCCTGCTGCTGGCGATCCGCCGTGCGCAACGAGACGCCGGCCACGACCGGTTCCCCGTCGCCGCCATCGAGGCTGCGATGGCACGAGCAGGCAAGGCGCTGACGTTCTCCGCACAGGAGATCGACGAGCTTCTCGACAGCCAATACGGCAAGCCACGTACGTTCGCGCTGCTCGCCCTGATGTACACGGGCATCGACGTCCGCAACGAGTTTCACGTCGACCATGTCTTCCCGAAATCCCGGTTCACGCCCGCCAGGCTCCGCGCGACGGGCGTACCGCAAGAGCGCGTCGACGAGTACCGCGCGCTCGTCAACGGCCTGACGAACCTGCAGCTGCTCGAGGGCCCGATCAACACCAGCAAACAGGCCACGATGCCCGCCGACTGGGCGCGATCGGCCTTCGCCGACGACGACGCGATCGGTCTGTACCTCGCCGGCCACGACCTTCACGGCCTACCGGATGATCTCGGCACGTTCGTCGAGTTCTGCGCCGCACGACGCACACGCATGCAACGCCGGATACAGCAGGCCCTCGACCTCGACGCGCAACCACCGAGTACGGACCCGCCGCGAGCGGTCCCCTCGCCGGACGGCCTTCGCGCCCCTGCTGCGCAGACGATCGGGCCCGCGCACTCTGAGGAGCGCGCTCGCCTACACGAACTGCCCGCGGCGCAGACCGACGACCTTGACGAGGCAATCATCGGGCTGGTCCGCGACGCACCCGGCGAGCTCGGACCCGCGATGCCCGCGCACATCGTCTGGGGCAGCAACGGCCCCGCCACCAAACTGCGATACGCGCAGCACGCCGACTACGGTCGCTTCAGCCACGTACAACACGCCGACCTGCGCCGACGAGTCGACGAACTCGTCGCCGCCGGACGACTTCGCCTGACCGACGATCCACGCGCTCTCACCATCGCGCCCGACAACCCCCACGAGGGTCCGGCGGCCGGCGCCGCACCCGAAGCACCAGGCTCCCCCGGGTCCACTCCGTAGATCTCGGCGCCACAATCATGCTGGCCGCCCCGCGACACCACGGATGTGCAGAGTCCGTCCATGCCGACCACAGCCGCGTCCTCTCGGGCCGCCTGCGCCGCGACTATCGGACGACTCCAGCCGCAGCGATCGGGTCTGAGCGAGCGGACTCGGATGAGGCGAACAGGTCTGAATTGGCTGGCCCGCCACGCGAAAACCCGAGACATTCGCGACTCGCGGGCCGAGGTTCGGGACTCCGATCAAAACCCTTGCATACACGGCACTTCTCATGCCCTCGAATCAGGCCCTACGTTCGGGACCGACTCGGCAACGGCCGGCGAGCGGAGATGCCGGGGCGCTCAGCTCTGACAGCGAAGGTCGCGCCGCGGCCGGTGTCGGCCACCGTGGTGATCGCTGCAGTTCTACGGACGAGCGACGAGCCGTTGGGCATCGCTGACGTGTTGCAGCGCGTTGAGCAGATGCTTGGGCGTTCCATCAAGCGGGGATCGTTGAAGTCGGCGCTCGCGGAGATGGCGGCGTCGGACGCGAGCTCAGTCCGGGCGTGTGGGCCGTGGACGCTATGCAGTCGACGACCCTCCGCCGAGCTGAGCGGTGGCCATCATCTGCTCAACATGCTGCGTCGCCGACATCGCGAGGCACCCGACTCAGTGGGCAGCGGGCCGGGTCGGCTCAAGCGTTACTGATGTGGAGTCGTTCCGCTCGGACCGAAACGGTGTCAAGCGTCGCGCCGCCGGGGCCGACGATCTCGACGAGCACCGCGTCGTCATAGACGCTGATGACAGCGCCGGATGTGCCAGCCGGCCACGAGCCGACCGTCTCGAGTAGCACGACGGTGTCGTGCTCTGAGATCGCATGCTTGACGGACTCCATCGTGCTCTCCAGGTTAGCCGTCGATGTAGGCCGTGACGAGCCGCGGGCGATCCTGGCCGTGTCGCAACTCCCATGAGGTGACCACGGCGGCTACGCGGTCACGATGCTCGCGAAGCCCGGCAACGGGGATCCGAACCTCGCAGAGTACGCCGTGCGGTGCGTTGTCGCGAACGTCGCTGATACGGGATTCCAGGACGCCGTCATGGAGCGCTAGCGCCAAGTACTCGACGTCCGCGATTCCGATGCCGAGGATTCGCTGGAATCCCCGAGCCTTCGCGCCGCCAAGCTTGTGCTCGGCGTTCAAGCAATACGCGCTGAGCTTCCCACGGATTCCGAACGCTCGGTCCGCGCGGGGAAGCTGCTCGCCTACTGCCGGTGGCCACGACACGCGGCGCATCCTGGCAGCAGACGATCTCAAGCGGACAGCGGGGATGCCCCTTCGAGTAGAGCTGGCGCACCCTCGTGCGCCGGACCGGAGAGGTCGGATGTCGACCTCTCCCGCTCTGTGCTCGGCTGGTCTGCAAGCCGGTCGGGGATCTTCAAGCGCTGAGCAATCGTTTCGCGACACCGTCAGACCCGACGGCAATCTTCCGCGATCCTGACAGACATGGAGCTAGGGGGACTCGAACCCCCGACCTCCTGGGTGCGATCCAGGCGCTCTCCCAACTGAGCTATAGCCCCGAGGACGGCACAGCATAGCCGCGCTTTCGGGCACGTAGGGCTACGGGAGCTGCCCAGTCCCGCCGATACGTCCAGCACACGTGAGCTTTCGTAGCCGTCTAGGACTGTTCTTCGTCCTCATCGTGATCGTGCCGATGATGGCCGTCGCAGTGCTGCTGTTCGGGCTTGTCGGCAAGAGCGAGGACTCGGTGGGCAAGGCGAACATCGGCGCTCGCGCGACGGCCGCACAGCAGCTGCTCGACGTCAAGCAGCGTGAGGCCACGGCGCCGCTGAACGCCGTCTCCGACGACGAGGCGTTCAAGCAGGCGCTGCTGCGTGGCGACTCCGCCGCCGCGACGAGGCGCGCCGCCGCGCTCGTGAGCTCGCTGCATTTGGAGCGAATCGTGCTCGTCAAGGACGGGCGGCGGATCGTCTCGGCGGGCGATAAGACCGCGATCGCGCCGGCCTCAGCGCCGCTGCAGATCAACGACGCCGACTTCGGCGTCCTCGGCGTCTCGGTCATCGACGCCAAGACCTACGCCGACGAGGTTCGCAGCATCGCCGACCTTGGCGTCGTCGTTCGCAACGGCGGCCGCGTTCTCGTCGCGACCGGCAACGGGGCCGCGACGAAGCAGCTCCCGGCCGACGGCACCGTCGAACTCGCGGGCAAGCGCTACCGCGTCAACGGCTTCAGCCCGTCGGCGTTCACCGGTCAGCAGCTCCAGGTCTTCACGCTCGGCATCCCGCAGGCCAACGCGATCGGCAGCGGCCGCGTCACGATCGGCGCGATCCTGCTCGGCTTTCTCGTCCTCGCTCTCGTTTGCGCGGTGCTCGTCTCGCGCTCGTTGCAGCAGCAGCTCGCCGCCTTCCTCGACGCCGCCCGCCGGCTCGGCAGGGGCGACTTCTCCGCCCAGGTGACGACGGTCGGCAAGGACGAGTTCGCCGGCCTCGGCGACGAGTTCAACAAGATGTCGCGCGAGCTGCAGCGCCGGCTGATCGAGCTCGAACAGGAGCGCGTGCGCGTGCAGGATTCCATGCGCCGCCTCGGCGAGGCCGTCGCATCCAAGCTCGACCGCGATGCCCTGCTGCAGATCGTCGTGCGCAGCGCCGTCGACGGCGTCGCCGCGGACGCCGGGCGCGCGTACGTCCTCGGGCCCGATCGGGTCAAGCTCCAGGAGCGCGCCCGCGCGGGAAACATGAACGGGCTCGAGGCCGCGGTCCGCTCCGTCGAGACCGACGCGCTGCGCTCCGGCGGCCCGCGCGAGACCTCCGGCGAGCACGCCAACGCGATGGCGCATCCGCTCCCCGCGGCCCACGGCGGGGGGGCGGTCGGTGTCGTCTCCGTCGGCCGCACGAGCCCCTCGTTCACCCCGAGCGAGCGCGAGCTCTTCCACTACCTTGCCGGCCAGGCCGCACGCTCGATGGAGAGCGTCGACCGCCACGAGACCGTCACCCGCGAGTCGATCACCGACCGCCTCACCGGTCTCGCCAACCGCGGCGCCTTCGACGAGGCGCTCGCGAGCGAGGTCGAGCGAGCCAAGCGCTTCGGCGCCACCGTCGGCCTCGTCCTCATCGACCTCGACAACTTCAAGTCGATCAACGACACGCATGGCCATCAGCAGGGCGACCTCGTCCTGCGCGAGGTTTCGCGCGTCCTGCGTGAGAGTTCGCGCGAGATCGACCACCCCGCCCGCTACGGCGGCGAGGAGCTCGCGCTCGTGCTGCCCGGCACCGATCTCGAGGGCGCATTCAACCTCGCCGAGCGTGTCCGCGAGCGGATCGAGGCGCTGCACATGCCGCTGCTCAGCGGCGCCGGCAGCCTGCGTGTCACGACGAGCTGCGGCGTCGCCGCGGTGCCCCAGACAGCCCCCGACCCGGCGGCCCTCGTCGCCGCTGCGGATCGAGCGCTCTACGAAGCCAAGCGAAGCGGCAAGAACAAGTCTGTACGCGCGAGGTAGTCTGTCGCAAGATGGGACTGCTGGACGAAGCCATCCGCGAGCATCTTGAGCTCAAGCGGCGTCGGGGTGCCGATGCCGGAGAGGTCTCACGCGAGGAGAGCGAGGCCCTCGGGCCGGTCGACCGCGCCACCGACGGCACGCCCGACCTCGCCTCGATCGTGGGCCCGACCCCCGCCGAGGCCGAGGCCTACAGCGGCGAGCACGCGGCTGGCTACGACGCGACGCAGGCCCACGAGCCCGACTGGGGCGACAGGGCGTCCGCCCATCCGGCGCCGGCGGCCCACGACGAGCCGACGTCGCAGTACGTGCCTCCGCCGGCTTACGAGCCAGCGCCGACCCCGCCCGCATATGAGCCGCCGCCCGCACCGCCGTCCTATCAGCCCGCGGCCCCGCCCCCGTCGTCCTACGACGCGCCGCCGGTGACGCCTCGCCCGCCGCCGCCTCCGTTCGAGCCGCTGCTGCCGCGCTCGCTCACGACGCGCGTTCCGGCCCCGCAGCCCGCCGCGCCAGCGCCGCCCGCGGACGAGCCGCCTGTGCCGGAGGCCGCCGAGCCGGCACCCGAGCCGCCCCGCGACAAGCCGCGCTTCGGTGGCTTGCGTCGCCGCCGCCACGGTGCCCAGGAGCCGCCTCCAGCCGCGACGCCACCCCCGGGCTGGAACGACTACGACGACGATCCGATCTTCGGCGAGCACGATCCCGCGACCGCCGCCCACGAGCGTCCTGCGGCGTATCCGCCTCCACCGGCCGCGTCCTATCCGCCGCCTCCGCCGGCCTCCCAGCCGCCGCCCGCCTATCCGCCGACACCACCCGCGCGTGACGCGGCCGGCGCTGACATCCTCGAGGAGACCCCCGAGTTCCTCGAGGAGACGCCCGATCACGATCGCCTGTGGTTCGAGCAGCGCCCCCCGCGCGACTTCGACTTCGATGGCTGAGCGCGGCGCGATGGGCCGGCCGATCACCTGGCTTGACGTCGTCACGTCGATCCCCGCTGACCGGCAACCAGCTCGCCGTCGTGCTTGACGCCGACAGGCACGTCTCGCTGCCGTAAGCGCCCGCGACCGCTTTGCCGCCGGTACGGCAGCGATCATTGCGCGTGCATGAGCTTGTACGCGCCAGCGAGGGCGGCCCGTTGAGCAACGAGCCGATGCGTCTTGGCCTCGTCGGCTGCGGCCGGCTGGCCGAATGCGGCTACGCGCCGGCCGCCGCCCGCGCCCGCGGCGTCGAGATCGTCGCCGTCGCCGACCCCGACCGCTCGCGCCGCAGGTTGCTCGCCGCGAAGCTCGGGGCGAACGCATACGCGCGCACGAGCGAGCTGCTGGGCGCGGAGCCGCTGGACGGGCTCGTCATCTGCTCGCCGCCCGAGCATCACGAGGAGGCCGCGCTGCAGGCGGCGGCCGCCGGCCTGACGGCGCTCGTCGAGAAGCCGCCGGCGATCGACGCGGAGGGTGCCCTCGAGCTCGCGATGCTCGCGCGGCCGCCGTTCGCCGCCTTCAACCGCCGCTTCGACCAGGGCGCCGCCCTCGCCGGGCTCGTCCCGATGCGCGGCCAGCTCGAGCTGCATATCGTCCTGCACTACCGGCGGTCGTCGTGGCGCCCGCTGCAGTGGGGCGAGGACGCACTGCTCGACCTCGGCCCACACGCGATCGACCTCGCGCTCATGCTGACCGGCGCACTGCCGCTCGCCGTCCGCGCCCACGCCACCCACGAGCGCGCGGGCCTCGCGCTCGCGACGTCGCGCGGCAGCGTGCGGATCGAATGCTCGAGCAACCGCCCGTACCACGAGATCGTCGAGATCCGCGACGCCGCCGGGCGCCGGATCGCGCGGGCGATCCGCGGCGGGCACGTGCGCGGGGTGGCGAGCCGCGTGGCACCCGTCGCGCACCCGCTCGTGCGCTCGCTGACGGCCCAGCTCGAGGCCTACGGGCTCGCGCTCTGCGGCGGGCACACGGGCCTGCTCGCCACCGCCGTCGAGGGCGCGGCGGTGATGTGCGTGCTCGACGCGGCGCGTCGCTCGGACGCGGTCGGCGGCGACCCAACCCCGATCGAGGCCGATCGCGCCCAGCAGGCCGCCTGACGGGCGGCAGCGCCCGAGATCGACCCCGCGGCCCGAAGGTCCGATGAGTTCACCCTGCTCCCGATCAGCGCGGCCGTGCGCGAACGCGCGGGCGTGGCGGCGGGCGACGAGGTCGACGTGCTGCTCGAGCTCGACACCGAGCCGCGGGAGGTCGCGCTGCGTGCGGACCTCGCCGAGGCGCTGCGCGCAGATGAGACGGCCGCGAGCGCCTACGAGGCGCTCTCCTACAGCCGCCGGCAACGACTCGTGCTGCCGATCGACGACGCCAAGTCACCGCAGGCCCGGGCGCGACGGGTCCTGCGGGCGGTCGAGGCGCTACGCGAGGGCGTCGCCTGACGGCGACACCCATGCGTCAATCCGCGCATGCGTGACTGCTGGGTTTGCGCCACGCCGGTCCTCCATTCGTGGAGGCCGGTGCGCGGCGCCTGCGATCGTTCGTCGGGCATGCCGCGACGACGCAAGCCCGAGGACCCGTCTCGCCTGGTCGACGACCGCTCCTGGTCAACGCGCTCGAACATGCACGAGCGCGACGCGAAGGGCAAGGATCTCGTCCGCTTCACGTCCCTGCCCGCCGAGACCGGCCCCACCTGGGCGCCCGATCGCCTGTCGGTCTGGCCGGTCGAGGGCGGCCGCTTCGGGATCGATGCGGTCTATCACGGCGAGACCGGCGCCGAGCGCGCCACGCACCAGCGCACGCGCCTCGACGAGGCGGGGCTCTACGCGAGCGTGCGCGAGGGGCCCGAGGACTCGACGACGCTGCGGCTCGGCCCGCTCGCCCATGCGGCGGCGTGGCTCGCGCTGGAGGCGTTCCTCGGCAAGCCGCTCGACGTGGGCGGCGACTGAGCCCCGGCCAGTCGATGGGGCGGTCTTCAGACCGAGCCCGCGTCTACGCCCGGCGCGCGGACCTTCGCGGGGTCGGCCGCGCGCATCTCACATCGACGCTGACCTGAGAACTCCGGCCTTCGTCCAGTAGACGCGGTCGCCGCGTCGCCGAAGCGATCGGGGGTCGATGCTGGGCGAGCTGTCGAGCAGCACCGAGTGGCGATCTGGGCCATGTGCGCGTCGCCGCACCTCGACCCCGATGACCGTCAGGCCGCTGCGGCGTACAGCCAGCCAGGCGACCCGCCCGCGCGGCGTGACGAGCATCCCTCGGATGCCGTCGCCCTCGGATTCCTGTGACGGGGTGCTCAGCGCGCCGGAGGAGAAGACGATGTGGCCGTTGCGCAGGTCGACGAGCCCGAGGCCGGCATCGGTATGGGTGAGGCTGCACGTCAGGACGTTGATCGCGGCGTAGGTCCCCGCGACGACCGCGGTGTCGATCTCGGCGCTGTTCTGACACTCGCCGGGGTTGCCGATGACGTACGCGCGATGCGACCGACGCCGGCAGGCCAGGATGCTGCGGCCATGATCGGCTGTGGGGTTGAAGACGCGCACGTGCCGGTTGGCGGCAAGCGTGCGACCCTTCGCCGCGCAGCTCGCGTGGACGGTGGCGTACACGTCACCCCCTCGGGGCAGGTCCGACAGCGCGGCGGTTGCCGCGAGCGCCGACGGGGGCAGGAACGCGGCTGCGATCAGCGCCGCGATGGTCGCCCGGCGCCGCGAGCTCATGGCCGCGGCCCATGCTGACGCTTCGTGAAGGCGGGTCCGCCCGCCCGCCGGCAGCGCGACTTGGAGACGATGACGAACGTGCCCAGGCCGCGGCCGAGGTCACTCGTCGGCGGACCGTTGTGGGCACCGATCGGGTGCACGATCGCCGCGACGCGCAGCCCGCCCGCGCAGCCGGCGCGCGCACGTGCGTAGCCGGCGATGCGCGGTCGCACGACGACGGTGCCGCCCGGCGTCGCGTAGGGCGCCTGACCGATGGGCCGCTCGCGGCGGCCGCGGCGCTGCTCGACGAGGCGCAGCGTTCCGCGACAGCCGTGCGGGCAGCGCAGCGCGATCCTGACGGTCATACGCCGCGTCACGCGAAGCCGTGACGAACCGGCGCGGCGCACAGGACAGCGCTCGCCCGTCGACTGCGACGCGGGCGCCACCGAGGGGGTCGCGTCGATGTCGAGCGCGACGAGCCGGTCGGCGTCGCAGTCGATCCTTACGACGTACGCCGTTGCGCCGTTCAAGGCGGTCTGGGGCAGCGAGCCGGCTGGGCCGCTGCTCGTCGCAGCGAGCGCGTGGGCCGCGCCCTGCAGATCTGTGACGGCGAAGCGCGCGCCGCCCGCCGCGCTGTTGCTCGCCGCGTAGACGACGCGCCCGCCGGCGAATCCCATCGGTGCCGACACAGGGCCGATCGCCGGGCACAGCCCCGGCGCCAGCGCGAACGTCCGGGCTACGGGCGCGGCCGGGGAGGCCACGCTCATCGCGCAGCTCCCGTCGACGAAGACAATGCTGCCGTCCGGGGCCAACGCCCAAGTGACGAACATCGCGTTGGAGAGCGGCACGCGCAGAACCACCTGGCCCGTCGCGGCTCGAGCGACGATCACCGTTGCCGACGGTAGTCCGCCGGGGTAGTGCGTCTCGATCCAGCCGACCATCGGGCCTGCGGCGCGCAATCCGAACATCGCGCCCGGGAACGTTCGCTCGGTCGCAACGGGCGTCAGCGGGATGGTGCCTGTCGTGCTCGCTGTTCGGACGAGGACGACCGGCGGCGCGGCGCCGCAATCCGCGCGCAACTCGGCCACGAACCCGTCGCCGCCGGCGGCCTCGAGGTAAGGGCCGATCCGCGGTGCACCCGTGCAGGTCGCCAGTGGTACGACCGACGGCAGCACCGAGCTCGCGTCCTCGGCGAAGGCGAACTGCACCGGCGTGCGATGGAGCTGGCGCTTCGCAGTGACGATCCCGCCCGTACCGGCGATGTCCAGCGTGGAATAGATCGCCGGATCGGCGACCGGCGCGAACGTCGTCAGTTGCGACACGACGGTCGTCACGGGATCGATCGCGAGCACAGCCAGCGCGGCGTTGCCACGACGCTCGCCGACGACCACGCGACCGTCGGCGCCAAGCCCCGGTCCACCCTCAAACCCTGACACCGACTGGGCGATCACACCCGCCTGAGCCGGCGCGGCCACGGCCACCAAGATCACAGCCGCCGAGATGATGCGCAGGCAAGTTGCGGTGATCGGGCTCATGTTCAGATGAGACGTGGCACGCAGGCAATAGTCGCGCGAACGGACAGATGGCCGATGTGACACCTCACCGCGATTGGAGGCGCTCCAATCGTTCGCGGGCGCGTTCGCCAACCGCGAGCGATCGCGCCAGCGCCGAGCAGGAGCCGGTGGCGTGGCTCTACGCGGACGTCGCCGCGGCACTCCGCGTGACCGAGTCCGGCGCGCGCGGCCACGTGCTCCGGACCCAATGGCCTGGATGGCGACGGGGACGGGCTGACCCCTCGGACTACCTCACCGCCGCGATCGCCACCGACTGGCCCTGATGCGAGCCGGGGCAACGTGCCAGGCCGGACGATAATCGTGCTCCGACTCTCGGAGAGCGCTCGCATTTCCTCGATCACCGCGTCCAACGCGATCGAAGGTGTGGTCGTGGAACGTGGTCGCGCGAGCGGATCGCTGTCGGGGCGCCGAGCTTTCGAAACCGCAGAGAGAAGGAGTTCGCCGGATATCGCGACGCGATCGACGAGCTGATGCGGGTCGACAGCTCCGAGCGACTCACAATCCCCTTCATCCTCCACCTTCACCGCCAGCTCGTCTACTACGCCGACGGCAGCGGCGGACACCTGAAGACCGACGAGAACCTCATCGTGTCGAAGGAGAACGGCTCGCGGGAGAGATAGTCGTCACTCCCCCCGGGCCCGAACAGACGGCGTTTCTCCTCGGGGGCTCTTCGAGCGCTACAACAAGCTCAAGGCCGCGAGGGTCGAACCCACCCTCTGGTGTTGATCGGCGCACTCGTGGTCGACTTCTTGGCGATCCATCCCGTGGCCGACGGAAACGGGCGCATGGCGCGGCTCTTGACGACACACGAGTTGCTGTCACAGGGCTACGGCGTCGCCCGCTACGTGAGCATCGAGCAGCGGACATTCGAGTCGAAGAACACCTACTACGATCGCCGCTATCAGTCGCAGCGTCACTGGCACGACGGCACGCACGACATCTCGCCGTGGACGTCGTATCTCGCACTGGTCCTCGCTCGGGTGTACGACGACTTCGAGCAGCGCATCGCGGCAGCCGCCGAGGCACCCAGCAGCAAGCTGGAGCGTGTCCGCGAGTACATCCTCTAGCAGGCGCCGACGGAGTTTCGGCGGCGAGAGATCGAGCGGGCGTTGCCCGACGTCAGCCCGGCAACCATCCGACTCGTCATCAACGAACTGCGAGACAGCCGGCAGATCGTCGCGCAGGGCCGAGCTCGAGTTGGCGTCAACCGTGATCGACACGCTTCATCGTGATCGTCCTCGCACTTCCTCATGGAGCCAGGCGGGTTCGAACCGCCGACCTCCTGCTCGCAAAGCAGGCGCATCGAGGTGATATCAGCGAGAAACGCCCCATTTTCCGGCTCTCAGGTGTCGCTGGATTCGCTTGGAGGGCCCGAGTGGAGAACATGCTGGGGAACACGCCGCTGTTGACTGTTGACATGAACGCAAAGCAGGAGGTCGCCGCCAACGGGCATCTGCAGGTCATCGGTGCGCGCGGGACGCGGCGCTGGCGGGCGTTCTGGTGGGATGCCGACGGCCTTTGTTCCCGGCACCATGCCTGACCACCCCCTCTCCACGTTGTGATTCGATGAGGTGGTCAGGCAGTCCTTGGGAGTGGCTGAGCAATGAGCAGGGGAACCCGGGACGGCGGGTGGTATGTCGGTAGAGCAGGTCTGGGATAGGGGGCAACGGAGAAGAACAGCATCAGCGACGACGAACGCTGTTGGCTGTCTTGATGTCGGGGGTTGTCGAATGGTGCTGCGTACGGGCCGCGTCGTAGGGTGCGGCTGACATGGCCGAACGCAAGTCGCTACTGAAGACGATCGAGGTCAGCGTCCTCGACGAGCCGATGCGGTTGTTTCGGATCGTGCCTGAGAGGCCGTCGCCGAGCTTCAGCGACGCGTTCCGCTCGCACTACGAACTCGGTCGACCTCCGCGCGGCCCGGAGAACCGGGCCGCCGCGATCCACATGGCGATCTCGATGTTCGACCGCCGGCAAGTTGTGGAGGATTTTGCCGCGCGCGTACCGAAGCTCGGCGGCCACATCGCGACGATCGAGCTTGTCCCCTCTCTGGGAATCTGCGTCGCGAAGACGGCGGGACCCGCGCATTGGTCGGTCTGGGGCCGTCCAGATCAACTCGTGACGTGCGTGGCCGATGTTGAACCTGCGGCCCGCTGATGCGTAACCTGTCCTAAGGCGTATGACGTACTCGATCTTCGATACCACCGGCAACCTCGTCGAGGCGTTCACCGAGCGCGGCGCGGCGCTGGATTGCCTCGCCGGAATCGCCCAGGCCGAACCCGACGCAGCCGCCGAGGTCTACCTCGTCGCACAGGACGACACCGGCAACATCGTCGGCGAGACCGTCTACGCATCATCCGTGTCAGTTCCGGCGTAGAAGAGGTCGCGAGTCTGATCGCCGGGCGGGCACCTCGGGGATGCCCGCGATACCCGTTGCAGCCGCCGGGCCAGGCCCAGAACGTACGGCCAGAAAGCGACGGGTTTCGACGGGTCTCCTTCCAAATGGGTTCTCGGGACCGGACCTGCGCCTTCAGGGCGGACCCTCGGCGTCCTGCTCTCCTGTCAGCTCGATGAGGATCTCGCTGTCGGGCAGCACGTAGGCGTCGAGGCCGACCTTGAAGCCGCCGGGCGCCATGTCAAAGTTCATCGTGGTGGCAGTGCCGATCCAGGCGCCCCGCGTTGGCGGCAATCCTTCGTAGGTGAGGAGCCTCCCCGGCTTGAGGAACGGTTCCGCAGAGAATCGGGCGTTGACGACGACCGAGCCGCCGTCGCGCTGCCAACTGACCTGCGCATCGAGCGGAACCTCGACGGGCCGGGTGTGGATCGTCCGGTCTGAGATCACCATGCCGACCTGGCTGACTAGGCGGTCGATGTGATGAAACGAGTCAAGATAGTCGCGGGCGTCGTCGGTGAGCCCGGTCGTTACCTCGGCGAGCAGGGCGCGCGTGTATGCCGCGCGGCTGATCAGATAGCCACCCGCCTCCTGGTCGAGACGATCAGGGGTCGTGCGCTCGTCGAACTCTTCGCACGCCTCTTCGAGGTTCCGTCGGCCGTCGTCGGTGAGCGAGGCCGTCGCCCTCACGAACGCACTCCGCTCCGCCGTGCGTTCCACCGCCTCGACCAGCGACGAGATCGCTTGTTGCCAGGCGTCCGCCTCGACGTTGGCGAGCGTCGCACGTGGAGGCCGTTCAGACCGCGCCCCCGGCAGTCGCAACGCGGCTGGCCACGGCATGCCTGAGTCGAGCAGGCCGTCCATCTCGACCGAGGGTGCCTGAGCGCGAAGGCTCGGAACGGGAATGTCGGGATAGCCGGGCAGCCGCGAACGGATGTGCTCAATCAGTCCGAGCAGTGTCTCTGCCGCCGGGCGTGCGTCGTCAATCAGTGCCCGGAACTCCGGGATCCGCAGCAGCTGGTTGTAGTCCGCTCCGGGCATCGGTAACGGCGGGAGGATCGGCGCGTAGATCCCAACGAGCAGCGGCCGGCTTCCGAGCATGCCCATGCCGGCGACGAGGTTGTTGAGCGCGGTTTCGCCGGGATCCCAAGCGTCGCCTCGATCGTCGTGGTCGAAGACTCGCTGAAGGCCACGCACCTGCGGGCTGGATCTGAGGGCACCGGCTACGGCATCGGCGTGGGTCCAGACGTCAGCGGTGCTCATGTGTGTCTCCTCAAATGCGGCCGAAGCCGGGGAGCAAGGATGTGAGGGCTTCGGCGACCGCGTCGGTAGCGGCCGCCTCGGGCGACTGTCGGATGAAGTCCTCGGCGAGCGTCGAGGACCGCAGATCGTCGGGCGGCTCGGGCGAGAAGTCGACATGTACGACGTCCGCGTCGTAGGTGTAGTGGAGGCGGTGCTCGTCGCCGAAGCGCTCAGACGTGACCGAGTTGACGGTTCCGTGCAGTCCGCGCCAGCCGAGGTGGTCGCTGACGGCCTCGGCGAGCGTCGGCACGACGCCATCGACGATCCGGCGCATCACTTGCCGCCGCGCGACGAAGTGCTCCTCGATAGCGCGAGCAAGCTCGGTGGGCTCGCATGGGCGTCCTGGCGGGCCAGGAGCGTGAGTCTCGAGCATAGGTCGCAGCAACTCCAGCAGGAGAACGGTTGCGAGTCGCAGAGGTCCGACGCGCTCGCCAAACTGCACGCCCGCGAGCGCTTGGGCGAGATCTTCGCCGCCGGGTCCGAGCAGATAGGCGGCGACGCCAGGCTCGGTATCGACGGTCAGAACGCGTGCTTCCGTCAGCGCGGCGGCGCGGTCGGTGGCGAGGTGCTCGGCAACGAGCCGACCGAAGACCAGCGTGGCCTTTTCGGCGAGGTCGGCGGGGTCTGAGCAATCGCGCAGGGCAGCCGAAGTACACACGATGAGGTCGGCGGCACACGCGTGCAAAAAGGCGTCGTCGCAGCGGCCGGCCTCGGCGAGGTGCGACGCGACGGTCGACCAGTCGCGGCCGAACCGCTCGGGCGTGGAGATGAGGCCGTTGCGGATCGCGTCCGCGGCCAGCCAGTCACGGAAGGAGTCGTGCCAGAGCGAGTAGCCGCTGAGATCTTCGTCTGCGACGAAGAGGCCGATGGCCTCCAGTTTCTCAATGACGCCGATCGGGGCGATACCGTCATTGATGAAGCCTCGCTCGCGCAGCCCCTTTGCTGCGTCTTCGAAGTCAGACAGCCAAGTCCACCGGTCAAGTGAGAACCGCCCATCTTCAACCAGCTTGGCGCACGCGACTCCGATGACACCAAGGCAGCTCTGAAGTTCGGCGGCCATGCCGGCGTTTCTGGCGAGCCGGTTGACGAAGCCCGCATACACCGACCCGACGCTGGTGACCTTCTCGCCGGCGAGTATGAGCTCGAGCGCCATCGTGAAGAGCAGCGGGTTGCCTGCGGCTTCGCCGAGCGTGCGTCCGAGTTCGGCGACGATCGGCCTGGGATCTGCGCCCATGCGTGCCTCCGCGATCTCCTCGCGCAGCTGTCGGTCTAGTGTGCGCAGTTGGTACGCCGGCAGATCCAGCGGTCGCAGTCCGCCCACTGACCGCCCGGCGACCAAGACGGTGGGGCACCGCAGCTGTCTTCGGACGTCCTCTATGTCTCGGGCCAGGGCATGGCGCATCTGGGGATCGAGCTCAGAGGCCCCGTCGATTATGAGGGCCGTCTCCTGCCGTGACAGCAGAAGCGACCCGGTCGACGGCGACAGAGTCCGGCCCAGCACGCGGCTGACCGCGGCCCCTACTGTCGCCGCGAGCGTTCCGGCGGTGTAGGTCCTGGGGGCGAGCAGCACCGGAACCAAACCGACCTCGGCGGCGCGCCGACGCAGCATCTCCGCCGACCGCGACTTGCCGGCGCCCGCCGGCCCGACGATCAGACAATCGCGGTCGAGCAGGTCCAGGACCGGCTCCGTCGACGACCATGGGCCACCGTTCGGAGCGTTGGCCAGGGCGTCGAGCGCGGAGACCGTTGGCGTGATCGACTGGAGCTCGGTTCCGAGCTCCACGAGATCCTCGATGGACGGCAGGTCGGCTATCGCGCGCCGGTACTCGCCAGCGACCGCCTCCGACCACGGCGTCGCCGCGTCGATGACGTCCACATCTACGCCGACGATTTCGGCGATCTCCCGCCGGGTCAGACGGCTTTCGGCGTCTGAGGGGGCCGAACCGCACTCGTCGATTCGTCGCAGCAGCCGCCCGATGCGCAACTCGGCGTCTTCGTCGGTGACAGCGACATCGAGGTCGGCCAGTGCGCGAAGGCGTCGCACCGCGCTATCGAGCAGCGCCGGGGGGCTGTCGAAGCGGGAGATCACCTCGACGCGCCCGAGGGCGTCGGCCATGTGTGCCGTGATCCCGTAGCCGTCGAGGTAGTCCCGGTCCGCCTGTGTGGCCTCTCCTTCTCCGGCGCGGCCGAGCGCCGGCAGTAGCTTGGCCGAACTGCCGCGGCTCAGCTGCCCGTCGGTGACGAACTCCACCCGCGTATCGGCGCCATCCGCGTCCGCGATCAGTCGCTTGAGGATCTCTGCAAGCTCTCCGGGAGGCCAGTCGTAGGACTCGGCTCGGGTCTTGGCCTGGCCGGACAGCGCGACGTCCTGTCCAGTGCCTGAGGCGTAGTCGACGGCGTCGGCGCCGGCGTCGACATCCAGCCAATCTCCAAGTTGGCCCTCGAGAACGTCCATGGCCCGGGACGTCGTCAGGGCCGCCTGGAACGCGATGCCGCGCCAAGTGTCCGCTCCGCTCATTCGGCTCCCTGCCGGATCCGGTGCGCGCGGTAGACAAGTAGCCGGGCGACGAGGGCCTGGGCGCGCTGGAGGTCTGAGGCGGTCGCGGCGGCTTCGACGCTGGCGCCATGCACGAGCGCGTTTCGACTTCTGCGCAAGCGCTGCAGCAGCTGCCATTCATCCTCGTCGGTCGGCACCCCCTCTTCCTCGATAGCCGCGCGCAGCCGAGTCAGCAGGGGCAGCTGGTTGAGCCGATTGATCGCGTCGATCGCGCGGCTGCGTAATGGCGCGGGCAGATCTCCGGGTACGGACTTGCGCAGACGCTTGAGCGTGGGCTCGCTGAACATACGGGGGCCGTCGGTCCCAGCGACGTAGAACTCGACCGCGTCCCAAAGCGCGGTCACCGCCTGGATCGGATCCGCCGTTGACGCGGCTCGTCGGAGCGCCTGAACGGCCTGATGGTCCTGCACGGAGAACCCCTCGGGCGGCTGGATGTCCAGGTGGCGCGGCTGTAGGTCGAGGCGCGGCCTGGCGTCGATGGGTCCGGTGCCGCGGATCCACTGACGTCCATTGACGACGCCGCGGACCCACGCGAGCTCGCCGCGCTGCGGCAGCGCCCTGCACTCGACACGTTCGAATCGCAGTGGTGTGCCGTCAGGCCAGTGCGCCGTCCCGTAGCGGAGCGTTACCACCAGCCAGTCGAGCGCACCGTCGACCAGGGCCAGGGCCTGGCGCTCGGCGTCGAACATCAGCGAGGCGGTGACATGGCAGATCGCCAAACACTCGGAGCGTTCGAAGGGGCCGGCCAGATCAGGGACGTCCGTGAGCTCGGCGAGCGCCGGGGTCAGCGCGCGTGGTGAGACGAGCGTGATCCCGGCGATGGTTGTGCGCTCATCGACGGTCATCCCGTTGACCGGGACGACGACCTCGAAGACTTCCCGTGGAAGCTCGTCCAAGCCCTGGATGTTTAGGCGGTCATCGCCGAGCCCTGCGGCGCGCATGATCGCGTGGATGTGTTCGATGTGCGGGACGTTCCACGTTGCGAATAGGCCGACCTGGGACTCCGTGAGCTCTGGCATGCTCGACATCTCCAGGGAGATGCGCGGGCCGGCCGGCACCGCCGAGATGACGTCGCCGACGAAGCGCGGCCCCGACCTGCGCGAGCTCGGCATGTCGATCGCAACCGGCGCGAGGTAGTCGATGAGGATCCCGCGGGCGAGTCTTTCGCGCAGGTCGACCTCGGCCCGAGGCAGCTGCGACATCGCCTCGTGCAGGTTGGCCCTGAGAATGACGGGCTGAACGTCAGTGGCACCGATGCGCAAACCGCTGCGGTCGCGCGCCGCCATCAGTCCCAGGCGATCGAGCTCGGTAGGAGCCTCGAAGGTCACGCCGCGGGAGGTCCCTGCCGGGCGGCGAGCGGGAGCGTCTGGGACAGGCCCGAGCAGACCCTGCGCAGAGGCTCGATCAGGATCGTCGCGGCCAGCACGTAGAAGCCGAGCGGCGCCGGGACGCCGGTGAGAGCCCGCCGAGCAAGATCGCGCAGAAGGGTGAACCCCGATGCCATCTCGACGACCTCCGGGTCGGCGGCGACGCGCTCCTCGAAGTCGTCGGGCAACTCCCAGAGGGCGACGCCGGCCAGCTGAGACGCCCGTTCGCGCACGGCGATCCAGAGATGGATGACTGACGCCTCCCAGTCGCCGCGGTCGCTTGCGTCCGCGGCCAACCGCAACCGGTCGGCCCACCGTGCCGGAGGGGGTACCACCGGGGCCGAGTCCGAGTCGCTGAGCCTCGCGCGTAGCGCGACGTCGACCTCGGTCGTCAGACGCAGCAGTCCGAACCCGCGGCCGCGGGTCTCGGCGAACGCCCCGGATTCCCACCAGCTAGGGTCGTCCGGGCTGTGCATCAGCGGCTCCCCGCCGCCTTTGTTCATCAGCCGCTGGAAGCTCTCGACGAGCGCTTGGAGGCCTGTCATCTGCCCGAGCGTCGCGGTCACCCACTGAGACTGCACGTCACCGTCGATGTCCAAGATTTCCAGTGCGCGGGGGTCGCCGGGCATGAAAGGAAGCCGGGTGTGCACGCCGGCCACCTTCGACTCAGCCTCGTCTCGCTGCGCCATGCGTGCGGCACCGACGAGCACGCTGTGCCAGCGCGAGCTGAGCTCGGCGTGCGCCTCGTCGAGCCCGACCTGATTCAGCGCTTCCGACCATGCGCGCTCGACTTCGGTCGGCAGTCGCTCGGCGAACGACACGAGCGAAGCGAAGTCCAGCGGCACCGTGTTGCCGGCGGGCGCTCCGGCCCCGTCCGAATCGGCTACGTCATTGGCACCGTCGGCGTCGCCCGTGTCTGCTAGGTCGCCCTCATCGCCACCCAGGTCAGGTTCGGCACCCTGGTCCCCCCCGTGCTCGGCGGACTCCTTCGACGCCTGCGCGAGCCACTGCTCGGACTGGCGGATCGCGACGTACAGGGCGACGATCCGGTCCAATGGAAACGACTTGAACGAGATGTTCGAGGACTGGGCGTCCTCCGCGGCGGCGGTGAGGAACACTGCGGGGGCGCCCAACGGCACCTCGGCGGCGAGACGACGAAGGAACAATGCGCGCCGATCGATGAGCTCCTCGTACGCGAGGATCCAGTGCACGGTCATCTGCTGGGCGACCAGAACCGCGCCGCGCAGTCGCTCGATGACCGCAGCGTCGCCGACATCGGCGCCCACTTCGGCCTCGACCTTGGCGTTCGCCGCGTCCGTCAGGTGAAGAGCTCCGTCCCGGACGGTCAGGTTCGCGCGCCGGTCCCCCATTACCGGCGCCAGCGAGATCGCACCGCGCCACCGGCTGCTGTCCCGAAGCTCGGCCACGGTGGCGGCCAAGCCTTCGTACTGATTCTCTGGCAGGTCGCGCTGCGCGTGCGCGAGAAGATCGTGAGGCACTTCGGTGAGCGCTGCGCATACGGCGCCGATCGCGGCTGCGAGAGGCCCAAGCGCCGCGGGCGGAGCCGGCCGGTCCCGCGCCACCTGCGACTCGTGCTGCTGGTCGGCGACGCCCAGCAGCTGTACCGCCCGGGCGTAGGCCGCGTTGGCCGAAAGCCGGTTGATGATCTCGGCGGCCTGATCGAACTCCGTCAGCTCGGCCTGCGTCAGGGGCCTGTGGATCTCGATCACGGGGGCACCCTGCGGCTGCGGGATCTGCCCTGCCAGCCGCCACTCCGTATCGCTGTTCGACATCTGTCTGCTCACGTCACTCCTTGGGCCGAAGACGGGCTCTGTCTACCGGGTCAGATGATCGACGCCGTCCGACGGATCCCAGCCGGGATCAGCAGCGCGCGGATGGCTGACGACCGCTGAGGCAAACCAGATCGCTCGGTGCGGTGAGCACCGCTTGGCGACCGGAGCGTGTGCTGGAGAACACGTAGCCCTCTCCAGCACGCGCGCGCTGACGGCCGACCGGGACGCGCACCAGGACCGGGGAACATTGCTGGGGAACACTCTTAGTCGCTGTCGACGGCATGCCGCAAGAATAGCGCCGATTACCAGGCGCTTTGGAGTGGAGCCAGGCGGGTTCGAACCGCCGACCTCCTGCTTGCAAAGCAGGCGCTCTCCCAGCTGAGCTATGGCCCCGGGAGGACGCAGTCTAGCCCGCGCGAACGCCCGCGCCGCCCCTGGTCAGGCCGCGCTCAGCAGCTCCCCTGCGACGCGGTCGGTGGCGTCGCCCAGGCCGCCGAGCAGGCGCCGCGAGAGCTGGGCGCGGCGGAAGAACAGCGGCGCGTCGTGCTCCCAGGTCGCGCCGCTGCCGCCGTGCACGGAGATCATCGCCCGGCTCGCGTAGTCCAGCGCGTGGCCCGCGGCGACGCGCGCGGCGCTCGCGGCCAGCGGGAACTCCGAGCGCGACGACTCGTACGCCCAACCGGCGTAGACGAGCAGCGAGTAGGCGTTGTCGCGTAGCCGCAAGACCTCGACGAGGCTGTGCTTCACCGCCTGGTAGGAGCCGATCGCACGGCCGAACGTGAAGCGCTCCTTCGCGTACGCGACGCTCACCGTCAGCGCCGTCTCGACGCCGCCGAGCGACTCGGCCGCCAGCAGCGCCTGGGCGAGATACCACGCGCCGGCGAGCTCGTCCGCGCCGACGCCGTCGAGCTCGACGGCCGCGGCGCCGGAGAACGTCACGTGCCCGAGCGAGCGCGTCGCGTCGTAGCGCATGACCGGCTCGACCTCGACGCCGTCGGCGTCGCCGGCGGCGACGACCGCCACGGGCGACCCATCCGAGGCCCGTGTCGCTGCGACCACGAGCAGATCGGCGCCCGGCGCGTCGACGACCCAGCACGCCCGACCGTGCAGTTCGCCGTCGGCGCCGAGCTCGGGTGCATCCACCCGCAACGACCCTGACCGGCCCTCGACCGTCCACCCGTCGAGGACGTCGCCCGGCGGCCGCGCCGCGATGAAGCAGGCCCGCAGCGAGCCCTCGGCCACGTCGTCGATCCCCGCGAAGGCGCCGCGATCCAGCAGCGAGGACGCCGGCAGGTGCCCGAGCAGGCCGACGCCGGCGAGCACCCGGCCGGCCTCCATCAGCACGAGCATCGCGTCGAACGCGCTCAGGCCGGCGCCCCCCCCGGCCTCGCCCACGAGCAGCCCCGACCAGCCGGCCGAGCACGCCGTCGGCCACAGGTCGGGCAGCGATGCCGGGTCCTCGAGCGCCGAGCGCGCGGCCGCGACCGTCGCCGCTCGCGAGAAGGCATCGCGCGCAGCGTCGCGCAGGAACACCTGCTCGTCGGTCAGCTCGAGGTTCACGACCGATCGCCCCCGCTCGCGCCCGCCGAGTCGCGACCCGCGCCCGCGCCCGCAGCCGCAGCCGTCGACCCCCCGGCAGCCGTTGCCCGCTCCGCCGCACGCAGTTCCGAGAACGGCACACCCTTGTCCAGCCGCGGCTCCGGCGGCAGCCCCAGCACGCGCTCGCCGACGGTGTTGCGCAGGATCTCCTCCGTCCCGCCGGCCGACTTCAGCCCCGGCAGGTAGCCGATCATGTGCGCCCACTCCGACGACCCCTCCAAAGCCTCGGGTCCGAGCACGTCGGCGATCAGATCGCCGGCGTCGATCGCGGCGCGCACCGTCGTGATCTTCGCCAGCGCCGACTCCGGCCCCGGGATCTGCCCCTGTGCGAGCAGGCTCAGCGTGCGGTAGCCGGCGAACTTCACCGCCAGCAGCTCGACGGCGACCTCGCCCAGACGCCGGCGGACTTCCGGGTCGCGCCGCGCGTGCTCGTCGCCGGCCACGGCCGCCGCGAAGCGGTCCGCGCGAAAGCCCATCGCCTCCGACCCGAGCCCGATCGTCAGGCGCTCGAACATCAGCGTCGTCAGCGCCGTGCCCCAACCGCCGCCGACCGGCCCGCAGACGGCATCGGCGTCGAGCGCGACGTCGTCGAAGAAGACCTCGTTGAAGTCCGGCTCGCCGGTGAGCTTGCGCAGCGGGCGCACCGTGACGCCCTCACCGTCCATCGGCACGACGAACATCGTCAGCCCCTTGTGCTTGGGCACGTCGGGATCGGTCCGGGCAAGCAGCATCCCGAACGAAGCGAAGTGCGCGTTCGTCGTCCACACCTTCTGCCCCGACAGCCGCCAGCTACCGTCGTCGCAAAGCACGGCCCGCGCCTGCACCGCGGCGAGATCCGAGCCCGCGGCCGGCTCGGAGAAGAGCTGACACCAGACCTCGTCGCCGTGCAGCATCGGCCCGAGGTAGCGCGTCCTCTGCTCCGCCGTGCCGTGCGCGATCAGCGTCGGCCCGAGCATGCCGACGCCGATGACGTCGAGGATCCCGGGTACGCCGGCGCGGGCGATCTCCTGGTTGACGATGACCTGCTCGACGGCGCCGAGCCCCTGGCCGCCGTACTCGACCGGCCACGCCACGCCGGCCAGCCCGGCCGTCGCGAGCTTGCCCTGCCACGCGCGCCGCGCGGCGATGCTCTCCTGCTCGTCCTGGCCCGCGAACACCGGCGCCGCATCGGCGTGCTCCTGCAGCCACGCGCGCACCTTCGCGCGGTACTGCGCCTGCTCGGGACTGTCGTTGAGGTCCACCGCGAGCTCCCTCCGGTCGGGATCGACGACCATACCGGGCCATGCGCCCAAGCCCATTCGCGTGCCTGCAGGGCGCCGCCACCGCCGTCGTGCTCACCCGCCTTGCCCGTGGCCGCACCCGCCGCGACCCGCTGCAGGCCGGCAGATCACCGCAACCGACGGCAACGATCAGCGTCGTCATCCCCGCACGCGACGAGGCCGCCCGCCTCGCGCCCTGCCTCGTCGGTCTGCGCGAGGACCCCGACGTCCACGAGTTCGTCGTCGTCGACGACTGCTCGACCGACGCGACCGCCGAGGTCGCGCGGGCCGGTGGAGCGCGGGTCATAACAGGGGAGCCGCTGCCGGACGGCTGGTGCGGCAAGCCGTGGGCGCTCCAGCAAGGCCTCGACGCCACGACCGGCGACGTCGTCGTCTTCCTCGACGCCGATGCGCGACCCAAGCCGGGCCTCGTGCGCGAGCTCGCGGCACTGCTCGACGAGGTCGATTTCGTCACCGCGGGCCCGCGCTTTCACTGCGCCGGCGTGGGCGAGCGCCTCCTGCACCCGTCGATGGCGGCGACGATCCCCTACCGCACCGGTCCCGGCGACGCGCTCGGCCACCAGCCGAGCCCGACGCGCGCGATCGCCAACGGCCAGTGCCTGGCGTTCCGTCGTGACACATTGCTACTCGCGGGCGGATGGGCGCGCGTGCGCGCCAACATGACCGAGGATGTCGCGATGGCGCGCGCGCTGCGGCGGGACGGCCGCACGATGGCGTTCGTCGACGCCTGCGACCTGCTCGAGGTGAAGATGTACGACTCGGCCGGCGAGACCTGGAGCGGCTGGAGCCGCTCGCTCATGGCCCCCGACGCGACGACGCCGCTGCGCCAGGCCGAGAGCCTGGCGATCCTATGGCTGACGCTCGCCCTGCCGCTGCCGCGCCTGCTCAGCGGCCGGGGCACGAGGCTCGACGCGCTGCTCGTCGCCGCCCGGCTCGCGATTCACGCGGCGCTCGCGCGCTCCTACCGCCCGCACGGCGCGCCATTCTGGCTCGCTCCGCTCGCCGACGGGCCCGTGATGGCACGCCTCACGTGGTCGGTGCTTCGTCCGACGCGCTCGTGGCGCGGCCGGACCTACCGACGAGGAAGCGCAGGCCGATCAGGCACATGAGCCCGCCCGTCGCCGCGACCTGCTCGACGGGCGACGTCGCGAGTTGCAGCAGTGGAAACGCGAATACGCCCACGCGCGCGCCGAGCGCGAAGCCGCCGCGGGTGCACGTCAGCGCCGCCAGCAGCCCCAGCGCGATCGCCCCCGCGAGCGGGGCGAGCGCGATCGCCCCGCCGACGAATGTCATGACGGACTTGCCGCCGCGCAGCCCGGCGAAGGCCGGGAAGGCATGGCCGACCATCGCCGCGCCGACGGCGGCGTACGCGACCCAGACGTCGCCGAGTGCGAACCCGGCGAGCGCCGCAAGCGTTCCCTTGAGCGCATCGCCGACGAACGCGGGCCATGCCCGCGCCCAGCCGAGCTGCTCGAGCACGTTCCACGCGCCCGGGTTGCCGTCGCCCGTGCGGTACAGGTCGACCCCGTGGCGACGCGCCACGAGCAGCGAGATAGGGATCGAGCCGAGCAGGTAGCCGACAATGCAGGCCCACAGGTACCCCATGCCTCCGCTCGCCTCCTTTCACCTCATCCGCTACCCGCGCGCCAACGCGCCGCGTGGATTGTCGCGGATGGGCCTCGACCGCCCGCAGTTGAGCGCCACGCCGGGTCTGCGCTTCTGGCGCCTGCTCGGCACCGGCAAGGGCGCGACGATGACCGTCGGCGCCGACCTGCGGCGCTGGGCGTTGTTCGCGGTCTGGGAGGACGAGGCGGCGCTCGACGCGTTCCTCGCCGAGAGCGCGATCGCCGCTCGCTGGACGAAGCTCGCGCGCGAGTCCTGGCACGTGCGGCTGCGAACGACGCGCGCGCACGGAGCGTGGGGCGGGACGAATCCGCTGGCTGGCGCCCAGCCGCTCGGCGCTACGAGCGCCCCGCAGCCGTCAGTCGAGCCGAGCGCGCCCGATCCGCGCGACGAGACAGGCTCGCCCGCGCGCGGCAACCACCCGAGCGCGACCGAACTCGGCCACCACCCGATCGCCTCTGGGCCCGGCGACCACCCGATCGCGATCCTGACGCGCGCCACGATCCGCCCGGCACGCCTGCTGCGCTTCTACCGCGCGATCGAGCCACCCGCGGCGCAGCTCGGCCGCAGCCCGGGCCTGCTCGCCTCGGTCGGCGTCGGAGAATGGCCGATCGCACGCCAGGCCACGTTCTCGCTGTGGCGCTCGCTCGCCGATGCGCAGGCCTACGCCTATCGCTCGCAGGCGCACATGGACGTCGTCCTGCGCACCCGCGCCGAGCACTGGTACTCCGAGGAGCTCTTCGCGCGCTTCGAGCCCTACGGCTCGAGCGGCACGTGGGACGGCGTCGACCCGCTCACGCCGTGGCCGCGATGAGCCGGTCCAGCGGCGCCCAGAATGCCCGCCGCTCCGACGCGCCGCCGCGCGTCGGCGCCGCGTGATCGTACGCCGCAGGATCGCGCACGATGCCCAGCCGCGCGCGGGCACCCCCGGCCTCGCGCACGATCTCGCGCGCGATGTCCTCGCCAACGACCGCGTCACCGAGGCCCGCCAGCGCGATCACGCGGGTGCGCCGTGGGATGGCTCGCGCGTCGAGTAGCGGCAGTCGCTCGCCGGCGGCGTCCCGTGTCCGCCCCGGATAGACGCTGAGGACGGCCGCGGGAGATGGCAGGCCGGCGGAGCGCGCCACGACGGCGTAGTCCGCCGCGAGCACGCCGCCCGCCGAGTGCCCGGCGACGACGAGGCGTCCCGGCATGAGGTCGACGCCCGCGAACGCGGCTCGCAGCCCGGCGAGCGCGTTTGGCAGCGGCCGCGTCACATCGAGGAACGGCGGCACCTGATACGTGGGGTAGACGACCGTCACGTCGTCGCCGGTCAGGTGCGCGATCCAGGCGCCGTAGTAGGACGGGTCGACGGACCGCCAGCCGTGCAGCAGGACAACGACTGCCCCCGGGCCGCGAGCTCCGCGCGGGCGGAAGATCGCCGCGCCCCGCGCGCCGCTACCGACGTCGACGCGATCGGCGTCAGGCGGGACGAACGGGAGCGGGCCGCGCGACGAAGGGCGTGGGGAGCGATGGTCCTCGCCGCCGCCGAGGGATGTCGCCAGCACGGCGATGACGATCAGCAGCGGGACGGCACAGATCAGCAGCAGGGCGCGGGTGCGGTTCACCGCGCCGGCCCGATCAGCTCCGCGACGACCCGGCCGCTGAGCGCGACGAGCGGCAGCCCGCCCCCGGGATGCGCCGTGCCGCCCGCGCGATAGAGCCCGCGAACCCCGCCCACGACCGGCCCGGGGCGGCGCAGCGTGCCCAGCCGCCCGTGCGGCGCCGCGCCGTAGATCGACCCGCCGATCGCGCCGGTCTCGCGCTCGAGGTCGGCCGGCGTGCGGCGCCGGCTCGTCACGATCCGGTCACCGACGCCGAGCGCGACGACGAGTTGGCGCTCGTAGGCGTCGGCCTCGGACTCCGGCGCGTCGGCCGGGGCGTTGACGAGCACGAACCAGTTCTCGCCGTCCCGCGGTGCCTGCGAGGCATCGGTCACGCAGGACGCGCTGACGTAGCGCGTCGGGTCGCGCACGAGCCGCCGCGCCTCGAAGACGTCGTCGAACTCGGCGTCGTAGTCGGCGGGGAACGCGATCGTGTGATGGGCGAGCCCGGGCGTGCGGCCACGCAAGCCGAGCATGAGCGCGAAGCCTGACAGCGACCGCTCGCGCGCGGGCTGCGTCGGCCGGCCGAGCAGGCGCTCGAGCGCGAGCGCGTCGCCGTTCCACACGACCGCCTCCGCGGCGACCCGACCCTGCGACGTGCTGACGCCGGTCACCCGCCGGCCGGCGAGCATCAGCGCGTCGACGCGCTGCCCGTAGCGCAGCTCGACGCCGAGCGACCGCACGCGCCGCTCGAGCGCGACGACGAGCCGGTGGATCCCGCCGCGCACGTGCCAGCCGCCGAACGCATGCTCGACGTAGCCCGCGACCGCGAGTGCCGCCGGCGCGCGCCGCGGGTCGGCCCCGGCGTAGGTCGCGAAGCGCTCGATGACCATCTGCAGCCGCGGGTCGGCGGTGTGAGCGCGCGCGAGCGTGCGCAGCGTGTGCCACGGCCGCACGCGCAGGAAGTCGCGCGGATCCGGTGGTGGGGCACCCGGCGCCGGGCGCCGCGGCGGCCACGGCGGCGGCCCCGACAGAAACGGCCCCGACGCGCGCCACATCGCCGTGCAGGTGCGCAGCAGGCGCGCCCACTCCGCGCCGGTCCCGGGCGACCACGCCTCGAGCGCCGCGATCGAGGCCGGCTCATCCGCGCTCAGCGACAGCTCGCTGCCGTCGGCGAAGCGGTAGCGCGTGACGGGCTCGACGCGCATGAGCTCGACCTCGTCGGCAAGCGGCGCTCCGGTGTCGGCGAACAGCTCCTGAAACACCCACGGCATCGTCAGCAACGACGGGCCCGTGTCGAAGACGAAGCCCTCGCTCTCCCAGCGGCCGGCCTTGCCGCCCGCCGCCGCGGCCTGCTCGAGCACGACGACGTCGTGTCCGGCCGCCGCCAGTCGCGCGGCCGCCGCCAGGCCGCCGACGCCGGCGCCGACGACGGCGATCCTCATGCGTCGCGGCGGCGCCGGGCCAGCAGGGCCGGGACCGCGAACGCGCCCATCGCGGCGCCACCCGCGGCGGCGACGCGCGGTCGGCGCCAGATGAAGACGTTCGCCACGAGCTCCCCGACCCATGTCCAGCAATACAGCGCCAACGCGCCGTCGCCGTCTTGCAACGGGTCGTCGTCGCCGTCGACGAGCGACCAGACGGCGAAGACGCCGGCCCCGGTCGCGAACCAGCCGAGGTAGTTGGACGCCGGGATCCCCTCGTAGCGCCCACCCGCCGGCCACGACCAGTAGCCCTCGCGCACCATCCGCGGGTCGAGGAAGACGTCCCATGCCGTCAGCGCGCCGGCCGCCAGCGCGACGCGCGAGGCACGCCGGCGGCAGATCAGCCCCGCGACGACCCATGCCGGTCGCGCCATCATCGCCCAGGCGGCCGCGGCGGCGAGCGGGACGCCGCCGAGCTTGCGTCCGAGCAGCGACGAGTACGTGTAGTGCCCGAACGGGCGTCCGGTGGCGACACCGGCCAGCTCGGTCGCGAAGCCGAGCGCGGCCGCGCTGCCGACGAGCGCGCCCCCGCGCCGCGCACCGCGCGCCGCCACGGCGTCGGCCGTCGAGGCGCCAAGCAGCAGCGCGACGATCGCCTTCGTCCCGGCCGGCGTGCGCAGCTTGGCCACCTTGCCGTAGACGAGCTGCGTCACGACGAGCGCGCCGAACAGCGTCCCGAAGACTCGCCTCATGCCTCGCGCTGGGCCTGGGCCTGGGGGATCGGCGTCCGTGCCGCGACGAACAGCTTGCGCTTGCGCGACACGACCGCGCGGCCAGCCTGGGCGTGGTAGCCGTCGCGCTCGATCTGGCGCAGGATCTCGCGGTACATCGCGCCGGCCGCGGCGATCGCACGGCGGCCGTGGGGCAGCAGCGCGATGCCCTCGAAGCCGAGCTCGTAGAGCGTGTCGGCGCGGGCGATCTGATCGCGCAGCAGCGCCTCGCGCGCGGACGGCTGCGGAGGCTTGGCTCCGCAGCCGAAGCGCGCGAGCGTGTCGCGGGCGAGGTACACACGACCGGCGGCGAGGTCCTCGTCGACATCGCGCAGGATGTTCGTGCGCTGCATCGCCTGGCCGAGCGCGGAGGCGTGAAGCGGCGCGGCGGGATCGGTCGCGCCGAGGACCGACGCCATGACGACCCCGACGGTTCCGGCGACGCGGTAGCAGTAGAGGTCGAGATCGGTCTCCGTCTCGATCTCGGCGCGCTCCAGGTCGTGGCGCATGCCGGCGCAGAAATCGGCGATCGCGTCGCGCGGAAGCGGGTGGCGGCGTTGCAGATCGGCGAGCAGCCGCGCCTCGCGCGAGCCACTCGCGGCCCGGGCCGCTCCGGCGCACCACGACTCGACGGCGGCGATCCGCTCCGGCGCGCGCGGGTCGCCGTCGTCGACGAGGTCGTCGAGCGTTCGGAAGACGAGGTAGAGGCGGTAGACGTCGTCGCGCAGCCCGCGCGGCAGCAGCTTGCAGGCGATCGCGAACGTCCGCGCGACGCGCTTGGTCGTCGCGCGGGCCTCGAGCAGGCCGTCGTCGTCAGAGCGGTGCAGCAGCATGCCTATGCCTCTTGGAGACGGGATGATCGCGCTCGACGAGCCCGGCGGTGATCTCGGCGCCGAGCAGGACGCCGGGGATCCCCGCGCCGGGGTGCGTGCCGCCGCCGACGAAGTACAGCCCGCGCAGCCGCTTGTCGCGGTTGGGCGGGCGCAGCCACGCGGATTGCTGCAGCGTCGGCTCGACCGCGAACGCGTTGCCCCACGCCGCACCGAGGTCGCGCTCGAAGTCGTCGGGCGTCATGCGATGCTCGACGACGGTCGCGCCATCGAGGCCGTGCAGGCCGAACGTCTGCTCGAGATCCTCGACCAGCGCGTCGCGCAGGCGATCGGACTCGCGGTCCCAGTCGATCCGCCGGCGGCGCTGGTTGGGTACCGGCAGCAGCACGCACAGCGAGTCGCCGCCCGCGACCGCCATGCCGGGCTCGCTGCGCGCCGGCGCGTGCACGTACGTGGAGAACGTCGGCGCGATCTGACCCTTGCGCGTCACGTCGCGGATGAAGCGCCGGTAGCCGCTGCCGACGAGCAGCGTGTGATGGAGCAGCGAGTCGAAGGTCCGGTCGGTGCCGAGGTACAGCAGGAAGCACGACATCGTCGGCGTCAGGCGCCGCAGCGGGGCGCGGCGCCCGACGAGCTCGTGCGTGCGCAGCACGTCGGCGTTGGATACGACGACGTCGGCAGCGATCCGCGCTCCGCCCTCGAGCACGACGCCGGTCACCTTGCCCTGCCCGTGCTCGATGCGCTCGACGCGCTCGCCGCAGCGCACGTCGAGGCCGCGCGCCATCGCCTCGACGATCGCGTAGACGCCGCCGCGGGCGTACCAGACCTCGTCGAGGAACTGCAGGTAGACGAGCGCTCCATATATGGCAGGTACGCGAAAGGGGTCGCCGCCGATGAACAGCGAATGAAACGAGAACGCCTCGCGCACGCGGGGATGCTCGAAGTGGGAGCAGACCGCGCGATACAGCGGCAGCGCCGCGCCGAGGCGCAGCATCGACGGCGTGAACGCGGCGAGATCGCGCGCGCGCTCGAACGGGCGCCGTCCGGCGCCGAGGATGCCCTGCTCATAGATCGGCTTCATCGCCGCCATGAAGCCGTCGAACGCGGCCGCGTCGCGCGCGGAGAACTTCGCCAGCTCGCCGCGCATCCGATCGCGGTCGGAGACGAAGTCCAGGTGCTCCTCGCACTGCGCCCAGCGGATCCGGTAGAACGGATCCAGGCGCTCGAGCTGCAAGTTCTCGTGCAGATCGAGGCCGGCGGCCGCGAACGTCTCCTCGAGCACCCACGGCATCGTCACGAGCGATGGGCCGGTGTCCCACGTGAAGCCGCCGTCGCGCAGTTGGTAGGCGCGCCCTCCCGGCCGCTCGCGCGCCTCGACGACCGTCACGTCGTGGCCCGCGCCCTGCAGGCGCATGGCCGCGCCGAGGCCGCCGAGGCCGGCACCGATGACGACGACCCTCATCGCGCCGCGGTCACGAGGCGCCCGGCGAGCGCGTCAGCTCGACCCGTGGGCCGACCGGTGCGGGCCGTCGGACCACGCTGTGTCGAAGCAGCGCCCGAGGAAGCTGTCGAGGATCGCGTGCATGGCCTGAAGCTCCTCCGCGGCGTGCAGCAGCCGCTCCTCGCCCGCCGGCGTGAGCTCGTAGGTGCGGCGATCGGGCCCGCCGGCGGAGGCTTGCCACGCCGAGTGCACGAGCCCCGCCTCCTCGAGCGCGCGCAGGGCGCGGTACAGGCGGCCTGGGTCGTCGCGGTTGAAGCCCAGCGGGCGCAGGCGCTCGCGCAGGTCGTAGCCATGCGCGGGGCTCTCGTGCAGCAGCAGCAGCAGGCACGGCCGCAGGAAGTTCTTCGGCAGCACGACGCGGGCCAAGTCTGTGTCAACCGCCATGAGGTGAGCACGGTACTCCAGCGGCGGGGCCCCCGGCAACGCCCCTCAGCGCCGATTGCGCCGGCGCCGCGGAGGGCCGCTCGGCGGCGTCCACGGCACCCGGGGTGCACGCGGCGCCGCAGAAAGCTATAAATGGCGCATAAAGTGCCCGCTGCAGCCGCACTGGGAACACAGCCTCCTCCTTCGGCCAACGACCGCTGGACATTCAAGGGCGCTGTGTACTAATGTCGGCCAGCAGATCGGCCGGATCGGGCAGAGGGAGACGTACCGGGATCCGGACCGGGACTATTAGGGAGCGAGCAACTGGCTGAGCGCGGCGTGCCAAGCCGCACATGGCTGGGAGCGAAACAGAGGGGAGCCACAGTGCTTAGAAGGACCGGCGCATCGGCGCCACACGGGCGGAGCGTCTTGTGCCGACGCTAACCCGAAACCGCAAGTCGGCCACGCCGCAATCACAGCGGCCCACGGCCACGTCGGGACCAACAACCACGGCCGGTAGGCCGAGTGGCGGCAGAGGTGGCGTGCAGGGCGTCAACCTCATCATCCTCATCCTCGTGGCTGCATCGGTCACCATCGCGGCGGGACTCCTCGCCAAGACGGTCAACACCGCGCGCAGCATCGACGGCAAGGCCAAGAGCATTAGCGCGACGGGCGGGACGATCAACAAGTCGACCGACGCCATCGCCCAGCTCGTCCAGACCAACAAGATCGCTCGCTCGATCCTCAAGACGGCCTCCCCGCTCGACGGCGTCCTGACGAAGATCGAGTCGCGCGCCCGCTCGATCAACAGCGACGCGACATCGATCGACGGCCTCGCGAGCACGATTCTCGCGACCGCCGGGACGATCAACACGACCGCAACGTCGATCGGTGGCTCCGCCACGTCGATCAACAGCGTCGCCGGCGACATCAACAACACCGCCGGTTCCATCAGCTCGGTCGCGGGCGGCATCAACAGCGTCGCGTCCACGATCAACCGCACGGCGAAGACGATCAACACGATCGCCGGTCCGGGCTCCGGAATCCTCGGAATCGCACGGAAGATCGACGACGACGCGAACAACATCACCAGCGCCGCGAACAAGACGATCGAGATCGCCAAGGGCATCAAGGTCGACTCCGGCAACATCCTCGAGGTGTCCGACCAGATCCTCGACACGGCCAGCTGCATCGACTACAAGCTGCCCGGCCCGAACAAGCCGGCCAACCAGTGCGCGGGTCGTCAGCCATGAGCATCTACGCGACGTTGAACGACTCAGCAATTCGGAGGTTCACATGCCCCGCCTAGCGTCCGATACCAGGTGGACATGGATCTTCGCCACCATCCTGATCCTGGTGGTCGTCGTGGTCATCGGATTCCTGTCCGGCATCACCAGCGCCCTGAGCTCGATCGACAAGGCCCTGGGGACGACCGACAGCACGCTGGTCAACGTCAACAAGGACGCTGATCCGCTGCCTGAATACGTCAAGACGATCAACGGCAACCTGTCGGCGATCGACAAGGCGCTCAAGCCGGTTCCCGGCCAGGGCGTCGCGATCCTCAGCTCGCTGACCTCGATCAACCGTTCGACGGGCCGCGTGAATGCCGCGCTGGGCACGACGAACAGCTCGCTGCTGGACACCTCCTCGTCGCTGGTCGACACAGGCGGCAAGCTCGGCACGATCACCAGTTCGCTGCAGGACACGTCCGGCAGGCTCAAGGGCATCACGGGCGTGCTCGTCACCGTGCGCGGCACGTTGCGGAGCATCTCCGGGACGCTCGTGAACGTCACGACTCGTGCCCGACAGATCAACACCGAGCTGCACAGCATCCAGTCGGCGAACAGCGGCGGCACGGGGCTCATCCCCGGCCAGGTCCTGTCGATCAACACGTCGCTGTCCGGCATCCTCGCGGACACGACACCGATCAACATTGGCCTGAGGAAGACCGAGGGCCACCTCACGAGCGCCTGCAAGTCGACGCTCCTGTCAGTGCTCGGGACGAAATGCTAGGAACCCGGACACCAATACGGGGGGGGCGCAGCTATGCGTAGCATCCTCAGCGGAGCACGAGGGATGTCTCCGGTGGTGCTCGTGATCCTGATCGCCTGGGCACTGCTCTCGGTGATCTTCCTGACGGGAACCCTGCTCGCCGCCCGGTCTATCGACCGGTCGGTGAGTGGCGTGACCAACAGGGTGGACGCGAGCGGCAAGCCGGAGAAGAACATCAAGGAGACGGTCACCGAGATCGCTCGGGACGGTAAGTTCATCGACGAAGCCCGCAAGACCGTCGCGATCTCGACCGCCATCCGCAAGGCCGCCGCGCCGCTGTCCGCAAGCCTGGGGCGCACGCTCCAGATCGCGAACAAGGGCATCGACCCGAAGCTCAAGAGCATTCTCGGGAAGGTCGGCGAGATCAACGGGGTCGCCGGGCAGATCAACTCGACCGTGAAGGACATCGGCGGATCCGTGGACTCGATCTTCACGAGCGTCATCTCGATCAGCAATCGGGTGAAGAGCGTTGACAGCGACGTCGCGAACATTCGTCGGTCGGCCAACGAGATCAACGGGAGTGCTCGCAGCATTCTGGGCAACCTCAGCTCGGTTCTCTCGGTCGCCAACAACATCGATCGCAACGTCAAGGGCATCAACGTCACGGCCAACAACATCGACACGACGGCGAAGGCGATCCTGGTCGACTTCGACGGGATCCTCCGCAACGTCGGCACGCAGAACGGGACGCCGACCGTCACGGGGCATGCCAACGGCGTCGACTGCAGCACGCTGTTGCTGAACCTCCTGCCCACCCCCTCACTGAACTGCAACAAGTGAATATGGTCATCGGAGCTACATATACCGACTGGTACATCGGCTTTTCGCTGGCGTTCATCGTGATCGTGGTCGTCGTCATCATCGTGTCGACCATCCTCACGCTGGCGGCGAGGATCGCTGACCAGGCAAGAGGTGCCGCAGCCGGCGTGGACGTCGTCCGCGCCCAGACCACCAGCCTCGACGCCGGTGTCGAGCTCGTCAACGACTGTGCGGTCCGGATCCTGCACATGGCTCGGGCCCTCAGGAAGGTCGCGGTGGGCAAATGACCACAGTTGTTGCCGCATTTGACACGCACGCGCTCTGGCAGATCGCCGTCGGCATGGGTGCCGTCGTCCTGATCGTCGTGATCATCCTGCTGATGCTCCTGTTGAGCTTCGTCAAGGACATTCAGCAGAGTGTCGCGATCCTGCTCGAGACGGCGCCGATCATCGCCAAGCACACGTCGAAGATCCCGCTGTTGAAGGCGACGCCGGCGGTCTTGAACCTCGTCATCGAGGAGGCGATCATCCAGGACGGCTACATGAACGCCCTCACGGACGGTTACACGGGAGCGGGTGAGTCGCTATGAGTAGAAACCTGCTGATTCTCGTCAGCTACGTGGAGGCGGCGCTGCTCGTCGTCATCCTGGGCATCGGGCTGAACCAGGTCCGCAAGCGTCTGATCATCATCTCCAACGGGCTCGGTGAGCTCGGTGGCATGCTGGCGACGGTTGAGTCCCAGCATCTGCGTGGGCTGATGGGCTGGGTCATCGACATCAACGGCCCGCTCCAGGTGATCGCCGGCGTCCTGCCGGGGATCGCCGCGAAGGCCGCACTGGTCGTCCGCAAGGCAACGGGAGGCTGACCATGGCGACTATCTCAGGCGGCTTGGCCCTCGGGGTCATGGACGTCATCCTCGTGGCCGCTCTGCTGCTACTCGGAGGGCTGCTCAAGGGCGTCCTCGGGGCGGCGAAGAGCATCGTTCCGCGGATCGATGCGATCGCCGGTGTGGCCGCGGCCGCGTCGAAGGACCTCGACGCGGTCGTCGTCCTGCTGACGACGCAGAACTACATCAGTCAGATCGTAGGATCTGTCGCCAACTACGGGGGCTCGCTCAACGTCGCCCTCCCGGACGCATAGGAGGATCTATGTCAGTTGCACTGGCAGTCATGATCCTGCTCATCACGCTGATCATCGCTGCGCTCGCGATCTACCTGATCAACACGATCGTCCAGCTCATCAAGATCAACAAGGGCCTGGCCGTCGTCATCGGCTCGGTGGGCGAGATCGTCCAGAAGACCGCGCCGGTCAATGGCGTGCTCGACGCGATCAACGGGAACCTCGTGGCGGGTCGAAACCTGCTCGAGAACCTGTTCCTCAAGAAGGCCGGCCAGGACTGCGGCGGACTCGTCGAGTCGCTGTTCCCCGGGGAGGGTGCCAAGTTCTGGCAGCGCGTGGGTCGGTCGGGGCCGGTCATCAACACCGGCATCGTCTACACCCGCGGCACGCAGATCCTGGCGAGCCTCGGACGTGGAGCGCCGATCGGCGCGGCCCACGCTCGTGGCCCGGCAGTGCGCGATCCGAAGTACGCCACGACGGCTGCGGCCATGCTGTACCCGCGGCCCGGTGGCGACCCGAAGGCTCGTCCGAAGTCACCGGTCGTCGGCTCGAACTCGCCGCGGCAGTTCGAGGCCAGCGCAACCCCGGGCGTTCGCCCGAGGCAGCGTGACGGCTCGCCGACCCCGGCGGGTGGCGCCGTGGACATGCCGTTCGGCGGTGCGCCGAGCGCACCGACGGGGCGGATCGAGATCGCTCCGGCAGCGGCTGCGCCGCCACCTGACGCTCCGGGACGGCTGAACGTAAAGGGCAAGCGGCCCTGGGAACGCTGATCGTCGAGAGAGCCCGGCTTCCGCCGGGCTCTCTCGTCGTTTTGCCCAGGTGATGACGTGAACCGCAAGCTGCTGGTCGTCGTGATCGTCGCGGCCGTCCTCGCGCTGATTGTCGGCGCGGCGGTGGGCCGCAACCTGATCACTTCGGACACGCCGACGCCTCGCGCCGAGGTCGTACGCTTCGAGGACGAGGTGTCGAAGGTGTCGATCGCCTACCCGGCCAGCTGGAAGCTGCTGCCGCTACCGTCCGGCGAATCCGACATAGCGTTGCGCATCGCGCTGGGGGACTCAGCCGTGATGCAGATGCGCAGCAGCGGAGTCGGCATCGAGGGCGTCACCTTCGCCAAGCTCCCGATCGTGCGCAAGTTCACCGACGGGCTGCTGGCGGAGGACGCGCGAGTGCACCTGCTAAAGGAACCCGATCCCGTCGAGCTCGGCGGCGTGCCGGGGTACCGCTACCTCTATACGTTTCGGTCCAGCTCCAACGCTGGAGCCCATGACCACTACTTCCTCTTCAAGGACAAGCGTATGATCCAGCTCGTCTTCGAGACTGCGACGAAGGCGCGCCTGGCCGAACTCGCTCCCACCTTCCAGCGGATTGCCGGGACCTTCAAGAGCGAGAACTGAGCGCGCCCATCCGGGCGCGCGCGACGACGACGGCGGCCGGTCAGCCGCCGATCTGCGACATCGTGCGCTCCGGCTGGCGGAAGCCGGGTTCGTTGACGCCGTGCTTGAGCTCCTTGCGCCAGACGGCGTCGCGGATGATCTCGCGCAGCCCGTCATCGGAAACGCCGTCACGGATGGGGGTGCGCAGGTCCGTCTCGTGGAGGCTGAACAGGCACGTGCGCAGCTTGCCCTCGGCAGTCACGCGAATGCGGTCGCAGTCGCCACAGAACGGCTCCGAGAGAGGGTTGATGAAGCCGATCTTGCCCTTGCCGTCCTTGAAGCGGTAGACGCGCGCTGTGGCGCTGCGATCGCGCGGCACGGCCTCCAGCGGATGCACGGCATGGATCGCGGCGCGAATCTCGTCACCCGTCAGCACGAGGCTCGGATCCCACGCGTGGTCGGCGTCCAGCGGCATGAACTCGATGAAGCGCACCTCGTAGGGGTGCTCGCGGGCGAACTCCGCAAACGGCAGGATCTCGGTCTCCGTGAAGTTGCGCATGCCGACCGCGTTGATCTTGATCGGGTGGGCGTCGGGGAACTGCGCGAGCGCTTGGAGGCCGCGCAACACGCGCGGCAGCGCGTCGCGGCGGGTCATCTCGAAGAAGCGGTCGCGCTGCAGCGAGTCGACCGACACGTTGAAGCGGTTGATGCCGGCCGCCACCAGTGCCTCGGCGTCGCGCTCGAGCAGGAAGCCGTTCGTCGTGACGCTGAGGTCGGCCACGCCCTCGACCGACGCGAGGATCTTCGCCAGGCGCGGGAAGTCTCGGCGCACGAGCGGCTCGCCACCGGTCAGGCGGATGTCGCAGACACCCATCGAGGCGAGCACCGACACAAGCCGCTCGATCTCCTCGAAGCTCAGCACCTGATCGCGCTCCAGCCACGGCAGGCCCTCGGCCGGCATGCAGTACTGACAGCGGAAGTTGCAGCGGTCGGTCACCGACACCCGCACATCGCGGATGAAGCGGCCGTGTCCATCGCGCAACGGCTCAATCTTGTTCATAACGCCTCCAGGTACCCGATCGGCCACCATGTTTCTCGAGGAGCTCGACGCGCTCCAGCACGACGCCCCGCTCCATCCCCTTGACCATGTCATAGACGCACAGCGCTCCCGCGGCGCACCCGACCATCGCCTCCATCTCGACGCCGGTGCGCGCGAACACGCGAGCGGTCGTCGTCACGCTGACCTCGCCGGCGTCGACGTCGATGTCGATGTCGACGTCGACCGAGCTCAGAGACAGCGAGTGCGCGAGCGGAATCCACTCGTCGGTGCGCTTGGCCGTCTGGATCGCCGCGAGCCGCGCCGTGCCGATGACGTCGCCCTTCGGCGCGTCGCCGGCGACGACCGCCGACGCGGTCTCGGGCGTCATGCGCACGATCGCCCTGGCGATCGCCACACGCTGCGTCTCGGGCTTCTCGCCCACGTCGACCATCCGCGCCCGGCCGTGGGCGTCAAGATGCGTCAGCAGCTCGCCGGGCATGTAGGTGCGTTCGTGATCGGGTTCGTGGTGGTTCATGACGTTGTGCAGCTGGCGCGATGACGCTCGCCGATCGGGCGCTGAGGCTCAGCCGTCGAGCGCGAGCACGCCCGTTCGCAGGTCGGGGACCGCGAGCCGCTTACGTTCAGTATGCACAATCCGGCCGCCCACTCCCCGGCGAAGCCGGTGGCGCCGCGTCGACGAAAGCGCTGGCGCGCCATCTTGTTGATCCGCACCCGGGTGATCGCCGCTATCAGTCCTCGTGGTCCGTCGAGCGATGATCCTGGCCTGGGAACTGGACGTCATGCCGAGGAAGGTCGCAAGGCAACCACAAGGGGACGACTGTGGCGCCTCGCGAAAGCGAAGTCTCACTCGCGCGAGATCTTACCGTCATGAGCCCACACTCCACCCGGGCCTGACCGGGCGGATCAGCGTCCGCTGAACCTCAGAACACGATCCCGGGAGACCCCTTGAACCATCTGAATTTCGAACTGCTCGACATCGACGGCGCCGTGCGCGAGGCCGGCGAGGCTGCCGGCTTCGACCGCAGCGACTTCCTCAAGAAGGGCGCGATCGCGGGCGGCGGCCTGATCGCCGGCGCCGCGCTGTTCGGCCCCTACCTCGACGACGCCGAGGCGAAGATCTCTTCCCACAAGTCCAAGCGCAACGACATCAAGATCCTCAACTTCGCGCTCACGCTCGAGATGCTTGAGGCGTCGTTCTATCGCGAGGCGAACTCCAACAGGGTCTACGGCACCGACATTCAGCTCCAGCGCTACAGCGAGTGGGTGGCCGGCCACGAGGCGCAGCACGTGACGTTCCTCAAGGGCGCGATCAGGGACCAGGGCGGAAAGGCGGTCAAGAGGCCGAACTTCGACTTCGGCGACACCGTCACCGATCAGGCCAGGTACCGGGGCACCGCTCAGGTGATCGAGGACATCGGTGTCCGTGCCTACCTCGGCCAGGCCTCTCGCATCCATCAGCCGAAGCTGCTGACGGCTGCCGCGACGATCCTCGCGATCGAGGCGCGTCACTCGTCCTGGATCCGCTTCCTCAACGCGCCGGCCGTCGCGGACACGCCGACTAACGCGCTCCCCGCGCCGACGACATTCGACAAGCCCGCGTCAGAGAAGGCCACCCTCCGCAAGGCAGGCGGCTTCATCAAGTAGCACCGTCCGAGCAGGGCTGCACCGCTACGAGTGCGCCGCCCGGCAATGCCGGGTGCGTCATGTCCGCCGAACGTCAGAACCTCACACCAGGAGAATCCCTTGAACCATCTGAACCTCGAATCGATTGACAGCGACGGCGCCGTGCGCGACGCCGCCGAGGCCGTCGGCCTCGACCGCAGCGACTTCCTCCGCAAGGGCGCCCTCGCCGGCGGCGGCCTCGTTGCCGGCGGCGCGTTCTTCTCGCTCCTCGGCCCCGCCGAGGCGAAGATCTCACGCCACAAGTCCAAGCGCAACGACGTCAAGATCCTGAACTTCGCTCTCACGCTCGAGTTCCTCGAGGCCGAGTTCTACCGTTTGGCGCTGGAGAACAAGGCGGCGGGCACCAACGCCCCGCTGCAGAAGTTCAACGAGGTCGTGGCCGATCACGAGGCCAAGCACGTGGCCTTTCTCAAGGGCGCGCTCGGACGATCCGCGGTCAGGTCGCCGTCGTTCGACTTCGGCGCCGCGGTCACCGATCAGGCGATGTTCGCCGCCACCGCTCAGGTGCTCGAGGACACCGGTGTCAGCGCATACCTCGGCCAGGCCGCCCACATCCTCCACCGCCCGTACCTGACGGCTGCCGGAACGATCCTCACGGTCGAGGCGCGGCACTCTGCTTGGATCCGCAACATCAACGTGCCGGCCGACGAGACGACGGCGGTCGACGATCTCCCGTCGCCGCGCTCGTTCGACGTGCCCGCCACCGAGCGGGCCACCCTGAAGAAGGCAGGCGGCTTCATCAAGTAGCAGCGATCGAGCAGCGAAGCAGCACCGCGAGGCCCTGCGGGGCCTCGCAGTCGTTCTGTTGCGCCGAACGCGACGGACGGCCGGCCGGCCCGACAAGAGTGGCGGCGCGCCCGGCTCTTCGAACTGCCGGCTATCCGGCTCCACGCAGCCGCATAGCCGCTAGTCTGCGCGGTCGTGAGCCGCCGAGTGATTACCGTGCTGGCCGCTTGTCTGATCACGATGGTGGCCCTCATCGGCCAGGTGCCGATGTCGGAGGCCGGGACTCGAGCCGTCGTCCTCAAGGACCTCACGTTTTCGCCCAAGTCGGTCTCGATCAGGAGGGGCTCGACGGTGAAGTTCGAGTTCATGGATCCTGCCACCGACCACAACGTGACCAGCGATGGCCACAAGCGCTTCAAGACCATCAGAAACCGCACCAAAGGCACGGTCAAGCGCAAGTTCACGCACCGCGGCGTCTATCGCTACGAATGCACGCTGCACCCCGGGATGACCGGGCGCATCACCGTCCGCTGAGGCCGCTCCGGCCACCGGCAGGCACCCTGCAGGTCTCCCGCGACGAGTGCCGACGCGCCACGACATGCGCCGGAAACGACGTTGCTACGTTTAGCTCAAGGGTCGGCGATCCGCCGACGGACTGCGAGGAGGCCAAAGATGAGCGACACCGAGAGCGAGACCGAGACCGAGACGGCGGCGGAGACGCTGACGTGCCTGTACCCAGGGTGCGGGCGCGACGCCGTGCCGGCGCCGAAGTTCGGTGGTCCGCCGCCGCGCTACTGCGACGACGAGGGCCACAACGCGGGCTCGACGTTCCAGGCGCTGCAGGCCAACAAGGAAGACGGCGCCGCCGACGAGGGTTGAGCGGGGCGGCCCGCCTGAACCGGCCGTCCCACAACCACTCCGCGCGCCGTCAGCGACGGCGGCGCGTATGGATCCCCGGGCGGGAGCGCTCGTCCGGCACCCCCCCGGCCCGCGCGAGCATCGCCCGGGTCGCCTCGGGGAGGGTGACGAACCGCCGCAGCCCGTCCGCTGCGCCGCTGCGGCGGTCGGGCGCGGGCAGGCTCACGTGCCACAGGCCCCGGATCGGGGTCCCGCGCACGTCGAGCACGACGAGCGCGCCGCGCTCGAGCTCGTCTCGCACCGTGTGGGCGACGGCAAGCGTCACGCCGCGGCCCGCCGCCACCTGGGCCAGGGCCGCCGCGAGGTTCGGGAACGTCCGCGAGCGCCCCGCCGCGATCGCCTGCCTGGCGAGGAACGCTCCGGTTTCCGTCGAGGCGTCCAGGCCCGACGGGCCCAGCAGCCACGGTGTGCCGACGAGCGCCGCCGGCGCGACGGCGTGCGAGCCGGCGAGCGCGTGGCCGGGCGCCGCGACGACGACGAGCGTGTAGCGCAAAAACGGCTCGGACTCGATGACCGGATGCTCGTCGCGCGAGACGCGCGGACCGAGCGCGATGTCGACGTGGCCGTCGGTCAGCAGGCGGGCGAACTCATGCCCGCGCGCGACCTTGAGCTCGATCGACAAGCCCGGATGGTGGCGGGTGAAGGCGTCGAGCAACGGCTCCGCCGCGAGCTCGGCGAAGCTCGCCGTGGCGGCGACGCGCAGCGTCGCCTGCGAGCCGCCGGCCTGGCGCACCGCGCGCCGCGTGTCGTCGGCCAGCGTCAGGATCTCCCCGGCGGCGATCGCGAGGCGGCGCCCGCCGGGGGTCAGCTCGAGCGAGCCGCCGCTGCGGATGTAGAGGTCGTCGCCGAGCTCGCGGCGCAAAGCTCCGACTGCGCCGGATACGGCGGGCTCGCTGACATCGAGGGAGCGCGCGGCAGCCTTGACGCTTCCGAGACGGGCAACAGTCAAGAACGACCTGAGCTGCGATAGGGTCAATTAAGCAATCGCTTCATGCGGTTGACCCGGCGATCGTAGCGTGCATAGGATCGTCCGTCGGTCCACTCTCGGAAGGAGCGTCACACCTTGGCAATGCAGACCCCTGCACCGGTTGAGTATTCCCGCGCAACCAGTGTCGACGACGCCATCGCGCAGATGTCATCGCTCGGCGGAAACGCGCGTTTCCTCGCCGGCGGCCACAGCCTGATCCCGATGATGAAGCTGCGTCTGGCCGATCCCGGTCATCTGATCGACATCAACCCGCTCGAGCCTGAGCTGAGCTACATCCGCCAACAGGGCGACGAGATCCGGATCGGCGCGATGACGCGTCATCGCGACATGCTGGAGAGCGAGCTGCTCGGGCGGCACTTCCCGATCTTCTTCGAGGCCGAGCATGTGCTCGCCGACCCGGTCGTCCGCAACCGCGGCACGATGGGCGGCTCGTTGTGTCAGGCCGACCCGGCCGAGGACCTGTCCGGCGTCGTGACGGCGCTCAAGGGCGAGGCAGTCCTGCGCGGCCCCGGTGGCGCCGAGCGCGTCGTCGGCATGGACGAGTTCCACGTCGGGCCGTACATGACCGCGGTGCAGCCGACCGAGCTGCTGATCGAGGTCCGCTTCAAGCTGAAGCCGGGCGGCGGCAGCGCCCACGAGAAGGTCGAGCGCCGTGCCGGCGACTTCGCGATCGTGGCCGCGTCGGCCGCGCTGTGGATCCAGAACGGCACGATCACCGATGCGGGCGTGGCCTGCAGCGCCGTCGGTCCCACGACCATGCACATCAGCCGGGCAGAGCAGGCGCTCATCGGCCAGGCGCCGAGCGAGGCGCTCTTCGCCCAGGCCGGCAGCATGGCCTCGCAGGACTGCGAGCCGAGCGCCGACGGCCGTGGACCGGTCGACTACAAGCGCCACGTCGCCGGTGTCCTCACCAAGCGCGCACTCGTCAAGGCCGCCGCACGCGCGGGCCGTTAGGAGAACTGACCGATGCAAGTTTCCATGTCGATCAACGGCCAGGCTCACTCGTACGACGTCGAGCCGCGCATGCTGCTCGTCCACTACATCCGTGAGATGGCCGAGCTGCACGGAACCCACTGGGGTTGCGACACGTCCAACTGCGGCATCTGCGTCGTACTCATGGACGGGCAGCCGATCAAGTCCTGCACCACCCTCGCCGCCATGGCCGAGGGACACGAGATCCTCACCGTCGAGGGTCTTGAGAAGAACGGCGTGCTCGATCCGATTCAGCAGGGCTTCCACGAGATGCACGCCCTGCAGTGCGGCTTCTGCACCCCCGGGATGATGGTCACCGGCCGTTGGCTGATCGACAAGCATCCCGACCCGACGAATATGACCGATTACGAGATCCGCGAAGCGATCTCGGGAGGCCTGTGTCGCTGCACCGGCTACGTGAACATCGTCAAGGCGATCAGGTGGGCTGCCGCATACGAGGCCGCCGCCGCCACCGGAGGTAACTAAGCACATGGCAACGACCGAGACTGCACCAGGAAAGATGGCCAGCTGGCTGGCCGACGCGACCGGCGGAGTGCGGGACGCGCCGATCGGCTACGGCCGCATGAAGCGCAAGGAAGACGCGCGCTTCATCCGCGGCAAGGGCAACTACTGCGACGACGTGCGCCTGCCCGGCATGGTCCACGGCGCGCTGCTGCGCAGCCCGTACGCCCACGCCCGCATCATCTCGATCGACACGTCGAAGGCACTGGCGCACCCCAAGGTCGCGGCGGTCGTCATCGCCAAGGACCTCGAGACGCTTGGCCTCGCCTGGATGCCGACGATCTCCTACGACACGCAGGCCGTGCTCGCGGGCGACAAGGTTCGCTTCCACATGCAGGAGGTCGCGTTCGTCATCGCTCTGGACGCCTACTCCGCGCAGGACGCGCTTGGCCTCATCGAGGTCGAGTACGAGGTGCTGCCGGCGATCGTCAACGCCCGCAAGGCGCTCGATCCCGGTGCTCCGCTGATCCGTGACGACAAGGTCGGTCAGACCGACAACCTGGCGAGCCCGACGTGGGAGGCCGGCGATAAGGCCGCCACCGACCGCGTCTTCGCCGAGGCCGACACGATCGTGACGCGCGACATCATCGACACGCGTTCGCACCCGTGCCCGATGGAGACGTGCGGCATGGTGGCGGACTTCAACCCGACCACCGGTCAGCTGAACATCTACAACGCCAACCAGGCCCCGCACGCACACCGCACGGTGTACGCGCAGGTCGCCGGCCTGCCGGAGCACAGGATTCGCATCATGTGCAACGACATCGGCGGCGGCTTCGGCAACAAGGTGCCGGTCTACCCGGGCTACGTCTGCGCGATCGCCGGTTCGATCGTCGCCGGCGCTCCGGTCAAGTGGATGGAGGACCGCGCGGAGAACCTCGCCACGACGGGCTTCGCCCGCGACTACATCATGCACTCGCAGATGTGTGCGAAGGGCGGCAAGATCACCGGCCTCCGCGTCGACGTGCTCGCCGACCACGGCGCGTTCGACTCGACCGCGCAGCCGACCAAGTTCCCGGCCGGCTTCTTCCACATCGTGACGGGGTCCTATGACCTCGACGCGGCGCACTGCACGGTGACGGCCGTCTACACGAACAAGGCACCGGGCGGCGTCGCCTACCGCTGCTCCTTCCGGATCACGGAGGCCGTGTACCTGGTCGAGCGGATGGTCGAGGCGCTCGCATGGGAGATGAACGTGGACCCGATCGAGCTGCGCATGCGCAGCTTCATCCGTCCCGAGCAGTTCCCCTACGAGACGGCCACCGGCTGGACGTATGACTCGGGCGACTACCACAAGACGATGAAGGTCGCCATGGAGATCGCCGGCTACGACGAGCTTCGCCGTGAGCAGCAGGAGAAGCACGCCAAGGGCGAGATCATGGGCATCGGCATCTCCTTCTTCACAGAGGGCGTCGGCGCCGGTCCGCGTAAGCACATGGACATCCTCGGCCTGGCCATGAACGACGGCGCGGACCTCCGCGTCCATCCGAACGGCAAGGCCGTCGTCTCTATCAGCGCGCAGACGCAGGGCCAGGGCCACGAGACGACGTTCGCTCAGATCGTCGCCGAGGAGCTCGGCATCTCGCCGAACGACATCACGGTCCGCCACGGCGACACCGACAAGACCCCGTACGGCCTCGGCACGTACGGAAGCCGCTCGACCCCGGTCTCCGGCGGCGCGGTCGCCGTCGTGTCGCGCAAGGTCCGCGACAAGGCTCGCCTGATCGCCGCGCGGATGCTCGAGACGCGTCCCGAGGACCTCGCGTGGGAGAAGGGCCGCTGGTATGTCCGCGGCGACGAGTCCAAGGGCGCAGCCATCGAGGACATCGCGCAGTACTCCTACAGCGGTTCGCCGATGCCGGAGGGCCTCGAGGGAGGCCTCGACGCGCAGGCCGTGTACGACCCGCCCAACCTGACGTACCCCTACGGTGCCTACATCTCCGTGGTGGACATCGATCCGGGTACGGGCCACGTGCACTGCCGCCGCTTCATCGCAGTCGACGACTGCGGCGTGCGGATCAACCCGATGGTCGTCGACGGCCAGATCCACGGCGGCCTCGCCGAGGGCATCGGGCAGGCGCTGATGGAGCTCATCTCGTTCGACGAGCAGGGCAACTGCATGAACGCATCGTTCATGGACTACCTGCTCCCGACGGCGCTGGAGTGCCCCGAGTGGGAGCTCGGCGAGACGGTCACGCCGTGCCCGCACCACCCGATCGGTGCCAAGGGCGTCGGCGAGTCGCCGTGCGTCGGTTCCCCACCATGCCTCGCGAACGCCGTCATCGACGGCCTCCGCGTGCACACCGAGGGCCGCGTCAAGCACGGGGACATCCCGTTCAACCCGGCCCGCACCTGGGCCGCGATGCAGGGCAACGCGGCGCCGCCGCAGTGAGAAATGCCGCTCTGGCGCGGCGAGCTGAAGAGCTCGCCGCGCAGGGCGCGGCCTACGTGACCGCGACCGTCGTCCGCGCACAGCGGCCGACGAGCGCGCGCGCGGGCAACGTCGCCCTCATCACCAGCGATGGAACCATCCAGGGCTTCGTCGGCGGCACCTGCACCGAGCACAGCGTCCGGCTCTTCGCCTGGACCGCGATGCAGACCGGCGAGCCCGTCCTCGTCCGCGTCCTCCCGGAGGCCGTCGAGGACGACGACCCGCGCAAGAACGACGACGGCGCCGTGAACGTCGTCAACCCCTGTCTTTCCGGTGGCGCGATCGAGCTCTTCCTCGAGCCGACGCTGCCGATCCCCCGCGTCACCGTCGTCGGCTCCAAGCCGATCGCCGCGCAGATCGAGCGGCTCGGATCGGAGTTCGACCTTGACGTCGTCGCCGTCGGCGACGAGGCCGCCTCCGTCCGCGAGGGCGACCTCGCGATCGTCATCGCCGCCCACGGCAAGGGCGAGCTCGAGGCGCTCAAGGCCGGGATCGTCGCCAAGCTGCCGTACATCGGGCTCGTCGCGAGCCCGAAGCGCGGCGCCGCATTGCTCGAGGAGCTGCGTGCCGACGGCGTGTCCGAGCAGGACCTCGCCCGCGTGAAGTGCCCCGCCGGTATCAACATCGGCGCCCGCACCGCGCCCGAGGTCGCCCTGACGGTCCTCGCCGAGATCATCCAGACGCGTTACAGCGACGCCTACACGGCGCCGATCCGCGCGCCGAACGATCAGGTCGCCCCGACATTCGCGATCGACCCGATCTGCGGCATGACCGTGCCCGCCGAACCCGGCGCGCTGCAGCTCGAGCACGCCGGCGAGACGGTCTACTTCTGCGCACCCGGCTGCAAGAAGACCTACGAGACGCAGCGGTTATCCGGCCCGCCGCCGTCGTCCCCCGACGCGCCGGCACCGACGGGCATGATGCCGACCGACGACATCGCGTCGACGCCGTCCCCCGGTACGGCGACCACCGCGGTCGATCCGATCTGCGGCATGACGGTTCTGGCAACCGACGACACGCCGCAGCTCGAGCACGAGGGCGCCACCGTCTACTTCTGCCGCGACGAGTGCAAGGCGACGTTCCAGCGAGAACAGCATGCCGTCGGCGCAGCGTGACGTCTTCGTCACAGGGCTCGTGCTCGGTGCCGGAGGGTCACGCCGGTTGGGACGCCCGAAGCAGCTGCTGCCCTACGGCGACAAGACGCTGCTCGGTCACGTCCTGACGACGGCCCGCGACTGCGGCTTCGACCAGCTCCTCGTCGCGCTCGGCGGCGCGGCGGACGGCGTTCGCGAGCAGGTCGACCTCAGCGGAGCCGAGGTCGTGCTCAACGAGGCGTTCGGGAGCGGCTGCTCGTCGTCGATCGCGACGGCGCTCGGCAGGATCGATCCTCGCGCCGATCTGTTCGTCCTGATGCTGGGCGATCAGCCTGGGGTCACGGTCGAGACCGTCGCGGCGCTGCTCGCGGCCCGGGGCGACGCTCCCATCGCCGTCTGTCGATATGACGACGAGCGTGGGCATCCGTTTGCCTTCGCACGCCGTATGTTTGGTGAGCTTGAGAATCTCCACGGAGACAAGGGCGTCTGGCGCCTGCTGGATCAGCGGGCCGAGGATGTCGTGGAGGTGCCGATCACCGGTCCCGTCCCCCTGGACGTGGACACACCCGAAGACTACGAGGCAGTCCTGGCCGCGGCCGGGTTTGTGGAGGCACGTGCATGAGCCAAATGGAACGGAGCCCTGAGCTCGAAGAGGAGATGCGCCGGCTTGTGCCGAGCGTCGAGAAGCTCGGCCAGATGCTGGCGGAGACCGACTACCTCGCCGAGGAGGGCCTGGCGACGTCGACGTTTCTCGCGCTGCGCCTGCCGCAGCCGCTGCTGCTCGAAGGTGAGGCCGGCGTCGGCAAGACCGAGCTCGCGAAGGCGCTGGCCACGGTTCTCGACACCCCGCTGATCCGTCTGCAGTGCTACGAGGGCATCGACGCCGCCGAGGCGCTCTACGAGTGGAACTATCCCAAGCAGCTTCTGAGTATCCGGATGGCCGACTCCAAGGGCTCGGACCTCGGTGAGGAGGAGCTCTTCGGCCCCGACTACCTCATCCGCCGACCGCTGCTGCGCGCACTCGAGCACCCGGGCCCGCGTCCAGCCGTTCTGCTCATCGACGAGCTCGATCGCGCCGACGACGACTTCGAGGCGTTCCTGCTCGAGCTGCTGGCCGAGGCGACCGTTACGATTCCCGAGATCGGGACGATCAAGGCGACGCATCCGCCGATCGTCATCCTGACGTCCAACCGCACGCGCGACCTGCACGACGCCGTCAAGCGCCGCTGCCTGTACCAATGGATCGACTACCCCGGTCCCAAGCGCGAGGTCGAGATCGTCCGCCGGCGCGTGAAGACCGCTTCGCAGGTGCTCACCGTCCAGGTCGCCAACGCCGTCTCGCGGATGCGCAAGAGCGACATCCAGAAGCCGCCGGGCATCGCCGAGGCGATCGACTGGGTGTCCGCACTGGACCTGCTCGGAGTCGAGACGCTCGATGCCGAGAGCGCCGACCGCACGCTCGGCTCGGTGCTGAAGTACAGCGAGGACCAGGAGGTCATCCGCGCCCAGGGGCTCGAGGGCCTCATCGAGCTCGAGGAGACGCTCGGTTGACCGACAACGGCAACCCCGTGGTGGAGGACGACGGCGTCTTCGGGATCGAGGACCTCGTCCTCGACCTGCCCGCGGTCGTGGGCGCGTTCAGCCAGCGGCTGCACGACGCGGGGATGCCGGTCACCCCGAGCCAAACGCAACAGTACGCGCGTTCGCTCGTCCTGACGAAGCCCGTCTCGCGCCGGCGCCTGTACTGGACGACGCGCGCGGTGTTCGTCACGGGCTTCATCCAGTTGCCGACGTTCGATCGGGTCTTCCGCGAGGTCTTCGGGAGCTCCGCGAAGAACGACTTCGAGCAGACCGACGACTTCGATGTCGAGCTGGCGCCGCCGAAGGACGACAACGACACCGAGGAGGAGGAGCTCGACGACGACGAGGAGCTGCCCGACTCGGGGGAGGGCGGCAGCGACCTGAACGCGTCCAGTGGAGAGGGGGGCGACGACGACGAGGAGGGCGAGGAGCAGGAGATTCCGATCCTCTCCGCCAGCGAGGAGGAGGAGCTGTCCGAGAAGCACTTCTCCGCACTCGCCTCGCACGAGCTGGCCTCTCTCTACCGGCTCATGGTCCGTCTCGATCTCGCCACGCCGACGCGCCGCACGCGGCGGCGCAAGCGCGGACGCCACGGCGAGCACATGGACATGCGCCGCACGCTGCGCAACAGCCTGCGCACCGGCGGTGACCCGATCAAGCTCGCCCGCCGCCGCCGCCGCGTCCAGAAGCGCAAGCTCGTGCTGCTGTGCGACATCTCCGGCTCCATGGAGCCGTACGCGCGCGCCTACCTGCAATTCCTGCACTGCGCCCGCGCGAGCGGTCCCGACCACGAGGCGTTCGTCTTCGCCACGCGCCTCACGCGCCTGACGAAGCAGCTTGCCGGACGCAATCCGCAGCGCGCCATCCGGCGAGCGACGGAGGCCGTCGAGGACTGGTCGAGCGGAACGCGGATCGGCGACGCACTCAAGACGTTCAACGACCGCTACGGCCGTCGCGGCATGGCCCGCGGCTCGGTCATCGTGATCCTCTCCGACGGTTGGGAGCGCGGTGACCCGGAGATGGTCTCGCGCGAGATGGAGCGCCTGGCGCGCCTCGCCTACCGCGTCGTGTGGGTCAACCCGCGCGTCAGCGCCCCCGGCTTCCAGCCGAAGGCCGGCGGCCTCGTCGCCGCGCTGCCGTACTGCAACGCCCTCGTCAGCGGCCACAGCCTCAAGGCACTCGGCGAGGTCGCGGACGCGATCGCCGCCGACCACGACGACGATGGGTTGGCTTCGGCGAGCTGGCGGCCGCCGTCGCTGGACGGCGAGGTCGAGGAGGAGCAGAGCTGGGGCATGGCCGGTTCCGGCTCGGTCGGCTTCGCGATGCCGAGCAACCTGCTCGGCATCGTCCCCAAGCGCGGTAACGCGGCCCCCGGCCGCAGCTGGTCGGACATCGACGACGACGGCTACGCCGCCGACCGCTGATGGTCCCGCTTGCGCATATCGCCGGGATCCCCGTCGAGGAGACGATCGCGATGGCGGTGCCCGTCCTGGGCGCCACGTGCGCCGCGTTGATGGCGACGCTGCGCACGCGCCGCGATCGCAGGTCGTCGCGGCGCGCCGGCAAGCACGACGTCTGAACCAGCCGATCGTCAACCGCCGACGAGCGCCGACCCGAGGGTCACGCCGCCGACGGCGATGATCGTCTGAAGCCCTCCCCTACATCGACGTTCAGTCGCGGTATGCCGTCTGCGCGTCGAGCGAACCTTCCATGCCCGGCGGCAGCTCGATGGCTCCCGCGTGCGCGTACAGCGCGATCTCCTCGATGCGCTTGCCCGTCGTGTAGTCGTTGCCGGCGTAGAACGCGCCGTTGCCCCACCGCAGGTTTCCGGGGGACACGCCGAGCATGCTGCCGGCGAGGATCTGAGCCTTCTCCTTGATCTTCCCCGTGGTCCTGACGATCGCGTTCGCGGTGCCACCGCTGGGGCTCGTGAGCCACCCCATGCCGTCGCCGAAGCGGTCGTAGTCCGTCGGAACGACCTCGGTGTCGTCGACAGGGATGCCGAGCTCCTGCGACACGAGCTGGGCGAACTGCTGCTCCTGCCCGCCGCCCTCCGTGCTCAGACTCAGCGTCGTCTTGCCGGTCGGATGCACGCGCAGAAAGACTGCCCGATAGGCGCTCAAACGGATCCCCTCCCAATGCTGACCGAACGGCGCCCCGCGGCGCTCGGAGAGCAGTACTCGAATGGTGCCGATACCTGCACAGTCACGCTCCTTCCCAGAGGTCTACGCGGCCAACGATCGGCCGCTCTACAGCAGCCGCAGTATGACAGTTCCGACCTCCCGACGCCCGTCAAGATGGCGCGCGCGGGGGCCGCGAGCGGTGGCCGGGCGAATCGCGGCGCGGCGCATTCGAGGGTCCCGGAGCGGCGCTGCGCCGGGCTCCGTGTCAGAGCGTCCCCTCGACCTCGACCGTCACGTCGTCATTGACCTTGAGCGCCCCGAACAGCGCCGAGTACGGCTTGATGCCCCAGTCGCTCTGGTTGAGCGTCGCGCTGCCCTTGATCGAGCTGCCGTCGCCGGTGACGACGAAGTCGACGGGCTTGCTCTTACCGCCCATCTGCAGATCACCCTTGACCGTGAGTCCGGCGTCGCCGCCGGAGACGCTCGTCGACGTGAACTCGATCGCCTTCTTCTTGAGGACGTCCTTGTCGATCGTCTTGCGGATGTCGGCCTTGTCGTCGTCTCCGAGAGCCTGCAGCCCGCCGACGCCCTCGAGGACGTGCAGCGAGGTCGCGTCGGCCGTCAGCGAGACGGAGCCCGCCGCCGGGTCGTCGGCGACGTCGAAAGTGGCCTCCCAGGACTTGACTTCGATGACGAGGTCATGCCCCGCCTTGGCGGCCGCGCCGTGGCGGCCGGTCTTCACTCGGAGAGTGGCGTTGTCCGGTCCCAGCTTGTAGCTACCTGCCTGAATTGCCATACGCGCGATTGTATGCGGGCAACCCGCCGCGGGGCCGTCCGCGCGCCATGCGCCGATCGCGGTCTGCCGATCCATCGAGCCCGTCGATAGGGCCGGGCTCAAAGCTATGCGTAAACTCATGCATTCCCGGGCACCCTCCCAGTAGGCGGACCTGGCATACTGCACGCGCTGCTGCACGGTGGCCCGATCGTCTCCGGCCGTCGTCGGCCCGACTGCTTGGCCGCGCGCGAGGACGTGGCCGGTGGCGGCCTGCCGCCCAGTTTTCGACCGCGGACTACCAAGGAGATCACCAATATGCCTGTCCTGACCGAGTCGTTCTCAGTGCCCAATGGCGCAGCCAGCTGGGCCGTCGTCAACGATCTCACCAAGCTCATCCCGTGCGTGCCGGGTGCGAAGGTGCTGGCGAGCGAGAGCCCGACGAAGTCCACGGCCGAGATCACGGTCAAGATGGGATCGATGGGCATGGTCTTCACCGGCCCGGTCGAGATCCTCTCCACCAGCGGCCAGACCGCGAACATCAAGGCGAACACCCGCGAGAAGGGCGGCCAGAGCAACGCCGCGGGCGACGTCACGATCACCGTCTCGGGGAACTCCGTGAACATCAGCGCCAACGCGCAGGTCTCCGGCAAGGCCGGTTCGATGGGCGAGGGCACCGTCGTGGCAGTCCTCACGCAGCTCGTCAAGCAGTTCGCCGGCAACCTGGCCAAGGCCTAGCAGGCGCCGGCAGCCGCGCCTACGACAGACGCCGGCCTGCCCCGACCGGCGCCGCCCGGATAGGCGCCCTGCCAGCCGTGGCTGCGCCCGCGCACCGCTCGTGCGCCAGCTTGCGCTCCCGCGCATCGAGCCGGCGCAGCGCCCTGGGTAAGGTGTCCTACAGGGGCAGTCCGACGCCGTCGGCAGCGCCCGAGGTCAGACTTTCCTGGGAAGGGAGCAACGCGATGAAGGATGTAATCGACGACGTCGACCGCTGGGTGCAGCGGGGTGACAAGGTGGCGCTCGCGACGGTGGTGGCGATCCGCCGCTCCGCGCCGCGCCCGCCCGGTTCGAAGATGGCGATCAACGACAAGGGCGAGGTCTCGGGGATGGTCTCCGGTGGCTGCGTCGAGGGTGCCGTCATCGAGATCGCCGACAGCATCATCGGCGGCGACGACCCGCAGCTGCTGACGTTCGGCATCACCGATGACATGGCGTTCGACGTCGGCCTGCCATGCGGCGGCGAGATCGACGTCTGGATCGAGCGGTTCGAGCCGTGAGCATCCAGGCAGCCTTTGCCGAGGTCGCTCGCGGTAGTGGACGCGCGGCCATGGTCACCGCAATTCAGGGCCCGCACGCGGGCGCCCGGATGCTCGTCCACGTGGGCGGCGAGACCGAGGGCACCCTCGGCGACCCCCAGGTCGACGCCGACGCCGTCGCGCACGTCGCGGATCTCATCTGGGGCGAGAGCTCCGAGGTTCGTGGGGATCTCTTCATCGACGTCTGCGCGCCGCCCCCGCGTCTGATCATCTTCGGCGCCGTCGAGTTCGCGACGCACCTGTCGGCGATCGCGAAGATCTGCGACTGGCGCGCCTACGTCGTCGACCCGCGCGCCCGCTTCGCCACGAAGGAGCGCTTCCCGGACGCGCTCGACGTCGTCGCCGGCTGGCCCGACAAGGCGTTCGAGAAGCTCGGCGCGATCGACCCCGCGACGTATCTGTGCGTGCTGACGCACGACCCCAAGCTCGACGACGCCGTCCTGCTCGTCGCGCTGCGCTCGGAGGCGAAGTACATCGGCGCCATGGGCTCCAAGCGCGCGCAGAAGGAGCGCCGCGAGCGGCTCATGGAGCATGGCGTCAGCGAGGAGGAGCTCGCGCGTATCAGCGCGCCGGTCGGCCTCGACCTCGGGACGACGAGCGCGCGCGAGACGGCGCTGTCGATCATGGGCGAGTGCGTCGCCGTCCGCCACGGACGCGACGGCGGCCGGCTCTGTCAGAAGGGCGCGGATCGCAAGCGCATCCACGCCGAGGTGAAGTAGCCCCGGCGGTCGTCAGCGGTCTCGTTCGATGCCGACGTCGTCGGCGAAACCGCGTCGACATCGGCCGCCGGCGAGCCTGCTCCGGGGATCCGGAGCAGGAAACTACAGATCCTCTCCTACTTGAAGACCTTTTCCATGACGCCACTGCTCTCGAGCATGGACTGCCCCTGGGCCAGCAGCGCCTGAGCCTGGTCGACCATCTGCTGACGCTCGTCCGGCTCTGCCGTCATGTAGCGAAATCCTGCCGCGGCGACGCCGAGCGGGACGATCCTCCACATGATGTTGCGGCGCGAGCCGACGAGTCCCAGCAACTGCTGGTTGGTGGCAGCCAGCGACATCATCGCCGGCGCCATCTGCGAGTTCATCTTCCTGCTTCGCATTCGCATGCCTTTCAACGAGGGTGTGCGAGGTCCGAGACCGATCGCCCGCAGGGGCAGCCCGGCCGTCGCGGTGATGCCGCCGCCGGCGACGAAGCCGGCCACGAGGGCGACGCGACGGCGGCCGATCTCGCGCGCACTGAGCGACGTCGAACCGTCCGACGTGCGCTGCAGATCCTGTACGGGCTCACCGACGGCGAGTGCCGAGCCGGATGCGTCCGGTCCAGCCGAGCCGCGGTCGGCAGCGTCGTGGGTTTGGGGTGTGCTCATCGCGGCAACTCTTTTACGTGCGCGCGCGGGTAGACGTCGCTTCGACGTCTCTGGGACCTAGCGAACAATCCACCTCACCACCCGAGCGCCCACGAACCCGGCCGCGAGCATCAGGGGGACGCGGAGGGCGGGGTCGAGTGAGTCGAATCGCTCCTTCGCCTCGCCGAGCATCGCACCGACATCCAGCTGGCTGGGGTCGATGGAACCGATCTGCTCCATGAGGTCCATCGGGTCCAGCGTGCCGATCTGGCCAACAAGGCCACCGACACGCTCACCGATCTCGTTCACGGGCACGCCATACGAACCGAGCTTCTCGAGCGCCTGCTCAATGGGGTCCTGCGTCACCGATCGTCCTGAAGACACGCGGAGTCAATCCTCCCTTTTCCCGGTCTGACACAGCAGCAAATACGACGGCTCGTTGGTACCACGGCGACGCGCGCGGGCACAAGGTGTGCTGCGCACCTAGCCCGCAATCGCTGGATATCCGACCGCTGCGGCAGGGTACCCCCGCAAGGTGATCTAAACATCTAGCGCCCGGCGAGCATGAGTGGTACGACTGGTTCCTGCCGCAATCCATGCCGTCCTGCCGTACACGAACGGGGGCTTGAAAAGACACATGTGCTTGGCGATTCCCGGTCAGATCCTTGAAGTGGTCGACGAGACGAACCGTCTCGCGAAGGTCGATGTCGCGGGTGTACAGCGCAACGTCAACATCGGCCTGCTCGACGAGGATGGAATGGGCGTAGGTCCCGGCGACTGGGTCCTGATCCACGTCGGCTTCGCTATGTCCAAGATCGACGAGGGCGAGGCCCTCGAGACCCGCCGCATGCTCGAGAGCATGGGCGCCGATTACGAGCAGGAGCTCGAAGACCTGAAGGCGAGCATCATCGAATGAGTCGCCTGATCGCCGACGCGGCCGCCGTGTTTGCTCCGCGAGCGCCGGTTTGCGACCACACGACGGGCTGCATCACATGCGGCGACGTCGCCATCCCGATGAACGTCCTGCGGCTCGACGAGCAGCGTGGACTGGCGCTCTGCGCCGACGACGACGGGAACTCAGAAACCGTCGAAATAGATCTAGTCGCCCCGGTGGCGCCGGGGGACACGCTCCTGGTACACGCCGGCACCGCGATCGCCCGGCTTACCGAGGAGGGCCCCGAATGAAGCACGTCGATGAGTTCCGCGACCCGGCACTGGGTCAGGTGCTGGCCGGCGAGATCCTTGGTCTCGTCGAGCCCGGCCGCCACTACAAGTTCATGGAGGTGTGCGGCGGGCACACGCACTCGATCTACAAGTTCGGGATCGACGATCTGCTCCCGGCCAACGTCGAGCTCGTCCACGGGCCCGGCTGTCCGGTCTGCGTCATCCCGATGGGCCGCGTCGACGACGCCATCGCCCTCGCGCACGAGGACAACGTGATCTTCACATGCTTCGGCGACATGCTGCGCGTCCCAGGTTCCGACGGGTCGCTGCTGGATGCCAAGGCCGAGGGCGCGGACATCCGCATGGTCTACTCGCCGCTGGATGCGTTGCGGATCGCCAAGGCGAACCCCGAGCGCGACGTCATCTTCATGGCGATCGGCTTCGAGACGACCGCGCCGTCGACGGCGCTGACGCTGAAGCGCGCCAAGGCGGAGGGCGTCAAGAACTTCTTCTGCATGTGCAACCACGTGACGATCGTGCCGCCGCTGCGCGCGCTGCTCGACTCGCCGGACCTACGCCTCGACGGCTTCATCGGACCGGGCCACGTCTCTACCGTCGTAGGCGTGCGGCCGTTCGAGTTCATCCCGCGCGAGTACGGCAAGCCGATCGCCGTCGCCGGCTTCGAGCCCCTCGACGTGCTGCACGCGATCCACATGATCCTGACGCAGCTCAAGGAAGGTCGCTGCGAGGTCGAGAACCAGTACGCCCGCGTCGTGCCGTGGGAGGGCAACCTCCGTGCGCTCGAGGTCATGGGCGAGGTCTTCGAGCTGCGCCCGCACTTCGAGTGGCGCGGCATGGGCTTCATCTCCCAGAGCGGCCTCAAGCTCAGCAAGGCTTACGCCGATCTCGACGCCGAGATCCGCTACGCCGTCCCGGGCGTGCGCGTCGCCGACCCGAAGGCCTGCCAGTGCGGCGAGGTCCTCAAGGGCGTCATCAAGCCGTGGGAGTGCAAGGTCTTCGGCTCGGGCTGCACGCCGGAGCGCCCGATCGGCACCTGCATGGTGTCCAGCGAGGGCGCCTGCGCCGCGTACTACAACTACGGGCGCTTTGCTCGTGAGCGGGAAGTCGTCTAAGTGCCATCAGAAGTCTCAGAGCGTGAGCAGAAGGTGCTCAGCATCATCGAGACTGCGCGCGCGAAGAAGCAGAAGTTCCGCGAGACGCAGATTACGATGGCGCACGGCGCCGGCGGCAAGGCGACGCAGGGCCTGATCGAGGGCCTGCTCGTCCCCGCCTTCGCGAACGAGACGCTTGAGGCGATGGCCGACGCCGGCACCGTGAGCCTGCTCGGCGGAAACATCGCGATGACGACGGACAGCTTCGTCGTCAACCCGATCGTCTTCCCCGGCGGCACGATCGGCGAGCTCGCCGTCAACGGGACCGTCAACGACGTCGCGATGGCGGGCGCCAAGCCGATCGCCCTGACCCTGTCGCTGATCCTCGAGGAGGGGCTGTCGGCGGAGACGCTGAAGCACCAGGTCGTCGCGATCGCCGCCGCCGCGCAGGCTGCGGGCGTGCCGATCGTCGCCGGCGACACGAAGGTCGTTCCGCGCGGCCTGTGCGACGAGATGTACATCTGCACGACGGGGATCGGGATCATCGACGACCGCGCCAGCCTGGCGCCGTCGGCGCTGCGCCCCGGCGACAAGATCCTCGTGTCGGGCCGGATCGGCGATCACGGCACCGCGATCATGCTCGCCCGCGGCGAGTTCGAGTTGGACGCCGAGATCGAGTCCGACACCCAATGCCTTTGGCCGATGGTCGACAAGCTGCTCGAGGAGGTCGGTCCGTCGCTGCGCTGTCTGCGCGACGCGACCCGCGGCGGCGTCGCATCGGTTCTCAACGAACTCGCGAGAGCATCGCGTGTAGCCATGATCATCAACGAGGCCGCGGTGCCAGTGCACCCGGCCGTAGCAGGCGCCTCGGAGATATTGGGTCTTGACCCGATGCACGTGGCGAACGAGGGGAAGTTCGTCGCGATTGTCGCCCCACAGGCGGCGGACGCGGCGCTGGCCGCATTGCGGTCAATGCCGGGCGGCGAAGAAGCCGCGGAGATCGGCGAATGCAAGACCGAACCCGAGGGCATGGTTCTCATGGCGACCGCCTTCGGAGGTAAGCGAGTGATGGATCAGCTCGTTGGAGATCCATTGCCCCGCATCTGTTAGTCGAAAAGGGAGGAGCTCACATGGCATCAATCGAGTTCGCACCACGGCAGCACGAGACAGAGAACATCACGGCTCACGTCATCTGGATGACGTCGGGCCTCAGCTGCGATGGTGACTCGGTTGCCATGACGTCGGCTGTCAACCCGAGCCTCGAGGACATCATCACGGGCGCGATCCCGGGTATGCCGAAGGTCGTTGCGCATACCCCGGTGCTCGCGTACGAGAACGGCGCAGAGTTCATGCAGGCCTGGTACGACGCCGAGGCCGGCAAGCTCGATCCGTTCGTCCTCATCGTCGAGGGCTCGCTGCCGAACGAGAAGATCAACGGCGAGGGCCACTTCGCAGGCATGGGAGTCAACCCCTCGAACGGTCAGCCGATCACCACGAACGAGTGGGTCGACCGGTTGGCTCCGAAGGCAGCAGCGGTCGTCGCGCTGGGAACGTGCGCCACGTATGGCGGCATCCCGGCGATGAAGAACAACCCGACCGGTGCCATGGGCGTTTGCGACTACCTCGGCTGGGGCTGGACCTCCGCCGCGGGACTGCCTGTCGTCAACATCCCGGGTTGCCCGGCGCAGCCGGACAACACCACCGAGGCGCTGACGGTTCTCGTCATGGCCCTGGCCGGCATCACGCCGGTTCCGGAGCTCGACGACCAGCACCGTCTCACGATGCACTTCGGCCGCACTGTGCATGAGGGCTGCAACCGCGCAGCGTTCTACGAGCACGGCAACTTCGCGACCGAGTACGGCTCTGACCATCGCTGCCTGGTGAAGCTTGGCTGCAAGGGTCCCGTCGTCAAGTGCAACGTGCCGATCCGCGGCTGGCAGAGCGGTGTCGGAGGATGCCCGAACGTCGGCGGCATCTGCATGGCATGCACCATGCCGGGATTCCCGGACAAGTTCATGCCGTTCATGGACGAGGACAAGAACGCCAAGGGCTCGACCGCCCTCGCGAAGTTCACCTACGGCCCCGTGCTGAGGTACTTCCGTAACCAGTCGATCAAGACCAAGGGCGACAAAGAGCCCGAGTGGCGGCATCCGCGCGCGGAGATCACCACCGGCTACACGCCTCACTGGAAGTAAGGGAGAGACACATGGCCACAGCGTATACACCGGCTGCGACGCAAGGCGTCGTCGTCAAGGAGATGGCGTGGGACCCGATCACCCGGATCGTCGGGTCGCTCGGTATCCACACGGAGATCGACTTCACGAACCGCAAGGTCAACAAGTGCTACAGCACTTCGATGATCTTCCGTGGCTTCGACATCTTCATGAAGGGCATCGACCCTCGTGACACGCACTTCATCACAAGCCGCATCTGCGGCATTTGTGGTGATAACCACTGCACGGTGTCCTGCCTGAACCAGAACATGGCGTATGGCGTGAAGCCGCCGAAGCTCGGCGACTACGCGTTCAACCTCGCCGAGACCGCGGACTACATGTTCGACCATGCGATCTTCAACGACTGCATGTGCAACGTGGACTTCTGCGAGCAGATGGTCAAGGAGACCAACCCGTCCGTCCTCGCGAAGGCCGAGAACACCACGGCCCCGCATTGCGACATCCACGGGTACAAGACGATCGCGGACATCATGCGTGCGCTGAACCCGTTCACGGGTTCGTTCTACCTGGAGACGCTCGGCGTCGCCCGGTACACGCGTGAGATGTACTGCCTCTTCGGAGGCCGGCACACGCACCCCTCGACGATCCTGCCGGGTGGCTGCAGCGCCGACATCACGCACCAGACGATGACGGACTACTACGTCCGCCTCATGCGCTACATGGACTACATCAAGCGCACGGTTCCGATGCACGATGACCTCTACGATTTCTTCTACGAGGCCATGCCGGGCTACGAGCGGGTCGGCTACCGCGACACGGACATCATCTGCTGGGGCGCGTTCGACGATCCCGAGTACGTGACGTACGACTACAAGACGATGACGGACTGGGGCCGCAAGCGCTTCATCACCCCGGGCCTCGTCTTCAAGGGCGAGCTGGTCACGACCGACCTGGTCGAGATCAACCTGGCCATGCGGATCCTGCTGGGCCACTCGTACTTCGACGATTGGGACGGAGTCACCGCCCCGTTCGTCACGCACGACCCGCTCGGCAACCCGGTGGACACCCGTCACCCGTGGAACAAGCAGACGCTTCCGCGTCCGCAGAAGCGCGATTTCAACGACAAGTACTCGTGGGTCGCTGCCCCGCGTATGTACGACAAGCGCAACGACATCTACGTTGCGACTGACACCGGTGGCGGCCCGTTCGCGCGCAACTGGTGCACGGCGAAGGCC
>JBBSNY010000018.1:0-76543 GCA_038260305.1 Solirubrobacterales bacterium
CCGACCGGCACTCGCCCTACGGGCTCGCACCGCTCGACGCCGGCGACGCGATCCTCCATCAAGGTCCTGCTCGTGCTGCGTGTGTTCGTGGGCATGAGACTCCAGTTCGCTCATGCCTACACAGTTCCTCGGACACTCCCACCAGGGATTCAACAACCAAACGTCGGAGGAGGGTCGGAGCCGGCGCGTCACAATCAGTCGGGTGCCGCGGCAGCCCCGAGCTGGGAGACGCTCCTACCGTCCGGCTAGCGACTGCGGACTACCCACGCCTCAGACCAGCGCTCGGCAGTCTGACCGTAGCTACTTCGCACCATGCTCGCCGAACGCGGCGTCGGCCCTCGAGGTTCGTAGCGCAGCTCTATCTATCACGCGTCGCGCGCGGTCGCTGAGACATCCCAGAGCTTGCGACAACGCCCCATGCTGAGGATGTCGACGGCGCGCGCATACGGGGACTCGGCGTCCTCGTCGGCGAGAAACTGCCCGAACACGGCCCCGTCCTCGTCGCCCACGTCGCTGCGACGAACGCCCGGAGCCAGTCGCGCTGAGCCGAATGACGTCCTTGGGCTCTTCTTAGGAGCCGAATACCGCGAGCTCTGGGCCGCCTCGTGGACACCGAGATGCAGCGCAGCTATCTTTTCGCCCAATTTTCGGTCATGCTCTCGAACCTTGGAGCACTGACCGGCAGCTACCTCTGGGCCACGGGCCCTGATCCGAAAGGTCCCGTCTTACATGCCCGCATCCCGCCGTCGATTTGCCCGCTCTGCCACCCTGGGCGCGAGCCTCGCCGTCGCTCTGACGGTAATCACGGCACCACTTGCCGTCACCACCGCGGCCGCGTACTCCGCACCGGTTGCCGTGTCGTCTCCGGCGGCCGCGACGCTGCCGGAGGTCTCCGAGATTTGCTCCCCTGGCCAGACCGACATCAACCACGCCGACCAGCAGACCCTCATGACGGTCTTGCACGTCGGCGCGCCGGTCGCGCAGCGTCTCATCGCCGCACGCCCCTACCTGACGATGACCGACCTTCTCGCCGTCGACGGGATCGGCCCCGGGTCTCTTACTGCGATCGTCGCAGCCGGTCACGGTTGCGTCACCCCGACCTCCAGCCCCCCACCTGCGACAGAGGCGTGCCAGACGACGAGCCAGACCGACGTCGCCACCGCGACCCGCACGCAGCTTATGGATGCCTTTGCGGTATCCGGTCCGGTAGCTGACCGCATCATCGCGGGCCGCCCGTATGCCCAGCTCGCGCACCTGCGCGGCGATCGCGTCCCAGGCGTCGGCAGCAGGTCCCAGGCCGCGATCGCGAAGAACGGTTGCCTCACGCCCAGCCCCGTCCGCACCGTCAATGCCTCCTACAGGTACGCCTACCCGGCGTACACGACTACCGTCACCCGTGACCTGTACGCGCTCACCGTCCCCGCCGGCGTGATCGACTCCTCCAGCGGAGCCTGGACGTCCATCACCCCAACCGCCCCGATCGTCGCCGCGGTGCTGCTGCCGGCCGACCCGACAGCTGACATGCACATCTGGGGTGACTGGGCCGGTACCCAGCCCGGCAACGACAAGCCGGACGCCGTCACGGTCACGCTCCCGCAGGCTCCCTACCTGAGCGAACTCCCCGACCCTCAGTCGTGGACTCCCGCGATCATGCACCAGTTCAGCGACAACAGCGGCGGTGAGACACTCTACCCGACCGTGAACCCCAGCACCGGGCAGCTCTCGGCGCCAGTCACGTCCCTGAGTCTCCTGAGCAGCTTCTTCGCGTTCACTGATGTCGTCACGGGAGCGATCGCCGGGATCCGGTATCCCGCGCCGACCTGCGACGGTCCATGGCGACAGCAGTCCGGCACGTCTGACTATCAGGCGAACACGCAGCAGACGCACGTGACGATTACAGACTCGCAGCTGAACCTGCCGGGCAACCGCCCCACACCGTTCGGATACCTGGTGAAGCACTGCGTTCAGAACGGCGACTCGATCAGTTCCGGCGGTGCCACGTTCGCGGCAGCCCGCGCCGTGATGCTCGACAACTCAGCTGCCGTCTACTCGGTCAACGACCGGTACAACAACCGTTCAGCACTCCTGGACGGGTTCGCCGGCTCAGCAGCGTCCGACGCCTTGTTCCTGCTGACGAACACCTCGAACGCGCTCACGACTCTGGCGTTCAGCGGTCGCACGCTGTGGACGCCCGGCGACCGGGTCGCAATCGACACGCCTGCTGGCACACACGGGGAAACCTCGATCCAGCTCGACACGTCTGCCTCGCTGGTCCGTATGGCGCTCACATTCGCGATCGGACAGGGCCTGAAGAAGCTGCCGAGCGCGGACCTGGGCGACACCGCTTCGCTCAGAAGTGCGCTCACCGCCGGCGCCCAGTGCGTCAAGGAGCTGGCGCCTTCGATCAGCGCGTCGAGTCTGGCAGGCAAGCTCGTGGCGTACGCGTACGGCACCTTCAACTGCTTCCGCTCGCACGGCGTGGGCCTCGCTCTGTACGACACGTTCCAGAACTACTACCGATCCAACCAGAGCGGGGCGCTCTCCGACGCCGACCTAGCGGCCAAGGGTGCGCAGCTTAAGGGCATCGAGGCCAAGCTCAAGGCTTTGAAGTACCTCTCGCTGGTAGTAGCCGTGAGCAACGTGCTCGACCTTGACACGGTTGCGCTCACGCAGTCGGATTACGCAGCCGACCACTACAAGCCGAACCCGACGGTCGACGCGCAAGGCCGACCAGTCCAGACCTACTGCCTCCGCAGCGTCGGGACGCTCAACCCGACTGTCGACGCGGAGTGCCAGAACACCTACTACAGCAAGATCTTCCAAACCCCTACAGGCGGCGGCGGCACCACAGGCCTCGAACGCGGCTACATCATGCAGGACTCCCAACAACACTCCTACCTGGTGACGCCGGACCGAACAACATACGCCAGCATCCCGACACCTGGCGACTACGTGTGCCTCGCCAAGGCCGGCTACCCCGTCCGGTACAACACCAGCCCGACCCTCTTGGGAGGCTTCACCCAGTCACCCGACCCGGCCGTGTGCCCGCCCAGCCCGCCTACGTTTGACGTCACCCCTGCCGTAATGGACTCCGTCGCCGACAAGGGAATCAGTCTTATCCGAACGGGGACTGGGAAGGTCTACCTGTACAAGGGCAACGGAATCCTGTCGAGCGTTCTCGACGGGCAGCAGTTCAATTGCTGGACGACCGGCACGCACGCTTACCTTGCGTACGACTATGTTCCGGACAGCGTGATCAGCGACCCGAATGTCGGCTTCCACTACCACCCGGAGTTCGTGGACTACTGCATCAGGTAGACGTCACGCCGCATGCTCCGCACTGGAGCCACCCCTGTCCATTCCATCTCATCGTGCGGTGGAAGCTGCGGGGGTCGGCGCCTCAGCAGCTGGTCACGAGACACTCTGAAGAGCAATTGGCTGTCGCAGAACGAGTTGTGAGACCGCGCTGCTCCGCAGGTTTCCCGGCCGTTCGTCAACTCAGGTTGACATAACCGGCGTTATCGAGCATGGAATTGTTGCGGCGGAGAGGGGGCCGCGAACCCGGAGCCGCGACGTGCCATCGAACCCGTCAAACGCGTGGGCGTGGACGCGCGGGACGCGAACCGTCGCAACGCACGGCGCAGGGTGGTTCAGCTTGGGGCCCACCGGCTGACTGCGGGCTCGGTGCGTCCCTCTCCTCCCTTGATGGCGGTGTAGTCGAGGGTGTAGACGCGTTCCGCGGCATCCACCGCGATTCGCGCCGCGTTGATGCCGTTCGTCCGCGTCAGAAAGCCGCCACCGGCGTCGTAGACATCGAGGCGGTAGTCGCCCACCGTGGCCCCGCCATTGATGCTCGAGAGCACGTAGATGAGCCCGGCCGGCGAGATCGCGAGATCCATGTAGGCGACGCCGATTTCGGGCTTCAGTGGCGCCAGCGGCGAGCCGCTGAACATCGGCACCGGGTCGCCGTCGACGTCGATGGCCTGGAGCCGGGCGTTGCGCGCCTCGAGCACCAGCACGACGCCGCTGGGGCCGGCCGCGCAGCTAACGGGCGCGCCGACCAGTCCCGCGCGCATCCCGGGCCCGGCCACTACGCGCGACACGGGCGCGTCGCCGTCGGTGGTCGGCGTGGCGGAGAGCGCGACGATCTCGACCCGGTTGGCCGTCGCGCTCACGCCGATGGCGTAGCCCGCCGGGTGGAGCACGACCGCGGTCAGGTCGGGTGCGCGGAAGCGCCCGAGGCTGCCGTTGCCGGTGAGGTCGAACGGCCCCGGCGTGCCGATGGCAACCGGCCGAAGATGCGGCTCAGGCGAGCGCGGATCGAGGTAGACCGCGTGCCGGGGACCGTATGCCAGGCATGGCTGACCGGCGAAGCCACACGCGATCGTCTTCAGCTCGGCCGCCGGTTCGAGCATGCCGACGTTCTGAAACGTGTAGGCGATCGTCGTGGGACTGCTGCTCGCGCAGTCCTGCACGCCGGTGTCGGTCGTCCTCCACGTGTACCCCACACTGGACGTCGCGGCCTGGAGCGTGATGTTGACGAGCTCGCACAAGCTGTTCGTCCCCGGGCTGCAGCTCAGCGACCGCTGCGTCGCGTCCGACGCGCTCGGCGGTCCCCATGCGTAGACGCCGACGTCACAGCGGAGTGTGCGTGTGCGGGTGAACGTCGTCGCAGGAGTAACGATCACCGGTTCGTCGAGGACCTGGATGGTGGCGGATACCACGCCGCCGGTCGCGTCCGGCGCCGCGGATATCGCGCTCGAACCGCTCGCCAGCAGCTTCCCGGTCGCGCCCCGCACGGCGCAGACGAGCACAATCGGCGCGCCGGTGCGGACGCTGGGGAACGTGGCGGAGATCGCCGCCCCCGGCGGATCCGCCGGGACGGCCGCGCTCAGACGGCGACTGAAGCCGTCGCCGTAGGACGCCACCAGCTCGTAGGTCTGGGCCCCGTCCGGCCAGTCGCGGCGCTGCGCGTCAGGGGCAAGCGTGGCCTGCACGGTCACTGCGGCGCCAGTTCCGATTCGCAGAGCAAACGTGGACGCAACGGCTCCGAGCGGCGAGTACGCGGGTGCCGGCGCGGCGAGCAGCGCGGCGAGCGTCCGCGCGGGCCAGCCCAAGATGGGAGCGGCGTTCGCGACGGCACCCGCGCCGAGCTTGTGGTCGATCGTCTTGCGCAGCGCCGCGAGCTCGTCGCCGAGCAGCAGCGCGTCGAGGTTCACGGCCAGCCACGCAAGCAGCGTCGCGCTGTCGGTGATCGACGGCTCGAGCACGATCGCAGCGGCGGCACCGATCACGGCCGCGCGGACCGCGGCGTCCGCGACGATCTCCCGGTACCAGCCGTCGGTGGTGTCTCCGTCGGCAAGGTCGATGATCGTCGGGAGCGCGCAGTCGAGGACGAACGTCAGCAACGCACCGGCGGCGCCGGTGAGCGGGTCCCAGTTGCCGTTGCCGACTCCACCGAAGACGAGCTCGACCGTCTCCGCGCCGTCCGGCAGGTCGATGCGCAGCGGCTGCGGGTCGCCGGGGAGCACAAGCCCGGCGACCGACACATTCGGGGCGAAAACGCCGAGGTACTTCTGCGTCGCAGACTCCAGTGACGCCGGCACACCTGCCGGCAGGCGGCTCTTCCACTCGCCGGGCGTCAGCGGACGCCCGGCCTGCAGGAACTCGACGTAGACGCCGAGGTGCCGCGGGAGCGCGTTGAAGCAGCTGAGCTCAAGCCGCCGCCGCGCGCCGTCGTAGCTTGCGGAGCGCAGCGCCAGGCCGCTTGTGGTCGCCAGCGGCGCGAGCGACCAGTCCGGCGCCGTAGCTCCCCCACTCTCCACCCCGGCGGCCACGCCGTCGAGCACGGTCCACAGGACGTTGCGCAGGGCTTCGTCCGCGAGCACAGCCGCCTGCACGGCGGCGACGACCGGCGTCAGCGCCGCGAGCGTCTCGTCGGTGAGACGCAGGCGCGAAACAGGGTTCCCGGCGGGGTCGGTTGCCGGCTTGCCGGACGTCAGCACGATCGCTTGGAGCCGTGCCCAGCCCGAATCCTTGGCCGGCGGCCCCTGCGTCGATGCCGAGGACACCAGGTCGGCGAATCCCGTGGCGCCGGCGATCAGGCCGTGGACGATGTCGACCTTGTTCGACGCAAGCACCTGCAACCCGGGATGACGCTTGGCAAGCTCGAACGGGACCTGACGGGGGGTCGGCGGCCGCATCAGCCGGTGGGCGCTGACCCCGCCGGCGTCGATGGCTCCCACTCGCTGACCCCGGGCTCGGTGCGCTGGCCCGGTCCGAGCACCTTCTCGTAGTTCAGCGTGAACATCGAGCGCCACTGGTCGACCGCGAGCTTCCCGGCGTAGACCGCCTGCTGCTCGAACAGCGGCGTCCCATCCGGTGTGTAGACGTCGAGCGCGTAGTCCGGGTGCTCGCCGTCGCCCGCGGACGACGTCAAGGTGTAGATGTAGCCGGTCGTCTCGGCGGCGACGTCGAGGTGCTTGACCCCCGGCTGACCTGCCGTGCGCAGTGGCATCGTCGCCACGAGCCGCTTGGCGTCGAGATCCTGCCGTGTCGCCGGCTTGGTGACGTCGAACGTCATCGCGTTCGCGGTGTCCGTGATGAGCCAGTGCGCGCCGGGCGCGGCGACCGCGATACTCAGCACGAATGCGCGGAAGACGTACAGGTGCGGATCGCCGTTGACGTCGTCACCGGGACGCACGTCGTACGCCGCGCTGGTGGTCGTGTCGGTCAGGAGCCACGCCGCTCCCGGTGTCGTGACGGCGACCGTGAATGGCGGCGGTTTGTGTTGCGCGTCCGCTTTCGCGTAACCGGCGTCGACGAACGCCTTGGCGAGAGCCGCATCGACCGAGCCGCTGTCGAGCGCCGCCGCCGACGCAGGCGTGGCACCGGCGTGCTCGGCGAACAGCGGAGCCGTGGCGGGCGCGACGTTGCGCTGCAGTGCCTGCACCAGCGCGATCCCACCCGCGCGGCTGTCGAGCGACGCCATCAGCGATGCGTCTAGTTTGAACGGAGTCTGGCCGACTGAGAAGCACGGCACCGGGTTCCCCAGGACGTCGAACGCCTGGATGCGCTGGTTGGTCTCCTCAAGAACGAGGATCCGGCCGTCGGCGGTCACGGTCAGCGCCACCGGCTTGTTCAGCAGGCCTTCGCGCACGCCTTCGCCCGCCAGCGGCATCGCGAGCGGCGCGCGCTCGGTGTCCACGGGCGAGGCTCCGAGCTTCAGCGTCAGGAGCTTGTGGTTGTCGTAGTCCACCCCGACGATGTAGCCGTGCGGGTGAACCGCGAGGTCCGTAATCGTAACGCCCCGGAACTGACCCCACGCCTTCGTTGTGTCGTAGTCGAAGGTCGTCTGCCCGGGCTTGAAGTCGACTCCACGGATGAAGTACTGCTTGTTCGCGTCGGTATAGGCACGCGAGTCCAGGTAGAAGTTGTCCTGGCTGGGCACGGGCCAGGCGTAGACGTTGATCACGCTCTGGAGCTTGGGTCCGGTACCCGTGTCGAGCACGTCCTTCTGCAGTCGTGCGTCGAGCAGCGGATCCTTGCCGGGCTCTGCGATCGTCCACGCCTGCCCCTTGCCGACGACGGTCACGGTGCAGTGCGCGGGGAGCTGGACGCCCCACCCCTGTAGCTCCTTCGCAAGGTCAGCGGGCACGGGGCCGCCGGCGTCGAGCGCTGCCTGCGTGTTCGCGACTGCGCCGGCGGCCTTGTCGGTGACGGCCATGACCGGCGACAGGCCGAACTGGTTGAACGCGATGAAGCTCGGGCTCGTGAAGCCGCGTGCGGGCTCGACGATCTGGTCCTGCGGCTGGCCGAGGGCAGTGATCGCCTGAAACGCATACATCTGCCCGTTGTCGGGCGCGCTGGCGTCGTCGCGCGGCATGTTCTGCCCAGACGCCTGCCAAGCGTAGCCGACCATGTACTCCTTGTTGGTGTACGTGATGTTCTGCAGCTGGCATAGCCCGTGGCCGTCCTGGCCGCAGTCCTGGATGACCTTGGGCAGCGTCGGCGCTGCATTAGTCAGGTTCTGGACCTCGATCTCGTAGAACGTCGTGCCATCGCCGCTGAACAGCTGCTTGCGGTCGAGCTGGTAGGCGACGCCCGCGGTCGTGTCCGTGAGCTTCCAGGCCGAGCCCTGAGTCGTCACCGTGATCGTCACGGCAGCCGAGAGGTCGTTGTCGTTCGCCGCGAACGCCGCCTTCAAGTCGGGGCTCGCTGTCGCGGCGTCGAGCGTTCCCGCAAGCGACGCGTCGATGCCGAAGCGCGTGACCTGCCAGTGGTGCTTGGCCGCGTCGGAGTAGCTCAGGCGCTGCTTCTGCGTATAGGTCGTGGTCGAGGTCAGCGGCACGAGCTTCTGCGTGATGCTGCCTGCGCTCGCAAGCTTGTTGTCTGCGCCGGGGACGGCGCTGATCCAGCCACTCTCCCACTGGCCGGCAAGCCAGTCGTTCTCGGAGTACACGCCGGCGACGATGTCGATCTTGCCTCCTGCCGGGATTGCGGCGAACGTGACCACGAGCGATGCGTCGTGTGCGGCTGGCATCGGGCCGGCATGTGTGATCGTCGTGCCACCCGAGCCCGCCGGCGACTTCGGGTACTTGACCTGCACGACCCAGTGGTCGGCGACGAGAGGCCAGTTGGCGTTCTGCGCGGTCCCGGCCCCCGGATCGGGTGTCACGGTGACCGTCAGGTCCATCGTGCGGTTGACTTCGAGGTCATAGACCGACGGCGAGGCGAGCACCTCGACCGTCGTTGCGACGAGGCCGATGACGTCGGCTGCGACGGCTGCGATGCGCAGCGCCCAGCCGACCGCAGGCACGCCCTCGAGGATCTCCTCGGCGGTGGCCTCCGCGGCGACCTCCCCGAAGGTCTCCAGGAGCATGCTCCTCAGGACCTCGACGGTGATGTACGACACGATCTTTCCGAAGAGCGCCGACGCGAACATCGACGACGTCTTGGCGATGAGCATTTTTCCCCACGACTCATCGCGCGCCACGGCGCCGATGAGCAGGCCGTCGAGGCCGATCAGGCCACCGATGACGGTCAACGCCAGCTGGACCTCATCGGTCTGGCGTGCGATGAAGGGGTTGATGACGTACACGTTCAAGGCGAGCATCGCGCCGCCCATCCCAAAGGACATGAGCGCCGTGGCGACCACGCCGCCGACGCAGACATCGGTGTCCCAGTCGGTGAAGCCCTCGGCGACTCCGAGCCCGCCGAAGAGCACCTTCGCCTTCGACGCGCTGTCGGGCCAGAGGAACTCGATCTGGGTGTCCTGCGTCAGCTGAGGAACCGGGACGCCGAAGATCGAGTTGCCAGAGCTGACCCAGTTCAGGAAGTTCTTGCTGTCGCTGCGCTGGAGCAGCTTGTCCATGCCCAGCTCGTCGAACACGCCCTGCCAGGTGTCCGACAGCCCGCTATGCCAGCCGGCGATGTCCGTGCGCAGGATCGGCGTCCCTGCCGTGTCGAGGAACTGGACATACGCCAGCAGGTAGCGGTTCGGCCAGTTCTTCACCGGAAAGGACAGCTTCTTCGCCGTCGCGTCGAACGCCAGCTTGTCGTCATAGATCGTCAGCCCGAAGCTCGACGTCGTGTTCCTGAGCCCGAACCCGCTCTTGGCCGCGCCTCCGAGCGCTTGCTCGGCGGCGAGCTTGGGGGGCGCCGGCACCACATCCGTCTTGAGGTGCTGCGTCGTCCCGGGCTGCGATGTCCACAGCTGGCCGTTGAACTTGTCGGAGTCCTTGGTCGCCTTCAGGACGTTCTGGATGACCGGTGCCGCCGCGCTCATGACGCCGCCGTCGCCGTGCGTCGCCTCGTCGCTCAAGGTGTACTGGGGTATCAGCGCAGTGCCGTTGACCACGGGCCAGTCGACCTTCTTGGCGTCCTTGTACGTGCGCGTGTCGTCCGCCGGGCAGGGCTCTTCCTTGCCTGTCTTCGGGTTCACCCACGTCGAGTAGGACTTCTGGTACCAGGTCGTGCCGGAGTCGGGCCCGTTGTTTTCGAAGTAGGTCACGAGGTCGCCGAAGCCGTCGGCCTGAGGGATCCAGTTCGAGAGGACCTCGGGCGCGACGATCGCGTTCATGCTGCCGATCTCGGGATGGTGAAAGACGAACGCCTTGGCGGTCTCGCGCGGCGTCTTGACATGCTGGACGTCGCGGCGCACGGCCTCGTGGTCCGCCGCGATTGCGTCAGGCGCGACGCCGTAGCCGGCCAGCATCGTGACGTGATCGGCGTCGTCGCCTGTGGCGGGGCTGCGCAGGAGGTGCTGCTCGTGGTGCTTCGTCGGGATGTGCACGAACAGCATCGCGATCTCCGGCAGGCAATGGTCGTCCTGCGACGCAAAGACGACGCGCCGCGCCGAGGGGTGATCGGCTGTGATCTCGGCGTCCTCGACGAAGTGTGTGATGCGCTCGATGTGCTCGTTGCCGATCAGTGCCAGCGCAGCGTTCGCGGCCTGGTGCTCTTCTCGCTTGCCCGGCGCGTCGGCGTAGCTCGACAGCACGTGCTTCATGCCGCCGCCCGCCAGCAGCGCGAACTCCCGGTCTTCAGGATGGCCGCTCAGGTCAAAGTGCAAGGTGATGGTCTCTGATGTCCTCATGGCAGGCTCCTCAACTTGGTCCTGGCGGCGGGCAGTAGAAGGCGCCGTCAACGGACGGCACACAGAACGGCGGCTTCGGCAACTCCCTCGCACGCATCCACTCGGCGAACGGGAGCTTCTCGTCGAGATTCGTCTTCGTCCGGGCGCTGTTCGGGCACACCGTCGAAGGCGCGAGTCGGTCCTGCGTCAGGGTCGTAAGGGAGATCTGGACAGTGCTGAAGACGGACTTGCCGTCCGAGCCGACCTGCAGCACGCGCATAGCGCTGCCGTAGGCGTCCAGCGTCCCCGCAGCCGCGTTCGTCAGCAGGTTGCACTTGACGTAGTTCGTGACGGGGTTGAAGGGGTTGTTGCTGTCGTTGTCGACGGCCCAGCGGCCGGCGCCGTTGGTGGTCACCGTCGCTCGCCGCCCGAGCGGCAGCGAGTGAGCGGCGAAGAAGTCGACGACGGCCGGCATGCTGGGCCGCGCCGAGATGGTCAGCTGGAGCGAGTCGATGTCGATTCCCAGCCACAGGTCGAAGCTGCCGGCGGCCGCGTCGACGAGCTGCCAGTCGACCGTCATCGTGTCGCGCAGCACCTTCGCCGACGTTGCGAGCGTGCTATGAGCCGTGGCGAAGGCCTTGACCACCGCGTCGCTCACCGGTCCGGTGTTCAGATCGTCTTGGAGGTACACCGGGATCGTGAATGCGGCGGCGAGCACCGCGGTCTTGCTGACGCCGAGCACGGGCACGCCATTCTGGTCGGCGGCCTGGAATACGTGGTATGCGACAGCCCCGTCCGTGATCACCCACAGCGGCCCCTGGGCTTGGGCCACCACGACCGCGGTGCCCGACAGGGTGATGTTGTGCTTCGCGAATGCCTGGATGATCGTCGCCGTTGCCGTCGGCTGCTTGAGCTCTGCCGCGAGCTTGACGGGCAGCGAGAACCGCTTCGCCGCTGCGGTGAGCTGCGCCGTGATCGGCGCGGGATTGGGCGACGAGAACAGCCACACGCCCACCACGTTCCCGTCATCGCCGGCGACGGCTACGGCTGCGTCGGTGAAGACCGCGTTCGTGAGGACGGCGTCCGTGAACGACGCGCCCGGGAGGTTCGCGTTGGCGAAGCTGACCTGGTGACCAGCGGCGCTCGGCGTCAGCTGGGCGCCGTCGAACTTGGCGCCGACGAGCGTCGCGTGCGCGAACGTCACGCCGTAGAGCTGTGCCTGCGCAAAATTGACCCCGCTGAGATTGGCGTCGCTGAAGTCGGCGCCCTCGAGGATCACGTGGCCGTCGAGAAGGGCCTTGCCGTACACCTGCGCCCCTGACGCGCTGACGTTGTACAGGTTGGCCGACGTCAGGATGACGTCCTTCATGTACGCGTTGACAAGGATCGCCGCGGTCTGCGGCTGGTAGGTCGTAAGCGACTGGGTGGCGTTGATCGTCTCCAGCCGGACCGTGTACGTGCCTTGGGTGGCGTTCACGGTCCACACGCGGCCCGGCGCCGACGGCGACGCTGCCACGGACACGTTGGTCAGCGCGATCTTCTGGTCGCCGAACGTCGTGATGACCGCCGCGGAGTCATCGTTGCGGAGCGCGTTGAGGAAGGCCGTGTAAGCGGCCTTGCCGGACGAGTCGTCGACGAGCTCGAACTTGACGCTGATCGAGCCGAGCTGCGCCCCTGCGAGCTGCGCGCCGGTAAGCGTGGCATTGGACAAGTTGGCTCCGAACATCGCGACGGCGCCGGTCAAGGTCGCGCCGACGAGGGTGACGTAGGCCATCTCTGCACCGATGAGGATCGCCTTGTCAAGCTTGGAACCGGTCAGGTCGGCGTGCCCCATCAGGACGTTGGACAGGTCCTTGCCCCTCAGGTCGACGTAGCGCAGATGCGCGCCCGTCAGGTTCGTCTTCGCGTTCAGCTTGACGTCGGACAGGTCGATCGACGGGTTCTTCTCCGGGTTGCTCAACACGACGTTCGTGAGCGTCGCGTCGTTGAGCGTAAGGCCCCCGACCGATGCCCCTGTGAAGTCCGCGCCCGTCAGGTCGGCGCCCGTGAAGTCGACATTGACGACGGTTGTGCCGAACCCCGTCAGCTTCGCTTTGATGAGCTTGGCGGATGTCAGCGTCGCGTCGGCGATCTTCACGCGCGGCATCCGTGCGCCGTTGAGGATGACGTTGTCGGCGTGGACTCCTTGCATCACCGCGTCGTCCATCCGCGCGTTCGTGAAGTCCGCGTGCTCCATGTGCGCGTCGCTGAGATCGGTCAGCCCGGTGAGGTCGGCTCCCGTCAGGTCGGCATGGGTGAGGATCGCTGAGCTGAGCGATACGCCCGCGAGCTTGGCACCGCCTGTGAGATCGGCTCCGGTGAGGTCAACGTGGTCCAGCGTGGTGAGGCTCGTCAGATCAGCGCCGGCGAGGTAGACCCAGGATAGGTCCGTGCCGGGTTCCGGGTCGAGCCCGTCGAGCGCCAGCGTGACGATCTTGCGCGCGAACTGTGCGCCGGCCCCGGAACCGGCCGTCAGTGCGCCTTTGACGTCCGCCCACCCCTGCGCCGCGCCGGGACTCGCAAGCCACGCAACCGAGACGTTCTCACCGCTCCCCACCGTGATCGCGAACTTGGCCGGATTCCCGTCGCGCCGAAGCGAAGCCGTGAAGGTCGCCGGCGAACCCGCAACGCTCGCCACGTAGCTGCCCCCGCCGGCCTGAAGGATGCACTCCACGGCCGTGCCGTAGACGTTGAACCGCGCATGCGCGTCATCCGGCGCTGCGCCGACCATGAGCTTGCCGGTGGTCGGGTCGGCGTAAACGGCGTCGCCGGCGGCCGTCGTCATCGACCACTTGCCGATGAACGGTAGGTCCATCCCGGCTCAGAGCCCGGCGACGACGAGCTTCAGCTCAACGGCGGGATTCGAAACGGGCGTAACGCTCCCGCTCCCGCTCGAGCCGCCGGAGCTCTGCCCGCCGACTGCGCCGGGCGACGCGGTCGTACCGTCCCGCTCGGGTGTCCCGTCGCTGCCGAGCCCGCCTTTGCCGGGCGTGCCCGGTCTGCCGGGATCGCCGGGATCCCCGCCGCTTCCACCCAAGCAGTGGACCGCCACGTCGAGCTTTGTCAGCCGCTCGTCGTAGATGACGCTTGCGAGCGCGCCGTCGCCCCCGGCTCCGCCCGTGCCGGCATCGCCGCCGTGCCCAGGAGGACCGCCGGGACCACCCTTGACGGGCCCGTACGTTGTCGTGCACGCAGCGGGCTGCGTTCCCGCTTGGCCGCCCTGCCCGCCGGTCCCGCCGACACCGCCGTCGCCTCCACGTGCACCGGTGCCGCCCATCACCGTGATCGCCAGCGGACCGCTGGTACTGATCTTGGCGATCGTGAGAGACAACGACGGCGCGGCTCGCCCTGTGCCACCGTTGCCGGCCGGTGGCGCACCGTATGCCGGGTTGCCCCGCGCGCCCGGGGTCGCCGAGAGCGTGCACTCGAGCCCCAACCATGCCGTCTTCCCGCTGGTGCCTCGGCCACCGTCGGCGAGTGGGAGCGCGTCTTTGCCGTCGACCGGGGGAACCGGTGCAGGCGTCCCGTCGGCGCCCCTGACGACAATCGCCGAGGTCGCCATCAGGTGTGCGGCACACCGTTGACGACGATCGTGCCGTTGACGCCGTTGTGGGCCGTGTCGTCGCCAGTCGTCCCACCATCCCCGGGCGGGCCCACTCCATCGCGGCCCTGCCCGCCGTCACCGCCATTCCCACCGACACCGGGCAGACCCTTGACGCCCGCCTGGACCTTCAGCAGGCTGAAGGTCGGATCTCCGGTTTGGTATGTGATGTTGATGTAGCCGGCGTCGCCGCCGTTGCCGCCGGGGCCACCCGTGCCACCAGTGCCGCCCTTGCCTGCCCTTCCCTGTCTTGATGCGCCGCAGTTGCCGTTCGCCGGGCCGGCGGCACCGCCGTTCTGACCCGGCCCGCCCTTGCCGCCTTTGCCGCCATTGCCGCCCTTGCCACCTTGCGTCAGGGCGCTGACGTCGCCGCTCATGTGGCTGATCACGATTCTGATGAAATGCCCGTCGCCGCCCGCGCCGGCCGCGCCGCCGTGCTCTCCGGTTTGGCCAGCGGTGGTGGCGTCGGCGCCGTCAACGGCACTGCGATTGCACTTGCCTGACTTCCCCGATTCGCCCGCGGAACCGTCTTTGGCCGGATCCATGCCGCCCGCCGTTGGGGGCACGTCCGTGAAGTCGCGCGCGTCTGCACCGACGTTCTGGATGTTCTGGCTCATGCTCCTGGCAGCTCCTTCATCCAGAGGCTCATCGCACGATCAGCTGCTGAATGGTCACTGCCGCGTCGCTCTCGATGATCATCTGACCGCCAGGCTCGATCGTCACGATCCCGAAGTTCGTGCCCGGGCTCTGGCCACCGATGATCAGCGGCTTCCCCGGGCTGACCGTGACGTCAAGCACGGCGTACGCAGTCCCCGTGAAGGGAAAATGATGCTTGTTGATCGCGGTCCGGTAGCTCGAGACCCTCGAGCTGTCGCCGTACACGTAAGCGATGAACGCGTGATGCAGGTTCCTGCGCTGGGTGAGCGTCAGCTCCTTCAGGGGCAGATCGTTGTGCTCTTCGAGCCACCCGGGAAGCTTCTCGTGGTGATGCTGCATCGTTCCGTTGTCATAGTCCGCGTCGGACACTCCTGCAAGCCGTTTGAGATCATCCACGTGCTCCACGGTAATCGTGTGCGCCGGGACGGCTGACGTGCGGTGGGGATCGTCGGTGAGGTATGTCGGGCCGTCCGCATCACCCGTGTTCAACGACGCAACCACATCCGCCGCTTCGAGCCCGAGCTCGTCAAGCCGCTCTTGGAACGCTAGCTTTTGCGCAGACGTCAATTCAGCCGCCATGACGCTCCCTCTCGTACGCTTGATGAGTCCGGCCCGCAGGCACTCGCGGCGCTGACTAGGACATCATCAGTGCCTAATGCGCACCGTACACCGGATGCCGTCGATGCGCTGAAAATGTTAGCTGCCGGCGCCGGGCGGGCCAACCGCCGCAACGCTCTGATTATGTGACCGATCAACCGGAACCGGTGCCGCCCCTGAGGAGCACCCGCCACACTGCACCGACGGACCGGTACGCCGTGCTCGGGTTGACGCCGGACGCCAGGCTCGAGCAGGCCACCGAGGCGTACAAGCGCCATGCCAAGGCGTGGCATCCGGACGACATGGGCACCCGTGCAGAGCCACGGTGTTGCACGCCCGCGGTCCGGGCGTCCCAACGCCGAGCCCCGGGAAACACCTGCTTCGGGCGCAGTCAGCGTCGGTGAGCCCCGCGCCGCTTGTCGGTGACGACGTGGTAGAGCGTCTCGAAAACCTCGGGTGCAGCCCGACGATGCGGCTGCCGCCGCGCGCACCGAGTCGGCCACCAGCACGCTGGACACGGGAGGCACGAGCAGCACGACGTGGGCGCCGTGTCGACGAGCGGTCGCCACGGCGCCGGCCTAGGCGCCGTCACCGACGACCAGAAGGGCAGTGTTGATGTTGCCGCTCTCCGTGAGTAGCTGATCAGGGTCGCTCGCCCCCGTGCGGGCGGGCGGTGTTGACGGTCCTCCTACTGCAACGGTCAGCCGCCGCGCAAGCGTCGGGTATCGGGGGGATCCGGCAAATATCGTGGACAGCGCTCCGGGCTGTCTGTATGTTCGCGCTTGGCGGGGGCGGGCTCGGCTGAGCGCTTCCGGGATGAATTTGGAAGGGAGCTACCGGTGCCGGCGTTTCATTTCGACCCGCGTCACCTCGAGGACGCCAGCGACCTCGAAGCGATGGTCAACAGCACGTCTGTTGCCCTGCAATCCCCCGACGACGCCGGCCGCACGGCCCGCCGCGACATGCAACGCGGCACTGGCCGCTCTGCCCGTCCTGGCGCACGCGGCGCTCAGCATTTTGCGGATCTGCCCGACGAGTGCTGCGCGACGCCGACGTGAGATAGGTGCATGCGGTCAAGCCGGCGATGGCGGGAGTGCACCCGGCCGAGGTCAAGCTCATGGCAATCCACCTGCCGGAGGGCCGTCGGCTCCGACGCGCCGGCGCCAGGCGCCGACACCTACGGCCTGCTGCGCGTCTACCCCGACAGGGCCGCCCTACCGGTCCACGGCGCGGTACTCGTCACGCCTCACGACTCGCTGACGCTCAAAGACGACCTAGCGTGCGGGCCGACCGTCGGACTGACCAGCGCCCTCAACCCGGCCTCGCTCCGACCCAGCGGCGCACCCCGCGCATGGATGGAGCAGGGTCACATCACCTTCACGCAACTGCTCACGGCACCCGCTGGTCAGCCTTGGCTTCGCATGCGTTCAGCGCTCGTGCCGTTCACCCTGGCAGCGAGCGCCACCTGAGGGCCGACATCAGCAGCGCCACGGGCAAGCAGCACTCCAACCTGCGTCGGTCTGGCGCGCCATATAGGAGGTACTAGAAGCATGGACTTCGGTGTGTATTTTCAGATCACCAACGGACTGCCGGTCCCGCTCTCGTTTTCTCGCTTTGTGCCATCCGTGGACGGGTGCTGCACCTACGACGGACCTGCGACGATCCCGAATGACAATCATCCGCATCAGGTCCATCTCGACGATCCGTGTTCCGGCATCGGAGCAGAAGGTACGGCGTACTTCACGGCCCTAGTCGACGGGACAGTCCGCGAGTACGCGTGGCATGGCAACTGCCCGGTGTGGAGCGCCACGAACACCGCGGACGGACCGGGCGTCACGACGTTCAACGATGGAGGCCATCCCCTGACCGTCACCGTTGCGATCGATGCGTCGACGCCCGGATGGAGCGTCGCCGAGCGGCTCATCCATCACGTCTTCGTCCTGATGCTCGAAAACCGTTCGTTTGACCACATGCTCGGCTTCTCGGGGATCACGGGAACCGATCCGGCGACGCACGAGCAGACCGCCGTCAACGGACTCGACGGAACGCAGGAGAACAGCTACGGGGGTGCCAGCTATCCGGTGACCGCGGGCGCCGACGACTCGATGCCCTTCGATCCTGCGCACGAGTTCCCCGATGTGCTCGTCCAGCTCAGTGGCGCTGGAGCGACGTATCAGCCGGGCGGCCCGTATCCGAGCATCGACAACTCCGGGTTCGTCGACAACTACGTCAAGGCCGGCGGCAAGGCGAACCCCGCGGAGATCATGAAGTGCTTCACCCCGAGCGAACTTCCGGTCCTCAACGCGCTGGCCAGGTACTTCGCCGTCTGCGACAACTGGAGCGCGTCGATGCCCGGGCCGACCTTTCCGAACCGCTTGTTCGCGATGGCCGGGTCGTCGGGAGGCCTCGACCGCAGCCCGAGCACGGCGCAACTCGTCAAGTGGGAGACCGTCCAGGGCTTCACCTTCGAGCACGGGTCACTGTTCGATGCGCTCACCGCCAACCAGCACACGTGGCGCATCTACAGGGGCGACTGCGGCCCTGTCAGCGGTAGTCTCCCGAGCGCCGGGGCACTCAAGAACGTCCAACTCGCGCTTGACGTCCGGGGCTACAGTCGCTTCGCCAGCGACTTACAAGGCAACTATCCGTATGAGTTCACATGGATCGAGCCCAACTATGGCAGCGCCGTCGACGACACCTATCGCGGCGGCACGTCCCAGCATCCGGTCGACGACGTGACGGCCGGTGAGCAACTCATCAAGGACACGTACGAGGCGATCAGGAACTCGCCGATCTGGCAGAGCAGTGTGCTCATCGTCACCTGGGACGAGCACGGCGGGTTCTATGATCACGTCGCGCCCGCCGCGGCCGTCGAGCCCGGCGACAAGATCACGACGCCGGGCGACGTAAACCAGTTCGGATTCGTCTTCGATCGCTACGGCGTCCGCGTGCCGGCGGTGGTTGTCTCGCCGTTCATCGAAGCCAACCTCGTAGACCACCGCGCCTACGATCATGCATCGATCCCCGCCACCGTCGAGCGGCTGTTCGGCTTGGGCGCCCTCACCCAGCGCGATGCGCACGCCGCGGACGTGACGCCGCTGCTGACGCGGTCGACGCCGCGCGACACGCCAACCCACCTGCCCAACCCGGCCGTGTCTGCCAAGCCCGCCGCACTGGCCGCGCCGTTGTCGGCCGCCAGCGCCGCCGAGCCCGTCGGGCACAGCAATCTCGCTGGCTTCGTGCACGTGGCGCTGCGCATCCACCTCCAGATGACGCTACCCGAGGAGCACCCTGCCATCCTCGCACACGTTGCCGCGCTCACAACACGCGGCGATGCTCTCGCGTACCTCGAAGACATCGCGAGCAAATTCAACGAAACGACTGACAGCCCGGTGGGATCGGCCCGTGAGGAACAACGGAACGGAACCCGGCGGTAAGCGCCGCTGGGTCTGGCCATCGGAATGCCACGGGAAGGCGCCGAGTCGATAACCTCGCTGACAGCGTGAGGGGCAGCCGCGCCGCGAGTTATTGTCAAATGTTGTCGATGAGATGGCGTGAAAACGCTCACACGGCGACCTTCTCGTCGATGCTGTTGTTGTCGTTGTCTTCGTCGATGACCCGCTCGCCGTCCTTGAAGACGACGCCGGCGAGGACGTCCGCGATCAGCTCGTGGCCGTTGAACCTGCGCCACCGCTCCTGGGCGGCGTCCAGCAGCCTTGTAGGCCATCGCGAGCGCGGCCTTCTTGGAGCCCGCGCCCTTGGTGACCTTCGTGCGCAGCCGGATCGTCGCGAAGGTCGACTCGATCGGGTTGGTCGTCCTGAGGTGGCGCCAGTGCTCAGCGGGAACCGTAGAACGCCGTCAGCGCGTCCCAGTCCTTGTCGAGCTTCGCCGTGGCCTTGGGGTACTTGGCGTCGAACTCCGCGCGGAAGCGCTCGCGTGCGGCCCGCGCGTCTGCCTCGGTCGGCGCCTCGGCCATCTCGTGCAGCAGCGTCTTGGCCCGCGGTTGCAGGCGCTTGGGCATCGCGTCGATCACGTTCGCCGTCTTGTGCACGGGCCTTGACGAACAACCGAAATCGCGGTAGGGACCGCCCTTGGTCCTTTCGGGTTGGGGCGGCCCCCCGCGCAGATCCCAACATGCGCGTTTAACGCATGGGGCTCCTGCCTTGGGTTCTGGCGTCGAAGCGCCGCTCGGGCCAGGGATGCAGGATGCGAACGGCCGGTAGCCATCGGTCAGCGAGGCGATACATTCGCTCCCAGGTCAATCGCGTGCGCTGGCTTCGACGCCGCGGCGCCTGGAGCCAGTGCCTGATGAGCCGGTCGCGGAAGGCGCGTAACGCGTCGCTGTTGTCGGGCACCGCGTCGTAGTTGCAGTGCCCGCGCAGAACGCTGGCAAGCCAGCGCCCTTGCTCGGGGATGGGCAGATGCCGGCGGCGCCGCGGCTCGGTTTTGACCTCGTGCAGCTTGGCCTGCATCCGCTTCGAGTCGGTGATCCGTTTCAGCTTGAAGCGCCCCTTCCGCGACTTCCCGCAGATGTGCGTGAAGCCGAGGAACTAGAACGTCTCAGGCTTGCCAAGGCCACGCGCCGCCCGATTCTGAAGCGTTCCCGCCGGATCTGACCGCGGTTCCGGTGGCGGTGCCGGGGTGGAGCACGCTTTGGCGACAGGTCGGTACCGCGCGCGAGAGCGCCGATGAGCGCGGCTGGACGATGCTCGCGGCGGCGCTCACCCCCGAGCAGCGCGACCGGCTCGAACGGCTGCTCGTGGTCGCGGCCGGCAAGCGAGTGACCGAGCTTGAGCGGCTACGCAGCGCGCCGGTTGAGCCGACGATCAACGGGCTGATCGCAGCGCTCGAGCGGCTACGGGAGCTGCGGATCCTCGCCGACGGGCTCGCGGGGCTTGACGCGCTACCGCACGCCCGGCTGCGCGTCCTGATACGTGACTCCGAGCGAGCGGTTCGCCGACGCCCGCAGATCATCGCCTCTCCCCCATCCTCGCGCGAGCGGCGCTCGGCTCGCTCGGCACGCTGTTTCCATAGTGGGTCTTATCGAGCGCTCGATTTGCGTCTGGGTCAGTCGCGTGCTTCGCCGACGAGGTCGACGGTTTCGTCTGCGAACACGACTGCGACGTGCAGGCGCCCGCCGACCGCTTCGGCGTAGCGGGCCAGGGTGCTCAGGCGCACATCGCTTTCGTGCTCGATGCGCGAGACGTTCGGTCGACTGGTCGCGAGATGCTCAGCGATGGCCGTCTGCGTGACGCCGCGCCGCTCACGCAGCGCGTGCAGGCCGTGCTCGAGCAGCATCGAGCGTTTGATGTCGTCGATGCGCTCTTGGCGCTCGGGCGTCACGCCACGCGCCGCCTTGATCTCCGACAGAGCCTTGGTAGTAGCCATCAGGTCAATCCTTCCTCACGCAGGTGCTGGTCAAATCGATCGTCGGCGAGCGGGACGTTGCGCTCATACCAGCCCGTCCAATCGTCGCGCTTGTCGCCGCCGAGCAGCACGATCGCGCGGCGCTTGGGATCAAACGCGAACAAGGCGCGCAGCGTCCCGGTCCGCAGTTCCTTCATGTTCGCGTGGCGGCTTGAGGTGATCGCGTCGACCGTCGGGCGCCCCAGGCCGGGACCGCGGTCGCCGAGCAGGTCCGCTGCGGCGATGACGCGATCGAAGTCCTCGTCGCTGAGCGCATCCAGCCACTGCTCGGCGGTCTCGGTGAAGAACACCTCCCACAACATCCAGCCATGGTAATGCATACATGACGTTAGGGCACGAAGCGCTGGCTCGATCTGACGAGATGCACCAGACATGTCTGCACGCAGGCCTGCGGGAAGACGGCCTCGATCGCGTCGGGGAACCCGGTCAGCCCGTCGACGCCACCTCGCCGGCGAGCTGCACGAGCCACGCCACGCCACCCTGCTACTCGCGGTCGCCTTCCATGACAGGCTTCGCGGCGACTACCAGCTCGCGCGCACGTAGGAGCAGCGCGTCGTTGGCGCCCGGCGGCGGCTGCTCGGCGACGAGCACCCCAACACGCTGGGCTCGATGAACAACCTCGCCGCGACGCTCGGGGCGTTGGGGTGATCACGCGGGCGCGCGCGACCTGCAAGAGCTCGCGCGGGTCTCGCGGTCAGGGCCCCCGCAGGTCGGTTGAACGTCGCCGTTTACATAAGCGTCATTATCGAGCATTGACGCCTGCAACTACGCTGCGGCGAGCTTCAGGTGGTTGACGTCGGGGATGGCGTCGAAGTGCGCGTCACAGGAGGCGAGGGGCCAGCCGCGAGTGATCGCGGTTGCGGCGATCCAGATGTCGTTGTCGGGCACGACGACGCCGGCGTGGCGACAGGCGGCCCGGAGGCTTGCGCAGCGATCGACGATCGCCATGTCGAGAGGGACTAGGAGGTATGACGCGATGATGCCCTCGGCGCGGGCGCGACGAGCCGCACCCCAGTTGGCGTAGATGTGCCCGTCGCGGAGCTCTGCGAGTGTGATCACACTAATCGCCAGGATCGCGGCGTTCAGCCGTCGGATGGTTGACGCCGGCCAGGCACCGATCGTTTCCGCGCTGCTTGCCCTTTCGCCGGCTGCTTGCACGACGCTGACGAAGGACGTGTCGCAGAGGATGGTCTCTGGGGCGGCCGGGGCCGCCGGCTGCGTGCTCATCCGGGCGGCGCGGAACCGAGTGTGGCTTCGAGGAAGAGCCGGCTCTCCTCGTTGTCCTCCCACCCGGCGTCAACGACCGCTTCGAGTCCCTGGGGCCGATCGATCTGCTGCTCTGCGAGCAGCTGCTCGAGAGCGACGGTCTCGGCGGTGAACAGCACGTCTTGAGCGTGCTCTGGGATGGCCTCGAGCTGCGAGATTGCGAGCCGGCCGGTCGCCGGCGTGTTGCGTCGACCGACACCCGCTACCCGCACCAGGCGCTCGATCAGCGTGGTGACGACCGGATGCATCTCGTCTGCGTACAAGCAGGTCCAGTCGATACCGTCCTGACCGCGGATGGCCACGCGGCGGCTGGGCTGGTCGACCTCGATCATGTGCAGCCGTCCCGTGATTACGTGCGTCGTGTCTTCGGCCTCGATCTCTGGTCGCTGGAGTCGGCGCATGCGTTCTTGATCGATCACTACCCGGGGTGTCGGACGCCGCCCGCAGACTTTAATGCCGAAGCTGCCGTCGTCCCCGATCGCGCGTCTTGCGCTGGACAGCGATTCGACAACGGGTCCGGGAAGCCTTTCGTCCGAGCAGATCGCGTTGAGCAGGCTCTCCAGAGTGGTGATCGCGAGTGCATCGCCGGGGTCTAGGGGCATGTCCGGGGTGCTCACGTCGCCCGTCAGCGCAGGTTCAAGCGTTGCGATCCCGCTTCCGGTTCGGAACTCGACGAGGCGGAATGCCGTGGCGGCTGCGTCTCGTGCGGCGGGGCGTCCGCCGCTTCGGGGTATCCCGCCGTGACTGGCACGGAAGTACTCGCGCAGCGCTGCGCGAAAGTGCTCGATGAACGATTCGAACGCGTCGATCTCGACACCGTCTTTGGCACGCGCACCGTGGAGATCTAGCACTACTCGAGTCATCACCGGACCTACGGTACGCCGTCTCGGCCAGGAAGGCGCTCGCTGGCGCCAATCGCCCGGCTTGCGCTCGGCACGCGGGCGAAGAAGGAGGCGCGGACGGAGACTCGCACGGGGCGCGCGGACCCAGCTTGCCGCGCGCGAGATGTCTCGCGACCAGGGCCCGCGCAGGTCGGATCAACGTCTAGGTTTACATAACACACATTATCGAGCATGAAATTGTCGTATGCGGCGGGAGCTCCGCGTCTCGCTGTGGGTTGGCGAGATCCTGTGCCAGTCGTCCAGGAGTCCTCCGTCGAGTCGGCGACTAACGCCAACTTTTGGAGTTCGCAGACTTGTGGTCAGATCCCTGGGCCGTGGTCAGGGTCCGGGCAGCGCGACGCTCTGAAACGCGAGCGCCTCGGAGGGGCGTTCAAAATGCGCGTCGCGGTGCAGCACCGCGAGGCCGCCGTACCCCACGGCCGCCGCGGCGATCAGCGCGTCGGTGAGCGGGACGCGGTGATAGCCGTCGTTGTGGCGGGCCAGCTGGGCGAGCGCGCGCATCGCGGCGCCAGCGACGGCGCGGTCGTTACGAACGATCCGTAGCGCATCCAGCTCGGATTCCAGCGCCCCGGAACTCCGCGCTCGTGCGGGCCGAGTACAGGATCTCCATTCGCACGATCGGCGTGATCCAGAAGCGGTCATTGCGCACGGCCTTCTGCAGCAGCGCGCCGAGATCGTCGGGCAGCGCGAGCGCGCGCCACCACGTCGACGTATCGGCGATGAACGGCGCGTCGGAGCGCAGCAGATCGTGTGCGTGCACGCTCGCGTCGACTGGCTACTCGTCGCCGGGCAGCTGCTCGACGCGCTCGAGCGCGTCACGATCAACCCCGCTCGGGCGGCGAAGGCGCTCGGCGAGCGACGCCAAGCGCGCAGCACGCTCATCATCGGTGAGCTCGGACCGCTCGACCGTCGCGATCCTGGGTGGCGCGGAACGCTTTATGACCCCTTCAGCCTACCGCTGCAAGCCCGTGCTGCCGAGCGCTCCCAGGCCTCTACGTTGGCGCCGCGGACACGAACCCAAGCACGGGGCCGCGTTGGTCGTCGCCTGGTAGTCGTCGCCAGCGAGGACGTCCGGAGGCAGCGATGGCGCCAGATGCGTCGCATCGCGTGCGCTCCCACGCGCAGCACGTCGTGTGCTCGCGTGCCCGCAGACTGGCGTGCCGCCCGGAGGGTGTGAACCACGAGGTCGCGCGGAGCCTCGCAGTACCTCCCCTCGCCGCGGCGGAGGCCCCGAGACGGCGCGGGGGTCCATCAGGACGCCTGCCCCCGGTCCGCTGCTGCCACGGCCAGCGGCCCTCGAGCTCCACGTCGACGGTGAAGCTCAAAAACGTGCGCACGGCGACGACGACCGCCAGCACGCCGACCCCCGGAAAGCTCGGGGCCACCGCTACGGTGCGGATGATGTCGGCGGCGACGAGGAACTCGAGGCCGAGCAGGATCGCCTTGCCGACCCGCTGGCGAAAGAGGCGGTAGGCCGACGGCGTGGCCGGCGGACGGCCCTGCACACGCACAAACGCCCAGGCCGCGAAGAGCATCGCGACCACGACGACCGCGACACAGACGCCGTCGATGACCCGCGAGATGTCATCGACCACAGTCGTGAACTCGATGGCGGCCACGGGCGGACGCTACCCGGGGCCCGGTCGACGCACGCACTACGCGCAGGTCGCCTCGCCGCGCGGAACGCGAGCGTCCGCCCGAGAACGCGAACGCCCGCCGCGCGTACGCAGGGTGATCGACAAGCTCGCCGCCGAGCTCCGCGCCGGCCGCGAGCTCGCCGACATCTCCGACGATGAGATCGCCGCGGTTCTCCACGCCCTGTGGGCCACGGCCGCCGAGTCGACATGGAATCGCAACCGTGCCGCGGTCAATGCCTGGCTGAACGGCCTGCCAACGATTTCGCGCGCAGGCGAAAGCAGGTCTAGAGGATCCGCCTTTCTGAGACTGCCGCCCTTGGCGCGCGACGACCTGAACCCGATCGAGGAGGCCCGGGCTGCGCGACGACTTCGGGCTCAGCGTCGCCGGGATCGCCCGCCGGGTCGGGCTCGCGGTCCTCGCCGAGATCGCCGTCGGCGCCGACGCCGTCGTAGGACTCCGCTTCGACAGCGCCTACAACCGTCCCGGGCGCGGGCCAAGCCGATCGATCCGCCGGTTTGAACCGCGATCGCATCGCTCTCTTGCTCCCGCGCCGGTCGCAAGGTAACTTGTAGCGATGGCCGTGGATGTCGTCATCGCGGCGAGCGCTCGCAAGCACGGCGTGAGCGATCAGGACATCCGACATGCCTACGCCCATCCCATCCGCGTGTTCGAACTTGACGACGATTTCACGATGATCATCGGGGCCAATCAGGCCGCGATCATCTACGAGATCGGCGTTATCGATGGCGTTAGGGCGCCGGTCGTCGTGCATGCGATGAAGGCCCGCGACACGTTTCTGAGGTGATGGTGATGCCCCGTAGCGTCCAAGACATCCTCGATCACGCCGACGAGCTCGCCAAGCGCTTTGAGGACTACGAACCCGCGCTTGATGATGAACGCGACCCGCGGGTCTACGCGGCGTTGCGCGATGGTGTTCTTGCTCGCTCAGACGCCGAGCGCTCGATCAAGGCCGCGATCGACCAGGCGCGCGAGCATGGGTATTCCTGGTCGTTCATCGGCCGGTTGCTCGGCACGTCGGGCGAGGCCGCCAGACAGCGCTACGCCACCAAGCAGGAAGCCTGAGTGCTGCTGACCCGGATCACTCGCTCGCACCGCTGAGCGTCGACTGGAAGCTACCGCTGCGTGACCGTCAGGCCGGCTGGCGATCCATGCTCGTGCCGCGTCCTTCCACCTGCGGGAGCGCGACAACGAGCTCCTCGGGCAGCACCTTCGAGGCCGACCAGATCTCGAGCCCGACCAGATCACCTGTCTGCTCGTCGTAGTCGCAGAGACCCCACGCCCGCTCCTCCGACCGCACCGGTCCATGCGGGAACCGGACGCGGATGTACGCGATATCGCCGACGTTCGCGTAGTAGCTCTCGGACTCCACGCGCTACGCCAAGCGTGGCCCATCGCGGGCCGGCACGGTCCGCGCCGGAGCCGCCACAGCGAAGGTCGGGCCGTCGAGAAGTGAGCAGCCGTCCATCGCTATCCGCGTGCGGATCGCGCCGTGACGCGATGAAGTCGCGCCTCCGCGTACAGCGGCTCGGGCGCCATGTCCACGCCGTTGGGCCACATGATTGTGCCGCCCTCGGGATCGACGCGCACCTGACCAAAGAAGCCCGGGTCGGCCAGCGGTTCGAACACCCCGAGCCACTCACGCTCGTCGAACGCAACATCACCGACCGTGCCGTCCTCGAAGCTCAGACGGAGACGGTGGTCGCCAATCACCTCGACACCGACGACATCGACAAGGGGTTCCATGAAACCCATGCTAGGCCAGAGGCTCGATCGCGAGAAGGGGCTGATTGTCTCGAGCGCGGTGCCAGTTGGCCTGCAGCTCTTCGCTGTGGACGAGCGCCCACTCCTCCACGAAGCGCAGGGCACGCGGCGCGAGCCATCCGACGACGACCTCGCCGCTGAAGTCGACCGACGCCTTGTACTTCGCCATACCGCGCGTGGAAATGCGGCCGCGCATGCGCGCCCTCGTCCCAATACATCCAGATCGTGATCCCGTAGAAGGCGCTGATCCTTGGCATCAGGGCTGAACTTCGACAACGGGTGGCAGCGCGAACGCCGCCTCGACCCACTCCGCCTCGTGCGCGTTCGGCGTGTAGTCGGCGTAGATCAGCGTCGTCTTGAAGTCGCGATGTCCGAGCATCTCCTGCAGCGTCCGCATCGGTACGCCCTGCGCCGCCATCCGCGTGCCGAACGTGTGGCGCAGGTCGTGGAAGCGCACCTCGCGAACGCCTCCAGAGGCCAACGCGACCTTGAAGCGCTTGAGCAGCTTCGAGCGGTCGAGCGGCTTGCCGGTGTGGGGGTGGGCAAAGACGAGGTCGTCGTTGCCGCGCCACAGCGTCTCCTGATGCAACAGGTCAAGCTCGCCGGCGAGCCGGTCTGCCAGCGGCACGCTGCGTGACGAGCGCTTGGACTTCGGCGGGCCGAACTCACCGCGCACGTAGCTTCGCCGCACGCGTACGCGGCGCGCGCTCCAGTCGACGTCGCGCCAGCGCAGCGCAATCAACTCGCCTTGTCGCATCCCGGTCATCGCGGCCGCGAGGTACATCGGGCGCTCCACACGGCCCATGTCAGTCTCGGGTACCGCGCGCAGCAGCGCTTCGACCTCCTCGGGCTCGAGGAAGCGGATGTCGGCGTCCATCGGCGGCGCCTGCGGCTTGTCGACGAGCGTGCACGGGTTCGCGACGACCCAGCCCTCGCGCCGCGCCAGCTCGAAGATCGAGTGCAGGACGCCGGTCGCGTTGAGTGTCGTCTTGATCGAGCGCCCCGTGCGACCCATGTGACGGATGAACGCCTCGATCTCGCGGCGGCCGATGCGATCGAGGCGCTGCTTGGCGAAGAACGGCACGAGGTGCACGCGGATGTGCGACTCGTAGGTCTCCAGCGTGGTGCGCCTGCGGCCCTTCGTCTCCAGGCGCTCGATCAGCAGCTGGCCGGCCTGCGCCACGCTGACGCGACCACCGCCGTTGCCACGCAGCTGGAGCGTGCCCATCAGCCCCCGCAGTTGTGCCTCGGCCTCGGTGCGAGTGAACCCCTCGCCGGTCGCGACGTATCGCTTGGGGCCGATCCGGCGCTTGACCTGATCGTCGCCGACGCGCCACTTGCCGTACCAGATCTCGTCGCCGGACAGATCGCGGCGGACGAGCAGCGAGCCGGTCCCGCGCGGCCGGCGTGGACGCCTTCCTGGCCGTCGAGCGTGCGGGCGACATGCGCAGATGCTCCTCAACAAATCCAAAAAGTTTGGTACCCCGGGTACCAAAGGTACCTGACGCAACCTGACGCTACCTCGCGATAGACCTGCAAAACGCAATCTTCTAGATTCTATGGAACTTCGGGGATCTGAGTTGTGGTCCAGGCGGTCGGGGGTTCGAGTCCCCTCGCTCACCCTCGCGCAGTGCCTGCTTGAGGTCGCCGCCCCAGCAGGGTCTGACTCTTCGTTCTGTCACGAGCGAGGACTAGCCTCGACGAATGCTTGGCACCGCTCAATCGGGCCGCGGGTTGTGAAGGGCGAGCGGCTCCTTGCACGAGGTAGCGAGGAGATCAGGGCTCTCGTCGGCGGGGTGCCGCGCGCGTTCGCGTGCTGCGAGGCGATCAATCGACTTCCGTACGCCGACCAGGAGGCAATCCGGAGCGCTTGGTCGGAGCTGACGGGCCGACCGATCGACGACCGCTTTCGGCTGGTGCCGCCGATCCATAGTGACCACGGACTCAAGCTTCGGGTCGGCGCCAACGTGTTCGTCAATCACGGATGCACGCTCAACGGCATGGGTGGCATCGAGATCGACGAAGACACGATGATCGGGCCGAACGTCAGCCTCTTGACCAGCGGTCACCCGACCGCGGTTGCTGATCGACGTGCCGGCATCATCGTCGCGCCGATTCGTATCGGCGCCAACGTCTGGATCGGCGCGGGCGCGATCGTCCTCGGAGGCGTGACGGTCGGCGACGGTGCGGTTGTGGCCGCCGGCGCGGTCGTCAGCCGCGACGTGCCGCCGGCTACGCTCGTCGCGGGCGTGCCCGCACGAACGATCCGGCCGTTGGACTGACCGGTGGAGTGGCGCGCCGCGGCGATGCGACGTCTTCGACGAAAGGTTCGACAGGTGTGATGGTGGGGCTCCTGGCGTCGTCCTAGGCGATGGTCTCGGAGCGAGATGAGTGCTTCCATGTCGAGAAGCGCTGACCGGCTCCGCTCACGAGGTGAAGCGCCCGCGACAGGCCCGGCCCACGACACCAGGAGACGACGATGCCGAAGTATCTGCTGCACGACGAGTACACGCCGCACGAGCTGGCCGGAGGCCGTTCATGACCGTCCTGCGCCTGGAGCACATCGGCATCGTCGTCGACGATCTCGCGGCGGCGACCGCGTTCTTCGTCGCACTCGGGCTCGAATTGGAGGGCGAGGCGTCCGTCGAGGGCGGCTTGGTGGACCGCATCAACGGGCTTGAGGGTGTGCGAGCGGACATCGCGATGCTGCGGACCCCGGATGGCGACGCCAAGATCGAGCTGGCCAAGTACCGCTCGCCCTCACACGAGCGCGACGACGGGCCGGCGCCGGCCAACGCCCCGGGCATCCGCCACATCCTGTTCGTCGTCGACGACATCCAGGCATCAATGACCGGCCTGCGAGCGCATGGCGGCGACCTGGTCGGCGAGCTGGTGAACTACGAGAACAGCTACTGGCTGTGCTACGTGCGCGGCCCCGCCGGGATCATCGTCGAGCTGGCGGAGAAGATCAGCTGATTAGTATAGGAAGCTGGCCTTCAGCTCGCCCGGCGGTAGCGGATGTGCGTGGCCAGCGGCGAATGCAGCACCTCGATGGGCTCCAACCCGAAAGATTCGACGCCGTCGAAGATCCGCTCGCCGGACCCGAGCAGGACTGGCGCGATGTCGAGCGTGAGCTCGTCGACGACCCCGGCGATGAGCGCCTGCCGAACGGTGGAGGCGCCGCCCGCGATGTCTACGCCGTCGTCGCCGGCCGTCTCACGCGCCTGTGCGTAGGCGGCGTCGAAGCCGTCGGTGACGAAGTGGAAGGTCGTCCCGCCCTCCATCTCGATCGGCTCGCGGGCGTGATGGGTGAGCACGAACACCGGTGCGTGGTAAGGCGGCTCGGGCCCCCACCAGCCGCGCCAGTCCTCCTCCCACTCGCCGCGGATCGGCCCGAACATGTTGCGGCCCATGAGGTAGGCGCCGCGCGGGCGCATGAGCCAGCCGGCCGCGGTCTCGTCGGCCTCGTTGGCGCGCTCGTCGCCGAGGTGCCAGCCGTGGACCTCCCTTCCGCGCTTCCCCAGTGGGTGCTCGCGACTCTGCTCTGGCCCGGCGACGAAACCGTCGAGCGAGATCGACATGTGGCAGGTGGTGTCCGGCATCCGCGACCCTTTCGAAGGGTGATTGCGATTTGCAAGTAGCACCCGCAATCTACCCGAGCTGATGACGAACTCGCCTGCGGCGGCTCGTGTCGGCCGGGCTGCTCATGCGGGCGGACGTCGGCCGCGGTCGCGCGCGACCTACAGCCTCACCGAGGCGGCGATCGAGCTGGTCCCGCTCCTGGCCCTGCTCGGCGGGTGGGCCTGCGCAACCGCCCGACGACCCGATGCTCCGCGTGCGAGCCGAACTACTGGTCGACCTGCTGTGGCTGGTTTGGTGATGGCGGGAACAGCCTTGTCAGTAGGTTGTTCTTGACATGCAGCGGCACGTCTGCCGACTATGAGTCGTCTAACGACTTCCCTGATCGCTCGAGCGGGATCCCGGCTGCTGCGGACGCGGTGGTTGGTTCGAGCGCCCATCTGGCTGTATCGAGCCCGAGTGGGATTCGTGTTCGGATCGCGGCTGCTGATGCTTGAGCACATCGGCCGAAACTCGGGTGCACGGCGCTACGTGGTACTTGAGGTTGTCGATCAACCCTCGCCCGGTCGGTACGTCGTGGTGTCCGGCTTCGGCGAGCGGGCTCAATGGCTACGCAACGTGAGCGCCAACCCGCACGTTCACGTCTACCTCGCCGGCCACAAGCCGATGCCTGCGACGGCGCAGCGGTTGGACGGCGAGAGCGCACGTCGCTCGCTCGCGCGCTACGCGGCAGCGCATCCTCGCGCCTGGAGCAAGCTGCGCGCGGTCCTCGAGCAGACGCTGGGCGCGCGGATAGACGAGACCGCAACTGAACTTCCGATGGTTTGCTTCCAAGCGAGCAACCCGGCCGACACCGCGGCGTAGTCGTGTGCGCAGGGCATCCGGGGGCCCGTAGGCCGATCGGCCTGCGGGTGGCTCCGGTTGTGGCGACGAACGGGTGCGTTGCGATTCGCTGCTCGACACCCACTCTTGTGCTTGCGCGAGTAGGGAAGGTGGCCCAGCTCGGTTCCGCCGCGCTGCCGACGGCCGAACCGCTCCTCCAGGAGGCCGTCCGGGGAGTCCCGCTGACCGCCTTGGCGAGCTTCCAGCCCAGGTTCACCGCATCCTGCATGCCGAGGGTGAGGCCCTGGCCGCCGGCCGGGCAGTGCACGCGGGCGGCGTCGCCGGCCAGCAATACCCGCGGACGCCGACGGCGCGATCGACCGTTCCTTCACCTCGATCAACAGCGTCGGCGGGGCGGCGGCACTGACGCTCGCCGGGCTGGACGGGCAGAACGACGGCGGCGAGAACTTCCTCTTCACGGGTGCTGACAGCTTCTCGGCGACGGACACCTGGGACGGCAGCGACCCGCAGGATGGGCCGAGCCACCTGGTCGAGGCCGGCGAATCGTTTGAGATCGTGCTCGCGACCGTGTGACATCTCGCACACACCCGACAATCCTTCGATTGACCGTCACCAACGGCGGCGAGGATCGTTGCAGCTGACACGAAGCCGATGACCGCGAACGAGAGACCGGTGCAACCCAGATGTCACACCTGCTGCCCCCACGCACCTCCCGGCGACGGCGGGTCCTCGAGCGGGGGCTGCTCGCCCTGACGCTCGCCGCTGTGCTCGCGCCCGCGACGGCGCACGCCGACGAGATCGTCGCCGACCTGCCGCGCGACACGCCGATCAGCGCCTACGGAGGGCTCGTGGCGTGGTCCGGCTATGACGAGGCGACTACGCGCTACCGGCTCGTCATCCGCCGCGGCGATACGAACGCCGTGCAGCCGATCGCAGGCTCGCCACAGGCCTTCGACGTGAGCCTCGGCCCGGACCGGCGCGGCCGCGTCGTGGCGCTCTACACACGCTGTCGCACGCCGGCGAGCACGCGCAAGCGCGCGACGCGATGCGACATCTACCGCTACGACGTGCGCTCCCAGCGCGAGCACAAGCTGCGCTCCGTGTCCTCGCCGACGTTCGACGAGGCACACCCAGCGCAGTGGCGCGACCGGCTGACGTTCGTGCGCCGCGCGCGGACCTACGTCAAGGACGGCTACGACCACACCCCCGATCCGCACTCCAAGAGCAAGCAGCGGGTGCGGCTGGACTGCGACATCCCATACGTCAAGACGCTGTCCTCGCGGCGGGCCAGCCGCCGGCTCGACCGCGGGCAGTGCGGCGTCACGACCGCGATGACGATCCTCGGTGCGCGCATCGTGCAGGTCAGCGACGAGGACCAGGGCGGCGCCGGGTCCGAGGCCCAGGTGCGGCTGCTGCGGGCCGGAGGCGGCCGCGCGCGATTGCTCGCCCGCGAGGGCGGCGGCGAGGGCGGCTACAGCCCGTACGCATCGCCGAGCCTGTCGGCGACCGCCGTCTTCCTCACCCGCACGGGCAACCGCCAGCCGATGAACTTCGTGCGCATCAACCTGCGATCCGGTCGCAGGAGCGAGGTCGACCCGCATCTGCCACTCGGCGGCAGCGTGGCGCGCGACGAGCACGGGACCTTCTGGTACGTCCAGGCCCCCGAGCAGCATGACGACTTCGGCAACTCGCCGCCGCCGTTCTGCACGCGCGCGTACCCGACCCGCTCGTCGCCGCTGTTGCAGCCGTGCCGCCTCGTGCGCGCATCCACGGACCCGTTCTCCCGCGGCCAGCGGGCACTGCCACCGCGCCTGGCGCGATCCAGCCCGGAGAATCTGGACATCTACGGGCGCTTCGGCGACCCGCTCGCGATCTCCGGTGAGCTGACCCGCGCCGTCGTGGCGCGCGAGGCGGTCGTGGGGCGCGGGCCGCTCGCCGGCGTGACGCTCGACCTGCTGCGCAACTCCGACATCGGCGGCAACGGGACGACGTGGCAGGCGACCGGTGCTACGACGACGACCGACGCGGCCGGACGGTGGTCGTTCGCGTTCTCCGCACCGCCGACGCAGGCGTACTACCTCGTCATCGCCCGCTCGCTCGGGCTGGCGACGAGCAAGATCGGCCTGCACGCCTCGGCGAAGGTCACGCTGGCGGTCGCCGGTGGCTCGTTCGCAGGGACCGTCACCCCCGCCCAGCCTGGGCGCAATGTCGTGATTCAGCGCCTGGATATGGACGGCCAAGGCATGCTCAACGGCATTCCGCGCTGTTCGCCGCCCGACGCCGCCCGTCAGCGCGTCTGCAATCCGGCAGCCTGGATCACGACGGCGACGGTGACGCTGACGGGCGCGGCGACGACGTTCTCGGCGCCCGTCCCGGGCCCCGGCACGTACCGTGCCCTCCTGCCGGCCGCGGTCCGGCCCGACGGCGCGCCGACCGGTCCGGACGTCTACGGCGGCGAGAGCTTGCAGCTGCGGGTGGGGCCGTAACCCGCCGGCGGACCGATCGACGCCAGCGCCGACGCCCGGTTCGGACTAGCCCGTCGGGCCGGCGACTTCGAGCGCGGGACGGCGCTCCTCCGAGCCGGTCGACTCGTCGCCCTCGTGCTCGACGCTGTCGCCGTCCTGCGCCTCCTCGGGGTTCGCCGCGAGGTACTTGCGGGCATCCTTGCGGGCCTGCTTGTCCATCCGCTTCTCGCGCATCCGGCGCTCGCGGTCGAGCTTTGCCATCGTGGTCTTCTTCTTGCCGCTCGAGGCCATGTCGGTCCTCCCTCGTTGTGGGATATGCGCCGTCGGTGCGCGTAGCCGGTCGGCATGGGGATCGGCTCGCGTGTGCGCGAAGTGCTGCGGTCCTGACGACGCAGACCTGCCGCCATGGGTCGACGGCGCGGAAAGGCGCTGTGCCCTCCGACTGCTGTGCACCGGTCTCCCGGTGACGACGACCGAACGCCGCGTGACCCGTGCGACCAGTCTAGCTTGGCGCGAAGTCGCGTCCGGAGGAAGGCGCTCGCTCGACCCCTGACCGTGGTCACACCGTCGCGAGTGTGACCGGCATCTCGAAACGGCGCTGCGCGTCCCCGCGGACGTCCTCCTCGCGGTAGCGTTGCTCCTCGCCGGCGGGCGCGAAGATCACGATCTGGTCGGCTGGGAACGTTGCGAGCGCGTCCTGCACGGCGTCGAGCGGCGCGCCCTCGCCCGTCGTGGCGTTGGCCGCGACACCGTCGGCGCGCAGGTCGCTCGCGGTCTGCGTGCCAGACTCCTCGGCGTCGGCGATCGCCTCGTCGGAGTCCGACATCCAGAAGGCGAGGCGCGACTCGTTGTGGGCGGGGGAGACGACGAGCACGCGGGCATCGTCGATGTCGGGGCCGAGGACGCCCCGCAGGGTGTCGGCGTTCACTGGGTCTAAGGCAAGAACGAGAATGTGCACGTCCCTGGCACTACCCGGTGGGCGAGCGGCGGACGCGCCAGCCGGCCCGAGAGCTGCGACCACGGACTCCTGACACTGCATTGCGTAACGAGCTCGGGCGGCTTCTGATCCGCTGCGCTCAGCGCGCCAGCGCGGCCTGCAGCACGCGCTTGGCGACGGGCGCCGCCGCGGTTCCGCCGAAGCCCGCTCCGACGAGCATGACCGCGACCGCCACGCGCGGCCGCTGGGCCGGTGCGAACGCGACAAACCACGCATCGGCGTCCTTGGGGTCCTTCGAGTTCGCGCGCAGCTCGGCGGTGCCGGTCTTGCCCGCGACCTGCACGCCCGCGATCGCGGCCGCGGTGCCGGTGCCGGAGCGCACGACCGCGAGCATCATCGAACGCAGCGCGTGGGCGGTCTTCTCGGAGATCGCTCGGCGGCGCAGGACGGCGTCGATCGTCGCGACGCGCGGGCGAGCGCGCTGGCCACCGGTCGCGACCGTCGCGGCGACGGTCGCCATCTCGAGCGGCGTCGCGAGGTCGCGGTCCTGTCCGATCGAGGCGGCGCCGACGGCGAGGTCGTCGCGCAGCAGCGGCCCGATCGTGCTCGTCTTGGCCGCGGGCAGCACGGACGGCTCACCGAAGCCGAACGCCTTGGCGGTCGCGAGGATGCGCCGCGCACCGACCTTCGCGCCGAGCGGCGCGAAGACGGAGTTGCAGGACTCGACGAAGGCCTGCGTCAGCGTGCCGCCGCAGCGCTCGCCGCCGGCGTTGCCGAGCTTCACTCCCGACAGCGTCGCGAACGTTGCCTGCGGATAGCTCGTGTTCGGCGTCGCGACGCCGTGCTCGAGCGCCGCGGCGGTCGTGATGATCTTGAACGTCGAGCCCGGCGGCTGGGGCGCGGACACCGCGAGGCCGGCGAGCGCCAGCACGGCGCCGTCGCGAGGGCGGATGACGGCGACGCCGCCGGTCTTCCCGCCGAGCGCCGCCTGCGCCGCGCGCATGAGCCCCGGCCGCAGCGTCGTGTGGACGGAGCGGCCGCGGACGCTGCGCGTACGCGAGATGACGCGCCTGCCGAACAGCAGGCTCGCCGACGGATGGCCGGACAGCCGCTCGTCGTAGGCGCGCTCGAGCCCGGTCGGCACCGGGTCGACGACACCGGCAACGGCGGCGCCAAGCGCCGTGCCGTTCAACGGCCGCCCGTCGGCGGTGAGGATCTCGCGGCGTTGGGGCTGGCGCCCCGCGCGGCGCCGCACGGGCTCGCCGCGACGCAGGCCGGGCAGGCGCAGTTCGGGCCGCCAGTCGACGCCGGCGCCGGCGCCCTTGCCGGAGACCGGCAGCGCGATCGTGCCGCGCAGATCCGCGAAGTCGCGCAGGTCGAGCGTGACCGGGAGCTTCACGCGACCGGCGTGCTCGGCGGCGACCGCGCCTGCTCGCACGGACTTCACCCCGGCGGCCCGGTCGGCGGCGCGATAGGCCCCGGTGAAGGCCTGCTCGTCGTACTTCGCGCGCGCCGCCGCCGTCAGGGCGCGCCACATCGCGGCACGGTCGCCGTGCTCCCACGCCGTGACGAAGCGCACCGCGACCGCGTGCCGATCGTCGCGGCCCTGCACGCGCGCGCGCCACTGCACGGCGCCGGCGACGATCGCCGCCACGACGACGAGGCCGGCAATCACGCGCCAAGGCATAGCGCGACCGCGGCCGCCGCCGCGACCCCCGCCACGGCCACCGCCGCCCAGGCTCGGGCTGCGACGGCGTCGGCGCGGCGACGATCGCGAGCTCGGCAGCAGGACCGAGCCGGCACCGGGGCCGAACGTGTTGCTGCGCTTGCGTCGGCGGGCCATCGGGAGTGGTTGTACGCGGTCGCGGCTGCCCGTGTCGCGCACAACGTAGCCTTCGGCCCAGTGGTCCGTCCGAGCCCGTCGCCAGCCGTAGCCGAGCGCGTGCGAGTTGATGACCTTCGCGGCCCGCCACGAGCGCTCGCCGTCCCCGTCGCGGGGGTCGACGCGCCGTGACCACGCCGCCGGCCGGCACGGGCCCCTCGCACGCCGAGGCGCCGCGCGCGATGGCGGCGCGGCGGCTGCTCGAACTGCTGCGGGTGCTGCTCGTCCGCGGCCTCGCGCCGCTGCTCGTCCCGCGGCGCTGGCGGCGCGCGTCGGGGCCCGTGCGCCTGCGCCGGGCGCTCGAGCGGCTCGGGGGCGCCTGGGCGAAGCTCGGCCAGCTCCTCGCGCTGCGCTTCGACCTGCTGCCCGAGGCCTACTGCCTCGAGCTGTTCGCGCTGCTCAATCGCGCCCCGCCGTTTGCGTACGCGGACGTCGAGCGAGTCGTCCGCGAGGAGCTCGGGCAGGAGATCGACGAGCTGTTCGCGTCGTTCGCGCGCGAGCCGTTCGGCAGCGCGTCGATCGGGCAGGTACACGACGCGGTGCTGCCGGACGGCCGCCGCGTCGCGGTGAAGGTGCAGCGTCCCGGCATCGGCGCGCTGCTGATGTGCGACATCGCGCTCATGCGCCGCGTGGCGACGATCGTCGACCGCACCCACGTGCTTGGGGCGACCCGCACCCGCGACGTCGTCGACGAGCTCGCGCGCTGGACGCGCGAGGAGCTCGACTACACCGTCGAGGCCTCCAACGCGATCGCGATCCGCACGAACATCCGCGACGAGGACACCGAGCACGCTCCCGAGATCCACCTTGGCCACACGACCCGGCGGGTGCTCACCGCGGAGCGCCTCGACGGAGTGCCGCTCGTCGACATCATCCGCGAGCTGCGCGCCGATCGCGAGGGCACTCGGCGTCGTCAGCTTGCGGCCGGGCACGACCTCGACCAGGCCGCTGCGAACGTCGTCTGGAACTTCCTCGGTCAGGTCTACGCGACCGGCGTCTTCCATGGCGATCTGCACCCCGCGAACGTGCTGCTGCTGGAGGGCGACCGGATCGGCTACGTCGACTTCGGGATCGTCGGCCGCATCCCGCAGGAGGTCCAGCAGTCCCTCGGCGACTACGCGCGGTCGCTGTTCGGCGGCGACGCCCCGGCCGCGGTCGACCAGCTCCTGCGCTGGCTGCGCCCGTCGGCGAAGACGGACGCCGAGGCTGCGCGGTCGGCACTGCTGCGCCTCACAGAGCGGTTCCTCGAGGACCTCGAGCGGCCCGACGCGCGCCGGCGCGAGATCCTCGCGCGCTTCCAGGTCGACCTGCTTTCGACGGCGCGCCGCCACCGCCTGTCGGCCGACCCGCTGATCGTCCTCTACATGAAGGTCGTGCTGGCGATGGACGCGGTCACATCCGAGCTCGCGCCCACGCTCGACCTGCAAGCGGTCCACGAGCGGTTCTTCTCGGAGCTGCTCATCGAGGGCTTCCAGAGCGCCTCCTGATCGGCGCGCGCAACGAGGGATCGACGCGCCCGGCCGGTGCATCCGGACCGGCTCGGACGGCGCGCTCGCCGATACGGCGCGGCGCCGAGCAGAAACGCGATCGACGTCCACAGCACCGAGAAGCCGGCCATCTGGAAGACGCCAAGCGTCATCCGCTGGCGCAGCACCGGCTCCTCGCGGATCAGCGCGAGCACCGACGACAGCGCGGCGCGATACGCCATCGGCGCGACCGCAGCCAGGCGCGGCAGCACCCGGCGCAGGACGAGCGACAACGCGAGCATCGCGGCGGCGGCGAGCGCGAACATGAGCCGCCAACCGCCGAGCTGGGCGACGAGGCCGCTGACGATGCGGGCGCCGAGGATCCCGACGAGCAGGCCGCTCATGACCGTGCCGACGACCTGGCCGCGCTCCTTCGGGCCGGCTAGCGTCGCCGCCAGCGGGACGAGGATCTGCGCGACGCACGACAGCGCACCGACGGCGATGAGCCCCGCTGCAAGGATGCCGAAGCTCGGCGCGGCGGCGCAGACGGCGAGCGCCACCGCCGCGCCCAACAGCAGCGTCGTGACGAGGCGCGAGCGCTCGCGCAGATCGCCGAGTGGCACGAGCAGGGCGAGGCCGGCGACATAGCCGACCTGTGCGCACGTCACGAGCAGCCCGGCCATCGTCTCCGAGACGCCGAACGCGTCGCCGAGCACGTTCAGCAGCGGCTGGACGTAGTAGATGTTTGCGACCGCCGCGCCGACGGCGATCGCGAGCACGAGCACGAGCGCGCGCGAGATCGGCTGTGGGTCGTCGGCGCTCGTCGGCATCGCAGACAGTGTGCCCGCGACGGCCGCTCACTCCACGATGGCCTCCATCCGCATCCCGGGCGCATGGATCGAGCAGACGAACTCGTAGGTCCCCGGCGTCCGCAGGCGCACGGAGTAGGAGCCCGCCGTGCGCGTCGGCGATCGCAGCGTCCGCGGGCCCGAGCGGACGGTGACCTGGTGAGACTGCTGCGACGCCCAGCGCCAGGTCAGCACGCCGCCGGCGCGCAGGCGCACGGTCGGGCGGTCGCCGCCGCGGAAGAACGCGTTGTCGAAGATCGAGACGCTCGCCGCGCGGACCGGGGTGGCGGACTGCGCCGACGCCCCGCCGACCGGGGTGGCCGACTGCGCCGACGCGGCGTCCGTCGCCGGCGAGGCGTGCGTGCCGAATGCCGGCTTCGCCGCCGCGGCCGCGATCGCGTCCGCCGGCACCGGCGCGCTGATGAGCGTCGTCGTCGCAGCGCGCAGATCGCGGACGAAGACCCCGCGGCGATCGTCGGGCTTGCCCGCCGCGAGGTTCGTCGCGGCCGACGTGAAGGCGACGCGACGGCCGTCGGCGGAGATCGCGGCATCGCTCGAGGCCCCGTCGGCGCCGGCGCCGCGGCGGCCGCTGGCGCGCGAGACGAGCCGTTCCGGGCCACGCCCACGGGCGTCGCGGACGAGCACGCGCGAGCGCCCACCGGCGATCGACGTGTACGCCACCACGCGTCCGTCCGCGCTGATCGAGGGTTTGAGCGCGAAGCCGTGCCGGGTGCTGACCACTCGCGTGCGCCGCGCGCGCAGATCGCGGACGTAGATCCGCGAGCCGCCGCGTCGCGCCGCGCCCGCGAGGTTCGTGCCCGTGGAGGAGAAGGCGACGTAGCGCCCATCGCGCGAGATCGCGGCGTCCGCCGAATAGTCGTTCGCGATTGCGCCGCGCGCGCCGTCGGCGCGGCTGATGAGGGTCGTCGTCCGCGCGTGCAGGTCGCGGACGAAGACCTGCGTGCGGCCGCGCAGGGCGCCGGCGCCGAGGTTTGACGCCGCCGTCGTGAAGGCGACCTTCGAGCCGTCGCCGGAGATCGCAGGGTCATAGACGCCATCGTCGGCGCCCGGCGCGGTACCGCCCGCGCCGCGGCTTGCGAGCGTCGTGAGGCTGCTGCGCAGATCGGTGACGTACACGGCGCTCTCGCCGCCGCTGCGCTGCGCCTGGTAGGCGACGCGGCGCCCGTCGGCGGAGATCACCGGGTCATAGCCCGACAGCGAGATCCCGGGCGCCACGGGCGGCAGCGCCACCGGCGTCGTGCGCCGCGCACGCGTGTCGCTGACGAAGATGCGGATCTGGCCGTAGCGCTTGGCGAAGTTCAGGTTGCCCTCGGCCGACTCGAATGCGACGCGACGCCCGTCGGCGGAGACCGTCGGGTTGTAGGCCGAGCGCGGCGTGTGGATCCGGCGCCCGTAGGACGCGTTGCGCACGGCGCCGCCGCGCAGCGCGCGGGTCAGCACGCTGATCTCGCCACGCTGCAACGCAACCGGGAGCTTCTGCTCATAGCCCTCGAAGACGACGCGCGCGCCGTCGCCGCTGAGGGCCGGGTTGGCGGCGAAGTTGCGCGGCTTGCCGGTGAGCTTGCCGGCGTGCGTCGGCGGCGGGCCGTTGTAGCGCACCTGCGCGAGCCAGCGCGGGAGCTGGCTGAGCTGGCGGCGCAGCAGCAGCGCGCCCTGGCGCGCGGTCATCGCGCCGCTGGCTGTTCCGAAGCGCACGCGCTCGCGCAGGACGGCGGATGCGAGCGCCTGGATCCGCGACGGCGAGCGCCCGTGCAGGCGCCCGATCTCGAGCGGGCTCTGCTCCTTGCGGCGCAGCCCGCGAAACGCCGCGTCGGTGACGCCGAAGATCTCCGGCGCCTCGCTTGGGATCGCGAACTGGTGCAGCGAGTGAAACAGGAGATGCTGGGAGAGATGTCCCTGGGTCAGCGTCCGCAGGGCTCGCGCGTGCAGCAGCGCGAGCATCGCCGGCGAGACGATCGGCTCGCGCGGCGCGACGAGCTCGGCGGCGAGCACATCGGCGTCGGGCCAGCCGTGCCTCGCGGCGAGCTGCGCCAGATTGTGGCGGTCGTCGCGCAGCTGGCGCCAGATCGTTCCGCGGGTGACGTCGAGCAGCGCGTACAGACGACCCTCGTCGTAGGGAAGCCAATGGTTGTAGACCCAGTCCTCGGGCGGCAGCCAGTGGGCGGGGGCGGTCACCGGGGCCTCGGAGTCGAAGGACGCCTTCTGCGGCGCGGGGCGCTCGCCGGAGGAGCCCGTCAGCACCCGGACGGCGATCGCGATAACGATCGCCGTCGCGGCCAGTGCGGCGAGCAGCCGAAGGCGGCGACGAGGCAAGTCCTGCGCACCCATGACGCGACGCTACCAGCGACTCGCCCCCCGCGGGGATTGCTGAGGGTGCCGGGCGGGCGGCCGAACCTGGCGCGGCGAGGATCGACGCGCCTCACCCCGAGCAGGGAGCCGAGCTTGGCCGATCTCACGATCGGCGCGCCCTACGGCGTGAAGCTCGCACCGATGGGCGCGCGTCCGTTCGGACGCGCGCCCGGGGTGTCTAGCCGTGCACGAGCGCGGGCTCGGAGGCGGCCGCGGCGGCCACCTCATGGCTGTGCTGGGTCAGCAGCGCAGCGCAGAGGACCGAGCCGACGGCGTAGATGCCGGCCGCCCACCAGAAGGCGGTCGTGTAGCCATGCACCGCGGCGGCGCCGATCGCCGCCACGTCGGGCTTCGTCGCCAGGTCGGCGAGCTGGCTTGTCACCGCCGAGGCGGCGAGCGTGCTGAGCAGCGCGGTTCCGATCGAGCCGCCGATCTGCTGCGTCGTGTTGACCATCGCCGAGGCGACGCCCGCGTCGTGCGGCTCGACGCCGAACGTGGCGGTCGCCATCGCGGCGCTGAACACGAGGCCGAGGCCGGCGCCGACGACCATGATTCCCGGCAGGACGTGCCCGGCGTAGGACGTGCCGACGCCGATGCTCGTCAGGATCAGCAGGCCGATCGAGGCGATCGCCATGCCGCCGCCGATGAGCGGGCGCGGCCCGAGCTTGGGCAGCAGCTTCGTCGAGCCGCTGACGGCGCTGATGACGATCGTCAGCGTCATCGGCAGGAACGCGAGGCCGCTCTTGACGGGCGAGAAGTTCAGCGTCTGCTGCAGGTAGTAGGTCAGGAACAGGAAGACGGCGAACATGCCGGCACCGGATAGCAGCATCGCGATCAGGGCTCCGCCGCGATCACGGTCCATGACGACGCGTAGCGGCAGCAGCGGGTTGGCGCTGCGGCGTTGGATGACGACGAACCCGACGAGCAGGATCGCGCCGGCGATCAGCATGCCGATCGTGACGGGGTCGGTCCAACTGTTCGTCTCGGAGTTCGCGAGGCCGTACACGATCGCGAACAGGCCGCTCGTCGCGGTCAGGGTGCCGGGAATGTCGACCTTCGGGCGCACGTCGGGGAGCTGGTTGTGGAACAGCCGCGTCGAGGCGAGCATCGCGGGGACGGCGATCACGAGGTTCACGAACAGACACCAGCGCCAGTTGAGGTATTCGGTCAGCACCCCGCCCATGATCAGGCCGATTGCTGCACCGCCGACGGCGACGGCGCCGAAGATGCCGAACGCCTTGCCGCGCTCCTCGGGGTCGGTGAACGTCGTCGTCAGCAGCGACAGGGCGGCGGGGGCGAGCAGCGCGCCGAACAGGCCCTGCAGCGCGCGGGCGGCGACGAGCACCTCGAAGCTCTGCGCGAACCCGCCGAGCGCGCTCGCGCCCGCGAAGCCGCCGAGGCCGATGACGAAGGCGCGCTTGCGCCCGAAGAGATCACCGATGCGCCCGCCGAGCAGCAGCAGGCTGCCGAAGGCGAGGGCGTAGGCGGTGATGACCCATTGGCGCTGGTCATTGGTGAACGCGAGCGCCTCCTGGGCGGACGGCAGCGCGATGTTCACGACCGTCGCGTCGAGCACGACCATGAGCTGCGCGATGGCGATCACGAAGAGGATCAGCCAGCGGCGCTCGTGATGTGGATTGGTGTTGGGTTCTTGCATCGTGGTCCTCGATCCGGGGCTAAGTGGAGTGCTATGCTCCATATGGAGGTTGCTTCTCAGCTTCTTGCGGGCCACCGTAGCATAGAAGTGGAGGCTATGTCTCCACTTGTTCAAAGAGATTCTGTTTCGAGATGGCTACGACAACCACGACATCCGACCGCCCGCTGCGCCGCGATGCCGAGCGCAACCGCCAGCGCATCCTCGTGGCCGCCCACGAGGCGTTCGCCGAGGACGGCCTGTCGGTCACGCTCGACGAGATCGCGCGCCGCGCGGGCGTCGGGGTCGGCACCGTCTACCGTCGCTTCCCCGACAAGGACCAGCTCATCGACGCGCTGTTCGAGCACCAGATGGGGGAGTTCGTGGCGCTGGCGGAGGAGTGCCTGACCGACGCGGCGCCGTGGGACGGGCTCGTGCGCTTCCTCGAGCAGGCCTGCGCGTCGCACGCCTGCGACCGCGGCTTCAAGGAGGTCGCGCTGTCGGGCACGCACGGGCTCGAGCGCGTCGCCCGGGCGCGCCAGCTCATGTTCCCGGTGGTCTCGCGGCTCGTCGCCCGCGCGCAGGCCGACGGCAGCCTGCGCGCCGACGTCGCCGCGACCGACATCCCGCTGCTGCAGGTCATGCTCGGCACGCTGAGCGAGTGCACGCGCGACGTCGAGGCCGGCGTCTGGCGGCGCTACCTGATGCTCGTCCTCGACGGCCTGCGCACATCTCGCGACACGCCCACGCCGCTGCCGCACGAGGCGCTGACGCCCGAGCAGACCCAGCGCACGATGAGCGCCTGGAAGCACAGCTCGCGCTAGCCGCGACATCGGTCATTCGTCCGTAGCGGGGCGATCGGTGGGGTCCGTCACACAACGCCCCGGAACAGCGGCGTACGTTCGCATCAGAGACCAACCAGCGCGCTTGCAGACCGGGCAAGCGCGATCTCCGGGGCCTCGCCCCGCCATCTGATTCGCCGGCTTGGATGCCGGCGACACGGACCAGAGGACTTCCCAATGACGCAGCGTATTCGTCGGAACCTGTCGTTCGCCAACGTCGTCTCGATGCTCGCCCTCACCATCGCGCTCGGGGGTACGAGCTATGCAGCCACCACACTCGCCAAGAACAGCGTCGGCTCGGCCCAGATCAGGGCCAAAGCGGTGAGGAACTCCGACCTCGGGTCGAGCTCGGTCTCATCATCGAAGGTCAAGGACGGCTCGCTGCTGAAGAAGGACTTCGCGGCCAACCAGCTTCCGGCGGGCGCAACCGGCTTGAAGGGCGACAAGGGCGACAGGGGCGAGAGGGGCGCGACCGGGGCGTTCGGCGTCGTGACGACGGTGTCCTTCACGGCCGCGGCCGACCTGAGCGACGGCACGAAGGCCTCCTACAACGCGTTCTGCCCGGCGGGGCAGCAGGCCATCGGCGGCGGCGCACGCGGTGACGACACGGCCTCCGAGGGGACGTCGGTCACGTCGTCACGCCCAGCGGTCAGCACGACGAACACCGAGCCGCCCGCGGACGGGGGCTCCTTCACCGGCTGGCGGATCACGGTGCTGAACCCGGCGGGCGGCATCACGACGGGCATCCGGCCAACGGTGTGGGTCATCTGCGCGCCGGCGCCCGTGGCGTAGTCAGCCCGACAATCCGATGACGTAGCGACAAGAGCCCGTCGGGGACACCCGGCGGGCTCTCGCGCAACTCGTCGACGCCCGACCCACCGGGTCGGCGCCGAAGCGCCGGCCCGCGTGGAGCGTCAGGCGGAGAACGGAGCCAGGATCAGCAGCCCGGCGACGCCGTTGACCATCCGCTGCAGGTCGATGTCGGTCTCCGGCACGAAGTACCAGACCGCGCTCTGCGTGTGGCCGTCCTCGGCGATCGGGCCGAGCAGCTCGCCGGCGACGGAGATCAGCAGCGGCAGCGGGTAGCGCTCGCTGGCGCCGCCCGGCCACTTGTGCGTGTAGTCGGTCTTGCGGCACTCGACCTTCCAGCCGTAGGCGACCTCGGCCTTTTGCAGAATCGTCGACTCGGTCACGGCGACGTACTCCGCCGGCTCGCGGCCGATGCGCCGCAGGAACTCGGCGGCGACCTCGTTCGCGGTCAGCGACGAGGGGAGCTGGCCGTCGAACTGGCGCTCCTGCTCGCTGCGCGTCTGATCGGTGCTGAGCGCGATCGCTTTGTCGAGCCAGTGGTTGGGCAGGATCGCGCGCGGCGCGCTGAGCGCCTCGTTGATCGCGTGCCGGCCGCGCTCCGCGCGGCAGCTCTCGCACGCCTGACCACCGACGAGCCGGACCGCACCCGCGAACTTGATCTTCGCGTTCTCGGAGACGCCCGCGGGCGTCTCCGGCATCTTCGAGGCGTGCTCCTCGCACAGCAGTACCCCGCAGCCCGTGCAACGGGCGACGGCGATGTAGCCGCAAGAGCAAATTCCAAGGCTTCCAAGCGTCATCGGAAGAAGTCTAAGCGTGCTCGCGGCGAAAGTGGCAAAGCGGGCGCCATCTTTCGCGCGATCGAAACAAACCCGCCCAGCCCCGCGGGCGGTGACCGACGGCGGGGGCCGCGCGGCCGAGGGGCGAACAATGCCCACCGTCGCCCGCTTCCGCGCCGCCGCCGTCGCGCTCGCCTTCGCGCGCCGCCGTCGCGCTCGCCTTCGCGCGCCGCCGTCGCGCCCGACTTCGCGGCCTGCGCGCTGAGCGTCACCGCCGCCGACGCCCACTTACAATCCCGGCCGTGTACGCCGACGAGCTGCTGTCGCCGTGGTACGAGCAGACGATGTCGTTGCTCGGCCCGCTCGAGATCTTCGACGCGCACACGCACATCGGCGTCAACGACCCGGACACGTTCACGTGCACGGCCGAGCAGCTGCTCGCCGCGCTGCACACGACCGGCGGGCGCGCTGTCGCCTTCCCGATGCAGGAGCCCGACGGCTACGCGCCCGCGAACGACCACGTCATCGCGACGGCCGCCGCCTCGCAGGGCCGCATCGTCGCGTTCTGTCGCGTCGACCCGCGCAGCGGGGACGCGGTCGCCGAGGCCCGCCGCTGCGTCGACGCCGGCGCGCGCGGGATCAAGCTGCATCCGCGCGCCGAGCAGTTCGGCCTCGACGACCCGGCGATGCGCGAGCTCACCGCCTTCGCGCACGAGCGGCGGCTGCCGATCCTCATCCACGCCGGCCGCGGGATCCCGGCGTTGGGAGCGCACGTGCTCGAGCTCGCCGACGAGTTCCCGCGGGCGCGCTTCATCCTCGCCCACGCGGGCGTCTGTGACCTCGCCTGGATCTGGCGGCGCATCGCCGAGCACCCGAACGTCTTCTTCGACACGGCGTGGTGGAGTCTGCCGGATCTGATGACGCTCTTCACGCATGTCCCGCCGGGGCAGATCCTGTACGCGACGGACATCCCGTTCGGCGCGCCGAAGCACGGCGTCGTGATGGCGTTTCGCTGCGCGCTGCAGGCGGGGCTTGCGGGCGATCAGCTCGCGAGCGTGGCGGGCGGGCAGCTCGAGTGCCTGCTCGCCGGCGAGGACGCGCTCGACGTCGGCCCGGCGCTCGGGCCGGCCGGGATGCGGGTCGATCCGATGCTCAGCCGCGTCAGCCACTACCTCAACGGCTCGCTCGCCGGGGCGATCGCCGGCGGCGACGGGGCCGAGCAGGCCGACCTCGCGCGCCTGGCGTGCCTCGTCGGCGACGACGCGCCGCAGGCGCCGATCTGCCGCTCGATCCTGAAGCTGCTGGAGATCCACGCGGGCCTCGAGCTGGGGGCGAGCCTGCCCGATCGCTTCCCGCAGCTGCACGTCCTCGTGCTCGCGGCGGCCCTCGCCGCGACCCCCGACGTGCCGGTCCCCTGAGGACCCCTTGGATCGACCTCGGCCGTCGCGATCGGTCGATTCCGCGCTGCCGTCGGAAGCGTTGACGTCACCGAATCGCAACGTGCACGCGGCTACGGCCCCAGCGGCGATAAGCTGGACGCAGTGACTGGCGATTCGCTTGCCGAGACGACGGCCGAGGACAACGGCCAGACGGCGACTCAGAAATCCGACGAAAGCAGCTCCGCAGTCGCGGAGCCGGCTTCGCTCGACGCTTCTGCGCGCGCTGACGAGAGCTCGCAATCGGATTCGAACGGTTCCAGCGTCAACACTGACGCCGCCCCACCCGAGCCGGTCGCAGACGCCCCGGCCGTGACCGAAACACCGACAGCCGAGGTCGCCGTGCCCGACTCCGCCACGCTCGAAGCGCCCGCCGTAGAGGCCGCCGCTTCCGAGACACCCACCCCTTCCGCAGCTGCCGCTGAGGCCGCCGCTCCTGAGGCTGCTGCGCCGGAGGCACCCGCCGCCGAGGCGGCTGCTCCTGTGGCTGCCGTCCCTGAGGCCGCCGTGCCCGCGGCACCTGCCGCCGAGGCTGCTGCTCCTGCGGCTGCTGCTCCTGAGGCTGGTGCTCCTGCGGCTGCCGCCCCTGAGGCTGCTGCTCCTGCGGCGCCCGCCGCCGAGGCCGCGGCTCCTGCCGCCGCCGCGCCCGAGACGCCCGCTGCCGAGGCTCCCACTGCCGACGCGCCCGTCGCTGAGGCCGCGTCCGACGCGCCCGCCGCCGACGCCGACGGCGGCCCGAAGCTCCTCGTTTCCGTCAGGCCGACGCCGAAGGTCACGCCGGACACCGAGAAGCCCGCGGTCGGTCCGAAGATCCTCGGGATCGCCGAGCCGGTCAAGCCGCTTCCGTCCGTCAAGGCAGCCGCCGCTCCCGCACGCAAGCGCCGCCGCCGCCCGTCGGCCGCCGAGCGCCACCGTCGCGCCTTCTTCTCCGCGCTGACCGATCTGCGCCGTGGCGGCACCCCGCCGGCCGAGACGGCTCCCGCCGCCGATACCGAGGGCACCGCGACGACGGACGACGCGCCCGCCGCCGACACGCCGGTCGCCGAGGCCGCCGTCGCCGAGACCCCCGTCGCAACGGAGCCGACTGCCGTCGTCGAGACGGCGACCGCCGAGGAGCCGACGCCGGACGCACCGCAGGTCGACGCCGAGCAGCAGCCGAGCGCAGCACGCGTCGATCCCTCGCCGGCTTCTCCCGCCCGCGTGACCGCCGCCATCGAGCGCGTCGGTGGCGCCGAGGTCATCAAGGAAGCGCTGAAGCCCAAGCAGGACGAGAAGGGCCAGCCGCTGAAGTGGGCGGCCGTCTGCGCGCAGTCCGCCGAGGGCCTCAAGCCCGGCGATCCGACCTTCAACGCCTGGGTGCGGCTCGCCGCCACGCCCGTGCGTGACGTCAAGTCCCAGCTTCCCCGCCCGCCCGAGTCCGAGCGCGGCGGCCGTCCCGGCGAGGCCGGCTCGCGCCGTCCCGGCGGCGGACAGCGCCCCGGCGAGCGTGGTGGACGCCCGCGTCGCGACGATCGCCCGAGCCGCCAGGAGTTCGCGTCGCACGCGCAGGACGGCAAGCTTCGCACGAGCATCCGAATCATCACCGGGCACGACGAGGATCAGGAGCGCCGCGACCGCGAGCGCATCCGCAAGGAAGCGCGCGAAGCCAAGCGTCGCGCCGAGCGCGAGCGTCTCGCGCGCCTCGGCTACTAGCCGAACTCGCTCGCACAGGGGTCCACCCTCGGGGAGTGCACGCCGGAGGGCGAGCGGGCAGGATCTCGCATGCGAGATTGACGTTTCGACGAGCCGCTCGACACGAGATGTCACTACTGCATCTATGTCACGCCGAATTGACAGGCGTCGCGTTGCTCGTCAACGACACGTCATTCCTGCATGTGCGCCGTCGGCGGCGCGTCGGCTGGCTCGCCCTCTCGCGTGCTGAACAGCCCTCTCGCTGTCGCCTCCGCACGCCGCGCTGCCCCCTTTACGCGCGCAATCTCGATAACGACATGTGACCGCCCGTCGTGATCTCGTCCCGTTTCCCGAGCCCACATGGCTCGCGGGACACTCGGAGCCGAACATCGAGGCCATCCTCGTGGAGCTCGACGACGAGGCACGATTGCTCTATCGGCGCTACCTTGCCGACGAGGTGCGCTCGATGCGCCCCGGTGGGATCCTTCCGGCCTGGCGGGCGTTCGATCGCGCGATGTGCGAGGTCAAGCGTCGTAATGGGGAGGGGCGACGGCTTTGAGCGTCCGGGTGCAACGGCAGCGTCACGAGCAGCACGAGCATGAGCGCGCGGTCTTGCAGGCGCGCGCGGCGGTGGTTGCCGCGGTCGCGCCAGCGTACGTCGGCCGTGCCGGATCGTCGGCGGTCTTCGAGGCGGTCGACGAGGCGTTGGCCCAGATCGTCGCGGCCAGCGATCACGTCGGCGATCCCGAGCAGGTCAAGGCCCTCTGGATCACCTGCGCGCGCAGGCGGCTCATCGACGAGCTGCGCTCAGCCGAGTCCAGGCATCGCGACGAGTCGCCGGTCGAGGACCGCGCCGGCGCGCTGGATACGCCGCTACGTGACGACGACCTCTCGCGGCTGACCGACGCCGCGCGGCAGGAGTGGCGGATCCGCGAGATCCTCAGCGTCCTGCGCGGCGATCAGCGCCTCTGGGCCGAGGCCTGGTACGACGAGATCCTCTCGGGTTCGAGGCCGGGCGGCGCGCAGCCCCGCGGGCTGGGCGAGGCACTCGGCTGGTCGCCCTCGAAGACGAAGAGCGTCTCGCAACGTGCGCGCAAGCGGATGGCGACGTTCATCGACGACCGCTCGAAGGGCGTGGTCTGTGACGAGCAGCGCGTCCTGCTCGACGCATACGTCACCTCCGCAAGAGGTCGCCGCGTCAGCGGATTCGAAGAGGAGCGCTACGAAGCCGCGCTCCTGCACGTCGCCGGCTGCGACGACTGCTGCGCCGCGTGGCACGCCCGCCGCCGGTCGCTGCCGGTGCGCTGCGGGGCCATCCTGACGATGCCGATCGACGGACTGACGGACGCGGCGCATGCCTTGTCGGCGAAGGCCACCTGCCTGGCGATGGGCGTGTACGGCCAGGCGGCGTCGCTGCTTGGGCGGCTGGGGATCGGCGGCGCCGCGGCGGGAGGAGGCCTCGCGACGATCGGTGGCAAGGCGACGGCCGTGTGCGTCGGCGTCGTCTGCGCCGCGACGGCGGGCGGTGAGATTGCCGGCGTCCTGCCGCCGATCCCGATCGAGCCGGCCCAGGAGGTTGTCGGTCCGAAGCCGCCCGAGTCTCAAGCGGACGCCTCCCCGGTAGGTACGTCGCAGCCGGCGGGCGCGGTCGCGCCGCCCGCTGCAGCGGTCGCGCCGGTCAGCGTGCCTCCTACTGTCGATCCGCAGACCGCCGAGGATTCCAGCCAGCCGTCCGCGGGATCAGAGACACCCGGCGATCTGCCGTCGAGCGATCCGAGTGAGCAGGCGCCTTCTGGAGGGGGCGCGGGAAAAACCGCGAGCTCGCCACCGTCCGGTGCCTCTTCGTCGGGCGGCGCCGACAACCACGTCGGTGCGGCCCCGCGAGCCGGTACTTCGGCCAGCGCTGGGAAGTCGTCGAAAACGGGTACGTCGGGCTCGGCAACCCGCTCGAATCCGGCGCCCACCGGCAAGAACTCGAACTGCGTACCCGGCGACCTCGGGTGCTGATCGCTGTTAGCCACACGAAGATGGGGGAGAGGATGCGGCAGGTGTTCGACGGGAGATGTGCTGGAGGGGCGGTCCGTGCCGCCACCTTGATGGGTGTCCTGACGGTCGCTCTCGCGACGCTCACCGCGAACCCGGCGCAGGCCGGCACGTGGATGCGACCAGCCTGCGTGAACCCCGACGGCTCGGGGGTGGGGAGCGACGGCTGGTCTGCCTTTTCCCAAGGGACTCCGCCGCTGAGCGCAATCAGTGAGACCGAATGCGGGCCGGACGACACGATGTCCGCATACCTCGGAATGCGGATTCCGGCCAAGCACCGCGATGTGGTGGGCCTCAAGTACACGCCGCCTCTAGGCTCGAAGTTGGTCGGCGGAAGCGTCTACGTGGGCGCCACCGCAGATGGGACGGGAGATGTGGCAAACGGCTCCGCCGGAGTGTTCAGTCCCAGCTACGAAGCCACCGTGGACAACCTGATGCTGTTGTGTGCGCGGTCGGCCTGCCTGGCGGCAGGATCGTCGACGGCGACGCCGAACTTCAACGGCACCCTCGAACTACCGCACGATCGCGGCGGAGATCTGACGTTGGCCGCGGGATGCGTTGGACTCGAGGGCGGCGTGTGCGACGCCGGTGGCAGCCACGGTGTCTGGTCCAGCGTCACACTTGCGTGGGCGCGTCTCCTGCTCGCAACAGACGCCCTGCCCACGGCGTCCGATTTCCGCGGTGGTCTGCTCGAGCCCGACGCTCATGGGACCGCCGGTCTCGCGTTTGCCGCCGCCGAGGGTGCCAGCGGGGGACCGGGCGTCTACAAGGTGACGGTCACAATCGACGACAAGCCCGTCTATGACGGGACTCCGAACACGAACTCCGGCTCGTGCGTTCCCGGGGGAACGGATGAGGCGACTGGCGCGCTCTACTTCGCGTCACAACAGCCGTGCCCGCTGACGCAGACCGTCGATCTGGCAATCAAGACGACCACGCTGGTCGACGGCCCGCACGAGCTGAAGGTGACGCTGCTCAACGCCGCCCAGAACTCGTCGACGGTGCTGAGGCGATCGATCAGCACGAACAACCGTACGACCGTGAGCTCGACGCTCACGTCCGAGAGGACGCTGACGGATAGCCCTGGTGCTCCCACACCCGAGTACGCGGTGGTGCTCGACGCGGCCACGCGGACGCTCGTCCGCGGGGTGTCGCGGGGCTGGGCGAAGTCCGGCCTGCGTCTGTCAGGCACGCTGCGAAACAGCGGCGGGGTGCCGGCCCCGGGCGTACTCGTCACGCTCTTCGCACGCAACGGTGGCGAGAAGACAGACGATGTGGTGGCAAGGATGTCGACCGACTCGGCGGGACATTGGGTCCTCGCGGCACCGCGCGGACCGTCGCGGTTGCTGACGGTCGTCTACGGCGAGCAGCCGGATGCGGCGTCGCCCAGGGCGATCAAGCTTCGTGAGACTGTGAAGCCCGGCCTCACGTTGCGCGTCCAGTCACTTGGCCGCGGGCGCCTTCGGTTCAGCGGCAAGCTGAGCATGAAGCCCTTGGGCAGTCCGCGACCCCTCGTGAGCATCCAGACCAGGACGCGCAACGGCAAGCACTGGCAGGCCGTCGGCACGTCGATACGCGTCAAGCCGTCCGGCGCCTATTCGGTCACGTACGACGGCGGACCGAACGTGATCGGCGGCACCTACTCGTTCCGTACCGTCGCGAACGCCACCTCGCTGTTCGCGACGAGCATCTCGCCGATTCGCAGGAAGGCGGTCCGCTGATGTCGCCCCGAGCCGCATTCTCGACGTCGGCGTCGTCCTAGCGGTTGGGCGAATACTCCGCAATTTGGGGAGATTCCTCGCCGGAAGGGGGGCGAAGTTCTTGCTCGCGTTCCTATGGATTGAAAGGGCTACTGGGGCCTGGGAGAGGGGATCCACGAGATGGACGATTCAGACGGCGAGGGGACGCGCAGAAGTCCCACGGAAGAGCTCATCCTGCGCACCGTGGCGGCACATGCCGACTCGCTGCTGCGCACGGCCCGGCGTCATTCGATCTGCGTCGATGACGCCCAGGACGCCTATCAACACAGCATCGAGATCTTCCTGCGACAGGCGCATCGGCTTGATCCCGGTCGCGCCGCGGGGTGGTTGCACGTCGTCGTCAAGCGGGAGGCACAGGCGCTGCGCGCCGCCCGGCAGGAACTCCTGACGTCAACAGCGATTGATCTCGACTGCCGTGAGGCCGCAGGCCAACCGACCCCCGAGGAGCGTCTGCTGAGCTTCGACATGATCAGCCGTTCCGCCGAGGCGCTCAAGCGGCTGAAGCCGCACGAGGTACGCGCGCTCTGGCTCCGAGCCCAGGGTGTCCGGAGTCTCGTGAGATGCAACGACTACTTGCGGCGGGACGAGGTTCTGAGCGGTTGAGTGCCCGTCCCCCGCCCCTTGGTCGAGCGGCGGCGCTCGCTTGTTTCGTGAGTGCCTGGCGGACAGCCCTCCCTAGTCGGGGACGGCGGTACCGCCGTCTCGAAACCACTGATCCGACGGCGGTAGGTCCACGTCGAACAGCCGATGGCCTGCCGGTGCGACCTCGATCGTCGCATGCCGGTGACCTTCGCAGTCGATCACGTCGTCTGTGATGCGCAGCGGTCTGTTCCCCTGCTTGAGTGCGGCGACATGACGCACGAAGCCGGCGAGGGCGGGCGCCGCGAACTTCTCCAGCTCGTTGCCTTCGTCGAGCATCGTCGGGAACTCCGTCCCGATCGCTTGGAGCGCACATTCGCTGCCTCGGAGTCCCGCCTCAGCCTGGCCGTGCTGCAGGAGCCCGGTCAACACCAGCGCCCACCATTCCGGGTCATGCCAAGCCAATAGCGCGACGGGCAGGATTCCGATGCCTCCGTACGGCAGTTGGTCGGTTTGGGATCGCAGAGATGCCTTGAAGTACAGCCGCCACGTGTCATACGACAACGCATCCAGCGACGCGGCTTCTCGAAACTGCAGGATGATGAGGTCGGCTGACGCGCCGTCGTCGACACGTCGGGCGACCCGCGCAGCCGCGGCGGGATCGCGTGTCTGAGCGTACGATCCCGCAGCTTGGCCTGCGAGAGTGGCCGTCATCGCCCAGCACCAAGCCTCGCCATGGAGCTCGGCATCGACGATGGAAAGAAAGCCTGGCATTGCAGCGGCGAAGCTGCCGGCTAGCGCGGAGCAGATGCCGAAGTCGAGGCGCCAGCGCTCGTTCCCAGGATGTCGCTTGATGAGCTCCTTCAGGCAGTCGACGGCGCAATCGTATTCGCCGACGGCTCGATGGAGCACGGACAGGCGCTCAAGTTCGCGATCGGCTAGGCGGGACGCATTGTCGGCACCGCCGGTGATCAGGTTGTACTGCTCGAGAGCGCGGCGGGTTCTGCCGGCGCTGTGCATGAACTCAGCCACGCTTAGGCCGAGCTCTGGTCTTAGCATCGGCGCGAGGTACGGGACGCTCGCGAGCAGTCTGTTCATGCGATCACGCTCGTCGCTGGACATCCGCGCATCGCAGGCCTTCAGCCAGGCCAGCATGGCGGTTGCGGCGCCTCGGGAGACCGTGTCGTGGGCGGGTGTGAGCCATGCCTCGGCGAGATCGAGGATAACGTCGAACCGCGCCGCCTCCGAGAGAAGGAGCTGCGGACTCGGTAGCGGGTTGGATCGACCGTGCTCGTCAGCCGCTCCGGTCGAGATCATCAGGAGCCGGGAGTCCGCTCCATGGGCCGCGATCAGCGCCACGCCCAGCGCCATGTTGTCGCCGCTACAGAGCATCATGCCGAGCGTGCTGGCCACCTCGCCGACGAGTTCGTCCGGGCCGATCTTGTCCCCGCCTGGAAGGACCGCGAGGGACGTGACCATTCGTCCGAGTCGGATCTGGAACGCTCCATTTCCCAGGGTCACACGGCTCTGCGCGACTTTCGGGATCGCGCTGATCGTCGCCACGCGCGGGTCTACACGTGCTGTCCAGGTCCGGACGAATTGATGCCGCTCAACGTCTCCAATCGGGGCGGGGTGGCGCTCGAGGTAGAGCTCGATCGGTGCACTCAGCCGACCGCCTCGAGCCTGAGCGCAGTACTCGACCTCGTCGACGACGGCGTCCGCGTCCGCAGGCTCCCACCGGTCAGACGCGGTCAGGCGGAACGTCTCCATCTTGGGGGTGTGCAGGCGCGGCCAGGGATGGTGGTGATGTGACCACCTCCAGTACAGCTTGTCAGTGGGCGCGACCCATAGCATGACGATCGTCGGTACGGGCAGACGATTCCAGTAGGAGAGGTGGGCCGGCCGCAGGCGAATCGAAATCCCGCCCTTGGTTGGTACGCGATCGGTGCATTTCAACTGGACGAAGAAGAAGTGTCCGGTTGGTCGTGAGGATGCGCTGAAGATCTCTACTCGCGAATCGAGGCCGTAGTCGTGAACGACGGTCTCGATCGTCCAGTGAGGGGGCAACGCGCGACCCAACGCGAACCGGCCCTGGTCTTCGAGTTGGTGTGATCGGGGTCGGTTGGTCACGAGGCTCCGTGGGTGCCGGTTAGCGGCGGCCTAGCAGGGGCGCTGTCAGAACTCGCGCCCAGTGACGAATGCGGCGCTCAGACCGCCGTCGACAACGAGTTCTGTGCCGGTGACGTAGCTGGCATCATCGCTTAGGAGCCAGATTGCGGCTAGTGCCACCTCCCTTGCGCCGCCCAAGCGTCCGAGTGGGATATGCGCTACGCGCCGTCCGAGTTCCACTGGGTCTTCCACCAGGAATGCGGTGAGCGGGGTCGACAGCAGCCCGGCCACGACGGTGTTGACACGAATGTTCCGTGGTGCGCACTCGACAGCGAGCTCGCGACTCATCGCTGCCACGGCTCCCTTGGACGCTGTGTACGCCAGTTGCGCCGTCGCCGATCCGCGTGAGGCGACGACGCTGCCGATGTGCACGATGGCAGCTCGCTCCGCGGCGAGGGCGACGGCGGTCTGACTCGCGAGCAGCGCTCCGGTGACGTTGACCTGAATCGTGCGATGCCACGCGTCGGCCGCAACGTTGTCGACCCCGCCGTCCGAGGGTTCAATAACGGCGGCGCAGGTTACGAGGCCGTCGAGCCGACCTCCATGGTCCGCGAGCCGGGCGCGAAGAGCCGTCCATTCGTCGATATTGGTGACGTCGAGCGCGACAGGCAGAAGTCTTGGGCGGGGTTCGATCGGTCGTGCGTCGATGGCGACCACGCTCCCGCCTCGGGAGAGTACGAGATCGACGACATCGTGGCCGACGGCGCCTGCGGCGCCGGTGACGAGAAACGTGCGACCGTGCAGGTCGGTCAACGGGGTGTGAGCCGGTAGGTGGCGGCCTGTACCGCCCATGCACAGACGAGCAGCCACGCGGGTAGCCCCGCCGTGGCTGTCCACAGCGCCGTCGTCAGGGCCAGTCCGAGCGGGTACAGCCACCGTATGTCGCGCTGAAGCCCGAGACGGACCGGAATGGTCCGGACGTGCTCTCTGCGGTCCTTCTCGATGTCTCGCATGTCGCCAAGCAGGTTGCGTATCGCCGTAGCGGCCCACACGAGGGCTGCGAACGGCAGCGTGGCTGCGGCGACCAGCAGCAGAAGAGTCGCTTTGACGGCGCCGTTCGTCATCGGCGAGAGGCTGGCCAGCGCGGGCACGCGCTTCTTGAGGGTGTAGCCGACGCAGACGACGAAGAATGCTGCAACCGCCCCGGGATTGTGCGCCCAAAGCGCCGCCGCCGCCCAAGGCGCCACCCACGCCGCCCACGGCCAGCGCAACCGTCCAGCATCCCGGTGCAGCCACTCCAGGTAGATCAGGAAGCCGAACCAAAGCAGCGAGCAGGTGCCGATCTCGCGGACGGTCGCGCCGGCGGCGATCAGGAGCAGCACCAGGTCGACGTAGGAGTAGATCCGCAGCTGCCCGAGGTAGTTCTTGCCGGCTTCCGGGACATGAGCCGCGAAGACCAGTCTGCGCGGACGATCTTGCTCGGTGAGCGTGCGATCGGCGTTGTGCGTCCTGACTCGCTGGCAGAGCCCGAGTGCTTCGTCCTCTCGCACGGCTGCAGCGTCTCCGGTCGCACGGGCCCGCAGGCGCTGCTCCGTGGCACGTCCGCCCGCGGTTCGGGTACGAAGCGTTCGAGGATCTACCACCACCGGCTAACGCTCCCAGTACACGGTCTTCGTGACTGTGAACTCGCGAAGCGCCTCGTGGCCGAGTTCGCGGCCATAGCCCGAGCGCTTCGTGCCTCCCCACGGCACCTCCGGGTCGAAGAGTCCGAAGGTGTTGACCCAGCAGACGCCAACCCGAGACTCGCGGACGAAGCGTTCGATGACGTCGTCGCTGCCAGACCAGACGCAGGACGCCAGGCCGAAGTCGCTGTCGTTGGCGAGAGCGATGGCAGCGTCCAGATCCGCGACGCGGTACACGCAGCCGACCGGCCCGAATACTTCGGCACGTGAGATCTCCATGTCCGGCGTGGTGCTGTCGAGGATGGTCGGGGCGTAGAACGTGCCCCCGAGTGCATCGGGAACGGAGCCGCCGATCAGCACGCGCGCGCCGTCCGCTTCGGCCCGCCGCACGTAGCCGTCGATGTGGGCGACGTGGGCGGCGTCGATTTGCGGGCCCTGCTGAGTGGCGTCGTCAAGCGGGTCGCCGAGTCGCCTGCTGGCGGTGGCCTCGACGATCGCCGCGACGAAGTCGTCCGCGATCGCGTCATGAACGACAACTCGACTGGTCGCACAGCAGTTCTGTCCGGCGACATCGAACATTCCGACGACAGCGGCCTCGATGGCCGCGTCGAGGTCCGCGTCCGGCCAGATGACGATCGGGCTCTTGCCGCCGAGCTCCAGGGTGGTCCGCGGCAGGCGATCGGCTGATCCGCGCATGACCGCTGTCGCCGTCGCGACACCGCCCGTGAAGGAGATGGCGTCGATGCGAGGGTCAGCGACCAGCGCCGCGCCGGCCGCCGCGCCTGAGCCCATGAGGATGTTGACGACGCCGGGCGGGAAGCCCGCCTGCTCAACCAGCCCGGCTAGTGCCTGGGCGGAGAGGGGCGCGCGCTCGGCGGACTTCACCACGACGGTGCATCCGGCAGCAAGCGCCGGCCCGATCTTCCAGGAGATGCAGGGGAATGGGAAGTTCCAGGGGACGAGGGCTGCGACGACTCCCACCGGCTCACGCCGACCAAAAGCGCGTCTGGCACCTGGGATCGCGACATCCGTACCCTGTTCCTCGATGAGGTCGGCGTAGTAGCGGTACATGACAGCGGCGTTGGAGATGTCCCACGACGATGTACCGGCGATGGGCTTCCCGACGTCAGCGGACTCAAGCAGGGCGAGATCGTCGTGATGCTCGTCGATGAGCTCAGCGAGGCGGCGTAGGCATCCCGCGCGGGTCGATGCTGGGAGCCGACTCCAGCGCCCATCGTCAAATGCCGCGCGGGCTGCGCTGACCGCGCGTACGGCTTCCTCAGCGCCGCATTCGGGCATAACCGCGAGGACACCGCCGGTGAAGGGGTCGAGGATGTCCCGCGTTGCGCCCCCCGCGGCCTCGGCGAACGCCCCGTCGATGAAAGGTCGTAGGTCGAGCTGCGGAATAACCGCGTCGGTGAGGTGCGCGCGGCGCAGCTCCGGCTGGGTTTCGATTGAGACGGGCACGGTGTCCTTTCGTCAGGGGGTTGCGAGCATGAAGTCGGGTAGTCAGATGCGACCGAGCTGGCGCGCGCCGAACGATGTCGGGCCCCACAACTCGCGCGGGCAGCGGAGGTAGTGGTTGTCGTCGGGGAACAGCCACACCGGCGGCCGCACCCCGAGCTGCAGTTGGTCGGCATCCATGAGGCAGAGCGCGGCGAAGTCCTGTTGCGACATCTCGCCGCCGACGAGGGCCTGCGTCTGGGCCTGGCGGAGGAAGTCGAGGTGATCGGCTTGCACGGTGCGGTCGGCCTGATCCCGTACCCAATCGCCGCCGTCATCGGAGAGCGAGATCCATTGGAACTGGCCGATACCGCCCTCGTAGTAGCCGTGGTCCTGCGAGCCGGCCATGGGCGCCTTCTCGACCAGGGCGACCTCGGCCTTCAGCATCCGGTAGCTGAGCAGCACATGCCATAGCGCGGCTGCATACAGGCGCGAGCTTGTCGACAGCGTGGTGGCGACCGGCAGCAGACGCTGGTTGCGGAACTGCGGCAGAGCGTCCTGGAATCGGTGGGTGGTCTCCATGAACTGGCGGTAGGTGCGCGAGAACAGCCACAGGTTGGCCGTGCCGTATAGGGCCTCGGGGCAGTACGTACGAACCGCGGTCAGGCGTCCGCGCTTGGTGGCCTCGATCATCTGGCCGTTGATGAGCTGCATCGCGCAGCCCATGCCGAAGCGGAAGCTGAAGCGACGGAACAGCTCGTCGTCGAGATGGCCGCGGGCGCTCGGTAGGTCGCTCTCGAGCATCTGCCATCCCTGGTCGGTGATCTCCGCGAGATTCGGACGCTGGGAGAAGACGAGCTCGACACGCTTTCGTAGCACAGCGTGCTCGAGCACGGGAGTCGCCATCAGAGGGCTGAAGAAGTCCTCGACCCATCGGGCTGACCACATCAGCGAAAAGAGCGCCAGGTTGAGCTTGTTCTGGTCTGGGAAGTCGATCCAGCCGCCGGTGCGACGGCCGAAATCATGGTCGAGATCGACCACGTACAGGTCGAAGCGATCGGGCGGCCGCATATCAATGAGCTGCGCCTCGCCCACACCGGGAACCTTCGGCAGCGCGAGCACCGCGTAGGCACGGCGTCGCCCTCCGTCGACCGCGTCGCCGCTGAGGTACTCGCGCATGTCGTCGTCCTCGTGGCCGACGAGTTGGCGACGGCGGCTTACGCTGCCGCTTCGCGGATCCGGCCGGGCTTCCAGCGTCGAGTCTTGAGCGAAGATGAAGAAGTCGAGCTCGATTGAGTCGATGTCGCCCCATTGTGCGGGGAGCGTGGCACGGACGACCTGCGGTGCGGGCGCGGTGATCGACCTGCTCCCGGCCCACGCGCACAGCAGGTCGCTGAGCGTCGAGCTCGCCACCTGCGACAGACGCCCGCTCTCAAGGCGAGGAAGATCGTAGCCGTCGTCATGTTCCGGCTGGACGTCCTTCGGGTTCGCGGGCAGCACAACCTGGACGTGGCTTCGCAGCATGTCCAGCAGGCGATGGTCGCCGTCATCGACAATGTGTCGCGTCGCACGGTCCCGAGTGGATGCTGGGTGCCGTGCGCAAAGCTCATTAACGCAACCTCTCACGCTCAAGCGAACCTCTGAGGTCAGCACGCGGCGGCCGGCATGTCCGAGCCCGTCGAGCACCTTGCCGCGCACGAGATGCAGAGCCTGCACCCGTTCGGCGACGCCTCCGTTCCAGATCAGCTCGCGGAACTGCACCGCGTCGATTTCCACGTGTTCGGGCAGCACGAGCCTGTAGCTGCCGCCAACCGGATCATCGGCCGCGGACCGGATGATCAGGACAGGATTTGGGGCCCCGAGCGCCTCGAGGAGCTTGCGGACGCGCGATGCACACACCCGCAGCTGCTTCTTTGCGGCGTCGATCGTCTCGGCGCGAGCGGCGGCCCATTCGACGTCACCGGGAGGGTCGACCAGGTGCTGATCGATGCGCAGATCCTTGAACAGGATGCCGAGCAGCCTTGCCTTGGGCACAGCACCGCGTTTAGCGAGCGCAAGTGCGGCGAGGAAGACCCATTCCCGATCGTGGACCTCCTTCAGGCGCGCAGCGACCTCATCCGTATCCGGGAGATCGAGATCGAGCTCGCCGAGGAGGTAGATGCGGGCCGGCGCGGGCGGCTGAACCGCGGTCGGCGGCCGAATCTCGAGAACGGTCACGCCCTCAAGTGTCGCAACGGGACCTATCGCGAATGTATCCGCGCAATCACCTAGGGATATGTCCCGAATGCAGCCTGGATCTCAGCAGAGCCGTGACCGGGGTCCGAGTCACGACACGGTCCGATGATTCGCTTGCATCATGCACTGGACAGCGTCTTCTGGCCTCAAGCACACGGGCGTGGTCGCGTGACCGCCTTCGCAGGAGGGCCCGCTTCGCAGGTCGCGGGCGGGGCCGGTTGGGTGTCGCTCGGAATCGCGGTTGCGCTGTCGGTTCTTGCGTTGTACACGATGATGCGCGTTCATGCACACGAGTGGCCTGAAGTGGACCACGTCGTAGCCCTGGTCGCGGCGAGCACGACGCTGATCGCCGGGCTCCGCCTCGTGGTCGTCGCACTGACCGCAGAGGACCTCGCTCCTTTCTCGCCTGAGGACCGGATCTTCATTCCGGTCGCTGGTTTGGCGCTCATCTTGGTGTCGTTGCGCGAAATCGTGCGCGTGGTCAGGGACGGCAACGAGGAGTGATGCAGGGACCCGCCCACTCGCGGTCCCCGGCTCCGAGTGCGCGCCGGCCGCCACGTTCGGACGCGTTGCTCGGCGCCCGCAGCTGACCCTTGCTGCGAGCTAGTCTTCGCCGTAGCCGGCGAGTTGGTGGCGCAGCATGCGCTCCTTGAAGCTGTCGCAGGTGCGTTCGAATTCGGCGAGCTCGTCGGGGGTGGCCAAACGCCATCTCCGCGCGGGGCGCCCCTTCGCGGTGGTGTTGTGCGGCGCCCCTTCGATGATGCCGTGGGCCTCGAGGAGATTGAGCGCGTCGGCGACCTTCTTCTGCGAGGAGTCTGCGAGCGACTCGAGCTGCGGTGCGGTCTGCGGGTCCGCGCGCAGCGCGGCGATGATCCGGCCGGTCGTTTCGTCTGCGAGCAGCAGCATCAGTTGTCGTGTCGGGGGCTTCAAGTAGGTTGCGTCCGTAAAGTCGTAGAAGTGCAAGAATGCTGCTAAGTCTGCTAAGACTGCTAAATCCCATCGTGACCACAATCGACAGCAAACGCGAGACCGCACGGCTGCTTGCAGCACAAGGAGCTTCCTGCGGCCCGAAGGTGCGGCTGGATCCGAGGACGGGCGGAGATCCACGAGCCGGCGCGGCTTGCTGCGCGGTGCCCGAACTCGCTGTGATCGAGGGCGCTGGCGGGCGGTCCGGTGCGACTTGGGCGCCGGGGGCCGCCGTGGGTCGGTGCGGTCCGGCGCCGCGTCATCCGTGTGAGACGCAGCGTCCCGGCGACGCTGTGGAGCCGGTTGCCGTGCGAGCCGATGCGGCGCTCAAGCGGGTCGCCGATCGGGCCGACCTGCTCGGGCTGCACTTCGACACGGCGGTCGGTGTGGTGGTGGAGCGCGAACTGCTTGAGCTCGAGCTAGCAGCGTGGTCGCACGGCGCAGCGGCTCGGTTGGACGAGCGTGCCCGTGAAGCCCGGGTGGAGGTCGAGTTGGACGCGGCGGCGTCGAGCTACCTGGCGATGCTCGGTTTGTGCAACGCCGACGCGTCCGAGGCGACGCGGCCGTTCGGCGGCGAGCTGAGCTGTTTGCTTCCGGGGCGCCTTTGGACCCGGCTTTCGGCCGGTGGGGCGCCGCCCGTCGCTATCCGCGGCTGCCTGCTCGACGACGCCATTGCGTGGGAGCGGGCCGCGGTCCTCGCCGGCTTCACGATGACCGAGTGGGCTCTGCGCGAACTTCTGATGGACGCGCTGGCCTAGGCGGCGCGGCCGCGAGCCTGTCCGGGCCGCCCGACGGCGGCGCCGGCGAGCCTCCAAGCGGGCCCGAGCCGCTTCAATCCGATGGCGGTCCGGCGCTGATCGACGTGCGGCAGCCGTTCGCCGAGTCGGCTGCTCGCGTCTTCGGCGGCGCCTGCGGCGGCGTCTCGGGCGGTCTTCATGGTCTCGGAGGTGTTGTGTAGGACGCGCTCCCGCTCGTTGCTAGGGGCGGCGAACTGCTCGTGGTGGCCGCAGATGCAGCCGTACCGTCGAAAGGAATCACGCTCGCGGCGCGGGCCGCTGTGCGACAGGCCGAAGGTGTGCATGACCTGGCTGTGGAAGACGCACGTGCGACGCTTGATCTCGTCGTCCTCATCTTCGTCGGGTACGTCGGGCATCGGGGGCGGCAGATTGAGCGTGGAGTGTTCGGGCCCGGTGCAGACAGCTGCCATGCCGTTCGTCAGGCCAGCAGCCCACAACGGGCCGAGTCCTGCGGTGACCGTCGGCTTAGCGGTGTTCTCCTGCAGCGCGAGCACGAGGTCGCCGACCAGCGCGAAACGCAGGCCGGACGGGGTGAAGTTGGCGATGTCCAGCCATACGCCGTCGGGGCCGTTGGGCGTGGCGAGCAGTTCGGTGTAGGCGCCGACGAGCCAGCGAACGACCTGCGGCGTCAGTTTGCGGGCGTCGACGAGCAGCGTGGCGTAGAGGACTCGGGGAATCTGGTCGCCGCGCGGGCGGCGGAGTCCAAGCCGGTGCGCGCGGTCGGCGCAGTCGGCGGCCATGGCTAGGTCGTTGCGCCGCGACGTGCCGACCGGGTCGTCGGAATAGTGGCCCGGTGATGTCAGGAGCGTGCCGGCCGCGCGGACCTGGGCCTGCAGGTATGGGACGATCAGGTCCTGCCGTTCCTCGGGCGTTGCAGCGCGGCGGTCGGGCTGGCGCCGGCGGCCGCCGACGTCATACCCGAAGGAGCGCCAACGGTCGCCGCGCAGGGGGTGGTCGGGCTCGAGCTGGTTGCGCCACGCCTCTCCGCCGAGGGCAACGCCGAGGCCGCGCTCGCGAGCCTTGCTGACGGTGGGGCCGCGACTAGCGTCCACGAGGCGCAGGCCGACGGTGCCCACGACCTCTCTGTCGACTGCGGCGAGGAGCCGACGGCGGCTGCGGCCGCCGAGCCAGTACAGCAGCGAGCGCGAGGCGAGCGTTGGATGCGGTGAAAGCGATGCCAGTTCGGACATACGGCATCAGAGCTTGGCGTCCGCGTCGGACACGACTGCGGCCTAAGCGGCGGCACGGTGCTCACCTTCACCCCGTCGGCCGTCTGGTATGGCCCCGCGGCTTCGTGTGTCGCCGGATTGATGTCGCTTCGCGCGCGACGAAGGAGCCGTGGGATTCGACCCCGTCGAGGCCGACAGTTCCGCGCACCGCCGACCACGTCTCGACCCTCAAGGTCCGCGCCAACCCGGCGTTCTCGTATCACGACGACGGACTGACCTCCGAGCCGTTGCTCTGCCCGAGGAGGTTCTGGTCGGGCACGAGCGGATCCACGGCTCCGGACACGCGGACAGCGCGCGGGCTCGCCTCAACCTCCTGTCGTCCTACGTTCGGGCCAGCCGCCGAGGAAGCAGTCAGCCATGGTGAACAGGCGGTCGCTGCATGCCTCCGCGAGTTCGGCGCGCCGGACGACGACACCCTCACTGCAGATTGGCGACCCCGTGTTCGGATACTTCGCGACCGGGCAGCGTGACAAGGCGATCGCTCTCGAGGAGCAGGTTCTCACCGTTCGGGAGGATGTCTTCGGCGCGGAGGATGCGGGCACGATCCACACGTGTGCGGCACCCTCGTGGTATCGCCGATGCGCAGCCGGCAAGACGGACGCTCGCGGCGAACGTGACGACGCAGTCTGACCGCCGCGAGCGGGCCGCAATGTCGGCGTAGCTTGCTCCGCCGCTCATTGACCTCGTGGGGCCCCTGGCCGGACCAGCTCTCGCGGGCGACAGAGCGAGCTAAATGGGCAGCCGCCGAGAATGGCAGGCTTACGGCGCCCCTCTGCTACGGTCGCGCTCGGATGGCGGTCATTGTGGAGTTTCCGGTTCCGGGAAGGGCCCGGTCCGCGCGGACGCGGGTGCCCGGAGTCCTCGCGCTATGGAAGGCGGCTGTGAATACCGCTGCCGTAGGCGCGCTCCCCCCCGGTTGGGTGCCTGTACCACCACCCACGAAGGTCGCAGTGACGCTCATCTTCTTCCACGCAGGTGTCGGCCCGAGCCGAGGAGATATCGACAACTTGGGCAAGCCGGTCCTTGACGCTATGAACAAGATCGTCTACTGGGATGATGGGCAAGTGCTCCATCTACGGCTTCGGTTTGCGCCGAGCCTCGGTCCCTGCAAGTCGGGCCGCGCGTCGCTACCAATGACCGCGGTACTCGCAGCGCCATGGGCCGACTTCACCTACGTCGTCGTTTCGTCGCCGGCCCTACCAACGGCGGTCCCGTGACGGTCAACGGTGATGGCGAGCTTGAGCGGACCATCGCCTTCGTCGTGGCCGACTACGAGGACCGGGGCTACCACGTGGTCGTCGCCCCTAGCGCGGGCCAAATATCGCCTGAACTCGCGTCCAGATCTGTCGACATGATCGCCGTGCGCGACGACGACCGGGTCCTGATTGAGCTCAAGCGTCGAAGCGGGGCGAGAACTGAACTTGCCTTCGTCGAACTGGCCCAACTCGCGGAAGCGGCCGGGTGGCGTGTGGAGTTCGCTCTTGTAGCCCCGTATGGCCCGCGCGACGGTCCCCGATCACACGATGAGAGGGCCATCCGCGATCGATTAGCCGAGCTGTTCCAAGAGAAGGATCTGGGCGAAGGCGGTCCCGAAAGTACTGCCGAAGCGCGCGAGCGCATCGACACCGCTCTTCGCCTCATCCTCGGTGAGCCGTCCCGCTCGGACGATCGGACGATCGATCTGCTCGTCAGTGCCTGGTCGCTCGGCTACATCGCCGAGGAGCACGAGTACACCGCTCTGTTCGAAGTCGTGGCAGCGGCCCAGGAAGGGGAAGAAGTCAGTCGAGCTCGTCGGGCGGAAGCTTCGGATGCACTGATTGCTGCGCATCAGCGTTGGGTGAGCTTTCCCGCTGGTCGATAGATCAGGCCTCCGGGTCCAGACGCGTGCCGTGGTTCTGTGCCGCGGCACCGGCGACCGTCGGTTTCCTGTCTCGCCACACTCGGGGGCGGTTCAAGGCTGGTCGCGCATTCCCAGTCGCGACAGCACGAGCCGCGGGAGCCGTGCGATCTCGCGCTGGACTCGCGGCGATGGATCTGGTTGTGCGACCTTGCTGGTCATAGCGGCGACGACGTGTACCTCGGCGCCGGCGTCGAGGGCGAGTGCCCGGAAGGTGTGGTTCAAGATGAGGGCGCCCATGGGATCGTCGGGCGTCGCGCCTGCGTTCTTCATCGTCCGGTGGACGCGCTGGATGGCGCGACGGAGGGCGTCCCCCGTTGGGAAGAGGGACGATGGATTGGCGGGTGCTGCGGCGAGCGTCCGCAGTGCGCTTCGCAGCGGCTCGCCCACCGGGATGCGGAAGCGGTTGCCCATGCGGTACTGGCCCATCAGGTGCATTTGGTTGGTGGACGTGTCGATGATGTCACCGCGCTCGATCTTGCCGATGCTGGTCATCGGCATGCCGTACTGAAGGAGGAGCAGGATCGTGGCGAGATCGGCCGCTGGCCGGCTGCGCGCGATATCGATGACTCGGCGCGCTTCGCCGGGCGTGAGCGTCGGCCACTCTCGCCACTCGCGCAGGATCCCGGCAGCGCTGCGGCTGCCCCTGATCGGTGTTTCCTCGCTGTCCGCTCGGCGGCGCCCAGCGCCTGATGTGCTTGGGAGAGGCCGGCTTCGGGCCTGGGCGCTGGTGAAGGTGTCGTAGGCGTTGAGTCGGGCGGCGTCGAGCAGTTCGGCGGCGCTTGGGTGCGCTGCTTCGGGGCGCACCGGCTGGCCGAGGACACGTTCCGCGATGTACGTGTGGAGCACGTCGGCGTGTGGGGCGAGGGCGGCGGCGAAGCGCCTCCATGTGCCGCGCTTGAGCCCGCTGCTCAGGTGCTCGGGTGCGGCTCGCCAATACCCCGAAGTGGACTGCTGCCAGATCCACAGCTCGAGCAGCCGGCGGCGCGCGGTGTCGCGCATGTCGATGCCTGTGATCGTTTCAAGTTCTGGCCAGTGGGCCGGGGGCACGATGCCGCGGGCGCGGAGGTGCTCTCGACGTGAGGTGTAGTCGACGAAGCGCGTCCTCTTGGTCATGGCTGCCGCAAGGATCTGGAGGTTCTCGCCGAACGCCTTTCGCGGTCCGGCGTCGAGGCACTTGGTGAAGTGGGTCCCGGTGCCGCGTCCATCCACGCCTCGTAGATCGAGCGCTTCGGCGGCTGCGAGCCAGCTGCTGCAAGGCCCTGTGCGGGCAAGCGATAGGGAGCAGAAGCGGCGGGCGAGCTCGTCATCCCAATCGTGCAGCATGTCCGCGAACAGCAGCTGGAATACGGGCTCCCAAAGCAGTTGGGGGATGTGGCGTGCCGAGTATTCGTTCGCGCTGTCTGTCTGGGGGTGGATGATTCCGCGACGGCGGATGCGCTGCCATTGCGGAGCGTGGAGTTCGTTCCACGTGTCGCGGAGGCCGGTCGGGAACGCGAAGCGCTGGGGGATGTGTTGGGAGCGGACTCGCGGCGATGCGGCGGCGATGCGCTTTGCCACGGGCTCCATGAGCGCCTGGACGGCGAATCGCCCTTCGAGGATCGCGTCGACGGCGCTGGGGATCACGGCTGCGAGCAGCGACACGTCGCGTGGGCATGGTGCCATGATCGGCCGCTGGCGGCCTTCGGCGCGCGCTCGATCGCGTTCGGCGTAGTGCAGCGACAGCCGCGCCGCGTGCTCGGCGACGGGGGTGGCCTGGATCGCCGGGTCGCCCTCTGCCAGCAGCATGACGGTGAGGGCCTTGAGTTCGGCGATGAATTCGGGGGGGCCTATGAGGCGGTCGTTGGCGGCGAGCGCGTGGCCGTTGAGTGCGCGGTCGATGGTGGCCTGAGCCGCGGCGATATGCGACGCGACCGTTTCGTGGGTCGGGATCGGACCGATGCAGGGCGGCAGCACCTTGCCGAGTCCGGCGCAGGCCGCGCCGAGAGGGAAGGCGTGGGGTTTCGCGGACAGCCAGGCGGTGGGGCGGCCCGCGCCGGTGAGGCCGAATCGCCGGTCGCATGCGGGGCAGCGGTCGAGGAGCAGCTGTTGATGCTCCGTGCACGCCATGCTCCAAGGCAGCTTCCATCTGAGGCGCAGCGCGCCGTCGCGGTCCGCCAGGCATTGGGGGCAGGCGTGTGTGTCGAAGACGTACAGCCACTCGTGCCGCGCAAGGTACTGAGGAAGGTCGCGGCCGTTGGGTTTGCGCGCCGCGGCCGCGCGCAGGTCGAACGCGATGTCGTCATAGCGGGCGAGCGACATGACTTCCAGTTGGCGGCGCGGACGCCCGAGGCCGTCGGCGAGCAGCCGCAGCTTTCTGGTGCTGAGCTTGATGTGCAGCGGGCCGGCGAGGCTGTGGTCGCCGTGGGCGCTGATGTTCAGCGCCGAGAGGATGTCGCAAGGGCGGCACCGCATCTCTTTGGCGCTGCGGCGCAGGAGGCTTGCGAGCGGTTCATCGTCGTGGGCGGCGACGCCGAGGGGAAGGCGTATAGCGTGAATCAGCGGGGGCGGCGTGGAGGGATGCTGCGGCTGCCGGGGCTGGGCTTCCAGCCGTGCGATCGCGCGTACTCTTCCGCGATCTTGTCCAGCCGGATGCTGTCCAGCAGCCAGCGGTCGAGCTTCTCGGGCCCGTCGGTGCTGATCGCTGTGTTGGCTGCGTGGCGCAGGAGCCGCGAGAGCGATCCGATCGATCCCCCGCTGCGCGTGTGCAGGTACTTGGCTCTGGCGACTAGGTCGCCCGCGCCGTGCTCGAGCACGAGGTGGCTCGAGAAGTTCGCGACGAGCTCCTTCCAGTCGTGCTGCTCGTCTTGCGTCGTGCGGCCGTAGCGCGTGAGCGTGTACACCGAGAACCGGCCGCCCGTCTGCGAGAGTCGCCGCTTGCCGGGCCCATGCCCGTCGTCGAGCTGATCGAGAATGTCGATGCCGGCGAGGATCACGGTGACCGGCAGGACGTTCTGCAGGTGCTTGATGTATCCGCTGACCAGCGTGTGATCTCGGCTGCGGGACTTGACTTGATGGAAGTCGTCGATGCACAGAACGACGGTGCGGCAGCGGCGCGCGCATTCGGCAACGGCGTATTCGAAGTCCTCCGATGACCGGCCGGGTGCGTGGGGCAGTCCGTAGAAGCTCGCGATCGACCGGTTGACCGATTTCACGCTGGCAGAAGACCGCAGGGTGATGTAGACCGAGGGGGTGCGGTCGTCGCGGCGGGAGCGGACCGGGTACATCTGGCGGACCTTTCGGTCCGCGTAGCGCGCGCACTCGGTGATGATCGTCGTCTTGCCGAGCGTTCCGTCGGCGTCCAGCGCGGCGCTCGGGTGGGCGTGCGGGGAGCCGGACAGCATGTTCGTTTCGATGACGCGCCAGAGCTGCTCGCTGATGTAGGTGAGCGCGGGCACCGACAGGGGTCCGAAGCGGGCGTGCCAAACCTTGCGCTGCTGGTCGTAGACGGCGCGTTCGCGCGGCGTGAGGTCGGCGCGCTGGGCGGCGGTAAGGCGCTCCGGTCGTAAGGACAGCTGGTCGCGGTCTCGGCAGAAGCGCAGCCATTCATCCTTGTTGTTGATCCCGGCCGGCTCGTCGTCGGGCAGCTCGAACGGCTCGGTGTCGTGCGGCGCGAGCATCAGTCGATCGGCGCCCACAGGTCGAAGGTCTCCTCGAGGACGGGTTCGTCGTCGAGGCTTTCGAGGAGTGCGCCGATCTCATCGGCGTCTTCGTCGATCGTCTCGGGGACGAAGGCTGGGTCGGCGACGTTCGCGTCGGGCGCTTCCGTGCGCACAGCGGCGGCCCTGGCGACGTCGCGCCTTAGCGCTTTGCGCGCGTGCTTGTCGCCCGGCGACTCGAGCCCGCTGAGGATGTCCGCGATCGCCTGCTCGACCCCGGGGCGCCCGTGTGCTCCGCGGCTGGCCGACATCCGTCGAGCGAACACCGTCGAGAGCTCGCCGAAGGGGACGCTTTCGAACCCTTCGATGCAGTTGTCGACTGCGACGAAGCCGCCTTCGTGGTGAAACAGCAGTCTCGAGCGGTCGTCGGGGTGGAACTTGAACGGGTACTTGCCGCCGGCGAGCGCCCACGGCGATGGTGTGCCGCGGTAGGTGTCGAGGATGTCGGCGTCGTAGGTGATGTCGTTCGCGCGGACGCCGCATTCGCCGATCTTCAGCCATGCGGTAGGCAGCATCTGGTAATACAGCTCGGGGTCGGGCGCGACGTACACAAGCCCCGTGCGGGCGATCTGTTCGTCAAACGCCTCCTCCGGCGACAGCAGCCGCTCCGGCCGCCCTGGCATCGGCAGTCCGCGGTGCGGGTTGGTGTGGTAGACGCCGGCGATGTAGCGCGTCAGCAGGTCCTGAAGTTCGTCGGCGTACAGCAGGTTTTCGTGCTGCGCCCATGCACCGCGCTTGCGGGTGTTCCGGCCGATGTAGCCGGGGAGCTGCCGGAGCAGGCGGTCGAGCGTCGCGTAGTACCGCTCGATGTGCGCCTTGTCGGTGGGGGTCATAGGCCGCGCGATCTGCAGATCGATGTCCAGCAGCCGGCAGATCTCCTGGACGACCCGGGATCGGTAGATCCAGGCGCCGTCGACCACTAGCTGCTCGGGGCGCAGGGCCGGCAGGTTGCAGATGTCGGGGCGGCGCCAGCCGTCCTTGAGGATGGTGACGATGTAGCTGGGGACGCCGTGAAAGCGCCAGCTGCCCTCGGCGGGCCAGTGCGGGTTCATGTTGGCGGGGCGGATGACGTCGAGCAGCAGCATCGATGCGTCGACGCCCTTCGGCGGTCCGTCGGTCAGTCTGAGCGCCGGAACCATGCGGGTGCTGTGCGACATCGCGCTGTGGAATTGCGGCCGGTGGACTTGGCCGGTCGACGGGTCGCGGGCGAGGATGTTCAGCGGCGTGCTGTCGATCAGGGTTACGGCCCCGGGCCGGTCGCTGACGAGTCGTCCGTACGGGATCTTGGGCTTGCGCTGCCCGGGGTGGCGGGTGGCGGCGTCTTTCTGCACGCCGATCGTGCTGTCGATCGCGTCGATTGCGCGGTTCAGGGTGGATTCCGAGGGCAGCACGATCGCTTCGCGGCCGTAGCGCCGGTCGAGGTCGCGGCGCAGCATGATCCGGATGGCCTGCTTGTCGCGGGTGGATTTGCCAGCGAGTCGCCGCATGATGTCGATGAGGGCGATCTCGATCGTCGGGTGCAGCACCGGCCCTTCGACCCGGGCCCGCAGCATCCTCAGGTCGACCAGCCCCGAGTATCCGCGGGTGCTCCACCGCCTCCAATGGCGGTACAGGGTCGATGGGGCGCAGCCGAGCTGGTTGGCTTTCGCGGCGTACCGTTGGCCGCGGGTCCTCGCCTTGGGGTCGTATTCCGACCTCGGCTCGCCCTTGCGCGCGAAGAACGCCTGTCCTGACCGGTAGCCGCACTCTGCCTCGTAGAGGTGCTCGAGGCGGCGGACCGCCGTATTCAGCGCCCGTTTGTCGATGCGGTCAAATAGAGCGCGGTCGAGCCACAACGGGCTGTCTGTCGGCAGCGCGGCGGCCAGGTCTGCGGGTTCGGGCTCGGCGAGGTTTCGCAGCGGCAGGTCGATGGTTTCGCCGGTGTCGTGGCTGCGCAGGACGGCTTTGCCGTCGGCGAATCCGACGAGCGACCAGTCGCGTTCGCGGTATCGGATGACGGCGCCGATTGTGCGGGCGACTGCGGCCGGTTGGGCGGGTGGTGTGGCGCTCATGACGTTGGCGCGGCGTGCACCCAGGTGCTGGAGCTCAGCGTTTCTGTGAGGTCGCAGGCGAGGCGCCGTTCGGCGATCAGACGAAACGCGAGCGCGCGGATCGCGGGGTTCGCCCCCCGCAGCAGGACGCCCATGCTGCAGCCGTCGCGCCCGGCGCGGCGCAGCAGTTCGGCGGCCCAATCGTGGTCGACGACGGCCTGGCGCGCCCCTCGGACAAGGCGGACGTTGCGCAGCAGCGTCGCGTTGGGCTCTGTTCGGATCTCGTGATCCCAGCCGGCGAGAGCGGCGAGGCGCTGTCCGCGTTCGAGGCGGGCCGCGACGATCGGATCGTCAAGGGTGGCTGCGCGTTTGACTTCGACGACGCTCTTGGTTCCGTCGGGGCGGCGGATCAGCGCGTCGGGCGCCAGCGCGCTGGTCGAGTCGGCGTCGCGCCAGTACAGCGGTTGGGTGACGCAGTCGCGCACGCCGGGCTCGAAGTCCAGCAGCAGCAGGATGTCGCGTTCGAGCGCGCTTTCGTAGGGGAGCCATCTGTCGGCGGTCTGGAAGTTGATCCAGCCGCAGACAGTCGACCGCTGACGGTGCACGGAGGGCTCGCGCACGGGGGCCAGGTGGGCTAGGTCGAGCTCGTCGGCGTGGGTTACGTCGATCTGGTGCCATGCGCCGTCGAGGCTCCGCCATGCGACCTGCCATCCCGCGAGCGGATCGCGGCGCTTGCGCCGGCGCGACCGGTCCACCCACGGGACTTCCGGCCGGGCCACCGGCGCCAGGGCATACGGAGGCAGACCGTCGTTCGCGCCGTCGTCCGCGGGCTTTGGCGCGTCTGAGGGCTGCATCACCGGTTCGCGGCCGGGTTGTGTGCTGTGGCGGGGGCGATGTCCTGACTCTTCGGCGTCGAGCGGCGCCGCGGGCCGAGGGGGTGTGGCTGCTGATCGCGTCGGCCGGCGCTGCCCGCGGCACGACGTCCAGTCCGTGGCGCTCTGGTGTGACCGCAGCAGACGGATGCCGACTCGGTATCGTCGGCGCGGCCGGTCGATGGCTGCGGATGATCGTCGGGTTGTGCCGGGATCTGCGAGCGCGTTGCGAGGCGTGGCGGGCGCCGGACCGGTGCTGTAACGAACATGCGTTACAGCCTTGCGCGCCGGAGGCGCCGTTGTCAAGTGCGTGTCGCGGGCGCGCGGACCGGGGCTGCGTCGCGGGCGCGGACTGGTCGGGCGATGTCGCCGCAGGCGCGGTGGGTTATGCGATGACGCGGGTGCGCCGCGATTGCGGCACTGGTAGCGCTTCGCCGACTGCGTCCTGCAGCTGCTTGAGTCGGTCGAGTGCCCCGGGAAGGCCTTCAGGCCCGCGCTCGTCGAGCAGGGTCCTCCCGGCTGCGAGCCGGTACTCGGCGAAGTAGGACGGGGACTCGCCGAATGCGCTGGCGATCGCCTCCATCGCGGCGACGGCCGGCGGTTCGACCCCGCGCGAGAGGCGCGACAGATGCATCGCGGACAAAGGCCGGCCGTTGGTGCGAGTCATCTCGCTCAACGCTCGCAGGCTCACGCCGTCTGCCATCAGCGACCTGAGCGCGACGGGGAAGGGGTCGACCGACTGTTCGCGCGCCCCGGATCGATGAGGGGGATAAACCGCGGACGCATCCCCCGCTCGTGCCGCCGACGGTGCCATAGCGCACAGGATACGCCGATTCCACGGGGCGATTCAACGATCCGCGCTTGTAACATTCTGGACGAGCCCTGAAAACTCGCAATTCTTCGCTTGTAACCTTTCGCACTATCTCTGACGATCAACCCATCTCGCAGGCCGCGAAGAACCTATTGCAGGTGCTTATAGACGGTCGGCAAGGTCCGCTCCTCGAACGGCTGACCCGCGAACGCAGCATCGCGAAGAAGGAGGTCCTCGAGCAGCTTGCCGATACGAATTATTCCTACGAACTACTTCGGCTGTGGAAGCGGCAGCTTCTTGTGCGCGAGGACGCCCGCACCGTTGTGCTGTGCCACCCGGACGCCGTGAACCGCGTGCTCAACATCCTCGACGAGTATGACCGCACGCTCGCCGACGGTCTACAGCGCGAGGCGGATGAACGCAGACGGCGAAGGCAGTCCGTCGTTCCCGACTCCCGTGGGTTTCTTGAGGAACACAGGTTCGCCACGTTCATGACGCCGAGAGCGTTCGGTGAGGCCACCCGTGGATCTGGGTTCACGCCGAGTGCCGAATGGGTGTCCCGCATCGATGGCTCCAGGCCGGACTACGAAATGCAGTACAGCGCTGCGCGCTATGACTATGGGTCTAATCGGCTGAGGATCAACGCGGATTGGCGCGGCTACCTTAAGCTTCGGAGCAGGGTCGTCGCCGATGTCGACGACGCGAGTCCGGTCACCGATGAGGAGGCGTGGAAGGTCGCGCACGACGTATGGGGGAGGACGCTGGCCCGCGTCGTGTTCTCTCGTCGGCTGGATGCGTTGGAAGACGATCTGGCCGATCGGTTGGACGTGTATCTCAGCGAGGACGCGCTCACGACCGCGATGGCGAACCTTTGGCCCATGTTGACCGAGTGCCGCGACGACATTCGGCGGCTTGCGTGGAAGCGGCGCAGGTCCGTGCAGCTGGCGGACGTGGACGAGAGCGCTTCCGAATGAACGGGCCGGCAGGTTCGAGTCGGCCCGTGAGGAACAACGGAACGGAATCCGGCGGTAAGCAGCTCTCCGCCAGCTGAGATCTCGCTGCGACGCGCGTCAGCGGCGGCGGCCCGGGTCGTGCGCGGCCGTCAGCGCGGCGACATCGTCCGGCCCCGGGCGGGCGTAGCGCTGCAGTGCGCGCAGGCTGCGGTGCCGGCTCTTGGCCATCAGCAGCGGCAGCTGCACGTTGTCCTCGGCGAGGTGCGTTAGCGCGGAGTGACGGAACTGGTGCAGCGTCCAGCCGGTCTGAGCGACGAGCAGCTCCGCAGCCCGGCGGTACGACAGGCGCGCGTGGCCGGTGAGCGGGCAGATGTCGCCGGCGACGGGCGCACGCGCCGGGCTCGGGCGCAGGCTTGACAGGAACACCGGACCGTCGCGGCGGCCGGCGATCAGGCGCGGCAGCAGCCGCGCGCTGCCCGAGCCGAAGAACAGCCAGTCGACGTCGCCGCCCTTGGAGCGTGTGCGGGCGCGCTTGGCGGGGATGTCGAGGTCCTCGATGTTCGGGCGCAGGACCTCGTCGGCACGGGCGGCGGTTTCGTAGAGCAGCCGCCAGAGCGTGCGTTGGCGCAGGTCGATGTCGCGGCGCTCCAGAGGCGCTCGAGGCTCGCGAGCGCGATGCTGCGGGTGTGGTCGTGCTTCTCGGCGCGGCGCTGCAGCTCGACGTCGCCGGCGATTCGCGAGGATCCGGGTGCGCTTGCAGTAGCGCGCGAAGGATCGGACGGTCGCGACGTGACGGTTCCACGTCGCCGGCGACGCGTGATGCCAGCGCTGCTCAACGACGCCCGCCAGGCCCGGGCCGGTGACCGGCGAGTCGCCGAGCTCGTCCTCGAGGACCGTGAGCGTCTGGCGGTACTTCGCGCGGGTGGCCGGCGCGAGGTAGGGCTGCGACAGAAACGCGTCAATCGCAGCGGCGAGGTCGACGCCGGACGCGACGGCGAGGCGGAGCGCGGGCCGCCAGCGGGCAGGGGTCATGTCGGCTGTTCTACAGCCGGACGCGCTCACCCGCCACGCCCCGCGCCGGGCGACTTCGCAGGAAACGTGTCGTACTCACGCACGGCGACGTTGGCGCGGCGCCGCTATCGCACCCGCGCCGCCTCGCGATCCGCAGGGCGCGGCCGGTCGACTTCGCGGGGAATGGGCCCTTTCCCGCGGACTCGCGACGCTCGAGCGATGAGCCCGACGGCGGGGACCGCTTGACCTCGGTTGACGGGTGCTCCATCCCGTCCAGAGGGGCACTCGGCGGCGCCAACGCGCCACTCGAGTGTCGGCGCCGCCAGGAGTGCAATCTGGCTGTCGACGACATCCTGGATGGGAGGCGCTGCTGCGTTGACCGCTGCGGTGCAGGTCAGATGAGGCCCTGGCGGACGGCCCGCGCGATCGCCTGCGAGGGGCTGCGCGCGCCGAGCTTGACGACGATGTCGCCGAGCACTTTCTTCACCGTCTGCTCGCTGTAATGCAGTTCCTCGCCGATCTCGCGCGTCGGCAGCCCGTCGGCGACGAGCGCGAGCACCCGCCGCTCGCGCGATGTCAGCTCGGGGCCCGTGACGCCGGTCACGGCGGGCGTTCGGGCGTAGAGGGCCAGCTCTGATTCGAGAACGGACCGGGTGTGCGCGTGACGGCGACGGAGCTTGACGCAGTAGCCAAGCAGTCGCTCGCTGACCTCGGCGTATCCGGAGTCCGCGGATGACACGCGGCTGGCCTCCACCTCATTGACGAGCTGGGCGAGTTCGTTAAGAGAGCGCTCCTGATCCTCAACAACCTCTCTGGTCCAACCTGCCGGACAGTCCTGCCTGATCGTCGCGAACCAATACATCGCTTCTTCCAAGAGCTCACGAAGAGGGGACGTAGCGGGCGGCAGGGTCTCGCTTTCGGCGCTGCGTACGGTGTCAAGCAGATGATCGAGTTCCCGCCGAAAGCGTTCGAGGTAGTCGGTCACGGCATCCGTTGGCCGCACCAGTTCCTCTTCGACGTCAGCGCCGACTAGGGGCGCTACACCGGTGGGGTGTCTTCTGTCGAGGGACGTATTCGAATCCCGTTGACTCGCGGCAGATCCTTCATCAGCGGCAGGCATGTGTCGTGGCGCTGGAGACTGGAGGAGGCTAAACAACGTGGCGTAGACGACGCGCCACGAGTCGCGCGCGAGTACGAATCGGACGAGCGCAAATGCAGTTGCGAGTGCGGTGAGGACAAGCCCGACGCCGTAGAACCACGCAGTGGCGCTCTCCACGGACGTCAAGACAGCGCTCGCGATCGCCGCTAGGAGACAGACGCACCCGAGCGCTACGTAGGTCTGTCGTTGTGCAAGCGGGTGCATACCGGTCATCCGCCCGCGGCGGAGCCACCAATCCAGATCGCGAACGCAATCGCTGATCCAGCGACCGCACCGAGTTGTGCGCCATCTACCATGTTCTTGACCCAGTCGGCGTTGCCACGCAGTCGAATCGAGAATCCAACGATAGCTCCCACGATACTGCCAGCTGCCGCGAGTACCGCAATCAGGTTGACCAGCGGCGGCAGCACCACCGCCGATCCTAGTCGCTGGCGTAGGGTCGGGATCGGCGGCTCTGCGCGCGTTGGGGTTCTCGCATCCCACCGAGGCGTATCAGACCAGTCCCATTCTCGCTCAGCGCCCCGTCACCGGGACGTCACCGGGCGGCTCATGGATCCGTCTTGGGATGAGCCGCGCGCCTTCCCCAGCGGACACTCCGCGATCCAGCTGACGTTGTTGGCGGGATCGATGCGCTCACGCCGCTCTGGCAGCCAGCACATCACGACTCGCGGTCACCGGTACTGGGATGCCAGCTCGGACCCTCATCCCAATGACACGAGGGGTCCTCTCGCCTCGCTGGGCGTGTTAAGAAGCCTCCTTGAGGACGTCGATAAGAACCTCAACGTCATGAACGTGGCGCCGGTTCTTGACCCGCTCAACGAACCGCTGGCCGGTTGCGCGTCGTGCCGACCTCGCCATTGCCGCACGGTCGTAGCGCGGCTCTACAAGCCGCGAAACGGGTTCGAAGAGGCCCGTCGGCACTTCGGGCTCGTTGGAGGGGCTGTGCATCCACTGGCGGTCCGCTTGGGCGACCGTAAAGGCGTTCAGCTCCGCTGCGGCGTCGGCGCCGAGGGACACGTGGGTGTCGTCGGACCGATCGACCCAGGTCATCAGGATTGCTGCGGACGGCGAGATCGGGACGCGGAGGGAGTGTCCGAGGAACTGTGTAGGCATGAGCGAACTGGAGTCTCATGCCCACGAACACACGCAGCACGAGCAGGACCTTGATGGAGGATCGCGTCGCCGGCGTCGAGCGGTGCGAGCCCGTAGGGCGAGTGCCGGTCGG
>JBBSNY010000019.1:0-76172 GCA_038260305.1 Solirubrobacterales bacterium
CGAGCGCCGCGCGGCCGCCCGCCGCCGCCTGGGCGCGCGGGGCGACATCGACCGCTCGTCCCGCCCGCCGCTGCGCATCCAGCCCGAGCCTCCCGCCCCGCCGGCGGCGCCCGCCGGCGCGCTCGGCGACGAGCACGAGCGTCCGATCGGCATCCGCCGCGTGCGCCGCGTCGTCACGCCCCGCGGCCAACGGACGATCGTGACGCCGCCCGGAGACGTCCCCGCGGGCCCCGCCCGCGCGCGCCGATCGGTCGGCGCGCGGGTCGGCGCGATCGTCGTGCTGGCCGTCCTCGCGGCGATCATCGTCGGCCTCCTGCTGCTGTTCCAGCCGTTCGGTAGCGCTCAGGGCAAGACCGTGCGCGTGACGATCCCGCAGGGCGCCGGGGCGCGCGAGATCGGCGACGAGCTGGCGGCCAAGGGGATCGTCGCCTCGGGGTTGCTGTTCAGCGTGCGTGCCGCGCTGGCGGGCAAGCGCAGCGACCTGCGATCGGGCGCGGCGACGCTGCACAAGAGCATGACCTACGGCGACGCGATCGACGCGCTCTCGAAGAAGTCCGTGATCTCCGCCGACGCCCAGATCAAGGTGACGATCCCCGAGGGCCGTTCGCGCCAGGAGACCGCCGCACGGATCGGCAATACCGGGCTCAGCGGCGACTACCTCAGCGCCTCCAAGCGTTTCAGCGGTCGCCTGAACCCGTACCGCTACGGCGCGCCGAAGGGCACCCGCTCGACCGAGGGCTTCCTCTTCCCGGCGACCTACGAGCTGAAGCCGGGCGCGCCGGTCTCAGACCTCGTCGACAAGCAGTTCGCCGCCTTCAAGGACAATTTCTCGAGCGTCGACCTGCGGCGCGCCAAGCGCAAGAACCTGACCGCCTACGACGTCCTCATCATCGCGTCGATGGTGGAGCGCGAGGCCCAGCTCGCGAGCGAGCGCCCGAAGATCGCGGCGGTCATCTACAACCGACTGCACGATGGCATCGCGCTCGGCATCGACGCGACGATCCGCTACGCGCTGAACAACTGGACGCGGCCGTTGAAGGTGTCCGAGCTCGAGGCGGACGGGCCGTACAACACCCGTAAGCGCAAGGGTCTGCCGCCGACGCCGATCGGCAACCCGGGGCTGGCGTCGATCCGCGCGGCGGCCGCTCCGGCGAAGGTCGACTACCGCTACTACGTCGTCAAGCCCGGGACGTGCGGCAAGCACGCCTTCTCGGCCTCCAACGCGCAGTTCCAGCGCGACAGCGATCGCTACAACCAGGCCCGCAACGCGGCCGGCGGCAAGTCGCCGACGACCTGCTGATGGCGGCTCCCGCGCCGGCGGGCCGGTACGGGGTCCTGGGCTGGCCCGTCGGCCACAGCCGCTCGCCGGCGATGATGCGGGCCGCCGGGCTGGAGCACTACCAGCGCCTGCCGGTCGCTCCGGCGCTCATCGACGACACCGTGCGCGCGCTCGGCGCCGCCGGCTTTCGCGGCGCGAACGTCACGATCCCGCACAAGCAGGCGGCGCTCGCGCTCGCGACGAGCGCGTCGGACGCCGCTTGTGAGATCGGTGCTGCGAACACGCTGAGCTTCGCCGCCGACGGCTCGATCGCGGCCGAGAACACCGACGCCCCGGGCCTGATGGCGGCGCTCGGATCGCCGCCCGCCTCGGCGCTCGTGCTCGGCGCCGGCGGCAGCGCGCGGGCGGTCGTGTGGGCCCTGACGCGGGCCGGCGCGGACGTGTCGATCTGGAACCGCACGCCCGAGCGCGCGCGCGGCCTCGGCGCGCGGGTCGTGGCGCGCCCGATCGCCGCGGAGGTGCTCATCAACTGCACGAGCGTCGGGCTCGACCATACGTCCACGTTCTTCAAGGACGTCCCGCTGGCCGCCGATGCGCTCAGCGACTACGCGACCGTGGTAGACCTGGTCTACAGAGCAGGCGGTACAGCGCTCATCCACGAGGCCGCCAGGCGAGGCGTCACCGTCGTCGACGGCCTCGAGATCCTGGTTCGCCAGGGAGCGTTGAGCTTCTCCCTCTGGACCGGCCTGCCGGCGCCGCTCGAGACGATGCGCGCCGCGGTGCGCAGTCCGCAACCAGAGGTCGATGTTGCCCGAAGCGATTCCCCTTAACGCCGCCTACCAACCAAACCCCAGCGGCATCACGAAGCCGCGGCGGGCGGGCGGGCCGGCGCGCTTCATGACCGACGTGATCGTCGATCTCGGGCTCGTCGACCGCGGACAGGTGAACGCCGCGATCGAGGAGGCCCGCAGCCAGGGCACGACGCCCGAGGCCGTGCTGCTGGAGAGCGGCGCGCTGACCTTCGAGGGCCACTCCCGCGCCGTCGCCGAGCGCCACGGCCTCGAGCATCTCGACCTGTCGATCTTCCAGCCCGACATGCAGGCCGCGAACCTCATCTCGATCCCGGCGGCCAAGCGCTACGAGGCCGTGCCCGTCAGCTTCATCGACGATCGCACGCTGCTCGTCGCGATGGCGGATCCGGCGAACGTCCTGGCCGTCGACGAGATGGCGCTGCTGACCGGCAAGGAGATCCGCCCGGCGGTCACGAGCCGCGAGGACATCCAGCAGCTGATCTCGCGCCTGACGCGTCTGGACGACGTCTCGACCGAGGGCTTCGAGGAGGAGGACGATGCGCCCGCGGAGGTCGTCGACCTGCGCGAGTCCGCCGACGACGCGCCGGTCATCCGGCTCGTCAACCAGATCATCGCCCAGGCCGTCGAGCAGGGCGCGTCGGACATCCACCTCGAACCCAACGGCAGCGAGCTGCGCGTCCGCTTCCGCATCGACGGCGTTCTGACCGAGAGCGCCATGGTGCAGCGGCGGATGGTGCTCGGCGTCATCAGCCGCGTAAAGATCATGAGCGACCTCGACATCTCCGAGCGGCGTGTGCCGCAGGACGGTCGCGTCGGCCTGTCGATCGACGGCAAGCACATCGACCTGCGCGTCGTGTCGCTGCCGAGCGTGCACGGCGAGTCCGTCGTCATCCGGATCCTCGACAAGAGCTCGGTCGTCATGTCGCTGGAGAAGCTCGGCATGGCGCCGGCGGAGAAGGACCGCTTCGAGCGCGCCTTCCACCAGGCTTACGGCGCCGTGCTCGTGACCGGGCCGACCGGCTCGGGCAAGTCGACGACGCTGTACGCCGCCCTCGGCGAGCTGAACACCGTCGAGAAGAACATCATCACGATCGAGGATCCCGTCGAGTACCAGCTCGACGGCATCACGCAGGTGCAGGTCAACACGAAGGCCGGCCTGCATTTCTCGACCGGGCTGCGCTCGATGATGCGCGCCGACCCCGACATCCTGATGGTCGGCGAGATTCGCGACCGCGAGACCGCCCAGATCGCGATCGAGTCCGCGCTGACCGGCCATCTCGTCCTCTCGACGCTGCACACCAACGACGCCGCGAGCGCGATCACGCGCCTCGTCGAGATGGGCATCGAGCCCTTCCTCGTGGCCTCGGCGATCGACTGCATCGTCGCCCAGCGCCTGGCCCGCAAGCTCTGCCAGTACTGCAAGGAGCGCCAGATCATCAGCTCCGACGTGCTGCGCGCGAACGGCATCCGCAGCCAGTTCGACATGGAGGCCTACAACGCCCAGGGCTGTCCGCGTTGCAACTACTCCGGCTACAAGGGCCGCATCGGCCTGTACGAGGTGCTCGTCGTCTCCGACGAGATCCGCAAGCTCTCGCTGGCCCGCGCTCCCGCACCGGAGATCACCGAGATCGCGGTTCGTCAGGGCATGCGGCTGCTGCGCGACGACGGCCTCGAGAAGGTCCGTCTTGGGATGACCTCGATCGCCGAGGTCACCCGTGTGACGGGTACCGGCGCCGCCGTCGTCGACTGAACGACCGTCGCGCTATTCACGACGGACGGGCGGGGTGCTGGGCTCGCGGCTACGCCGCGCCGGCGTTCGCCTCGAGCCAGTCCGCCGCGGCCGCGGTGACCTCGTCGTCGGCCGCGTCGCCGGCGCTCAGCTCGGGCAGCCGGCGCAGGATCAGGGCGCCGCTCGTCGCGAGCGCGCGGGCACGCTGGACGTCGGGTCCGCCGCCCATCTCGGCGCCGGCGCGCTCGGCGACCTGCCACCAGTCATCGGCCAGCGAGTAGACCGTGCGCAGCTCGAGGTCCGACAGCGCGTACGCCGCCTCGGTGTACGTCGCACGCAGCTCGATCGCGGCCTTCGCGCCGGCCTCGTCGATGTGCTCGGCGAGGTTCGCGCTCAGCGCGCCGGCGGCCGCGGCCGCGGCGTCCGAGCCGTCGGCGAGCGCCGAGACGAGCTCGTGCATGAGGCCGGGGAAGGCGTCGTTGGCATCATCGCCGGCGGGCGCGCCGAAGACCTGCGTGAAGAGCGCGGCGCGGCGCTTGGCGGGCATCCGCTTGTAGCCCTTGTCCCAGAACTCGTGCAGGCGGTTGGACGCCTCGCCGGCGCCGATGTTCAAGAGCTTCTGCTGGTTGAGCTCGTTGAGGCGCTCGACGAGCTCGATGAGCGCGAGCTGCTCGAGGGTTGCCGCCGCGTAGAGCGCGCCCGCTGCGCGCACGTCGTCCTGTGCGATCTCGTCGTCGGTCCAGCCGCTGATCGCCGTCAGCTCGTCATCCCTGGTGGTCATCACAAGCATCCTATGCGCGCGCGCACGGCGGCCGGATGCCGCAGGCGCGCCAACCTGGCGGGTTGGCGCTCAGTCGCGCGGCGTGTCGGCGGCGGCGTCAGCGGCCACCTCGGCCGTCGGGCCCGGCGCGAGCGCGGGCACGATCTGCTCGACGTCGACGGGGTCGCGCTGGAAGCCGGCGGCACGGTAGGCGTCGTCCTCGTCGAGCGTCTCGTGCTCGAGCAACTCCTTCGTCAGCGACTCGAGCTTGTCGCGGTTGGCCGCCAGCGCCTGCTGGGCGCGCACGTAGCAGGCCTCGATGATGCGCCGGACCTCGCGGTCGACGAGCTGCAGGGTCTCCGCGGAGACCTGGACGGGGCCGCCGGGTCCGAAGTACTGCTCCTCGCCCGGCGCCGGGAGCACGGACACGAGGCCGATGACGTCCGACATGCCCCAGCGCCCGACCATCTGGCGCGCGATGCTCGTGACCTGCTCGAGATCGGACTCCGCGCCGGTCGTGACGTTGCCGTAGACGAGCTCCTCGGCGGCGCGCCCGCCGAGCGCCCCGACGATGCGGCCCTCGAGGTAGCGCGCGTCGTAGCCGTAGCGGTCGGCGGAAGGCGACTGGAACGTCACGCCGAGCGCGCGCCCGCGCGGGACGATCGAGATCTTGCGGACCGGGTCGGCGCCGGGCTCGAGCATGCCGAGGACGGCGTGGCCGGCCTCGTGGTAGGCCGTGCGCTCGCGCTCCTCCATCGACAGCGTGATGCGCCGCTCGGCGCCGAGGATGATGCGTTCGAGCGCGTCGGCGAGATCGGCGGTCTTGACGCTCGTATGATCGCGGCGGGCGGCCAGCAGCGCGGCCTCGTTGACGAGGTTGCGCAGGTCCGCGCCGACCATGCCGGGCGTCGACGAGGCGATCCGCCCGAGGTCGACGTCGTCGTCGAGCGGCACCGAGCGCGTGTGGATCTCGAGGATCGCGCGGCGCCCGTCCTTGTCGGGCGGATTGACGGTCATGCGACGGTCGAAGCGGCCGGGGCGCAGCAGCGCCTGGTCGAGGATCTCCGGGCGGTTGGTCGCGGCGAGCACGATGACACCCTCCGAGCCCGTGAAGCCGTCCATCTCGGTGAGGATCTGGTTCAGCGTCTGCTCGCGTTCGTCGTGGCCGCCGAAGCCGCCACCGCCGCCGCGCGCGCGGCCGATCGCGTCGAGCTCGTCGATGAAGATGATCGCCGGCGCCTCCTTCTTGGCCTGCTCGAAGAGGTCGCGCACGCGTGACGCGCCGACGCCGACGACCATCTCGACGAACTCCGACGCGCTGAGGCTGAAGAACGGCACGTCCGCCTCACCGGCGACGGCGCGCGCGAGCAGCGTCTTGCCCGTGCCCGGGGGGCCGGACAGGAGCACGCCCTTCGGGATCGCGGCGCCGAGCTTTCGATAGCGGTCGGGGTTCTTCAGGAAGTCGACGATCTCGACGAGCTCCTCCTCGACCTCGTCGATGCCGGCGACGTCCTCGAAGCTGACGCGCGTCGAGGACGCGTCGTAGCGCTTGGCCTTCGAGCGCCCGAGGCCCCCGATCCCGCCGGCGGCCATGCTCTGGCTGCGGCGCAGGAAGTAGATCAGCAGGCCGACGATCAGCAGCGTCGGGCCGAAGGAGATCAGCAGCGTCGCGATGAACGAGCGACCCTCGTCGATTGCGCGGGCGTTGACCTCGACCTTGTTCTTCAGCAGCAGCGCCAGCAGCGCGTCGTCCTGGGCGAAGGTCGGCCGAACGGTCTCGAAGGTCTTCTCCGGGCCCTGCTTCTCGAACTTCGTCTTGACCTTGAACGCGCCCTGAATGACGTCGTTACGTGCGTTGACCTGCTTGACGTTGCCCGCGCCGACCTGCTCGCGGAAGAACGTGTACGGGACGTTGATGCGCTTGTCCTCGCTGGACGGGATGAGCTGGCCGAGCACGATGTTCAGGACGAGCAGCCCGAGCAGAAACCACCAGAAGCGGCGGCTTCCCGGCATCCGCGGCATCCGCGGACGATCGGGCTCGGGGGGCTTCTCGGCGTCGCGACCACCCTCGACGCGCCAGGGACGGCTCGTCTTGTCGTCGGGTCGTGTGCGCAGGTTCGAGTCGGCCACCGGTCACAGGGATCATACGGTCGTCCAGTTCGGGGCCATTGAGGGTCGCCGAGCGAGCTGTCCCGTCGATAGCCGGAGCAATGAACCTTGACTTCGCAGACCTGCTCCTCGAGGTCATCGAGCGCAATGCGTCAGACCTGCACCTCACGGCGGGAGCCCACCCGACCGTCCGTGTTCGTGGCCGCCTGACCCCGCTCGAGGACTACCCGGTCATGACGACCGAGATGACACGGGAGATCGTCTACTCGATCCTCTCGAACGATCAGCGTCAGCGGTTGGAGACCGACTGGCAGATCGACTTCGCGTACGCGATCCCGGGGCGGGCGCGGTTCCGCGTCAACGCCTACTACCAGCGCGCGGCGATCGGGGCGGCGTTCCGCCTGATTCCGTTCTCGATCAAGTCGCTCGACGAGCTCGGGATGCCGAGCGCGCTGCACGAGATGGCGAAGAAGCCGCGCGGCTTCGTGCTCGTCACGGGGCCGACCGGCTCGGGCAAGTCGACGACGCTGGCCGCGGTCGTCGACCAGATCAACGCGACGCGCGAAGAGCACATCATGACGATCGAGGATCCGATCGAGTTCCTCCACGGCCACAAGAAGTGCATCGTCAACCAACGCGAGATCGGCTCGGACGCGCAGTCGTTCGCGATGGGCCTGAAGGCCGCGTTGCGCCAGGATCCGGACGTCATCCTCGTCGGCGAGATGCGCGACCTCGAGACGATTCACACCGCCCTGACCGCGGCCGAGACCGGCCACCTCGTCTTCGCGACCCTGCACACGCAGGACACGCCGCAGACGATCGACCGCATCATCGACGTCTTCCCGGCGTCCCAGCAGCAGCAGGTTCGCGTCCAGCTGTCGGTCGCGCTGCAGGGCATCGTCACGCAGCAGCTGCTGCCGACCGCCGACGGCGCCGGTCGCGTCGCGGCCTGCGAGGTGCTGCTTGCGACACCGGCGATCCGCAACCTCATCCGCGAGGGCAAGACGCACCAGATCTACTCCTCGCTGCAGACCGGCGGCAACATCGGGATGCAGACGATGGACGCCGCGCTCGCGACGCTCGTGCGCTCGGGCAAGATCACCCAGCAGCTCGCCGAAGCCCGCTCCTCGACCCCGGAGGAGCTCCGCCGCCTGCTCGGCGCCGGCTCCTTCGCAATGTGATGAGCACGTTTCAGTTCCGCGCGATCGACCTCCTCGGCCAGCAGGCCAAGGGGGAGGTCGACGCCGAGTCCAAGCAGTCCGTCGCCGATCAGCTCAAGGGCAAGGGCCTGATCGTCCTCGACATCGCCGAGAAGGGGCGCGCGTCACAGCCGCTCGAGATCCCGTACTTCAACCGCATCAAGCTCGGCGACCTGGCGATCATGACCCGCCAGCTCTCGACGATGGTGTCCAGTGGCATGACGATCCTGCGGGCGCTCTATGTGCTCGAGGCGCAGACGGAGAACAAGAAGCTCGCGGCCGAGCTCGTCGAGGTGCGCAAGGACGTCGAGGCCGGACTGCCGCTGTCGGATTCCTTCGAGCGCCACCCGAAGACGTTCAACCCGTTGTTCGTCGCGATGACGCGCGCGGGGGAGACAGGCGGCGTGCTCGAGGAGTCGCTGCTGCGGATCGCCGACCAGCTCGAGAAGGAGGAGTCGCTGCGCCGCCAGGTGAAGTCGGCGATGGCCTACCCGATCGTGATCTTCACGTTCGCGCTCGCCGTCATGCTCGGCATGGTCGCCTTCATCGTGCCGGTGTTCGCCAGCGTCTTCAAGGAGCTCGGCGGGGCGAAGCTGCCGATCATGACGCAGTTCACGATGTCGATCTCCAACGCGGTGACGGGCTACTGGTACCTGCTGTTGCTCGGCACGATCCTGCTCACCGTCTTCTTCATCAAGTGGAAGAAGACGCCCAAGGGACGCAGCCTGTGGCAGCGCTTCCTGCTGCGGATCCCGTTCAAGATCGGCGACATCTTCCAGAAGGTCGCTCTCGCCCGCTGGTCGCGCACGTTCTCGGCGCTGATGGGCGCCGGCGTCCCGCTCCTGCAGGCGATCGACATCACGAAGCAGACGGCGGGCAACGTCGTCGTCGAGGAGGCGATGGACGCCGTCACGACGAGCGTCAAGGCCGGCGGCACGATCGCCCAGCCGCTGATGGACTCGCCGGTGTTCCCGTCGATGGTCGGCCACATGGTCAAGGTCGGCGAGGAGACGGGCGCGCTGACGACGATGCTGTCGAAGATCGGCGACTTCTACGAGGACCAGGTGGCGGCCGCGGTCAAGGCGCTGACCTCGATCCTCGAGCCGGTCATGATCGTCTTCGTCGGTGGTGTCGTCGGCTTCATCGTCATCTCGATGTATCTGCCGCTGTTCAGCATCTACGACCAGATCAAGTAGCTCGTAGCTCCCGGAGGGAGGCTGTCGTTCGAGGACCCCGCGCCGGGACGCGCGGGGTCCTCGTCGCGTTGCGGCCCGGCCGGCCCGCTCGCAGGCGAAGGCCTCACTCCCGCCCGAGGTCGTAGACCGCATCGAGGATGCGCTGCGCGGTCTGCTGGGACTGCTCGCGCGAGGGCTGCGCGATGGCCCGCACGTGCAGCGGCGCGCCGATGACGACGCGCACCTTCGGCCAGCGCCAGGGCGTGTACAGCGAACGCGTGCCGTCGAGGTACACGGGCAGGTGGTTCGCGGCCGCGATGTAGCCCCCGTCCGGGATGTGCTCGCGCCCGCGGATCCGCACCCGTGAGGCGAACGACAGCAGCGGCAGCAACAGCGCCAGCGCCAGCGTCTGCAGCCACGGTACCCCGCGCCGTGTGCGACGGTGATAGCGCTGCAGCAGCGCCGCCGGCTTCAGATCCTTCGTCAGGGCGCGCTTCGCGGGCCGGCGCTGTCGCATCGGCGTCAGGCTAGTCCGAGGCCCGCTCGTGCAGCAGCGCGATCTCGACCGCGATACCCGGCACGTTGCGCCATTTCCCATCGCCGCATACGACGGTCTGGACCGTGTCGAGCAGCGAGGCGGTGGCGAGGATCAGCGCATCGGGCGTGCGCAGCCGCGGTGTCTCCCTCCTCGAGCCGGATGCTGCATAGCGCGATTGCAGGAACGCCGCGTGCTCGGCCACCTCAGCATCGACGGGCAGGATCGAGACCCCGAGGTCGGCGACGAAGCCACGGACGATCCGCTCGTCATGGTGGCCCTGGTACGCACCGTTGAGCACCTCCGCCCACGTCACCGCGGAGATCGCGAGCCGTGTTCCGGCGCGCAGCAGCTCCTCGATGACCGTGACCGCGCTGGGATGCAGCGCGTCGTCGCCGTCGAGGAACGCGATCAGCGCTGAGCTGTCAAGCAGTGCTACCGCCATTCGTCGCGGGATCGCTCGACCGCACGACGCAGCTCACCGCCGGTCGACAGGCTCCCGCGGTAACGGGCGAGCAGCGCGTCGAGGGTGGTCAGCTCGACCCGTCCGGGCCCGAGTGCGCGCACGCTGAGCACGTCGCCCGCCTTGAAGCCGGCTTCGTCGAAAGCCGGCTTCGCGATCGTGACTTGATGCTTCGAGGAGATCTTTACGTGTGAAGCCATACGTAAAGAATACGCGTCGACCGGCAGTCCTGCTACTCGTCGCGGCGACCGCGCAGATGGTTGACGCCGAACGTGGCAAGCACGCCCGCCACGACGAAGGCGATCGTGCGCTCGGTGCCGTGCAGCGGCGACTCGCCGGTGACCATGTAGACGACGGTCACGGTCGCGAGCACCAGCGCGACGACGCCGAGCGCGATCTCGGCGGTGCCCTCGAGCGCGAGCTTGCGGTGCAGCAGGCGCACGCTCTTGCCGAGCTTCGCGAGCTTGATCGCCTTGGCGAGCTTGAAGGTCTTGAAGGCCTTCGCGACGACGAGCAGCCGCAGCGCGGGCGCCGCAGCGAGCGCGAGCGGGACGACCGGCGAGGATACGAACACGACGAGCAGCTCGAAGCGGTGCCCGGCGATCCACGCGCGGCGGTCGCGGACGACGCTCAGCATGACCGCCACCTCTGCGGCGAACGTCAGCCACACGACGAGGTGACCGCCGATCTCGATCGCGTGCCAGACGCCGTGGGGCTTGGCCAGGGTCAGCGCCAGCAGCGGCAACACGGCGAACGCAGCGACGAGGATCGGCACGTGGAAGCGGGCCTCCCAGGCGGCGGCGCGGGGGTCGGAGATCGAGAGGTCGGCGATGCTTCAACGCTATGCGGCACGGCCCGCGGGCGCCGGCCGCTACCGTGAACACATGACCGATCGCCTCGGACCGGACCGCAGCAACGCGCTCAAGCTGCTGCTCGCGATGATCGCCGTCATGTGGGTGACCGAGGTCATCGACGTCGCCGACGGCCATCGCCTGGACCAGTTCGGGATCCACCCGCGCGATGTCGGCGGCCTGCCGGAGATCATCTCGGCGCCGTTTCTGCACGTCGGCTTCCAGCACCTCATCGGCAACACGATCCCGTTCGCGATCATGGGCGTCGCGATCGCGCTCGGCGGCCTCGCCCGCGTCGCGATCGTGACGGCGGTCGTCGGCCTCGTCAGCGGCCTCGGCGTGTGGCTGATCGCTCCGGCCAACACCGTCCACCTCGGGGCGAGCGGCGTCGTCTTCGGCTACGCCACCTACCTGATCGCGCGCGGCATCTACAGTCGCCGCCTCGTCGAGATCGCCGTCGGCGTCCTCGTCGTCGGCGTCTGGGGGCTCGCGCTGGCGCAGAGCCTGCTGCCCCAGGACGGGATCTCTTGGCAGGCGCACCTCTTCGGGGCGATCGGCGGCGTCATCGCGGCGTCCCTGCTTGCGAAGCGCCGCGAGCCCGAGCCGGCCGTCGCGCTGCCGCGTCCGCTCGCTTGACCAACAAGCCCCGAGGCGCCGCGTCACGGATGGGGCGCAGCGAGCCCGGATCGCCTGGCGCAGGACTCAGGCGGTGACGCGCGCGCGGGCGACGCCGCACGGCATCGGAACCGAACCCGCGCGGCGCGACGGGCGCGGCTCGCACAGCGGGCCGGTGTCCGGCGCGCGCTCGACGACGCCGGGCAGGCGGGCGAGCGCGACGCCGCCGAGCAGCGCCGGCAGGCCGAGCTGGAAGGCGCGGTAGGCGAGCACGGCCGCGGCCGCGCCGGCCAGCGGCGTGCCGTAGAGCACGAGCGCGGCGATCAGGCCGCCGTCGGCGCCGCCGATGCCGCCGGGCAGCGGGATCAGGCCACCGAGCTGGCCGACGACGTAGGCGAGTAGGAGCACGCCGACCGGCGGCACCGACCCGATCGCGACGAACGCCGCGCCGAGCGCGGCCACGTCGAGCACCATGTAGCCGATCGCCCCGCCGATGATCTGCGGGTTGCCGGTGCGCAGTAGCCGGCCGGCATCGCGGACGCCGTCGTCGAGCGCGCCGCGCATGGAAGCGAGGATCCGCCCGGCGCGCCCCTCGCGAGGCGTGGCGGCTGCGGCGCGTGACGCGAGCAGCCGCGGCATGGCGGCGACGGCGAGGATGGCGAGCGTGGCCGCGAGCGCCGGGCCGGCCGTCAGCGCCATGGATGCACCCCCGGCGAGGATGCCGAGCGCGAGCAGGCCGCCGGCGAGCGCCGCGGTGGCGAAGTTCACGCCGCTCGTGAGGACGTAGAAGGCGACGGTCCGGCGGCCGATGCGCTCGGTGGTCATCCCGGTCCGCTTCAGCGCCCAGGCTGCGACGGCGAGCCCGCCGGCGCCGCCGGACGGCAGCAAGACGTTCGTGCCCTGCGCGGCGATCGCGACCTCGTAGCTCAGACGCCACGGCAGCCGGCGGCAGAAGACGCCGCGGAACGCGACGACGCAGGCGAGGCAGGAGCCGGCCTCGAGCGCGAGGGCGACGGCGAGCCAGCCCGGGGACGCGCCGGACAGGCGGTCGCGGACGTCGCCGAGTCCCGGCAGCGAGCTGATCGCGAGGACGAGCGCGCCGAGCACGGCGACGATGAGGGCGAGTCGAAGTGCGAGCCGGCGGCGGTCGGGGAGGAGAGCAACCGCCGCCGGCTCCTGAGCGAGGCGGGTCGACATCGGCATGGGGGAGTCCCGATGCGTCGCCTTCGCGCCATGCAGAGCCGACGGCACGGCGTGGGAGTCATCCGTCGGCATGCGTTGAACCCTTCCAACGACGGAAGGTTGCGTCGATGCGGTCTGCCGGTGTGTTGGGGTGCGGGTAGCCACACCCCTCAGACGCCGGTCGGCGGTGAAACTCATCGGCTGCGCTGGGTCGCGCCCGCGATCCGATCCCGCCAGCCCGCCGGGCGGGGATTCGATTCAGCTGCCGTCGAGATACTGCAGGACGGCGAGCACGCGCCGGTGGCCGTCCCCGACGGCCGACAGGCTGAGCTTGGAGAAGATGCTCGTGACGTGCTTCTCGATCGCGCGCTCGGTGACGACAAGCTCGCGCGCGATCGCCCCGTTGGAACGGCCCTGGGCCATCTGCCCGAGCACCTCGCGCTCGCGCGGCGTCAGGCGATCCAGCGGATCGTCCCCGCGGCGGCGCCCGAGCAGCTGCGAGACGACCTCGGGGTCGAGCACGGAGCCGCCGTCGCCGACGCGGCGCAGCGCGTCGGTGAACGCGTCGATGTCGGCGACACGATCCTTGAGCAGGTAGCCGACGCCCTCCGCCGAGCCCTGCAGGAGCTCGACGGCGTAGCCCTCGTCGATGTACTGCGACAGCACCATGACGCCGATGCCGGGCATCTCGCGGCGGATCTGCTGGGCGGCGCGCAGCCCCTCGTCGGTCTGCGTCGGCGGCATGCGGATGTCGGTCACGGCGACCTGTGGCTTGTGCGCGCGTACCTTGCGCAGCAGGTCCTCGGCGTCGGCGGCCTGGGCGCAGACCTCGAAGCCGGCATCCTCGAGCAGGCGCGCGAGCCCCGCTCTCAGCAGGACCGAATCGTCGGCGAGCACGACGCGCATGGTCCTAAGCCTCGCAGGCGCGGCGCTCACGCGAGGATGCGGTCGAGCGCGGCGCCGCAGACGTCGTGCTTGGCGACGAATCCGCGCGCCCCGCTGCGCGCCGCGCGGGCGGGGTAGAGGGGGTCGTCGGAGCTCGACGTGACGATGACGGCGGGCCCGCCGCCGCCCTCGGCGAGCGACAGTGCGACCGCGAAGCCGTCCATGTCGGGCAGCCGCACGTCGAGCAGCACGACGTCGGGCTTCAGCGCCAGCGCCGCGCTCAGTCCCGCGCGCCCGTCGGGCGCCTCCCCGACGACGTCGTAGCCGTCCGCTTCGAGGACCGCCCGCACGCAGGTCCGAAAGACGGTGTGGTCGTCGACGATGAGGATCGTGCGGGTCATAGTGTGATTCTCGGCACACCCGTTCACGAACTCAATGGGGCTGGCCGTACCCCGGTGGGGGTGAACCGAACCACCCCCGGGAGCGCGAGTACAGTTCGTCGAGCCCTCGGAGCGGAGGACTTCGGACCATGCTGCGGCGCAGCCTCAGGACACGGATCACGACGCGGGTGCTGGCGCTCAGCGCGACCGGCGCCGTGCTGCTCGGCGCGACGCTCATCCTGCTGATCATCGCCGTGACCGGCCAGCGCGACGCCGCCCGGACCGCGTTTGGATCCCAGAAGGCGCTGACGCTGACGAGCCGCCTGGAGACGACGCTGCTGGCGATCGAGAACAACCTGCGCGACTACGTCGAGCGCTACCCGCAGCGCTCGCTGCGGACCGTCACGAGCCAGCTCGCCGCCTACCCTGCGCAGCAGCGCGCCGTCGCCGCACAGGTCTCCGACGATCCGGGCCAGCGTGCGCGCGTGCTCGAGATCGGCCGCAAGATCGACAACTACGTCAACCTCGGGGCGCGGCCGCTCATCGATCTCGCCGCGGACGACCCGAAGGCCGCCCGCAACCTGCTCTTCTACACGGGCACCCGCGACCGCGTCACGGCGCTCGCGAGCGACCTGCGCGCGCTCGCCACCCGCGAGCGGGCGCTCGTGCGCGAGCGCGAGGACGCAGCCGAGGGGCAGTCGTCGCTCGCGATCGGCGTCGGGATCGGCGGCCTCGGCCTCGTCATCGCCGTCGCCTTCGGGGCGGCGCTGTACCTGCGCCGGGCCGTCGTACGGCCGGTCGTAAACGTCGCCCGCGCCACCGCGCAGCTCGCGGCGGGAGACCTTGCGACGCGTGTCCCGGCCAGCCGCGAGGACGAGATCGGCGATCTCGCGCGCGGGTTCAACTCGATGGCCGACTCGCTCGAGCGCGGCCAGGCCGAGCTCGAGCGCAGCAACGCGGACCTGACGCGCTCCAACGCCGAGCTCGAGCAGTTCGCCTCCGTCACCTCGCACGATCTGCAGGCCCCGCTGACGACGATCTCGATGTACGCCGAGCTGCTCGAGCGCCGGCAGGCGTCCGGCGCCTCCGGGGGCGACCTCATCGACGGCATCCGCGGCGCGACGACGCAGGCGCGGACCCTGATCCGGGACCTGCTCGAGTACTCCCGCGCCGGGCGCGGCGACCTCGACGCCGAGCCGGTTGCGGCCCAGCTCGTCGTCAACCAGGCGCTGGAGACGCTGGCCGGGGCGATCGAGGCAACGCACGCGCGCGTGCGGGTAGGCTCGCTGCCCGTCGTGCTCGCGGACCGCTCGAACCTCTGCCGCGTGTTCACCAACCTCGTGGGCAACGCGGTGAAGTTCACGCGCGGCGACGACCCGCAGGTCAGCATCGAGGCGCACGCCGACGGCGCGATGTGGCGCTTCGACGTCCGCGACAACGGCATCGGGATGGATCCGGCCAACGCCCGCCGGATCTTCGAGCCCTTCCGCCGCCTGCACGGAGAAAACGACTACGAGGGCACCGGCATCGGACTCGCCGTCTGCGAGCGCATCGTCGAGCATCACGGCGGGCACATCTGGGTCGTCAGCGAGCCCGGGGAGGGCAGCGTGTTCTCGTTCACGCTGCCGGCGGCCACGCTGCCCGACGAGGCCGCCGCCGGCACGCCGCGGCGACCCGTCACGGCCGGGGCGTAGGCGGATGGGCTCCCGCGCCCGCCTGCTGTCCCTGGCCCTCGTGTCGACGCTCGCGCTCGCCGCGTGCGGCGGCAGCGACAAGCCGCAGAGGACCGTCGCCGACCCGGCGCCGCTGCGCATCGGGACGAAGAACTTCACGGAATCCGAGATCCTCGGCCAGCTCTACAAGCAGGCGCTCGACGCGAAGGGGATGCGCGTCGACCTGCAGTCGGGCGTCGGTCCGACCGAGGTCATCAACCGCGCGCTGCACGACGGCTCGCTCGACATGTACCCGGAGTACATCGGCGTGCTGCTGTCGGAGGTCGACAAGATCGTCAAGCGCCCGCCGAGCGCGCGCGACGCGTACCTGCTGGCAAAGCGCATCGAGGAGCGCCAGCGCTTCACGCTGCTCGAGGAGACGAGCCTCAGCGACGAGAACGCACTCGCGGTGACCCGAGCATTCGCGCGGCGCAAGGGCCTCGCGAGCATCACTGACCTCGCGCGCCTGGGGTCCAAGGCGACCGTCGGCGCGGCGCCGGAGTTCGACAACCGCTTCGAGGGGATGGTCGGCCTGCGCGAGCGCTACGGCCTGCGGCGGCTGAAGATGAAGCCGATCGACGTCGGCCGGGGCCTGCAGTACCCGCAGCTCGACAGCGGCAAGATCGAGGTCGCGGGGGTCTTCACGACCGACAGCCAGCTCGCGAGCGGGCGCTACAAGCTGCTCTCGGACCCGAAGGGGATCTTCGCGAAGAACCACGTCGCACCGCTCATCAGCCGCAAGGTTCTGGTCGAGCACGGCCCGCTGCTCGCGCAGACGCTGAACGCCGTCAGCGCGCTGCTCACGACGCCGGTCATGCGCGATCTCAACGCCAAGGCGGCGAAGCGCTCGCCGGCCGCCGTCGCCGACGAGTTCCTGCGCCGGCGCGGCCTGAAACCGTGAGCGTGCCGATCCGCGTCGCGGTCTGCGACGACGCGCGGGCGGTGAAGTTCTTCCTGCGAACGGTGCTCGAGGAGGAGGCCGACATCGAGGTCGTGTCGGCGACGAGCTGCGGCGCGGAGCTGCTGGCCGCGATCGGCGAGGCCCGCCCGGACATCGTGCTGCTCGACCTCGTGCTGCCCGACGTCCCCGAGCCCGCCGATCTCGTGCGCGAGCTGCGCGAGTTGTCGCCGCGGACGGCGATCGTGCTGATGTCGAACATGCCGGCCAGCCGCCTGCAGGCCGAGGCCGAGCGGATCGGCACCGAGGGCTGGGTGCCCAAGGCGCACAAGGGCGAGCTGTTGCGCGCCGCCGTGCGGACGATCATCGCCGCGCAGGGCTGAGCCTGCCCGCGGGTCACATGCCTTGGCACGGTCTCCCGAGGGGAGGTCCACGTCCGCTGGGGTCGCGCCTCTGCGTCGCCCCCCGCACCAGAGATGTGTGCGTCACGTCACAGGATGTTCCCGAAACCACCCCCTGCTCTGGTAGCGTCGCGGTCAGGGGTTTGGCAATCGAGCGGTGAGGGATTGAACGTGCGTTTTCGCCACGCCGGGGGCCCTCGGGCCATGCTTGGGTTCGTCCTGCTGTGCGGGGCCTTCGTGGCGACGACCGCAAGCGCGGCTGCGTCGTACTCGTCGGTCGTCCTCGCTGACAACCCGGTCGGCTACTGGCGCTTCGGCGAGGCGCCCGCGAGCACGACGATGACCGACTCGTCGCCGAACGCCAACAACGGCATGTACCTCAACGGCGTGACGCTCGGCGTACCCGGCGCGCTGTCCAACGATCCAAATACTGCCTCGTCGTTCGACGGCGTCAACGACACTGCCCGCGTCCCGGACTCTGCCTCGCTGCACGTCGGCGGCGTGTTCACGGTCGAGGGCTGGATCAAGCGCAGCGGGACCGCGAGGACGCAGGAGCTGATGAACAAGGGCGGCAAGGGGATCCAGCTGGTCGTGATGAATGCCGCCAACGGCAACGAGGTCTGGATCCGCAAGGCGAACGTCACGACGATCGCGCGTTCCGCGGTCGGGATCCCCGCCGACGGCAAGTACCACCACGTCGTCGCAACGATGAACGGCCTCGGCCCGGCGACGATCTACGTCGACGGCCAGCAGGGGACGATCACGGTCACGCCGAACCAGGCGATCCAGACGACGCTGTTCCCGATAACGGTCGGCGGCGCCGGCAGCGTGCAGGCCAACTACGACGAGTTCGCGATCTATCCGCGCCCGCTGAGCGCGGCGGAGGTCCTCGAGCACTACCAGACGGGCACGGACATCCCGCCGACGGCGGTGAACGATGCCGCGACCGTCATCGAGGACTCCGGCACGAGCCCGATCGACGTGCTGCTCAACGACACGGACCCCGACGGCGGGCCGAAGTCGATCGCCTCCGTCACGCAGCCCGCAAGCGGCATGGTCGTCATCACAGGTGGCGGCACCGGCCTCACGTATGCGCCGAGCGCGAACTACTGCAACAACCCGCCGGGAACCACGCCGTCGACCTTCACGTACACGCTGACCCCCGGCGGCTCGACGGCGACCGTCTCCGTGACGGTGACGTGCGTCGACGATCCGCCGGTCGCGGTCAACGACGCCCGCACCGTCGGCGAGGACTCGGGCGCGGCCGCGGTCACCGTGCTCGCCAACGACACGGACGTCGACGGCGGCCCGATCGCGATCTCCTCGGTGATGCAGCCCGTGAACGGCACCGTCGTGATCACCGGCGGCGGGACGGGCCTGACCTATCAGCCGAATGCGCAGTACTGCAACTCGGGTGGGCCCCCCGCGCCGGACACGTTCACGTACACGCTGGCGCCGGGCGGCTCGTCGGCGACGGTCTCGATGACCGTGACCTGCGTGCCCGACGCGCCGTTCGTCGATACGTCGTCCGGCGCGCTCGCGTATACGGAGAACCATCCCGCGACGCCGATCGATCCGGGCGTCACGGTCAGCGACGCGGACGTCGGCGGGCTGATCGCCTCGGCGACGGTCCAGATCACGGGCAACTACGCCGGCGCGCAGGACGTGCTCGCGCTGTCCAACGCGATCGCGCATCTGCCCATCACCCCGATGTTCCTGGGCGACACACTCACGCTGACGGGCAGCGCGTCGCCCGCGGCGTACCAGTCCGCGCTGCGCGACGTCACGTACGTCAACACCTCCGAGGCACCGTCGACGATGACCCGGACGGCCACGTTCACCGCCACCGACACGACCACGCTGAGCGGCTCGGACACGCGTGCCATCCTCGTGATGGCGGTCGACGACCCGCCGGTCGCGGTCAACGACAGCTCCACCGTGGCCGAGGACTCCGGCGCGAGCGCCGTCGCCGTCCTGGCCAACGACAGCGACGTCGACGGCGGAACGAAGTTGGTCTCCTCGGTGACGCAGCCCGCGAACGGGACGGTCGTCATCACCGGCGGCGGCAGCGGCCTGACGTACGCGCCTGACGCGAACTACTGCAACTCGCCGCCGGGCACGACGCTGGACACGTTCACGTACACGCTGAATGGCGGCTCGACTGCGTCGGTCACGATGACGGTGACGTGCATCGACGACCCGCCGGTGGCCGTCGACGACGCGAAGACCGTGGTCCAGGACAGCGGCGTGAACGCCGTCGACGTGCTTGCCAACGACACCGACGTCGACGGTGGCCCGAAGTCCGTGGGCTTCGTGACGCAGCCAGGCAACGGATCCGTCGTCATCAGCGGCGGCGGCACTGGCGTCAGCTACACGCCGAACGCCGGCTACTGCAACTCGGGCGGGCCTCCCGCGCCGGACACGTTCACGTACACGCTGACGCCGGGTGGCTCGTCGGCGACGGTCTCGGTCACCGTCATGTGCCTCGACATCGCACCGACGGCGGTCAACGACAGCGCCACCGTGTCCGAGGACTCGGGCGCGAACGCCGTCACGGTGCTTGCCAACGACACGGATCCCGACGGCGGCCCGAAGTCGATCGCGTCAGTGACGCAGCCGACGAACGGCACGGTCGTCATCACGGGTGGCGGGACGGGCCTGACGTACGCCCCGAATGCGAACTACTGCAACTCGCCGCCGGGCACGACGCCGGACACGTTCACCTACACGCTGACGCCGGGTGGCTCGTCGGCGACGGTCTCGATGACCGTGACCTGCGTCGACGACCCGCCGGTCGCGGTCAACGACAGCGCGACAGTTCTCGAGGACGCGGCCGCGACCGCGGTGGCGGTGCTGACGAACGACACCGACATCGACGGCGGCCCCAAGTCGATCAGCTCGGTGACGCCGCCCGCGAACGGGACGGTCGTCATCACCGGCGGCGGCACGGGCCTGACGTACGCGCCGAACGCGAACTACTGCAACAGCCCGCCGGGGACGACGCTGGACACGTTCACGTACACGCTGACGCCGGGCGGCTCGTCGGCGGCCGTGTCGATGACCGTGACCTGCGTCAACGACGCGCCGGTCGCCACGGACGACACGTTCAACGCGACGAAGCGAGCGATTGGCAACACGTCGCTCGTCGTCAACGACCCGACGGACGGCGCACCCGATCCGGCGGGGCCGCAGAAGACCGTCACCGGCGACATCCTCTCAAACGACTCCGACGCCGACGGCAACGGCTCGCTGGCGGTCGTGGCCGCGACGAACGTCCCCACGTCCGACGGCGGCACGGTCGACATCGAGGCCGACGGCGACTTCACGTTCCACCCGAAGCCCGGCACGAGCTGCACCGACCACTCCGACAGCTTCGACTACACGCTGACCGACCAGAACACGACGCTGCCGCCCGGCACCCCGGGGACGGACACCGGCACGGTCACGATCGAGATCCAGGACTGCGTCTGGTACGCCGACAGCTCGCTCGGGGCGGCTGGCAACGGGACGTCCTCGACGCCGTACAACTCGCTCGCGAACCTCAACGGGGCCGGCGGCGCCGGTGACGCGGACGCCGCGGGTCAGCGGATCTTCCTCTACGACGGCACGTACTCCGGCGGCCTGCCGCTTGAGAGCACCCAGACGCTGAGCGGTCAGCGCAACGGCCTGGCGGTGCCCGACGGCGGTGCCGGAACCGTCACGCTCGAGCCCGCGGGCGGCGGCGACTCGCAGATCGACGGCGGGCTCGTGCTCGCGACGGACAACACTGTCCAGGGTATCCACCTCGGCAGCACCGCCGGCTTCGCGCTGTCGGGCACCTCCGTTGGCAACGCGACCGTCGACACAGCCACGTCGGGCGCGATCAACAACCCCGCCGGCGGCGGCGTGAGCATCAACGGCGGCGCGCTGAACATCGCCCTGAACGACACCGGCGGCGTGACGTCGGGCGGCGGGACGAACGGCATCGCGCTGACGGGTACGAGCGGCACCTTCACGGCCAACTCGGGAACGCTGAGCAACGCGAGCGGCGCCGACGTCAGCCTCAGCGGGGGGACGACGAGCTTCACCTACGGCGGCACGATCTCCGACGATGTCGGCCAGCTCGTCTCGATCTCGAACCAGACCGGCGGCACGAAGGACTTCAACGGCAACATCACCGACCTCGCCAACGGCACCGGCAACGGTATCTCGCTGAGCTCCAACACCGGAGCGACGATTCGCTTCGACGGCGGGCTGACGCTCTCGACCGGTGCCAACCCGGCGTTCAGCGCCACGGGCGGCGGCACGCTCGCCGTGACGGACCCGGCCGGGGCGACGAACAACACGATCGCGACGACGACGGCCACCGCGCTGAACATCGCGAACACGAGCATCGATGCCAGCGCTGGGACCGGCGGTGTGACGTTCGAGAAGGTCTCCTCCAACGGCGCGGGCAGCGGCATCGTTCTGAACACGACCGGCTCCGGCCCGCTCGCCGTCACGGGCAACGCCGGCACGTGCACGTCCGCCGCGACCTGCACGGGTGGCGCGATTCAGTCCTCGACCGGCCCAGGCGTCAGCCTGACGAGCGTTGGCGGCGGCGCGAGCCTCGCGCACGTGCTCGTCTCGGGCGGCGGCGACGACGGCATCCGCGCGACGACAGTTTCCGGCGGTGGCATGGACCTCAGCGACGTTCGCGTCGCGAGCAACGGCAACTCGGTCGGTGAGCGTGGCCTGGACTACACGAACGTGACCAACGGTGCGGGTGGCAGTTCGACGATCGCGAGCTCGACCATCACGGGCTCGGCGGAGACCAACGCGCGGGTCGAGAACAACACTGCCGGCTCGACAAGCGACCTCGACGTCACGGGCTCGACGTTCTCCAGCAACTCGACGGCGCTCGGCGCGCACGGCCTCGAGATCCGCCCCGACAGCACCGCGACGGTCAACGCCGACGTCACCGGCAGCACCTTCACGGCCAACCGCGACAACGCGTTCCAGCTCGCGAACCTCGGCGGCAGCCCCACGATGAACCTGCACTTCGACACCAACACGGTCACCGGTGGCAACCCGTCGAACCTCAGCGGGCAGCCCGGCGTCGTCGTCGCGCCGACCTCGGGCGCGCAGACGAAGGTCGAGATGAACGCCAACAACATCAGCGGCATGATCGGCCGCTCGGTCATCATGAACCCGCTGTCGGCCTCAACGGCGAGCGCGCAGTTCGACGCGACGGTCACGAACAACAACATCGGCACCGCCGCCGCGGGCTCCGGCTCGTCACAGGGCGAGGGCATGATGATCCGGCCCAACGGCGACGGCGACGCGCGGATCCTGGTGAGCGGCAATACCGTGAGGCACTTCGCCCAGCAGGGCATCCGCGTGCTCGTCCAGGACGGCAAGGCCGGGACCGCGAACGCCGACGTGACGATCACCGGCAACACCGTCAGCAGCCCCGATGGCACTGCCGCGAACCCGTCCGAGGGGATCCTCGTCGCCACCGGCTCGACGAGCGCGCCGACGCCGGACAACACGATCCTCTGCGTCGACGTCGGCGGCGCCGCAGGGCTCGCGAACACGTTCGCCGGCTCTGGTACCGGGGGACTCCCCGACATCGCGTTCTCCAAGCGCTTCTCGACGGACATCAGGCTGCCCGGCTTCAGCGGGCCGTTCAGCCTCGCCGCGCTGACGACGTACATCGGCGGGCGCAACCCCGGCAACCCGACGGTCGACAACTACGACAACGCGCTGACCGGCACGGCGAGCCCGTGCGCACAGCCGACCCTGCCCCCGCCGTGAGCCTCTACCGTCCCACCACCGGAGACCTCCGTGGCTGAGCCCTTCCTGTCAGAGATCCGCATCATGAGCTTCAGCTTCCCGCCGAGGGGCTGGGCGCTGTGCGACGGGCAGCTGCTGCCGATCAACCAGAACCAGGCACTGTTCTCGCTGCTCGGCACGACCTTCGGCGGCGACGGGCGCGTGAACTTCGCGCTGCCCGACCTGCGCGGGCGCACGCCGATCCACGTCGGCTCGAGCCACACGCTCGGCGAGCGCGGCGGCGAGCAGGCACATACGCTGGCGACCGCGGAGATCCCGACGCACGTCCACACGCAGAGCGCGTCGAGCGCCAACGGCAACTCCACGATTGCGACGTCGAACATCGTCGGATCGGTAAGCGGCCTCTACGGACCGCCTGCGTCGTTGACGTCGATGGAGCCGTCGAGCGTCGCGAGCGTCGGCGGCAGCCAGGCACACCTGAACATGCAGCCATTCCTGACGCTCAACTTCTGCATCGCTTTGCAGGGCATCTTCCCGAGCCCGAACTGAGAGGAGCGACGACTCATGGCACAGCCCTACGTCGGCGAGATCAGGATGTTCGCGGGGAACTTCGCGCCCGCCGGCTGGATGTTCTGCGAGGGCCAGCTCCTGCCGATCTCGGAGAACGAGACGCTGTTCAACCTCATCGGCACGACGTACGGAGGAGACGGGCAGAGCACGTTCGCGCTGCCCGACCTGCGCGGCCGGGTCCCGATCCACCAGGGCAACGGCTTCATCCTCGCGGAGACGGGCGGCAGCGAGAGCGTGACGCTGACCGTCAACCAGCTCCCGGCACACCGGCACCCGCTGATCGCGAGCACGGCGACGGGCGGGCCGAATCCGGCCGGCGCGGTGCTCGCAACGAGCACCGCGGTCGATGTGTACCGCGAGTCGACGGCGGCGAACGCGATGGCTGCGGCGTCGATCGGCCCGGTCGGCGGCTCGCAGCCGCACACGAACTTCCAGCCGTACCTGTGCGTGGACTTCATCATCTCCCTATTCGGGATCTTCCCGAGCCCGACCTGAGGAGCGCGTCCATGGACCCCTTCGTGGCTGAGATCCGGATCTTCCCCTTCAACTTCGCGCCCAAGGGCTGGGCGTTCTGCGACGGGCAGCTCCTGCCGATCTCGCAGAACACGGCGCTGTTCTCGCTGCTCGGCACGACCTACGGCGGCGACGGCCGGTCGAACTTCGCGCTGCCCGACCTGCAGGGCCGCGCGCCGATGCACCCCGGTCAGGGCCCGGGTCTGAGCCTGCATGACCTCGGCGAGGCCGACGGCTCGGACACCGTCACGCTGCTGCAGAGCGAGATCCCGGCGCATCGCCACGCGATGCAGGCCAACGCCGCCACCTCCGATCTCCAGGGGCCGAGCCCAACGCGCGTCCTCGCGCGCGCGAGCGGCGGCTCGGCGTACCAGACGGACGCTTCGGCGAACATCGTGGCGATGGCCCCGCAGGCGCTGTCGCCTGCGGGCGGCGACCAGCCGCACAACAACCTCCAGCCGTACCTGACGCTCAACTTCAACATCGCCCTGCAGGGCGTCTTCCCGCCACGTTCGTAGCACGCGCCACGGGCCGCGGCGCCAACGTCGCGCTGCGCCCGCTGACCGAGGCCGACGAGCCGTTCGCGCTGTCGGTCTACGCGTCGACGCGCGAGCAGGAGCTCGCGCCGGTGCCGTGGAGCGCGGAGCAGAAGGGGTCGTTCGTCGCGATGCAGTTCGCGGCGCAGTCCGCGCACTACGCGCGGCACTACGACGGGATGACGTCCGACGTCGTGCTGATCGACGGCGAGCCGGCCGGCCGGCTGCTGGTGCACCGCGGGCGTCAGGAGATCCGCATCGTCGACGTGTCGCTGCTGGCGCGATTTCGCGGGCGAGGAGCCGGGAGCGACCTGCTCGCCGGGCTCATCGACGAGGCGACGGAGATGGGTAAGCGGCTGAGCATCCACGTCGAGCGCGACAACCGCGCGCGCGGATTTTACGAGCGGCTCGGCTTCGTGCCCGTCGGCGAGACCGGCGCGCACCTGCTCATGCAATGGGATCCGGCGCGCCCGGCCGTCACGTGAAGACGGCCTCGTACGTCGTGCTCTCGGAGTCCCGGCCCAGCGGCACGACGAAGATCTCGAGGGCGCCCAGCGCCTCGTGCTCGACGCGGCGGATGCCCTGCGCGAGGAGCGGCTCGCAGGGCCCGCGGAAGGTGAGGCTGAACGGCTGCCTGCCGCCGGGCCAGGCGCCGGTCGCGATCGCCGACGACAGCACGAGCTCGATCGGCGTCGGCGTGGCGGCGATCGTGAACGCGTCGCCGACGCGCGGCTCGAAGGTCGCGAGGGTGAGCTCGGCGAGGTCCACGGTGGCGAGTGTACGGGGCAATGGGCGACGCGCAGCGCCCCGAGCGGGCCTCGCCTCTGGGCCGTGCGCCACGCGCCGCAACATTTCTGCGCCGCGACCGTCCAGCGACTACCATTTTCCAGACTGTCGCGTCCTTTCTCGTTCCCTCCGAACCGAAGCGAGTATCACGTGATCCATGACGATGCCGGCGGCGACCTGCTGCTGACGAGACGACGCATCGTGCAGATCGGCGGGGCCGCGGCGGTCGGCCTGGCCCTCGGCGGCGCCGGCAGTGCGCGTGCGGCGTCCGCCACCTCGACCACTGCACCGGCCTATCTGCGGCGTTCGTCCTACGCCAAGCTCAAGGGCACGGCGTTCACGGCGACCGGCGCTAGCGGTACGAAGGTGACGCTCCGGCTCGCCGAGGTCGCCGACCTTGCCCGCGCGCGTTCCGAGAAGTCCCTCGCCGGCAGCGACGCGGCGTTTGCGCTCACGCTCACCGGGCCGCGCAAGACGCTCCTGGCGGGCTCGGTCCACGAGCTGCGCCACGCCTCGCTGGGCGCGTTCTCCCTGTTCCTGGTGCCCGTCGGCCGTCCGACCTCGACCGAGCAGCGCTACGAGGTCGTCGTCGACCGCTCGATGACGCAGGCAAGCGCGGGGGCCGTGGCGCCACGCTGACGGCCACGCTCTCGTGCATTCGTGCACACATGGCTATGAATCGGCGCGGATGCCAAGTAGCGTCCGCTGTGTGGAAGCGAGCAGTGGCTTGTCGGCGCACGACCATACCGGAGCATTTCGAGCGGCGGCCCGGTCGCGCTCCGGGATCGCGCTGCGCCCCGTAGACCCGGAGACTGACACCGAGCTGCTCGTCGCCGTCTACACGAGCACGCGCGCCGCGGAGTTCGCGCCGCTGCCGTGGAGCGGGGAGCGCCGCGACGAGTTCATCCGCACCCGGTACGGCGCCGAGGACCGCTACTGGCGCGAGCAGCGGCCGATGGCGCGCTTCGATCTCATCCTCATCGACGACGAACCGGCCGGCCGCATCTACGTCGATCGCCTGGACGGTGAGATCCGAATCATCGACATCGCGCTGCTGCCCGCCTTCCGCGGCCGTGGCGTCGGGACCGCGCTCGTGCTCGATCTCCTCGAGGAGGCAAGCGCCGAAGCCCTTGCCGTCACGATTCACGTCGCGCAGGGAAACGGGGCGCGCACGCTCTACGACCGCCTTGGCTTCCAGCAGGCCGGCACGGCCGGCGTCTACGACCTGCTCGAGTGGCGCCCGCCCGCGCCCGCCTCTGGGAGCGTGCGGTAGCGCTCGCGGTGGGCCCGGGCCCGGCCCCGGGCCGCGCCTAGCGCTCGCTGACCGCGACGTGGCGGTCGGGGCCGACGGTCAGCGAGCGGCGTCCCTCGAGCAGCTCGAGCAGTTCGTCGCCGACGACCTCGCGGCGCCAGCCCTGCAGCGTGCGCACGTCGGGCACCGGTCGGCCGTCGCGGGCAGCCAGGACGATCGCCTGCAGGTCCGCGCGCGCGGCGATGAGCTCGTAGGCGAGCTCGCACTCCAGCGCGCGCGCCCGCACGAGCGACTCGGCGAGCGCGATCACCGGCGCGTCGAGCGCGCTGGGTTGCGACGGGCGCTCGCCCTCGACGGCGATCGGCGGACGCTCGCGACCGCGCGCGACCGCCTCGAGGATCGCGCGGCCGCGACGGCGCAACGTCGGCTCGTTGATGCCGCGGATCTGCTCGAGCTGGCCGATCGCGCTCGGCTTGCGCTTCGCCACCTCGACGAGCGCGGCGTCGCTGAGGACCGTCGGAATCGGGCGGTCCTGCGTGCGTGCGGCCTCCTCGCGCCAGACGACGAGCTCGCGCGCGATCGCGCGCAGCTTCGGGTCGAGCGAGTTCACGCGTGGCAGGCGGGCGAAGATGACGTCGGGGTCGCGCTCGTCGGTCACGAGTGCGAGCACGCGGCATTCCTCGCGTGCCCACTCCAGGCGCCCGAGCTTCTCGAGGCGCTCCTGCAGCGCGGTCGTGGCCTGCAGCAGGTGGGCGACGTCGTCGCGCGCGTAGTCGACCTGCTCGGCGCTCAGCGGGCGCGCGTCCCAGCGCGTGAAGCTCGCGCTCTTCGCGAGGCGGATGCCGAGCAGCTCGTGCAGCAGGGCCTCGTAGCCGAGCTGCGCGCGCAGGCCGGCGAAGCCGGCGGCGAGCTGCGTGTCAAAGAGGTTCGTGATGTCCGTCGACCAGACGCGGCGCAGCAGCGCGACGTCCTGGCGGCCCGCGTGCATGACGATCTCGACGGCCGGGTCGGCGAGCACCTCGGCCAGCGGTCCGGGATCGAGCGTGTCGTCGAGCGGGTCGAGCACCTCGATGCGGATCCCGCCTGAGACCTCGACGGCGACCTGCGCGAGGCACAGCAGCGTGCGGTAGCGGCCCTCGCCCATGAACTCCGTGTCGATGCACAGACGCCCGGTCTCGCGGGCCCGTTCGGCCAGCTCGAGGACGTCGCTGCTGCTGGCCAGGTCGTTCATGCTCGGTGCCGACACTATCGGCCGCAGCGACCCCGACGCGGCCACGACGTGGCTACTCCTGATCCTTGTTCTCGCGCTCGACCTCTGCGTAGTTGACGCGCAGCAGCCATACCGACGCACCTCCCGCGAGGACGACGATCGCGAACAGAGCACCGTAGATCGTGGGGCTGATGAGCAGCGTCACGACGACGGCCACCACGACGATCGCCAGGCACACGAGGCCGGCGATCATGTGCTCAGCACGCTCGGCTCGCTGGGGATCGTGCCGGGATCAAAGCGCTCGAGCAGCTCCGCGAGCTCGGGTTGCTCGCCCGCGTCGGCGAGCCCGACGCTCGCGGCCAGCCGCGAGCGGACGTGCAGCGGCGTCTCGCCGGCGGCGGCGCGGTCGGCCAGCGTGACGGCGCCGTGGCGCTTGGCGAGGCGCGTACCGTCGGGGCCAAGCACGAGCGGAACGTGGGCGTGCGTGGGAGCGGGAAGGTCGAGCATCGCGGCGAGATGGAGCTGGCGGGCGGTTGTGTCGAGGAGGTCCGCGCCGCGGACGATCTCGCCCACGCCTTGATCTGCGTCATCGACGACCACGGCGAGATTGTATGCCGGGGCGCCATCGTTGCGACGCACGACGAGATCGTCGACCGTGTCGCGGCGCTCTCCGAGCTGGCGGTCGACGAACGACACGACCGCGCCGCCGGCGCGCAGGCGCAGGGCTGGCGGACGTCCGGCACGCTCGCGCTCGGCCCGCTCGGCGGACGTCAGCGCGCGACACGTCCCGGGGTAGGCGCCCCCGCCGAACGGGCCGTGGGGCGCCGACGCGGCCTCGCGGATCTCCGCCCGGGTGCAGTAGCAGGGGTACAGCAGGCCGCGCGCGTCGAGCGCGTCGATCGCGGCGCCGTACAGCTCCAGGCGCTCGGATTGGCGCACGACCGCGCCGTCCCAGTCCAGTCCGAGCGCGGCGAGGTCGGCGAGCTGGGACTCGGCCATGCCCGCTCGCACGCGCCCGCTGTCGAGGTCGTCGATGCGCATCAGGAAGCCTGCCTGCTGCGAGCGGGCGAACAGCCAGGCGAGCAGCGCTGTGCGCAGGTTGCCAAGGTGCAGCGGCCCCGTCGGCGATGGCGCGTAGCGGCCGGTGGCGGACATCGGCGCACCGTAGCGCGGGCAGTGCCTGGTGCCGGTCCACCGGCGCGGCGCTGCTACCGTGGCCCGCCCCTTGACCGCCGCAGCCGACAGCAGCAGCCCAGCACCCGACGCCTCCCGCGCGGCGTGCAGCCCCTGCCGCGGCACCGGCGCCGTCATCTCGAACCTCGGCGGCGAGCCGTCGACGGAGCGGTGCCCGTGGTGTGAGGGCAGCGGCTCGTTCCTCGCCGGGCACGACGCGCAGTCGTTGCGTCGCGCCGCCGCCGCTGCCTCCGCGTAGGGCAAACGCGGCTCGCCGCGCTGGCGCGCGGAACATCCGTCCAATCGGCCCAACCTGGGGTCTTGACCCCATGCCCCTGCGTCGATGAGCGGGATGTGCACTAGCCGGAGTCGAGGTGCAAAGGGCAAACCATTCGCGAGGGTGGGGCGCAACGTCACGGGTCTCGTCGCTGCAGGCAAGACAGCCGGACTGCCACCAAGGCACGGATCTCCTAGACGAGGGCGCGCTGCACGCATCAGATAAATCGGAATCCAGGAGGGATTCAATGCTGCAGAACCTGCGCAACCGCGCCCAGGACGAGTCCGGCTTCACGCTGATCGAGTTGCTCGTCGTCATCCTGATCATCGGCATCCTCGCCGCGATCGCCCTGCCGACGTTCCTCGGTCAGCGCGTCAAGGCCCAGGACGCCTCGGCGAAGTCCGATGCCCGCAATGCGGTCTCCCAGATGGAGTCCTGCTTCGCGAGCGCCCCGGACACCGTGACCTGCCCGGATGCCGAGTCGCCCGTCGCTTCGAGCGTCACGGTCGGCGGGTCGCCGACGGTCAGCGCCTACAGCGTCGAGTCGCTGTCCAAGAGCGGCACGAAGTTCAAGATCACGAAGTCCGGCACGGCGTACACGCGCACCTGCGACAACGGCGGCAAGGGCGGCTGCGCGACCGGCGGTAGCTGGTAGCGCTCAGCCACCACGACGCGTCGTCGGGGCGGGCCTTCGGGTGCGCCCCGGCGTCGCGCGGTGGGCCGCGCCGCGGCCCGCATGGATCGAAGGACGGACTGCGGAGCGTTCCTCGAAGAACCCTGGACACGGACAGGCACAGATCTCCAGGTCGAGGGCGCACCCCGCACGCATCGACAAAACCCGAAATCCAGGAGGATTTCCAATATGTTGCAGAACCTGCGCTCCCGCGCCACGGATGAGTCCGGCTTCACGCTGATCGAGTTGCTCGTCGTCATCCTCATCATCGGCATCCTCGCCGCGATCGCCCTGCCGACGTTCCTCGGCCAGCGCGTCAAGGCACAGGACGCCTCGGCGAAGTCCGATGCCCGCAATGCGATCTCCCAGATGGAGTCCTGTTATGCGAGCGCCCCGGACACCGTGACCTGCCCGGACGCCGAGTCGCCCGTCGCCTCAGGCGTCACCATCAGCGCGTCGCCGACGGTCAGTGCCTACTCCGTCGAGCAGACCTCCAAGAGCGGCACGAAGTTCAAGATCACGAAGTCCGGCACGGCGTACACGCGCACGTGCTCCGTCAACGTCGGCAAGGGCGGCTGCCCGAGCACCGGCAGCTGGTAGCACTCCGCCACATCAGCGCAGTCTCAAGGGCGGGCCTTCGGGCCCGCCCTTCTCGTGGTTGGGTGGCGGCGCTGACAGGCCCGAATGGACGGATGGCCAGCTCGCCTCAAGGTGCAATCGACTCGGCCGATGACCATGCCGTGCGGTAGCCGGAGTCGAGGTGAGAAGGGCAGACCACTCGTGAGGGTGGGACGCAAAGTCACGGGTCTCACATACTGCGTGTGAGATAGCCGGACTGCCACCAAGGCCACGGATCTCCATGACGAGGGCGCCAAGCACATCCTGTCCATAGCTGAGATCCAGGAGGGATTTCCCATGTTGCAGAACCTGCGCAACCGCGCCCAGGACGAGTCCGGCTTCACGCTGATCGAGCTGCTCGTCGTCATCCTCATCATCGGCATCCTCGCCGCGATCGCCCTGCCGACGTTCCTCGGTCAGCGCGTCAAGGCGCAGGACTCCTCCGCGAAGTCCGATGCCCGCAACGCGGTCTCCCAGATGGAGTCCTGCTTCGCCGGCGCGGCCGACACCCCCACCTGCCCCGACACCGAGTCGCCCGTCGCCGCAGGCGTCACCGTCAGCGCGTCGCCGACGGTCAGTGCCTACTCCGTCGTGCAGACCTCGAAGAGCGGCACGAAGTTCACGATCACGAAGTCCGGCACCGACTACTCGCGCACCTGCGACGTCACCGGCAAGGGCGGCTGCCCGTCCACCGGCAGCTGGTAGCGCTCGCCTCAGCGCAGCCACGACAAGCAGTCCCAGGGGCGGGCCTTCGGGCCCGCCCCTTCGTCGTCCATGGACGGACGTATCAGGTAGCGCGGCCGCCGCTCAGACGACGCCGCCGCGCGCCCGATCACCCCATGACATGGACGAACGCGGATTCACGCTCATCGAGCTGCTCGTCGTGATCCTGATCATCGGGATCCTCGCGGCGATCGCCCTGCCCGTCTTCCTCGGCCAGCGCAACAAGGCCAGCGACGCGAGCGCGATCGCGGACGTGCGCAACGCCGTCTCGCAGATGGAGTCCTGCTTCGCGATCCAGCCGGAGCCGGGCGTCTGCCCCGACGCCGAGTCCCCGCTCGCCGCCGGCGTTGACGTGTCCCCCAACCCGACGATCGGCTCGTACACCGTGACCCGGTCCTCGACCACGGGAACGCTGTTTACGATCACGAAGACCGGCACCGAGTACCAGCACACGTGCGTCCCCGGTGGGGGCGGCGGCAGCTGTCGCGCCGGCAGCTGGTAGGGACCGCGCGGCGATCGGCTGATCGCCGCGCCGCGCCGTCAAGGTTCGCCCGCCGATGCCGATAGGAGCGGGAGAGCACCCGCTCGCGCCACTCGAGACCGAGGATCTGAGTCAATGCCCGTCGCAATCCTGCCCGCCACGCTGTTCGGCCTGCTGATCGGGTCGTTTCTCAACGTCGTGTCGTACCGGCTGCCGAAGGGCGAGTCGCTGGCGATGCCCGGATCGCACTGCCCGTCGTGCGATGCACCGGTCAAGGCGCGCGACAACATCCCCGTCCTGTCGTGGCTGCTGCTGCGCGGTCGCTGCCGAAGCTGCGAGGCGCAGATCGGCGCGCGCTACCCGATCGTCGAGGCGGTCACCGCGGTGCTCTTCGCCGCCGTCGCCGCCGTGCACCTGCACAACACCGCGATGCTCGTCATGGGCCTCGTGCTCGTCGCCTTCCTCGTCCCGATCGCGGCGATCGACTACGACACGAAGAAGATCCCCAACAAGCTGACCCTCCCCGCCGCCGTGCTGGCGGTCGTGCTCGGAACGGTGCTTGATCCGGGCGGCGAGATCGAGCGGCTCATCGCGGGCGCCGCCGCCGGCGGCGTGCTGCTGCTGCCGTCGCTGCTGCACCCGAGCGGCATGGGGATGGGCGACGCGAAGCTCATCGCGGTCCTCGGCCTGTTCCTTGGCGTCTGGGTGCTGCCGGCGTTCTTCGTCGCGTTCGCCGCGGGCACGATCGCCGGGATCGCCGTCATCGCTCGCACGGGCCTCGCGAAGAGCCGCAAGACCCCGATCCCGTTCGGTCCGTTCCTCGCGCTCGGCGGCGTCGTCGGCCTGCTGGCCGGCAACGAGCTCGTGAACGCGTACCTCTCCACGTTCTGAACGCGGCGGGGCGCTCGCGGGGGCGTTAGCCTCCGCGGCCCGTGCTCCTCGGCATCGTCGTCGCCGCGCTCGGCGGCCTCATCTGCGGCTCGCTGCTCAGCGACGCTTCCCTCCGGCTGCCGCGCGGCGAATCGATCTCGCAGCGCCGCCCGCTCGTCAAGGCCATCTGCGGCGTGCTCTTCGCCGCCGTCTTCATCGCCCGCCACGACGACGGCTCGGGCGTCGTGCTCGGCCTGGCGCTCGTCTGCTTCCTCGTGCCGCTCGCGCTCGTCGACCTCGACACGAGGACGCTGCCCAATCGGCTGACGGCGCCGGCGGCGATCGTCGCGATCGTGCTCGGCGCGCTGCTCGATCCCGGTGGCGAGCCAGAGCGCCTGCTCGCCGGCCTGCTCGGCGGCGGGTTCCTGCTCATCGCCGCGCTCGCCTTCCCAGGTGGGATGGGGATGGGCGACGTCAAGCTCGCCACCGTGCTCGGGCTGTTCCTCGGCCGCGAGGTTGCTGTAGCGCTGCTCGTCGCACTCGTCGCCGGCGCGCTCGTGGGCCTCGTCGTCATCCGTCGCAAGGGCGCCGCGGAGGGCCGCCGCACGGCGGTCGCGTTCGGCCCTTTCCTCGCGCTCGGCGCCGTCGTCGCGCTGCTCTTCGGCGAGGCGATCGTCGACGCCTACCTGGGCTCGTTCTAGCGCCCGGCCGGGGGATCGCCGGCCGCGCTCCATAGACTCCGCGCCCTCATGGCGCTTCGCCTCATCACCGCCGGCGAGTCGCACGGCCCGGGCCTCACCTGCATCGTCGAGGGCCTGCCGGCGGGCCTGCGGCTCGACGCCGACACGCTCAATCGCGACATGGCGCGCCGCCAGCTCGGCCACGGCCGCGGCGGACGGATGAAGATCGAGCGCGATCGCGCGGAGGTGACCGCCGGCGTGCGCCACGGATCGACGCTCGGCGGGCCGATCGCGCTGCAGATCCAAAACCGCGACTACGCCAACTGGGAGGAGCGGATGAACCCGTGGCCCGTCGAGGCGCAGATCCCCGAGGTCCACCTCCCGCGTCCCGGCCACGCCGACCTCGTCGGCACCCAGAAGTACAAGTTCTCCGACGTGCGCAACGTGCTCGAGCGCGCCAGCGCCCGCGAGACGGCGGCGCGCGTCGCCGGCGGCGCGCTCGCGCGGACCTTCCTCGCCGCGCTCGGCGTCGAGGTCCGCTCGCATGTCGTGCAGATCGGCAGCGTCCACGCGCCGGAGAGGATTGGCGGGCCCACCGGCCAGGCACTCTCCGTCGCCGACTTCGAGGGCGTCGACGACGATCCGGTGCGCTGCCTCGACAAGCAGGCCAGCAAGGCGATGGTCGGGCACATCAACGTCCAGCGCAAGGCGAACGAGTCGCTCGGCGGCGTCTTCGAGGTCATCGCGTTCGGGCTCGTTCCCGGCCTCGGCTCGCACGTGTCCTGGGAGGAGCGCCTCGACGGCCGGCTGGCCGGCGCGCTGTGCTCGATCCAGGCGATCAAAGGCGTCGGGCTGGGGGAGGGCTTCGGCCTCGCCGGCACGCCCGGCTCCGCGGCTCACGACGAGCTCTTCTACGACGACGAGCGCGGCTACTACCGCGAGACCAACCACGCGGGCGGCCTCGAGGGCGGGATGACGAACGGCGAGCCGCTCGTCGCGCGCGCCGCCATGAAGCCGCTGCCGACGCTGACGAAGCCGCTGCGCTCGGTCGACATCGAGACGAAGGCGCCGGCTCAGGCGCTGCGCGAGCGCACGGACTCCTGCACGGTGCCGGCGGCCGGGGTGGTCGGCGAGGCGATGGTCGCGTTCGTGCTCGCCGAGGCCTACCGGGCGAAGTTCGGCGGCGATCACATCGACGACGTGCGCGCCGCCGTCGCCGCCTACCGCGAGCGGATCGGGTGGCCGGCCCGGCCGTGACCTGACGTGGCGCTCGTCCTCGTCGGCTTCATGGGGGCGGGGAAGTCGACCGCCCTGCCCGACGTGCTCGACACCGATGCGCTGCTCGAGGGCCAGCTCGAGACGAGCATCGCATCGTTCTTCGCCGCCTTCGGCGAAGCGAAGTTCCGCCGCCGCGAGGAGTCCGTCGTGCTACGCGCGCTGCGCTCCGGGTCGCCGGTCGTCGCGCTCGGTGGCGGCAGCCTCGGATCGGAGGCGGTGCGCGACGCGCTGCGCGAGCACACCGTCGTCTGGCTGCAGGTCTCGGCCGAGACCGCGTGGGAGCGCGCGGCCGGCGACGAGCGCCCGCTGGCCGCCGACCGCGAGGCCTTCGCTGCGCTGCACGCCGAGCGCGAGCCGGTCTACGCGGCGGCGGCCGACGCGTTTTTGCCCGAAGGCGACCGCGGGCTCGTGCAGCGAGCGCTGCCGGCCCTGCGAGCGCTGGCGGGCGCGCCGGCCGCCACGAAGCTCGTCTGGGCGCGCGCCGCGACCGCTGAGTACCCCGTCTACGTGGGCCGCGGGATCGCCGGCAGCGTGCTGCCGGGGGCCGGCGGCGGCCGCGCGTTCGTCGTCACCGACGAGCACGTCGGCGCGCTCTACGGCGAGCGCATCCGCGGCGCGCACCACACGATCACGATCCCGGCGGGCGAGGCGCACAAGACGCTCGCGGTCGCCGAGGACGTCTGGCGCGAGCTCGCGCGCGAGGGGATGGGCCACGGCGATCACGTCGTCGCGCTCGGCGGCGGCGTCGTCGGCGACCTCGCCGGCTTCTGCGCGGCGACCTACCAGCGCGGCGTGCCGGTCGTGCAGATCCCGACGACGGTCGTCGCGCAGGTCGACTCGGCCTACGGCGGCAAGACCGGCGTCGACCTGCCGGAGGCCAAGAACTACGTCGGTGCCTACCACCAGCCAAGCGCCGTCGTGACCGACGTCGACACGTTGCGCACGCTGCCCACCGCGGAGCACGCGGCCGGCTACGCCGAGGTCGTCAAGACCGCGCTGATCGCCGGCGGCTCGCTGTGGGAGCGCGTCGCGTCGGGTGGCGAGGTCGACGAGCGCGTGATCCTCGACTGCGCGCGCTGCAAGCTCGCGGTCGTCGCCGCCGACGAGCGCGACGGCGGCCTGCGCCAGGTCCTGAACCTCGGCCACACCGTCGGGCACGCGATCGAGACGGTCACCCACTATCGCCGCTACCGCCACGGCGAGGCGGTCGGCCTCGGGCTGCTCGCGGCGCTGCGGCTCGGCGGGACGGCCGACCTACGCGAGCAGGTCGGCGAGCTGTTGGGCGCGGCCGGGCTGCCCACGAGCATCGACGCCGGCATCGACCCGGCCGCGGTCGTGGCGGCGACGAGGCTGGACAAGAAGCGACGCGGCGAGGACGTCCCGTTCGTGCTCGTCCGCGAGCCGGGCGAGGTGACGTTTGGCCATAGCGTCGGCGCGGCCGAGCTGCTCGCCGCGGTCAGCGAGCTCGAGTCGCCGGCGTGATCTGGGTCGTGCGCGCTCGCGAGACTTGGCTTGGTGCATGCCGCGCGCTCTCCAGAGTGCTCGTCGCGGATCATCGCGGCGCCGCCTGCATGCGTATCCAAGCCTCGAGCATCTCATCCAACTCTTGGACGACGAACCCCGTGACGTGTGACCTGCAGCGATAGATGGCGCGAATTCTTTCGCGTTGTCTGGGGGGCTGGGGGGCCGGCAGCCGGTGCTGCGAGCCAATCCACTCCCTCGGGAGCACAAGCCGATGCCAGCGGCCGTGCTGCGCGACGACGACCTCGTAGCAGCCAGCAGCGTCGAGGATGTGAGCGAGTAGTTTCCTCGTACACGTCATGATGATCGATCTCTTCATCAGCCACGCCAGCGAAGACAAGGACTCGGTGGCTCGCCCGCTGGCAACGGCGCTGCGTCATCGCGGATGGTTGGTCTGGTTCGATGAGTTCGAGCTCAAACTGGGTGACAGCCTTCGGCGGTCCATCGACCAAGGGCTAGCTGAGGCGAAGTTCGGACTCGTGATTCTGAGTCCGAGCTTCTTCTCGAAGGGATGGCCGCAGCGAGAACTCGACGGCCTTGTCGCGCGCGAGGTTGCTGGGCCGAATACCAAGGTAGTTCTGCCGGTCTGGCACCGAGTAGACCATGCAGACGTGCTCCGCTACTCGCCACCGCTCGCGGACCGCCTCGCGGCTATAACCACAGCCGACGGAGGCATCGACAGGATCGTTGATCAGATCGAGGACGTCCTCGGATCGCGTCCTGTCCGCGTAGGCACGGACTTGTACATTCGAGACAAGTCCATCGTTAGCTACGGGCGCGGGATTACCTCGCCGCCGTCGCAGAAGCCCAACCGGCAACGCGCAAAGGAGAGAAGACGTCGCGCCAGCGAACGAGCCAACGCCGCCGCGGGCGAGCCCGCGCAGCCACGAATCCTGAGCGAGGAGCTGCGGATCGGCCGTTCGGACCCGTGCTGGTGCGGCTCCGGCAAGAAGTTCCAGCGCTGCCATGGCAGCTGACGGAGAGGAACCAGGCGCCTCTGCCCGGCAGCCCGCCCGCGCGGCCCGCGCGGGCGATACCAACCCGGAAACGGGTTGCCGGTCGCGGGTAGCCCAAGCGCCACAGAGCGATCAAGAATGACGACCACCTACGGCTGAAGGTCACACTGTGAGGAGCTGTCTCAAGGCCCGGAAACTCGCCGCCCCGCTTATCGATGGGACGGCGATTTTGACGGTGCGCGGAGGATCGGCCACAATTGTGGCCGTGCCGACCGAGCCGGTGAGATCCGTGCGCGACCACCTGTCGGAGGTCGTCGATCGCGTCGAGCACCAGCATGAGCGCGTCGTCATCACGCGCAACGGTCGCGACGCGGCCGTGCTGATCAGCCCAGAGGATCTCGCCGAACTCGAGGAGACGCTGTCCGTGCTGAGCGATCCGGAAGCGCTGGCCGACATCCGAGAGGCCGATGCGGCGTACGCACGCGGCGACGTCGTACGCGGGGTCGCCGCGGTCCGGCGCCTCGGACGGTGAGCGCGGAGGACGAGTATGAGCTCGTCCTCACGCCGTCTGCTCGCCGAGCGCTCGACGAGCGGCTTCCCGAGTCGGTCGCCGCCGCCGTGATCAACTTCCTCACGACCACGATCGTGCGGGAGCCGAGGCGAGTCGGCAAGCCCCTTGCGCGGCGACCTGGTCGGGATCTGGTCGGCGCGTCGCGGTAGCTATCGCATCCTCTATCGGGTACGTGACGACCCGCGCGAGGTGATCGTTCTTCGCATCGAGCATCGCCGGGACGCCTACCGGCCGCGATGACCGCGATGGCCGCGACGAGCGCCGTCGTGCCGACGAGCCGGCAAATGCGGGAGACTCGCGGGGACACCTACGCTAGGAGTGACGATGGACGACCGCGACGCGATCGCCGCACTGGTACGCGATCTGCACTGGCAGGTCGGCCAGTTCGGCCCCCGAGGGATCAGGGACAAGGCCGGCAACGCCTACAACCCGTCGTACTACAAGCGCGGTCTGAAGGCCGCGATCGGTCATGGCGGGACGGCGGTCGCGGAGTACGTCCAGCGCTACGTGTACAAGGCTCCCAGCGACGGATACCGCAAGCTCGAGGAGGCGGACTCGCTGGATCTCGCGTGCGAGGCGCTCGTGGCCGACGACAGCAAGCCCTACACGCACCTCTTCACCGACGAGGACCGGGCCGCTGCGCAGGCACGTCTGGCTCGGTATGCCGCGTCGATCGAGGCCCGCAAGGCCGCGACGCAGGCGCGCATCGAGGCGCGAGGTGCCGCGCTGCCCAAGGACGTCGTGGCGCTGCGCGAGCTCGCGGCGCAGGCGACCGATCCGGAGGACGCCGTCGCGATCAACGCCGCGATCCTGCGCCACGCCCCCGAGGACGTCGTCGCGATGAACCGCCTCGGCCGCGCCCACGAGACGCTCGGATCGCTCGAGCAGGCGGAGGAGACCTTCCGTCAGGCGCTCGTCGCGGATCCGGGCAACCCGATCGCGGTCCGTCGCCTGCGCGACATCGCTCGTCGCCCGCGGCGCTGAGCCGCGTCGCGCCGCGCGAGCGGCCACGACGACCAGGCGGGCCGCCCGGACGCGCGGCCCGCGCCTGACCGTGACAGAGTTGTCGGGGACATGAGACGCAACCGCATCCAGGTCATGCACGGCGTGAACCTCGACCAGATCGGCCGCCGCGACCCCACGCACTACGGCGGGATCACGTTTCGCCAGCTCGAGCAGGCGATCGACGGCTTCGCGCGCGACCTCGGCCTCGACGCGCGCTTCGTGCACACGAACTCCGAGGCCGAGTTCGTCGAGCAGCTCCACCGCGTCCGCGACGTCGCCGACGGGGTCGTCGTCAACGCCGGCGCGTGGTCGCACTACTCGCGGGCGATCGGCGACGCGCTGCAGTTGGCCGGCGTGCCCGCGGTCGAGGTGCACCTGTCCGACGTCATGGCGCGCGAGCAGTGGCGCCACGTCTCGGTGCTCGCCGAAAGCTGTATCGCGACGATCATGGGCAAGGGCGTCGACGGCTACCGCGAGGCGCTCGCGGCGCTGAAGACCGAGCTCAGCGAGTGAGCACGCGCCTCGACGCGCTGCTCGCGGCGATCGCCGAACGCGAGCTCGACGCGCTGCTCGTCTCGAACCTCGTCAACGTCCGCTGGCTGTCGGGCTTCACCGGCTCCAACGCGCTCGCCGTCGTGGGGCCGTCGTTTCAGCCGCGCTTCCTCACGGACTTTCGCTACCTCACGCAGATCGCCGACCAGCTCGACGCGCGCTGGACGCAGGAGATCTCGACCGAGCTCATGAAGCCCGCCGTCGAGGGCCTGCCCGCCGCCCGCCCGCTGCGCCTCGGCTTCGACGACGCCCACCTGACCGTCAAGCAGCACGCCCAGCTCGTCGAGCTCGCGCCCGAGGGCGTCGAGCTCGTCGCGGCCGGCGGGGCCGTCGAGCGCCTGCGGGCGGTCAAGGACGGCGCCGAGATCGACGCGATCCGCGCCGCCGCGCGGCTCGCCGACGATGCGCTCGAGGAGGTGCTCGTCGCCGGCCTCGTCGGGCGGACGGAGCTCGAGGTCGCGCTCGACCTCGAGTTCGCGATGCGCCGCCGCGGCGCGCAGGGCGTCTCCTTCCCGCCGATCGTCGCGGCCGGGGAGCACGGCGCGGTCGTACACGCGATGCCGCGCGCCGTGCCGATCCCTGCCGACACGCTCGTCGTCATCGACTGGGGCGCGATGCTCGACGGCTATGCGTCGGACTGCACGCGGACGTTCGCGACCGGCGACGTGGACCCGCGCGACCGCGCCGTCTACGACCTCGTCCTGCTCGCCCAGGAGGAGGCGCTCGCCGCGGTGCGGCCCGGGCCGACGGGCCAGGAGGTCGACGCCGTCGCGCGCTCGATCATCGAGCACGCCGGCCACGGCGAGCACTTCGGCCACGGCCTCGGCCACGGCGTCGGCCTCGAGGTACACGAGGGACCGCGGCTGTCGAAGCTCGGCAAGGACCCGCTCGTGGCCGGCCACGTCGTGACCGTCGAGCCGGGCGTCTACGTGCCCGGCGCCGTCGGCGTGCGGATCGAGGACCTCGTCGTCGTGACGCAGGACGGACACGACGTCCTCAGCGGCCTGTCGAAGTCGCTGCGCACGATCGAGTAGCGCCCGTACCGCTCAAGATCGCGCGGTCGCCGGTCGATGACGATGGGTGTGACGGCGCGCCTACGCAGCGACTGGCCCTGGATCGTCGCAGCACTGTTGTGCGCGGCGATCATGTCGTGGGTCGGCCTCGTCGGCTTCGCGTGGAACGACTACGACGCCGAGGTCTCGCGCGCGATGCAGGCGCTGATCGCGGGCGACGTCGGCGGCTACCTCTCCCAGCTTCCCGCCTACGGCGGCTCGCTCGTCCTGCGCGCGCCGTTCGCGGGCGCGGTCGCCGCGCTCGGCGGCGGTGAGCTCGCGGCCTACCGCGCCGTCTCGATCCCCTGCCTGCTGGCAGTCGCGTGGCTCGCAGTCGTGCTCGTCCGCCGTATGGACGCCCGCGGGCGCACCGTCGGGGCGCGCGCGCTCGTGCTCGGCCTCTGCGTCGCCAACCCGGTCACGATCCGCGCGCTCGACATCGGCCACCCCGAGGAGCTGCTCGCGGCCGCGCTGGCGATCGGCGCCGTGCTCGCGGCGAGCGACCGCCGGACGATCCTGGCGGCCGTCCTGCTCGGCCTCGCGATCGCGACGAAGGCCTGGGCCGTGCTCGCGATCGGGCCGGTGCTGCTGGCGCTGCCCGGCCGGCGCCTGCTCGCGCTCGTGATCGCCGGCGCCGTCACCGTGGCCGTGCTTGCGCCGATCGCGCTCGCCGGAGCGCCGCGATCGTTCGCCACCGCCGGGGGCACGACCGGCGCCGTCATCTTCCAGCCGTGGCAGCTCTTCTGGTGGCTCGGCGACAGCGGCCATGTCGTCATCGGCGGCAACGGCCTGCCCAAGCCCGACGGCTGGCGCGTGCCGCCCGAGTGGCTGTCGCCGCTGGCGCATCCGCTCATCGTGTTCCTCGTCGTGCCGCTGTCGGCGCTGTGGGCGCGCCTGCGCGGCTGCGCGCCGCGCGTCGAGGGCGAGCAGGTCCTGGCGCTGCTCGCGCTGCTGCTGCTGGCGCGCTGCGTGCTCGATCCCTGGAACAACGTCTACTACGCGCTGCCGTTCCTGCTCACGCTGCTGGCGTGGGAGGCGCTGTGCGTCCCCGAGCGCCTGCCCGTCGTGTCGCTCGCCGCGTCGGCGCTCGTGTGGGTGACGTTCGAACAGGCGCCGGCGTGGCTGAGCCCGGATCTGCAGAGCGCCCTCTACCTCGCATGGTCGCTGGCGCTGGGCGCCTGGCTGGCTCGCGCGACGTTCGCACCCCGGGCGCGCGTGCGCGCGCAACGCGCCGCGCGCACGGCGTACTCGTGAGCGCCGCCGCCCGTTGTTTGCGGCCCGCACGGGCATCGGCTATAGGTAGGGGTCTAGGCACTATCGCGAGGAGCACATCCCGTTGAGCACCACCGCTGAGCACTTCGACGCCGTCGTCGTCGGATCCGGTTTCGGGGGATCCGTGTCGGCCTACCGTCTCGCCGAGGCCGGACAGAGCGTGTGTCTGCTCGAGCGCGGCAAGGCCTTTCCGCCGAACTCCTTCCCGCGCTCGCCGCTGGGGATGAAGTCGCAGTTCTGGGATCCCAGCGAGGGTCTACACGGGATGTTCAACCTGTGGAGCTTCGAGAACATCGACGCGATCTGCGCGAGCGGCCTCGGCGGCGGATCGCTGATCTACGCGAACGTCCTGCTGCGCAAGGACGAGGACTGGTTCGTCAAGGAGGAGCCAGGCAAGGGCAGTTGGAAGGACGGCTACGAGTACTGGCCCGTCAACCGCGCCGACCTCGACCCGCACTACGACCGCGTCGAGCGGATGATGAACGTGCAGAAGTTCCCGCTCGACCATGCGCCGTTTGACAAGACGAGCAAGGTCATCGCCTACCGCGACGCGGCGCTCAGGCTCGGCCTCGACTGGAGCCTCGTGAACCTCGCCGTCACGTTCGCCAACGAGGGTGAGGCGCCGGTCGTCGGCGAGCCGATCAAGGAGGCGCGCCCGAACATCCACGGCAAGACGCGCCTGACCTGCAAGCTCACGGGCGAGTGCGACCTCGGCTGCAACCACGGCTCGAAGAACTCGCTGGACTACACGTACATCACGGCCGCCTGGCATGCCGGCGCCGACATCCGCACGCGCCACGAGGTGCGCTCATTCGAGCCGCGCGAGGGCGGTGGCTACACGGTCTCCTACGTCGTCCACGACGCGGAGTCCGAGGGCGTCCCGACGAAGACGTCCTCGCTGCCCAAGCAGACGGTCACCTGCGATCGCCTGATCCTGTCGGCCGGCACGATGGGCACGACCTACCTGCTGCTGCAGAACCGCGCGGCGTTCCCGCAGATCAGCCGCATGCTCGGCTCGCGCTTCGGCGGCAACGGCGACCTGCTGACGTTCGCGCGCCACTGCATGAAGGACGGCCCCGACGGCACGCGGGTCCCGCACGTGCTGGATGCCGCGCACGCGCCGGTCATCACGAGCGCGATCCGGGGCCCCGACACGCTGGACGGCAACGGCGACGTCGGCCGCGGCTTCTATCTCGAGGACGCCGGCCAGCCGGAGTTCGTCAGCTGGATGCTGCAGCTCCTAGACGCGCCGAGATCGGTCTTCCACGACCTCCCCAAGCTCGTCAAGCTCGCGGGCAACTTCATCACCCACAAGGACACGGACATCGGCGGCGAGACGTCCAAGCTCATCGGCGACGCGGCCGAGTCGTCCGGCTTCATGCCGCTGCTGGGCATGGGCCGCGACATCCCGGAGGGGATCATGTCGCTCGGCGAGGGCTCGGCGCTCGCCATCGACTGGAAGAAGAACGGCGCGTCGAAGCCGTACTTCGACCGTGTGCGCGCGGTCTCCGAGTCGATGGCGAAGGAGCTCGGCGGAGAGTTCCTCGACAACCCGATCTGGCTGCTGTCCCGGGTCGTCACCGTGCACGCCCTCGGCGGCTGCCCGATGGGCCGCAACGACGAGGAGGGCGTCGTCGACTCCTACGGCAACGTCTTCAACTACCCCGGCCTGCACATCGCCGACGGGTCGGTCATGCCGGGCCCCGTCGGACCCAACCCCAGCCTCACGATCGCCGCGCTCGCCGACCGCTTCGCGGACGCGATCCTCGGAGAGACGAAAGGAAGCCCCGTGACCGCACCGCCGCCTGCGCCCGACGACGCGCCCGACGAGACCGGGGGCGCCACCGCGCCGCCCGCGAGCGAGCATCCCGCCTCAGTCGAGTTCACCGAGAAGATGCGCGGCTTCATCACGTTCGGGGAGGACGACTACGACAAGGGCTTCCGGCAGGGCAAGAAGGCCAAGACGAAGTGCATGTTCCACGTGACGGTGCACATGGAGGACATCGAGCGCTTCGTCGCCGACCCGGCACATCAGGGCTCGATCACCGGCAACGTCGAGTGCGATGCGCTCGGCGGGGTGCTGCCGGTCAAACAGGGCTGGTTCAACCTCTTCGTCGACGACGACGAGGACGGCGAGGAGCGCAAGCTCATGAAGTACCGCCTCTGGATCGAGGACGGCGAGGGCCACCCGATCACGCTCAACGGCTACAAGGAGGCCAAGGACGATCCGGGCTTCGACGTCTGGAGCGACACGACGACGCTGTTCACGCACATCCTGGCGGGCCACGTTGCGCCCGGCCCGGCCAACGAGGTCGGCGATGCGGGCGAGGAGCTCGTCGCGACCGGCATCCTGCACGTCCTGCCGGCGGACTTCGCCGTCCAGATGACGACGTTCCGCGTCAACCCGGCGCACCGGCTCGACGCGCTCGGGCGCTTCGGCGGGCTGTTCCTCGGATCGATGTGGGAGACCTGGAAGCCCGGCCACAAGGACCACGATTGACCACCGCCGTCGCCCACACCGACGAGGTCTTTCCCTTCAAGACCGAGGACGGGATCACGTGCAACGTGACCCATGTCATCGGTGACAAACCACCGACGAAGGGCCCGGTCCTGCTCGTCCACGGCGTCGGCGTTCGGACGGAGATCTGGCGCCCGCCGACGCCGTACACGCTCGTCGAAGCGCTCGTCGACGCGGGCTACGACGTCTGGATGGAGACCTGGCGCGCGAGCATGGCCGTCCCGAACAACACCTGGACGCTCGACCAGGCGGCCGTGCTCGACCACCCGCTTGCGGTCAAGCTCGTCTGTGAGCAGACGGGCGCTGACACGATCCAGGCGGTTACGCACTGCCAGGGCTCGACGAGCTTCATGATGGCGCTGTGCGCGGGCCTGCTGCCGCAGGTGCGCACGGTCGTCGCGAGCGCGGTAACGCTGCACCCGGTGGTGCCGCGGATCGCGGAGTTCAAGCTGCGCTACGTCGTGCCGATCGTCTCGCGCCTGACCGGCTACCTCGATCCGCAATGGGGCATCGGTGACCCGCCGTGGATCCTGCCGAAGGTCGTGACGGCGTACTGCAAGCTCTCGCGCCGCCACTGTGACAACGGCGTCTGCAAGGTGTCGAGCTTCATGTTCGGCTCCGGCGACCCGACGCTGTGGACGCACGAGCAGCTCAGCCCCGAGACGCACGAATGGACGAAGGGCGAGTTCGGGCCCGCTCCGCTGACGTTCTTCAAGCAGATCTCCAGGTGCGTCCAGGAGGGTCACCTCATCAGCGTCGAGGGCCGGCCGGAGCTGCCCGCGAACTTCGTCGCGCAGGCGCCGCAGACCGACGCGCGCTTCTCGTTCATCACCGGCGGGCGCAACAACTGCTTTCTGCCGGTCAGCCAGCAGAAGACGTTCGAGTGGTTCGAGCGCCGCGAGCCCGGCCGCCACTCGCTGCACATCGTGCCCGGCTACGGACACCTCGACCTCTTCATCGGCGAGCGCGCCGCGAAGGACTCCCACCCGATCGTCGTGGGCGAGCTCGACAGGTCTGAATCCCGCTTCGTCTAAGCGAAACGCCTGGCGGTGACGATCCGCGCGCACGAGCCAGTAGGCGTGAAAGCCTTTGTAGCGCGCCGTCGCGAAGTTCACCGGAGCGTCGCCGACGTGGGTCTTCGATCCGACGCGGACGCCGTGGGGCATCGAGCTGTCCGACGATCCGATCCTGCACTTCCGATCCGAGGCCGACGCCGAATCGCACCGCCGCCGCACGAGCGAGCATCGCCCGGCGATCCTGCCGGAGTATGGCCCGGCGCCGCACGAGCGAGCAGCGGCTGGCGATCCTTCCGGAGTAGGGGCGCCCGGCTCAGCTCAGCTCAGCGAAACCGACAGCGCCGGGCTCGTGCGCAGCGTCTGCAGCACGACGCAGTAGCGCTCGGTCAGCTTCGTCAGCGTCGCGAGCTGCTCCTCGCTCGCGTCCGGCGCGTCGAGCTCGAAGCGCAGCGCGATCGACGCGAAGCCGACCGGCGCGTCGCGGTCGACCGCGAGCGTGCCGCGGAAGTCGAGCACGCCCTCGGCGCTGACGGTGCCCGCGGGAACGTCGATCTCGAGCGCGGTCGCGACCGCGCGCAGCGTCACGCCCGCGCACGCGACGAGCGCCTCGAGCAGCATGTCGCCGGAGCACAGCGCGCTGCCGTCCCCGCCGGTCGCCGGATGCAGCCCGGCCGTCGCGAGCGCGCGGCCGGTCCGGACACTGCACGTGACCCCGTCGTCAAGCGTGCCGACGGCCGTCAGCGTCACGAGCGCCGCCTCCGGATCGTCGCGATAGCGCTGCTTGAGCGGTTCCTGGAGTGTGCGAAGCGCGTCGCGGTCCATGGCGTTGCACGGTAGCGCGCGTTTCGTCCCGAAGACGTGCCGTTTCGCAACACCTTCGCTGCCACGCCGGCCTCATACCCGCAGCACGCGAGGGGGGTGTGTCAAGTTGAGGCAGCCAAACAGCCCGAACCCGACACACCCCTCGATCACCGCATCGCCACTCGCCGCCGAGCGCCGCGGCTGGCACGACGGACGCCTCGCTCGGGAGGACGACGCCGTGCGTCAGGCGGATCTCGAGGCGATCGGCGAGCGCGTCCTGCGAACGACGCGCGAACAGGCGATTCGTCGGCCGCGCCAGCTCGTGCGGCGGCTGATCGCCGCAGGTGCGTCCTACACTGAGCGGCGATGATCAGCACGAACCAATTGAAGAACGGCAATCACATCGAGGTCGACGGGACGATCTTCAAGGTCCTCGACTTCCAGCACGTCAAGCCGGGCAAGGGCGGCGCGTTCGTGCGCACGAAGCTGCGTCGCGCGAGCGACGGCAACGTCATCGACCGCACGTTCCGCGCCGGCGAGAAGTTCCGCTCGGTCCACACGGAGTCGCGCAAGATGCAGTTCCTCTACGTCGACGGCACTGACGCGCACTTCATGGACACCGAGAGCTACGAGCAGCTCGCGATGGATCAGAACAAGGTCGCCGACGCGCTGCGTTGGACGAAGCCCAACGACGCGGTCGACGTCCTCTTCATCGACGACGCGCCCGGCGACATCCAACTCCCGACGACCGTCGAGCTCGAGGTCACGCAGACCGATCCCGGCCTGCGCGGCGACACGGCGTCCGGCGGCGGCGACAAGCCCGCCACGCTCGAGACCGGCGCGACGCTGCGGGTCCCGCTGTTCGTCAACGTCGGCGACCGCGTCAAGGTCCAGACGGCGACGGGCGACTACATGTCGCGCGCCTGACCGCGCCCTCCGCCGTGGGCAGCGGCGGGCCGCTCAGCTCGAGACCCGGCGAAACGGGCTCAGCGCCATCATGAGCACGAGGCCACCGACGACGTAGCCGCCGAGCACGAGCAGCGGCGTCGTGATCGCCTCGTGATCGAAGTAGACGACGTTCTGCACGAGCTCGATGGTCGATCGAGCGGGCAGGCCGCTGCCGACCTGTCGCCAGAGGTCGGGCAGGAACTCCGGCGCCGAGCCGCCGCCCGACGTCGCGAGCACGCCGACGACGAGGAACACCGACAGCCCGACGACGACGCCGAACGCCGTGCCCAGCAGGCTCGTGAGGAAGGCCGTCACGAGCGCGGTGCCCAGAGTCGCGAGCGCGACGGCGCCGGCGACCACGAAGAAGTCGCCGTCGTAGATGCCGAGCTGCGTCGAGATCGCGGCGAGGATCGCTCCCACGCCGAGCGACAGCGCCAAGAGCACTCCGACCCGTACGAGCGCGGCGATCGGTCCGCGACGGATGCTCGGAGCCCAGAATTCCAGCCACCACGCGCCGAGCGCGGCGATCATCGCGGCCACGAGCGCGAGCACGTATGCCGTCACGCCACTCGAGTCCTGCGCCGGCAGCGGCTTGGCCTCCGTGGTGACCGTCCGCACGTGGCGCTGGGCGTCGAGCTTCGTGAACGACGCCCGCAGCAGCCGCGCGACCGCGACGCTTGCGGCGCTCGAGGTGATGACGCGGCCGGACTTCGCGAGCGGGGCATAGGCCCCATAGACCTTGCGTTCGGCGATCAACCGGCGCGCGGCGGCTCCGTCGTCGGCACGGGTGACCGCGAAGGCGGAGTTCGCGTCGAGGCTGTTCGCGAGCCGCGTCACGGCGGCGCCCTTGCCGACGACCGCGACCGGCACGTGGTGCGCCTCGGGCGCATGGGCGAGGCTGATGAGCAACCATCCGAGCAGCGCTGCCGCCGCAGCCGTGACCACGACGATTCCTGCGACCTTGAACATCACGTCTCCCCCCGACAAGCCGACGACCCGAAGCCAGGAACCTACGCTGCTTCGAATGCGCCCGTCAAGACGATCCGCACCGGATCTCCACACGCACCGACTACGCTCACCCCCCGCGATGAGCATCGAACACCACCACCCTCGCAGCTAGTGGCCCGACTCGACCAGAGGGTTCGCTGAGGGCGTGTCCCGCCGATCCGACCAGCGCCGCGACGCCGTTTTCGCGCTTTATCAGTCCGAGCTCACCGGCCGAGAGCTCGACGAGCTGTTCGAGCGCAACGCCAGCATCTTCACGCGCGCGCTCGCGCACGCCGCGCAGGATCGGGGCGAGGAGCTCGACGTGCTCGTCTCGCGCCACTCCAAGGGTTGGACGATCGATCGCATCGCGCCACTCGAACGCGCCATCATGCGGATCGCGCTGCTGGAGATGTGCCACCCTGACGCAGCACCGGCAGACGTGCCGATCCCGCCGGAGGGCGCGATCGACGAGGCCGTCGAGCTCGCGAAGACGTACTCCGGCGCCGACGCGCCGGGCTTCGTCAACGGGATCCTGGCGGCCGTGCACCGCGAGATGGGAAAGGATCCAGCTCCCTCATGAGCACCGCCGACCCCACCGACGCCACGCTTGACGAGCTCGTCGGCCGCCTCGAGCGGGCGGCTGAGCAACTGCGCTCAGGCGACCTCAGCGCCGACGCCGCGGCGACCGTCGTCGAGGACTGCGCGTCGCTTGCGTCCCAGGCCTCCGCCGAGCTCGAGCGACGCTCGCGCGAGGCGCAACGCGAGCTGCGGCCCGGCCAGGACTCGCTGCTGTAGTGGCCAACCTCGGGGACCTTGCGAACCGCACGTATCCCGACGGGCTGCGGGAGCAGATCGAGGACTACCTCGAGCGGCTGTGCTTCTCGCAGGACGCCCGGACCGAGCGCCTCGTCGAGGCGATGCGCTACAGCCTGCTGGCCGGCGGCAAGCGCATCCGCCCGGTGCTGGCGCTCGCGACGGCCCGTGCGATCGGCCGCGACGAGCGCGAGATGCTCCCGCTCGCGGCGGCGCTCGAGCTCGTCCACACGTACTCGCTGATCCACGACGACCTGCCCGCGATGGACGACGACTCGCTGCGCCGTGGGCGCCCGACGAACCACGTGGCCTACGGCGAGGACGTCGCGATCCTCGCCGGCGACGCGCTCTATGCCGAGGCGTTCCGGCACATTCTCACCGTGCAGGGCGGTGAGCCGAGCAACGTTCTCGCCGCGGTCGCCGAGCTCGCCGCCGCGACCGGCGTCGACGGGATGGTCGGCGGGCAGTTCCTCGACGTCGCCGGCGGTCGCGAGGACTGCCCGGACGCGGCCCGTTCGCTTCGCCGAACACACGAGCTGAAGACGGGAAGGCTGATCGGAGCGTCCGTAGAGTGCGTACTCCTCATGGCAGGCATGAACGCCACCACGACATCCGCCTATAGGGACTTCGCAGCCGAGCTCGGCGTGCTGTTTCAGATCGTTGACGACATTCTCGACGTCACCGGTACTGACGACGCGCTGGGCAAGCCTCGGGGCTCCGACGAGCGCCACGGCAAGCGCACGTATGTGACGGAGTTCGGCCTTGAGGGCGCCCACGAGCTCGCGCTGCGCTCGCACGGCGAGGCGCGCGCCTCGCTCGCGCAGGCCGCGCCGGCCGGCGCGCCCGAGCTCGAGCAGATCACCGACTTCATCGTGGCCCGCACCTCATGAGACGGCTACTGGACTCGATCGACCGCCCGCAGGACCTGCACGCCCTCTCCGACGACGAGCTCGCGCGCGTCGCGCAGGAGGTGCGCGAGCACATCATCGACACGGTCGGCGAGGTCGGCGGGCACTTCGGCGCCAACCTCGGCGTCTGCGAGCTGTCCGTCGCGCTGCACTCGCTGATGGACTCCCCGCGCGACAAGATCCTGTGGGACGTCGGCCACCAGGCGTACCCGCACAAGATCCTCACCGGCCGCCGCGACCGGCTCGAGACGATCCGCAGCTACGGCGGGCTCGCGCCGTTCTGCGCGATCGCGGAGTCTGAGCACGACATCATGGGCGCCGGCCACGCCTCGACCTCGATCGGCTACGCGGTCGGCCTCAAGGAGGGCCAGAAGCGCCTCGGCCGCCCTGACGGCGGCGGCAAGGTCGTCGCCGTCATCGGCGACGGCTCGATGACCGGCGGCGTCGCGTTCGAGGCGATCCACCAGGCCGGCGGCCTCGGCACGCCGATCGTCGTCGTCCTCAACGACAACGGGATGTCGATCGCGCCCAACGTCGGCGCGATGTCGCGCTACTTCAACCGCGTGCGGCTGAACCCGAAGCTGTGGCACACGCGCGAGTCCGTCGAGGAGCGCCTCATGGACCTGCCGGGCAAGCTCGGCCCGGTGATCGAGCGCCTCGGCCCGCAGTTCAAGGAGTCGATCAAGGCGTTCTGGGCTCCCGGCCTGTTCTGGGAGGAGCTCGACTGGGCCTACGTGGGGGTCATCGACGGCCACGACGTACGCGCGGTCCGGCGGGCGCTGCGCAGCGCGTTCGCGGCCGGCCGGCCCGTCGTCGTGCACGTCGCGACGGTCAAGGGCAAGGGCTTCGCACCGGCCGAGAACGGCGGGCTGGAGGGGATGGAGCGCTGGCACGCCGCGAAGCCGAAGTCGATCTCCAACGGGGTCGCGGCGCCGGCGCGACCGGCGAAGGTCGGGGCGAGCGCCCCGCCGCCGCAGTACACCGCGGTCTTCGGCAACGCCCTCGTCGCCGAGTGCCTGCGCGACGAGCGCGTCGTCGGCATCACCGCCGCGATGAACACCGGCACGGGGCTGGACATCCTCCAGAAGGCGCTGCCCGATCGCTACTTCGACGTCGGCATTGCCGAGCAGCAGGCGATCCTGTTCGCCGCCGGGCTCTCGCTGGAGGGCGTCAAGCCGGTCGCCGCGATCTACTCGACGTTCCTGCAGCGCGCCTTCGACCAGATCGTCCACGACGTCTGCCTGCAGCGCCTGAACGTCGTCTTCGCGCTCGACCGTGCCGGCCTCGTCGGCGACGACGGCCCAACCCACCACGGGATGTTCGACATCGCCTACCTGCGGCCGCTGCCGAACATCGTGTTGATGGCTCCACGCGACGAGGCGATGCTCGTGCACATGCTTCGCACCGCGCTCCTGCACGACGGCCCGATCGCCCTGCGCTACCCGCGCGGCGAGGCCGTCGGCGTGGCGTTGCCCGCCGTCCCGGTGGCGATCGAGATCGGCACCGGCGAGATCCTGCGCGAGGGCGACGGCAAGGTCGCGATCATCGGCTACGGCAGCGGCGTCGGACGCGCGCTCGACGCGGCCGCCCTGCTGTCCGAGCGCGGCATCGACGTGACGGTCGCCGACGCGCGCTTCGCGAAGCCGATCGACGTCGCGCTGATGGCGCGCCTGGCCGAGACGCACGAGCTGCTCGTGACCGTCGAGGAGGGCGTCCTCGCTGGCGGCTTCGGCAGCGCCGTATGGGAGTCGCTGAACGACGCCGACGCGCTGCTCGACGCGCGCATCATGCGCATCGGGCTGCCCGATCGCTACGTGACGCACGGTAACCCGGCGCTCCTCTACGAGGAGGTCGGCTTCACGGGCCGGCGCATCGCCGAACGCATCGAGTCCGTCGTCGGCGAGCGCGAGATCGCCGGCGCATAGCGCGGATCGTCCGGTAGGCGTCTGAGGTGACGCGCGCGACGACCAGCCAGGCTCGCCGTCGCGCAATCGCGACCGATCCAGAGTCGGCCAAGACCTGGCTCACATCGCTTGCCTTGGCCATGCCCCCTGGGAGCCGCCTGCCCTTGGCCGGACGGCGGTTGGGGCGACCCGGACGGCAACCGCATCGGCCTCTGGCAGCCCCTGAACCCTGCCCGCCTTCGGCGCGCGTGCGCATCCTCATGGCCGCAGATCCGTTGCAAGGCCATGAACGCACTCAGTACGCCCGACGCAAGAATCCCGATGTCCTTCAAGGTCGGTTGCCGCGCCGCCGCGCTGGCCGTGGTATCGCTCACGACGATCGGCGCCGTCGGCGCGGGTGCTGACACGACGGCAGTCGCGGACGCCTCGGCGCAGAACGTCACCGCCTACGCCAAGACCGCGGCATGGTCGCGCAAGGCCGCCGATGGCTACCACCTCGTCGTCGCGCAGGGAGCGGTCGTCGCCGACGCGCCGGTCCCGCCGTCCTCCAAGCCCTACGACCCCGACCTCGGCCCGAGCAAGACCGGCGGCTACACGATCGTCTACGCCCGCAGAGGCGACCTCTACCGCTACGACGTCGGCGCGGCAGCCGAGCGCAAGCTCACCGCGCTGTCGAGCTCGGCGACCGAGGCGGCACCGTCCTACTTCAAGGACAAGATCGTCTTCAGCCGCACCACCGGCAAGCACCGGGGCACGTACCTCGCACGCCCCGGCCACAAGCTCGTACGCATCTTCCGCACCGTCGCGGCCGAAACGGATGTCTCCTCGTCGCGGATCATCGGCCGCTACGGCAAGGGCAGGAAGTCGATCATCCGACTCCTCAACATGAACGCCCGCAGCGTGCAGATCTTGGCGCGAGCGAAGCGCGGGCAGCGCATGAGCAGCCCGACGCTGACCCGCTACAACGCCATCTGGCTGCGCGTCGGCGCCACCAGGTCGACCGTCGAGCGGACCTATGCCCGGGGCGCACATCGCACGATCGTCATCACAAAGGCCTCCCGCTCGCTCCCCGGCCGCGTCGACTCGCTGGCCAGCTTCAAGATCCCGGTCCTGTACACCAGCCAGACGGGCGTACAACGCATCGCGCCGAAGCTGCGGTTCCGCTGAAACGCCGGTTGCGCGCTCGCGCCCGAGCTTCGCAAGTCGCGCTACGGTCGCGCGGCGCTGCGATCCGAGAGGGCCTACATTGCCGCTCGTAGCGGCTCGATAGCTCCCCGCCGCTCCGACGAACGAGAGCGGCCCGCCGGGGAGGACGGGCCGCTTTCAGGGAGGAGAGACTGCTATGTGGTTGGGTCCGGCCGAGCCGCGGGTGGTTGAGTTCTCGGAAGGACCTCTGGGAAAAGGTCTGCCTGCGGCCTGACATCAGTGTGCTCGCCGGCCGGCCGGGCGTGGGTGACTGACGTCACACAGCAGCCGCGAGGTACCGTGCCGGGTATGGCCCGCGTGCGCCTCGACACCCTGCTGGCCGAGCGCGGGCTGTTCTCGTCGCGCACGCGCGCGGCGGCGTCGGTGATGGCCGGCGAGGTGCGCTTCGGCGGCGGCGACGGCGCGCGCGCCCAGAAGCCCGGCCAGCTCGTCGACCCCGATGTCGTGCTCGCCGTCGACGAGCGACCGCGCTTCGTCTCGCGCGGCGGGATCAAGCTCTCAAACGCGCTCGAGACGTTCGCGATCGACCCGGCGGGCCGCCACTGCCTCGACGTCGGCGCCTCGACGGGCGGCTTCACCGACTGCCTGCTGCAGGCCGGCGCGGCGCACGTCGTCGCGCTCGACGTCGCCTACGGCGAGCTCGACTGGCGGCTGCGAAACGACGACCGGGTGACGGTGCTCGAGCGCACGAACGCCCGCGCGATGACGCCGCAGGCGCTCCCGTATGCCGCGGAGCTCGTCGTCGTCGACGTGTCGTTCATCTCGCTCGCGAAGATCCTGCCGGCCGTGCTCGCGTGCGTCGCGCCGCGCCACGACGTGCTCGCCATGATCAAGCCGCAGTTCGAGGTCGGGCGCGGCAACGTCGGCAAGGGCGGTGTCGTGCGCGACCCCGACGACCGCCGCGGCGCGCTCGTCGCCGTCGCGGCGGCCGCGCGCTCGCACGGTGCCGCGGTGCTCGGCTTCGCGTCGTCCGGCCTGCCCGGGCCGAAGGGCAACCTCGAGAGCTTCGTCTGGCTGGCCGAGGCCGGCCGCGAGGGCGATGTCGGCGACCTTGACGCGGCCGCGCGCCTCGTCGAACCGGTGCTCCCATGAGCGCGATCCGTGCCGCGACGGTGCTGACGCACGGGCGCCCGGAGCAGACCGCGGCGACGCTCGAGAAGCTCGTCGCCGCGGCCCGCGCCGCGGGCGTGCTGCTGCGCTTCGACGAGGACGAGACGCGCAAGCTCGGCCTGCGTGCCGCGGAATCGATCGTCGTCGACGCCGGCCCCAGCGACGACGTGGACCTGTGCGTCGTGCTCGGCGGCGACGGCACGATCCTCAAGGGTCTGCGCCATCACGCGCGCAGCGCCGTGCCGGTCTTCGCGGTGAACTTCGGCGAGGTCGGCTTCCTCGCCACGCTCGAGCCCGAGGACGTCGACGACTACGGCTTCGCGCGCGCCTTCGAGCGCGACTTCGAGGAGCTCAAGCTGCCGGCGATCGCGATCGACACGCCCGGCGGCCGCCTGCTGACGGCGTTCAACGACGTCTCGTTTCAGCGCCTGATCGGGGGCCGCGTCGCCCAGCTCGCCTACGGGGTCGATGGCGAGGAGGTCGGGTCCGTGCGCTGCGACGGGCTCGTCATCTGCACGCCGGCCGGCTCGACGGGCTACAACCTGGCCAACGGCGGCCCGGTGCTGGCCTGGGGCGTCCAGGGCTTCGGGGTCTCGTTCATCGCCCCGCATTCGCTGACGGCGCGCGCGCTCGTCGTCGCGCCGGGCGACGCACTCAGCGTCTCCAACCGCGGCCGCGACGCGGTCGACGTCTCGGTCGACGGGCGGCCGGCGTGCAAGATCGCGCCGGGCGACGAGCTCGTCGCCCGCTACGAGCCGGATGCCGCGCTCCTCGCGCAGCTTCCGGGGTGGTCGTTCTACCGCCGCCTGCGCACGAAGTTCGGCCGCCTGTCGTCCTAGCCACATCTCATAGGCGTTACGAAACACGCGCAAACCGCATACGAACGCCCGTTCCGTCGGGCGCCGCTGCTACACCGTGAGCATGCTGATCGAGCTTCGCGTCGAGAACCTGCTTCTGATCGAGCGCGCCGAGCTGCGGCTCGGCGCCGGGCTGAACGTCCTGACGGGCGAGACCGGTGCCGGCAAGACCGTGCTCGCGCACGCGCTCGACCTTCTGCTCGGCGGGCGGGCGAAGCCCGGGATCGTGCGCCCCGGCGCGGCCGAGGCCTACGTCGAGGGCGTCTTCGAGCTCGCGCCGGAGCTGCGCGACGAGCTCGGCGAGCGCCTGCCGGAGGGCGCCGAGGAGGTTGTGCTGGCTCGCCGTATCGGCGCCGACGGACGCACTCGGGCGCTCGTCAACGGCCGCTCCGCGACGCTCACCGACCTGCGCGAGTTGGCCGAGCCGCTGCTCACGTTCTACGGCCAGCACGAACATCGCCGGCTGACGCTGGCGAGCGCGCAGCTGGAGATCCTCGACGGCTTCTGCGGCGAGGCGCAGCTCGCACGCCGCGCGACGGTCGCGGCCGCCTACGGCGTCCTACGCGAGTCCGCGCGCGAGCTCGCCGAGCTGCGCGAGCTCGCGGGCGCCCGCGCGCGCGAGCTCGACCTCATCGACTTCGAGCTGGCGGAGATCGAGGCCGCCGACCCGAACGAGCAGGAGACGCTCGAGCTGCGCGCCGAGCGCGAGCGCCTGCGCCACGTCGCGGCGCTGCGCGGCGCGTCACTCGGCGCCGCCGAGTCGGTCGCGGCCGACGAGGCGGGGCTCGCCGCCGTGCTGTCGGCGGCGGGCCGCGAGCTCGCCGCCCTCGACGGGATCGACGCCGCGCTCGACGCGCTCACCGAGCGCTGGCAGACGCTCGCGATCGAGGCCGACGACGTCGCCGGCGAGCTGCGCCGCTACGCCGAGCAGCTCGATTCCGAGCCCGGTCGCCTCGAGCTCGTCGAGGAGCGCCTGAGCGTGCTCGAGCGTCTCGAGCGAAAGCACGGCGGCTCGATCGCCGCAGTGCTCGCGCATGCCGAGACCTGCCGCGTGCGACGGACCGAGATCACCGGCGCCGAGGTCGCCGTCGAGGCCGCTCAGGCGCGCCTCGCAGCCGCCGACTCCACGTTGCGCAGCAGCAGTGCGGCGCTGCGCAAAGCTCGCGCGGCCGCCGCGCCGAGGCTTTCGACCGCGGTGCGCCGCCGCCTCGACGAGCTCGCGATGAAGGGCGCCTCGTTCGAGATCGAGCTGACCGACCGCGAGCCCGGCCCGAGCGGCGCCGACACGGTCGAGTTCCTGATCGCGCCGAACCCGGGCGTGCCGGCCGGCCCGCTGCGCGAGACGGCATCCGGCGGCGAGTTGTCGCGCGTCATGCTCGCGCTCATGGGCGTCGCCGCCGGCGCAAGCCGCGCGACGCTCGTCTTCGACGAAGTCGATGCGGGCATCGGCGGCCAGACCGCTCGCGCGGTCGGCGATCAGCTTCGCGCGCTGGCGGGCGACCGCCAGGTGCTCTGCATCACGCACCTGCCGCAGATCGCGTCGATGGCGGCGCGCCACTTCTCGATCGCGAAGGACGCGTCGTCGCACCCCGCGCGCACGACCGTCAGCCAGCTCGGCGACGAGGACGTCGTGTCGGAGCTCGTGCGGATGCTCGGCGCCGACGCGGACGGCGACGACGGGGGCGGCGCGGCGCGCCGCCACGCGGAGGAGCTCCTGCGCGCCGCGGCGTGAGCGGCGAGGCCGTGCGGTCCGCGGTCAGGGCCGGCTCGACGGCGTCTCCTCGTCGCCCTTGGCCGACGCGGAGGCGGTCTCCGGCTTCGCGGCCTCGGGGTCCACGCCGCCGTGCCGGGCGTCGCCGGAGCCTGGTGTGCCCGCCGCCTCGTCGGGCGCGCTGCCGTGGCCGTTCTCGGTCGAGCGATGCCACACCGTCTGCTGCGGGAACGGGATCTCGATGCCCTCGCGGTCGAACTCCTCCTTCAGGCGCTGGCGCAGCTGGCGGCTGATCGCGTACTGGTCGGCGGGCAGCGTCTTGACGACGAGCCGGATGACGATCGCGTTCGCGCCGAGCTTCTCGACGCCCCAGACCTCGGGCTCCTCGAGCACCTCCTCGCGCTCCTTCCAGACCCGGTCGGCGACGCGCTTGATGACTTCGGTGGCGTGATCGATGTCCGTGTCGTAGGCGACCTCGATGTCGAGCAGCGCGCGCGACCAGTGCTGGCTCTTGTTGCCGACGCGGCCAATATCGCCATTGGGCACGTGCCAGACCGTCCCGTCGACCGAGCGCAGCCGCGTCGTGCGCAGCGACACCGCCTCGACGGTCCCCTGCGTCGTGCCGTCGAGATCGACGACGTCGCCGACGCCGAACTGGTCCTCGGCGAGGATGAACAGGCCCGACAGGAAGTCCTTGACGAGCGATTGCGAGCCGAAGCCGAGCGCGACGCCGAGCACGCCCGCGCCGGCCAGCAGCGGGGCGACGTCGACGCCGAGCTCGCTGAGCACCATGAAGCCGGCGAAGATCAGGATCACGAAGCCGGTGAGGCTGCGCAGGATGCTCGTCAGCGCGCTGATGCGCTGCTGGGCGCGCAGGCTCGTCGCCGGCGCCTCGAGCAGGGCCGCGGGCGTGCGACGGCGCACGGCGCTCATGTGCTCGCGCACGATGCCGTGGCTCAGGCTGCGCAGGGTGCGCTCGATCGCGCGGCCGATGATCTTGTTGACGATCAGCGCCCCGAGCGCGATCAGGATGATCGTCAGCGGGGTTCCGAGGATGAAGTCGGCGACGTCGGCCAGCGTCTTGTTCTCGGTGCGCTGGAGGATCTCCCGGCAGAGGTATCCGGGATCCTGCCCACAGGTGTCGTGCAACTCGGTCGAAGTGATGGTTGCCAGTGCATGGACCATGACCACGACGCTAGCAACCGCCTCCGGCGACGGCGCATGCGCTCGACCAGCCACGGCGCCGTGCTTGGCATCTCGTTAACACCGCGTTCTAGACTCACGCGATGGCCGTCGCCGCTGGCAGAGAGGTTGCTGGGCCGGCGTATCTCGGCCGCCGCACGAAGCGTCTCGTCAAGACGCTGAGTCCCGGTGCCGTCGCGGTGCTCGATCACAAGGACCTCGATCGTGTGTCGGCCGAGGACCTCATCGCGGCGGGGGTCTGCGCGGTGCTGAACTGCAGTCCCTCGTCGACGGGCGCCTACCCGAACATGGGCCCGCTGCTGCTCGTCCAGGCCGGCATCCACCTCGTCGATCTGCCCGACGACGCGCTCTTCAAGCGCCTCTCCGACGGCGATGACATCGTCGTCCACGGCGGGGACATCATGCGCGGGCCGCAGCGGCTGGCCAGCGGCGTGGTCCAGGAGCCCGACGCGGTGCGCGCCGCGACCGACGAGCGCCGGCGGGAGATCGGCGACGCGCTCGAGGCCTTCGCACAGAACACGATCGAGCACATGCTCGAGGAGCGCGAGCTGCTGTCGGGGCGCATCGAGCTGCCGCGCTTCGATACGGACTTCCGCGACCGGCCGGCACTGATCGTCGTGCGCGGCGTCGACCACGAGAAGGACCTGCGCGCGCTGCGCCCCTACATCCGCGACATGAAGCCGGCGATCCTCGCCGTCGACGGTGGCGCGAACGCGCTGCTCGCGGAGGGCTTCGTCCCCGACATGATCGTGGGGGACATGGACAGCGCGACCGAGCAGGCGCTGCGCTGCGGCGCCGAGCTCGTCGTCCACGCCTATCCGAACGGCCGGGCCCCCGGCCGCGAACAGCTCGAGGCGCTCGGCCTTCCGTACAAGCTCGTCCCGGCCCCCGGAACGAGCCAGGACGTGGCGATGCTGATCGCCGCCGAGAAGGGCGCGGAGCTCATCGTCTCGGTCGGCTCGCAGTTCAACCTCGTCGAGTTCCTCGACAAGAACCGTCGCGGCATGGCCTCGACGTTCCTCACCCGGCTGCGCCTCGGCGAGATCCTCGTCGACGCGAAGGGCGTGAGCCGTCTGTACCGTCCACGTGCCGGCGCCGGTCCGCTCGTCGCAGTCGTCCTTGCCGGACTGCTGTGCCTGCTGGCGATCATCGTGCTGACACCGGCGCTGCGCGACGTGGCGGATCTGCTGTGGCTCAAGGTCGAGGTCGTCCTCGGGCTCGAATAGCCGCGAACCTGTGAGCGTGTAGACCATCTTCGACTTCCGCTACCACGCCATGTCCCTGGCGGCCGTCTTCATCGCGCTCGTGGTGGGGTTGCTGCTGGGTGTGGCGATCGGCGACAAGGAGCTCGTCTCGTCGGCCAGCAAGGACCTGCGCAGCGGCCTGCGCGCCAGCGTGCGCCGCGCCGACAGCGAGCGCGACGCCGCGAAGGCGAAGCTCGCCGACGAGCAGCAGTACGGCGACAAGTCGTTTCCGATCCTCACCGGGGGTCGGCTGCGCGGGCGCCACATCGGGCTCGTCCTGCTCGGCCCGAGCGACATCAAGCCCGACAGCGTGCGTAAGTGGCTGGACCCGTCGGGCGCGACGCTGTCGCTCGTCGCCGAGTTGCGCGACACCGTCGACCCGCAGGCACTGGGCGATCGCTCGGGCGGCACCCGCTACGCGGATGTCGCGTCCAAGCCGAACCTGCTTGAGCCGCTCGGTCGCCGCGTGGGCATTCAGCTCGTCGAGGGTGGCCGGCTCGTCGACCGGCTCCGCGCGACGCTGCTGCAGACGATCAGCGGCGAGTTCGGCGGTCTCGACGGGGTCATCGTCATCCGCCCGGGCGACAAGCCGAAGGACAAGACGGCGGCCGATCGGCTCGACGCCCTCCAGGACGGCATCACGCGCGGGCTGGCGCAGACCGGCGTGAAGGTCGTCGGGATCGAGCCGTCGGGCAGCGATCCGTCGCAGATCGGCTGGTATCGAGATCGCGAGCTGTCGACGGTCGACAACATCGACGAGACGGCGGGGCACGCGGCGCTCGTCTTCGTACTCGCGGGCGCCGACGGGGCGTTCGGTCGCCGGGACAGCGCGCAGGATCTGCTGCCGCCGGTCGTCGCGAGCGCGCCGAGGCGCCCGTGACGCGCGCCGGCGGCGACGAGTCCGTGCGCAGATTGCGGGCTGCGCGTGCGCCAAACCGCGTTTCGGTCCGCCCGCGGCGCTAGGTTGCTCGGGGTGCAGGTACTGCCATTCGTCTTCTCGCTGCTCGTTGCCATCGGCCTTGTGCCAGTGGTCCGCAAGCGGCTCGTCGAGGCCGACATGCAGCGCGAGAACTACCGCGGCGTGCGCTTGGCGGTGCCGCTCGGCGTCGCGATCGTGCCCGCGGCGCTGATCGCCCTGATCCCGATCGCCCTGCTCGCGCGCCTGACGACGCTCGACATCTTTCCCGCCGACCTGTCGATCGTGATCGCGTTCATCCCGGGCGTCGCGCTGCTCGGCCTCGTCGACGACGTCATGTCCGGCGAGTCCCGCGGGCTACGCGGCCACATCGCCGCGGCAGGCCGGGGCCAGTTCTCCAGCGGGATCCTCAAGGCGGCCGGCACGCTTGGGCTGGCGCTGCTCGTCGCCTCGTCGGTGCCGGGGTCGGACACGGACTTCTTCCTCGCCGCCGCTGTGCTCGTGCTCGCAACCAACGCCTTCAACCTGCTCGACCTGCGACCGGGCCGCTCGGTCAAGACCCTCGTCCTGCTTGGGATCGGGCTGACGGTCAGCACGCAGCTCAGCGAGCCGGCGGCGGCGCTCGGGATCTTCCTCGGGCCGGTGCTCGTGTGCGGGTTCTACGACCTGCGCGAGAAGGCGATGCTCGGCGACGCCGGCTCGAACGTCATCGGAGCGCTCGCCGGCGTCTGGATCGTCCTGACCCTCGACCCCTCCGAGCAGGTCATCGCCCTCGCGATCCTGCTGCTCATCAACCTGTACGGCGAGTTCCGCTCGATCTCGACGCTCATCGAGAAGGTGCCCGGACTGCGCCACCTAGACTCATTTGGGAGAGCCTCATGAAGCCGACGCCACGCAGCCCGCAGACCCGCTTCATCTTCATCACCGGCGGCGTCGTCTCCTCGCTGGGCAAGGGCATCGCCGCCGCCTCGATCGGGCGCCTGCTCGTCGCGCGCGGGCTGTCGGTCGGCCTGCAGAAGTTCGACCCGTACATCAACGTCGACCCCGGCACGATGTCGCCCTACCAGCACGGCGAGGTCTTCGTCACCGAGGACGGCGCGGAGACCGACCTCGACCTCGGCCACTACGAGCGCTATACGGACTCGAACACCTCGCGCGCCTCGAACGTCACCGCAGGCGGCATCTACAACTCGGTCATCCGCCGCGAGCGCCGCGGCGACTACCTCGGCGGCACCGTGCAGGTCGTCCCGCACATCACCGACGAGATCAAGCAGCGCGTCCAGCTACTTGCCCAGACCCAGGACGTCGACGTCGTCATCACGGAGATCGGCGGCACCGTCGGCGACATCGAGTCGCTGCCGTTCCTCGAGGCGATCCGCCAGTTCCCCGTCGACGTCGGCCGCCGCAACTGCATGTTCATCCACCTGACGCTCGTGCCGTACATCGGCCACGCGGGCGAGCTCAAGACGAAGCCGACGCAGCACTCCGTCAACGAGCTACGACGAATCGGCATCCAGCCGGACATGCTGTTGTGCCGCTCGGAGTCCGAGCTCGGCACCGACATCCGCAAGAAGATCGCGCTGTTCGCCTCGCTGCCGATCGAGGCGGTCATCAGCGCGAAGGACGTCGACAACATCTACAAGGTGCCGCTGTGGTTCGAGTCCGAGGGCGTCGATGACCTCATCTGCGAGCATTTCGGCTTCGATGTCCCGGCCCCGGACCTGACGGAGTGGGCGGAGATCACACGCCGCGCCTCCCAGGCGACCGAGACCGTGAGGATCGCGCTCGTCGGCAAGTACGTGGCGCTCCAGGACGCCTATCTGTCGGTCTCCGAGGCGCTGCGCCACTCGGGCTTTCACCACGACTGCGCGATCGAGGTCGACTGGGTCGACTCCGAGACCCTCGTCGACGATCAGGCGGCGCGCGACCGACTCAGCGGCGCGCAAGGGATCCTCATCCCGGGGGGATTCGGCGGGCGCGGTATCGAGGGCAAGATCCGGGCCGCCCGCGCCGCCCGCGAGCTGCGGATCCCGTACCTCGGGGTCTGCCTCGGCATGCAGATCGCCGTCATGGAGTTCGCCCGCTCGATCGCCGGCATGGACGGCGCCAACTCGACGGAGTTCGATCCCGAGACGCCGCATCCGGTCATCGACCTGCTGCCCGAGCAGAAGGAGGTCACCGACCTCGGCGGGACGATGCGCCTCGGTGCCGACCCGGTGAAGATCCACCCGGGGACCCGCGCCCGCGATCTCTACGGCGAGGCGGTCATCTACGAGCGCCATCGCCACCGCTACGAGGTCAACCTGTTCCTACGCAAGCGCCTCGAGGCCGCCGGGCTCACGGTCAGCGGCACCTCACCGGACGAGCGCCTCGTCGAGATGATCGAGCTCGAGGATCACCCGTTCTTCGTCGCGTCGCAGTTTCATCCCGAGTTCAAGTCGCGGCCCGAACGCCCGGCCCCGCTGTTCCGGGAGTTCGTCGGCGCGGCGCTGGCGCATTCGCGCGAGCAGGCCGGCGAGCCTGAGTTCCGCGCGTCGCGCTCGTAGGAGGGCGGCGCGGTCAGCGCCCGAGCAGTGCCGCGACGTCGACGGGCGCCACGTCCACGAGCGGGCTGACGACGTCGCCGGGGACGAAGCGCTCGACGTCCGCGTACCCGCCGTCCCCCGGCTCGCGATGAACGACGAGCTCGCCGCGCTCGATGTCGACGATCCAGTAGTCGGACACCCCGATATCGGCGTACGTCGCGACCTTCTGCCGGTCCCGGGCGCGCGAGCTGTATGCGACCTCGATGACCAGCAGCGCGGCGTCCGGCAGTCGGTCGCGCGGACACGGCTCGCAGACGAAGAGGTCGGGCAGCACGAAGCCTCCGTCGGGCGTCAGGAGCGTGTCCTGCACGCGCAGGCGCAACGCGCCCCCGGCCGGCCTGGCGAAGTGATGGATGAGCCAGTCCACCACGTAGGCATGCTGCGGGCCCGGTGGGTTCATCGCGATGAGCACCCCGTCGACGAGCTCGACGCGCGTCTCGGCGGTGAGGATCCCGGCGACGTACATCGCCTGGACGTCCTTGAGCGAGAAGCGGTGAAGTGGGGCGGCCCGCACTGCCATGCCATCACCAGCGTAGCGTTCGTCTCATACCTCCAATGGGGCCGGCAGCGCGAAGTTCGCCCCCTCGTCAGACTGAAGCGCGCATGCGCCCCGCCTCCGCCGTCGAGCGCCGCCGCCTGAACGAGTCGTTCGCACGGCTGTGCGCGATCCCGAGCCCGTTCGGCTCCGAGCGCGCCTGCGCGGAGGCCGTCGCGCGCGAGCTGCGCGCGATCGGCGTCGACGTCGAGGAGGACGGCGCGGCCGCCGAGTCGGGCGCGCAGTGCGGCAACCTGCTGGCCCGCATCCCGGGCCGCGGCGAGCGCACGATCCTGCTCTGCGCGCATCTCGACACGGTGCCCGAGGCCGGCGACGTCGAGCCGATCGTCGACGACGGCGGCTGGGTCAGCGCCGGCGACACGATCCTCGGCGCCGACAACAAGGCCGCCGTCGCCGTCATCCTCGAGGTCGCGCGCCGCTGCGCGATCGAAGGCGCCCCGGTCTCGCTCGAGCTCCTGTTCACGGTCAGCGAGGAGAACGCGCTCGCCGGCGCGAAGGCGTTCGACGTCAAGACGCTGCGCAGCGAGTGGGGCTATGTCTTCGATCACGCCTCGCCGATCGGCGAGATCATCGTGGCGTCGCCGACCTACTACCGCCTCGACGCCGCGTTCCGCGGCGCGGCCGCACACGCCGGCATCCGCCCAGAGGACGGGCGCAGCGCGATCGAGGCCGCCGCGCGCGCCGTCGCTGCGATGCGCCTTGGGCGCATCGACGACGAGACGACGGCGAACATCGGCACGATCGAGGGCGGCCAGGCGGGCGGGACGAACATCGTCCCGGAGCACTGCCGGATCGTCGGCGAGGTGCGCTCACTGGCCCCGCCGAAGGCGGAGGCCGTCGTCGCCGAGCTCATCGAGCACATCCACGACGCCGCGAACACCCCGCGCTGCGCATGCGACGTCGACATAACGACCTCACGCCTGTTCGACGGCTACCGCCACGCCGCGAGCGCGCCTGCCGTGCTCGCCGCCGAGCGGGCGCTCGGCAGCCTCGGCTACAGGACGACGCGCCGCACGACGGGCGGCGGCTCGGACGCGAACGTCTTCGAGGCCGCCGGCCTGCACTGCACGAACCTCGCCAACGGCACGGAGTACAACCACGAGACACGCGAGCGCGTCAGCGTCGCCGCGCTCGAGGGCATGCTCGACGTGACGTTCGCGCTGCTGGACGCATGCTGCGGCTGAAGCGCGCGACCGTGCTCGTCGCCGGGCCGGACGGGGCGATGGAGCAGCGCCTGTCGATTCTCGTCGACGGCGACCGGCGCTCGGCGATCGCCGACGTCGGCCTCGTCGGCGCCGCACAGCCCGGCGACGAGCTCGTCGTCAACGTCGAGGCGGTCGAGCTCGGTCTCGGATCGGGCGGCTTCGACGTCGTGCACGTCAACCTCACGCGCGGCCTCGACGCACCAGGGACCCGCGGCGCACACGTGATGAAGCTGAACTACACGAGCCTCCAGCACGCCGTAAACCCGCTCGAGGAGGGCGATCCCGACGCGATGCCGGCGCCGCTCGCGCTGCCGATCGGCCGCCCGATCGCGGTCCTCGCGCTGCACGGCCAGCTCGCCCCGCTGGCGTGGGCCTTCGCGCAGGCGGACGCGGACAGGAGACTCGGGTACGTCCAGACCGCGGGGGGCGCGCTGCCCGGCGGGCATTCCTGCGTCGTGCGCGAGCTGCGCGGGTCCGGCCTGCTCGCCGGGCACCTGACCGCCGGCCCGGCCTTCGGCGGGGCCGACGGCGAGGCGATCACGACGGCCGCCGCCCTGCATCACGGCTTTACGGCGCTCGGCTGGGACGCGGCGGTCGCCGGCCCCGGCCCGGGGATCCTCGGATCCGGGTCGGCGCTCGGGCACGGCGGGCTGCAGGCGCTCGACAGCGCCCACACCGCGCTCGCGCTCGGCTGCCCGACGCTGATCGTCGCGCGGATGTCCTCGACCGACCCCCGCGCTCGCCACCGCGGGCTCAGCCACCACACGCAGACCGTGCTCGACCTCCTGCTGGCGCCGGTCGGCGTCGCGCTGGCGCCGGGCGCCGCGACCGTCCAGCGGGCGCCTGATCGCCACGAGTCGCGCGCGGGTGTCGTCGACCTCGCGGGCTACGTCGCGAGCGGGCTCCCGGCGCGCTCGATGGGCCGCGAGGACCCGCTGTTCTTCGAGGCTGCCCTGTGCGCCGGGTCGGTGCTCGCCGAGATGGCGTCATGAGCGACGAGCGGATCGAGTCGCTCGGCGGCGAGACGCGCTTCGAAGGCAGCCAGTTCAGCGTCCGCGTCGAGCGCTTCCGCCACCCCGATGGCGAGGTCGTCGAGCGCGAGCTCGTCCGCCGCATGGACGCCGCGGCGGTCGTCGCCTACGACGACGAGCACGTCTGGCTCGTGCGCCAGCCGCGCGAGGCGATCACGGCGTACACGCTCGAGCTGCCAGCCGGCAAGCTCGACGTCGCGGGCGAGTCGGCCCTCCAGACCGCCAAGCGCGAGCTTGCCGAGGAGATCGGCCGCGAGGCCGATCACTGGGAGCCCGTCGTCGCGTTTCATCCGACCCTCGGCTACTGCAATGAGATGGTCCACGTCTTCGCGGCCACCGGCCTGCACGCGTCCGACGTCGAGCCGATCGCCGGCGAGCGGATCGACGTCGTGCGCTGGCCGCTGTCAGACCTCGACGGCGCGATCGCGCAGACGACCGACTCCAAGACGTTGCTCGGCCTGGCCTGGCTACGCTCGCGCCGCTGAGGCACCCAAACGCACGCCGCCTTGCACGGCAAAGGTGCGCCCCCGGCAGACGGCGAACACCGTCTTCGTGGCCACCGCTCAGACACCGAGGATTGCGCGTCCCTTCGAGCATCACGTGCTCGACTTCCTCGCCTACCTCGAATTCGAGCGCGGGCTGTCGCGCAACACGCTCGAGGCCTACCGCTCGGACCTGCTGCAGTTCGGGCACTTCCTCGAGCGCGGGGGGCTCGATGCGACGACCGCCGGGCACGCCGAGCTCGCCGGGTTTCTGTCCGAGCTCGCGACCGGAGGGGAGCAGCGTCCACCCGTCGCGCCCGCCACGATCCAGCGCAAGGCCGCCTGCCTACGCTCGTTCTACCGCCATCTGCGCCGCGAGGAGTTCATCTCCCATGACCCGACCGCCGAGCTGCGCGCGCCGCGCAAGAACCTCAAGCTGCCGCAGGTGCTCAGCCGCGACGAGGTCGCGAAGCTGCTCGCCGCGCCCGAGGGCAACGACCCGTCCGCGTTGCGCGACCGCGCGATGCTCGAGCTCATGTATGCCTGCGGGCTGCGCGCGAGCGAGGCCGTCGATCTGACCGTCGGCGCCGTCGACCTGCGCGCGGGCGTCCTGCGCGCGCACGGAAAGGGCTCCAAGGAGCGCCTGATCCCGGTCGGGCGCGAGGCCGTCGCCGCGGCCCGCGCCTACCTTGAGCGCGGCCGCCCGCGGCTCGTCGGCCTGCGCGAGGAGCGCCACCTGTTCGTCAACCATCGTGGCGCAGGCCTCACGCGCCAGGGGCTCTACAAGATCGTCCAGCGCCACGCGCGCGCGGCCGGCCTGGAGGGCAAGATGAGCCCGCACACGCTGCGTCACACGTTCGCGACGCACCTGCTCGCCGGCGGCTGCGACCTGCGCTCGTTGCAGGAGATGCTCGGCCACGCCGACGTCGCGACGACGCAGATCTACACGCACCTCTCCGCGGACCGCCTCAAGGACGTCTACTTCAAGGCGCACCCCAGGGCTCAGGGCCCCGCGCCGCACGCCTGACAGAATCGGGGCGGTGCGCCGCGCCATAGGAGCCATCGTCGTCGTCGCCGCCGTGCTCGCGGGCTGCGGCAACGACCGGACCCCGCGCCCGGATCTCAGCCTGATCGCGGGGCCGGGGACGTTTCGCGACGTCAAGTACGCCGACTTCGGCCTCTCGCTGCGGGCGCCGAACCGCTGGCGGTTGGTCGAGGGCGAGGCCCCGCAGGTCGCGACGATCGTCAGCGGCGACGCGCAGATCGCGATCTGGCGCTACCAGCGCTCCGAGCCGCTGCCGGTCGACCGCGCGCAGCTCAAAGCCGCGCGCGAGGCGCTCGTGGCGCAGGTCGAGAGCCGCGACAAGACGTTCGCGCTGACGTCGTCGCGGCTCGTCATCAAGCCGGGCCTGCGCGGCGTCGAGCTCGTCGGCCAGGGCACGAATCAGGGCCAGCGGCGCTCGGTGCGCTCCCTGCACGCCTACGCCAACGGCTACGAGGTCGTCGTCGACGCGTTCGCCCCGCCGCGGGACTTCGCGCGCGTCGACGAGCAGACGTTCGGCCCGGTCAGCCGTTCGCTGCGGCTGCGCCCGCCGAAGTCGTAGCGATGCCCGAGCTGCCCGAGGTCGAGACGATTCGCAGACGGCTCGCGCCGCTCGTCGAGGGCCGCACGCTGACGAGCCTCGAGATCCTCGATCCGCGCTGGTGCGCGCCGCTGTCGCCGCTCGCGCTGTCCGACGCGCTCGAGGGGCGGCGCGTGCGGCGGCTCGACCGGCGCGGCAAGTACCTCATCTGGGAGGCCGAGGGCGAGGTCTTCCTGCTCATGCACCTGCGGATGACCGGGACGCTGCTCTACGACCCGCCCGCCGATGCACGCTACGCGCGGGTGCGCTTCGCCCTCGACACGGCGGCGAGCTCGGCGGCGAGTGTCGAGACCCACCTGCTCGCGTTCTGCGATCCGCGCCGCTTCGGCACCGGCGAGCTCGTGCTCGGCGGCCCCGCGCTCGACGCCTTCCTCGACGCCCGCCTCGGCGTCGAGCCCCTCGGCGCCGACTTCACGACCGAGCAGCTCCACCTCCAGACACGTACGCGTCGCGCGCCGATCAAGGCGGTCCTGCTCGACCAGCGCCGCGTGGCGGGCGTCGGCAACATCTACGCCAACGAGGCGCTCTTTCGCGCCCGCATCCATCCGCTGCGCGAGGCGCGACAGCTCAAGCGCGCTCAGGTCGCCGCGCTGCACGATGCCGTCGTCGCATCGCTACAGGCGGGCATCGACGCCGGCGGCGCCACGATCGACGACTTCCGCCATCCCGACGGGGTCAAGGGCGCGTTCCAGAACGAGTTCCTCGTCCACGGTCGCGACGGCGAGCCGTGCCTGCACTGCGGCGCCGAGATCGTGAAGTTCGTCGCGGCGGGCCGCGGCACGTACGCCTGCGAGTCCTGCCAGGCGCGGCCGCGCCGGCGACGGACGGCCGCGGCGCGAGCCGCGCGAGGCTAGGCCGCTTCGAGCAGTTCGTTCAGGTACCCCGAGGCGTCGGCCTCGGCGGTCTCCCGATAGCCGCCGATGAGCGTGTCGTCGACGAAGACCTGCGGCAGGGTCAGCATCCCGGAGCGCTTGGCGAGCTCGACGAACGCCTCGGGGTCGCGGCCGACGTTGACCTCTCGAAACGCGATCTCGCGCGCGCTCAGCAGCATCTTCACGCGCGTGCAGTAGCCGCAGGGGGTGGTCGTGTAGACGACGACATCACTCATTCTGCGCTCTAGGGTAGCGCCCGGCGACGGTCAGTCGACGAGCAGATCCTCGAGCATTCCGGCCTCGGCCGCGACCGCCGTCTCCTCGTATCCGCCGAGCAGCACGCTGCCGACGAAGACCTGCGGCAGCGTCGCCATCCCGGTGCGCTGCGAGAGCTGCGCGTGGGCCTCGGAGTCCTCGACGACGACGACGTGCTCGTAAGGGATCTCGCGCTTCTCGAGCAGGCTCTGCACCGACCAGCACGTCGTGCACAGCTCGGTGTCGTAGACCGTCACCTTCCGCATCGCGTGCCCCCTGGACTCAGTCGACCAGCAGGTCGTCGAGCATGCCGCTGCTCGCCGCGGCCAGCGTCTCCGTGCCTCCGCCGATGAGGATCGCTCCGACGAAGACCTGCGGCAGCGTCTTCATGCCGGTGCGCGCCGCGAGCTCGTCGACGGCGGGCGTGTCGGCCACCATGACGATCTCCTCGTAGGGGATGTCGCGCGCGTTGAGCATGCCCTTGACCTGGTCGCAGGAGCTGCACGCCTCCATGCTGTAGACCGTGACCTTGCGCATCTCAGTAGTCCGCCACGAGGTCCATGAGCATGCCGTTGGCAGCCGCCGCCGACACCTGGTGGTTGTCGCCGATCGGGATCGCGCCGACGAACGCCTGCGGCAGGCGCATCGAGCCGGTCCGCTCGCCGAGCTCCTTGTGCTCCGGCGAGTCGAGCCCGAGCACCGTCTCCTCGTAGGGGATGTCGTTCGCCTCGAGCAGTGACTTGAGCTGGGCGCTATGGCCGCAGCCCTCTTTCGTGTAGACCTTGACCGTTCTCATGATCGCCAGAGCTTACGAGACGACCCACCCGTGTCCGGCTCGCTGAAGACCGAGGCGGTCGTCCTGCGATCGATGCGCTTCGGCGAGGCCGATCGCATCCTGCACCTGTACACGCCGCACCGCGGGCGCTCGAGCGCGATCGCGAAGGGCGTGCGCCGCGCGCGTAGCCGCTTCGGCGGGCGCCTCGAGCCGTACTTTCGCCTGCATATGGTCCTATATCACGGCAAGAGCGACCTGCTGACGGTCACGAGCGCGGAGACGATCTCGGGGCACCCGCGCCTGCGCGAGCATGCCGCGGCGCTCGACTCGGCCGCGCGCGCGTGCGACGCCGTCTCGCGCCTGTTCGCGACGCCCGACCCGCATCCTGGCGTCTTCGCGCTGCTCTGCAACGAGCTCGCGCTGCTCGACGCCGGGGCGGGCGGGGATCGGTCTCACGCCACGCATGCCAACCAGCTCGCGTTCCGGCTCAAGCTGCTGCTCGTCGCCGGCCTCGCGCCGCAGCTGTCCTCGTGCGCCTCGTGCGGCGAGTCCGATCACCTGTCGGCGTTCTCCGGCGCGGCGGGCGGCGTGGTCTGCAGCGCCTGCGAGGCCTCGGGCTTCGCGCTCGGGCAGGAGGCTCACGAGTTCATGACCGCGGCGCTCGGCTCGCCGCTGTCCGCGGCGCCGGCCGCGGACGAGCTCGCGTTGCGCCAAGCCGACCGCGCGATCACCGAGACGCTCGAGCATCACGCCAATGTTCGACTGCGACCGGCCGTTCCCGGATAGGATCGCGGCAGTGGGTACCGGCGTTGCCACGATGAGATACGTCTACGACTTCGCCGAGGGCTCGCGCGAGATGCGAGACCTGCTCGGAGGCAAGGGCGCGAACGTCGCCGAGATGACGCGGATTCTCGGCAGCGATCGGGTTCCGGCGGGCTTCACGATCACGACCGAGGCCTGCGTCACGTACATGCAGGCCGGCCGCGAGTTGCCGGACGGCCTCGACGCGCAGGTCGACAACGCGCTCGCCCGCCTCGAGGCCACCGCCGCCAAGCAGCTCGGCGATCCCGACGATCCGCTGCTGGTGTCGGTGCGCTCGGGCGCGCGCGAGTCGATGCCGGGCATGCTCGACACGGTCCTCAACCTCGGCCTCAACGACCGTTCGGTCGAGGGCCTCGCCGAGCGCACGGGCAACGAGCGGTTCGCGTGGGACAGCTACAGACGGTTCGTGCAGATGTTTGGAAATGTGGTGCGCGGCATCCCGGGCGAGCGCTTCGAGGCCCAGATCGCCGCCGCCAAGCAGCGTGCCGGCGTCACGCTCGACACCGAGCTCGGCGTCGCGCAGCTGCGTGAGCTGCAGCAGGCCTTCGCGAGGATCTTCGAGGACGAGACGGGCGAGCCGTTCCCGCAGGCCCCGCGTGAGCAGCTCGCGCAGGCGATCCGCGCGGTCTTCGACTCCTGGACGGGCAGGCGCGCCGTCGAATACCGCCGCATCAGCCGCATCCCGGACGACTGGGGGACAGCGGTCAACGTCCAGCAGATGGTCTTCGGCAACAAGGGCGACACGTCCGGCTCCGGCGTCGCGTTCAGCCGCGACGAGGTCACCGGCGAGCCCGAACCGTCCGGCGACTTCCTCGTCAACGCGCAGGGCGAGGACGTCGTCTCCGGCGTGCGCAACACCCAGGACATCGCCGAGCTGCGCGGGGTCATGCCCGAGGCGCACGCGACGTTGATGGAGATCCTGCGCGCGCTCGAGGCGCACTACAAGGACATGCAGGACACGGAGTTCACGATCGAGGAGGGGCGTCTGTACATGCTGCAGACGCGCAACGCCAAGCGCCCGGCGCAGGCCGGCGTGCGCTTCGCCTGCGACGCGGTCGCCGAGGGCCTGCTCACGAAGGCAGAGGCGATCGCGACGATCGACTGCGAGAAGCTCGACGCGCTCCTGCACCCGACGTTCGACCCCGGCGTCGACTACGCGGTCCTCGCGCGCGGCGTCGCGGCGTCGCCCGGCGCTGCGAAGGGCGAGATCGTCTTCACGGCCCCGGATGCGGTCGCGGCGGCGGCCGACGGCCGCGATGTCGTGCTCGTGCGCCCCTTCACCGAGGCCGAGGATGTCGCCGGCTTCTTCGCGGCGCGGGGCATCCTCACCGCCGAGGGCGGCAAGGCAAGCCATGCGGCGCTCGTCGCGCGCGGCATGGGGCGCCCGGCGGTCACCGGGGCGAGCGCGCTGGACATCGACCTCGCCAAGCTCGAGCTGCGGGTGGGTGACACCGTCCTGCGCGAGGGCGACCGGATCGCGATCGACGGGACGACCGGCAGCATCACGGTCGACGACGTCCCGCTCGTCGAGCCGGTCATGACCGAGCACTTCGAACAGGTCCTGAGTTGGTGCGACGAGCTGCGGACGCTCGGCGTGAGGGCCAACGCCGACACGCCGGAGGACGCCCGCAAGGCCCGCGCGTTCGGCGCCGAGGGCATCGGCCTGTGTCGCACGGAGCACATGTTCATGGCCGCGGACCGCCAGCCGAAGATGCGCGAGATGATCCTCGCCGACAACGTCGAGGATCGCCGCGCCGCCCTCGACGAGCTGCTGCCGCTGCAGCAGCAGGACTTCGACGCCGTCTTCGAGGCGATGGACGGGCTCCCGGTCACGATCCGCCTGCTCGACCCGCCACTGCACGAGTTCCTGCCGCCGGACGAGGAGGACCCGCGCGCGCACGCGCTGCGCGAGGTCAACCCGATGCTCGGAACGCGCGGCTGCCGGCTGGCGATCCTGCACCCGGAGATCTACGAGATGCAGGTGCGGGCGATCATGCGCGCGGCGCGCGCAGTCAAGGAGCGCCTCGGCCACGTCCCGCTGCTCGAGGTCATGATCCCGCTGATCGACTACGAGCGCGAGCTGGAGATCCTCCGGGAGTTGGTGCATACAACCGCCGCCGAAGAGGGCATGGCCCATCACGTCGACTACCTCGTGGGAACGATGATCGAGCTGCCGCGAGCCTGCTTTCTCGCCGACTCGATCGCCGAGCAGGCGGACTTCTTCTCGTTTGGGACCAACGACCTGACACAGACCGCGCTCGGCTTCAGCCGCGACGACATCGAGGGCAAGATCCTCGCGCGCTACATCGAGATGAAGGTCTTCGACCGCTCGCCGTTCGAGACGATCGACACTCCCGGCGTCGGCCAGCTCGTGCGGATGGGCGCCTGGCTGGGCCGCAAGACCAAGCCGGACCTGAAGCTCGGCGTCTGCGGCGAGCACGGCGGCGACCCAGACTCGATCGACTTCTTCCATCACTCGGGAATCGACTACGTGTCCTGCTCGCCGTTTCGCGTGCCGGTCGCGCGCGTCGCCGCGGCCCGCGCGGCGATCCGCGCGGCGGACGAGCTCCGTCGTTAGCCGCCCCGCAAGGCGCGGCTGCGCAGCGCCTGCGAGCGGTCGACCCTGCGCGGGGCTGGGCGAGATCTGCCACGATTTCGAATCGCTACCGACTGGAAGGCAACCCGTGATCGCTCTGACTCGCCGGCGCCCCTCGTTTGCCGTCCTCGCGCTGCTCGCCGTTCTGGCGACCATCCTCCTGACGGCCGGTTCTCAGGATGCATGGTCGGCGCCGTACCGGCTGTGCAAGCTGTCGGAGAAGGATCAGTCGCCGGCCGGGGGCAAGCCGACGTTCAACCTGACGCTCGGGCGCAAGGGCGTCTCGTGCGCGACCGCCAAGAGCGTCGCCAAGGCATTTCACAAGTGTCGCCCCGCTGCACGCTACGGCTGCGCGCACAAGGTGCTCGCGCACTGGTCTTGCACCGGCAAGAAGGTCTCGTCCGGCAAGCGGGCGATCTACGCGAAGTTCACGTGCGGCTGGGGAGATCGGCGCGTCACGAGCATGTACCAGCTCAACACGCGCTAGGCCCTTGGGTCGCTCACACCGCTGAGGCCGCGGCCGGCCGCGACGGCGCCGCGGCTGACCGCTGCCCGTCGTGCGAGGCTGCCAGAATCGACCCATGGACGCCGCGACCGCACCGGGTACCGTCGCACGTCGCTTTGCGGAGCGCCGTCAGAGATGGGAGCGTGAGCAGCTCTCGCCGCTGGCCGCGCGCTCGTACCCTGGGCTCCGGGTGATCGCGGAGGATGACTGTGCGCTGCGCACCCCGCTGCAGCGTGATCGCGATCGGATCCTGCACAGCAAGGCGTTCCGGCGGCTGAAGCATAAGACGCAGGTCTTCGTCGCACCGGAGGGCGATCACTATCGCACGCGGATGACGCACACGCTCGAGGTGACGCAGATCGCGCGTACCGTCGCGCGAGCGCTCGCTCTCAACGAGGATCTCGTCGAGGCGATCGCGCTTGGCCACGATCTCGGCCATCCGCCGTTCGGGCACATCGGCGAGGCAGTCCTCGACGCCTGCCTGGCGGAGCGCTTCGAGCGCGGATTTCGCCACTACGAGCACTCGCTGCGCGTTGTCGAGGTCCTCGAATCGGGACCGCGCGGCGATCGTCCGGGCGGGCGGGCCGGGCTGAACCTCTGCTCGGACGTGCGCGACGGGATCCTCTGCCATTCCGGTCGGGCGCCGCTGCCGTCGACGCTCGAGGGCCGAATCGTGCGCCTCGTCGATCGCATCGCGTACATCAATCACGACATCGACGACGCGCTGCGCGCCGGCGTGCTGGGTGACGCCGAGCTGCCGCGGGCGGCGATCGCCGTGCTCGGCGACTCGGGCTCGGCTCGGATCGACGCGCTCGTGCACGATCTCGTCGAGGCATCGGAGGATGCGGGCGACATCGTCCAGGGCGAGTCGGCCGGGATCGCCATGACGGCCCTCCGCGCGTTCATGTTCGATCGCGTCTATCTGGGCGAGGCCGCGCGCGGCGAGCACGCACGGATCGAGCGCGTCATGCGAACGCTGTTCGAGCACTACGCGGCCGATCCGGCGACGCTGCCCGACGGCGGCGGCGCGCCTGGCGCAGATCACGCCCAGCGCGTGACGGACTACATCGCGGGGATGACCGACCGCTACGCCGTGCGCGCGTTTCACGTGCTGACGGTGCCATCGTCGTTTGCGCTCTGATCGGCGCGGTCATGGCGCTCTACACCAGCGAATCCAAGGAGCGCGTGCGCGATGCCGTCGACATGGTCGACCTCGTCTCGACGCGGGTGGAGCTGCGGCGCGCGGGGGCGAATCGGCTCACGGGCCTGTGCCCATTTCACGAGGAGCGCACCCCGTCGTTCGGGATCAACCCGGTCGACAAGGTCTACTACTGCTTCGGCTGCCAGGCGTCCGGCGACGCGTTCACCTTCGTCATGGAGACGGAGGGCCTGGACTTCAAGGGCGCCCTGGAGCACCTCGCCGATCGATACAGGATCGGGCTCGAGCTCGAGGACGAGGATCCGAAGGCCGCCGAGGCGCGCAGGCGTCGAGAGCGGCTGCTCGAGCTGCTGGAGCGCACCGCGGCGTTCTACGCTCGCCAGCTGTGGGAGTCACGGGAGGCGGCGAGGGCACGCGCCTACCTCGCCGATCGCGGCTTGCAGGAGGGTGCGCTGCGCACGTTTCGCGTCGGATACGCGCCGAGCGCCTGGGACACGGTGCTGAATGCCTCGCGTCGCGCGGGCTTCGCCAATCGCGAGCTCTACGACAGCGGCCTGGCCCAGCGCGGGCAGTCGGACGGGCGCATCTACGACCGCTTTCGATCCCAGATCATCTTCCCGCTCGCCGACGCCCGCGGGCGGGTGCGCGGCTTCGCGGGCCGCACGCTCGGAGACGCATCCGATCGACGTCCGAAGTACATCAACAGCCCCGAGGGCGAGATCTTCCACAAGGGCCGGCAGCTCTTCGGCGCCGACCTCGCGCGGTCGGCAGCGGCCAAGGAGGCGTGCGTCGTCGCGGCGGAGGGCTACACGGACGTCATCGCGATGCACCAGGCCGGCGTTCTCAACGTCGTGGGGATCATGGGCACGGCCCTGACCGAGGACCAGCTCGCCGAGCTCGCGCGGCTGGCACCCGAGGTCAGGCTCGCGCTGGACGCGGACGGCGCCGGCCAGGAGGCGATGCTGCGCGCGGCGCGCATCGCGACGGCACGCAAGCCGCCGCTGCGCCTGCGCGTCGTCGGGCTCGCGCCCGGCGACGACCCTGCGGAGCTCGTTCGCCGCGAGGGCGCGCAGGCCATCGAACGGCTGGTGCGTGACGCTGTGCCGTTTTCGCGCTTTCGCGTCCTGCGCCGTCTCGAGGTTGGCGACCTGTCAAGCGCTGAGGGCCGCGATCGGGTCCTGCAGGAGTTGCGCGAGGACTTCACGCTGCTCCCGCGCAGCGCCGAGCGCGAGGAACTCGCGAGGATCGCAGCGTCACGGCTGGACCTCTCGACGGATCTCCTGGAGTCGCTGCTCACGGCGGGTCCGTCCGGCCCCGCGACGGTCGGCGATCACAGGGCCGCCGGCCCCGCCGCCGGTCTCCCGCGGGAGCGTCGCGATCCGACCGAGCGGTCGTTCCTGGCTCTGTGCATCGCCCTGCCCCGGCTCGGGGGCCCCGCCCTCGAGACGCTCGAGCCGGATGACGACCTGACCTCCGATGTCGCGCGTCGGGCGGTCGCACACCTTCGAGAGCACCTCGACAGACCGATGGCCGGGCTCGACGCGGGGCATGACGAGGAGCTCACCGCGCTCGTGCGAGAGCTGTCGGTCCGCGCGACGGCGATGAGCGCCGCGTCGCGGACGGACTTCGAGCTCGAGCGGATCCAGCTCGCGCTGGCTCGCGTCGATCGCGAGATCGCAGACGCACGCGGGCGCGGGGATGCGATCGGCGATCTAGCGGCACGACGCACCCGATTGAGGCGTCAACTCGACTCCCTCATGGAGCAGGTCTGATGGCGAGCGATGGGCACGCGGGAGATCGCCGGCCTGTATTGACCTGTTGACCGCAGGCGACCTGGCTCGCAACAGTTGCGCTCGCGCCCGATCTGCCGTTATTGTTGGGGTAGTGCGCTGGCTTGGCGTACCACGGGAGAGGGTGGGCCTCCGGGCCCAATTTGAATCGAGGGGACGCGCGTGCATCATCACGGACGGAGGACGACCAAGCACGGACGCTCGGACGAGGCATCTTGGGCGCGTGCGCGCGCCAGCGATTCCTCGACAGGCCGCATCCGGAACATTGCTGTTGCCGTGGCCGTGGTCTGGGCGGGTCTGCTCGTCGGGGCGTCGTCGGCGTTTGCGGCGGCGGCGTCGTCTCCGCCGTCGTCGTTGCCGTTTCCGTCTGCGCCGGTGAAGGTCGGCGATGTTGGGCTTGATGGCCAGATCTTGTTTCAGAACACGTCGTCAAACCCGGAGGATGC
>JBBSNY010000020.1:0-74377 GCA_038260305.1 Solirubrobacterales bacterium
CCCCCCCCCCCCCCCCCCCCCCCCCCCCCCGCGGCGGCGGGGCGGCGCGGGACGTTGCCCCGGCGGGTGGGCCGGCCGGCCCACCGCTCGGCCCCTTCTAGACTGCATGACATGGCGACCAAGGACGAGATCCTCACCGCGCTCGAGCGTGTCATCGACCCCGAGCTGCACAAGTCGATCGTCGAGCTCGGCATGGTCCGCTCGATCGAGATCTCCGACGGCGGCGCCGTCGCGGTCATGGTCTCGCTGACGACCGCCGGCTGCCCGATCCGCAACCACTTCGTCGACGCCGTCACGCGCGAGGCGCTTACGGTTTCCGGGGTCACGACGGTCGATGTCGCCTTCGACGTCCTCTCGGACGCCGAGAAGGGCACGCTGAAGAAGACCCTCGGCCGCGGGTCGCTGCCGGCCGGCGCGCTCGCGCAGGTCGCGAACGTCCTCTGCATCGGCTCGGGCAAGGGCGGCGTCGGCAAGTCGACGCTGACAAGCAACCTCGCCGCCGCGCTGACGCTCGACGGTAAGCGCGTCGGGATCCTCGACGCGGACGTCTGGGGCTACTCGATCCCGCGCATGTTCGGCCTCGGCGGCGAGCGCCCGCCCGTGTCGCCGGAGCGCAAGATCCTGCCGATGCAGGCCCACGGTGTGAAGGTCATGTCGATCGGCTTCTTCGTCGAGGAGGACGCCGCCGTCGTGTGGCGCGGGCCGATGCTGCACAAGGCGCTGACGCAGTTCCTCGAGGACGTCGCGTGGGGCGAGCTCGACTACCTGCTCGTCGACCTGCCGCCCGGCACCGGCGACGTCTCCATGACGCTCGCCCAGCTGCTGCCGCAGGCGAAGTTCGTCATCGTGACGACGCCGCAGCCGACGGCGCAGAAGGTCGCGCGCCGCGCCGCGCAGATGGCGGGCAAGGTCAGCCTCCAGATCGCCGGCATCGTCGAGAACATGGCCGGCTTCACGACGCCGTCGGGAGAGCGCTTCGCGATCTTCGGCGAGGGCGGCGGCCAGGCGCTCGCAGACGAGATCGACGTGCCGCTGCTCGGCAAGATCCCGCTGACGATGCCGCTTCGCGCGCAGGCCGACGCCGGCACGCCGCTCGTCTTCACCGATCCCGACGACCCGGCGTCGCAGGCGATCCGCCAGACCGCGCGCGGAATCGTCGCGCTGTCGCCGATCGAGCTGCCGGTCCTGCAGAGCCCGTCGGCGCCGGAGCCGAAGGGCTTCGTCCTGCCGATGGTGCGCTGACCGGCGGCGCCGAGCCCCTCGGAGGGTCCGGCGCCGCTGGGCGCCGCTGCTAGGCGTTCGCCGTCACGCTCGGGCGACCGGCCTCGGTCGCGGCGGGGACCTCGACGAGACGCCCGGTCTCGACGTGGTAGACGTAGCCGTAGATCGGAATGGTGCCCTCGACGAGCGGGTGGTTGCGAATCGCCGCGACATCGTCGACGACGGCCTGCTGCTGATCGGAGATCGTCAGCCAGTCGATGCTCTTGCCCTCGGACGAGCCCGGGCCCTCACCGACGTCGTAGAAGCCCTCGTCGCCGAGCGCGGCCGTCTCGAGGCTCGACTCGAGCAGGTCGCCCATGATCTCGCTCGTGAAGAACTCCATGCCGCAGTTCGTGTGGTGGATGACGAACCACTCGGCCGTGCCGAGCAGCTTGTGGGAGATGACGAGCGAGCGGATCGCGTCGTCGCTCGCGCGGCCACCGGCGTTGCGGATGACGTGGGCGTCGCCCTCGGCGAGGCCGGCGTACTTGGCCGGGTCGAGACGAGCATCCATGCACGTGAGGATTGCGAAGCCGCGGGCCGGCGGCATGCCGAGCGACCCCTTGTCGCCGAAGTCTGAGGCGTAGGCGTCGTTGGCTGCGAGTACGTCGTCAAGGATGGGCATGCGATGTCTCCAATCTCCGGGTATACGACTGTCGCCATCGTAACACCTAATGTTGATCGGGATATTGGGGTATAACGCGATGCCCGGGACGGCGCCCCCGGTTCGTCCGTGCTAGCGGCGCACTGGCATCCGGCGCAAGCGCAGATCGCGGGTCGCGGTCGCCCTGCCCTGTCTCGCGACGATGCGCAGGAGGTCGGCGGAGCGTGCGCCGCGCGGGAGCTTGAAGACGACGCGAGCGACGCGGCGGCGGGTCGCCACGGTGCGCGCTCGCCTGACGCGTACGACCCGCTTGCGCAGCGCCCGATAGGAGATCCGGACCGGCTTGCCGCCGCGGCCCGGCGCCACGTCGACGCGCACGTAGAGTCGGCCGCGGCTGACGTAGCGCCCGATGCGCAGCAGGACGCGCCCGCCGGCGCCCGACGACGTCCCCGTGCCAGCCGCGGCCGACGCGGGCTTCTCCGCGAGCTCCGGCGACGGCTCGCGATGCCAGACGGCGTTCGCGGCACGGAACATCGCCAGCGCGGGCTTCGCGGACCCGTCGGCGCGCAGCAGGCCGGTGTTCAGCGGCCAGCTGTCCCGCTGCCCGGCGTTCAGCGCCTTGTCGATCCAGCGGAAGACGACGAAGCCGCGCAGGCGCAGCGCCGCACGGGCGCGCTGCATGAGGACGATCGTGTCGCGCACGCGCGTCGCCTGCGACGCCTCAGTCGTCGTGACCAGCGACGGCGGGCCGGACGACGCCCAGCCGAACTCCGTCGCCCAGATCGGCACCTGTGCCGCGCCGTGGCGGTCGAGCTCGGCGCGCGCGCTGCGCAGGATGTCGAGCGCGCCCTCTGGCTCGCGGGCATAGGGATGGATCGCGAGCGTGTCGAACGTCCCGCGCGCGCCGGCGTCGTACATGCCGTCCAGGTAGCGGCCCACCGGCATGCCCCCGAGGCTCTCGGGCAGCCCGGCCGTCACGACCTCGGCGCCCGGGTCGGCGGCGCGGATCGCCGCCGCCGTGGCGCGCAGCAGCCGGGTGTAGGCGGCCGGATCGGGGCCGCTCACCCAGAACTGCGACGTGTTCGGCTCGTTCCAGACCTGCCAGCTTCGGATCGGGACCAGCGGCAGCTCCGGATGGTCGACCCAGAACGCCCCGCCGGGGCCGTAGCGCTGGACGAGCGAGCCAGCGAAGACGGCGAACGCATCGTCCCGCGCGGGCGGGTACATGTCCTCCCCGGGCGCGACAGGCGGGCCCGAACTGCGCCACGGCGGCGCGTCGAGCAGCACCGGCAGCACGGCGAGCCCGGCGACCGCCGCCGAGGCGACGACGTCGTCATAGACGGAGTAGTCGACGACACCCGGCGCCGTCTCGATCCGCGACCACAGAAACGGCTGGCGGACGATCCCGACACCCGCGTCGCGCTGCGCGGAGCCGACGGGGAAGCGGTCGCCGCCGTTCGCGCGCTCGTGCTCCTCGCTGTAGATCCCGACCGAGTCGGCGGGGACGTCGGCCCACGCGATCGGAGCGCCCAGTCCCGCCACCGCGACGACGGCGCAGGCCGCGGCGGCGGCGCGCCCTCGCCGGAACCGCGGACCGATGTCAGGCGCCCTTGGAGAAGTACTCGGCGTTGATCGCCGTGAAGTTCGTCCATTCCTCCGGAAGCTGGTCCTCGGCGAAGCACGCGTCGACCGGGCACGCCTCGACGCAGGCGTCGCAGTCGATGCACTCCTCGGGATCGATGTACAGCATCTCGACCTTGTCGTAGTCGGGCTCGTCGGTGGTCGGGTGGATGCAGTCGACGGGGCACACCTCGACACACGAGTTGTCCTTCGTGCCGATGCAGGGCTCCGCGATGACGTAGGCCATGAAGACTGTTTCCTTCGCTTGTTGGCGTGTTTTGGGCCGGCCGGACATAGTATCCAGGCGTGCTCCTGCTGACCGGCGCCACCGGGCTCGTCGGGAGCGCGCTACTGCGCCGACTGACCGCCTCCGGCCAGCCGGTGCGCTGTCTCGTGCGCGATCCGCGGCGGCTCGGGCCCGACCGCGTGCGGGTGCAGATCGCGCTCGGCGACCTCGCCGACCCGCCCTCTTTTCGCAATGCCCTGCGCGGCGTTCGCACGGTCGTGCACCTCGCCGCGGCGATCCGCGACCAGCCTGCCGGCTCGATCGAGGAGCTCAACGGGATCGCGACCTGGCGCATGGTCCAGGCCGCCGAGCGGGCGGGCGTCGAGCACTTCGTCTTCTTCAGCGCGCTCGGCGCCGCGAGCCACGATCGCACCCGCGTGCTGCGCTCCAAGGCGCTCGCCGAGCGCGCCGTGCTCGCGTCCGACGTGCGCCACACGGTGTTCGCCCCATCGCTCGTCTACGCCCCCGGCGATCGCCTGCTGACGCTCATCGAGCGCGCCGGGCTCGTCGCCCCGGTCGTGCCGATCAGCGGCCGCGGCGAGGCGCGCTACCAGCCGATCTGGGCCGACGACGTCGCCGACTGCGTCATGCGCGCCCTGGCCGCCCCGAGCGCCGGGCACGCACGCTTCGAGCTCGCGGGCCCGCAGACGCTGTCGCAGCGCGAGATCGTCGCGCTCGTCCTCACCGCCGCCGGGCGCTCCCGGCCGCTGCTGAGCGTGCCGTCGGGCGTCGTCAACCGCGTGCTGCGGGTCGCCGAGACGCTGATGAAGTCGCGCGCCCCGGCGACGTGGGACGAGGCGGAGCTGCTCGAGGTGTCGATGACGAGCGCGCGCGCGACGGCCGACGTCGTCGGCCTCGGCGTCACGCCGCAGTCGATGGCGGCGGTGCTCGGTGTCGGCGCTCGAGGTTCGTCCGGTGCCGGACGGACCACTACGGCTGCGCAGGCGCGCTGACCGCGGCGCCGACGGCGACCGTGCCGGCGACGCGGTAGGGGATCGCGACGACCGCCTGGCCGGTCAGCGGCTGGAAGGCGACGCGGCTGCCGCGCGCGACGAGGACGTTGGGCGGCGAGAGGCGGTCGACCGTGAAGCGCCCGCCGCGGCGACGCACCGCCGCATACGTCGCCGCACGCGGCGGCGCTCCAGTCTGCGACAGGACCGCGCCCCACGTGATCGCGATCGCGCGGTCGGGCCCGGCGGCCACGTCGTCGAGGATCGCTCCACGCTGACGCGAGACGACGGCGGCGCCGACCGGGCCCTTCGGACCGACGCGCGCGAGCTTCACCGAGTTCGACTTCGAGGTGTGATGCACCCACGCGACGTAGGTCGCGCCCGCCGAGTCGGCGAACGGCAGGACGGGGGCGTCGCGCGCGCCGACCGAGGCCGGGCCGCAGCGCGACTCCAGCCGCCGCGTCCGCCAGACACCCTTCGTGCGCACGGCGACGCCGCACGCGCCGCGGTCGCGGCCCCAGGCGATGACGATCCGCCCGCGACTCGAGACGAGGGCGGTCACGCGTCGATCGCGGTCGACGGCCATCCTGCCGATGCGCACGATCGGCCCCCACGGCTTGCCGGCCGCGCGCACGCGCACGCCGATCCGGCGGCCGTCGGGAAACGCCACGACGCGGTCGCCGCGGTCGTTGATCGCGACGCTCGCCGAGCGCGCGACCGCGATGTCGCGCGGCTTGCCGAAGGCGTGCCCGTCGACGCGCTCGCTGATCGTCAGAAACGGCGAGCGCTCGCCCTTCCAGGCCACGATCGCATCGCCGGAGGCGTTCGAGGCCGACCACGTCGCGGCGGTGAACTCGGCGAGCGCGTGCAGCGGCCCGAAGCCGCCGTCCGAGCGCCCGTCGGCGACGACGACGCGGCGGCGGTTCCCAGCGCGCGCGACGAGCAGCGCGCGCCCCCCGGAGAACAGGTGCACCTGGGCCGAGACGGGGTCAACACCCGCGAGGTCGGGCGGCCGCGTCCAGCCGCCGGCCGGGTCGCGCAGCGCGAGGCCGCCGAAGATCGCCGGCACGCGCGGGCGCAGGAAGCCCGACCAGCTCAGCACCCCGCGACCCTGGTCGTCGAAGGCCAGGTCGTGTAGCTCATACACGCCCGCCGACGCGCCGATCGGCTCGAGCTCCCAGGCGCCCGCCTGCGCGGGCACGGCGAGCGCCGGCACAAGCACGACCGCCACTGGGAGCAGCCGGCGCCATGCCCGGCGGGAGGTGGGAACGTGCGACTCATCGTGCTGCGGGGCGGTTGCGCCGTCACCGTAGCGCGTCGCCGAAGGCCGTGGCGCCGCCCACGACGAGGAGGGGCCCGGCGCGAGCCGGGCCCCTCCATACGACTGAGAACAGGTGCTTCGCCCCGGATGTCGGGCGAGGGCGCCTCTTACATCATGCCGCCCATGCCACCCATGCCGCCGCCCTCGTTCATGCCGCCGAGGGACATCTCCTTGCCCTCGATCTCACAGACGATGGCCTCGGTGGTGAGGATGTTCTTCGCGATCGAGGCGGCGTTCTGCAGCGCCGAGCGCGTGACCATGGCCGGATCGATGACGCCCGCGGCGACGAGGTCCTCGATCTGGTTCGTTGCGGCGTTCAGGCCGTAGCCCTTCTTGGCCTTGCGGACGTCGTTGATGACGACCGAGCCCTCGAGGCCGGCGTTGTGCGCGATCTGGCGCAGCGGCTCCTCGAGCGCACGCAGGACGATCTTCGCCCCGGTCTTCTCGTCGTCCTCGTACTTGTCGAGGTCGATCGCGCCCTCGGCCTGCAGCAGCGCGACGCCACCGCCGGGAACGATGCCCTCCTCGAGGGCGGCGCGGGTCGCCTGCAGCGCGTCCTCGACGCGGTGCTTCTTCTCCTTCATCTCGGTCTCGGTGGCCGCGCCGACCTTGACGACGGCGACACCGCCGGACAGCTTCGCGAGGCGCTCCTGGAGCTTCTCGCGATCGAAGTCCGAGTCGGTCGTCTCGATCTCGTTCTTGATCTGGTTGATGCGGCCCTTGATGGCGGCCGGATCGCCGGCGCCGTCGACGATCGTCGTCGAGTCCTTGCCGACGACGACGCGGCGTGCGCGACCGAGCTGCGCGATCGTGGTGTTCTCGAGCTTGAGGCCCATCTCCTCGGTGATGACCTCGGCGTTCGTGAGGATCGCGATGTCCTCGAGCATCCGCTTGCGGCGGTCGCCGAACCCGGGGGCCTTCACGGCAACGCCGGTGAAGGTGCCGCGGAGCTTGTTGACGACGAGCGTCGCGAGCGACTCACCCTCGACGTCCTCGGCGATGATCAGCAGCGGCTTGCCCGACTGGATGACGGCCTCGAGGACCGGCAGCACGTCGCGCACCGAGGTGATCTTGGAGTTCGCGATCAGGAGGTAGGGGTCGTCGAGGACGGCCTCCATGCGCTCCTGGTCGGTGACCATGTAGGGCGAGATGTAGCCCTTGTCGAACAGCATGCCCTCGGTGAACTCGAGGTCCATGCCGAACGTCTGGCCCTCCTCGACGTTCACGACGCCGTCCTTGCCGACCTTCTCGATGGCGTCGGCGATGACGTCGCCGATCTCCTCGTCGCCGGCCGAGATGGTGGCGACGCGAGCGATCTGATCCTTGCCCGCGACGTCCTTGGCCTGCTTGGCGATGTGGGCGACGACCTCGTCGACCGCGCGCTCGATGCCGCGCTTGAGCGCAAGCGGGTTGGCGCCGGCCGTGACGTTCTTCAGGCCGCTGCGCACGATCTGCTGCGCGAGCACCGTGGCCGTCGTCGTGCCGTCGCCGGCGACGTCGTTGGTCGCCGTGGCGACCTCGCGCACGAGCTGCGCACCCTGGTTCTGGAAGACGTCCTCGACCTCGATCTCACGGGCGATCGTGACACCGTCGTTCGTGATCGTCGGAGCGCCGAACTTCTTGTCGAGGACGACGTAGCGCCCCTTCGGGCCGAGCGTGACCTTGACGGCGTTGGCGACGGCGTCGACGCCGTACTGCAGCGCGTTGCGTGCCTCGACGTCGTACAGAATTTCTTTATGCATGAAGTCTCCGGTTCCTTAGATGATCTTGGCGAGAACGTCGGACTCGCGGAGCACGAGGAGCTCCTCGCCGTCGACCTTGATTTCCGTGCCGCCGTACTTCGAGTAGAGGACCTCGTCGCCCTCGGCCACGTCGAGCGGGATGCGCTTGTCGCCGTCCTCGTCGAACTTGCCATCGCCAACGGCGATGACGAGACCCTTCTGCGGCTTCTCCTTCGCGGTGTCGGGAAGGACGAGTCCACTCGCGGTGGTCTCCTCCTCCTCGATCGCCCGCACGATGAGCCGGTCGCCCAGGGGCTTGAGCTTCATGTTGTGCTGACCTCCAAAGTCGGGAGCGTGGGATTTGGCACTCTCGTAGTGAGAGTGCCAAGTGCTGAGGCGAACTCTAGCGCACTTGGCACTCCCAGGTGGGGAGTGCCAAATCAACATCCGTCGAGCCGCTCCATCCCCTGCTCAAGGCCCGCCTGCCAGCGTGCCGAGCGAGATCCGGATGCCCGAGTCGCGTACCTGCGCCGTCGTCGCCGGCGCCGCCGTCGTCATCGGCTCGCTGTGGACGCCATGGTACGCGGTCGACTTCGGCCCAGCAGCTCGCAACGCGATCGGCCGCCAGACCGATCAGCTGCCCGGCGTCTTCGGCGACTTCGCTCGCCAACTGCTGACGCTGCTGCCGTCCCACATCGAGCTGACCGCCTGGCAGGCGCTCGAGAAGGGCGACGTCGCGCTGCTCGTGTGCGCCCTCGCGGCGTGCTTCGCCGCGCTGCTCGGGCGCGTGGACGTCGCGGCGATCGCGGGCGTCGCCGTTGCCGGCACGACCGTCGTCGAGATGCTCGATCGCCCGGGGCCGAGCCAGATCGTGTCGCTGAAATGGGGCCCGTGGCTCGCGCTCGCGGGCGCGCTGCTCATCGTCGGCGCGTCGCGGATCGGCGCGCGCGCGGCGCCGAAGCCGGCGGCGCCGCCGGACTGGTCGCGGCCGACCCCGCGGTCAACGGCAGAGGCGGACGCCGAGCGTAGCTTCGCGCCGTTCTGACGCGACCTGCCCGAACGCCCGGATCGCACGCAAGCAGGGGTCGCGCGCCCGGATCCGCGCTCGCTCGGAGGTGCCATCAGTTGCGCTACGCTGATGGCATGTTGCGCGTTCAAGCTCAGTTGACCGAGGAGCAGGCCCGCCGGCTCAAGTCCTTGGCCGGCGACGAGGGGGTCTCGGTTGCCGCGCTGCTGCGGCGCGGTGCTGATCTCGTGCTCGATCAGGGCGGCGGCGAGACCAAGCAGGATCGACGTGAGCGCGCACTCGCTGCCGTCGGTCGCTTCGAGGACGGCCCCGACGTGGCACGGCGCCATGACGAGCACCTCAACGCGACGTTCTACGAATGACGGTGTTCGTCGACACGTCCGCGCTCTATGCCCTGCTCAACCGTGCCGACCGCGCACACGACGTCGCCCGTCAGGTGTTCGAACGGCTCCTGGACGACGACGAGCCGATGCTGACCCACAACTACGTCGTCCTCGAGACGCTGGCGCTCACCCAACGACGACTCGGGCTCGAAGCGGTCGGGATGCTGCGTGACGCGCTTCTCGCCGTCATGCAGCAGACATGGGTCGATCGCGAGCTGCACGGGCAGGCTCTGGCCGCGACGCTCACCGCGGGCCGTCGCGACGTCAGCTTCGTAGACCAGCTCAGCTTCGAGTTGATGCGACGCCAGGCGCTGGAGCGAGCGTTCGCCTTCGACCAGCACTTCGCCGAGCAGGGCTTCGCGCTCGTCGCGTGATCGACGCGGCGCCCTGCCTCCGCGGCTAGTTCTGGGCGCCGCCGATGCCGTGCAGGCGCTCGGTCATCGTCGGCGGGTTCTCGATGATCTGCGAGAAGCGCACGACCGTGACCGTGTCCTCGAGCGTCACGTCGCGCCCGTAGATCTGCTCGAGGAAGTTGACCATCTCCTCGGTGCGCCGGAACTCGGGGTTGTCGTGCTCGATGTCGCGCGGCGACAGCTCCTTGACGCGCTTGACGTCGACCGAGTCGATGACCGCGAGGAAGACCTTCTCGCGCGGCGAGTGCTGGTAGCCGATCGTCACGAGCACGGCCTGGTTCTTCTCGTACTTGTGCGACTTGTCGCCGAGGCGAATCGTCGCCGTCTTGCGACCGCGCTTGAGCTGGTCGGCGAAGATCGTCGAATAGAAGTTGAGGACGCGCACGGTGCGCAGACTACTTGGCGCGCTGCACCTGCGACAGCGCGCGGCGCACCATGTCGCGCTCGCCCGCGTAGGTGAGCGTCTCGACCGCCTCGGTCGCGGGAACCCAGCGCGCGAGCTCGACCTCGTGATCGTGGTCGTCGACGTCGCCGGAGACGTATGTCAGCAGGAAGAACTCGACGACCTTCGCGATCCGCCGACCGCCGCGTTGATACCAGTAGCGCACCTCGCCGAGCGAGTCGACGAGCTCGGCCTGCACGCCGGCCTCCTCGCGGACCTCGCGCAGCGCCGCCTCCAGCGGCGACTCCTGGCCGTCGGGGTGTCCCTTCGGTAGGGCCAGCACGCGCGAGCCGTCGGCGGCGCGGCGGGTCGGGACGATGACGACGACCTCCTGGTCGGCGTTCATGACGACGCCGCCGGCCGAGAACTCGGAGGGCATCAGCCGGCGCTGCGGGCCGTGGAATCGACCATCAGTAGACGTAGCGCTGGAGCGCCGCCGGATCGTGAACGGTGACGCGCCCGCGGCCCTGCGTGACGATGCCGGCGCGTTCGAGCACCGCGAGGAAACGGCTCGCCGACTCGCGCGAGGAGCCGGCGAGCTGGGCGACGTCGGCCTGCGTGACGACGACGAGCACGTCGGCCTCTTCGGCGCCCTCGTTCTGGGCCTGGATCACAAGCTGACCGAGCACGCCGGCGACGCGGCTCTGCACGGTCTGGAAGGACTGCCGCGAGATCCGCTCGTTCGCCTCGCGCAGGCGCCGCCCGAGCGAGACGACGAGCTTGACCGCGAGGCCCGAGTGCTCGCGCAGCAGGCGCCGCATGTCGGGGCCCAGCACGGCGACGGCCTCAAGCCGGTCGAGCGTCTCGACCGTCGCCGAGCGGCGCTCGTCGTCGAACATCGCGAGCTCGCCGAAGATGTCGCCGGGACCGAAGTGCGCCAGTGTCAGGGAGCGACCGTCGCCGTGCTCGCGAACCGCGCGGGCATGGCCGCTGCGGACGATGTAGCACGTGTCGCTGCTGTCGCCCTCGCGGAAGATGACGTGGCCCGCGTCGAAGGTCCGCGGAACGGAGACGGCCGCCACCTGAGCGAGCTCCCGCGGTCCCAGCGTCTCGAACACCGGCACCTGCGCGAGCAGCTCGATCGCCGGCTGCTCTCGTGTGTCCATGCGTCAGCAATACCACACGCGGCCCCGGAAGTCGCGGGCCGAGGCCGCCTCGCGCGGGCGAGACCGCCGCTCAGGCGGGGTCGAGCGCTCCCTCGCGGCGCCGGCGCCGCGTCGCGCGGACGGCGAGCGCCACGAGCCCCGCCAGCAGGGCGAGCGGAGCGATGATCGCCAGCGCGATCAGCGCGACGCCGGCGATGACCTCGAGCACGCGCACGGCGTCATGGGCGGCGTCGCCGGGCGACCAGCCGCCGCCGGAGCCGGAGCCCGCGCCGGGCTCCTGCTTGCCCGCGCCGCGCACGGTCAGGCTGACGCTCGACAGGTCGGCGCGGCGGCGCAGCGCCTCGAGATCGCCGTTCAGTCGGGCGATCTGGCTGCGGACGTTGCGCAGGCGGGCCTTGAGGCTGTCGATCTGCCGCTGCGTCGAGGCGCGTCCGAGCGCCTTCAGCAGCCCGCGGCGCTCGGCGCGAGCGTCGGACAGGCGGTCCTGGGCGGACGTGAACGAGCCAGTGATGTCGACGAGGTTCTGCTGGCGCTCGGTGACGTGCCCCAGCCGCGACAGGGCGCCGAGCGCGTCGTCGAGCTTGCCGGTCGGGATCCGCAGCTCGAACGTCGCTTCGCCGTGGCCGCCCTGCGTCGCGCTCGAGGACGAGGCGATGATCCCGCCGAAGCGGTCGACGGTGCGGATGACGCCGTCGGACGTCGCGTCGACCTTGGCGTTCGGCACGCGCAGGACGAGCAGCGCGCTGCGCTCCTGCTTGCGCGGGCCGCTGGACTGCGTCGCGAGCGATCCGGGCGACGACGATGACGACGAGGCCCCCGCGCTCGAGCGCTGCGGCGCCCGAGCCGCCTGGTCGGCAGCCACCGAACCGGCGGCGGACTTCTCCTTGGCGGCTGGGACCGACGGCGGCAACGCCGCCTCGGGATCGGATCGCGCAGGTGCGGCCGGCGCGCTGTCAAGGCTCGTCGCAGCGGCGCCGGCTCCGTCAACGACGGACGGCGGCCCGTTCAGGGCGGTCGACGCGGTCGAATCATCGCCGCCGCGGCCGCCGAGCACGACGACGAGCGCCACGAGTGCCGCCGCGAGCACTCCGCCCGCGGGGATGAGCACCCGGCGCCGCGAGCGGCGGCGCGGCACCGGATGCTCCTGTGATTGGGGGAATCCCTCGGCCACCTCGTGCTCGAGGCGGGCGGCGAAGCCCGGGTTCATCTCGGGCGCCGTAGCGCGGACGTCGACGACGAGCTGCTCGAGCTCGCACAGGTCGCTGTCGACGGGATCCCCGGCGAGCGCGCGCTCGAGCGCGTCCAGCTCGCGGGCCTCCTCGGGGCTCAGGGGGTCACGCTGGCGCATGGCAGGCCTTTCTCAGCTTCATGACGGCTCGATGGACTCGAGTCCCGGCGTTCGTCTCACTCGTTCCGAGCAGCACGGCGAGCTCGGCATTGGACAGCCCACCGTGGAACTTCAGTGCGATGAGCTCGCGGTCGCGAGCCGGCAGCGTGGCGAGCGCCGCGCGAACGGTCGTGCGGCGCACGGCCGCATCAGCCTCCTCGTCGGGTGCCGGCGCAAGCTCGTCGGGCAGCTCCCCGATCAACGGCGCGGAGCGGCTGCGACGGCGCAGCTCGTCCAGCGCGGCGTTGCGGGCGATGCCGAACAGCCACGCGCGCCGCGTACCGCGCTTGACGTCGAAGGTGCAGCGGCGCCGGTAGGCGCGCTCGAAGGCGAGCGCGGTGACGTCCTCCGCGCTCGCTTCGTCGCCGAGCAAGGTACGCACGTAGGCGTACAGATCGCGTGCGCAATCGCGGTACAGCGCATCGAAGCTTGCCGTCGTCGTGTTCAGGGGTTCAGTCATGGTCAGAACTCCGCTCATGCGACTACTACGCCGCCGCTCCGAGATCATCACGCGTCCCGGCGAACTCGGCCCGCCGCGGGCGGCTCGGCGGGGCACGCCCGGCCGCTACGCTGGCCGCATGTTGTCGCGAGCCCTGATCGTCGCCGGCCTGGTGCTGGCAGCCGTCGCCCTGCCAAGCGCCGCAACCGGGGCCACCAAGAAGAAGAAGAAGGTCGTGACCGTCCAGGCATCGCGCCACCTGTGGGCGACGGTGAACGTCTGCGATCCGGCGATGCCGGCGCCGGGCCTGCCCGACACGATCGGCGTGCGCGCCTCGATGCCCGGCTCGCGCGACGGCCGCGAGGTCATGTTCATGCGCTTCCGCGTGCAGTTTCAGAGCGCCGCCGACAAGAAGTGGCACAACGTCATACAGGGCGGCGACTCGGGCTGGATGCCGGTCGGACTCGCGCGCTACAAGGCGCGCCAGTCGGGCCGCAACTTCCGCGTGCCGCCGCCGGCCGGCGAGCCGACGCTGCTGCTGCGCGCGAAGGTGAACTTCGAGTGGCGCCTGAAGGGCGAGGTCGTGCGCAAGGCCGTCGCGCTGACGACGAAGGGCCACAAGTCCAGCGCCGGCTCGGTCCCCGACGGCTACTCCGAGGCGACCTGCACGATCACGGCCTGAGGGCCGGCTCGAACAGGCGCGGGTCGTTGGAGATGACGCCCGTCACGCCCATCCGCTCGAGGCCGGCGATCCGTCGGCGATCGTCGACCGTCCAGATGTAGAGCGCGCCCCCCGCGGACTCGATCGCCCATGCGAGGCGCGGTGTGGCGAGGCGCCAGTGGGCCATGAGGGCGTCGATCTCGCCGCGACGGATCCGGTTCGCGGTGACCGACGGCAACGCCGCCCGCATGTACTGCAGCAGCGCGAAGGCGGGCACGGCCACGACGGGGTTGCGCAGCGGGTCGCGCTGCAGGCGCGGGACCGACCAGCCGAGCTTGACCTGCGGATGGCGGGCGCGCAGCAGCTTCAGCGACGGCTCCTCCATCGTCGAGACGAGGCTGCGCCCCACGAGGCCGTGTCGCTGCAGCGCGTCGGCGACGCGCTCCTCGTAGCCCGCGAACTTCAGGTCCACGATGAGGTCGACGGCCCCGTAGGCGACGTCCGCGAAGTGCGCGAGGCCCTCGTCGAGCGTGTGCGGGGTGCGGCGCGCGGCGTCCTCGAAGTCGTGCGCGAGGACGAGCTCGCCGCTGCCGTCGGCGTGCTCGGCGATGACGTCGAACTCGATCGTGTCGACGCCGGCGCGCAGCGCAGCCTGAAAGGACGCGAACGTGTTGCCCGGCGCGATGTGGTCCGCGCCCTTGTGCCCGACGCGCCGGATCGTCACGACTGACACCCCGTACACCAGTACGTGATGCGGTTGTCGTCGCCCTGGCCGCGGCTGGAGATCGCCGTCCCGCAGCGCGGGCAGGGGCGGCCGGCGAGGCCGTAGACGCGGCGATGACGGTCCTGGTTTCCATCGAGCGCGGACTGCTGCATCCGTGGCCGCGTGGAGCGCACGATTGCGAGCGCCTCTTCGTCGGAGACCCGGCCCGCGGGCCGCCAGGGGTCGACCCCGACCGCGAAGCAGCCCTCGGACTTCCACATGTTGCCGATGCCGGCGAGCGTGCGTTGATCGAGCAGCGCGTCGGCGATCGCACGCGTCTGGTCGTCCTCGCGCAGTCGGCGCAGGAAGCCCTGCTCGTCGAGCTCCGGCGCAAGGATGTCGGGGCCGAGCTGGGCGAGGCGGCGATCGAAACGCGTGCGCGACTCCGTCAGGAGCTCGAGCAGCGGGCCGTCGAACTGGACCGCCTCGCCGTGCGCGGTGCGCAGGACGAGCCAGGCGCGGCGCGCAGCTCGGCGCCAGCGCTGGCCGTCGCGGTAGGTCCCCCAGGAGCCGGACATGCGCAGGTGCGAGTGGATCGCGAGCCCGTCCTCGAAGCGCACGAAGAGGTGCTTGCCATGGACATCGACGGCGGTGACGGTGCGGTCGGCGAGCTTCTGCGGCCAGCGCTCGCCGCGCAGGCGCGGGCTCGGATGCGCGATCTCGGGCACGAGGCCGACGACGAGCGGGCGGATGCGGCGGGCCGCGTAGTGGATCGTGTCGCCTTCTGGCATCGATTGTCCAGCGTAGGGCGCGCCGGTGGTGGTCGGTGTTCGTGGCGCGACGGCGGCAGGCGTCTTGGCACCGGCGGCGCTCGTACTGTGGGACGAGCCGTCTAGCGTGCGTGGTGTGGACGACCTCGAACGGATCGTCGGCGCGGCCCATGTCGAGCGGGGCGCGATCGTGGGCGACATGATCGTCGCGGGCGTCGGCGCGCGCGCGCTCGTGCATCCGGGAAGCGCGGACGAGGTCGCAGCGGTCGTTGCGCGGTGCTACGAGCGCGGCCTGCCGATCGTGCCCGTCGGCGGGCGCAGCGGCCTCGCGGGCGGCTGCGCGGTGGTGGATGAGGCTGCGGATGCGATCGCAATCTCGCTCGATCGCCTCGATGCGGTGCGCCGCTTCGATCCGCCGCTGTGGCGGATGGAGGCCGAGGCCGGCGTGACGACGCACACGATTGCGCGCCTCGCACGCGAGAACGGGCTGTTCTTCCCGCCCGACCCCGGCGCGCCGGAGCAATCGCAGCTCGGCGGCACGATCGCGACGAACGCCGGCGGCCCGCACACCTTCAAGTACGGCGTGACCGGGGATTGGGTCACCGGCATCGAGGCGGTGCTCGCACCCGGCGAGATCGTGCGCGTCGGCGGACCGCTGCGCAAGGATGTCGCCGGCTACGACCTACGCGCGCTGCTGTGCGGCTCGGAGGGGACGCTCGGGATCGTCACCGCGGCGTGGCTTCGGTTCGTACCGGCGCCGGAGGCGCAGCTGCCCGTGCTCGCGACGTTCCCCTCGACCGCGGATGGCTGCGCAGCGATCCTGCGCGTCCTCGCGAGCGGGATCGCGGCGGCCGTGCTCGAGTACGTCGACGCGGCGGCGGTCGAGCTCGCGGGCGGACTGCCCGACGGGCCGGCACGAAGCGGCTTCGTCGTCCTCGCCGAGGCGGACGGCTCGGCGAGCGAGGCGACGCGCGTGCGCGACGAGCTGGTCGAGGCGCTGACGGAGGGAGCGAGCGCCGTCAGCGCGCCGCGCGACCCGGCCGCGATCCGGGTGCTGTGGCGCTGGCGCGCCGGCGTCTCGCACGCCGTCACCGCCGCGCGCGGGACGAAGCTGTCCGAGGACATCGCCGTGCCCGTCGACCGGCTCGAGGAGGCGATCGACGAGATCCTCGTGATCGGCGCGTGCCACGCCCTCGAGGCCTGCTCCTGGGGGCACGCCGGCGACGGCAACCTGCACGCGACGTTCCTGCTCGAGCCGGGCGACGGCGCGCAACGGGCGCGCGCCGACGCCGCGGCGGGGGAGCTCTTCGAGCTCGCGCGGCGTCTCGGCGGAACGGTCAGCGGCGAGCACGGCATCGGCGTGCTGAAGGCCGGTCAGCTCTCGCTCCAGTGGGCGCCGGCGGCGGTCGCGGCGCAGCGAGCGATCAAGGCCGCGCTGGATCCGAAGGGGCTATTGAACCCGGGGAAGAAGCTGCCGTAGCGGTGTCACGCGGCGGCGGAAGGCGGCTGGTCGTCTTTGCCGTCGAGCCGGTCGAGCATCTTGAACAGCGCCTCGCGCTGTGCCTTGCCCTCGGCAATGATCTCGTCGGTGCGGCGATCGAGCTTTTCGGTGTTCCGAGCTAACCCCTGCGAGATCTCTCCCAGAACCCGCTCATTGCGCAGGCTGTCCTGACGCATCGAGAAGCGCCAATCGTCGTACGACTGACCGTTGGCGGCGATGACCTCAGTGCAGCGCACGAGGTGCTCCTCGATCCGTGCCTCAAACTCGGCGCCCCGGGCGAGGTGCTCGGGCGAGGTGTCGCTGACCCCTCGTTCCAGATGAGCATCGACGCGCGCGAGCAGTTCGTTGCGGCGTTCCAGGTGGGCTTCGATGCGGGCAAACGCCTCGGCGTCGGACACGCGTTCATTCTCGCAGCTGATCTGTGACATCCGCAACGCGATGCATCACAACACTGCGCAGCCGTTGCGCAGCAGCTACGCGCTCAGCGTGAGCTTGCTCGGGCCGGCTCGGAAGCCGAGCTCGACGAGCATCAGCTCGTGGCACGAGCCGACGACGGGCTCGCCGTCGATGCGCTCGAGCGACAGCTTGCGACCACGGCCGCCGGTGACGAACGCGGCAAGCGCCTCGAAGGCCGCGTACAGCCGCTCGTCGCCGGCGTCCGCGAGCGTGACGATCCCGCGGCCGCCCTTCTCGATGTAGAGCAGCGGCTCGGCCCCGGCGAGCACGACGTACGCGCCGCCGACGCGCGACGGCCGCCGGCTCGGGGCCGCGCGACCAGCGGCCACGCCCGGCGCCGCGCCATCGCCGGCCCGCGCACCCGCACCGGGCGCTGTGTCGCGCTTGGGCCAGGGCAGCGCCGCGCCGTAGGGCTGCGCGGGATCGGTCGCGGCGAGCACGAGCGGCGCCGCCTCCTCGACGGCGCGCTGCGCACGCAGCCGCTCGACGGCGCCGGGCAGCGCGAACTGCGCGCCGCCGAGGCCCTCGACGAAGTAGCCGCGGCGACATACGCCGAGCGTCTCGAGCTGCGACAGGGCGTCGTAGAGGATCGAGAAGCCGCCGACGATGCCCTCCGCGAGGACCTGCTCGCGCGTGACGATGCCGTAGCGCTCGAGCAGCAGCTCCGCGATCGTGCGCCGCCGTTGACCGGGCTCCGGCTGGTGGCGAAAGAGCGTGCCCGTCAGCGCCCAGCGCCCTTGCACGGTCGCCGACGCCCCCGCCCGGCGCGCGCCGAAGCGGCGCGCGGAGTGGCGCGGCGCGCGCTGGGCGCGGGCGAGCGTCAGCCGCGGCGCGCGCAGCGGCGCGAAGGCGTCGTTCGTGACCTCGCCGGCCCAGACGAGGTCCCACAGCGCCTCCTGCAGCTCCTCGGGAGCGAGCGCGACCTCGGCGAGCAGATCTGTGAAGAAGCACGGCGACGCGGCCAGGCGCTCGCGCAGCAGGTCGTGCGCGGGCTCGTCTGGAGCCGGCGCGCCGCGCGCCGCCGCCGGCAGGCCCGGCCGGCCGATCGCCTCGGCGTCCTCGCGGAAGTACAGCGCGACGCGGCCGGTCGAGCGCCCGAGCGAGCCGGCGCCGACCCACACGACCTCGCCGGACGCGCAGAGCTGATCGAGCCACACCGGCGAGTAGGCGCCGGTGCGGCGTGGCAGCACGTCGCGCTCCCAGACCTCGGCCGGAAGCGCCAGACCCTGGAGCGCGACGAGCACCTCGCGCAGCCGGTCGATCCCGGCGCCCGCCGCGGGATGGCGATCGACGCCCTGCCACGACGGCAGGAAGGCCGCCAGCGCTCGCTGGTCGGCGGGCTCGATCTCCTTGCGCAGCGCAGCGAGCGATGCGCGCCGCAGCCGGCGCAGGACCTCCGTGTCGCACCACTCGGGCTCGCCCGGGCGGCCGCCGGGGCGCAGCTCGCCGCGCACGAGCTTCGCCCCCTGTGCCCCGAACGGGGTATCGCGCTCCAGCGCCCGTAGGACGGCGGTCAGGTCGATGCGGAGGTCGCTCACTCTGCTGTTATTTTCGCGACCTCCTACTTGGAGGTCGCTCACTCTGCTGTTATTTTCGCGGCCTCCTACTTGGAGGTCGCTCACTCTGCTGTTATTTTCGCGACCTCCTACTTGGAGGTCGCTCACTCTGCTGTTATTTTCGCGACCTCCTACTTGGTAGCGCGCGCGCAGCTCGTCGGTGGTGAACGGTCCGTGCGTCCGGGCGTAGCGCGCGACGAGCTTCGTCAGGGCATCGGGGACGTCCGCGATGAACGCCTCGGGCAGCCCGCCCGGCGGCACGGCGCCGAGCGCGTCGCGATACAGGCCCGCGTCGTCCGCCGCGACCCAGCGCGGCTCACCGCAGATGCGCAGCACAACGGCACGGCGCTCGAGGCGCAGCGCTTCGAGCATGCCATCGGCCTCCGCGGGTGCGATGACGCGCTCGCGGACCTCGGCAGCCGTCAGGTCGCCGACCCGGCGCAGTACGTCGGCGAGCGCGTCGCGCGTCTCGGCGCGGGTGCGCTCGGAGCGGTGCTGGAGGTCGTCCTGCACTTGGTCCAGCGCGCCCGCGTCGATCAGCTCCCGCAGCTCCTCCTGGCCGAGCAGCTCGCGCAGCAGGTCGCGGTCCAGCGACAGCGCCGCCGCCCGGCGCTCGGCGTTCGGCGCGTCGCCCTCGTACATGTACGTCGCGACGTAGTCGAACAGCAGCGACGAGGCGAACGGCGAGGCGGTCGGCGTCTCGACCTCCACGAGCGACAGCTCGCGCGCGTGCAGGCCGCGCAGCAGCTCGGTCAGGCCAGGGACGTCGAGGACGTCGCGCAGGCACTCGCGGTAGGTCTCGAGGATGATCGGGAAGTCCGGGTAGCGCTTGGCGACCTCGAGCAGGGACTGCGACTTCAGGCGCTGTTGCCACAGCGGCGTGCGCCTACCGGGATAGGCGCGCGGGATCAGCAGCGCGCGGCCGGCGTTCTCGCGGAAGCGCGCCCCGAACAGCGCGCTGGACGCGAGCTCCTGCACGACGGCGTCCTCGACCTCGTCGGGCTCGAGCATCACGAGCTCGATCGAATCCCGCCCATTCAGCTCGTCGGCGTCGGGCAGGTGGACGATGATCCCGTCGTCGGACCAGATCGCATCGGACTCGAGGCCGTACTGCTCGCGGATGCGGCGGCTCAGCGCGAGGCCCCAGGCAGCGTGCACGCGACCCCCGAACGGCGACAGGACGCACAGCCGCCAGTCGCCGATCTCGTCGCGGAAGCGCTCGACGACGATCGTGCGATCGGACGGCACGACGCGGGTCGCGGCCTGCTGCTCGAGAAGGAAGTCGAGCAGGTTCTTGGCGGCGAAGGGGTCCAGGTCGTAGTCGTCCTGCAGCGTCTGCGCGGTCTGGTCGACGGCCCAGCGGCTGAACGCCCCGATCGCGCGCCCGAGCTGCATCGGCCGCCCGACCCCGTCGCCCTTCCAGAACGGCACGGCGCCCGGCGCACCCGGGGCGGGCGTCACGATGACGCGATCACGGCCGATCTCCTCGATGCGCCACGTGCTCGCGCCGAGTAGGAACGTCTGCCCCGCGCGCGCCTCGTAGACCATCTCCTCGTCGAGCTCGCCGACGCGGCGGCCGTCGGGCAGGACGACCGAGAACAGCCCGCGATCGGGGATCGTGCCGGCGTTCGTCACGACGAGGGCGCGCGCGCCCTTGCGGGCGCGGATCGTGCCGCCGACGCGATCCCAGACGATCCGCGCGCGCAGCTCGCCGAATTCCTGCGACGGGTAGCGGCCGTCGAGCATGTCGAGCACGTTCTCCAGCAGCGCACGCGACAGCTCGGCGTAGGAGTGCGTGCGCGTGACGAGCGCGTAGAGGTCGTCGACCGACACGCTCCCCTGCGCCCCCGCATCGTCGGGAGCGCTCGCCGCGATCGCGACGATCTGCTGGGCGAGCACGTCGAGCGCGTTGCGCGGCACGACGGTCGGCTCGATCTCGCCGCTGCGCATGAGCTTGCAGACGACGGCGCACTCGAGCAGGTCGGCGCGGAACTTCGGGAAGATCCGCCCCTTGCTCGTGTCGCCGACGTTGTGCCCGGCGCGACCGATGCGCTGCAGCCCGCGCGCGACGGATTTCGGCGACTCGACCTGCAGCACGAGGTCGACGGCGCCCATGTCGATGCCGAGCTCGAGCGAGGACGTCGCGACGAGGCACGGCAGCTCGCCGGCCTTGAGCATCTCCTCGACGACGAGGCGCTCCTCGTGGGCGAGCGAGCCGTGGTGCGCGCGGGCGATGTCGCGCGGGGCCTGACCCTCCGGAAGGTCGGCGTTCGCGAGCTCGTTGAGGCGGATCGCGAGGCGCTCGGCGCCGCGGCGCGCGTTGACGAAGACGATCGTCGAGCGGTGCTCGCGCACAAGCCGCAGGATCTCCGGATAGATCGCCGGCCAGATCGAGCGACGCGTCGCCTCGCCGGCCATCAGCGGCTCCAGCGGATCGGTCGACACGAGACCTTGATCCGGTTCAACCATCGACTCGACCGGGACGTGGATCTGCAGGTCCAGCGGCTTGCGGATGCCGGCGTCGACGATCTTGCACGTCCGCCGCGGACCGACCATGAAGCGCCCGACCTCCTCAAGCGGGTTCTGCGTCGCGCTCAGCCCGATCCGCTGCGGCTCGCGACGGTCTTGCTGCAGCGCGGCGAGACGCTCGAGCGTCAGCGCCAGGTGCGAGCCGCGCTTGGTCGCCGCGACGGCGTGGATCTCGTCGAGGATGATCGCCTCGACGCCCGTGAGGATCTCGCGCGCGCCGCTGGACAGCATGAGGTAGAGCGACTCGGGCGTCGTGATGAGGATGTCCGGCGGCTTGCGACGCATCGCCGCACGGTCGCGCTGCGGCGTGTCGCCCGTCCTGACGCCGACCGTCAGATCGGCGCCGATGCCGCGCAGCGGCGCGCGCAGGTTGCGGTCGATGTCGTAGGCCAGCGCTTTGAGCGGCGAGACATAGACGAGCCGCGTGCCGCAGCCACTCGCGCGAGGAACCCGGGACAGCCGGTCGAGCGCCCACAGGAACGCCGCCAGCGTCTTGCCGGAGCCGGTCGGTGCGGAGATCAGCGTGTGCTCGCCGGTCGCGATCGCCGGCCAGGCCTGTGCCTGGACCTCCGTCGGGCCCTCGAAGGCGGCCTGAAACCAGTCGCGAACGGCGGGTGTGAAATGCGTCAGCGGCACGCCGTCGAGCCTAGCCGCGTTTGCGGTCACCTATCGACCGCGATCCGGTTCGATCAGACGTCCAGCGGCGCTCGCACAAGCGTCCAACAAACGTCGGCTGGCACGGTCTCGGGCGCCGCCCGAACGATGAATAGGCCATGCCCATCCGCACGCTTCTCCTCGCGCTCGTCTGCGCTCTCGCCCTCCCATCCGCCGCGCTCGCGGCCACGCCGACCCCCACCCTCGACGCCGAGGAGACGGCGTTCTGCCAGCAGATCAACAGCTACCGCGCGCAGAACGGGGTCGCCCCGCTCAAGGTCTCGATCGCGCTGACGAACGCCGCGGACTGGCTGAGCACCGACATGGCCGCCAGCAACTACTTCAGCCACACCGACAGCCTCGGCCGCGCGTTCTACACGCGACTCGGATCCTTCGGCTACGTCGCGTCGTACCTCGGCGAGAACATCGCCGCTGGGACCGCTGGCGCGAGCGCGACGTTCAACCTGTGGCGCAACTCCGCGGGGCACAACCAGAACATGCTCAACGCCAACTACAAGGTCATCGGCATCGGCCGCGCCTATGGTGCGCACGCGACCTACGGTTGGTACTGGACGACGGACTTCGGCAGCACGACCGACGCCACGATCGCCTGCTGATCGGGTCACGCCCAGCGGTCGACCGCGGCCTGAGGACGCGTCGACGCGTCGCCCGATCGCGGGCAGGGACTCCCTCGGCTGGCACAATCTAGGATTGAGCGGCCGCGGGCTCGCCGCCCCGCTCTCCGAGCACGCGCGCTCGGATGAGGACGGCGTCGATCATCGGCTCGGTCAACCGGCCCGTGAACGTGTTCTGCTGACTCGGGTGAAACGTTCCGACGAGCCACGGCGCGCCGGCCAGCGCGAGCTCGGCGCCGTGGCCGAAGCGCGGCCGCGGGCGCGGTACGTCGACGCCACGCGCGGCGAGCAGGCGTAGCGCCGCGTCCCACGCGAACGCCCCGAGGCAGACGATGACGCGGACGTCCTCAAGCAGCGCGAGCTCGCGCAGCGCGAACGGCAGGCATGTGTCGCGCTCCACCGGCGTCGGCTTGTTCGCCGGCGGCGCGCAACGCACGGCGGCGGCGATCCACGCGCCGCTCAGACGCAGCCCGTCGTCCGCGTGCCGCGACGTCGGCTGGTTCGCGAAGCCGGTCCGGTGCAGCGCCGCGAAGAGGAAGTCGCCCGAGCGATCACCCGTGAAGACCCGGCCCGTGCGGTTTGCGCCGTGGGCCGCCGGCGCGAGGCCGAGGACGAGGACGGGTGCCGCCGGATCGCCGAAGCCCGCTATCGGCCGCCCCCAATCCGTCTCGCCGGCGAACGCCGCGCGCTTCTCACGCGCGACGAGCTCACGCCAGGCGACGAGCCGCGGGCAGCGCCGGCAGGCGACGATCTCGCGTTCGAGCGCCGCTAATGCTTCGTTGCGCACGGGGCCCGGGGAACGAAGCAGCGGATCCTTCGCGCTCACGCCCCGGGCGACTGCGACAGCAGCCCGAGGATGAGCCGCTCGACGATCGGCTGCAGGTCGGTCACGCGCTCGGGATGGCCAGTGCGAAGCTGGCGCGAGATGAGCTCGAACGTCGCGCCGACGATCGCGAACGCGTCATCGGGCGAGGCGTAGGCCGGCCCGCCGCCGCGCTCGGCGGCGCGCACGGTCTGCTCGTACATGACGACCGCGATCGCGCTCAGCGCGTTGTCGCGCAGTTCGGCGACGCGCGGCCCCGCACCGACGGTCTCGACGATCATCGCCTGCGCCATCGCCGGGTTCGCCTCGATGCCCGAGAGGATCGCCCGCAGGCCGGCGCGGTGGCGGGCCGCGAAGTCCAGCCCGCTGCCGCTCGAAGCCTCGACAAGCGCCTCGGCGAACGACCGCGACGCGAACCCGAAGAGCGCAACGAGGCACTCCTCCTTGTTCGCGAAGTGCTCGTAGAACGTCGCCTTCGACATGCCCGCCTCGCGGCTGATCGACTCGGCGCTGGCCTCGGCATAGCCGACCCGCGAGAAGACCCTCGCGGCGGCCTCGAAGAGGCGCGTCTTCTGGACCTTGAGCCGAACCTCGAGCGGAGGCGCGTGTCGGCCACGGGGGATCGGCGCCGGGGACGGCGTGAGCTCGGTCACGATCGCAGTCTAGAGGGCCACCGGTTCCTTGAATCCGCGGTGCGGGTCGTGCAATCGACCATCCAGATAGGCTCCCGCGTCGTGAGATCCGTCGTCGCCCTCTGCCTGGTCGCGCTCGTGATGAGCGGCTGCGGCGCCGCCGCGAAGGACTCGGCGAAGTCCTTCAAGGGCGAGCAGGCGGCCGTCGCGAGCGCCGTCGAGGATCTCGAGTCCGCCGCGCGCAAGAACAAGCCGGACACGGTCTGCTCGAAGCTGCTCAGCGACAAGCGCCTGGCGACGCTCAAGCAGCAGGGGACGAACTGCAAGACCGCGGTCAAGGAGGCCTTCCAGGACGCGGACTCCTTCGACCTGACGGTCGACAAGGTCACGATCAGCGGCGACACGGCCTCCGCGAGGGTGGTCTCGGGAACGGGCTCGGAGAAGAAGACCGACACCCTCGCCCTGACGCGCAGCGGGACGATCTGGAAGATCGACTCGCTCGGCAGCTGAACGACGCAACGGCTGCCGGACTCAGTCCTCCAGGCGCGAGCCGTACTGGCGCTCGTAGTACTCGCGGTAGTCGCCCGATCGGATCGGCTCCCACCAGCCCGGGTTGTCGCGATACCAGTTCACGGTCTGCTCGAGGCCCTCGGCGAAGTGCACCCGCGCCTCCCAGCCGAGCGCGCGCACCTTCTCCGAGCCCAGTGAGTAGCGACGGTCGTGGCCGGGCCGGTCGGTGACGTACTGCAGCAGCCCCTCGTCGGCGCCCGTCAGCTCGATGATCCGCTTGACGACCTCGATGTTCGGGCACTCGTCCGGCCCGCCGACGTTGTAGGCCTCGCCGGGCACGCCATGCTCGAGGACGTGCCCGATGCCACGGCCGAAATCCTCCACATAGAGCCAGTTGCGCACCTGCATCCCGTCGCCGTAGACCGGCAGCCGGTCGCCGTGCAGGGCGTTGAGAACCATCAGCGGGATGAGCTTCTCGGGGTACTGGTAGGGCCCGTAGTTGTTCGAGCCGCGGCAGATCAGCGTCTCGAGGCCGAACGTGTGGAAGTAGCTGGAGACGAGCAGGTCGGCGCCGGCCTTCGTCGCGCTGTACGGCGAGGAGGGCGCCAGCGGCGAGGACTCCGTGAACGAGCCGTCCTCGATCGAACCGTAGACCTCGTCGGTCGAAACCTGCAGGTAGCGCACGCCGGCCGCGCGCGCCGCCTCGAGCAGGACCCACGTGCCCATCGCGTGCGTGCGCACGAACGCGTCGGGATCGGCGATCGAGCGGTCGACGTGCGTCTCGGCCGCGAAGTTCACGACCGCGTCGACGCCGGCGATCGCACCCGCGACGGCCTCGGGATCCTCGATGCCGGCATGCACGAAGCCGACGTCGAGGCCCGCGAGGTTCTCGCGACGACCGGCGTATGTCAGCTTGTCGAGGACGACGATCTCGTCGCCGTGGTCGCGCAGGCGCAGGCGCACGAAGTTCGAGCCGATGAAGCCGGCGCCGCCGCAGACGAGCAGCTTCATGCGGTCACCCGCGTCGCGAGATAGTCGGCGACGCCCTGCTGCCAGGCGGGCAGCACGACGGGGTCGCGACGCTCCGAGCCGAGCACGCTGTAGGCCGGCCGAGCGGCCGGGCGGACGTAGTCCTCGCTCGTGGCCGGCAGGACGCGGCAGTCGACGGCGGCGCACGCGAAGACCTCGCGCGCGAGCTCGTTCCACGTGCAGGAGCCGGCGCCCGCGACGTGGTGGATGCCCGTCTGGTCGGGTCGCTGCGCGAGCTCCACGAGCGCGCCGGCCAGATGGCCCGTCCATGTCGGGCACCCGACCTGATCTGTCACCACCGAGACCTCCTCGCGCTGCGCGCCGAGCGCCAGCATCGTGTCGACGAAGTTCTTGCCGCCGGCCCCGAACAGCCACGCCGTGCGGACGATCACGTGGCGCGGGTTCGCGGCGGCCACGGCCAGCTCACCGGCGAGCTTCGACTCGCCGTAGACGCCGAGCGGAGCGGTCGCATCGGATTCGAGCCACGGCTCGCGCTTGGAGCCGTCGAAGACGTAGTCCGTCGAGACGTGGACGATCGCGGCGCCCGCCTGCGCGGCCGCGGCCGCGACGTGCCCGGCGGCGGCTGCGTTGACCGCGTGGGCCCCCGCCCGGTCGGCCTCCGCGCCGTCGACATTCGTGTAGGCGGCGCAGTTGACGACGGTATCGCAGCGGTGCGCCGCGACCGCCTCGCTCACGGCGCCCGCGTCGGTCACGTCGAGGTCGGCGCGGGCGGCGCCGCGCACGTCGTGGCCGCGCGCCTCGGCCGCCTCGACGACCGCGCGCCCGAGCATCCCGCCGGCACCCGTCACAAGGATTCTCATGCGGCCCCCCTGCGATTGCCGGTCGCGCTCACAGGATCCCGATCTCCGAGTTGTCGCCGACCATGAAGCGATACGCGCGCGGCTGGCGCACGCCGCGCGAGATCGTGACGTTGTGACCCAGCAGCGAGGACTCCATCCGGCCCTCAAGGCGGGAGACCGTGCAGCCCGACAGCAGGATCGAGTGCTCGACCTCCGCCTCGCAGATGACGCAGCCCTCGCCGATCGCCGTGTAGGGCCCGACGTAGCAGTCGGTCAGCCGCGTCCCCGCGCCGATGATCGCGGGCCCGCGCACCGTGGTGCGCTCGAGGCGGGCGCCCGCCTCGATGACGACGCGGCCCTCGCACTGCGAGTCGACGAGCTCGCCTTCGATCCGCCGGTCGACGCGGTCGAGCACGAGCCGGTTGGCCTCCAGCATGTCGTCCAGGCGGCCCGTGTCCTTCCACCAGCCGCGGACGATGTGCGGCTCGACGCGCTTGCCGGCGTCGACGAGGTACTGGATCGCATCGGTGATCTCGAGCTCGCCGCGCGCGCTCGGCTCGATCGCCCGCGACGCGTCGTGGATGCCGGCGGTGAACATGTAGACCCCGACGAGCGCGAGGTCCGTCGCGGGCTCCGAGGGCTTCTCGACGAGCCGCACGACGCGGTCGCCGTCGAGCTCCGCAACGCCGTAGTTCTGCGGGTCGGGGACCGGTGTGAGGAGGATCAGGGCGTCGGGCGCGCTCGCCCGAAACGAGGCCACGAGCTCGGTGATGCCGCCCTGCAGGAGGTTGTCGCCGAGGTACATGACGAACGAGTCGCCGGCGAGGAAGGCCTCTGCCGTCAGCACCGCGTGGGCGAGCCCTGACGGCGCATCCTGCTCGACGTAGGTGATCCTCACGCCGAAGCGCGAGCCGTCGCCGGCGGCGGCGCGGATCTCGTCGCCGGTCTCGGGCGCGATGATGATGCCGACCTCGACGATGCCCGCCTCGGCCATCGCCTCGATGCCGTAGAAGAGCACCGGCTTGTTGGCGACGGGCACGAGCTGCTTGGCGGACGTGTGCGTGATCGGGCGCAGGCGCGTGCCCTTGCCGCCGGAGAGGATGAGGCCCTTCATGACGTGATCGGCTCCATCAGTAGACCGCGGCGTCGAGCTTGCGGTGATCCCACGTCGCGCGTGAGCACTCGACGAACTGCAGTACGACGCGCTTGGGCGCCTGGACGAGCACCATCTTCCGTACGTCGTCGGTCAGCCGGCCATCGCCGGAGGAGCTGTAGCGCCGGAAGAGCTCGAGGCCGAACTCGGCCACGCGCTCGGTGTCGCGGTGGATCGTCACGTCGGCCTTCAGCATGACGCCTCGCAGCTCGTGATACTCGCTGCCCGCCTGCACCTGCAGCGTGGCGCACGGATCGCGCTCAAGATTTCGCACCTTCTGCGACTTCGCGAACGTCCACGACCATAGCTCGTCACCGTGGACGACGTACCACAGCGGCATGAGATGCGGAAAGCCGTCCCTGCCGTTGGTGGCACACACGACGGTCCGTTCCTGCTCCAGAAACACGCCGACCTCGTCGGCGGACATCTTGACCTGCTCACGGCGGCTCACGGGCGGGACTGTAGCCAGCCCCGCCCGCTCACCTACGTCGCTGCTACTTGTCCTTGAAGATGTACACCGTCTCGCAGTGCTTGATCTTCTTCGTCTCGTTGCGGTTCAGGCGGATCTTGTCGCGACCCGAGCCGCAGTCGGCACTCGCGGCCGGACCGGCCGTCGCCATGTTGATGAAGTCGACGCCGGAGCCGCCGAAGATCCGGTCGCGACCGTACCCGGCGTTGATGGTGTCGTTGCCACTGCCGCCCGACAGGTAGTCCGTACCCGAGCCGCCGACGAGATGGTCGTTGCCGGTCGAGCCGTAGATCTTGTCGTTGCCGAGGCCGCCCGACATCGTGTCGCCGCCGCTGCGGCCCTCGATGCAGTCGTTGCCGCGGCCGCCGTCGAGCCGGTCGTTGCCGCCGAGACCGATGATCCGGTCAGCGACGTTCGTGCCCGTGATGCGATCGGCCTTGTTCGTTCCGATGATCGCGTACTTCGGCGCACCGTTCCCGCTCAGACACGGACTCTTCCCGTACTTCTTGCGAGCGATCGCGAGCGGCACGACGGTTCCGCCGCTCGGGCCCATGAACGGGCGACCGATGATGATGTCCGGCTTGCCGGAGCCGACGATGCCGCCCTCCTTGATGACGCAGAAGTTCGATGCGACATCGAGGACCGAGCCGTTCGGGCAGACCTGGCCGGTCGGGTTCTTGCCGTCGTTCTGCTTCGTCGGATCGCAGACCGGGCCGTTGTAGCCGGCCTTGGTCTCGGCGACGACGAGGTCGACAACGGGCGTGCCGTTGCCCTGGATGACCTTGACATGCAGCGCACGCACGGTCAGCGAGCCGTCGGCCCCGACGATCTTCTCGTTGAGCTTGACGGCGACGAGGAAGCCGAGCGGCTTCAGCGCGGTCGTCAGCGCGGTCAGCAGGCCGTCGAGCGCCACCGGCGCCCCAAGCACGGTCAGGTCAGCGACCTGGCTGGTCCCGTTGATCACCGGGGTCGTCGACCCGGCGGTACAGGAGGCGGAGACGCTGGACGTCGCGGCCTTGACGCCGAGCAGCGACGCGGCGCCCGCCGGGATCGCCACCTGGAGGTTCTCGGCCTTGGCCGTGGAGAGGACCTTCTGGTCGATCGCGCGGCCGAGCTCGGGATTGATCTCCGTCTTGGCCTGCGTCGTCGTCGCCCCGATGGTGTTCTGTGGGATCGCGAGCTGGGTGGCCGTGTTGCCGGCGCCCGTCTCGGCGTTGGCGCACTGCGCGTGATCGGGGTCGCCGCCGTTGGCCGTGTTGATGTTGCCGTTCGCGACGATCGGCTCGACGCGGTTCTGGCCGCTGACCGACGAGTACAGCGGACTGGCACGGCACTTCCACACCGGCAGCGTCGTGAATGCGTCGGCGCTCGGTACGACCAAGAGCGCCCCAACGGTGGTCGCGAGGACCACCAAAGCTTTGCGGGTCATGCAATTCCCCCTGCTGTTCGTGATCGTGCCCACGCCGTTTGATGGCTCCAGGCACTCCCTCTTTTGTGGCGAATCGTTCGCCAATGACCGACGAGGGTCGCTCCCCCGTGCGCCAACGCACGCGCCCTCTCACTACCCGATGGCTCGTGCGATCTACCCTTCGCCCAGAAACCTGCCCTGCGTCAAATGATGCGGCGTCCCGTTCCCCATCGGCGACGACACTCCTGCTGCGCCAACGTACGGTACAGCGAACGGACCCGGGTCCGCTACCGAATTGCAGGGGCGCGCAGGCGCGATACCGCGGCGAGCACGGCGTCGCGAGCGTCGGCCGGCTCGAGCACGGCCGCGTCGCCGCCCTCGGCGAGCACGCCGCGGACGAGGAAATCAAGGCCCTTGAACGCCAGCTCGACGACGACCGACCCGTCCGCGAGCTCCTCGGCGACCCGGCGCTCCTCGCGCGCCCAGCGCGCCCGCTCGGGCGAAACCCAGACGCGCGCGATGCGCGAGGCCTCGACCTCGCCGGTGCGCAGCCAGCCGTCGACGTCGGCGGCCGGGTTGACCTCCGGTCGCGGCTCGAACGTCGTATCGGTGACCTCGGCGTGACGGATGCGGTCCAGGCGGAAGTGCCGGACGTCGCCGCGATCGGGGTCGAAGCACGCGACGTACCAGCCCTCGCGGCCGTTCATGAGCGTGTACGGCTCGACGACGCGCGTCGAGAACTCATCCTCGTTGGGCTTGTAGTAGTCCAGGCGCAGCAGCCGGCGGTCCATGATCGCCTCGGACGCCAGGCGCGCGATCGCCGAGTCGTCGCCGCCGCCGTTGGCGACATGCAGGCCCTGATCCATCGGATCGGCGCCGAGCGCGTCGACGATCTTCTTGCGCGACGACGCCAGCGACCCTTCCGGCAGGTGCTCGCCGATGAGGTCGATCGCCGCGACGAGCGCCTTCGCCTCGACGGGCAGCAGGCGCGCGGGACGCGCGAAGTTGTCGGAGTACGGCTCGGGGTCGACGTCGATCTCGCCGGCGTCGGAGATCTCGGCGTAGAGCACGTACGAGCCACCGCCGAAGTTCACGACGTTGAGGACGTTGATGTCCTCGCGCAGCTCGGCGTCGGAGATCTGCATCAGCTCGCAGACGATCGGCGCCTGCAGGCGTTCACCGGCGCGGCCCGCCTGGATGAGGATCGATGCGAGCGTGACGAGACGCGCGATGCGCTCGGGGCGGATCGCGGCCTCGATGCGCCGCGAGCTCGAAGCGGCTGTCGGTGGCGGCGGGGCGACGTCGATCGGCGCCAGCGGCGCGGCGAGCTCAAGTGCCGGACGCGTGCCGTCGGACCCCGAGCGGTGGCGCTCGTAGAGCAGCTCGACGCGATCGGACAGCTCGCGCTCGAGCTCGGGCGGCCCGAGCACGCGGGCGTTCTCGCCGAGGCGAAGCGCCCATGACGCGAGCTGTCGGCGATCGGCGTAGCGCGTCTCAAAGACGATGTCGCCGGGCTTGCCGCCCTCGGCCGGACGAACCGAGCCGAAGCGCCCGAAGTGGCGTTCGATCTGCCAGGCGATGCGCTCGGAGATCCAGACCTCGGCGGTCTCGGCGGCGTCGCCGAACTGCCATTCGGCGCGGTTGGCGAAGGCGCGCGGGTCGAAGTCCGCGGGGCGGCCCTTGAAGTCGTGCTCGGACTTCGTCGCGTACGCGACCTTGCCCTGGATCCGCGACAGCCGGAACACGCGCAGCGCCTTGCGCTCGTGCGCGTGTCCGAGCAGATAGAACTGGCCGCCCTGGAAGAGCAGGTGGTACGGATCGACCTTACGCGTGCCCGTCGCGTCGCGCGCCATCGTGTAGTAGTCGAAGGTGATCGTCTTGTTGCGGAAGATCGCGGTCTCGATCTTCGCGAGGCGCTGGGAGAGGTCGTGGCCGCCGGCCGACGCGGTGATCCCGAGCCCGACCCCACGCTGTTCGGGTGCGCGCAGGGGGTTCTGGCGACCCCACGAGATCTGCTGCAGCGCGAGGCGCAGCGGCTCGGCGTAGGCGAACTCGCCATCCAGCAGCGACAGCGCGGTCTGCAGCGCGGCAAGCTCGCCGTCGGTGAACGCGATCGCGGGCAGGTGGAAGTTCTCCGGGCGCAGCGAGTAGTTCTCCTGTTCGGCGATCCCGTCGACCGGCCGCTCGACGGTCAGCACGATGCCGAGCGCGTCCAGCTCGGAGCGGTCGGCGTAGAAGCGGCGCGCGAAGGCGTCCTCGTTCATCGTGCTGTAGCCCTCGACGTCGCGTCGGATCTCCAGCGCCGTCACGGGCCGCCGCTCCGCCATGAGATAGGAGATCAGGGAGAGCTGGCGAATGAGCTTCTCCGTATCCTTGGCCATGGCGCGACACGATACGACCCGTCACGCCGCAGACCCCCACCACGGCGCTGAGTCGGTGCGCTCTTTGCGCAGTTTTCGCGCAGCTGAACCAACAGGCCCCGAACCTTCGGCCTGCGCGGACGCCGTCGCCTACGCGGCCTCGCGCTCCTGCACCGGCGCGCCGCCGAAGTACGCACCGCCACCGATCGCTCGATCGAAGCGCGACCACTGCTCGCCCGACGGCAGCTCGCGCTCGAGCCGATCGAAGGAGCCCAGCCGCCCGCCGAGGTTGTCGCAGAAGTGCACGAGCGTCGCCTCGCGCGTACACGGCAGCACCGGGCTGCCGTACTCGAGGCTGCCGTGGTGGCTGAGGATGATGTGCAGGACGGCCTCGGCCGTGCGAGCGTCGAAGCCGTCGATCTCGTCGATGAGCCGCCGAACGCGGTAGTAGCCGAGCGGGATCTCCCCCTGTAGCTTGCCGGCATCGGTCATCTCGATCGCCGAGCCGGCGAACGCGTACGCGTCGAGCTTGCCGACGTCATGCAGGAGCGCCCCCGCCACGGCGACGTCGCGATCGATGCCTGCGAACGTCGCGCTGATCGCGCTGACCGCCTGCGCGACCGACAGCGAGTGCTCGAGCAGCCCGTGGCGATAGGCCTGGTGGAAGCGCTTCGCCGCCGGCGCCGTGCGGTAGTGCGGCCAAGTCGCGGCACGGGGCCCGAGGATTGCCTCGAGCAGCCGCCGCAGGTCGTGGTTCTGGATCGTGCCGACGAGCTCTCGCAGGTCGGCCTCCATCAGCGCGACCGAGTGCAGCGGGCCGTCGCGCAACTGCGCCTCGTCGAAGGACCCGGGCGTCGCCGCGCACACGCTGTGCAGCTCGAGCTCGGGGCCGCCGCGGGGGCGCCCACGCATCCGCCCGCTGATGTGCACCGGCCGGCCCACCGTCGCGATCAGGCCGGCCGCGGCGACATCGCCGCGGACCTCCGCGGGGATGCTGCCGGTGCGGTCGCCGAGCACGAGGCGCAGGAACGCCTCGCCCGCGCGCCCGGCGCACAGCTCGGCCTCGCGAACGAGCAGGACGACATCGACGTCTGTGCCCTCTTGCAGGTCTTTCACGAACATGGGCGACACGGTGGCAAGCGGCGCGGACGGACCGACGGACCGCGGGCGGTAGGTTGCCCCCGATGACTCGCAGCGTCCTAGTCACGGGCGGGACCGGCGGCCTCGGCGCGGCCGTCACGACGATGTTCCTGCACGCCGGATGGCGCGTCGTCGTGCCGATCCACGACGACGCCGAGCGCGACCGGGTTTGCAGCCATGAACGGCTCGTGCTCGAGCCCGCCGATCTACTCGACCCGGACTCCGCGCGAGCGGTCGTCGCGATCGCGGCGGCCGAGGAGGCGGCCCCGCTGCGCGCGGTCGTCAACCTCGTCGGCGGCTTCGCGATGGGCGGCCGCGTCCACGACACCCCGATCGAGGACTTCGAGCGCCAGCTGCGCCTGAACCTGCGCCCGACCTACCTCGTCTGCCAGGCCGCACTGCCTCACCTGCTGGCCGGCGGGGGCGGCGCGATCGTCTGCGTCTCCTCGCGGGCGGCCCTGCGGCCGTTCGCCGGCGCGGCCGGCTACATCACCGCGAAGGCCGCGCTGCTGGCGTTCGTCGATGCGCTCGCGACCGAGTACCGCGACGACGACATCCGCGTCAACGCGATCCTGCCGAGCGTCATCGACACGCCCGCCAACCGCGGTTCGATGCCCGACGCCGACGTCTCGCGCTGGGTGACGCCCGACGAGATCGCCGCCGTCGTGCGCTTCCTCTGCGAGGACGGCTCGGGAGTCATCAGCGGGGCGCACCTGCCGGTCTACGGCAAGGCCTGAGCGACCTCACCGGCGTAACCGCTCCGCCGCGCGGGGTACAGTCAGCCAGTGCCCGCACCGCTCCGCATCCTGCTCCTCGCCTGCGCCTGCTCGGTCCTGCTGACGGCCGCCCCGGCGGGCGCGACGCCGCCGCTGCCCGACGAGCGCATCGCCGCCGGAGTCACCGCCGCGGGCATCGACCTTTCGGGCCTCACGGTCGACGAAGCCACAGGGCGCCTGGAGAGCATCCGCAGTCGCATCGAGAACGGCGTCATCACCGTGCTCGTCGCCGACATCACCTTCAAGCTCAAGACGACCGACGCCGGAGCCGCGCTCGACGCCTCGCAGACCTCCAGGCGCGCCCTCTACGCCGGCCGCGTGGCCGCGGGCTCGCCCGTCGACGTCGCGCTCGCCGTGTCGTGGTCGAAGGCGTCCGTCGCGAAGTTCGCCGCGTCGGTGTCCAAGCGGCTGCGGCGCGAGGCGCGCGACGCGCGCGTCGTCATTACCGTGCGCAAGGTCAAGGTCACGCACTCGGCGAGAGGGCGCGACATCGACACCGCGGCGCTGGCCAAGCGCCTGCAGAAGGCGATCGTCGACCCGCGTGCGGCGCGCGTGCTGAAGCCTCGCCTCGAGAAGGTCAAGCCGAAGGTCACGGCGGACGCCGCGGCAAAGACGGCGAGCACCGTCATCACCATCGAACAGTCGAAGTTCAAGCTGCGGCTGTTCAAGCACGGCAAGGTCGTCAAGACCTACGGCGTGGCCGTCGGTCAGCCGAGGTACCCGACGCCGAACGGTCGCTTCGCAATCCAGGACAAGCAGGTCAACCCCGTCTGGTCGGTGCCCAACAGCCCGTGGGCGGGCGAGCTCGGCGGCAGCACGGTCGCCGGCGGCAGCGCAGCCAACCCGCTCAAGGCGCGCTGGATGGGCATCGCCGGGGGCGTCGGCATCCACGGCACCGGCGACGACTACTCGATCGGCTCGCGCGCCTCGCACGGCTGCATCCGGATGCACGTCTCCGACGTCGTGCCACTGTTCGCGCGCGTGCCCGTCGGCACGCCCGTCCTCATCGCTCCCTGACCGGCTCCTGCGCGGTCGGGGCGGGCTCGAGCGCCCTGCTGAGCCGGATGGCATCCAGCAGCGGCTGCGCCTTCAGCAGCATCTCGTCGTACTCGTCCTGGGCCTCCGACAGCATCACGATCGCGCCGCCGGAGCCGATCGAGGCGCCGCGCTGCGTCGCGACGAGCGTGCGGATGACGATGCTGAGGTCCGCCGTGCCGTTCAGCGCAAGGTAGCCGAGCGCGCCCGAGTAGACGCCGCGTGCGCTGCCCTCGAGGCCGTCGATGATCTCCATCGTGCGCAGCTTCGGCGCGCCCGTCATCGAGCCACCGGGAAACGTCGCGCGCAGCAGGTCGGCGAGGTCGACGTCGTCGCGCAGCAGGCCGCGAATCGTCGACACCATCTGGTGGACGCTCGCGTAGCTCTCGACGTCCATGAGACGGGCGACGTAGACGCTGTCGATCTGCGCGACGAGGCCGAGGTCGTTGCGCATGAGGTCGACGATCATGAGGTGCTCGGCGCGGTCCTTGGCACTCTTGAGCAGGGCGTCGCGCGCCGCGGCGTCCGCGCGCGGGTCCGAGCGGCGACGGGCCGTGCCCTTGATCGGCTTCGTCTCCACCGAGCGGTCGCGGCGCACGCGCAGGAAGCGCTCCGGGGACGAGCTCAGGACCGCGCCCTCGGGCATCCGCAGGTAGGCGCCGTAGGGTGCCGGGTTGACCCGCCGCAGGGCGCGATAGAGCGCGAACGTGTCGGCGACCGGCTCCAGCGAGATGCGGTTCGTCAGGCAGATCTCGTAGCTCTCGCCGGCCTCCAGCAGGCGCTTGCAGGCCTCGATGTTCGCCAGGTAGTGCGCGCGGCCGCGCGTCAGCTCGAACGCCACGGCGCCACGATCGCGATCCGCGAGCGGCGGCTCGGCAAGCGGCCGCAGGTCGGCCAGCGTGGCCGCCGTCTCGCGCACCCACCGCTCGGCGCGGGCGAGGTCGTCGTCGGCCGTCCCGGCGAGCGCGACGACGTGCGTCTCGTCGCGCTCGTGATCGATCGCGACGATCCGGTCGGCGAGCAGCAGGAACGCGTCGGGCAGTTCGGCGCGGTGCGCGTCGACGGCGCCGCAGTCCGCCTTGAGCTCGTAGCCGAGGTAGCCGACGAAGCCCCCGTTGAGATCGAACGGGAGCTCGGGGCTCGACGTATGCAGGCGGGCGAGCTCGCGGGCGAGGTAGGCAAAGAGCGTCTCGTCGTGACGTTCGTGCGTACCGTCGCGGATGACGTCGACGCGCCGCTCGCGCACGGCGTAGCGAACCTCCGCCCCGAGCGAACCGAGCGCCGCTCCCATGAACGAGAAGCGCGACAGCCCGCGGTCGACGAGGCTCGAGTCGAGCCAGAACGCCGCTTGGCGGGCGCCGAACAGCGCCGCGAACGCGGGCTCGGCAGCCACCGCGCCGGCGAGCACCGTGTGCGCCAGGCGCACGGCACCGCTGCAGCGCAGCGGGGGACGGCCGGCCGGTACGGCCGTCGTGCGCAACCGATCCTGCGAGCGCCCGCGGCGGCGCGGTGGAGTCAGCGCGACGAAGTTCTCGATCAGCCGCGTGCCGTGCTCGGTGCCGACCGATTCGGGATGAAACTGCACCCCCCAGGCCGGTCGGCGGCGGACTCGGATCGCCATCACGGTGCCGTCGTCGGACCACGCGATCGCCTCGAGCTCGGGCGGGAGCGCAGGCTCGACGACGAGCGAGTGGTAGCGGACGGCGCGAAACCCCTGCGGGATGCCGCTGAAGAGCCCCTCGCCGTGATGGAAGATCGGGCTGATGCGTCCGTGCACGATCTCCGCCGCTCCGCCGACGCTGGCACCGCGCACGTGCGCGAGCCCCTGATGTCCGAGGCACACGCCGAGCACGGGGATCTCGTCCTGGGCGAGCGCGTCGCGGCCGACCCCGAGGTCGCGCTCGCGCTCCGGACGGCCGGGCCCAGGCGAGACGACGATCCGGTCCCACGGCTCACCCGCAAGCTCGTCCCAGCCGATCTCGTCGTTGCGCACGACGACCGGCTCCTCGCCGACGACCCGCGCTAGTAGCTGGTAGAGGTTGAACGTGTACGAGTCGTAGTTGTCGATCAGCAGCGTCGCCACCCCAGCAGCCTAAGGTCCTGGTGTGTCCGTCGATGAGGATGTCGTCCTGCGCTGGTCCGAGGATGGGCTGCGACCGTGCGGCCCCGAACGATCGGCGGGCCTCCTGACTGCCGACTCGTTCCTCGTCGATGCGGGCGCCGTCCGCGGTTACGAGCGCCACTGGACGCGTTTTTCAGGCTGGTGCCGCGAGCTCGGCGTCGCGGTCGAGGACCTCGCGGGCTTCCGCCGCGCCGTCGAGGCCGCGATCCCGCGATCGGGGCGCTGGTTTCCTCGCGTCGAGCTCGTCGAGCAGGACGGCGCTGCGCTGCGGTTCCGGCTGCGGCCCGGACAGCCGGCGCTGCCCGAGGCGCGGGTCATGCTCGGGCCGCCGGGCGACCCGCGGCGCCAGCCGCGCCGCAAGGGGCCGGACCTCGATGCGCTCGTCGCCCTGCGCGCGCAGGCGGTCGCGGCGGGCGTCGACGAGCTGCTCCTGCGCGACGACGCCGGCCGCCTCGTCGAGGGCGCGCTGCACAGCCTGCTGTGGTGGGAGGACGAGACGCTCTGCACGACGCCGGCGGAGGCGACGCTGCCGGGGGTCACGCGGGCGCTGCTGCTCGAGATCGCCGCCGAGCACGGCGTCGCGGTCCGCGAGCGCCTGCCGATGGCGGCCGAGCTGGCCGGGCGCGAGACGTGGCTGACGAACGCCGTCCACGGCATCCGCGTCGTCACGCGGTGGGGCGAGGGCGACGGCGGGCCTGACGCCGGTCCGGCCCGCCACGCCGAGCTCTGGCGGGGGCGCCTGCAGCGCACGGCGCGAGCGATCGTGTCACGAACCGGCCCCGCCCGGTGAGTGGCAATCGGGCGTCGCGCGCGGGATCCCCGCTCGTGGTGCGGCGCCCTCTAGTAGTTAGTCAAGTTAGTTGGTTACGCCGTTGCGGCAGACGATGCCGCGGTAGTAGAACCCCTCGGTCACCCGCGCCGCCACCGAGAACGGGAGGCGATCGAGTATCGGCTCCAGCGCAAGCTTCGCCATCAGAGCGACGTTCGACGGCCCCGCCAGCCAGCCGCGCGACGGCGCGACCAGCGACGAGCACGCGTGCGTGTACCCGGCCTGGATGAGGATCGAGCGCAGTTCCCGCAGCCGGTACTCGTGCAAATGCAGCCCGGCGTACCCGCGCGCGCGCGGCAGGAAGTCGAGGTCGTGGGGGCCGGTGATCGCGCTGGGCGTCGTCACGAGCAGCAGGCCTGCCGGCGCGATCAGTCTGCGCAGGCTGCGCAGGATTTCTGGCACGTCCGCCGGGGGGAGGTGCTCGATGACGTCGCACAGCGTGAGAACGTCATAGCGGTCGGTCACCTCCGAGTCCAGCAGGCGTCGCAGGCTCATGCACGTCAACGTCGCGCTTGAGCCGTCAAGCCGCGCGGACGCGCGAGCGATCGCCGCTTGTGACACGTCGATGCCGGCGACCAATCGAAACTCGAGCCGCGTCAGATCGGCCAGCAGTTCACCCGTGCCGCAGCCCACGTCGAGGACTCGGAGGGCGTGCGCGGGTATGCCTGGAAAGGCCTGCCGCGCGGACCGCAGCACGAACACGCTGTCGACCGCCCGGTGTCCCATCGACTCGTCATAGCCGAGCCGCAGCGGGATGACGCGGGTGTAGGCCAGCGCGCAGATCCTCCAGAACTGCTGGCCTACGGCATCGCGCATGAGTGCGCCGTAGTGGATTTCGACAGCCTGATGCAGCGACCGCTTCACTGACGGGTCGGGGTCCTTGTACAGCGCCTGCAGCATCGGGGGCCACAGGCGCTCGTCGACGGGGGAGTCGTCGGCGCTGCAGAGGTCCTCCACCTCCGCGAGCGACAGGTGCTCGAGGCCGGCGTCGGTGGCCTCTAACATCGCCGACACTTCCTGCAACGACGTCTGGACCGCCACCGAGGTCAGCTGGTCGCCGGGAGACACGTGGTTGGCAAGGCCTCGCGATGACACAGCAGCACCAATTCTATAGGCGATTCGGGAGACCGGGCTGATCGAGCGGGGCGAGGTACAATCGCTCTCGATGACGCAGCTGGACGGGATGTCGTGTGGGTACGCCGTGAACACGGATCGGCTGATGTCGATTGCGTGGAAAGCGCGACCAACGCGTGGTCATGGTCGGCGGTGACGAGACGCCGGGCCCGTCGCTATTCATCAGCCATCGTCACGCAGATTACGCGATCGCGGGCGTGCTACGCGACTGGATCCGCGACTGCACCATGGAGACGGTCCGCGTGTACCAGTCCTCGAATGCGACCGACGCCGTGCCGTCGGGCAACCGGTTGACGGCGGCATTGCGACAGCAACTGCACGCGTCGTCGGTCGTCCTATGCATCTTTACCGGCCACGAGGCGGACTGGTCGTGGTGCATGTGGGAATGCGGCGTTGCGACCGATCCACTCGAGGACAGCACGCGCGTGGTCGTGCTGCAGTTCTGCGACGACTTCCCGCGTCCGTACGCCGATGTCGTGCGCGTCGACGTCCGCAACGACCGCGATGTGGAGCGGTTCGCGACCGAACTGCTCACCAGTCCCGACTTCGTACCCGGCTACGGTCGCCCGCTGAGGCAGCTCGACGCACACGACCCGGTCGTCGAGCGCAAGGCCCAGGAACTCGTCAACGCGCTGCGCGCCGTCGGGCCGCCGGCGCCCGTCGAGGTGTGGGAATCCTGGTCGGTGCTCAACCTCGAGTTCCCGATCGAGCTCGTCGACGGCCTCGACGACGAGCAGCCCGAGCCCGACCGCGTGGCGGCGATCCAGGAGATGCTGCTCACGCAGTGCCATGTGGTCGAGGGGCAGCGGCTGGCGCGCAACATGTTCGGCATCATCCGCTTCCCGGACCGCATCGCATTCTCGAAGCTCTACAGCGAGTGGCAGCGGCAGGTGCCCCACAGCACGTCGCAGTGGCTTGAGTCCCTGGCGAAGCAGATCTCGCTGACGGCGCGGCGTCGCCTTCCGGCAACCAACTGGGAGATCGTCGAGGGCGCGACGACGCAGCTCAGCATCCCCGTTTTGTGCTGGACCGTGCGCGATCCGACGAAGCGAACGTTCCAGTTCCACATGTACTTCATTCCCGTCAAGACGGCAGGGGACGGCGGCCTCGAGCTCGGATTCACGTCACCGGGGGCGTAGCGGCCCGCGAGGAACAACGAGAGCGCCGCGGCGAACTATCCGGCGTCGCGCTTGCGGACCGCGTCGCGCAGGCGCTGGAGCTCCTGGACTAGCCGCTGCTGGCGGCGCAGGATGTCGTCGATGCGGCGCTGGACGTCGTTCTTGGAGGGCGTCGTGGTGGTCCCCGGCGTCGTCGTGGTCCCCGGCGTCGTCGTGGTGCCCTGCGTCGTCGTCCCGGTGCTGTCGGGGACGGTGCTCGCACCCGGCGCCGCGGCCTCGTCGGGCACCTCGCCGGTCTGGATGTAGCGCAGCGTCTTCGCCTCGGCCTGCGCGTCGCGGTCGTTGTCGAAGATCGCGACGAGCTTGTTCGTCTCGGCGTCGACGATGACGGTCTTGGAGACCGCGTTGGCGCTGTTCGGGATGATCGAGGTGAGGTACACGAGGCGCCCCTTGACGAACACCGGCCGCGGCTCGACGACCCGGAAGTTCCCTGAGCCGGCCGTCCCGCTGCCGAAGTCGATGCCGGGGATCGAGACCGCCTTGACGGCCTGGATCGCGCGCACGTTGCCGCTCAGCGACTCGCGCTGCGGCACGCGCCAGATCCGCGTGTGGCCGGTCACGGCGTCGGTCAGGAAGATCGCGCTGGCGGCAAACGCCCGGCCGTAGGGCTCCGCGACCGTGACCCACTGCAGGCCGAGCCCGTTGGTGCCGAAGTCGACGAGGTACGGCTGGCGGTTGGTCTCGGTGTCGTTGATCCGCGTCTGGTCCTCGTGCACGAACCAGGCGTTCCAGAGGCCGCGCTTGTATTGGTAGGCGTCCTGGACCCGGCGCGCCTGGGTGTCCGGGAAGACGCGGCCCGTGCGGGCGAGGTCGGGCCGGCTCGCCGCCTCCCGAGGCGATAGGTCCTCGATGTCTCCGTTCGGAGCGACGACGAAGACGCCGCCGAGCACCGGCCGGCGGATCAGCCAGCCCTTGTAGGTCAGGTACGGCACGAGGATCCGCGGGCCCTTGTCGGTCTCGACCCCGACCGGCTCCTCCAGCGAGATGAGGAAGCGACGCTTCAAGAGCTGCCAGCGCAGGTTGTCGGTGATCTGCAGGCCGGGGGCGTACTTCAGCTTCGCGTCGACCTGCTTGAGCGAGCGAGCGGTTGTCTCGGCGTCGAGCTCGACGATGCCCTGGCTCTTCTTCGTGAAGATGCGGAAGACGCCCTGCGGCGTGCGCAGCGCCGTCCACTTGAGCCCGTCCTTCGTGTTGACGATGCGGAAGTTCGTCAGCGTCTCGGTCGGCGAGTTGAAGGCGCTGGAGGCGTTCTGCTCGGCGACCTCACGCGGGACGATGCGGACCTTGCCGTCCGCCGGCAGGCCGGGGATCGACTCATACGTCGTATTCGAGACGATCGCACGCTCGACGAGCGGGCCGCTCAGCGAGGCGCCGATGATGAACAGCACGAACGCCGCGATCGGGAACGCGATCAGCCACGGCGGCGGGCGCACGCCGCTGCGTAGGTCGTCGAGGGTCGTCCAGCTGCGCTGCGAGCGGCGCAGCAGCAGCGCCCCGACGAGGAGCAGCAGGAGCGGCGCGAGCCAGACGAACGGCTTCGTCCAGGCGAACATCGCGAGGCCGTGCCACAGCGGGCGAACGAGCCACAGCACGACGATCGCCACGACGATCAGGCCGATCATGGCCGGGTTGACCTGCTTGAGGCGACGCATCGCGGCCGACTCTACGTCGTTGCGGCGCGGCGCGGGGGCGGCCTCGCCGCGCTCACGCGGCGAGCAGCTCGTCGCAGGCGCGGCGCGTGCCGACGACCGCGATCAGCTCGCCGACCGCGATGCTCATGTCGTCGCGCGGACGCCAGTGATCGCCGAGCGCGAGGATGCGCAACTCGCCGTCGCGGTGCACGTCGCGGATGAGCCGTCCGGCGAGCGCCGAGCCGGGCGGCACCTGCGTCTCCAGCACCCGCAGCGGGACGTTCGACAGCGCCAGGGCGACCGCGCTGCGGCGGTCCAGCAGCTCGGCGCTGAACGCTGGCGCCGCCAGCGCCGAGATCGAACGGGTCAGGTCGAGCTCGACGCTGTTGTCCAGCCGCGCGGCGAGCGTCGGGTCGAAGATCCGCAGGACGATCCGCACGGCCGGGTTGTGCTCGCGCGAGGCGAGGCCGCATTGGAGGTTCGCGAGGTCGTCGCTCGTAACCGCGAGGATCGCGCGCTCCGTCTGGAGATTGGCGGCGTCGAGCTGGCCCGGCGTGCGGGCGTCGGCGAACACGACGGGATCTTGATCTGGCGTGCGACGGCGATGCCTGCCGCGTCCTGGTCGCGCTCGACGCCGATGCACGGCACGCCGAGCTCGTGCAGGCTGACGAGGATCCGCGAGCCCGCCTTGCCGAGACCGCAGACGATGAAGCACCGGCCGCTCGCCGTGCGTGCGCGGCGTGTCCGCTTCGGCCTCGGCTCCCGCATCGAACTCGAGACTCCCAGACGGAGGGGCCCGCGCCTGTGGCCTCACGTCCAAGCATGCGGCGGCCCGAGATCGACGTAGCGGCTGATGTCCGCCCAAACGACGCGCGAGCCGCAGAGTCGGCGGGCCGGTTCAGACCCGCGCTCAGGTGCGCCGCGCCCAGAAGGGGGCGTCCGCCCAGCGCCGTTCCTGCATGTAGATGTCGCGCTTGCGCGACCGGTACTCCTGATAGATCCGGGTGACCGACGCGACATACGCCGCGGCGGGCCCGTCGTCGCGCTCGACGGCGGCCGCCGCGACACGCGCAGCCTCCATCCCGGAGCGCAGCGAGAAGCCGATGCCCAGCGCGGAGATCGGGTCGAAGGCAGCGGCTGCGTCTCCGGCGGCGACGCAGCCGTCGCCCGTCAATGCCGAGGTCAGCTGAGAATGGGCCGCGCGCACCGCTGTCTCGCCCGTCGCGCGCCAGAGCTCCGTCCGGCGAGCGGTCGCCGACGTCTGAGCGAGGCGCATCTCCCACGTCGACTGCTTGTGCAAGTCGGAGTCGGTCATGAACATCACGACGCCGCGGCCCTCGGGAAGCGTCGCCGAGTACCACCATCCGTCGGAAGCGGACTCCACGAGCGCGCCCGCCGCGACGCGCTGCGGATGATCGTCGTCGTACCAGCGGATCTCGGCGATGAGCGCGTCCTCCCGGCCCGGACGCGCGCCATGGCGACGCGCGAGCAGCGCCGAGCGCCCGGTCGCATCGATGATCGCCGGGGCGACGACGTGTTCGCCACCTCTGATCTCGACCGACCAGCCGGGCGCCGTGTGGCGGGCCTGCGCGACGACCGCGCGCCCATCGACGACCTGCGCTCCGGCGGCCTGCGACCGAGCTCGCAGCCACGCGTCGAATCGGGCTCGGTGCAAGTGCCAGCCAGTGCCGCGGCCGGTGAACAGGTAGCTCCGATCGATGACCTGCGAGGACCCCCATGAGGATGCCGTGCCACCGGCCGGCAGATGGCCCGCACGCAGGAACTCCTCCTTGACGCCCAGGTAGCCCAGCAACGGCAGTACGCCGGGCGACAGCGTCTCGCCCGCCGCCGGGCCGCGGCGCGCAGGAGCACAGATCAGCACGACCGACAGCTCGGGTAGATAGCGCCGAAGCGTGAGCGCAGCGGCGCATCCCGCCGGGCCCGCGCCCAGGATCGCCACGCTTGCGCGCACCCGCCGGTGCCTGTCAGTTACCCGTGAGCCACTGCAGGGGGAAGACGTTCTGGCTCATGTTGTCGACGTCGAGCCCCGACCCCACGGTGCTGGGCTGGGTGGTGTACATCAGCCCATCCGACGTCAGGCCGTAGTAGCCGGATGCGAAAGAGTCGAAGCTCCGCTCCTGCTCAAGGAAGAACGGGAACGTATCGCGCCGCGGGCCGGTCGTCGAGTTGAGCACGAACCCGAGGTACTTCCAGCCGACAACCGAGTCCATGAAGCTGTTGAGACCGCGGTGATACAAGACGTTCTGGCCCATCACCTGGCCGAAGTTGTTGCCCAGGGGCGCGTTGCCGTCGAGCGCCTGCTCCGCCGGCGTGCTCGCGCCGCTGTAGACGTTGAATGGGCTCTGCGCGGGCCACCAGTAGGCGAAGAACGTCGGGGCGAGCGGGATCTTGCTCGCGTTGCTGATGGTCTTGTTGCTCTGCGACGTCGTGAAGTTCACGGCCTGCTCGGAGCAGTCGAAGAAGTCGGCCTGCCAGGGGATCGCCATGCGCTTCGTCAGGTCGCCCGGCTGGCATCCGTCCCCGGCGATCGTCTCGTCCCTCGACGGGCTCAAGCCCGGCCCGTCGTAGAGCTCGGGCTCGAGGAGAATCCGGAAGGGATCGCCCGCCGTGAGGACGATCGGGTTGCGCATCGTCCACGTGACCTCGATCCCCGGGGCCATCGGCTCGCCGACCGCGTTCCCCGCGGTGGCGATGTCCAGCGGGCTGGCCCACGTCCAGTCCGTGCCCGCATCGGGGTCGTCGCGGCGAGCTGCGCAGCTCCCTTCTGCCCACTGGTGCAGCAGGAAGTACTGGGTCGGCGTGACCGCCATGAACTTCTCGATGAGGACATTCGAGATCGAGTTGTCACCGGAGTTCAACGGCATCAGCGGCAGTCCGTTGTCGCCGAAGAGCTGCTGGTGTTGGGGGGCCTCCTCGGGCGCCTGCTTGCCTTTGCCTGGGTCTCGAAACGTCGCGAACACGGCCCTGCGGTTCTCCCGGTTCGCGTCGCCGAGGTCGCTGAGATCGAACGGCGGCGTTGCGACACTGACCATCGCATCGATGTTGGCGACCCAGCGGTACTCCTTCATCGCCTTGAAGATCGGCAGGATGTCGCGCTCCAGGCAGGCGACATAGCCCGTCTGGAAGCCGTCGTCGTAGAGCGCCGGGCAGAGGCCCATCAGCCGCACCCCGACATCGATGAACGTATCCGCGAGCGACGTGATGTTCACGAGTTCCGGCGCGAGCTTGGGCGCCCCGCTCACGACCCATGCGTCGAGCACGAGGCGCTCGCCCTCTGGGGTCTGGATCTCCGCGATCACAGGCCCGTCGCCCACATCGTCATACCAGCCGTCCGCGCCGGCGAACGTGGTGATCGTGCTGCCCGCGGGGCCGCCCGCGTTGCCCAATCCGCCGAGCACCAGTAGCTCGCCCCGCTCGGTCATCTTCACGGCACCGAGGGTGCTCACCGGGTACGGGGTGAGGTCCTGGCTCGGGAAGGAGACGTGTCCGTAATCGCCGGCCGAAGCGGCGTCGAGCTGCACCCAATCGCCCGGGCCGTCGAGTGTGCGCGGGCCTGGGTCGATGATGAGCTTGCGCCGCTCGTCGTCTCCCTTCACCGTGTCGTTGCGCACCGACACTCCCTGCTGGGCGTAGGAGTTGTCCGCACCGAGCATCACGTCGCCCTGAAGCTCCTGGAAGTTGTACCACGCAGCCTTCTTGTTGGCGACGTGCACGGTCCACGTCAACGTGGCCAACCCGTCGCCCGGAGTCACCTCGACGGGCGGTTGACCATCCTCGTGGCGATAGACTCGAAAGCGCGCCGCCTGGCGCTTCACCTGTCCGGCGGCCTTGAACTCCGTGACCGTTCGTTGACCGCCAAGCGCGTCGTGCTCCGTCGGCAGCCCGCCGACCGACGTCGGCTCGAGGTACCACGCGTCCGGTGAGTCCCCAACGCGGGCGAAGCCGATCGCCGGATGAATCCTGTAAGTGACAGCGCTCATGAGGTCTCCTATGCCTTGCGCGGCAGTTGGCATATCAACGTGTAATCCGCGACCGAAGGGTTCAGCGGCTCGAGCCCGAGGAAGTCCCGCAGCACCGATTCGGCGGTGCACAAGGCTCCCTCGACCCATCCCTGATCAAAGGAGTAACAGGAGCCGATCACGAATGTCCGAGGGCGCGGGTCGTCGAGGATCAGCTGGTAGGGGGCCCGCACCCGATCCATCACATCGCAGATGTTGTAGTGCGCCGCCCAGCCGTGGTAGCCCGCACCGTAGGGATCCTGACCCCAGTCCTGGAAGTAGACCGCGCGAGGCGCCGGCACGTCGGCGGGGCTGAGACCGTGGACCTCGGCGAGCTGCTTGACGAGCAGGCCGGCGAAGGCGGAGTCGACGGGCAAGCGGGTGGGGCCCGTCAGCGGCTGGAGGATCGTCGATGGTGCCACCTCGTAGTCACCGATCGTCTCGAGCACGTCCCAGAACGTCTCGTAGCTCATGTCGTCATAGCTCGCCAGCAGGACATAGGGGCCGCCCGTGCGGCCGGGGCCGCCGGGGATGTTGTTGGCGAAATAGTCGACCATGCGCAGCGGCAGGTCGGTGACGGTGGGCCCTCCGACCTGCTGGGATGCCGGCGGCGAGGGCCCCGCGTTCGGCCATTCCAACCGCGGCGTGTACGCGCAGATCGAGCTGTCCGTCCACCACGCCTCGTCGAAGACCAGCACGGCCTTGAGCGACGGCTGGTTGATCGATGCCTCAAGGTGGTACTTGACCTTGACGTCGTTGAGCATGAACTCGGGCGGTGAGCCCCCCGCGACAAGCTCAAGCGCGCGGCGGGGCATCGCCAGGAAGAGCTCGTCCGCCGCGACCACGTAGGACGCAGACGCGCCGCCGATGTGATCGACGAAGCTGCAGATCGTCGTGGCGCCATCGGCCGACTCGCTGAGACCGGTGAGCTGCTGGCCGTAGAAGATGCCGGACCCCGGGTAGCCCTTCGACATCTCGGTGACGGCGACGGCGAGCGCATCAAAGAGCACGCTGTAGCCGCCATCCAACCGCATATAGCTCGTCGTCGAACCGACGTCGTTGTTGTTCTCGAACGCATCGGCCGAATTCCAGTTGATGACGTTGGACGCGTACCCGTTGCCATCCGCCGCGTAGTCGTACCCCTCGTCGCCGAGCTGGTCGTAGAGCAGGTTCCAGTAGCCGATCTCGCGGACCGGCGTCCCGACCGGATAACTCGCTGTCGATTCGGCCTCGCCGACCGCGCCATGCGCGAAGTAGTCACACCAAGCCGACCGGTCCTCGTTGGCGCCGCCGAGCCCTGGCGCGAAGAGGCCTGCGACGGCACCGATGATGGTGTCCGCCGTGAACGGCGCAGCGACCTTGTTCGTACGAAGGAACTCGTGGAACTCGCTGTTGAAGCCGTAGGGCAGCGTGTCGACGTCCACGAGATTGGTCTCGTAGGTGTGCTGACCGCGCAGGTAGTACAGCCGGTCGGAGGACTTGCCGAACGGCACGACGAGGTCCTCCAGGCCAAGCTCGATGATGAGGTTCTGCACCAGACGATGGCCCTCGGTAGTCGCTGTGGGGAACCCCTCGTCCGTCGCGAAGCGCATGCCACCGAACTCGCAATACAGACCGTCAGCACCCACGTCGTCGGGGAACGTGAACGTGTGGATGCGGCCACCGGGCCGCTCGCTCCATTCGTACACCTTCACCGTATCGCCGACGGGGAGAGCGCCGTCCTTAAGCATCCGATAAGCGGTGTACAACCCGGACGCTCCCGCGCCGACGATCACATGATCGGGCATGGCTTCATCTCCGTCGTTCCCGGGCATTTCGCCAACCGGCCATATGCCACCGTGGCATCGCAGTATGTGCAGACGGCGGACCGGATGTCAATGGCGGACCGCCCTCGACTCCACGGGCGCATAGGGCGATACTACGCACGTGCTGCAGGGCCCGACAAATAGCATTATTCTGGCCTATTCCGGTGGACTCGACACGTCCGTGGCGCTGCCGTGGCTGCGCGAGCGACACGGTGCCCGCATCGTCGCCTACTGCGCCGATCTCGGGCAACCCGGGTCGATGGACGACGTCCGCCGGCGAGCCCTCGCCGGCGGTGCCGACCGCGTCGTCATCGAGGATCTGCGCGACACCTACCTGCGCGACTACGTGTTCCCGGCGCTGCGGGCCAACGCCGCCTACGAGCGGCGCTACCTCATGGCAGCGCCGCTGGGGCGTCCCCTTATCGGCAAGCGCCTCGTCGAGATCGCTCGGGAGGAGGGCGCCGACAGCGTGGCGCACGGCTCCACCGGCAAGGGAAACGACGGGGTTCGCTTCTATGCCGCCGTCGCAGCCCACGACCCGTCGCTGCGTGTGCTCGCGCCCGCGGCTGAATGGGAGATGACCTGCCGCGCCGACGAGCTGCGCTATGCGGAGCGGCACGGCATCGAGGTGCCGGTCGGGCCGGTGAGCCCGTACAGCCTCGACGGCAGCATCTGGGGGACGAGCACGGAGTGCGGCCCAATCGAGGATCCCGCGACTCCGCCGCCGGACGACGCGTGGCAGCTCACGCGAGCGGTCGCCGACGCACCGGACGCGCCTGCGGACGTCGTCGTCGGCTTCGAGCGGGGCACTCCTGTCGCGATCGACGGGCTCGAGCTGGAGCCGGTCGAGCTCGTGCGCTCGCTCACCGAGCTCGCAGGGGCCCATGGCGTCGGACGGGTGGACATGGTCGAGAGCAGCCTGCTCGGGATCAAGACGCGCGCCTTGTACGAGAGTCCGGCCGGCACTGTGCTGCACCTGGCCCACCGAGAGCTCGAATCGCTCTGCCTCGACCGCGACATGCTGCGTTTCAAGGCGACAGTCGACCAGCGCTACGCCGAGCTCGTCTACGACGGGCTGTGGTTCTCCTCGCTGCGAGCGGCGCTGGATCGGTTCGTCGATGCCACTCAGGAGCGGGTCTGCGGGACGGTCACACTGCGCCTGCACAAGGGGACCGTGACGTGCCGCCAACGGGAGTCCCCGGCAGCGCTGTACAGCCCCTCCCTCTCCAGCCACGACGCCGGCGATCTGTTCGACCACGCGGCCGCCGCCGGCTTCTCGTACCTCTGGTCGATGCCGCAGCGCCTCGACCGGCTGGTGATTGAGCGCGAAACGGCGGCCCGGCTCACGGGCGAGCGGGTCTCGGGCGGGTAGGAGCGGCCGCATGAGGGCACAGACGCGACCGGCGGGCTGGCCGCCGCACTGGAGCATTGCGGCTGCCCGTCACGGCACCCCGTTGTACGTCTATGACCTTCCCGTCGTCCGCGAGCGCGTGGCAGCGCTGACCGGCGCGTTGCCCGCGTGCGCCGATGTGTTCTACGCGCTCAAGGCAAACGGCAACCTCGCGCTCGTTGCCGAGCTCCGGCGTCTGGGCTGTGGCGCGGACGTGTGCTCGCTCGGGGAGCTCGAGACGGTCCGTGCCGCCGGTTTCGAAGGAGATCGCCTGCTCTACACAGGCCCGGCGAAGACGGAGCACGAGATCGCCGAGGTGGTCGCCGGGCGCATCGGCCTGATCGTCGTGGAGTCGCCGGCCGAAGCCGCCCGAGTCGCAGTGGCAGCCGCCCGGGCGGGAATCCGCCAGTCGCTGCTGCTGCGCATCAACCCCGGCCACGGCCTCGTCCGGGGCGCCATGGCGACGACGGCGCCGATCTGCAAGTTCGGCGTCGACGAGGCTGACGCGATCACTGCGATGCGACTCGTGTGCGCGCTGCCGGACGTCGAGCTACGCGGGATCCACGTGAGCACGGACAGCAACGTCTGCTCGGCATCGCACCTGCTCGAGCGCGCCGAGTACACGTTTGCGCTGGCCGCACGGCTGCGCGCCGGCGGCTGGGCGGTATCGGTCGTCGACCTCGGAGGTGGTCTCGGGGCCCCACATGCGCACGACGGCGCGCGGGTCGACATCGGCGCGTACGGCGCGGGCTTGCGACGGATCGCCGATCGCCACCCGGCCGTCTCGGTGATCCTCGAGCTCGGACGCTACCCCGTCGCCGAGAGCGGGACGTATCTGGTGTCGGTCATTGCCGTCAAGCGCTCCGCTACGGCGACCTTCGCACTCGTCGACGGCGGTATCAACCACCTCTACCGCCCGCGGCTGACGCCTGAGGGCAGCCCTCCACCAGTGCTCTCCACGAGCCGCGCGGCGCCGCGGGTCGTGACCGTCGCGGGCCCGCTCCTCGACGCCGACGACGTGCTGGCCGATGACGTTCTGATGCCCTCCCCCGAGCCGGGCGACCTGCTCGCCATCCCCGCTTGCGGCGCGTACGGCTACAGCCACGGGCTGCACGGCTTCTGCCTGCACCCGACCCCGGCCGAGGCGATCTGGGACGGCGAAGTCCTTCATCTCGTTCGCGAGCGCGCCACACCACTGACGGTGACCAACGGCCAGCATCTGCTCGGGGCCCGGGCCGCCCCGGCCTCCGCCTCGTCGTCGGCCGCGCGATGAGAGTCGTCCTGCTGGGCTACCAGACGTGGGGCCGGCGCAGCCTGGAGGCGTTGCTCGAGCGCGGCGGAACGACGGTCGAACTCGTCGTGACTCACCCCGATGGCGGCGATCCGTACGAGCAGGTCTGGACCAGCTCGATCGGCGAAGCGGCCCATGCCGCCGACATCGAGACCGTCGTGCTCGGGTCATCCGGCGACGGCGCGCTGAAGGCGCTCGTCGCGGCCGCCAAGCCCGACGTCGTGGTCGCCTCCAATTGGCGCTCCTTCGTCGCGGGCGATGTCCTCTCGCTCGCCCGACTGGGGGGAGTCAACGTTCACGACGCGCTCCTCCCGCGCTACGGCGGCTTCGCACCGATTAACTGGGCGATCGCGCGCGGCGAGACGGCGATCGGCGTCACGGCCCACGTGATGGCACCGGAGATCGACCTCGGGGAGATCATCGTCCAGGAGCGCCTCGCGGTGGGTCCCGACGAGACCGCTCGCGAGGTCGCCGAGCGGGTCTTCGAGCGTGTGGGGCCGGTCACAGTCGCCGCTCTGGACCGCCTCGGCACTGCGGGCTTCGTACCGTCGCCGCAGGCGCGCAATCGCGCGACGATATTCCACCGCCGGACGATCGCCGACGGTCGCATCGACTGGAGCCGGCCGGCGCGCGAGGTGCACGACCTCGTGCGCGCGCAGGCGGACCCGTATCCGAACGCGTTCACGACGCACGCGGGCCGCCGCCTGTCCGTGCAGCGCACGTCGCTGCCCCAGCGCGCGTATTGCGGCACACCCGGCCGGGTCGCCTGCCGGATATCCCACGGGGTGGTCGTGATCTGCGGGCGCGACGCGGGCGAGGACAATCAGGGTTTGGTCCTCCATCGGGTCGCCCCGGAGGGTGGCGGACCGGTCGACGCGGCTCAGTACTTCACCGAGGCTGGTGCCCAGCTTGGCTGAATCCGGGCGGCAGGTGGCATCGGCTGCGGGCGGTCCTTGCCCCAGGAGGGCCGCGCCGTGATCGGCGCCGAGCTCGTCGACACGCACGGCGACGTCGACGGCATCGCCTTCACGGGATCGGTCGACGTCGGCAAGGACGCCGGTGCAGATGGGCGATCCAGGACTCGAACCTGGGACCTCTTCCTTATCAGAGAAGCGCTCTAACCAACTGAGCTAATCGCCCTTGTGCGCGGTGTCGCGCGGAGCGCAGCAGTGTAGCGGGGCTCGGCGCCGATCCTCACGCCACGACGCGAGCGCGCAGGCGGCGGGCGAGCTCGAGCGCCTCGTCCTGGTCGTCGAACACCAGTTCGACTCGGTAGCCCGCGCCGCTCGGCTTCACGGCGACCTCGATGCCCAGCGCCGAGCCGAGCGCGTCGGCGATCTCGCCCGCGGCGGCCTGCTGGTCGGGGTGCACGAGCGCCGCGCCGCGCGCCTTTCGTTCGGGCCTTGGCGCATCGGGCGCGTTGGCCTCGCGGGCGCGCTCCTCGAGCGTCCGCACCGACCAGCCGTCGGCGACGGCGGAGCGCGCCAGCCGCCGGCGGTCGGCGTGGTCGGTCGCGAGCAGCAGCGCGCGGCCGTGGCCGGCCGACAGCTCGCCGCGTTCGAGCAGCGCGAGCGCCTCGTCGGGCAGGTCGAGCAGGCGCAGGAGGTTCGACACCGCGACGCGGCTGCGCCCGACGCGCAGCCCGACGGTCTCACGGGTCAGGCCGAGTTCCTCGACGAGCGCGGCGCAGGCGCGCGCCTCTTCGACGGGATTGAGGTCCTCGCGGGCCATGTTCTCGATCAGCGCCGCCTCGAGCGCGTCCGCGTCGTCGCGCTCGCGCACGAGCGCGGGGATCGTCTCCAGGCCCGCGAGCCGCGCCGCGCGCCAGCGCCGCTCCCCCGCTACGAGCTCGAATGTGCCGCCCGCCACCGGCCGCACGAGCACCGGCTGCAGGACGCCTCGCTCGCGAAGCGAGCCGGCGAGCGCCTGGAGCGCGGCATCGTCGAAGTCGCGGCGCGGCTGCTTCGGGTTCGCGACGATCATCTCGACCGGCAGCGAGCGCAGATCGTCGGCGCCGGGTGGCCGATCGCCGGACACCGCCAGGATCGCGCCGAGCCCGCGGCCCATCCCGCGGCGCGGAGCGCTCACGACGCCATTCCCGCTCGCACGACTTCTTTGGCGAGCTCGAAGTACGCGTCGGAGCCCGCACAGTGGGGGTCGTGGTGCGTGACGGGCAGGCCGTAGCTCGGCGCCTCACCGACACGGACGTTGCGCGGGATGACCGTCTCGAAGACGAGCGACGGGAAGTGCTCGCGCACCTCGCGCTCGACGTCGCGCGCAAGGCGCGTGCGGCCGTCGTGCATCGTCAGCAGCATCCCGGCGATCTTCAGACGGGGGTTCAGCTCGCGCTGGATCAGCGTCAGGGTGTCGAGCAGGCCCGCGAGGCCCTCGAGCGCAAAGTACTCCGTCTGGACCGGGACGATGACCTGGTCCGCCGCGACGAGCGCGTTGACGGTCAGCGGACCGAGCGACGGCGGGCAGTCCAGCAGGATGTACTCGTGGCGCTCGCGGACGGCGGCGAGCGCCTCGCGAAGGCGCGTCTCGGAGCCCGGCTCGCGCGGCAACTCGACGTTCGCGCCCGCGAGATCGGGGTGCGCCGGGACGAGCGTCAGCAGCTCGATCGCGGTGTCGCGCTCGGCCTCAGCGAGGGTCGCGCGGCCCGACAGCACGTCGTAGACGTTCGGCTGGATGTTCTTCGGCGCACCGAGCCCGAGGGTGGCGTTGGCCTGCGGATCGATGTCGATGAGCAGCGTCGGGAAGCCTGCCTCCGCGATGCAGGCCGCGACGTTCACGGCGGTCGTCGTCTTGCCGACACCGCCCTTCTGGTTCGCGATCGCGTAGACGGTCCCCATCGGCCCCAACGGTACCGCGCAGCGGGCGCGGATCGTGGCCGGTTCGTGACCGAATCGTCGGTCGCGAGTCAGCTCACCGCACGCAGCGGCCGTTTGCTGGCCATTCCCGGCCGGCGCGGGTAACGATTCGGGGTCAAACCGATCTTCGTGAAGCTGTGCAGATGCAGATGTTCGGCCCCGGCCCATGGGTGCACGGCCCGCACGCCGGCGCCCGCGAGGCCGGTGCCGGCCGCCGCTGCGGCCCCGTCGACCTCCTCGGCAGCGTCGCGGCGGCCCTTCCAGGCGACGAGCGTGCCGCCCTCCACGAGCAGCGGCGCCGCGTACTCGACGAGGACGTTCAGTGGGGCGACCGCGCGCGCCGTCACGAGATCGCAGACCCCAAGGCCCGCCTCCCACTGCTCCGCCCGCAGCGCGACCGGCTCGACGTTCGACAGACCCATCTCCTCCGCCGCGCGCGCAAGGAACGCGCACTTCTTCGTGCTGCTCTCGACGAGCGTGACGTGTGCCTGCGGCAGCGCAGCGGCCAGGATGAGGCCCGGGAACCCAGCGCCCGATCCGAGGTCCGCGATCCTGCCAGCGGCCCGCACGGCGTCGAGCTCGAGCGCAACGAGCGCGTCGGCGACGTGCGTGTCGACCGCGGAGCTCGGGTCGGTGACCCTCGTCGGCGCTGCCGGATCGGTCGCGATGAGCGCCAGCAGCCGGTCGATGGCGTCGACCGCCCCCTCGGGCAGCTCGAACTGCCGCCCGAGCGCGGCGAGGCGCTGGCGCGAGCGGGCACTCATGCCTCGCCCCGCGCCCGGACGCGCGCGATGTACGTCGCGTAGCGTTCGCACATCTCCCGCAGGCGGCCGGCGGCGTGCGCGTCGAGCTCGGGCACGATGAGCGCGGCGAGCACCGGCAACACGTCCTCGACGAGGGCGGGGCCGCGCGCGACCCACTGGAAGTACGAGCGATCGGCGTGGTGATAGGGCCCGTAGAGGCGCGAGCGGGGAAAGCGCTCCACGAGCCAGCGCATGAGCGACTCGTGGCGGACGTGCTTGCGCAGGATGACGTGCGGCTGCTTGCCGTCGCCGCCGAAGGACCCCTCGCTCATCAGGATCCCGGCGATGAGGCCGCGCTCGACGTCGGTCAGCACGGCCGACATTGTTTCACCGGGGAGAAAAACGTGAAACGGCGGGGCGCCGAATCAGGCGTTGCGGGGAGCGACGACGAGGTGGCGGTTCGGCTCGTCACCCTCGGAGTACGTCTCGACGTCGCCATGGTCGCGCAGGTACTCGTGCACGATCCGGCGCTCGCTCGCGCTCATCGCGTCAAGTGCGACGGGGCGCCCTGTCCGCAGCGCGTCGTCGACCGCGTGTTCGGCCTGGCGCTGGAGCATCACCTCCCGACGCTCGCGATAGCCCTCGGCGTCGATGACGATCCGACGGCCGTCGGTGCCCCCGCGCGAGCCCGCGACCCGCTGGGCGAGATGCTGGACGGCGTCGATCGTCTGGCCGTGACGGCCGATGAAGAGGCCGAGGTCGTCACCGTGGACCGTGCCGGTGAGCACCTCGCCGTCGTCCTCCACATCGACGGTAGCGTCGAGACCGAGGCCACGGACGACCTCCTCGAGCAACTCCTCGACGGCATCGATCGGCTCCAGCTCGTCGTCTTCGCTCATCGGCGCCTTCCCGAACGCTTCTTCTTCTTGCGTGGGGGCGGGGGCGGCGGGCCGTCGCGCGTCGGCTTCGCCGACGCGGTCGTGGCGCTGGCTTCCGAGGACTTCGACGACCGCGCCCGGCCGCCGCCGGACTTCGCCGCTGCACCCGACTTCCCGGCCGTGCCCGTCTTCGCGCCGGCGCTCGATTTTGCCGCTGCACCCGCCTTTGCGGCCGTGCCCGCCTTCGCGGCGGTGCCTGACTTCGCGGTGCTCGGCGCGGGCGAGCGGCGCTTCGCCGCCGCAGTCTTCGATGAAGCGCTGCTGCGCGCGCCCTTCACCGCGGGCTCCGCAGGCGGCTCGTCGGCGGGCTTCGACTTCGCGCCGGCAGCGGCCGAGAGCCGCGCCATGAAGCCGCCGCCGCCCGCGACCGCTCCGCCGCCGGGAATCCCGGCGAGCGCCGGTTCGCCCTTGGGCAGCGAGATCGGGCCCATCCGTCGCCGCAGCACGTAGCCCTGCGTGACCGTCCAGAGGTTCGTCGTGATCCAGTAGACGATGAGCCCGGACGGGAAGCGGATGATGAAGATCAGGAAGACGAACGGCAGCGCGTACATGAGCAGACGCTGGTTGCGGTCCGCGGTCGACGGCGTGAGGATGCTCGACAGCAGCTGTGATCCGACGTACAGGACGATCAGCACGCCGAGGACCCAGCCGGTCGCCTTGTCCGTCAGGTCCGGGATGAACAGGAACTGCTCGTTGCCCGTCGATCCTTCCAGCGTGCCGCAGGGCGGCAGCTTGCCCGCGACGAGGTGCGTCGCGCCGGCGACCCCGCCGCAGATCTCGCGCCGCAGGTCGCTCTGCAGCGTGTAGAAGAGACCGATGAAGAACGGCATCTGCGCGACGAGCGGCAGGCACGAGGCGAACGGGTTGATCTTGTTCTCCGCGTAGAACTTCATGACCTCCTGCTGCTGGCGCTGCTTGTCGTCCTTGTACTTCGCCTGCAGCGCCTTGAGCTCCGGTGCCACGCGCACCATCGCCTGCATCGACTTGAACTGCTTCACGGTCAGCGGCGCCAGGCAGGCCCGCACGCAGATCGTCAACAGGACGATCGACATGCCCCAGCCGACGCCGATCGAGTCGTGGAAGAAGATCAGGATCGGCTTCAGCAGCGCGACCATCCACTCCACGGGCGCGATGTAGGCCGGGGGGAGGACGGTGAGGGCGGAGGAGATCATGGGGTTGGGCCGGCCGAGCGGCGCGGCGCGAACAGACGCTGGGCTTCGACGGGGTCGTAGCCACCATGGCTGAACGGGTTGCAGCGCACGAGACGCCACGTCGCCAGCACCAGGCCGCGAAGTATGCCGAAGTCCCGCAGCGCCCGGACCGCGTACGCCGAGCACGTCGGCTCGTAGCGGCAGCGCCGCGGCAGCGCAGGCGAGATCACGCGCTGGTACAGCACGATCGGAGCCTGCATGATCCGCACGCCGGCCCTCATGCCGGACCGACCTTCGCCAGCAGCTCGCGCAGCGCCGCTCGCACGCCCTCGAGCCCTTCACGCTCGGCGAGTTCGCGCGCGCTCGGGCGAGCGACGACGACGAGGTCGTATCCCGCGGGTACGAGCGCGGACTCCGCCGTGTAGGCCTCGCGCAGCAGACGCTTCACGCGATTGCGGTCGACCGCCCCGCCGACCTTGCGCGAGACGGACACACCGAGGCGTGCCTCGCCCTCGCCGCGCGGGAATGCGTGCAGGACGAAGTGGCGATTGCCGTGCGACCGCCCCTGGCGGTATGCGCGCTCGAACTCCGCGCTGCGCGACAGCCGGCCGCGCTTGGCGCGCGGCGCCGTCTGCGCTCGAAACAGGGGCTCGTCCACCTGACTGAGCCTAGAGAGTCGGGAAGCGCGGGCCGGTGTCAGACGGTGAGGCGCTTGCGGCCCTTGGCACGACGACGCTTGAGCGTCTGGCGCCCGGCCTTCGTCTGCATGCGCTTGCGGAACCCGTGGCTGCGGGCTCGCTTGCGCTTCTTGGGCTGGTACGTGCGTTTCATCTCGAAGGTGGCGCCGGAAGCGCGGCGGCAAGAGTACCGCACCCGGCCCCACCGCCCCTGGACGACGTTTTTCTCGCGTAGTGCAGGGTCCTTCCACAAGCGCGCGTGACGACACGAAGCGGCCCTCCCGACCGCTGGTATGTTCGACCTCCCGGCCGGATCGCGGGGCCCTTCGCCGTCCCTCGCAGCACGCACTCCCGAAGGAGTCGATGACCCCCGGCCCGACCCCGCAGCTCGCCCATGACTGGGCTCAGGTCCGCAGCGAGCTGCGCCAAGCCGTCCCGGATTCCACGTTCGAGATCTGGCTCGAGCCGCTGACCGTGCGGGCGCTGCTCGGCGACACGCTCGTCGTCGCGGCGCCCGACGAGATCCGTAGCTGGATCTGCGACCGCTTCACCCGCGTGCTGCAGACGTGTGCCGCCGCCGTCCTCGGCCCGCAGATCGTCGTCGACGTCGTCGCTCCCGACTCGCCGCTTGACATCCCGTCACCGCAGGCCCGCACGACCGCCGCTGGCGACACGGCCGAGGCGCCGCACGGCGGCGAGCCCGAGTTCCATCCCAAGCTCACGTTCGACCAGTTCGTCATCGGCGACGGCAATCGCTTCGCGCACGCGGCCGCGCTCGCCGTCGCCGAGCTCCCCGGACAGACGTACAACCCGCTCTTTCTGTACGGCCCACCCGGGCTCGGCAAGACCCACCTCCTGCACGCGATCGGCAACTACATCCGTGAGCACGGCGGCGGTCTGCGCGTGCGCTGCACGACCGCCGAGCGCTTCACGAACGAGTTTGTCGCGGCGCTGCAGGCCCGCGACGTCGAGGACTTCAAGGCGCGCTTCCGCGACACCGACGTCCTGCTCATCGACGACGTCCAGTTCCTGCAGCGCAAGGCGAAGACCGAGGAGGAGTTCTTCCACACGTTCAACACGCTGTATGAGACGGGCAGCCAGCTCGTCCTCACGTGCGACCGGCTGCCCGCCGACATGGCCGCGCTCGAGGCGCGCCTGCTCGAGCGCTTCCAGGCCGGTCTCGTCGCGCAGATCTCACCGCCCGACCTCGCGACACGGCTGACGATCCTGCGCAAGCGCGTCCAGCTCGACGGCATCGAGCTCGACGACGAGGGCGCCCTCCACGTGATCGCCCACGCGATCACGACGAACCCGCGCGCGCTCGAGGGCGCCCTCATCCGCGTCGTCGCCTACCACTCGCTGACCGGCCGGGCGATCGACGTCGATCTCGCCGACGAGGTCCTCGCGGGGCTCTACCCGAACGCCCGGCCCCAACGCCAGCCGCTGACGATCGAGCGCGTGCTGGAGCTGACCTGCGAGGCGTTCTCGATCCCCCGCGAGGAGCTGCTCTCCAGCGCCCGCAGCGGGCGGGTCGCGTGGCCCCGCCAGGTCGCGATGTATCTCGCCCGCCGGCACACCGGCCAGACCCTCCCCGCGATCGGCCGAGAGTTCGGCGGACGCAACCACACGACGGTCATCTACGCCTGTCGGCGTGCCGACGAGCGGCTTGCGTCCGACCCCGAGGCGAAGGCGCTCGTCGGTGCACTGGAGCGCCGCCTCGTCGACGGGGCATGACGTGACCGCGCGACTTGACACACTCTCCCCAACAGATCGCGCGCGCCATCGCGCCATCGCCCCGCATCCTCCGTGCTTCTTCCTCCTTCTGCACAGCTGCACAGGCCCTATGACCTCTATTAGACATTCGAGGTGTCCATCGTGAAGTTCACGACCTCCTCAGCGGATCTGCTTGCGCAGCTCAGCGTGGTTTCCCGCGTCGCCTCGACGCGCAGCGCCGTCCAGGCGCTCTCCGGCGTCCAGCTCACGGCCGCCGACGGTGCGGCCGAGTTGCGCGCCACCGACATGGACGTCGGCCTGCGCGTCCCGCTCGAGGCGACCGTGGAGCGGGACGGCACCGTCGTGCTGCCGGCGCGTCTGCTGCTCGACATCGCCCGCTCGCTGCCCGGGGGCGATGCGTCGCTCGAGCTGCGCCCGACCGAGCAGGACGTCGAGATCCTGTCGGGGTCGGCGACGTTCCACATCCGCACGCTGCGCGCGGAGGACTTCCCGCCGCTGCCCGAGCCCGGCGGCGACACCGTCGTCCAGGTGCCGGCGGCCGCGTTCGTCGAGACGATCAACCGCGTCGCCCGGTCCGCCTCGCGCGACGAGACGCGGCCGATCCTGACAGGCATCCTCGTGTCGGCCACGGGCGCCGAGCTGCGGATGGTTGCGACGGACTCCTACCGCCTCAGCGTCAAGGAGACCCAGCTCGAGGCGCCGCTGGACGGGAGCTTCGAGGCGACCGTACCGGCGCGGGCGCTGCAGGAACTCGCCCGCATCGCGCAGGCGGCCGACGCGGATGAGCTCAGCGTCTCGGTGCGCGCGAACCAGATCGTCTTCGAGGTCGGCGGCGACGTCCTCTCGTCGCGGCTCATCGATGGTCAGTTCCCGAACTATCGCCAGCTTCTGCCCGACGCGTTTGAACACGAACTGACATTGGCATCGGGAGAACTGACAGAGGTCGTGCGGCGGATCAGCCTGATGGCCCAGAAGAACGCCCCACTGCGCCTGCACTTCAGCGAGGGCGAGCTGACGATCTCCGCGCAGACGCCCGACGTCGGCGAGGCGAGCCAGACGCTGCCGGTGCCGTTCGCGGGCGAATCGTTCGACATCGGCTTCAACCCGGAGTACCTGCGCGACGGCCTCGAGAGCTCGGAGGGCGGCGACCTCGTGCTCAAGCTCATCAGCCCGCTGCGGCCGGGCTTGATCGAATCCGCCGACGGCAGCGGCTTCCTGTACCTGATCATGCCGATCCGCCTGAACGCCTAGTTCGGCGGGCCGGCCGGCGCGAGCATGATCGCGACCCGCCTGCGCCTGCGGGACTTTCGCAGCTACGAGAGCGCCGACATCGCGCTCGGCGCGGGCCTGACGGTCGTCCACGGCCGCAACGGCGCCGGCAAGACGAACCTGCTCGAGGCGCTGTACTTCGGCTGCACGGGGCGCTCCTGCCGCACGTCCAACGAGCGCGAGATCGTGCGCTTCGAAGCGGCCGTCGTGCGCGTCGAGGTCGATCTGCGCGACGACGAGGGGCGCGAGCACACCCTGACCGTGGGCTTCGCGCCGGGCGAGGCGAAGCGCATCCAGGCCGACGGCGTCACCGTCGAGCGCATCGACGTCCAGGCGCGGCCGTTGATCTGCGTCTTCCTGCCGGACCGCCTCGAGCTCGTCAAGGGCCCGCCGGCGCTGCGCCGCTCGCATGTCGACCAGGTCGTTGCCGCGACGTGGCCGGGGCGCTCGGAGACGCGACGGGCCTACGGACAGGCGCTCGCGCAGCGAAACGCCCTGCTGACGCGGATCCGCAGCGGGCGCGCCTCGACGAGCTCGCTGCCGGCGTGGGACGCCGAGCTCGCGCGGCATGGCATCGCCCTGCGCGACAACCGTGCCGCGGCGATCGAGCTGCTGTCGGGGCGCTTCGCGGCGCTCGCGGCGGCGCTCGGCCTCGGCGGCGACGGCGAGCTGCGCTATCGGCCGCGTTCGCACGCCTCCGACGAGGCGGAGCTGGCCGCCGAGCTCGCCGCGCACACCGCGTCGGACCTCGAGCGCGGCTTCACCGGCCACGGGCCGCACCGCGACGACCTCGGGCTGCTGCGCAACGGTCGCGAGCTGCGCGCCTACGGCTCGCAGGGCGAGCAGCGCCTCGCGCTGCTCGCGCTGCTGCTCGCCGAGCGCGAGGCGCTGGCATCGACGCGCCATGCCGTGCCGCTGATGCTGCTCGACGACGTGATGAGCGAGCTTGACCCGGAGCGCCGCGCGATGCTGGCCGGGATGCTCGGCGGGGAGGGGCAGAGCGTCATCACGACGACCGACCTCGCGCACGTGCCGGGCGCCGAGGCGGCCTCCGTCGCGCGCCTGCAGGTGCGCGACGGCGCGATCGTCCAGGACGCCGTCGCCGCATGAGGCGGCGGGCCCCGCGACCGTTGAGCGAGGCGATCGGCGCGCTCACGACGCGGCTCGCGCCGGCGACGCTGCTCGGCGAGGTGCAGCGCGTCTGGGAGCAGGCCGCCGGCCCGACCCTCGCGGCGCAGGCGGCTCCCGTCTCCGAGCGCGCCGGAACGGTCACCCTGCGCTGCTCGTCGGCGCAGTGGATGCAGGAGATCGACCTCATGGGACCGCAGCTCGTGGAGCAGCTCAACGACCGCATCGCAGGTGATCGCGTGAGCGCGATCCGGGTCACGATGGCCGGCCGCCGGACGCCTCGCGACGAGCGCTGAGCGAGTCGCCTGGGGCGCGTCGAGCGGCGCATCGACCGCCCGCCGGAGCGGCCGCCGCGCGCGGTCGCGTTCGCTCACCGCCCGACACCGGCACGCGCTCCGCTCCGGGCATCGGTGCTGCGCCAAAGAAGTCGCTGTTTTGCAGCACTTTCGTAACGCTTTCGGGCCTGGGTTATGTACCCACCTGTGCTATCATTACGCGCAGATGCAGGACCCGGCCCCGGCCCGTCGGAGAGACGCGGACCCGGGGCTTCTTCACGTTCGGAGGATCAGTGGCGAAGGACGACGGCAAGTTCGACGGGCGCACCGGCGACGAGACGTACGACGAGCAGGACATCACCGTCCTCGAGGGGCTCGAGGCGGTCCGCAAGCGACCCGGCATGTACATCGGGTCGACGGGTGTGCGCGGTCTGCATCACCTCGTCTACGAGGTCGTCGACAACTCCGTCGACGAGGCCCTCGCCGGCCACTGCACGCGGGTCGACGTCACGATCCACCCCGACAACTCCGTCACGGTCGACGACGACGGGCGCGGCATCCCCGTCGGGATCATGGCCAAGGAGCAGCGCCCGGCCGTCGAGGTCGTGCTGACCGTCCTGCATGCCGGCGGCAAGTTCGGCGACGGCGGCGGCTACAAGGTCTCCGGCGGCCTGCATGGCGTCGGCTTGTCGGTCGTCAACGCGCTGTCGGAGCTGCTGGAGATCGAGATCGGTCGCGACGGCCATGTCTGGCGCCAGGAGTACCAGCGCGGCGCCCCGCAGGCTCCGCTCGCCAAGGGCGAGGCGTCGTCGCACCACGGCACCTCGATCAAGTTCCGTCCCGACGCCGAGGTCTTCGAGACGACCGAGCTCGACTTCGCGACGCTGGAGCAGCGCTTACGCGAGACAGCCTTCCTGACGCGCGGCCTCGCGATCTCGATCACCGACGAGCGCGGCGAGGGGGCGAAGGCTGAATTCCGCTACGACGGCGGGATCGAGGACTTCGTGCGCTACCTGAACAAGAACAAGGAGGCGATCGGCCGCAAGGTCGTCTACTTCCAGGGCGAGAACGAGCGCGAGGGCGCCGTCGAGATCGCGATGCAGTGGAACACGACCTACCAGGAGGGCGTGTTCTCGTTCGCCAACAACATCAACACGCACGAGGGCGGCTCGCACATGTCCGGCTTCCGCTCGGCGCTGACGCGGACGCTGAACCGCTACGCCCGCGAGAAGGGCATGCTGCGCGAGAAGGACGAGAACCTCACCGGCGAGGACGTGCGCGAGGGCCTGACCGCGATCATCTCCGTGAAGCTCTCCGACCCGCAGTTCGAGGGCCAGACGAAGACGAAGCTCGGCAACCCGGGCATGGAGGGCTTCGTCGCCTCCGTCGTGAACTCGAGCCTTGCCGAGTTCCTCGAGGAGAACCCGAAGGAGGGCAACGCGATCGTGCGCAAGGCGGTGTCGGCCGCCCAGGCGCGGGTCGCCGCCCGCCAGGCGCGCGACACGACACGGCGCAAGTCCGCCCTCGAGAACTCGACGCTGCCGGGCAAGCTCGCCGACTGCTCGGTCAAGGATCCGTCGCTGGCCGAGATCTTCATCGTCGAGGGCGACTCCGCCGGCGGCTCGGCGAAGCAGGGGCGCGACCGCAACACGCAGGCCGTGCTGCCGCTGCGCGGCAAGATCCTCAATGTCGAGAAGAGCCGCATCGACAAGGTCCTCAAGAACCTCGAGATCCAGGCGCTGATCACGGCGATCGGGACGGGCGTTCGCGAGGAGTTCGACATCGAGAAGGCGCGCTACCACAAGATCATTCTCATGAGCGTCGACGGCGACGAGCATGTCCTCGTCCGTGACCGCGAGGGGCGGACCCGGCTCACCCGCGTCGCCGAGTACATCGATCCGTGGGTCGACCACGCGCCCGTGTCCGGGCCGCAGGAGTACCGCAAAGTCCTGGCCGGTCAGCCGGGCGAGCTCGGCGAGGTGCTGTGCGTCGGCCGCGACGACCACGAGGTCCGCTTCCGTCCCATCAAGGCGGTCATCCGCCACGAGACCGACGAGGACCTGTTCGAGGTGACGACGCAGTACGGCCGCTCGACGCGGGTCACGGGGAATCATTCGCTGTACGTGCTGGACGACGGCGCGCTGCGCAAGAAGCGCGGCGACGCGCTGGCCGTCGGCGACCGGATCGCGGCGCCGCGCAGGGTGCGGCTGCCGGAGGTCGCCCCTAGCCGGATCGACCTCATGCGCGAGCTGTGGCGCATCCCGGCCGCGGCTCGTGAGGTGTGGGCGCGCGGCGCCGCCGTCGAGGCTTGGGGCCGCTGGAAGGTGCGGGCGGAGTACGCGGACAACAGCGAGATGACCGCGCCGCGCGTGGACATCCCGGCGGCGGTGCGCGCCGAGCTCGCGGCGCTGCGACGCGTGAGTGGCTTGGCCAACAAGGCGCTCTGCGAGCTGGTCGGGATCAAGCAGCCCGTGACGTTCTACGCGTGGGAGAAGGGCACGTCGCGACCAACGCTGCCGAACTTCGCGGCGTACGCGGAGGCGGTCGGGGCGGATGTCGGCACGGTGCTCGGGCGCGTGCAGATCGTCGCGAGCCGGCTCGACCACGTGTGGGCGACGCAGTACCGCGCGTCCCCTGCCAATCGGGTTAGGCCCTATGTGCGGCTGGCGGATCTCAGCGCCGACGACCTCGAGTTCTTCGAGGATCGCGACGATGTCGAGCTGACGCCCGAGCACTACGCCAGCGATCCGGTGAAGCGCTACATCGAGGTCGACGACGCGCTCATGACCCTGCTCGGCTTCTACCTGGCCGAGGGCTCGGGCAACCCGCGCGCGGGCATCCGCTTCGCGATCGGCAGCGGCAACGCCCACTTCGTGCCCGAGATCCGCCGCGCCGCGTTGTGCGTGTTCGGGCGCATCGCGAGCCAGTACCAGTCGGAAACGCGCATCGACGAGTTGCGCATCAACAACCGCGTCGCGGCGCTGGCCTGGTGTCACCTGTTCGGCTTCGATGGCGTGACCGCCATCACGAAGCGCATCCCGGGGCTGATCTTCGAGGTTGACGAGGAGCTAAGGTCAGCGTTCCTGCGTGGCTATCTCGCCGGCGATGGTTGCTGCACCACCGGGACGGTGTTCTGGGCGACCTCGTCGCGAGACATCGCGAGCGGCCTCAGCATGCTCCTCGGGAGCTACGGGGTTGTTGCATCGATCGCAACCGCTCCGCCGCGCGGAGAGCGCACGCGCTTGGCAAACGGTCAGGTGGTGGCGAAACGTCACACGAGCTACTGCGTGAGGATCGCCGGCGCGGCGGGACTCAAGCGGATCGAGGCCATCTGGTCCGACCACAAGGGTGCGGCGACGGTGCACGCCCGGGTGTCCGGTACCCGCGCTCGCGGGCCGGCCGCGGGGTCGTCCGGGGACCTTCTCGGGCTTGCGGTGCGGTCGGTCCGGCGGGTCCGCGGGGCCTCTCGATGTGTCTACGACTTTTCGGTACAGACCGATGAGAACTTCATCTGCGGGTTGGGCGGCATGGCGCACAAGAACACGGATGCTGACGTCGACGGGGCTCACATCAGAACGTTGGCATTGACTCTGCTTTTCCGTGAAATGCCGCAGCTCATCGAGGCCGGCTACATCTACATCGCCAAGCCGCCGCTGTACAAGCTCAAGCAGGGCTCGCAGGAGCGCTACATCGAGAAGGACTCCGAGCTCGAGGAGATCCTGCTGTCGGACAAGCTCGAGAAGGTCGTCTGCTTTGACCGCCACGGCACGCAGTTCAAGCTCACCGAGGCGCGCTGGCAGCGCTTCTCGCGGCTGTTGAAGCAGTACTCGGGCTGGTCGGCGACGCTGCGCGCGGAGTACGGCCACGACACCGTCGGCTTCCTCGAGGAGTCGGGCATTCTCGACGAGCAGGTCGACTCCGTCGAGGCGGCGATCGCGCTCGTCGAGCGCGAGGGCGTCGAGGACGCACCGTACGAGACGATGCTGATGAGCGAGGACGAGCAGGTGCTCGTCGTGCGCGCCGTCGAGACGCGCTCGGGTCTCGCGCGCGCACTGCAGATCCCGAAGCGGCTGTTCGGCGCCCAGGACTACCGCCAGTTCTCGCGCGTGCACGGCCAGCTCATCGAGCTCGCCGGCCGCGCGCCGTTCACGATCAAGCTCGGCGAGACGACGGCCGACGCGCCCTCGTTCGACGCGCTGCGCGAGGGCGTCATGACCGTCGCGCAGAAGGGCATCACGTTGCAGCGCTTCAAGGGCCTCGGCGAGATGAACGCCGCACAGTTGCGCGACACGACGATGGATCCGGCGACGCGGACGCTCGCGCAGGTGAACATCGAGGACGCCGCGCGGGCGGACGAGATCTTCTCGACGCTCATGGGCGACATGGTCGAGCCGCGCCGACAGTTCATCGAGGACAATGCCCGCCTCGTCGCCAACCTCGACGTCTAGTGCAGGCGACCGCACCAACCACCCGGAGAATCCGCTAGCCCATGGCATCGATCGACACGCTGTCCGGAGGCAACATCGAGCCGCGCGCGCTCGAGGACGAGATGCGCTCCGCGTACCTCGACTACGCGATGTCCGTCATCGTCGGCCGCGCGCTGCCCGACGTCCGCGACGGCCTGAAGCCCGTCCATCGCCGGGTCCTGTTCTCGATGTCCGAGAACGGCCTGACGCCGACGCGCCCGTACCGCAAGTGCGCGTCGATCGTCGGCGACGTCATGGGCAACTACCACCCCCATGGCGACAGCGCGATCTACGACGCGCTCGCGCGGCTCGCGCAGCCGTTCTCGATGCGCTACGAGCTCGTAGACGGCCAAGGCAACTTCGGCTCGATCGACGACGATCCACCGGCGGCCATGAGATATACCGAGGCTCGGCTGCAGCGCGTGGCGATGGAGATGCTGCGCGACCTCGATGCGGACACGGTCGACTTCACGCCGAACTACGACGGTCGCAAGCAGGAGCCGACGGTCCTGCCGGCGCGCTTCCCGAACCTGCTCGTCAACGGCTCGTCAGGCATCGCCGTCGGGATGGCGACGAACATCCCGCCGCACAACCTGCGCGAGGTCATCAACGCCGTCGTTGCGTTCATCGAGAACCCGGCGATCGCCAACATGCCGCGCCTCGAGGCCGCGGTCGAGCTCATCAAGCACATGCCCGGTCCGGACTTCCCGACCGGCGGCATCATCCTCGGCCGCCAGGGGATCCTCGACGCCTATGAGACGGGGCGCGGAAAGGTCAAGGTGCGCGGGCGCGCGCACACCGAGGACATCGGCCGCGGACGTGAGGCGATCATCGTCACCGAGCTGCCCTACGCGGTGAAGAAGGGCGGCGACGGCGGGCTCGTCAAGAAGATCGCCGAGCTCGTCCACGAGAAGAAGCTCACGGGCATCGCGGACCTCGAGGACCACTCGTCCGAGCGCGGCGGGATGCGGGTCGTCATCACGCTGAAGCGCGACGAGATCCCCGAGGTCGTCCTCAACCAGCTCTACAAGCACACCCCGCTGCAGTCGACGTTCGGCGTGAACATGGTCGCGCTCGTGGAGAACGTGCCGCGGACGCTGTCGCTGCGCGACGTCATCAAGTACTACGTGCAGCACCAGCGCGAGATCGTCGTGCGCCGCTCCCAGCACGAGCTGCGCATGCTCGAACGACGCGTCCACGTACTCGAGGGCCTGCTCATCGCGCTCGACAACATGGACGCGATCATCGCGCTCATCCGCGCCTCGCGCGATCGCGAGAACGCGCGCATCGAGCTCGTCGCGCGCTTCGGCCTGACGGAGATCCAGGCGTCGGCGATCCTCGACCTGCGCCTGTCGCAGCTGACCGCGCTCGAGGCCGACGCGATCAAGACCGAGCACGCCGACAAGGTCGAGCGGATCACGGAGCTGCGGGCGATCCTCGGCGACGAGGCGCGCGTCTTCGCGATCATCGTCGAGGAGCTGCACGAGATCGCCGAGCGCTTCGGCGACGAACGACGGACGGTGATCGCCGAATCCGAGGACGAGATCGGTATCGAGGACCTCATCCCCGAGCAGCAGATGGTCATCACGATCACGAAGTCCGGCTACATCAAGTCGCTGCCGCTGACGACGTACCGCGCACAGCAGCGCGGCGGGCGCGGCGTGACCGGGATGGACATGAAGGACGGCGACTACATCGAGCACCTCTTCGTCTGCTCGTCGCACGACTACCTGCTGTTCTTCTCCAACCGCGGCAAGGTCTACCGCTCCAAGGTCTACGAGCTGCCCGAGGCCTCGCGTACCGCCAAGGGGCGGGCGCTCGTCAACGTCCTACCGCTGCGCGAGAAGGAGCGCATCCAGTCGGTGCTCGCGACCCGCGACTTCACCGAGGGCCGCTACGTCATCTTCGCGACGCGCAAGGGCATCGTGAAGAAGACCGAGTTCCTCGCCTACAACACGCCGATCAAGGCCGACGGGATCATCGCGATCAACATCCGCGACGACGACGAGCTCGTCAGCGTGCGCCGGACGAGCGGCGACGACGACATCCTGATCGTCTCGCGCAAGGGCAAGGCCGTGCGCTTCCCGGAGTCCGACGCGCGGCCGATGGGCCGTGACACATCGGGCGTCCGCGGCATGGACGTCGACCAGCCCGGCAACGCGGTGCTCGTCATGGACGTCGCCCGCGACGACCAGGAGCTGCTCGTCGTGACCGAGAACGGCTTCGGCAAGCGCACGTCGATCGCGGAGTACCGCAAGACCAAGCGCGGGGCGATGGGCGTCGGCACGATCAAGCTCACCGATGCCAAGGGCGCGCTGGCCGGCGCGCTCGTCGTGCGCGAGCACGAGGAGCTCGTCTTCATCTCCCAGAGCGGGATGGTGCAGCGCACCGCGGTGCGCGGGATCAGCCGCTATGGGCGCCTTTCGCAGGGCGTCAAGCTCATGAACATGAAGGACGACGACCTCGTCTCCGCGGTCGCGCTGATCGTCGAATCCGCCGGCGACGAGGCGCCCTCGAGCGAGGCCTCGGCGGCCGACGGGGACGCCCCGCTCGAGGGCTCGAACCCGGAGGTCGCGGGGGGCGGAGACGGCGGGGGCGCCAGCTGACGCGAAATGTCGCGCGGCCGTCATCGCCGTTCGCTACATTTCCCGGACCAGAGAAAGGAGGTGGTCCGTATCAGCGACAGTTCTTGCGGGACCCTGGAGGTGCTCGGCCGCTAGGTCGGGAAGGCTGGCTCCGTACCAGCGAATCCACACCGGGCCACCCCCGAGCCGAACGCCGGACTGGTCCCACCGGCGGTAGTCCGTTCAGCTCGGGCTTTCAGTCCAGTCAGGTATGCGAGAGGCGTCCTTCGGGGCGCCTCTCGTCCGTTCCGAGCACGACCGCCCGAAGCTCGTTGCCTACCAGGACCGTCTCAGGAACTGGACCCGGCGCAGCAGATACGGGCCGAGGGTCGCGCAGTACGCCGGCGTGATGTGGCCGGCGGCGTCGCGGTAGACGAGCACGCCGCCGACGACCGGAAAGCACGACACGGCGTTGCAGAAGTACCGCGACATGTCCACGAAGCGGTAGCGCTTGGAGTGCATGGCCGCGACCGCCGCGCCGCCGACGTCCGTCGTGAGCGCCGTCGAGCGCGCGAGCGCGCACGCGGGGCCCGGGGCGTGCGCCCTGGCCGCCAGCACGCGCCTGATGCAGGGGGATGTCGCCGGCGTCGGCGCAGGCACGTCGCGGATGACGATGACGTGCTTGACGGTCCGCGGCAGGGACTTCTTCCAGGCCTGCTCGAAGCCTGCGACCCGCACGCCGAACGTCGTCTGCCCGGCCGGCGGGACCTCCTCGGTTGCGTTGCGCTGCGAGACGAAGACCGTCGAGACGTCGCTGTGGCGCTTCAACCAGGCGCGCGCCCTGCGGTAGAAGTCCACACACGGCGCTCGTGCGCCCTTGGGCAGGTAGCGGACCGCCTCGGAGAACGAGCAGCCGGGGCCGGTGACCGAGTAGCCGAGCCAGCGCTCGGCACGGGCCACATGATCGACCGCCGCCCGCCAGTGCCAGGCGTGGCTGTCTCCGATGAGCGCGATGTGCGCCCTCGCCCGCGACGCCGGCACCCCGAACAGACAGAACGACAGGCCGTGCTCGATCCGCCCCTCGCAGGGTGATTCGATGACGCGGTTGACGTCCTCGAGCGTCGGGGTGATCGAGCGCGTCGGGTTGAAGCACGGATGGGCGGCGTCGCGCGCGGCTGCGCCAACGCACGTCGCCACCGACGAGCCGGTCGTCGCAGACAACGCGGTGGAGGCGCCGGCGCCGAGCGCGGCCGCGATGAGGGCGAGGCAGACGGCGACCCGGCGCGCGGTCGGGCGCGTGGGCCTGGTGCCCCGTCCACCACCAGGACTAGACATCCTGCTGATAGGTGCCCCGCACCGCACGCGCGCCCAACGTGCATGTGAATCGCGCGGTGAAGTCCTTCGTCACCGGGTTCGTCGACTCGGTCCGGGCGCTGCAGCGCCACCTGCCCAGGACCCTTCGCGAGCAGCGGACCGAGGTCTTCGAACGGCAGGACTGATAGGAGCGCATGACGCGTTTGGCCGTGGCGCACGGCGTGGCACGAGCTCGCAGCGACGAGTTGTACGTCGGCTTCCCGCTCCTGGGGTACTGGTCGACGGAGGTCAACACGCACGACCGGTAGGCAGCGGCCGGGGCATCGGACGCCGAGATCGCCACGACGCACGCCGCGAGCGCGACAACGAGAGCGGGCAGCGCGCTGCGGCGAGTCGTGATCATCGTGTCGGCCTTCCTTCGGGGGGGCGAGGCGAGATGTCCGGCAAGACAGCCAACACCTACTGAGGCCCGCCGGTTGCGGCGTCGGAGGTCTCAGGCCGCTTCGGGCAGCCACTGACGCCAGGCCGGCGGGATCGTCGGGCTGGCGACGTGGATGAAGACCTGCGGATGCGGCACGCGCGGCGCCTGGCGGGGGTGCATGCCGACCTTGTGCGGCAGCGAGTCGCCCTTGCGGCGGTTGCAGGGCGCGCACGAAGCGACGATGTTCTCCCACGTCGACGGCCCGCCCTTGGAGCGGGGGATGACATGGTCGACGGTGAGATTCGCCCGTGCGCCGCAGTACTGGCAGGCCCAGCCGTCGCGGGCGAAGACGGCGCGGCGAGTGATCTTGCGCCGGTGCGTGTCGCGGGGAACGTTGACGAACGTCACGAGCCGGATCACGACGGGGCGCGGCAGCGTCGCGTTCTCGGAGCGCAGCTCGAAGCGCGCGTGCTCGACGATCTCGGCCTTGTCCTTCAGCAGCAGCACAGCCGCGCGCCGAACCGTGCAGACGTTGATCGGTTCGTACGTGGCGTTGAGGACGAGCACACGGCCACAATCACGTCCGCGCCGCCGGTGCTCCGGATGCGGCGCGAACCCCTCTGGGCGTGATGGGGGGGCCTGCGTGGCCATGATGTGCGCGGAGTCTAGTGGGCGGCGGGGTAGGAGCCGAGCACTTTCACGCGTTCGCAATGCGCCTGCAGGCCGGCGACCGCGTCGCGGACCGGCGCCGTGCGCGCATCGCCCTCGCAGTCGACGAAGAAGCGGTAATGGCCGAGCTGCGCGCGCATCGGCCGCGACTCGATCTTCGTGAGGTTCACGCCGCGAAACGCGAACTCCGACAGGCAGCGCACGAGCCAACCCGGGCTCGCGTCCCCCGGGCCCCAGAACGCGAGCGACGTCTTCGTCGCGGGAGCCCCGTCGGGCTCGGCCGTCGCGTGTGCCAGCCACACGAAGCGCGTCTCGTTGCCGGGCTCGTCCTCGGTGCCGTCGACGAGCACCGTCGCGCCATAGAGCTCGGCGGCGCGACGGGTGCCGAGCGCCGCCCACGGCGCCGGCTCGGCCGCGACGACGCGCACGGCCTCGGCCGTCGACGCGACGGCGACGACCTCCGCTGCCGGCAGCCTGTCGCGCAGGAAGCGCGCGCATTGCGCGAGCGGCTGCGGGTGCGACACGACGCGCTCGATGCGCGCGAGCTCGATCGGCTCGCGCGCGATCAGGCAGGGCGACACGGCGAGCACGAGCTCGCCGACGATCGTGACCTCGTGCTCCTCGGCGAGCGTGTCGAGCGTGACGCCGATCGGGCCCTCGAGCGAGTTCTCGATCGGGACGACGGCACGATCGACGCTGCCGTCGGCGACGGCGATGACCGTCTCGCGCACGCCGCGCATCGCGACGAGTTGGGCGCCGGCGCCGTCCGGTGCGCTGCGCGCGGCCTCCTCGGAGAACGTGCCCGCCGGACCGAGGTAGGCGAAGCGCAGCTCGCGGGCCTGCAAGGAGTCGAGCATCGCGAGCGCTATGGCAGCGCGAGGCGGAGGGCTTCCTCCTCCTCGGGCGAGAGGCGCAGCTCGGCGCTGCCCTCGGAGATCTGCTTGGCGTACAGCCGAGCCTGGTCGCGGTGGTGGATGGAGGACAGGACGACGCCGGAACGGCTGCTGTCGAGCAGCGCGATCGACGTCGATTGGCGGCCGGACATCTCGTTGTAGGCGTCGTAGCGGATCAGGCCGCAGTGCGCGATCGCACCGTCGAGGCGCTGCTCGACGATCGCCAGACGATCGTCGAGGCGCTCGGCGACGCCGCCGACGTACTCGCTGAGCGACCGGAACGAGGCGTCGAGCGCGGCGGCGTGCGCGACGAGGTCCTGCGCGCGCTGCTCACCGAGCACCGCGCGCTGGTCGGCACGCAGGCGGCGCAGCTGGCGCAGCAGGAAAGCGACGAGGCAGACGGCGACGAGCGCGAGCGCGGCCGCCGCCAGCGCGACGATCCCGACGGTGGAGCTGAGCTCGGGGGCCATGGCCCACAGGGTAGGCGTGATCGTTATCGCTCGACGATCACGGGGTACTTCTGGGTGTTGTTCGAGACGTTGACCTCGCCGAGGACCTTCAGCACGGAGACCGTGATCTCGGCCGGTCCGATCGGCGGCGCCTGGTTGAGCACGACCGGGACGACGACCTCGGTGCCGGGGTTCGTCTGGTCGACGCTCTTCGTCTGCGTGACGGCCTTGCCGCCGCCGTTCGGGCGGATCGTGACCTTGACGCGGACGTCGGTCTCGGCGTTCTCACCCTGGTTGGCGATCTTGACGTTGAACGTCAAATTCGACGACGCCGTGATGCGGTTGGAGGCCGTGGTCCCGGCGGCGAGCGTTGTGCTGCCGACGCTGACCGCGAGCAGGGCGTGTCCGTGCGTGCCCTTCGTGGCCTCCTTGGAGGACGTGTCGGCGCCTGCGCCTCGGGCCGCGTCGGCGTGGATGCGCCGCGCGACGAACGAGGCGTCGAGCCAGCCGAGGTTCGGCAGGAAGCTCGAGGACTGGATCGTCTGGCCGCCGATGTTGTGATCGTCGAGCACCTGCTTGATGAGCGCGACGGTACGGCGCTTGTAGACGACGTCGGCGGCGAGGAAGGCCTCCATCTCGGCCGTGATCGAGATGACCGCCGGCTCGGCGGTGGCCGAGTCCGTTGATAGCGCCGCCGGGATCTTGTCGGCGACCTTGCCGATCGTCTCCTCGATGAGGCCGAGCGCGAGCAGCAGGCTGCGCTGGGACGGCTTCATGTCGCCGGGGACGCTCAGCTTCTCGCCCTTCTTCGTCAGCGCTGTCGCGCGCAGGCGGTAGACGTTGATCTGCGATGTCACGTCGATCGGGTCCGTGCCACCGGCAGTCAGCGCGCCGAAGAAGTCCTGGGTGTTGGAGTCGGCCTGCGTCACGAGGCCGGAGACGTCGCGGTTGTAGTCCTTGAGCGCCTGTTCCTTGCGGCTGTTCAGGCAGCCGTTGATGCTGAGCACGAGCACGATGATCACGACCACGCCGACGCCCGCCGCGACGAGGCGCCGAACGAGCAACTGTTGGGGATCCGTGCCCGGGCCCGCCCCTGAGGTCACGGGCTTCCGTGGCCTTGCGCGGGTCGTGCGCGGCTCGTCATCGTCGAAGAAGGACACGAGTCCGCTCCTTGGCGGGAATGCGAATGGCTCAGTATGACCGCGGCGCGAGCGCTCGGTCACCGTGCAACTTTCCCGCCAGACGCGAGTTTCCTGCATGCATTCGCAAGGAGCCCGCCTTGCGTGCGCCGAATGCAGAGCCGGTGTCTCACGCCCACACGCCCGCACACGCCGCCCCAGCGGGCGAGGTGGTTCTCGGCCGCTACCGGCTCGTGCGGCGGATCGGCGCGGGCGGGATGGGGGTCGTCTACCTCGCCGAGGACCAGCAGCTCGAGCGCGAGGTCGCCGTCAAGCGGATCGCGATCGAGCTCGATCCCGACGGCCGCGGCGAGCGCGAGGCGATCGCCGCCGCGCGGCTGTCGCACCCCGCCATCGTCGCGCTCTACGAGTCCGGCCGCGACGATGACGCCGTCTACCTCGTGTCCGAGCTCGTGCGCGGCCGAACGCTCGCCGAGCTGATTCGCGAGGGTGACCTCTCCGACCGCGACGTCGTGATGATCGGCGTCACGCTGTGCGATGCGCTCGAGCACGCCCACGCGCGCGGCGTCGTGCATCGCGACGTCAAGCCGTCGAACGTCATCTGCCCGGAGAGCCCGCAGCATGGCGGCGCGGCGGCGAAGCTGACCGACTTCGGGATCGCGCTGATGGCCGACGGGGACGTGCTGACACGCACCGGCAACGTCATGGGAACGCTCGCCTACATGGCCCCCGAGCAGGCCCGCGGCCAGGTCGCGACGGGCGCCGCCGACGTCTACGCGCTCGGCGTCGTCCTGTTCGAGGGGCTCGCCGGGGTGAACCCGATCCGCGGCGGCAACCTCGCCGCGACGATGCAGCGCGTGGGGGTCCCGCTGCCGGGGCTGGCGAAGGTGCGGCGCGACCTGCCGAGCGGGCTGTGCCGCGCGATCGACGCCGCGGTCGCGGTGCAGGTCGATCGGCGCGCGGGCCTGGACTCGCTGCGCCTGGCTCTGACGCACGCGGCCGACCGCGTCGCCGACGATCCCGGGCCGATAGCCGCGGACGTCGGCGTCGCCCAGACCGCACGCACGCTGACGGGCCGCACCCGCCGCCGCGAGCCCGCGCCACCCCCGGTCCGCCCGAGCGCGGCGCCGCGTGCCCAGCCGCCCGAGATCGAGGACTCGGAGAACATCCGCGCCCGCCGCCTGCGCGGGCGCGAACGTGCCCTACGCCGTGACGACGAGCCGTCTGCTGTGGCGTCGACGGAGCGGCCGATCGCGCCGCCGTCGCCCGCGCCGCGGTCGGGCCGGCTACGCCGGCGCGCGAGCGCGAGTGCCGCCGCCGGCGTCCTCGCGGGGGCCGCGCTCGCCGGCCTCGGGCCGCCGGCGCCGGTCGATCCGGCCGTCGGCGCACTCGTGGCCGCGCTCGCCGTGCTGCTCGCGCCCGGCCTCGGATGGATCGCGACGATCGCCGCGCTGCTGTCGTGGCTCGCCGCAGCGGCGCCCGGGATCGCACTGCTCGTCCTGTTCGCCGCCGCCCCCGTGCCGCTCGCGCTCGGGCGCCGCGCAGCGACCTGGTCGCTGCCGGTCGGGGCGCCGCTGCTCGGCCTGCTCGGTCTCGCCGGCGCCTGGCCGGCGCGCGCCGGCCCGGCCCGCCGCGGGGCTACCCGCGCCGCCCTCGGCGCACGCGGCGGCCGCTGGCGCGTCGGCGGCGCGGCGCTGGCGCACCAGCGGCGGCGGGGCG
>JBBSNY010000021.1:0-73806 GCA_038260305.1 Solirubrobacterales bacterium
CGAAGACTTCAACGAGCGCTGGCTGCTCGAACGCCACGGCTACCGCACCCCGCGACAAGCCGCACACGCGATGCGTCAGGCCGCCATGACATGATCTCCACCTTCACCCACCCGAGTGTCCGGTGAACCGGGTCCGGCGCATCGGCAACGCGCGCTCAAGCCAAAACTCACGCCCGGCCTCGGGCAGCACCTACGTCATCTACGGCAAGGCCGACGCGAACCCCATCGACGTCAACAGCCTCGGAGCGAGCGGCTTCCGCATCGACGGAGCCTCCGCCGGCGATCAGAGCGCCACCAGCGCCACCGGCGTCGGCGACGTCAACGCCGACGGCTTCGATGACGTGGCGATCGGCGCGCCCGCCGCCACCTCCACCGGCTCAGGAGAAGCAACGCCACGAGCGAGCTCTGGCAAGGCGTACATCGTCTATGGGTCCGCCGCCCCCAACGGCGTAGACCTCGCCGGACTCGGCACCGCCGGTTACGCCGTCCTGGGAGGCGTGGGTGACCGGATCGGGAGCAGCATCACCACCCTCGGTGATCTCGACGGCGACTCGATCGCTGACTTCGCGATCGGCGGTCACGGCGCGTTCGTGGTCACCGGGCACGACAACACCACAGACGCCATCGACCTCGCAGACCCAAGCTTGTCGGGGTGGCGCGTGGAAGCGCCTGCGGGCGCGGGCACCGACGCGGTCGTCGCCGGCGGCTCAGACCTGAACGACGACTTGCTCAACGATGTGCTGGTGAGCTATCCGTCGCTGGCGCGCAGCTATCTCGTCTACACGCAAGACGGGCTCATCGACAAACTGCCGCAAGCCGCCGCAGTAGACGGCGCCCCCGGTCAGCGCAGCACGCGCTACACCGCAAGCCAAACGGGCGACGCGACCGGCACATCGATTGACGCCGTCGACGTGCTGCCCGACGGACGGTCGGGCTCGATCATCGGCGCGTCAAGGTCCAGTCCCGGCGATCGCTCGGCCGCGGGCTCGGCGTTCGTCGCCGCAGCGCCGCCATCAGCGCCCGGTCCCGTCCCGATCAGCGGGACGCGGGCGACGCAGTTCGTGGCCCCGCGTCCATCCCCGGCGGCCTCGGCACCACCGGGCACGGTCGTTAGCGGGATCGTCCGCGAACCGAAGTGCGCACCAGCCGCCGGCTGGCAGTTCTTCGACGCTCCCGTCGCTGACGGTCTGGGTGGCCTGCAACCTCAGAACTTCCATTTCTACGGGTGCGTCAAGTCGAGCCTGGGCAACAAGGTGCGCAACCCACGCAACGAGGGCTGCGGAAAGAATGACCCGAAGGGCTGCAAGCAGACCAAGTTCCGTGCGCCGAACGCGTATGGATTCCAGGGCCGCATGCGCGTCCGCATGCAACTCGTCGATACCGACACGACACACATGACGATCGTCGTGCAGCAGGGCTCGCCTGCCGACCAGGGAACCCCGATCCCCCAGGATCCCAACGACACACTCAAACGCGAGTACGCCTGGCCAATGGTCGATTCGTTCGGCACCGCGATCGGCTACATCCGCGAGATCCCCAAGCGCAAGCCGACCCCCGCCAGCGCGCCCGGAGTAACTCCTGTCGTACCTGCCGACCCAGGGGTGTCGCCGCGAACCTTCCGCATCTGGAACAGCGCCAAGAAGTTCATGGGGAGCGCGAACCCGAACATCGGGAACCTGACCGTCGAGGGACGACCGTGCGCGACAAGCGCAGCCGCTCCTGAAAGCTATGCGCTGATCTTCTTGGGCGACGGAAGTGTTGCGACCGATGTCGGCGCGCTGAACGGGAACTTCCTCACGGTCCGGGCGCTGCTGTCTCGCCGAGCACTGGCGCCAAACGCGCTGACCGGGAAGGTTGACAACGACAAGGCGATCGACGCGTACTGGGCTCCCTGCAGCAAGCCAAAAAAGCTCCCGAAGACGCTTCCCGCCCCAGCCGCATACTCGACGCCGAACTTCCAAGCCCGAAACGACTCGCTGTACCTGAGCCGCAGCGGTGCCGAGAGCCTCGGCTACGCCGATGCGTTCAACCTCGGGGGTGTCGGAACGCCGTTGCTGAACTACACGTGGCCACAGCTGGCACCGACGACAAACCGTCCGCAATACCCACCATTCACCGTCCTCACCCCGGCCCCCACAACCGTTCAGGGCGGAGGCCTGACCCGCGGCGTGATGGTCGACCGCTCCGTCCGTTACCAGGACGGCTTCAACTACCTCGATCCCAACCTCGTGTGCAGCGTGCACGAGAACTGGAGTTGGAGTCTGATCAGCGCAAGCGGCATCTACGAGTACGTTCCGCGGAAGATCGGCGACGGCAACAGCGCACTTCCCGGACCCCGGCCCGCCGCCGCCGATCCCACCAAGCCCGACGATCCCGCGCACCGACAGATCCTGGAATCGTTTAGGCCATGCCGGTGAGCTGGAGAGCGCTGGCGCTTGCCGTGATGACGCTCACGACGCTTACGCTGGCTCTGCTCGCGGGGCCATCGACAGCCGGTCGTCGGCCAGGACTCTGCGGCCATCACAATGTTCATGTCCTCGCCCAGCGCGGCGCCGTCGCCATCTACGTCTATCGCGGTGCCGGGGGCTTGGCGGTTACGCAAGTGTGTGCGAGGGGCAAGGCGTCGATCGTCGCTGAGGCACCAGCAGAAGCGGTGCAACCCACATCGATCGCGATCACCGACAATGCAGTCGGCTACGCGACAGAGGTCTGCGATCCTCAAGAGCAGGGTCTGCAGCGTTCGCCATGCATCACGATCGTGGGACGAAACGGTGGTCGCGTCGCGACGATCACGTCCGCTGTCGATCCGACGCCACCGCGCAGCCAGATCACCCGACTACGGATCGCAGCAAGCGGAGCATTCGCCTGGATCAGCTGCCACCGCAAGGGACCAAAGGCAGGCGAAGCCGACCCCGCGACGCAGCCCGGGTGCCTGACCACCGGGCGCAGACACTACGTCTACGCGTTGCCGGCTGACGCTCCCGACCGCAGCACGCCCGTACTACTGGCATCGGCCACCGGCATCTCACCGCGAAGACTGTCGATCGGTAAGCGCCGCGTCACTTGGCGGGTCGGCAAGCGGCTGCGCAGCGCGCCGATCCCGCCATCAAACTCAACCCCAGCGACCGCTTCGCCAAAGTAGCTTCGCTTCCCGCTGCCCCCCATCGGCTGGCCCCCGTCCGTGCGTCACTTGTGACGTGCCGGCGAGACCTAGCGATGTACGTGATAACGGACTATTATCACGTACCTCATGGATTGGGCGGCTAGCAGGCGCAAAGGATTCAACGGCGCCGTTGCCGCGCCACTCCCTCACGTTATCCGGTACATCGCCGGAGCGGCGCCGTCATGTCGGCCGCGGACGTGACCGCGATCGGGCGCTCCGGGGTCACGCTCCAGGCGGCCGCCGATGCATTCCTGTCCTCGCCGCGGTGCGAGAACGCCAACACCCGGCGCGCCTACGCGAGCGTGATCGACAAGATCATCGGCGAGCTCGGGAGCGCTCGCGGCCTGGCCGACGTCTCTGACTCCGAGATCCCCCAGGTCCTCGAGCGGCTCTGGGCCACCGCCGGCGAGTCGACGTGGAACCGCAACCGCGCCGCTGTCAACGCCTGGCTGACGTGGTGCCACGACAGGCAAGGCTGGCCCGGACCGGCGCTGCCCGGCAGCTGCGAGCGGCGCCGCGAGCACGTCGACGCCACCAAGGACCTGCCGAAGGCCGCGATCGAGCGACAGCTCTCACGCCGCGACGTTCCGCTCCGCGAGAAGACGCTCTGGCGAATGCTCTACGAGACGGCCGCGCGCGCCAGCGAGATCCTCGCGCTCAACGTCGAGCAGCTCGACCTCGAGAACCGGCGGGCACCGATCCGCTCCAAAGGCGGCGAGACCGAATGGGTCTACTGGGGAACCGGCACGGCGCACCTCCTCCCCCGGCTCCTGCGGCTACCCGACGGGTCAACCCGAACACGCGGTCCGCTGTTCCTCGCGAGTCGCAAGCCCGTGCCCGCCCGCCGGCCCAGGGCGAGCGACGTCTGTACCGACACCGGCCACGCCCGGCTCGGCTACGACCGCGCCCGCATCCTCCTGCAGACCGCCACCGGATGGCAGCTCCACCAGCTCCGCCACTCCGCCGCCACCCACCTCGGCGAACAGAGCGTCCCACTGCAGCTGATCATGGCCAAAACCCGCCACAAGTCGCCCCGCACAGCGATGCGCTATGTCAACCCCGGGCCCGCCGCCGTCGCCCAGATCACCGAGCTCCTGGACCCGCCCCGCCGGGTTCAATAGCCGCCTCGCGGCCCGCCTCGACCGGCGCCGCCGTCCTTAGCGGGACTTTTCGTTCCGTTGTTCCCCAAACCCCTGCTCTTCTCGGGCTGATCCGCGGTCTGCTAATGCGTTGCGCTTGGGCGAATGCGACGAGCGGCCATCTCGGCAGCCACGAGCACGACGGCGACGATTGGCATGAGGGCGGCTGCCGTGGAGGGCGAGACGCCATGTCCCCAAAGCACCAGCGGGGCCGCTGCGATTGGAAGCAGGCTGAGCCAGGCTCGCGCGCTGGCCGCCCCGACGACCGCGAGAACAATCGACACCACGACGTATTGCGTAAGGGCGTCCATCTTCAGGACGTTACCGCAATCCGGGTGGCGCGTCCACGCAATAGCGCGGACGACACGGGCTGGCGGTCTCTTGCCCGCCAGCCCGGTCATGTCATTGTGTCGCGCTAGAGCGTGACGGGGCCGCAGGTTGCGGTTGCGGTATCGAGCGGGAGCTGCAGGCCGAGCGACTGCGTCGCACCGGTCGCGTCGGTCCACTGCACCGAGTCGGGAATGCCGCTTGTGATTGGGACAGTCGTGAAGAACGCGTTGTCGGCGATGCTGATCGGAGTCTTCGTTCCGGCGCGCACGACAGCGAGGTTCTTGATGCCGTCCGGGGCGATCCCCGAGAGAGCAATCATGCCCTGCGGGATCTGACCGCACTGCGAGACGTCGAGCTGCGGGCGGGAGTCCTCGAGCTGATGCTCGTCGACGCAGGTTGATCCGACGTCCTGTCCGCCGAGACACACGTACCCGTTGCCCGGAACGAGGTACAGCGGGTGACCCGCGATACCGGTGCCAACGCGACGCGCAAGCGATGCGTTGAGTCCGAACCGACGGGAAGGCGAGCTCATCAACGGACCACGAAGCTGCGCCATGTCGCTGGTGCTGAGGTCGGCGGCCGTCTTGAAGGCGCCGAGCTGTCGTGTCGCGACGGGCGACACCCGCGTGGCCGCCGGCGTGCTCTCGGGCAGGGCTTTCGACGGCGTACCGGTGGTCGGCGTGTCCTGCGCGCCGGCCCAGGCAATCCCGAGGGCACCGAAACACGTCATGACGACGGCACCGAGCGCGACCTTGTTGTGTCGTAGAACCATTTTGTAAAGTCCTCGTAGAACCATCTTGCAGAGTCCTTTCAGTCGGTCGGGTGCTTACGCCGTCTTGGCGTAGCCCCACAGAGTCGTGTTCGCCCAGCCCGAGCCGCTGGTCGCGAAGGCCCGCTTCGTCCACGATGCGACGGCGCCTGTGAGATCTGCGCCAGAGTCCACGTAGCCGTTGCCGTAGTGCACTCGGCTGCTCAACAGCTCACCGTTGGAGGTGTCGCCGTGGTAGACACGCTCGTAGAACGGCTGGCCGTAGTTGTTGTTGACGACAGAGCACCAGGCTTCGTTGTAGATCCAGGTGTGGCCATTTGGGTTATGGGGGCAGTGATCGCCCGGAACAACGTAGGTGCCATTTACGCTGCAGATGAACTCGTCGTAGTAGGCATCTGCGCGAGTGGCATGCGCGAGCGTGAGCGCCAGCGTGCAGGCCGAAAGACAGAGCAGAGCTGCAAGCCGGCTTGCATGCCGGCCGAGGGGAATCGACATTTCTCTCCCTTGGTCATCGCGGACTTCCGTATTGTCCGCTCAGCAAGTAGGCGTGCTCTCGTCGTGAACGGTGTTCCTTTGGACCGAACGAGTTCTCAGTCTGCAGTTCGTCGGCGCGATCGTCCTGCGACGGCGCTTGACGAGATCTTCGCGCCGAGGCGAGCACATCAACCCGTTCGGGCACTACGGCTTCGACACCCAGCGGGGCCCCGCGAAGGGCCGGCTGCGCCGAGTCCGTCCCGCGGACTACAGCTCACGCGCGACCGCGGCGACTCAGAGGCGACACGGCGCCTAACGCTTAGCGTTGTCCGACGCGGACTTGTGGTCGGAACCCCGCCCGGCCGCCACCCGCACCCCGAACCACATCGAACACCAACGGCCACGCGCCACGATCACTCCTGCCGACTTGACAAACACCCCACCCATATCAGCGTGCGTTCCTGTTCCGTTGCTACCGGAGGGCCGAGGCTATGTGACGTGCCGGCGAGTATCCGGTGAAGGACGTCGCCCGTTGGGAACGTCAGTCGTCCCGGACGTGTGGCTGCGACGTGTGCTTTGCAATCAGCACGCCAGCTCCCAGCGCCGCCGCTGCCACGAGTGCGGGTGCGAGTGCGAGGATCACGCCGCCAACGACGCCGGTCTCGTCATCGCGGACCACCACGCCGATCGCAAGCCACCCGACCGCGAGCGCAGGCGCCCAGCCTTCGGCGATGAAGTAGCCAGCGACCGCCCCGGTCACGACCAGTGCGACGATCACGACGATCCCGCCCGACTCGTCTCCGGCTGCTGCAAACGCAATCGCGAGGCCGACGTAGACGACCGCGGCAACGACGCGCCGGCCGACCCTCCGTGGAGAAGCCTGCCGGCGGGTGGCGCTCAACATGCTAGGCCTCCTGTCATTGCGTTCGACGCCGGGTCCGGCAGGTTGTCACGGACATCCACCGGCGCTCCCCCGTGCAGGCCCTGGAGCGACTCGGCGGCCTTCCGGACAAGGTCGGGATCCTGGCCCCACACCACCACGGTAGCGTCCCCGGTGTAGATCTCGATCCGATCACCGTCGTCGAAGATCGCTGCCGGCACGCCCCGAATACGGGTCAGGTCGTAGGGGTAGACGGCGCCGTCGGGCGCGGGATAGCGCTTGTAAAGCGACAGGTTGCGTTCGCACGCCGGGAAATTTTGTACCGAGACCGGATCCGCGCATCCGCTGTCGAGCCCAGCGGGCTGCTCACAGGTTCCGTACGAGTACGTCTTCGTGTTCTGGCGAAGGGCTGGTGCGCCGACGGCGATCGCGGTTGCGTCTGGCGCCTTGCACTCGCGTTTCACGGCGGTCAGTGACAACTGACCGAAGTCGTGGCCGAGCGAGTAGGTGTCGAAATTCGCGGCCCCGTCGGACGGGCAGCCCTTCAACCCCCCGCCCGCAGCGGCGTCTCGTGCGGTCACCGTTCCTACTTTCGTCCCCGGACCCGGGGGTGCGTTGGAGGGCGGGTTAGCGCCTCCGCCGACGGCGAGGGCCGCGGCCGCGAGCACCAGGCCAGACGCCCCGGCAAGCAGTCCAATGAGTTTACGCATCGTGGGTTCTCCTAGCCGATGTTTGACCAGCCGACCCAGCCGTCGGCCGAGGTGTACGAGCCGTTGCACTGATGTTGCGGCTGCGAATTGCCCCACCACTGCCACGTGTACGCGAAGCCGTGGGTATACATCGCGCTCATGATGATGTTGCGAGGCCCGTTGAAATCGTCAGCGATGTGCCTGGGCACCGCGCCACAGCCCGGCCATGTCACCGTGTCGAGCCCGAGTTGAACGCGGCTTGGGTCGGTGCGGCGCATGCGAGCCCCACAAGTACGATGGTCAGACTCGGGGCGATGGCACCGAGTCGGCGGCCGCGCGTACGCGGTGTGTCAGATTGCGCCCTTCGGTTGTGACGATACTGAGCCATGCATCGACTCCTGAGTCGTGGTTGCTAGTGCTATGAGCGGATCCGGTCGTCGCCACGATGCGGTGGCGGGAGCGTCGTGTGTGAGGAGGCGCTCATCTGCGGTCCCTATCGGCACGCATCCGCTCGCGCCTCATGGTGCTATGTGCGCAACCCACTCCGTAGTTGTCCGTAGATGACGTAGGAAGGCGGGTCAAACTGTTCTTACGTCCCCCGCGACGTTGCGCGTCCGCCCAACGAGACGACGAGGGTTTCAGCTTGGTCACCTCGCCGAGCAGCCCGTCGGAGCCGACGACCTCCTTCGTCGGTGCGCCCACCCGCAAGCAGCCCGTCGATCAGTTCGTCACTGAGCTGGCTACAGACATCCTCGAGCAGCGCGGTCGGCGGCGCGCCGCGCACGCTCATGCGCCAAGGCCTGCTCGACGATCTTCGGGGGCAACTCCCCGACCGGGAGGTCGCGCGCGCCGGCGTTGACCCGGGGCTTGAGCCGTGCCAACAGACGCGTCCGGACGGAGTTCCGGGACGGCGCGTCATACATGGCACCACTCGCTGACGACGCTATGCGTACAGGTGTCGGCAAACGGTGGTTTGCCGACAGTTCCGTGCCGGACCCGATGCCCGCACCGAACCAGCGTCGAGAACTCGCGTCGAGAAACTATGACGATCCGACCGACCGGTCCCGTATTTTCGACACGTGCTCTTCGGCTACGCACGAGTCTCCACCGCCGACCAGAACCCCCTCCATCAGGTCGACGCGCTGCAGGAACACGACCGCCACTCCCGCGTAGTCCATCTCCGCGTGGAGCTCCCGAAGTCTCGGCGTCATCCAGTGCGTCAAGGCGCCAACGCCCATGAACTCATCGGCCCAACCCTTGCTCCACTCCGTTTGCAGCAGGCCGTCATGGCGATTCGCCTCGCCCGCGGGGAAGAGCTGATCGCGGAGCGCCATCCGGCGAGACTAGACAGCGATCTCAGCGTCCACAAGGTGGTCCGGCGGCTTGTGGCATTAGCAGCGCGTCTCGGGGGGGCGCACGATCGCACGTGGCCACACGCGAGGGCCCAGAACCCCGAACAGCGACTAACGCTTAGCGTTGTCTCACGCAGACTTGTCGTCGGAACCCCATATGGGCAGGACCGGACGGCTGCAGCGCATCGCCCGTGAGGCCCTGGCTGCCTTGCACGGCGACGCCTGACCGACGGCAACGCCCTTGCGCTCAGCCGTGTGCGAGCGTGAGGCCCAGCCAGACGATCGCCAGCGAGGCCACGAAGATCGCGCCCTCCAGGATATGCATCGTCGGCCGGCGCATGTGCCAGATCACGAGCACTGCGACGACCACCACCAGGCTGAGCTTCAGCTGCAAGGTCCCGCTCGCCCACAGGTGCGCGTGGGAGGCCATCGCGCTGCCGGTCGCGAGCAGCACCGCGATCGCGACGAGCGTGCCGGCCCCGAACCGGCGCGCGATCGCGCGAACGATCTCGCGGTCGGGTAGCTGGCGCGTGACGGGCACGACGGCGACCGCCAGCAGCAGCTGTCCGCCGACGAAGAACGCCATCGCGAGCAGATGCAGCCATCGCACCGCAGTCCAGATGTCATTCATCGATCGTCCGCTCCTCGGCCGTTGCGAGCGCCGCTGAGAGAGCGGCCAGCTGCGGGGCCGGCAGCGCTTGCTCTATGAGGACGAAGAGCTCTCGCTCCTCCATCCGGACATGGTCGGCGAGCATGCCTCCCAGTTCATGCAACTGCCCCAGGGCGGGCGTGGGGTCATCGACGAGCGCGTCGATCGCGTGGCGGATGGCCACGTGCTCGCACAGGGCGCGGGCGACCAGCGGGTGATACGCGTCGCCGTAGCCGGCGTAGGCGGGCAGCAGCACCTCCTCCTCGATTCGAAAGTGCGCGCGGCCGGCCGTCCACCAGAACGACAGGACGCTGGCGCGGGCGTCGGGCGTCCTCTCCGTCGTAGCCCGCCGCAGATTGCGCGCGACCGCGAGCGCGCGGTGATGATCGCGTGAGAGCGAGACGAGGGCGGGATCTCGCTTCACGCGCCGGTCATCGAGTCCGCCCGCGGTGCGGCACCGCCACCGCCGTGTGTCGCGGGAAGCTCGGAGGTGAGCGCCTGCCCGGCGAGCCCCCCCGCCAGCTCGATCAAGCAGCCCGCGCCAACGGGATCGCGCGCGACGAACGCGGTCAGCCGCGTGTCCGGAGCGAGCGTGTCGAGCAGGCCGCGGGTGATCCCGCGATGCAGCGTGCACACGACAGGCTGGTTCTCGGCGACCGCTTCGCGATACGGGCAGTTGCACAGCTCGTAGGTCAGCGTGCCCCTGCCCTCGAGCCGGCGCTTCGGCGCGAACCCCATCGAGGACAGCACGGCATGCATCGACGCCTCGGCGGTGGCCGCGTCGGTCTCCTCGGCGATCGTGCGACCGATCTTCCGGCCGGTCGCCTCGACCGCGCGCAGGCTGCCGGCGCCTGCGGACATCACGCTCGCCAGCCGGCGCCCGAGATCGGCGTACGCTCGCTGCGGCTCGGCGCGAGTGGCAGCGCCGGGGTCGACCGACCACATGTCCCGCGGCCTCCCGCGGGGCTGTGCGACCCGATCTCGCTGGATCAGTCCGGCCTCGCGCAGACGTTCGAGATGTACGCGCACACCGTTGGGGTGCAGTCCGATGCGCCGAGCGAGATCCTCGGTTCCAGCGGGCGCGCGCAGGTCCCCAAGCAGGCGGAACAGCCGCTGGCGCGTGGGCTGGGACAGCGCTTCCTCCGGTCGCGTGGCGCTGCCCATTCGCCGCAGTTTACACAAGCTCCGCTGTGAAAAGTTCGCTTGGGAATCGCCGCAGCAAGCACGCCCGTGATCGTCCACGACCAGCCACTCGGCCAGTCCACCACAACATATCGGCTCCCGATAGGATCGCTCAGATGCTGCCCCTTGGGCACTCTGAGTCTGATTCCGGCGACTCGATCGTGCCGCCGGCCTCGCACCCGGAGCGCGATCTCAGTGACTTCACGACGACAGCCGCGGTTGTGTGGCTGACCGCGGTCGCGGTCCCGGTGGGAGTCGCGGTGGCGTTCCTCGCGCTCGGTCTGCTGGACCTCATCGGCCTGATCACACACCTCGCGTACACGGGGACGGTCGCGACGAGCCTCGGCGCCCCGGACACCTCGGTGCTCGGGCCGCTGAGCGTCGCGGTACCGGTCGCCGGCGGCCTGATCATCGGGCTCATGGCGCGAGTCGGTTCGGAGCGCATCAGGGGCCACGGCATCCCGGAGGCCATGGAGACGATCCTCCTGCGCGGCAGCCGGATGGAGCCACGACTCGCCGTGCTCAAGCCGATCTCGAGCGCGGTCAGCATCGGTACCGGCGGCCCGTTCGGGGCCGAGGGGCCGATCATCGTCACGGGCGGCGCGATCGGAAGCGTCGTCGGGCAGCTGCTTCATCTCACCGCGGCCGAACGGCGATGCCTGCTTGTCGCCGGCGCGGCCGCCGGCATGACCGCGGTCTTCGGCACACCGGTCGCGGCCGTCCTGCTCGGCGTCGAGCTGCTGCTGTTCGAATGGCGCCCGCGTTCGATGGTCCCGGTCGCCCTCGCCGCCTGTGCCGCAGAGGCCGTACGCGAGCAGTTCGTCGGCGCGGGCCTGCTCCACGGTGCCCCCCTCTTCGCGATGGTCCACACGGGCCCGCTGCCGCTGTCGGTCACGGCGGGCGCAGTCGTCGTCGGAGTCGCCTGCGGCGGCCTCGCGTGGGTCATGACCCGCTGCGTGTACGGCGCCGAGGATCTCTTCGCGCGGCTCCCGATGCATTGGATGTGGTGGCCGCCGCTCGGCGGCCTGGTCGTCGGCCTCGGCGGCCTGCTGGACGCGCGCGTGCTCGGTGTGGGATACGGCACGATCGATGCGGAACTGACCGGACGCCTGGCGCTCGGAACGCTTGCCGTCCTCCTGGTCGTCAAACTCACCGTGTGGGCGATCGCGCTGGGATCGAACACGAGCGGGGGCATCCTCGCCCCGCTGCTGATGCTGGGCGCCGCGCTCGGTGGCCTGCTCGGCGCGGTCCTTCCCGGGGCCGACGCGGGTACGTGGGCGCTACTCGGGATGGCCGCGGCGCTCGCGGGCGTCACACGGTCACCGTTCACGAGCATCGTCTTCGCGCTCGAACTGACCCACGACGTCGACGCGTTGCTCGCGTTGCTCGTCGCCTGCACGATGGCCCACCTCGTCAGCGTGCTCGCGCTCAAGCGCTCGATCCTCACCGAGAAGGTCGCCCGCCGCGGCTACCACGTCTCGCGCGAGTACGAGGTCGACCCGCTGTACGCGTTGCTTGTCCGTGACGTCATGGCGACCGAAGTGCTGACCGTCGAGCCCGGAATGAGCGTCCGCGACCTCTACCACCTTCTGCCCGAGGGCACCGAGGGGCGCCGCCAGCGCCTGTACCCGGTGCTCGGTTCCGACGGCACCCTCACCGGCGTCGTGGCGTGGTCCGACCTCCTGGTCGCCCAGCAGCACGACGGCGATCTGACCGTCGGCGGGCTTGCGCGCGCGGCACTGGTCGCCAGGCCCGACGAGACGCTCCGTGCCGCGGCCGACCGAATGGTCACAAGCGGCCACGGGGTGCTGCCGGTGGTCGACCGCGACGAGCCTGGGCGACTGCTGGGGCTCGTGAGCCAGTTCGACCTGCTCAAGGCACACGAGCGCAGCCTCGTCGAGGAGCGCCACCGCGAGCGCCCGCTGCGTCCGTGGCGACTACTCGACCGACCGGCGACGGCGAGCCCGGTGACCGAGCGCGCGCCATGACACCCCGCGTGCCAGACAAGCCCTTGTGTGACGAGGACTATCGACGGCTCCTCGAATTTCGCACCGGACTGCGGGCCTTCATGTGCTGGAGCGAAGAGACGGCCCGGCAGGCCGGGCTCACGCCGGCGCTGCATCAGCTGCTGCTCGTCGTACGCGGAAGCATCGATTCGGACGGGCCGACCGTGGGACAGGCCGCCGACGCGCTGCACATCCGCCATCACAGCGCGGTCGAACTCGCCCAGCGTGCGGAGACCTCCGGACTGCTTCGGCGTGAGCGCGACCCGGCCGACCGGCGCCGGGTGCGGCTGCGACTGACCGACTCGGGGGCGCGGCAACTCGACGCGCTCACGATCGAGCACCTCCCTCGGATCGACCTCCTCGCTCGCACCCTCGACGGCGTCCTGACCGCGCACCGGCCGTAGGCGACGGCAATCGATTCGACGTCGCGGGCCAGCCGAGCTACGACGCCACGAGTCGCGCCTCGATGTGAGCATCGTGCATCGTTGGGCTCCAGTGGCGGATGGGACGAAGGGCTAGCACGTCGCTCGGCCCGCGCGCGGGGCGCGCGGACCGAGCGGCGTCGTCGCTCAGTGGTTGGCCGTGGAAACGCGCCGCGGGGACACGCCGATCACGCCGGCGATGGTCAGATCGACGCCGCGAACGGCCGGGGCGTTCATGTTCGTTTCGGTCTGGCTCACGGAGCCGGCCGCGGGGTGCTCTTCGATCCAGGGATGGTCATTGCCTGCGGGGGTCATCTGAACTCTCCTTCTGTTCGGTGGTGGTCTGATCTGTCGTGGGTTTCATGGCGCCGGCGGGACCGCCGTCGTCATCGGATCGGCTCGGGAGGGCTTGGTGGAGGGCTCGTCGGAGTGGACGACGAGCACCGCGACGGGGCTTGACTGCAGAACCCGATGGCTGACGCTGCCGAGCAACAGCGACCGCAGCTCGCTATGCCCGCGCGAGCCCATGACGATCAGATCGTGATCGCCGCTGCGGGCCTGATCGACGATCGCCGCTCCGGCGGCCCCCCGCCTGAGGATGCTCGTGACGGGCAGGTCGTCGGGCACGCGGTCCAGAGCGCGCTCGAGCACCTGCTGGTAGTGGCGCTCGGTTTGCTGGTCGATGACGTCGAAGTCGACCGGGACGTAGTAGCCACTGCCCAGCGCCCAGGCATTCGTCGCAGGACTGACCGTCATCACCGTGAGCGACGCGTGGTTGTCGCGGGCCATGTCGATGGCTTCGAGGAGGGCACGATCGGCCGCCGGTGAGGTGTCGACGGCGACGAGAATGCGGCGGAACATCACGCCACCTCCTGGGCCGGACCGACGAGCTCTGCCGCGACGTGCTCGTTCGGTGGCGCCGTCGGGCGAAGCTGGCCGACGATGCGCCGGATACGGCGGACCACGTCCCGGCGATCGGTCGCGAGCGTCTCTGCGATCGCCTGGTGCGACGTTCCGGCGAGCAGCATCGCGGCGACCGAGACATCGTCGGGGTCCAGCCGCCCGATCGCGGCCTCCCGGTGCTCGGCTGAGACCGACTGTCCGTCGCCGCGCGCGAGGTCGTAGTCGGCGACGACGACGTCCGGACGCGAGCGGTCGAGGTCTCGCAGAAGCTCCTGCGCGCTGTGCGCGGCGGCGACCGGCTGCAGGTCAGGCGTGCTGGCTAGGAGGCGCTGCAGTCCGGTGAGGACGGCCGGGTGATCATCGAGGAGGGCGACGCGGAGCATGCATCGGATGATCTCGTCCGGCCAGCAGCCTGGCGATGGGGTGACGGTCCCATTTCGGGGTGGGTCGCGATCGCGCTCACGGCTGTACGAGGCCGCGGCGAATCGCGTATCGGGTCAGCTCGACGCGGTCGCGCATCCCGAGCTTCTCGAGGATGTTCGCGCGGTGACGCTCGACGGTCTTCTTGCTGATGAACAGCAGTTCGGCGATCTGGTCGTTGTTGTGCGCCTCGGCGATGAGCTTGACGATCTCCTGCTCGCGGGGTGTCAGCGGGTCCGTTCTGGCGGCCTCCCCGCGGCTGGCGCGCTCGAGGTGCTCGCGAATCAGCGCCCGCACCGCGCCGGGATACAGAAACGGCTCGCCGCGCATGGCGGCGCGGCACGCATCGATGAGATCTCGGTCGACGGCGGTCTTCAGCACGAAGCCTGAAGCACCGCAGGCGAGCGCCTCGAAGAAGTACTCCTCGGTCTCGTGCATCGACAGGATGAGGACGCGTACGCCGGGCTTGCGCTGGGTGATCTCGCGCGCCGCCTGAAGGCCCGTCATGCGTGGCATCGAGATGTCGAGGATCGCCAGGTCGATGTCCTCCGCGACGATGCGCTCGACGGCGTCCGCGCCGTCGTGGCACTCCGCCACGACCTCGAAGTCCGGCTGCTGATTGAGCACCTGCACGAGCCCGCGCAGAACGATCGGGTGATCGTCTGCCAGCAGCACACGGGCTTTGAGCGGAACCGTCATCGTCGGTCGAGGGGTACCCGCAGCGCGACCTCGGTTCCGCCCTGGCTGGATGCGCCGATCGACAGCTGAGCACCGATCAGCATCGCGCGTTCGCGCATGCCCCGAATACCGGTCGCCGATGTCAGCGCGTCCGGATCAAGGCCGCGCCCGTCGTCGCTGACGCGGAGTGTCACCTCGCCCGCAGCCTCCCCCAGCGAGAGCTCGACGTGGCCAGCATGTGCGTGACGGGCAATGTTCGTGAGCGCCTCTTGTGCCACGCGGTAGACGACCAGCTCCTGCTCCTCGCTGAGCGGTCCGACGCGTTGCAGGCGACGGTCGATCCGCAGGCCGGCATGCTCCCCGAACGAGGTCGCCAGGGTCGACAGCGCGCTCTGCAGCCCGAGGTCCTCCAACGCTTCGGGGCGCAGGCGCACCGCGATGCCACGAACGTCCATCGCCCCCATACGCGTGGTCTCACGCAGCTCGTCGAGCTCGCCGCGGAGATCGTCCGGAATCTTCGCGGCCAGGCTCTCGATCTGCAGCATCATCGCCGTCAGCGTCTGGCCGACCTCGTCGTGTAGCTCGCGAGCCACACGCTTGCGTTCGCCCTCCTGCACGCGCAGTGCTTGGCGCGCGCTCTCGCGCCGCTCGGCCTCGAGCCGGTCGAGCATCTCGTTGAACGTGCGCGCGAGCGTCGCGACATCGGGCCCGCCGACGACTGGCACGCGCGGACCTGGCTGGAGCGGATCCCATCCGCGCATCGCGTCAGCCACGTCGTGCAGCGGCCCGAAGGCCGGCCGAACCAGCAGCACGCTGAGAACGCCCAGCATGATCATGCCCACGATCAACACGACGAGCTCGGTGAACGTGATCGGGATCGACACCGTGACGCCGGGGGCGAACGCGAGGGCCGCGGTCGCCGCCGCCAGCACCACGACGTTCGTCAGCGATACACGCCACAGCAGCGGCACGGCCTGCAAGCGGTTGCGCATGCTGCCAAGACTCCCACACGGTGCGCCAACCGGTATGGGGTCAGGACCGCACCATGTGGGCCGGCCGCGCGTCCCGCGTGGGCGGGTCCCATCCGCGCCCGCCCCATGAGCCCCGGCCGGCGGTCCTGATGTTGCACGAATGGGGCCATGACGCCATTGGCTCACGTCGGCGCCTCATGGATGGTGGTCTGACGCCGCGCGCCCTGCGCGGCGCTCGTCGTTCGCCCACCCAAGGAGCAGCCGTGTCCGTTGCCGCCGATCAGTTGCGCTCGATCACCCGTGCGGGCCATGAACGCCTCAGCGCTCAACTCGCCGAGCTCGTCACCGTGCGTCGTCCCGAGGTCCTGCGCTGGTCGCGCGACGCGCGCGGCGACGGCGCAACGGACGACAATCCCGATCACACCGCAGCGCTCGAGACGTACGCGCTGCTGGAGCGGCGGATCGCCGCGCTGCGCCACACGCTCGCGCGCGCCGAGATCATCGACTCGGCGCCGCAGGACACCGCGGGCATCGGCACCACCGTGCAACTGCGGATGCCCAACGGTCGGACGACGCGCTACCAACTCGTCGGAGCTGCCGAGGCCCACCCCCAGGAGCAGCGGATATCGATCGAGTCACCCGTCGGCCAGGCGATCTTCGGCCGGCGCCCGGGAGACGTCGTCGCCGTCCGCGCCCCCGGCGGTACGCGGCGCGTCGAGATCCTTTCCATCGGGCCGCTGCCGGCCGCGCGACGGGTCGCCTGATCGAAGCGGCGACCACCACGACCCCGTCGACGATGGGCTCCGCACCCCATTGTCCGGTCAGCCCCGGCGCTGCACGATCGCTGCATGATCGTAGATGAGCGACTCCGCACCGCCGAACAGCATCCCGCGCCCGCCGGGTCCGTGCCTGTGCCTGTGCCTGTGCCTGCGTCGGGGGACGTACCCCGACAGATGACGAAGAATCGTCCTGCCGTCACGCCAACGGCCCCACGGGTGGGCGCGACGCAGGCCAGGATCGCCATCGACCGCTGGGTCAACGAAGGAGGTCGAATCCACGACGGCGACCGCACGCTGTCACGAGCCGCCGGTCGCGCCCGGTCCGCCTCTCCCGGCGTCACAGGTGCCGCGCGTCCCCACGTGATGATCGCCGGTGCCGGGGTCGCCGGGCTGGAGACGCTGCTGGCGACGCGGGCACTCGCCGGCGACCGCGTCGACATCTCGTTGCTGGCCCCCGAGTTGGCGTTCACAGATCACTCCGCCGCCGTTCGTCGGCCGTTCGAGGTGCCGCGCGCGCACACGTTGCGGCTGGCCGACGTCGCCCGAGACCTCGGCGCGCAGTGGCACCGGACAGCGATCAACCGTATCGACCACGACCAGCACCGCGTGCTCACCACGGACGGCGATCAGCTCGGGTACGACCATCTCGTGCTCGCTGTCGGGGCTCGAGGCGCCCGGACATGGCAGTCAGACGAGCTACTGACCTTCGGTGCAACCGGTCGCGGCGCCTGCAACCGCTACCCGGTGCTGCTGCATCAGCTCCGCACACAACAGGTCAAGCACATCGCGTTCGTCAGGCCGTCGGGCGCGAGCTGGCCGACGCCCATGTACGACCTCGCGTTGCTGACGGCAGCGTTCTGCGCTGCGCACGACCTGCGCGAGGTGCAACTCGCCCTGCTCACACCGGAGCCTCGCCCGTTGGCGATGTTCGGACCCTCCGTCAGCGCCGCCGTCCGGTTGGCGCTCGACGAAGCTGGGGTGACGCTGCACACCGACAGCACCGCATTGTCCTGGCGCAGCGGATGGCTGGCGATGTCACCCGGGGACGGGGCCATGCGAGCCGACCGGGTTGTCACGCAGCCGCAGTTGATCGGTCCGCGGCTGCGCGGGCTGCCGTGTGGGCCCGACGGATTCATCGAGGTCAAGCCCAGCGGTCGCGTTGCCGGCGTCGACGACGTCTATGCAGCCGGCGACGCAATCGACTCCCCGATCAAGCACCGCAACATTGCCGCCGACCAGGCCGACGCCGTCGCCGCGACACTCGCGCTGTCAGCCGTCTTCGGCGTGCGCAAACGTTCGTTGATGCCCGTCGGCGACCCGGTCCCGGCAGCCGTGCAACGGCGCCGCGACCCCCGCCAACCCGCGCGCGACGCGACATCGCGGTTGCAGCGATGGTCGGGTCTCGATGCGCTCGGCGTCCGGCACCTCGCCCCGTGTGGACGGGGCCCCTGCGGCGACATCCTGCGCTGTTCCCCGCACGCGATCGACATCATGCGCGAGCATGTCGCGCCGGGCCGCTGGCGCCGATGCCTGGATCTCCTTGACCCCTCGGTGTCCTGATGGCTGCGCGCCCGATAGATCAGCGAACCTCCTCCGACTCCGCGTCAAGCCCTGGCCGCGAGCGCCGGTGGCTGCGCTTGAGCGCTCGTCTTACGGACCGCAGCGCACGTCGCGAGCCCCCGGATCTGCTCGTCACGGCGCTCGTCGCGATGCTGCCCGTCGTCGTAGCGGTATGCATCCTCGCAACCGCACCGAACACGTGGACTCTGCTGCTCGCCATCGGGGCGATGGTCGCCGGCACGCTGCTGCTGATCGGCGTCACCGGACTGCAGCTCGGTCAGTCCGTACGGCCCGCGCCAGATCCGCCACCACCTTCCCCGCGAGACGCCGATGAGGCCGCGGGTAGCGACGCGGCAGCACCACCCGACGCGGGCGAGTCGCAGACCCCACCGGTCTGCGTGTTCTCCTCAGCCGACGGCGGGGCCGCCGCCGCCCTCACGCCTATGCCCCTCCCGGACTCGGTCAGCCAGCGTATTCGCCCGACCATCGAGCGGTTGCTGTTTGTCGCCGACGCCGCCGTAGCAGACGTCGACGAGCTCCCACGGTTCGTGCGCCGGGTCATCGACGCCGCCGCCGAGGTATATGTCATCACCCCCGCTCTGCCAGGCCGGCTTGCATGGCTCGCCGACGACATCGACGGATGCCGGCAGATCGCCGACGACCGCCTGGACACGGTGATCGAACACCTGCGATCACTCGGTGCTCACGTCAACCAAGCAGTTATCCGAGGCAGCGTCCTGACCGTCATCGCAGATGCGGTGACGCAGATCGACCCCGATCACATCCTGCTCGCGCTCGGAGCCTCAGAGCACGCCAACTGGCAAGAACACGGGCTCATCGAGCGCATCGAGCAGCGCTTCGGTCTGCCGCTCACGACCTACGCCGTCGATAGCCATGGACGCACCGAACACGCCGGCAGGCCGACGCTCGTCGTCGGCGAGCCCGACACCGACGTGTAATTGTTTCGCGTGAATGCTCGACGTCCAGGCCCAGCGGATCGACGACGAGCCCGGCCTGCGGGATGGACGTCGCGTGCTGATCGACCACATCTGGCCGTGGGGCATTTCGCGCGAGCACCGGGAGAACAAGACTTGGTCGCTTGCGACGGGCGGCAGCGCTGACCGGCCGCCTCGGTCGTCGGCGCGATGGCAGCCGCTGACGGCTGCGGCGGCGTGGGAGGCCGGCTGCGGCCGAGTCGTCGAACCCCCATCCGCGGTCTCGGCCGGGACCCCGGATGGCTGACGGGGGCGACCGGCCCGACGTTGGGAATCGGAGTGCTGACGGGCCGTCGAACGCCTCCCCGCGGGCGGTGCGCAGCTATCGCTCGCAACTGACGGCGGGCGAGGACGTCGTCGATCCGGCGACGTGGGCGGGGTCGGTGCCGGTCGCGCACGGCATCGCTCCACACGTGCGGATCGGCGCCGGCCGGTGGTTGAACCTGCTGTGGCTGCTGCCGATCGGCCTCGTCGTCCTCGTTGTTCTGGTCGCGGTCGCCAAGGGCCTGCGTGGCCTCGCGTCGGTGCAGGAATTCATCGACGAGTATCCGGGCACCGTCACACCGGCCGGCGCGCAGCGCGACGCGGGCCTGCCGATCTGGGTCGCGGTGACGCACTTTTTCAACCTGCTGTTCATGATCTTCATCGTCCGGTCGGGGCTGCAGGTCCTGTCGGACCATCCGCGGCTGTACTGGACGCGTCACAGCACGCCGGGCAGGGATTGGTTTCGCATCCAGAAGCCCGTTCCCGCCGACCCGTTGTGGACAGCGAAGAACGACTCGATCAGCCTGCCCGGCCAGGTCGGGCTGCCGGGGATCCGCCACTCGATCGGGCTTGCGCGCTGGTGGCATCTCGGGACCGACGTGCTGTGGCTGCTCAACGGTCTGGTCTTCTACGTCCTGCTGTTCGCGACCGGGCAATGGCGGCGCGTCATCCCAATGAGCTGGGACGTGCTGCCCAACGCCGCTTCGGTGGCGCTGCAGTATCTGTCGCTTGACTGGCCCACGGAGCACGGCTGGGTCGCCTACAACAGCCTGCAGCTCCTGGCGTACTTCGTCACGATCTTCATCGCCGCGCCGCTGGCGCTGATCACCGGCCTGGGAATGTCGCCAGCGCTGTCGACGCGCTTCAAGGCCGTCAGCAAGGTGCTCAGCATCCAGACGGCGCGCTCGCTGCATTTCCTCGTGCTCGTCTGGTTCCTTGTTTTCATCGTCGGCCATGTCGCGCTGGCGCTCAGTACGGGCGCGGTGCGCAACCTCAACCACATCTACGCCGCACAGGATTCCGCAAGCTGGACGGGAGTGTGGATCTTCACCGCGACGATGGCCGTCCTGATCGTCGCGTGGGTCGCCGCGACGCCGTTCACGCTGCGCCACCCGCGCGTCGTGCAGCGCGTCGGCTACGCACTCATCGGCCCCGCCCAGCGCCTGTTCGAGCACGTCGACGCAACGCCCGGCGAATACGAGCAGAAGGACATCTCACCGTACTTCTGGCACAACGGCGCCTACCCCGACTCCGACGAGTACACCACCCTGTTCGACAATGGCTTCGCCGACTACCGGCTCCGTGTCAACGGCCTCGTCGAGCATCCCGCAGAACTGACCCTCCAGCAGCTGCGGGAGCTTCCGTACCACGAGCAGATCACCCAGCACTTCTGCATCCAGGGCTGGTCGGGAATCGCCAAATGGGGCGGCGTGTCGATGCGGACGATCATCAACCTCGTCAACCCCGCACCGGAGGCCCGGTGGGTCGTGTTCTACTCGCTGGCCGACGGCCCCGACGGCGGCCTGTACTACGACGCGCACCCGATCGAACAGATGAGCAACCACCTCACGATGCTCGCCTACGACATGAACGATGAGCCGCTGCCATACGGCCACGGCGCGCCGCTGCGCCTGCGCAACGAGGTCCAGCTCGGCTTCAAGCAGGTCAAGTGGATCAAGGGCATCGAGTTCGTCACGCACTTCTCGCAGGTCGGCGGCGGCTACGGCGGCTACAACCAAGACCACGAGTTCTTCGGCTACCGCCAATCCATCTGAGAGGACCACGTACATGAAGACCTGGGACATCAGCACGCTCGAGCTGCCGCCGCACGCCCCGCGGATCCTTTCCTCGACCGACGACGCACGCGCGATCGTGATCGCGATTCCGGCCGGCGAATCGATGCAGGACCATCAGGTCCACGAACGTGCCTGGGTCACCGTTATCGACGGCGACGTGCAGATCACGACGACCGCGGGCGAGCAGGTCAACGGCCGCGCCGGCCTGCTCGTCGAGTTCGACCCCCGCGAACGACACGCCGTACACGCCCGCACAGACACACGGATCCTGCTGCTCCTGACGCCCTGGCCCGGCGCCGGGCACCCCGGAGCCCTGACCACCGACGAGAAGGCCCACGCCCGTCAGCACGCCGCCGAACACGTCGCGATCGCGACAGGAGACGACGTCAGCCCGGCCGATCGCCGGACCTCCTAGCCTGTCCGCGCGCTTATCCGACTGAGGCCGGGATGCGCGCCGTGCGGTCAAGCGTCTGCGCCGTCTCGCGCGCCTGCAGCGAGCGCGCGGCGTTGTTGCAGCGGGCCTCGGCGTCGGCCAGCGCGAGCGCGAGCGCGACGGCGTCGTGCCCACCGCTCGCGGCGGCGCCGGCGAGCGCCGGCACGCGCTCGGTCAGCGGCGAGTCGCACAGTCGCGGCGGTCGCGCGGTGGCGAGGTACGGCGCGAGGTAGCGCCCGGCGATCTTGCCGGGCGGCGACCACAGCGCGCGCGACGAGGCGATGCTCTGTCCTGATGCGCGCGACTGCAGGTACAGCGGCGCGCCGGGGGTCAGCAACCGGCCGCGCAGGACGGGACAGAACGGCAGTGGGTCGTTGCCCGCTCCGCTGGCGGCCGCGATCGCCTCGGCGACGGCGTCGGCCTGCTGCGCCGCGAGCCCGCCCTGGCGCAACGGGAAGGACGTCGCCTCGCCCGCGGCGTAGATCGCCGTCTCGCCCTCGACGCGTCCGTGCAGGTCGACCGGCACGAAACCCGCGCGATCGACCGGCAGTCCAGGGATGGTGCGTGCGGCGACGTCGGCGAGCGTCACGACGCGATCAGCGGCGACGACCGCGCCGTCGTCGAGGCGCAGCCCGCCGGCGACGACCTCGCGCGGCTGCACACCGGCGACAAGCTCGATGTCCAGGGCGGCGAGCATCGGCGCGATGGCGTCGCACGCGGCCGGACCGAAGAGGTCCAGCGGATGCTCCTCGGGGGTCACGATCCGTACGGCTGCGTCGCAGCCGTGCTCGCGCAACTCGTGCGCCGTGAGCAGCGCGAGCTCGTAAAGCGGCAGCGACCAGCTCGACGGGAACGGAAGCGCGAAGGCGACGCTCGCCGCGTCGCCCGCCATGACGTCGTTGACGACGGCGCGCAGGTCTGCCGACACGTCGTCGTTCGTGCCGAACGTCAGCGCTCCCGCGAACGGCGCCAACCGGCGCCCGCCGGTCACGATCGCGAGGACGTCGTAGGGCACACGCCGCCCGCCGTGCGTGAAGACCGTCCGCTCGGCACTGTCGACCGCGATCAGCGCGTCGAGCACGAGACTCGCGTCCTGGTCGCTTGCGATCTGCGACCACTCTGATGTGTGCGCGCCGCCGCGCTCAAATGGCTCGGCGACCGTCATCGCCCGCGGCGCGAATTGGGCCTCCGCGACCAGCACCGTGATAGCGACGCGTGCGCCGGCGAGCACACGCAACGCGAGCAGCAGTTCCAGCGCGGCGAGCCCGCCTCCGACGATCAGCACCTGCAGCGGGGGTTCGCCCGCGGCCCCGGCGGCCGAGCCCGCTCGGCGGACCTGGCGATCGTTGGTGAGAGATTCGGGGACGGGCATAGCACCGAACCTACGACCGCGGCACGGGCGCGTCATCGGGAATGTCCCGCGCTGGCGCGCGTAGTTCGCCACACACTGCTGCCGATGAGCGACCAGAGCGGCGGGGTCGAGGGCTACTGGGCTCGCGCCACTGCTCACACTCACACTCAGCTGACGTCAGTATTCGGCATGGGAGGACTGGTGTTCGGAGGCCAGGTCGGTCAGCGGCGTGTCGGGGTCGGCGAGGCGGTCGCGGTCGACGCGCAGGCGCGAGCGGATCAGTGCCTGGATCTGGTCGGTGACGTCCCAGACGTTGACGTTCATGCCGGCCAGGATCCGGTCGTCCTTCAGCCAGAAGGCGATGAACTCGCGCTTGGCGACGTCACCGCGGAAGACGACCTGATCCCAGTCGGTGGCATGCCCGCTGTACTCCATCCCGACGTCGTACTGGTCGGAGTAGAAGTAGGGCACGCGGCCGTACGCGACCGGATGGTCGAGCACCGGGTCGCCGTGGTCGGTGCCGCCGAGCATGTTGCGCGCGGCCGCCGGTCCTTGGTGCAGGGCGTTGGCCCAATGCTCGATGCGCAGGTGCCCGTAGAGGGGGTGGCGGGCGTTGGCGACGTCGCCGGCCGCGAAGATCCCGCTGACGGTGGTCTGCAGGAACTCGTCGGTGACGATCCCGTTGTCGACGGCGATATCGGTCCCTTCGGCCAGCTCGGTGCGCGGGGTCGCGCCGATCCCCGCGACGACGAAGTCACAGTCGAGCGTGCGCCCGTCGGTGGTGCGCACGTGTTCCACGCGGCCGTCGCCTTCCAAGGACTCGACGCCCGTGCCGAGGAGCATGTCGACGCCGTGGTCGGTGTGCACGTCACGGTAGATCGCGCCGACCTCGGCGCCGAGCACGTGCTCCAGCGGCACCGATCCCGGATCGATCACCGTCACCTCCAGCCCTCGCTCGCGAGCCGCGGCGACCACCTCGCAGCCGATCCAGCCCGCGCCGATCACCACCAGCCGGCCGCCCTGCTTCATCCGCGCGCGCAGTCGCTCGGACTCGGGCAGGGTACGCAGGTAGTAGATCCCGTCGAGGTCGGCGCCCGGGATCGACAGCCGGCGCGGCGCCGCGCCGGTGCTCAGCAGCAGCCGGTCATAGCCCAAGCGCTCGCCGCCGGCGAGCACCAGCTCGGCTGCGCCCTGGTCGATGCGCGCAACGGTCGTCCCGGTGAGCAGCTCGATCTGATGGGTCTCATAGAAGCTTTCGTGGTGGACGTACACCTTCTCGACGCCGATCTTGGCGGCCAGGTAGTCCTTGGACAGGGGCGGTCGGGTGTACGGGCGCTCGGGCTCTGAGCCGATCAGCAGCACCCGGCCGTCGAAGCCGTGCTCGCGCAGCGCCTGCGCCGCCTTGGCCCCCGCCAGGCTGGCGCCGACGATGACGAACGTCTGGGGAGTCATGACGACAGGGCCTCCTCATGTCCGACGACGTGACCGTCACCGTCGAAGTAGAAGACGATGGTGGGCACGTCGAACTGCTCGCGCACCTTGGCCGCGATCTTGTGCTCGCGCCGGTTCTCGTCGTCGCTGCCGGGGAGGTGCAGGCGCAGCACGATCAGGTCGGCGTCAAACACGGCCAGCGCATCGCTGATCGCGATGACCTGGTTCTCGGCACCCACCGTTCCCTGCGGGTGAACGCCGGCGGCGTGCATGTGGTCAAAGACCGTGTGCAGACGCTCGTCGGCCGCTATGAGCGCGCTGTCGCGATCGTCGGCCAGCCATTGCATCCACGTCGTCAGCGTCGGCGCGACGACGTAGACCTTCTCGGCCCCGTCGATCAGCGGCCGGATTGCCTCGGGGACCTCGTTGGCGTCGGCCAGTTCCTCGTTGGTCAACACGAGCACCCGCCGTGCCGTCGGCACCGTGCGCAGCGCCCCAGATCCGTTCGCCGACGGGTTGGCAGGATGCACGATGACGACCGGGCAGGGTGCGTGGTGCGCGCACTGCTGGCTGACCGAGCCAAGCATGAGCCCGGCAAACCCGCCGTGCCCGCGCGACCCGACGACCAGCAGATCGTCCTGGCAGACCGCGCCGATCAGCACCGCGGCGGCAGCACCTTCGACGACCCGCTGCTCGATCTCCACGCCCTCGATGCCGCCCGCCAGCTCGGCGACCGCCCGCTCGACCACGCCCTCGGCGGCTTGGCGGATATCGCTGACGGCAAGATCGCTGGCAGGGTACGGGACGATTGACCCCATCGAGGCCAAGCCACCGATCGGAAGGTTGGCGTACCCGAACGTCCAAGCATGCACGACGCGCAATGAAGCGCTGCGCAGGCGCGCCTCTGTCAGCGCCCAGCGCAGCGCCTGCTGGCCTGCTGGCGAGCCATCGATGCCGACGACGACCGCACCTCGAGTCTGCGACGGTGCGTTGTGGTCCATGTCCTGGTCCTTTAGCGGTGGGTGGTCGGGAGGCCGCGACGCAGGACCTCGGCGAGGACGACGGCGTCGTTGTGCTCGGTGTCGCGGGCGGAGTACACAAGCGTGAGCGTGCCCTCCCGCGCCCGCCGCCGAAGCGACGACAGCCGCGGGCGCTCGCCCTGGAGCTCCTCGACGTAGCGGCGGCGGAACTCCTCAAAGCGGCTGGGGTCGTGGCCGAACCACTGGCGCAGCTCGGTGCTCGGCGGCAACTCGTGTTCCCAATCGTCGAGCTTGGCGCGCTCGCGTGAAACCCCGCGCGGCCACAGCCGGTCGATCAGGACGCGATACCCGTCCGAGGCGGCCGCCGGGTCATACGCACGCTTAAGACGGACATCCATGACCATCTAGCGTCGCTTGAGCCGCGGGTCTTACGCCAACCGTGCCGGCCTCAGCCAGCGAGTCGAGCAGCAGGTGGAAGTAGATCAGTCCCGCGTAGGCTGCCAGCGCGCCTGTCGTGATCGGCCAGCTATCTCACCGATGCCGGGCATCGACGTTCGCGTCACCACGGGCGAAACTGCTCGACGCACTCCGCAACCGCCGGTCACATCGACGAGTGACGTGCGTCTGGGGAAATAGCCGACATCGCCCGGAAACACCGATCGACCGCATACCGGAGTGTCGGCGCTATTTCCATCCGCCCGCGCGGGCCTGCCCCAGGGACCAATGACTAGCCCGGATCGCCCTGGTCGATCTGGCGCCGTTCGGGGCGACGCCCCGACGGTTGATCGGGCGGCGCGCCGGCGGTCGGCGGCGTGATCGGGCACGTCACCGGCCGGTCCATGGAGACCGTGAGCGCCCGACCCTCATGGGTGATCTGCAGCGGCGCGCCCTCGCGCAGCGAGTAGCGCGCCTGGCAGGCCGACACCTCGACGCGCAGCCGCCGCTCGCGGAAGCACAGGCCGAAGGCCAGGCGCGTCAGGCCTTCCGGGAGGCGAGGCGTGAAGCTCAGCTTGCCGTCGTGATCGCGCATTCCGCCAAAGCCGGCGACGGCGACGATCCATGTGCCCGCCAAAGACGCGATGTGCAGGCCGTCGCGGGTGTTGTGCTCGACATCGTCGAGGTCCATCAGCGCGGCCTCGGCGAAGTAGTCGTAAGCCAGCTCGAGGTGTCCGACCTCCGCGGCGATGACCGCCTGCGTGCAGGCCGACAGCGACGAGTCGCGCACGGTCAGCGCCTCGTAGTAGGCGAAGTTATGAGCCTTCTGGCGATCGCTGAAGGCGTCGCCGCGTAGATGCATCGCCAGGACGAGGTCAGCCTGCTTGACGACCTGCTTTCGGTACAGGTCGACGTAGGGGAAGTGCAGCATGAGCGGATACTGCTCGGGCGTGGTGGCCTCAAAGTCCCAGCGACGGTGCTCGGTGAAGGACTCCGCCTGCGGGTGGACTGCGAGCTGCTCGTCATAGGGGATCAGCATTGCGTCAGCAGCGTCGCGCCAGGAGGCCGGCTCCTGCGGGTCCACCTCCAGCTCCGCGGCGCGGTCTGGGTGGCGTTTGACGGCGTCCGCGGCCAGGCGCAGGTTTCGCTGTGCCATGAGGTTGGTGTAGACGTTGTTGTCGGCCACCGCGCTGTACTCATCGGGGCCTGTCACCCCGTCGATGCGAAAGCGCCCGCGGGAGTCATGGTGGCCCAGCGAGCGCCACAGCCGCGCCGTCTCGACCAGCAGTTGCAGCCCGGTCTCGCGCTCGAACGCGGGGTCGTCGGCCGCAGCCTCATAGCGGCCGACCGCGTCGGCGATGTCGGCGCTGATGTGAAACGCCGCGGTGCCCGCCGGCCAGTAACCGGAGCACTCCTGCCCATCGATCGTGCGCCACGGAAAGACGGCGCCGTCGAAGCCGAGCAGCGTGGCCCGTTCGCGTGCCAGCCCGAGCGTCGCGTGGCGCCAGCGCAGCGCGTCGGCGGCGGCATGCGGGGCGGTGTAGGTCAGCAGCGGCAGCACGAACGTCTCGGTATCCCAGAACGTATGACCGTCATAGCCCGGGCCGGTGAGCCCCTTCGCGGCGATCGGGCGCCGCTCGGCTCGCGCGCCGGCCTGCAGCGTGTGAAAGAGCGCGAAGCGCACCGCCTGCTGCAGCTCGGCGTCGCCCTCCAGCTCGACGTCGGCACGGTCCCAGAAGTCGTCGAGGTAGTCGCGCTGGCCGGCCAGCAGGCCAGCCCAGCCCGTGTCGCGTGCTTCGGCCAGCGCCGCGGCGACCTGGTCGCGCAGCGCCGCCGTCGAGCGCTGGGCGGACCATCCGTAGGCCAGCAGTTTGATGACGCGCAGGGGCTGGCCGGGCGCCCCGTCGGCTGTGACGGTGACGCGCGCGAGATCCTCGCCACTTTCGGTCGTTGTCTGCGTCCCGGCCGGACCCTCGACGATGTGATCCATCCCGCTTGCGACCCGCAGTGCGCTCGCGCGCGTGACGTGCACGAGCACGGCGCGCTCGCCGTGGTCTGAGAACTGCTCGCAGCGCAGCGGGGCGTCGAGCGCCGCGGCCGTACGGGGATCGCCTGAGGCTGATGGCATCGGCTCGTTGGTGACAAGCTCGGACTGCACCACAAGCCGTGCCGGGCCGTCCAGCGCCTCGACCTCGTAGCGGATGGCGGCGACCGCCCGCTGGACCAGCGAGACCATCCGCGTCGAGGAGACACGTACACGCTGCCCCGCGGGCGACACCCACTCGGCGCTGCGGCGCAGCACACCGGCACGCAGATCAAGGACCCGCTCGTGGTGGCGCAGCTCGCCGAAGCGCACGTCGAAGGGCTCGTCGTCGACGAGCAGGCGGATGATCTTGCCGTTGGTGACGTTGACTACCGTCTGGCCCGCCTCCGGGTAGCCGTATCCGGCCTCGGCGTACGGGAGCGGTCGCTGCTCATACAGGCCGTTGAGGTACGTGCCCGGCAGGCCTCCCGGCTCACCCTCGTCCAGGTTGCCCCGCAGCCCGACGTGTCCGTTGGACAACGCGAACACCGATCCCGCTTGGTCGAGGACGTCGAGATGCAGCTCTGTCTCGCGTACCGCCCACGGCTCGACCGCGAACGCCGAGTGCCGGATCACGTTGGCGTCGCCTGCGGATGTATCGCCGACCCGCGCATCGCTCAGACCCTACGCCTCGACGCGATCTGCGCCCGCACCCTCAAAGGCCCTCAGCGAACGCCTACGGTCCGGTGTCGCCCGCCCGCGGCGGCGCGGGCGTAAGACACGGGGCGCCGGCCGACACTGGAGGACCATGCGCGATGACGATGACCGACACGCCGCGACCACGCTGTTCGAGGTTCCCTTTGCCACCGCCATGAGCGATCGCGATGTCGCCCTGCTGGTCCGACAGCTCGATCTCGTCACGAGCATGCACCCCAAGCTGTATGACAGCCCGGCCAGCCCAGGTGTCGCGCGCCTGGACTTTTGCTCGGGGCTGTTCCTGCGGCGCGACATCACCGATGGACGGTGGGTCCTGGAGGCCCGAACGTGGGGCCACCCAGCCGATCCGATCGTCCACCGCTGGCATCTGCGCGCAGCCGGCGCCGCGCACCAGCTCGACCACACGGTGGTCCTCCCCGCGCCGCTGCCCCCAGCGAGCTTGCATCAGATCGGTCAGTCATAGGGCAAATGCCAGCGATGCGGAGCGACGAGCTCGTCGATCGCTGCGGGTCCCCAGGTGCCGCGCTTGTAGGGCAATGGTCGTGGGGGACGCTCGAGCAGTGGGGCTGAGATCTCCCAGAGGCGTTCGATCCCGTCGGCGCTGGTGAACAGGGTCTGGTCGCCGAGCATGGTGTCGTGCAGCAGCCGCTCGTAACCTTGCAGCTCGTTGGCGATGTTGAAGGAGTCGCTGTAGCTCAACCTCAGCGACGCCGGGCCGAGCTTCATCGTCGCGCCGGGCTGCTTGGCGAGGAAATCGACCCAGATCATGCCCGGGTCAGAAAGCTCGAAGGACAGCTCGTCGGGTCGCATTGCGGGCCTGCTGTCGGCGGGCAGCGCGAACATGCCCCGGGCGGGCTTCTTGAAGCCGAGGGTCACGGTGTGGCGGGTCTTGGCCAGGCCCTTGCCGGTGCGCAGCTGGAAGGGCACGCCGGCCCAGCGCTCGTTGTCCACGAGCACCTCCAGCGCGGCGAACGTTTCGATCGTCGAGTCGCTCGCCACGCCGGGCTCGGTCCGGTAGCCGTCGTACTGGCCGAGGATCGCCCGCGCGGGGTCAAGCGGCGTGATCGCGTCGAACACCTTCCGGGTCTGTGCGCGCAGGCTGTCGGCGTCCAGTCGCCTGGGCGGTTCCATCGCGATGAAGCCCAGCACGTGCAGCAGGTGGGTCACGACCATGTCTCGAAAGGTGCCGGTCTGCTCGAAGAATCGGGCGCGACCCTCGATCGTGAGCTGTTCGGGCACGTCGATCTGGACGTAGTCGACGTGCCGGCGGTTCCAGACCGGTTCGAACAGGCCGTTGGCGAAGCGAAACGCGAGGATGTTCTGCACGGCCTCCTTGCCGAGGAAGTGGTCGATGCGAAAGATCTGGGTTTCCTCGAGGACGGCGTGCAGCGTCTGGTTGAGCGCCCGGGCGGATGCCAGGTCGTGGCCGAATGGTTTCTCGACGATCAGGCGGGCGCGCTCGCCGAGTCCTGTGGCGCCGATCATCGACACCATCGGCCCGAAGGCATTCGGCGGCACGGCCAGATAGACCAGCCGGCGCACGTCCGGGCTGCCGAGATCTTGTTCGGCTCGGGCGACCGCTTGCACGAGGGCGTCGGGCTGCTCGGCCGACGCGGCCGCGAAGGACAGGCGCTCGGCGAACGGCTTCCAGTTCTCGTCGCTGAGCTCGTGGCGGCCGAACTCGCGCACCGCGTTGCGGACGTGCGCGATGAAGCCCTCGGCGTCCGGGGCGCCGCCGGGGCTCCCGGACCCGACGATGCGGTAGCGCTCGGGCATCATGCCCGCCACCGCGAGATGAAACAGGCCGGGCAGCAGCTTACGCTTGGCCAGATCGCCGGTGGCGCCGAACAGCACGAGCACGTGATCCTCCGGGACCACCGGTGGGGCCGCGGGATCGATCGCGGCGGCGGTCATCGCGGACCGGCCTGCGTTCCCGCGGGCGACCGGGAGGCCGGCGTTGCGGCGGCATAGACGTCGATCATCTGGCGGTAGTTGGCGGCGATGCGCGTGACCGCCTCGTCTCGCTGCAGCCGGCCGGCGAGGTGGTCGCTGAGGGCCTGCGACCAGATCGTCCGGCCGATCGCCAGGCCGACGAAGCCCGGAACCCCGGCGGCGATCGTCAGCCAGCGGGTGGCACGGGCGAGATCCGCTCCGCGGCCGAGAACGACGCACCGGACGTCCGTGCGTCCGGCGGTCTGGGCCTGGGCGACGACACGCTCGCAGTCCTCACGGGCCTCCAGGCCCTCGATCTTCCAGATCTGCGGCTCCACTCCCGCCGCCTGCAGCGCGGCGAGCGTGTCGACGACGAGCGCAGGGCGCAGGTCACGGTCATAGGCCTCCTGGTCACCGCCGACCTGGTCGAGCTGGGTGGCCGTGGCGGGGACCAGCAGCTCGAAGAGCAACCGGCGGTCGTGGGCGCGCAACCAGTGCGACAGGCGCGCGAGCCGTTGCGTCTGGCGGCCGTTGAGCGCGCGGTCGCCGTCGGGGTTGTAGCGCACGAGCACCTTGGCGAAGTCGGGGTCAAACGCCTCGATGTGCTCGGCGAAGCGGTCGCCGAACTCGAAGTCGAACTCGGGTTGGCCGGAGCGCTCGACGGGCATCGCCAGAGTGAACTCGCCGGCCCGGGCGGCGCGGGCGACGTCGGTGCCGAACTCCTCGTCGACGAGCAGCCCGCAGGCCTGGCGTGGGACGCCATCGGCGATCGCTCGTTCGAACCCGTCGTAGATCAGCGCCTTCAGCGAGCAGATGCGGTCGCGCTGCTGCCCGGACGGCTCCCCGGCGATATCCATCAGGCCCTTCTCGAACGAGCCGCGATGGTCGAAGGACAGGATGTAGAGCCGCTGGTCTGGGTCGCGGGTCATAGCGCCAGCGTGGTCATGGGGCTGGCTTCTCGGCGTGGCCGCCGAACTGGCTGCGCATCGCCGAGAGCGTCTGGTTGGCGAAGTGATCGAGCCCGCGTGAGCCGAAGCGGGAGAACAGCGCGGCCAGCAGCACGGGCGCGGGGATCCCCTCCTCGATCGCGGCGATCGCCGTCCAGCGGCCCTCCCCGGAGTCAGACACCCGTCCGGAGAAGTCCTCCAGGGTGGGTGACTCAAGCAGCGCGGCGGCGGTGAGGTCCAGTAGCCACGAGGCGATCACGCTGCCGCGCCGCCACACCTCGCTCACCTCGGTGAGGTCGAGGTCGAAGGGGTAGTCCTCGGGGTTGGCGAGCGGCGCGGTCTCGGCGTCGGCCTCGCGGCTCACGGCGCCCGCGTTGGCGTGGCGCAGGATGTTCAGCCCCTCGGCGTAGGCCGCCATCGCGCCGTACTCGATGCCGTTGTGCACCATCTTGACGAAGTGCCCCGCGCCGTTGGGCCCGCAGTGCAGATACCCGTGCTCGGCGCTGGACGGCTCACCGGTTCGGCCCGGTGTGCGCGGTGCTGCGTCGACGCCCGGCGCGATCGCCTCAAACAGCGGCCCGAGGCGCCGCACGGCCTGCTCGTCTCCGCCGATCATCAGCGAGTAGCCGCGCTCCAGGCCCCAGACGCCGCCGCTGGTGCCCACGTCGACGTAGTGGATGTCCCGTTGTGAGAGCGTGGCGGCGCGAGCCATGTCGTCGCGGTAATAGGAGTTGCCGCCGTCGATGATCGTGTCGCCGGCCGCCATCAGCTCGCCGAGCTCGCTGACGGTCTGCTCGGTGATCTGCCCGGCGGGGACCATCACCCACACCGCCCGCGGCGTGTGCAGCGCGGCGACCAGCTCGTCGAGGGAGCCGACCCCCGTCGCGCCCTCGCCGGCCAGCTGCGTGACGGTGTCGGCGTCGAGGTCGTAGACGACGCACTCGTGTCCGGCGGGCAGCAGCCGTCGCACGAGGTTTGATCCCATCCGCCCGAGACCCACCATGCCCAGCTGCATCGTCAGTGACTCCACTTCTCGGCGCGGTTGGCGGTCGTGTAGTGCAGGACGTGCTCGATCGTGTCGCGCAGAACGGCCAGGCCCGCGGTCGGGTCATCGCCGACGTCGATGCGTAGAGCGCGCCGGCCGCGGCGGGCGAGCACGTCGAAGTCGCCGCGGGCCTGCGCCTGCTTGACGACGCCGAACGTGTAGGCGTGTCCGGGGACCGCCAGCTCCAAGGTGTCCTGGCAGGTGAGCTGCAAGAACACGCCGGTGTTCGGGCCGCCCTTGTATGCCTGCCCGGTGGAGTGCTGAAAGCGCGGCCCGAAGCCGACGCAGGTCGCCACCCGCAGGTGATCGCGGATCAGCACGCGCATCTCGCTCAGCAGCCGCTCGTGCTCGGCGTTCATCGCCACGTAGGCCAGCAGTGCGACGTAATCGCCGGGCTCGACGAGGCTGAGGTGCGCGGCCAGGTACTCGGCCAAGCCCCGCGGGGGGCCGGCATCGTCGTCAAGCTCGGCGGCGTTGGGCTCGCCGGCGAACAGCCGCAAGCCATCGCCCTCATACAACGGCGTCAGCTCGGGTAGCGCGCCCGACCGGTCATAGGCGTCCGTGAGCTCGCGCGCAGCGACCTTGGCGTCCTCGACGTCGGGCTGGTCAAACGGGTCGATGCCGATGATCGCGCCGGCGACCGCCGTGGCGAGCTGCCAGCGAAAGAACTCCGCGCCGACGTCCTCGCGGTCGGTGAGCTCGATGCGCACGACGGGATGGCCGGCGTGCTGTAGCGCATTGACCCTGGCGTCCTGCTCGACATCGTCGTCGCCGGCGAGCTGCAGGCAGACGAACAGGCGGTCGGCGCCGTAGGCATCCGGTCGGCCGAGCGGTTCGCGATCGACAGCGATCAGGCCCTTGCCGTCCTTGCCGGTCGACTCCGCCAGCAGCTGCTCCAGCCAGGCGCCGAAGGGCCGGACAGCCGCGGAGGTGATCAGCGTGAGCTTGTCACGGCCGCGGGTCGCGCAGGCGCCGATGATCGCGCCGAGTACCAGGCCGGGGTTCTCGGCGGCGGGGACGCAGGCGGCACAGGCATGGGCCATGCGGTCGGCGCGGTCAAGCAGCGCCATGACGTCGATGCCGCAGGCCGCGGCCGGGATCATCCCGAAGTCAGACAGCGCCGAGTAGCGCCCGCCGATCGACGGCAGGCCGTGGAAGATCGCGCGGTAGCCGTCGCGCTCGGCAAGCTGCTGCAGCGGCGATCCGGGATCGGTGATGGCGATGAAACGCCGGCCCGCCTCCGGCGCTCCCAGCAGCTCTGTGACGCGGGCGCGGAAGTAAGCAGCCAGGATGTTGGGCTCGAGCGTCGTGCCCGACTTCGAGGACACGAAGAACAGCGTCTTGTCCAGCTCCAGCTCGTTCTCGAGCGCCATGATCTGCTGGGGGTCGGTGGAATCCAGGATGCGCAGACGGGGCAGACCGGCGTCCGTCGAGTCGAACATCAGCGAGAGGACCTCCGCGCCCAGGCTTGACCCGCCCATCCCCAGCAGCACGGCGTCCGTAAAGCCGGCCGGGCGAAGGTCATCCTGCAGCGCAGTGAAGCGGTGGGCGTGCGTGCGCTGATCGGCCGCCACGCCCAGCCAGCCGAGCCAGCCGGCCTCGTCACCGCCGCTCCACAGCGTCTGATCGCGTGCCCAGAGGCGGCCGATCTTGTCGTGGGTGTCCCAGTCGGCGATGATCGCGGCGACCTCGCCGTCCAGGTCAGACGGCAGCGACTGGGTCAGTCCGGCGGCCGGGATCTCGCCGGGTGCGGAGATGGAGTGCTCGATCGAGGCCAGCAGTGTCGCGAACGCCTGATCGAACTTCTCGATGCCCTCGTCCAGCAGCGCGGCGGTGACCTCGTCGAGGTCGACGCTCTCCTGCGCGAGCGCCTCCAGCACCACGCGCGCCTCCTCGACGCCCTCGGTCAGCGTCACGCGCGCCGTACCGTGCGCCTTGAACGCCGCGTAGGTGGCCGGCGGGATCGTGTTCACCGTGCCCGGCCCGATCAGCGACTCGACGTACATCAGCTCGGGGTACGCGCCGTTCTTGGTGCTGGTCGAGGCCCACAGCACCTTCTGGACCTTGGCGCCGTGCGCACGCAGGCCGTCCCACCGCTCGCCGGCAAACAGCTGCCGGAAGCGGGCGTAGGTCAGCTTCGCGTTGGCGATGCCGACCTTGCCCTGCACGCCCGCGCTGACGCGCGGGTCGATCGCCGAGTCGATGCGGCTGACGAAGAAGCTCGCCACCGACGCGATCCGCTCGATCTGGCCGCCGTCAGCCAGCCGGTCCTCCAGCCCCGAGAGGTAGGCGTCGACCACGCGCTCGTAGACCGCCTTGGAGAACAGCAGCGTGATGTTGACGTTGATGGCCTCGGCCGTCAGCCGGCGGATCGCCGGGATGCCCTCCTCGGTTCCGGGCACCTTGATCATCAGGTTGGGCCGGTCGACCGACGCCCACAGCCGCCGTGCCTCCGCGATCGTGCCGGCGCTGTCGTGCGCCAGATCGGGCGAGACCTCCATGCTCACGTAGCCGTCATCGGCGTCGGTGGCGTCGTAGACGCCACGCAGCACGTCGGCGGCCGCACGCAGATCGGCGATCTCCAAGCCCTCATAGACCGTCTTGAGATCCCGGGCCGATGACCCGCGGACGTCGGCCAGCGCCGCGTCGTAGTCGGTCGAGCCGACGATCGCCTTCTCGAAGATCGAAGGATTGGACGTCAGCCCGCTCAGCCCGTCTTCGCAGACCATGCGCTCGAACTCGCCGGAGGTCAGCAGCGCGCGGCGAATACTGTCAAACCACACGCTCTGGCCGAGCTCATGCAGCTCGTTGATCGCACCGGTGCGGACAGACGAGGAAGTGGCCATCAGGAATCTCGATCTCTTTTCAGGCGATGCGGGCAGGTCAGTACAAGAGCTTGGGGTCGACGCGAACAAGCAGCGGCTCGCCCCCGGTAGCGGCGCAGGTTCTCGGTGAGCAGCTGCTCGACGCGCTCGTTCTCACGCACCAAGACAGCGGCGCTGCCAGCAGATCGGGCTCGTTGAGAACCTCGACTCCGGCGGCCGCCGCACGGGGCATGCGCCACCAGCTCCCGGCCGATCGGCGTGGCGATCACGGCCGTCAGCGTGCGGCTGGAGTGCCGCGCCGTCACACGGCCTCCATCGGATCGTCGCTTCGAGCAGACACATCGCCTTAGCGTCGGCTCGCCCGCGAGTTCTTACCACCCTCGCGCCAGTCGGTCGAGGTAAGAGTTGCGCCGGCGCCGACGCTTAGGGCGCACGTCGAGAGTCGGCCGACGTGAGGGCACAGGGCCACCGTCCCGTCGTCGTAGACGTCACCCGCACGTGAGCGCCAGCTGCGCCTTGAGCTTCGAGCGGGCGTCGTGCAGCGTCTTGTAGATCGCTCCCGGCGTCGTGTCGAGCTCGACGGCCAGCGCGGCCGGCGAATCGCCATTGATCGCGATCGAGACCAGGACGGTTCGCTGACGCTGCGTCAGCGAGTTGACGATCAGGTCGACGACCCGTCGCATGAGCTCGCGGCCCTCCATCAGCTCGGGGGGCGAGGCTTCGACGGCCACGGGATCCATCAGCGAGGGTGGGGCGTCGGCGCCGACGAGCGTGTCGTGCCCCAGACGGCGCCTGATGCTCACGGGCGCCTCGAGCTGAGCGAAGCGGCGCGCCCACGTCCAGAACTGGCTCTCGCCGCGGAAGTCGTCGAGCTTGCGCAGCAGCGTCATCAGCGCGTCGTCGGCGGCTTGGACCGCGAGGTCGTCGTAGTCACTGGCCGAAAGCCCCGGGATACGGATCGCGCGCCGGCGGATCTCAAAGCATGCCTCACGGCGCAGACGCTCGTGAAGCTCGCCGATCGCCTTGCGACGTCCGGGCTCGGCGCCGCGCAGATGCGAGACCCAGGCCCGCGACTCCGCCGTCAGCGTCACGCCGGACCGCGCACGGCCGTCGACCGGCGCGCCGGGAGCCGGAACGCTCATGACACCGTCCCGCTCGGCGCCCGACCCAACCGGTTGGCTCCGCCCCAGCGCACCTCGCTGGCGTTCTTGCCAGGGAGGCTGTCGAGCAGTTCGCTGTCTGCGCGCGCGATCAGCTCGCCGGCAGCGTCGTCGTCGAGCAGTTGCGCGAAGCCCGTTCGCATCGCGCCCGCGTCCGGTGAGGCTGCCAGCGCGCCTGCGACCTGGCTGAAGCGCCGGCCCGCATCGGCCAGCGTCATGGCGGTCATGACGCAGAGAAACTCGGTCGGCGCCGAGACGAATGATGAGATCGTAGGAACGCACGTGGGCTTGGACGTGCGAGACGACGCGTTTGAGCAGCTCGTCGCCCGCCGCGTGACCCCTCTCTGTCGTCGAGGGCCATGAGCCCGACGACATCGACATACGCGACGACCAGTGAGCAGTCGATGCGTTGGCAGCGGTCAAGCTCGCGGTCAAGGTCCGCCAGGCCGGCGACGCGGCTGCGCGACCCTGTCAACGGGTCGGCCTCGCTGGCCGCCAGCGCCCGTGCGAACGCCTCCCGGTCCACGAGCGCTCGGCGACGCTCGCGGGCAGCGGCTTCGCGATCGACCGCTGCGGCGTCGCGGTCCGTTGCGGCCAGCTGACCCTGCTGTGCGGACTGCGCACGCTGCTGGGCGGCACGTTTGCGCTGTCTGGCGGCGCGCACGACGATCTCCGCCCCGGTCACCACGCGGACGCCGTCGTCCTGCTCGTAGCTGCCGTCGCGTGCCGCCATCGCGCTGTCGCGCGTGCTGGCGGCCTGGTCGCGATCGGATGCGAGCTGATCGCAGTCAGCGCTCGTCTGATCGCGATCAGAGCCGGTCTGATCGGTGTCTGACAGCGTCTGGTCAGCGTCGGCGAGCGTCTGCTCGCCGTCGGCAACCGTCTGTTCGTCGGTCACCGCTTGAGCGGGGCGCGGATTGGGGCGCTCGATCTTCCCGTTGGCCGCGGCCACGGGACGATCGCCTGACGGACGGCGGGCCATATCGGCCTCCAGACGGCTCGACACGAGTATCAGAGATCCCCGCGCCCATCCACATAGACAGTTGTGGACCTACCCCAGGGGCACGCCGCCAAGCATTCGAGCGCAGATCAGCCGCGACTTGACTCCCGGCCGATCGAGTGCACATCCGCCGACAGGTGCCCACGAGCTGCGATGTCGTGGCGCTCTCGTTCGCTTCCGGTGCGCCGCCCGTATGCGGCAGCAGCGGCGCGCCCTCGCGCAGCGAGTAGCGCGCCTGGCAGGCCGACACCTCGACGCGCAGCCGCCGCTCTCGAAAGTACAGGCCGAAGGCCAGGCGCGTCAGGTCTTCCGGGAGGCGAGGCGTGAAGCTCAGCTTGCCGCTCGAGGTGTCCGACCTCCGCGGCAATGACCGCCTGCGTGCAGGCCGACCCGGGGCCGGCGGCGATTCGCTGATGATGGGCTCCGGACCCCATCGCGGCGAGCACACGCCAGCCGCAGGATGTCTACATGTCCGCAAGCCAACCGATTTCTCGCGCCGCCGCACTGCGAGGCCCGCAAGGACCCCCCGGACGTCTGCACGATGCCGACGACGCGCACAGGGCGCCCCGGACCGTCGTCGTCCGGCTTCCGCAGCGGTCTCAACAGGCACAGGTCAGCGTCGCCACCGACCGCTGGATCAACGAGAGCGGTCGCGACGCGCCGAGCTCCGGGGCACGAAACGCGGCCATGCCGTCGACGGGTCAACGAGGCTCCTTGCGTCCGCGGATGGTCATCGCCGCCCCAGATGTGGCGGGATTGGAGACGCTGCAGCTCCGCCCGACGCTTCGTGCGCTCGCCCACGCGAAACGCGGACTACGCGAGCCCAAACGCGCACCCGTAGGTCATCCACGCGTGCGCGCGACGGCGATAGCTTCTGGGACACGGCACGCCGGCGGCGGGCTTTCGGAGGGAGCGCAAACTGCGCTGGCCGCACACGCCGGCGAGGTGCGCCGCTGTCCACTGTGCGGACAAGCGATCCGCGGCGGCCAAGATCTCAGGCGCCTGCACGGCACCGCTGTGCACGCACGCTGCACCCGCGCGCGACCACCCGACCGCGCGACGTCATCACAGCGATGATCACGCGCGCCGGACACGACGCGCTGAATCGGGCCCAAATCTGGCCCCGCCCACTAATATGGCTCACGCCTCGTCGCAGGGTGCCTCGACCAGCAATCCCTTCTCGTCGAGGGCGCCGCGCACGCGGCGGCGGGCGTCGTACAGCGTCGTGTGTAGCGTCCCACGAGTCACGTTGAGACGCTCGGCGAGTACGTCGAGCGGAACTTCCTCGATGGCCACGGCGACGAGGACCCGACGCTGATCAGCCGTCAAGTCGTCACGGATGCACGGCACGACCGCGCGAAGCAGAGCGGCGTCAGCCCGGCAGCAGTCGGGACCTGTCAAGGCCTCGATGGTCCTCAGCCAGCCGTCCGGGTCCGATCCAACTGGGCGTTGTTGCCATACGTGTCGGCGGACGCCCGCAGCGGCCTCGATCAGCGCGAACTTGCATGCCCAGATCGTAAAGCGCGTGGGTTGACGGACCTCGTCCAGGTTGCTGAGCACGGCGCGCAGCGCGTCGTCGGCGGCGCACGTTGCGATGTCGCCGTGACCGATGTCGCCTGCGTCGGCGCATCGCGCGACCTGCCAGCGGGCGGCCTTCATCAGCAGCGCATGCAGACGGGCTACCGCTTGGTCGCGTGTCGGCCCGCTGCCTCGTAACGCATCCAGCCAGGCGCCCGACTCACTCCCGGAGCGATCAAAGGGCTGCGGCCCGTCGCTCGCTGATGCCTGAGGTTGTGCCATGCGCCCATCGTCGGGGCAAGTCCGGTTGCTCGGTATGGGGTGCAGCCTGCATCTGCGGTGGTTGGCACCGGGCTCAGGGCCGAGCCGCGGGTGGGTGGCCGATCGCGGGTGAGAATGCCCGGCGTCACCGCGGCGCCGTGGCGAGCTTCGGCCGAGCCCGCTGGTGACGGCGCGGGGCGGGCTGGATCGCGAGCATCCGGGCGAGGTCGCGGTCGTCGCAGTCGGCGAGCAGGCCGCGCAACTCGAGCGTGGCGCCGGTGGCGCGCAGGACGGTGCCCGGCCAGCGCTGCTCGCGGTAGGTCGCTCCGTCACGCAGCCGCCGGTCCCATACCCAGGACCCCGAGTTGAACAGGTCGTAACGACCGTCGGGCGTCGCGATCGCGCTCAGCGGGACATGGGTGTGGCCGAAGACGACGGTGCCCGGCTGAATGGCGAGGTTGCGACAGACCGCCTGCATCGCCTCCAGAACCTGGCCGGTCGGCGCATCCCCCGCGAGCAGGCCGCGGTCGCCCTGGTCGGCGAACGTGTGCGCGAGCCCGACAAGCCGGCGTGAAGCGCGCTGTGGTGCGCGTACGATCGCAGCGGCCCCATCCAGCCAGCGCTCGACGCGCTGCTGCGCGCAGCGGCCGGACGGCAGGTTGGCGATCTCGTACATCAGCTCGTACAGCGGTGCGATCAGTCCCTCGTAGTCGGCGACCTCGAGCCGCTCCGGGCGCGCGACGGCGCCCGTCAGATACCAGGCGAGGCGCTCCATCAGCCGCCAGTCAGCAGAGCCGAGGTGCGGCGCGATGTAATGGCCGTGCAGAAACCGCATCCCATCGAGCTCGCACATCGGGTAGCAGGACACGACGTCGATGTCGGGGCACAGCGCGCGCAGCAGCCGTTCGGCCGGCGCGACGCGAAACGGCGCTGGGTCAGGCGTGCCGAGCAGCTCGCAGAAGCGCCGCTCGTCGCCGGCGAGTGAGACGAGGTGGTGGTCGTGGTTGCCCAGGACGTAGTGCACGCGTCCGACGCGGCGGTTGACGAGGCGCAGGAACGGGCGGGCCGCGCTGACCGCTTGCTCCAGCGAGGCGAACACGAGCTCCAGCAGGTCACCGTTGATGACGACCTCGTCCGCCCATTCGAGCTCGGGCTCGATGCGCTCCAGTGCGGCCGCCGAGCTGAGCAGGTCGTCGCCGGAGCCGAGATGCAGATCGGAGATGATCAACCGCCTGATGGCCATGGCCTCTTAGCGCGCGTAACCGCGCAGGTGTTACGTCGGGCGCATCAGATACTCCGACGAGCCCGGAGAACGCCGCGTCGCGTGCGGGTCCGGACGGCGGGCGCGGCATTCGACCGGCAACACCGCGCAGTGCACGAACCAGAGCGCATGCGCACGCACCTCATGGGCTGCCCGGCCTGCCACGACGACCACGACCGCCTGCTCGAGTTCGTCGCCGTTCGCCGCCGACGTAAGACGGTCGGGTTGGGTGCCGCTAACGGTTCATGTTCGATCTCGCCGTCCCCAGGCTGCGAAACCAGATGACGAGCTGGGGTTACGCACCGGTCGTCGTCGCGCGCACGCTCCCCGCCGACGCCGAGACGCTGTACGGCTTCCTGTCGGACCCGGCGAACCAGTGGCGCCTGGCGGGCCCGTTCGCCGACGTCGTCGCGTTGCGACCGACGGGTGCGCGCTGCGACGCCGAGCTGCGGCTGGCCTGGGGCGCGGGCTGCCGCGCGAGCGCGCATGTGTGGCCGCGCTCATCTCGCGAGGTGCTCGCGGTGCACGTCCGGCTGGCTCGGCGAACCGTGGTCTGGGCGACCTGGATCCTCACGCCTGTCGCGGGGTCGACCGAGGTCGATCTCGCCGTCCAGTTTGAGTCACGCAGCCTCATCTCCCGCGTCGCGCTGCTGCTCGGCGGCAGGCGCTGGATCGCCCGGAGGCTGGACGCGACGCTCGTGCTGCTGGCTGCGCGCTGCCTGGGCGCAACGAAGCGTGGGCCGGTTTCGTCAGCCGGTTCTTGCGTCGCGTCTGCAAGGCGACGCCGGATCGGATATCCACGATCGCAACCAACATCGACGGAAGAATTGAGGGGCTAATAGTGAGACTGCACGCAGCGGCCGACAAGCTGGGGCGAATCGACGGGCTGGACCGGTTGGCGGGGCCCGGGGCTAGGGCCGTCAAACAGGTTGTGGGCCCGGGCCGGGTGAAGGATCTTCTGAGCGGGAGCTGGCTGGGCCATCCGCTGCATCCGCTGCTGACGGACATCCCGATCGGTTCGCTGACCAGCGCAACCGTGCTGGATTTGCTGGCCGGACGGCGCGGCGAGCACGCGGCCGATGTGCTTGTGGCCGTCGGCCTCATCGCCGCTGTGCCGACCGTCGCCGCGGGAGCCGCGGACTGGTCTGACACGTACGGCGAAAGCCAACGGGTCGGCGTCGTCCACGCGCTGGCGAACCTGATCGGGCTCGGTCTCTATGCGCTGTCATTACGCGCGCGACGCCGCGACGACCGCGTCCTGGCAACGGCATTGGGCGTTGCCGGCATCACCTCGATGGGCGTCGGCGGGTACCTCGGCGGCTACCTCAGCTACAGCCGCGGCATCGGCGTCAACAACGCCTTCTACGAGCACCCTCCCGAGGACTGGACAGCGGTTCTCGACGAACCGGACCTGGGCGACGGAAAGCCCGCCCGGGTCAAGGCCGGCGACGCGACCGTTCTCCTGCACCGCTGCAACGGGCAGATCTACGCGATCGCAAGCCGCTGCAGCCACGCCGGCGGCCCGCTCGAGGACGGAACCGTCGACGAGGCGACCTGCACCGTGACGTGCCCGTGGCATCAGAGCGTGTTCCGCCTCGATGACGGCAGCGTCGTACACGGGCCCGCGAGCATCCCGCAGGCCTGCTACGAGGTGCGCGTCCAAGACGGCCGGATCGAGATCCGCCACCGCAGATGACCGCCTGCCGACGCGACGATGCACTCACGAAGTAGACCGCGCCGGCGAAGGTCGAGCGCGCTCGGTATCACCGACCGGTCCAAGGGCGCCTCTGCCGAGCTCCTCGGGCATGCCGACGAGCTGGCCGCCCGCGCATCCTGCAGCTGACACGCGGCGGCGGGGGTTGACGATTCCGCCCAGCCCGAGCAGGCCGCCGAGGGCCAGGAGCCCGGCGGCGGTCGCCATAGCGGTGCGAAACGCCTGCAGTGACGCTTCCTCGACGGCGCGGGTGACCTGGCGCGCCTCGCGCGGCGCCAGGCCACGCGGGTCGGCCTGCGCGAGCGTCTTGGCGCGAGTATCGGCGATCGTCCGCTGCGCGGCGGGCGAGAGGGCGCGGCCAGCAAGTGTGCTGTCGATCGAGGAGCTGAACGTCGCGGACACGACGGCGCCCAGCGCCGCGATCGCCAGCAGTCCGGCGACGCGCGCGACAGCGTTGTTGACGCCCGACGCCACGCCCGCGTTGGATTCGTCGGCGTCGGCGAGCACCGTCGATGTCAGCGGTGCGACCGTCAGCGCCAGGCCGAGTGAGAACACGAGCAGGCCCGGGAGCACGTCGACGGCGTAGTCGAGCTCGGTGGGCATGCGCACGAACCAGGCCAGCCCGGCGGCGCCGACCAACGGCCCGGCGCCCATGAACGCGCGCGGGCCGTAGCGGTCGGCGAGCGCGCCGAAGCGCTTGGAGAGCGCGAACATCACGACCGTCGAGGGCAGCGTCGCCAGGCCGGCCTGCAACGCGTCGTAGCCGGCGACCTGCTGGAGGTACAGCACGAGGAAGAAGAACGTGATCGACAGGCCGCCGTACATCGACAGCGTCTGCAGGTTGCCGATCGCGAAGTTGCGTCGCGCAAACATGCCCAGCGGGAGCATCGGATCGGTCGTGTGCGCCTCGTGCCAGAGGAAGGCTGCGAACACCGCGGCGCCGGCGAGCAGCAGGCCGATGACCTGCACCGATGCCCATCCCTCTGCGGGCTGGCGGATCAGGGCGTAGACCGGGCCCGCCAGGCCGAGCGCGCACAGCGTGGCGCCGGTCCAGTCGATTGAGCGTCGCACGGCGTCGTCGGCGCGCGGCGGGATCGCGATCGCCGCCAACACCAACGTCGCGAGTACGAACGGGACGTTGACCGCGAAGATCCAGCGCCACGACCCGGAGTCGATCAGCCAGCCGCCGATGAACGGCCCGAGGACCGCCGCGATGCCCGACCACGCCGTCCACGATCCGATCGCCGCTCCACGCTCGTCGCGCGGAAACGCGGACACGATCACCGCCAGTGCGCTGGGCGCCAGCAACGCGCCGAAGATCCCCTGCAGCACGCGGGCGGCGACGAGCGCCTCGATGCTCGGCGACAGCGCACACAACAGTGAGGCGGCGCCGAACCCGGAGACGCCGATCGAGAAGACGCGGCGCTCTCCCAGGACATCACCGAGTGACCCGCCGACGAGGATCAACGCGCCGAGCGCCAGCAGGTACCCGTTTGACACCCACTGCTGGCCCGCGAGGCCACCGCCGAGATCGTCCTGGATCGCCGGCAACGCGACGCTCACGACTGTGGCGTCCAGCCCCGCGACGAACGACCCCATGATCGCCGCCAGCAGCGTCAACCGCTTCGCCCGGCTGGGCTCCGCGGCGCTCATGCGCTCTCGACCGGGTCGCTCATGGCGTCTTTGTGCGACATGCGGGCAGCGTTCTTACGTGCCGGCGCCCTCATACCGCCCGGTCGCAATGTCGACTTGGTCGGCCGTCGAGGACCGTGGGTAAGGGCGTGGCGTGCCATGACGCCAACTCCATCGAGGCTGCCCGCCACTGGGCGCCGCGTCAAGACAAAGGAGATCCTCGATGGCCACCACATCTCAACAGCGGACGCCCGCCTACCAGCACAGCCCATCATCCAACGGCGGGCCCCTCGGTGGCGCACGCGTCGACTGGCGCGACGCCCGCTATCAGGCCTTCGCGCTCATGCGGCTGACGTTCACGGTCGCACCGATCGCGTTCGGCGTGGACAAGTTCTTCAACGTCATGGTCGACTGGCCGATCTACCTGGCCCCCTGGATCAACGACATCGCGCCCGGCAGCGGGCAGGACTTCATGTACGTCGTCGGCGCCATCGAGATCCTCGCCGGGATCATCGTCGCGCTCAAGCCCCGCTACGGCGGTTACATCGTCGCTGCTTGGCTGGCCGGCATCGTCATCAACCTGCTGACGTTGTCCGGCTACTACGACATCGCCCTGCGCGACTTCGGCCTCATGCTCGCCGCGCTGACCCTCGCCCGCCTGGCATCCGTCTACGACCCGCCGCTGCGCCTCGGCCGCCACTGAACAACGCCGCTTGCGAGCAGGTGCCGCGGGAGCGGCACCTGCCGCACCGGCGTCTCGCTCAATCCCGTGTTGCTTCGCTGCATGCATCATCCGCTGCCCATTCGTGGATCGCGCACGTTGCGGATCGGTAAGAACGGTGGCGTCGGCGACGCTCATCAGGTCATGCGTCAGATACCGACAGAGCCGGCCGGCCTGCCGTCGGCGGTGGGTGAGTGGCGCCGCCGCCGGCTGATCGTCGCGGGCTTCGAGGCGCGGCTCGCCGCAGCGCTCGCCCGCGACGACGCGGTTGACCTGCATGAACTGCTCGTGCTGGTGGACCGTGGCTGCCCGCCCGCGCTCGCCGCGCGCATTCTTGCCCCCGTCGGTCGCGGTCAGCCCCGATGCTGAGGGCGACGGTCGCCGGTAGGGTCCCGCGCGTGACCTCGGAACGCGTCTCGTTGCACGGCACGGCGACGCGCGCGCCGCCCGCCACGCTGGACGCCGACTCCAAACGCTGGCTGGCGGAGCTGTCGGGCGTCGGGCCCGCGCGTGATGCCGCGGTCTTGCGCCTGCACGAGCTCTTGCTGCGCGCCGCGCGCTATGAGATCTCTCGCCGCCGCCAGACGCTGGCGCATCTGCGCGGGGGCGACTATGACGATCTCGCCCAGCAAGCCGCCGACGACGCGCTCGTCGCGGTGCTGCGCAAGCTCGGGGGGTTTCGCGGCGACAGTCGCTTCACGACGTGGGCCTACAAGTTCGCGTTGTATGAGGCCGCGGTGAAGGTGCGCCGCCGCGCCTGGCAGGACCGCGAGCTGCCGCTGGAACCCGAGGCCTGGCCGCGCTTCGCATCGCGTGCGCTGTCACCGCACGAGCACCTCGCCGAAAGCGAGCTGCTCGACGCGCTGCGAACCGCGATCACCGAGCGCCTGAGTGCCCACCAGCGAGAAGTGCTCGTCGCGATCACGCTCAACGCGATTCCGATCGACGTCCTCGCCGAACGGCTGAACACGACCCGCGGCGCGCTGTACAAGACGTTGCACGACGCCCGCAAGAACCTGCGCCGCGAGCTGGCGGCGGGCGGCTTTGACATCACCGACACAGAACGAGAGGACGCACGATGAGCGACGACCACGCCGCCGAGCGTCGCCGACTGGTCGCGGCGCTGCTCGGGCCGACTGAGCGCGAGCTGACCTGCGACGAGTGCTTTGAGCAGCTTGATCGCTACGTCGATGCGAGCATCGCCGGCGCGGACGCCGACCGTGCGGTACCCGGCATGCACGCGCATCTGCAGGGCTGCCCCGCCTGCAACGAGGACCACGAGAGCCTGCTGGAGTTCGTCGCGCACGCCGCCGGCGAGCCGACGGCGCCGGCGTCGTAGCAGTCGCCCGGTTCAGCCGCTGGCGGCGGGCTGGATCTGCAAGCGGCCGCGGCGTCTGTGGATCGAGAGGTACCGCACGCCGTCGGCGCCCGCCCGGATGGCGCGGACGGTACCGCGCGGGATGAGGATCGCGCTGCCGGCCGTCAGCACGTGCGGCTCGGCGTCGATCGTGACCGTGGCGCTGCCCGCGAGGGCCACGATGAGCACGTCGAGGTCGGCGTTTGAGTGCTCGGCGATCTCGTGCGCGGGTCCCCAGGCCAACAGCGTCGCGTTGAGGTCGTCGCTGGCCATGCCCCAGAGCGGCCCGGTGCCTGCACCGGTCATCAGGTCGATCGCCTGCTGCGTGCCATGCGTGTCGTCGCGTTGCATCCGCGCGAACTATCACGGGCTCGCGCGGACTTTGTGCCCGCTCGAGCCGGGATGTAAGACGCAGCCCCCCCGCGACGCCAACACCGCAGCCACTCCATCCCGATCAAGAGGAGCGTGAGGTCTCGTGAGCACTCCAAGGACGATCGTCATCGTCGGCGCCGGGCTGGCCGGCGCGAAGGCCGCCCAGACGCTGCGCGAAGAGGGCTTTGACGGACGCGTCGTCCTGCTGGGTGCTGAGCGCGAGCGGCCCTAAGAGCGCCCGCCGCTGTCAAAGGAGTACCTGCGCGACGAGACCGGCCGCGAGAAGGTCTACGTCCACGACCAGGGCTACTACGAGGAACAGTCGATCGAGCTTCGTACCGGCGCCCCGGTTGCGTCTGTCAACGCGGCCGCCTCGGTGCTCGTGATCGCCGGCGGCGAGCGGTTGCGCTATGACCGTCTGCTGCTGGCGACCGGCGCGCGCCCGCGCCGGCTGACGCTGCCCGGCGCCGACCTCGATGGTGTGTTCGAGTTGCGCACGCTCGCCGACAGCGACGCGCTGGGCGCGCGCCTGCGCGTGGGAGGTCGCGTCGCGGTCATCGGCGCCGGCTGGATCGGCTGTGAGGTCGCCGCGTCCGCGCGCCAGTTGGGCCTGGAGGTGACGGTCGTCGAGCCGGCCGCGCTGCCGCTGCAGCGTGTCCTGGGCCCCCAACTGGGTGCGTTCTACCGCGACCTGCACGTCGAGCACGGTGTCCGGATGCTGCTTGGCCGCGGTGTCCAAGCGTTCGAGGGCGACGGGTCCGTCAGCGCTGTCCGGCTCGATGACGGCACGCGCGTGGAGTGCGACTTCGTGGTCGTCGGCGTCGGCGTCGCACCGCGCGTCGAGATCGCGCAGCGGACTGGCATCCAGACCGCCGACGGCGTCCTTGTCGACGAGTACCTGCAGACGGGCGTGCCGGGCGTGTTCGCCGCCGGCGATATCGCACGCGCTCACCATCCGCTGTTGGGGCGCAGCGTCCGCGTGGAGCATTGGGCCAACGCGCTGCATCAGGGTCCGGCGGCGGCTCGCAACATGCTGGGCGCTCGCGTCGCCTACGACCGGCTGCCGTACTTCTTCTCCGATCAGTACGACGTCGGCATGGAGTACTGCGGCCACGTCTCCGAGTGGGACGACGTCGTCATCCGCGGCGACATCGCGGCGCGCGAGTTCATCGCGTTCTGGTTGCGTGAGGGGCGCGTCGTGGCCGGCATGAACGTCAACGTGTGGGACGTGACCGGCGACATCCAAGCCCTCATCCGAGCGGGCGAGCCGGTCGACCGCACGCGCCTCGCCGACCCCGCGATCACGCTCGGCGAGCTGCTGCCGGCCGCGACGGGCCAGGTGTGACGACGCCGCGCGTCGTCACGCTCGCCGGTCGATGCTCATCGCGGCGCGTGCGCGGCGGGCCGGCGCGACGGCGCTACGCGCCCTTGGCAATCGGTACGCCGACGAGGTTCCCCCACTCCGTCCAGGACGTTCACCGTTGACTGCGAGCGCGGTCAGCTCCGCGATCGCAACCAGTCCCGCGTCGCTGAGGCGTCTCAGGGGAACGCTCGGCTGATCGCGCGTCACCCGATCGCCGCTCTAGGCGCGCGATGGGCCAGCAGCTCGCTTGTGCTGACATCGCGAGCGGCCCGGCGCCGGCGACCGCACGCAGACACCGCGGGCCGCACAGTGCGCGGGCTGTGGCGCTGGCGCTGAGCTCCCGCGATCTCCGCCCTCACGCGAGAGCCGGCGACCGGGTCGGGTTGCGGCTCATCGCGGCGGCGTACCGGGCGCGACATCGCCTCACGCGCGATCAGCATCTCGAGCATGCCGAGCACGGCGTTCTCGGAGTCCCCGCGCAACTCGGGTGGAGTCTCAAGCAGGTGGGCGCGCAATGCCCACAGCAGACTCTCCGTCCGAAACAGCTCGTGGGCTGCGAAGACCATCCCCTGGGCGCGAGCGCTCTCGCGGGTGCTGCGGGCGAGATGCCCGAGCACGCCGACCTGGCGCGCGGCGCCGACGCGACCGAATTCCTGGACAACCGGCACCTCCACGTGCAGGTCGGCCCTGACATCGATTTCGGAACGTGGGGTCGTGGCAGCCATGGAACACCTCTCGGTCGTTTCGTCGGGCGCTTGAAAACGCCCTTCTGCAACCGTTAGCGCACCGCACGCCGGGCTTCTTACCGGCCCGGTCCAACGCGCCCGCCGGACGAGCTCCACGAACGCCCGGCGCGAGCGATGATCGGCGAACGCGTTCAGCCCCGACCGGACGCCGGGGAGTCCACGATGGATCGCGTGAGCCCAACCGATGCGTGGCACGCGTCGCCGTGATTTTCGAGGCGCTTGAGGTACGCAGAGGTAAGAGACGGCGCTTTGCCGTCGCGAAGCTCCACAACACCATGAGCGACGATTGGACCACCGAACCGGGATGGCCGGCGGCCCGTGCGGGCACGATCAGCGATGTCGCGCACCGCGAGGACCTCGCCGCCATCGTGCGACGCGCGGGCGATATGGGAATCGCCGCCTGGCGCGTTGAGATCGCGCTGGGCCTCGCGGCACCCGTCGAAGACCAGGCGGCGGACGATTCGTCAGCGGGCGATTCGTCGGAATCCTGAGCGCGAGCACTGCAGGGCTTCGTCCGTGGCGGCTGACATGCCGCGGACATCTTGGCCGGCCTACGAGGCCAGATCGGCTGAGCTGAAGGACGTCGTGCGGATCACCGGCTCTCCGGCCGCGTCCGACGCCCCGAGGTCGACGGTCGCGACGATCGCGAAGTCGCGGTGCGATTCGGGGTCCTCGATGATCTGACGAACCGTCCACGAACGCGCCCCGGGAGCGGCACCGGCAGGCTCGCGGTCGATCATCAGCAGCTCGGGCGAGCGCGCGTCCGGGCCGGATGACATCGAGTCGTACTCCTCCCAATAGGCGCCGAGCGCGGCCTCCCAGGCATCCGCGCCCATCGTGACCCTCCCTGGCGGGTCGGTGAGCGCGGCGGCCGCGGCCTCGAGCGTCGCCAGCCCCTCGGCGTCGTCGCGTGAAGCCCGCTGGACCTTCTGGAACATGGCATTGCGGACCATCACGCCAAACGCGCGGGTGTTCGCGGTGATCGGACGCGGCGGCGGGAGCGCCTCGCCCGCCGCCATCGCCGCCGCGACGCGGGCGACCGATTCGGGGTCGGTGAGCGCTTCCCACTCGTCGAGCAGGCTCGAGTCCGTCTGGCGGACGGTCTCCCCGAGCCACTCGATGATCTCGTCGAGCTCGTCGGTCTTGACCTCGTCGGGCACGGTGTGGCGCAGCGCCCGGTAGGCGTTTGAGAGGTAGCGCAGGACGAGTCCTTCCGAGCGAGCGAGACCGTAGAACGAGACGAACTCGGTGAACGTGCGCCCCCACTCGTACATGTCGCGCACGACCGACTTCGGCGACAGGTCCGACTCGCGCACCCATGGATGGGTCTCGCGGTGCACCCGCAGCGCGTCCAGCAGCGGCTCCCCCAGCGGCTTCGGATAGGTCACCTCCTCGAGCAGCTCCATGCGCTCCTCGTACTCGATGCCCTCGGCCTTCATCTCCGCGACCGCCTCGCCGCGCGCCTTGTGCGCCTGGGCCATCAGCACGGGGAACGGATCGTCGAGGATCGCCTCGACCACCGACAGCACGTCGAGGCTGTAGCTGTCGGACTCCGGGTCCAGCAGCGCGAATGCCACGAGGGCGAAGGACGCGAGCGGCTGGTTGAGCGCGAAGTCGTCCTGGAGCTCGACGGCGAGCTGCAGCGTGCGGCCGTCCGGGTCCGGCGAGGCCAGCCAGACGAGCACGCCGGCGGCCACGAGCTCGTCTCCGAGCGCCTGCGCCTGTTCCGACAGCCGCCGGCGCCCGCGCTCGTCCTCGTGGTTGTCCTGCATCAACGCCCGCATGGTCTGCACCGGGTCCGCCGGCTGATGGACGACGTTGAGGATCATCGCGTGGTCGACGCGCATCCGTGACGCGAGCGGTTCGGGCACGCCGGCCTGCAGGCGCTCGAACGTCTCCTCGGTCCAGCTCACCGCGCCATCGGCCGGCTTCTTCGTCTGGATCTTGCGGCGCTTCTTCGGATCGTCGCCGGCCTTGGCCAGCGCGCGCGTTCGCTCGATCACGTGATCGGGCGCCTGCGCGACGACGTAGCCGGACGTGTCGAAGCCGGCGCGTCCCGCGCGTCCGGCGATCTGATGAAACTCGCGCGTCTTCAGGATCCGGTGGCGGCTGCCGTCGTACTTCGCCAGGCTCGTGAAGACAACCGTGCGAATCGGGACGTTGATACCGACGCCAAGCGTGTCGGTGCCGCAGATCACCTTCATCAAGCCGGTCTGCGCGAGCTGCTCGACGAGGCGCCGGTAGCGCGGCAGCATCCCGGCGTGATGCACCCCCACTCCGCCCCGCACGAGCTTGGAGAGCGTGCGCCCGAAGCCGGCGGTGAAGCGAAACGCGCCGATCGCGTCCGCGATCGCCTCGCGCTCCGCGCGCGTACACAGCTTCGCCGACAGCAGCGACTGGGCGCGCTCCATCGCGGAGGCCTGCGTGAAGTGCACGACGTAGATCGGCGCCCGATCGGCCGCGACGAGCTCCTCCAAGAGCTCGTGCGCCGGCTGGACCGCCCAGGCATAGGTGAGCGGCACGGGCCGCTCGGCGTCGTCGATGACCACCGTGTCGCGGCCCGTTCTGCGGGTCAGGTCGTCGGCGATCTCGCTGACGTCGCCGAGCGTGGCCGACATCAGCAGGAACTGCGCGTCGGGCAGGGTCAGCAGCGGCACCTGCCACGCCCAGCCTCGTTGACCGTCCGCGTAGTAGTGAAACTCGTCCATGACGACCTGGCCGACATCGGCGCCCGCGCCCTCGCGCAACGCGATGTTCGCCAGCACCTCCGCCGTGCAGCAGATGATCGGTGCATCGGAGTTCACCGATGCGTCCCCGGTCAGCATCCCGACGTTTTCCGCCCCGAAGATCGTGCACAGCGCGAAGAACTTCTCCGACACGAGCGCCTTGATCGGCGCCGTGTAGAACGTGATCTTGCGCTCGGCCAGTGCCGCGAAGTGCGCGGCCACCGCGACGAGCGACTTCCCCGAGCCGGTCGGCGTCGCGAGCACCACGTTGTTGGCGCAGAAGAGCTCGATCGCCGACTCCTCCTGGTGCGGATACAGGGTCAGGCCCTGCCCCGCCGTCCAGTCGGTGAACGCGTCGTAGAGCGATTCGGCGTTGGGGTCGGCGGGGATGGCATCGACCAGGCTCATGCGCGCAGCCACGCTACTAGTCGGTCGGACCTACTCGCCGACCTCACCGCTGTCGCTCAGAGCCCGCCCGTCTGACGGGTCGTCGCGGCCCTCCATGCCCGATCGACGTCGGAGTGCGCGAGGCTCGACGGGTACGGCGGCCGCCGCCAGACCTGGCTGCCGACCGCCCCGTAGTGCTCGCGCAGGAACGCCACGAGATCGCCGCGATGCGCCGCGCAGGCATAGCGCGGGGGTCCGAGGAGACCGCGGCCGTGGAAGATCAGCCAGCGCCCCGGCAATGCGTCCTGATACGCGCCGAACGTCGTCTCGCGCATCGCCGTGACGAGGTTGATCTGCGTCAGCGGGTCGGGCCGCTCGTCGCAGTACTGACATCGGAAGCGCAGGCTGACCGGCATCACCCATGAAGTTCGCGGCCGAAGGCGAACGCGATTGCTCGAGGCGAAGTTGGCACCCACGGAGTCTCGGTCTTGGACGGCGGCCTCAGTTGCCCGTGCGCAGCCCGACTCGGCTGCCTCGACGCTCGACGCTGCGGGCAGTCCTACTAGTCGCCGCGCGGCGTCGCGACGTGGCAGCGCACCCCCGGGGCGCCGCTCAGGCGCCGATCGAGCGTGACGAGCGTCGCATTCGTGTGCTCTGCGACGGCGACGTAGCTCGCGTCTAGATCGAGAGGTTGTTGCGCAGCTCCCAAGCGCGGGTGGCCATCAGCTCGTACGGCCACAGCTCGATCGCGAGGTCCAGCAGATCCGCATGCGCCTGCGCGGCCTAGTCGGCGCTGATCAGACCTGCGAGCGCGTGACGGCGGATGATGTTCGGCGTCTCGAATCCGACGAGGCTCGGTGCGGCGAGGTCGGCGTCGCGCAGCGCCCGCACGACCCAACGCCCGTCGGGCCCGCTGTCGAGCAGCAGGGCGACGAGCGCGAAGGCGTCGCACGCGCACGCGCACGCGCACTGACATCGGCGGCCGGCTGACGATCGGTGGCGTCGATGAGCATTCCACGGAGGTACTCCTGCTGCTTCCGGCAGTGCCGTTGATCGAGACCGTCCGTGAAGAGCTGTGTCCGTGGTGGTTTTGGCAGCGGACCACTCTCGGCGATGCGCCCCCACACGTCCTCGAGCGATCGCATCCGGGCGCCCGGAAACCCCGAGCGATCGCGAGGCGGCGCGGGGCCGCGAGCGCGTGCGCGCCGCGTTGCTCGTGCGCGAAGACGACACGTTTCCTGCGAAGTCGGCCGGTCTGGGACCTGTGCGCAACGTCGTGCGGCTATAGAAGCTGCGCTCCTGACCACCGCCCGCAGCCGGCCCGCACTCCGCCCTTGCGGTCGTGTCCGCCGTCGACCTCGCCGCGTCGATCGACGGGTTCCTGTCGCAGCCCGACTACACGCGCCCATTCGGTACCAAGCATCCGCCCCTGAGGCGAGCGGCGATCGCGGCCGCGATCGGCTGCCCGGTGTGCTGCTCGTAGTAGCTGAACGCCGGGCTTGGGTTGACCTCGAAGCAGCACGCCTGCCGGTCGCCCATCAGGCGCAGGTCGATGCCGGCGAGCTCGAGCCCGAGCTCGACGCTCAGCGAGATACAGCGCCTCGCGAGACCCTCGTCGAGCGTCGCCGGCTGCAGCACTGGCGGCGGCGAGCCCTGCTGGCGGGCGTAGCGGTAGTCGACGGCGCCCGTGGCGATTGCCGTCGCGTGGACGGTCTCGCCGACGACATGGACGCGGACGTCGGTCCCGGGCACGAGCGCTTGGAACTGCACTGGGCACGCCCGGATCACGTCCAGCCGCGCCAGCGCGTCACCGTCGAGCCGCGTGACGATCGAGCGCTGCCCGCTGATCGACTTGAAGATCACCTGCCCGTGCCGCTCGAGAAAGCGGCGCGCGCTGGCGGGCTCGTTCGTGATGAGCGTCGGCGGGGTGAGGAACCCGTGACGCTGCACGAGTTGGGCCTGCAGCGGCTTAGATGCGTTACTCGCCATCGCTGCCGAGCGGTTCAGGACGCGGGCGTCACTGAGCTCGATGAACTGGTGCAGAAGTTGGTGCAGTACACGGCAGCGCCAACGCACCGGCGACGCCGGGTCGGTGTCGGCGACGTCGGGCAGGCACTGGTCGTCCATCATCCGCGGGTAGATCGCGGTCACGTCGGCGAGGTCGTACGCGCCGCCGTTCGTTCGTAGCGTTCCGCCGACAGCGCCGGCGGTGAGCTCGAGCTCGAGCTCGGTCGTCGACCATTCGCGCTGGTCGAAGACGACGACGTCCGCACCGCCGGCGACGAGCGCCTCGTGGACCATCGCCAGCGGCGTCTCGTTCCCGACGCCGCAGAGCAGGATCACGGAAGCTCCGCCGCGAATGCGGCCGCGAGGAGGTCGACGAGCGGCTCGCCGCCGAGGCGCAGACTTGGCCGCGCGTTCGCCGACACGAAGCGCCCGCGGGCGTCGAGCGCCACGTGCAGCAGCGGAGCGCCGGCCGAGCGCGAGAGCCGCACGAGCGCGTCGCGCGGCGCGCGGCTGGGCGCCAGCACCTCGTTGCCGGCGACGAACGCGTCGCACAGCGGTTCGTCGATCGGGTCCACGGCGACACCGCGGGACGCGCTCATCCGCACGCGCGGCGTCGGCAGGCCGGCCCGCGCTGCGTGCGCGATCCACTCAGCGTGCGAGAGCATCGGGCCCGCGAGGCTCGGCGCGCAGGGCGGCGAGAGCACGATCCCGCCGAGCTCACTGAGCCAGCCGAGTACGAGCGCGTGCCACTCGGCGTTCGCGTATTCGACGTCGCCGGCGCGCAGGCCGGCGGTCGCCGTTGACGGCACGACGGACAGCACGTTCAGCGTGGCGTGCACGGCGCGCGCATCGACGCAGCTGCCGTCGGCGAAGTGCACCGCGGCCGGCTCGCCATCGCCGAGGTGGTACTCCCAGCGCGCTGCCGCGAGCTGCTCGCCAGAGACGAGCAGTCCGCGCGCCGGCAGACGCTGCGCGAGGCGCTCGTACACCCATGCCGCGGGCTCGTCGTACGCGTCGCATACGACGAGCCAGCCGATTGCCGCGGGGTCGATCTCAGACGCCCGGATCGTGCTGCGGGCCGAGCGCGCCGCGCGACAGGTCTGGGCGCAAGCCGGGCGTGATGAAGTGCTGCAGCTGCGCGAGCGCGCTCTCGACGCCGGACAGGCGCTGCTCGATGGGCCCCGGATCGGGACCCACCGGGCCCTCGGGGACCTGCTTCTCGAGGTGCTCGAGCTTCTCGGGCTTCTCGACCTTGAAGGCCTCCTTCTCCTTGTGCTCGAGCTTCTCGGGCTTCTCGACCTTGAAGGCCTCCTTCTCCTTGTGCTCGAGCTTCTCGGGCTTCTCGACCTTGAAGGCCTCCTTCTCCTTGTGCTCGAGCTTCTCCCGCTTCAGCGTCTCCTTGTGTTCGACCTTCTCGATCTTCTCCTTGATCGGCAACTTACCGCCGGCCTCGGTGTCGTACGTGTAGCCAAGCGCGTGGTGGTCGAGCACACTGGCCGGCGTGTACGGCATCCCCCAGGGCTCCATGGCGTCGTTGAGGTTGTGGCCCATCGCGCCACCGCTGACGGGCTGGTAGCCCTCCGCCGGATGCATCGCGCGCCATTGCGCCCAGAGGCGGTCGATGTTGCAGTGGTGCAGGAAGAAGACCGGATCGTTGGGCGAGCTCATCGGCTCCATCGCGCCGCCGACCCAGAGGTGCACGCGGTTGTGGATGTTCGGCCCGCGCCAACCCTCAAGCTGGTTGCGGAACGAGGCGACCGGGCTCGTGTTCCACGGCGCCGAGTCGTAGGGCGTGATCGCGAGGACGGCGGCCACGTCGCTGGCCGACGGCAGCGAGGAGGCGCCAACACCGAAGTTGCGCGTCAGGAAGTTTGGTGGCGTGTCGATGTTGATCGGCCACTTCCCGGCCGAGAACGCGAGCGGGCCGTCGGTCACCTGCTGGTCGCTGGCGCGGCCGTTGCCGCCCATGAGCTCGACGTGCCACGGTTGTGACGTCGTCGTGTTGTCGGTCGACCAGTCCCAGTACGGCAGCGTGACCGATGGATCGATGCCCTGCAGGTCGCTTTCGAAGCGGCGCAGGAACTCGCGGTGCCAGGGCAGGAAAGCGGGCCCTTGGTGGGCGTGGTGCATCGCGTTCATGTGCGTCGTGACGTACGTGTCGTACTTGCCGCTAGCCTTGAGCTGCAGCACCGCTGCCACGAAACGCTGCTTCTCGACCGTCGTGAGGCTGCTGACGTTCTTGCGGACTCCCATGAGTCACCCTCCGGTGGTGCGGTTCGTTCGGAATCTGTGCGTCACAGCGGCGCCGTGACGAGGTTTCACGCCTGGCTTTTGTCGATCAGGTCCTTGCCGAGTTCGGTCAGCGACTCGTACTCGGTGTATGGGAGCCGGTGCGTGTAGAACCGTCCCGACGGGTGGCGGCGTGTCGGCACGTAGTCGCCGTCGATGTACAACGCGAGGTCTTCGCCGGCGCCGGTGCGCTCCTCCTCATCCGTCTGGCGAACCTCGATCTTGCGCTTCTTGTGGGTCACGCGATCACTTGCCATAACCTTCCTTCCCTCGGTTCCGGGAGCAGTGTCTTCCGGTGTGGCGACGCGGTCAAGCAAAATGTGACGCATCTCACTGAGCACGCTGGTCGTCAGCGCCACCGGCGACGGCACGGCACGATGGGGTCATCTGAAACGCGGTCACGGGCGCCGTCGACAGCGCCCCGGCCCGGCGTGTCGGGGCCCGACGAACGCGCTGAAGTCAGCGTTGCAGGCGGCGTAGGTCTCGCGGGTGAGTGGCGCGGCTGGTTGCGCGAAGTTCTCGCTCGGGCTCGTCCCGCAGGGGAACCCCCACCGCCACACCCAACACCCCGACCCGCCGACGACGAAGTCCAGTCGCGACGGGACACCCGGCGTCCCGCAAGACCGGTTCGGTGATCTGTCGCGATGAGCGGGGTCTATACGGCATTCTCGCGCTCGATGCCCGGGCTGAACATCGGCTAGTCGGCATCGACGCCGACGCCCGGCGTACCCTCGTCGTCGATGGCAGAGCGCCGCGTGGTGACCGGTCCGGTGACGAGGCCAATCCGCTGGACCACCGACCCGGCCGCGATCCCGGGTGGCTACGCGCGGACGGACTACCGCTCCCTGCACGCTCGCTATATCGGGCCGGCGCGGGCGACCGGTGCGCGGCGGCGCACGCTCGAAGTTCCCGCCAAGCCGCTGCTGGAGTGGCTCGCCGCGCAGCCGGGCGTGGCCGTCACCGGCGTGACGGCGACGACCACCGCCATGGCCACGATCGGCAGCCTCGCCGAGGTCTACGGCTACCTCGTCGAGCCCTGCTACCGGCTCGGCGTGCCGCTCGTCGTCGTCGCCGACCGCGAGCTCGACGACGTGACGGAACTCGAGGCCACCGAGCAGCAGGTCGGGTACGCCTGGAGCCTGCAGCGGCTGCGCCACCTCTGTGCGTGCGAGAGTCCACCACGGCGATGGCCCGCGGCGACCTCGTCGCGGGAGCAGCAGCTCGACGATTCGCAGCTCGCCGCCGTATCCGCGCATGACGGCGTCGTGCAGATCATCGCCCCGGCGGGATCGGGCAAGACGACCGTGCTGATCGCTCGAGCCGGGGAGCTCGTCGCCCGCGGCGTCCAGGCCGCGCGCATCCTCTGCACGACGTTCAACAAGGACGCTCAGCGCGAGCTGCAGGAGCGACTGCGAGCCGCGGGCCTCACCGACGTGCGCGCGCAGACGTTTCACAGCGTCGGACACGGCATCCTCCGCGACTGCGACGGCCTGCGCTCCGCCGGCGTCCGCACGCTCACGCTCGGGCAGTGGCGCCGGCTCTGCGCGGTCGCCATAAGGCAGCGCCCGGACCACGAATGGATCGAGCCGCCGCTGGCCCGCGCCATGGTCAGCGCCATCAAGCTCGACCGGCTGATGACCCCGCGGGAGTACCGGCCGCACGCGCCCGCGGACGGCGCCGCGCAGACGATCGCGACGATCTACGAGCTCTACGAGCAGGCCCTCGTCGAGCAGGACGCCAACGACTTCGACGACCTCATCTTCCTGTCGTTGCGCGCCCTGCAACGTGACGCCCCGCTACGCGAGCGGTGGCAGGCGCGCTTCGACCACGTACTCGTCGACGAGTACCAGGACATCGACCCGGCGCAGGAGAGGCTCGTGCAGATCCTTGCCGCACCACAGGACAGGCTGTTCACGGTCGGCGACGAGGACCAGACGCTGTACGCGTGGCGATCGGCGAGCGTGGAACGGATCGTCGGCCTCGACGGCCTCTACCCCGGCCTGCAGCGCGTCGCGCTGGAGCACAACTACCGCTGCCCGCCCGAGGTCGTGCGGCGCTCGCGGCAGATCATCGAGCACAACGCCAGCCGCTTCCCGAAGAACATCCTGCCCGCGGACCGGCGGCTGCTCCCCGACGACCCGCGGCCGCTCATCCATCAGGACTACGCGGGCCTCGCATCCGGCGCCGGCGACGTCGCGCGCAAGCTGTCGACCGGCCGCCGCGGCGAGATCGTCGTGCTCGCCCGCACGAGCCGTCTGCTGCGCCTCTGCGCCGAGGCCTGTGTCTCGCTGGACGTGAGGATCTCGGCGCCGGAGAACGTCTTCGAGCCCGCCGGCGCCCGCGCGGCCCTGAGGGCCTACTGCCGCCTGCTCGGCGACGTGTGCAACGCGCGCCCCGACGACGTGGCGACGGTGTTCCGCCACCCCGGCCGCGGGCTGCCGCCCGGCGGCGAGCAGCCCGTCGCGGAGCGGCTCACGCAAGGACTGACGTTTGAGCAGGCGGTCGCCGGACTGCGCGACCTCTCCGAGCCGGCCCGCCGGCGGATCGCCGACGGCGCCCGCATCCTCGACACGGCGCAGACGCTGGCCGCCGATGCGCCCCGCTGCATCCGATTTCTGCGCCGTGACGGCGGCCTGGACGCGCACTTCGCCGCGTACGAAGAGCTCACCGGCGGCGTCGAGCAGATCGAGCTCGAGCTGCTGCAGGACGCGGTCGCCGAGGCGGCGGGCCTGAGCGTCGCCGCGTACGCGCAACGCCTGAGCCGCCAGAGCGACGGGCTGCGGGCGATCCGCGACGACGAGCACGGCATCGAGCTGACGACCGTGCATCGGGCCAAGGGCCGCCAGTGGCCGACGGTCATCGTGTTCGGTTGCGACGAGGACCAGATGCCCCACAAGCGGGCGCTGGAGGACCTCGCCGCCGGCAACCGCGACGCCCTGGAGGCGGAGCGTCGCATCGCCTACGTCGCGTTCACTCGCGCCCAGCAGCGCCTCGTCGTGATCACCACGACCGGCAACGCCTCCCGCTTCTGCGTCGAGGCCGGCCTCGTCGAGGGCCCTCCGCCGGCGCCGGAGCCGACGGCCGCGCCGAGTCGGCCGTGGCAGCCGCCGCGGGCGCGCCCCCGCGAGCGAGCGCCCAAGGCCCCGACCACCGCCTACGAGATCGCCCGCGCCGCGATCCGCGTTCCAGACGTCGACCCGCGCGATGTCCTCGGCGCCTGCGCTTCGCTCGCCACGGCGCAACGCGTGCTCGCCCTCGCCGTCCGCAGCGCCGATGCCCCATGCCTGGAACGCCTCAGCGGCGCGCAGGTGGCCGAGCTGCTGCACGAGCTCGCCGCCGACCGCGGCGCCGAGCTGTCGATCACGGTCCCCGAGCCGGACGTACCGATCGCCGATCTGGCAGGCGCGACACGACGCGCGACCGCGGACGCGCTCAAGCCACATAGCACCTCGGCGAGGCCCACTTCTGATCGATGAGCGGTGATCAGCCCGCTTCGGTGGCGTTGGACCCGTCGCCGCCGGCGCGGATCCGACCCCTCAGCGCCGCAGGACGGTGATCGGGCAGCTCGGCCCAGGTGCTCGAGCCAGCCTGGCATCTGCCGTCACCAGCTCGCACCCGAGCGCCTCGGCCAGCGCCACGTAGGTCGCGTCGTACGCCGTCAGGGTCTCGCGCAGCTCCCAGATTCTGGGCAGGAGCCCGACGACGGCGTATCGCCGCAGGCCGAGCCGGCTCCAGCGATCGAGCGCGTGACGGGCCTCGCCGGCGCCGACAGCGCCCCGCAGGACCTGCCCTCGCAACGCGTTGGCGACCTCCGAGTCGGCGAGGTGCGGGATCGCGACGGACCCCGCGCCAAGCGATCGTCGTGCATCGCCGTCGCTCAACAGCCCGAGCACGGCGGCCGATGCATCGACGACGATCAACGAGCCGCGCGCGCGCCCTCGATGTCCGCGATGACGGTCGTCGCCGCGATGTCGAGATCGGGGAGATCGCCGAGCAGCGCAGGGTTGTCCGCCCGCCGCGCCGCGTGCGTCAGCTCGCGCAGAGCGAACGCGGACACCGACATCCCCTCCCTCGCGGCAAGCGCCGCGAGCCGCTCGCCGACGTCGTCCGGGACGTTTCGCAGGTAGAGCGTTGCCATGTCGCAGGATGCTAGCAATACGCGACAGGGGCGCCATGATCCTGTGTCCGGGGTAACTACGGTCGCGGGGCGTTGACGCAGCGCCGATACTCAATGCAGATGTCCGTGCGTTTCCGCTTCCACTGCCAGTTCTGCGACGTGCAGCCCGACCCGCTGACGCAGCTCAGCCTCGAGACGACGATGCGCGAGAACACCTGGGGCGCCTACCAGAACGCGCTGCCCGGCAACTGGCTCGTGTTTCACGCGCGCGGGCTGTACGGCTCGCCGCGCTACGCCTGCCCCGAGCATCGCGGCGATCTCGTCGCCTACCTGCGCGCGCACTTCGGCACGATCGGCTTCCACGTCTGGAAGCGCCCCCCCTACCCGTCGAGCCTCGCCCACGCCGACACAGAACATGCCTGGTTCGCGGCGACGCGCCGCCAGGGAGGCTGGGGCTCCTAACAGCGTCGGGCGACGCGGGAGGCGCATCGGACCGCGACGACCCTCGCCGCACTCGCGTCCAGTCCGACGATGCGCCGGGCGTGCCCGAACTCTGGTGCTCGGGCTGCGCGGGCGTCGGGGCTGCGCGGGCGTCGCGCGCGCAATGCGCCTGGACGAGACCCGTAGCTTGCCCCGGCGACCCGCGGACCTACACGGTTCGCGGAGCCTCGCCGTCACGACGATAGTGGCGGTATGGCACCCAGATGCGCTCGGCCGACCGGTCTGACCGGTCTGCTACTCGCGACGATCGTCGTCCAGCTCGCTGTGGCTGCGACCGCGACGTGCGCTGCGTCGGCTGGCCTCGCCCCCGTCGCGGCGCCGATCAGCGCCGATCCCTTCGGCCCGGCGCGCGGCACGATGATCCTGATCCACGGCGGAGCCTGGCGCGGCCCGAACGCCGACGGGCAGCAGGTGCTGATGGATCGCCCCGGAGCACAGCTGCTGCGGGACGGGTGGCGGGTCGTATCGCTCGACTACGAGGAGGGCACGACGGGGCTGCAGAACGTTCTCGACGCCGTCGGCGCTGAGGTCACTCGCGGCACCGGCGATGGCCCGCTGTGCCTGTACGGGCGAATCCTCCGGCGCGCATCTCGCGCTCGTGGCGGCATCGCGGCTGCGCTCGATCGACTGCGTCATCGGGCTCGGCGCGCCGACCGACCTCGTCGGCTACGAAAGCGAAACCGGGCCTGACCCGATCCGCGAGTTCGTGGCCGATCAGATGCGCCGCTTCTTCGGCTCGACGCCGGCGCAGACTGCTGCCTGGGACCCCGTGTAGCTGACTTCCTCGATCCACGCCGACGTGCTGCTGCTGCACGAGGGAGACGATGAGACGGTTCCCGTGATCCAGGTCAAGCGCGCAACCCATCTCACTCACATCGTCGTGCGGGCGAAGCAGCAGCGGCCGTGAAGGTGATCATGGGCGCGCCGACTACGGTTGAGGGAGCTCAGCCAGGCGGCGCTCCAGCAGGCGCCGCTCGGCGTCGTCGTGCACGAGCGCGAGCGCACGCTCGTAGGCGTCGCGCGCCTCGCCGGTGCGACCGAGCCGTCGCAGCAGCTCGGCGCGCGTCGAATGCAGGTAGCGGTAGTCCTCGAGCGGTTCGCACGCGAGGCGATCGACGATCTCCAGGCCCGCCTCCGGGCCGTGCTGCTCGGCGACCGCGACGGCCCGGCTCAGCTCGACGACCGCTGAGCCGGTGAGCCGCGCAAGCTCGCCATAGAGCGCGGCGATCTGCGGCCAGTCCGCCGGCGTGTCGGCGTGCAGCGACGCGATCGCGGCCTGTACGACATACGGTCCGCGACCGCGCAGCGCGAGCGCCCGGTCCAGCGCGGCGCGTCCTGCCGCGATCTGCCGGCCGTCCCACAGCGAGCGGTCCTGATCGGCGAGCAGGACGATGTCGCCGTGCGCAAAGCGCGCGGCCCGGCGCGCGTCGTGCAGCGCCATCATCGCCAGCAGACCGTGTACCTCGGGCTCGTCGGGCATGAGCTCGACGAGCGCCCGGCCGAGGCGCAGCGCTTCGACCGCGAGCTCGCCGCGGCCGCCGTAGCCCTCGTTGAAGATCAGGTAGACGACCGCGAGCACGGCCGCGAGGCGATCGGGCAGCAGGTGGTCGGGCGGCACCCGGAACGGGATCCCGGCGGCCTTGATCTTGCGCTTGGCCCGCACGAGCCGCTGCGCCATCGTCACCTCGCCGACGAGGAACGCGCGAGCGATGTCGACCGTGCTCAGGCCGCCCAGCGTGCGAAGCGTCAGCGCCACCTGCGCCTCGGTTCCGAGCGCGGGGTGACAGCAGGTGAAGAGCAGCTCGAGGCGCTCGTCGGGGAAGGTCGTGGTGTCGGGGTCCATGGTGTCCTGCGTCGCCTCGGGTACCTCGAGCAGCCGGGTTTTCGCGGCGAGCGTGCGCTCACGGCGGATGCGGTCGATCGCGCGGTTGCGCGCCGTCGTTATGAGCCACTGCGCCGGGCTCGACGGAACGCCGTCGCGCGGCCAGCGCTCGGCGGCGATCGCGAACGCCTCCTGGACGGCCTCCTCGGCGAGATCGAAGTCGCCGAGGAAGCCGATGAGGGCGGCGAGTACGCGCCCTGAGTGCTCGCGGAAGGCCTGCTCGAGGATGGCTACTCCCCCACGAGCGGGCGGATCTCGATCGCGCCGCCCATGCTCGCCGCAGGGAAGCGCGCGGCGAGCTCGATCGCCGCGTCGAGGTCGTCGGCCTCGAAGAAGCAGTAGCCGCCGATCGACTCCTTGAGCTCGGCGAACGGGCCGTCGGTCGTCAGCGTCCTGGCGTCCTGAACGCGCACGGTCGTCGCCGTGTCGGGCGCGGCCATCCGCGAGCCCGGCGTCATGCCGGGGGTCTCGTTGATCGCCTGGTAGGCGGCGAAGACCGCGCCCTGCTCGGCCGGCGACAGGCTCGCCCACTCGTCGCTCCCCGGCAGCGGCGTCGTGCCCTGATGGATCAGCAGCATGTACTTCATCGCGTCCTCCTTTTCGGGAATGGTCGCCTATGAGACGAACGGCGGGCCGGAAGATCGACAGCCTCCCCGCGAATCGTTCGTCGCGCCCCGGCGCAGGAGCACCCGAGGACGGCGCGAACTGCTGTTGCATGTCCGCACAACAACTGCACGGCGCCTTCGGTCAGGACACCTTCGGCCGCCGCGCCGAGGCGGCGGCGCGCTTCCTCGGCACCCTCCGCTACATCGCCGCACAGTCGATGGTCGTCGTCATCTGGATCGCCGTCAACGCCACCGCCGTCGCGCTGCGCCGGGACCCGTACCCGTTCATCCTGCTCAACCTAGCCTTCTCGACGCAGGCCGCCTACGCCGCGCCGCTGATCCTGCTCGCCCAGACGCGCCAGGCCAACCGCGACAAGCTCGCGGTCGAGGCGCTTGAGGCGCCCGCGGGGAGATCGCCGGCCAGATGGAGGAGCGCGAGGCGGCGCTCAAGCAGCAGACCACCGAGCTCAAGGATCTGCTGACGGCGAACACCGCGCTGACGCGCCAGGACAAGGAGCTCACCGAGCGCGTCGCGGAGCTGACGCGCGCAATCCACGCGCGCGTGACGGCGGGCTGAGGTCGCCGCCCCCCTCGCTCGCCATCGAGTCGCGCGCCGCGAACGTCACGCGGGCGGGCCGGCGACCGCGACCGCGAGCGCGTCGCAGAGCTCGCTCATGCGCTCGTCGCTCAGGACACCGACACGACGCACGAGCCGATCCTTGCGCAGGAGCGTCAATCCGTCGAGTGCCGCGACGCAGTCGCGATCGATGCCATCAGCAGGGCCGAGCCGGACGGCTGTCGGGATGTCGCGGATCGTCGTCGTCAGCGGTGCGACGAGGACGGCATTCAGCGAGCGACCCGCGAAGTCGCGATGCATCACGACTGCCGGCCGCGTCTTGTCCATCTCAGCCAGCCAGATCTCGCCGCGCCGCGGAGTCGGGCTACAGACTGCCATCCACACGCTGGGACCCCTGCGACGGATCAATCGGAGACTCTGCTACCCAGGCGGATGGCCGACGAGCTGCGGCGCACTGATACGAACGGTGGGTGCGCTCGCACCACCCTCGTGACCACCGAGCCGCAGCGCACCGCCGTTCGCTACGCCTATGGCCGAACGCGCTCGCAGTACGCGGTGCTCGAGACGCCGCCCGGCGACGGCCCGTTCGGCGTCGTGGTGCTGCTGCACGGCGGCTTCTGGAAGGCCGGCTTCAACCGCACGCTGATGAACCCACTCGCGCACGACCTGGTCGGGCGCGGCTGGGCGGTGTGCAACATCGAGTACCGCCGCCTCGGCGTCGGCTGGGGCGCCGGCGGCGGCTGGCCGCAGACGTTCGAGGACGTCGCCGCGGCGATCGATGTGCTCGCCGACCTCGGCGCGCCGCTGGACCTCGGGCGCGTATTCGCCGTCGGCCACTCCGCCGGCGGCCAGCTCGCGCTGTGGGCCGCGGCGCGCGGCGGCTTCCCAGCGGGCGCCCCGGGTGCGGCCCCGCGCGTCGCGCTCGCCGGCGCCGTCGGCCAGGCCGCCGTCTGCGACCTGCGTGCCGCGCACGCCGCGCACGCGGGCAACGGGGTCGTGCGGCGGCTCATGGGCGGCTCGCCGCGGCGCCGTCCCGAGCGCTATGACCTCGCCTCGCCGATCGCGCGCCTGCCACTTGGCGTGCCCCAGCTGCTCGTCCACGGCGGGCGCGACCGGATCGTCAAGGCGTCGCAGTCGATCGACTACGCCGCCGCGGCGCGCGCGGCCGGCGACGACGTGACGCTCGTCGTGCGCGCAGACGACACGCACTTCGAGCACATCGAGGCCGACAGCGGCGCCTGGGCTGAGGTCGTCGCGTGGCTCGAGCGCCGGCGCTGAGCTACCCGAGCAGCTCCGATACGACGACGGCAGGCGCGTCGTTGAGCAGCGGCTGGATCGTCGTAGTGTCACGACATAGGTCGCTCGTGCGCGCGCCAGCGAGGATCAAGGACCTGCACGGTGAGCGGACGCGTGCCGCCGGCCGCCGCGTCGGCGCCGTCGAGCAGACGCTCGACGAACGCGAGGTCACCGGCGGACTCGACCCTCGGCACGACAATCGTCGCGGGCCCGCTGCCGCTCGCGCCCGGCGATGCGAGCGCGACGAAGGTCAGCGCGGGTGACGATTGCGCCCTGCCTGGATGCGACGATCGCGATCTGCCGATCGGGGTGCATCTGTGACGGATCAACTCGCCGCCGGGCGACACTCAGAGGATTCGACACCAAATAGATGCTTCTGCGACGGCTGCAGAATCCGCCGCCATTGAGCCGTCACAGATGCACCCGCATGAACTATGCGCAGGAGGATCGTGTCGCGCGACGCCGCGGCGGCGCCACGAGCGTGTTTCGTCACACGTCCTGCGCGATCGTGCGAGGCGGTGGACCGTGACGGGACGGTCCGACGACATCGCGACCGTGACCATCTGCCCGAAATCGTACCCGCGTCCGGTGACGCCGATCGACCGTGCGCTCTCAGCCGCAAGGCCGCAGGCCGGTGACGGACTCCGCGGCTCGATGCGGACGACCATCAAGCGGCGCGGCGGCGGCCGGCCCGCCCCACGCGCAGCTGGGCGGTGGCCTCATCGGGCCACCGGCGCACGACTCGCCGTGTCGCGCGCGAGGGCATGCCAGGGTGGGCGACGGCACCGCTCCAACGCCGGCGATAGAGGAACACGAGCAGCGCGACGTCGCGCTTGGCGCCGTTGCAGCGCGCGCACGCCCCGACCGTGTTGACCCAGCCGTGGACCGTGCCGATGCCACGTGCCGGACGCGACCGCGGATCGACGTGGTCGACGGTCCCCGACGCGCCGCTCGCGCCGCAGTACGAGCACGGGTCGCGGCGCAGCAGCGCCTGCCAGGCCTCGTAGTGGCTCTGGCCATCCTCGCGCAGGGGCCCGCCGCTCGGCATGCCGCTGCTCAGCGGCGACCCGCCGTCGTCGCGCAGGAAGTCCCTCGTGAGGTACGCCAGTTCGATCATGAGCCTGGATCTCCGAATGGAAGTCACGGCACCCGCCGGAGAGCGCGCGGATGTCGTTCGATCCGGCCCTACGGGCAGGCGTTCGACAGCCACGCTTGCCCGGTCGGTGCCGGCGCCGCGCCGACCGGCAGGAGCGGACCTCGCTAGATCCGCTCCTGCCAGCTGACGGCGGCCTGGGCGACGCGCCGCAGGGCGTCCTGCATGCGCGTCGGGTTGTTGGTCCGGCGAGCCGCGGCCAGCGCTCCGAGCGCCTCCGCCATGACGGCGGGGCCCGCGGGACCCTGGGTGCGCAGCTCGGCGAGCTCCGCAGCGGTGAGCTTGCGCGCCTCGCCGCGAATCGCGGCCACGGTCTCCCGCAGCTCGCGCTCGGCCTGCGCGGCTCGCAGCTCGGCCTCGGCTGCCGCCCGGCGATCGCGCGCCGACTCGACCCGAGCGGCACGCACCTCGGCCGCACCCGGCGCGGTCTCGCGCACCGTCACGACCTCGGGCACCCGCTCGGCGTCGGCGCGCGCTCGCTCGAGCATCCGCTCGGCGACCACGAGCCGGTCGGCCAGACGATCCTGGCCGGCCTTCAGCTCGCGGCGCTCGCCGCGCAGCGTCGCGATCGTCGCCTCCGCGCGCTCGAGCCGGGACGCCATCCGCTTGGCCGCCGTCCGCGCCTCGGCCGCGTCCATGCGCGCGCCCGCGATCTGCTCGCGGGACTCGTGCACGGTCGCGGCGGCCTTCGCCTCGGCGGCCGCCGCCGCGCGCTGGGCACGGGCGACCGCCGCGTCGAGGTTCCTCAACCTGTTCTTTTCGGAACCTCCTACTTGGTCGACGACGCGCTCACGAACAACCTTCGGCTTGGCGACGGCCCGCTGACCCGAACGGCGCCGGGCGGCGTCACGCTCCGCCGTCAGGCGCAGCGCGCGATCACCCGAACGCTCGAGCCGGCCCTCGAGGACCGCGACACGCTGCTCCGCCTCGCGCGCCTGAGCGAGCGCGGCAACGAGCATGGCGCGACCCTCCGGGCTGATGACCGCCCGGTGTGCCTGCTCGGGATCGACGTCCGTACGCCGCTTGGGTCCCGGCTTGGCCGGCTGGAACCCGGCCGCGCGGATCGCCTCGTTCAGCGACCCGTGAAACGGGCGCTTGGCCGAGTTCAGCGCCGGCCAGGGCGACCCGTCGGCACGTCCGGCGCGGTAGCGCTCGACGCGCCACAGCTGCCCGGACCACTTCGCCGAGGACGGGTTCCAGTCGGCCGCACGGGGCGGCTCGCCGTATGTGGCCACCCATTCCTGGATGGCGATGATGATGGAGTCGCGGTTCCACCCCGCCCCACGGCCCGTGAGGACCCGAGGCGCAGCTCCCGCGATCGTCGCGGGAGCCATGTGGATGACCTCCCGCTAGACGCCGCTGGGCGCGTCGATGGTGCGCGTCTCAAACCGCTTCTGCGGCCAGCACGTCGCGCCAGCGGCACCGAGCGCGGTGCTGTGGACGTGGTACGGCGACGTGGGGCGCATGAGCGTCATAACGCTGTTCACCGTAAGGCACGCGGGCCCATTTGACAAGCCCTCCGTAAGCGCGACCGAGGCACGGCGGTCGTGGGTTCGAATCCGCGCGCGGCGACCCTGACACTCGGTCCAGGTCGGGCGCGCGCGGCTTGTACATCTGGGCCAGGCGGATGCGCCGATCTTTGTCCCCGGGGACAAAGACCCCTCCCCCACCGGTCACGAGCCTCCAGCGCGCGGCAAGTCATCGAGGAGGGGTTGAGGTCTGTGAAGCTCGTCATCGGCATCGTTCGGCCGGAGCAGGCGAACGACGTGCTCGAATCGCTGTATCGCGCGGAGGTACGCGGGTTCTCGCTCAGCAAGGTCCAGGGCCACGGCGGCGAGCTCGAGCGCGTCGAGAGCTACCGCGGCACGACCGTGAAGATGGGGCTCGCCGACAAGGTCCGCTTCGAGATAGCCGTCTCGGACGAGTTCGTGCAGCCGGCGATAGACGCGCTCTGCGAAGGCGGGCAGACCGGCGATGTCGGCGACGGAAAGATCTTCGTTGTTCCGCTCGAGCGCGTCGTCCGGATCCGCACCGGCGAGACCGACGACCTTGCCGTGACGCCGGTCGGGACGCGATGAGGATCCTCGCCGCGACCGCCGGGATCGACACCGGCGACACCGCCTGGATGCTCGTCGCGACGGCGCTCGTCCTGCTCATGACGCCGGCTCTCGGGCTCTTCTACGCCGGCCTCGTGCGCGAGAAGAACACCCTCAACACGTTCATGATGTGCATCGGGGCGATCGCGATCGCGACGGTGACCTGGGCGCTCGTCGGCTACTCGATCGCCTTCGACGGCGACGGCAAGATCATCGGCGGCCTCGGCCACGTCGCGCTGCAGGGTGTCGGCTTCACGCCGCGCGACGGCACGACGATCCCGCACCTCGTCTTCTTCGCCTTCCAGGCGACGTTCTGCATCATCACGACGGCGCTCGTCTCCGGCGCCGTCGTCGAGCGGATGCGCTTCGGCCCGTTCCTGCTGTTCGCCGCGCTGTGGTCGGTGCTCGTCTACGCCGTGCTCGCGCACTGGGCGTTCGGCGGCGGCTGGCTGCAGGCGCAGGGCACGCTCGACTTCGCCGGCGGCGTGCCGGTCGAGATGGGCTCGGGCTTCTCCGCGCTCGCCGCGGCGATCGTCGTCGGCGCGCGCAAGGACTACGGGCGCCAGGCGCTGCTGCCGCACAACGCGCTGTTCGTGCTGCTCGGCGCCGGCCTGCTGTGGTTCGGCTGGTTCGGATTCAACGGCGGCAGCGGCTTCTCGACCGGCAACGCGAGCGTGCTGGCGTTCACGAACACGCTGCTCGCGCCCGCGAGCACGCTCGCCGTGTGGTTCGTGCTCGATCTCATCCGTGGCCGCCAGGTGACGGCGATCGGCGCGGCGACGGCGATCATCGTCGGCTGCGTCGCGATCACGCCGGCCGGCGGCTTCGTGAGCCCCGGCTGGGCGATCGCGCTGGGCGCCTTCGCCGCGCTGCCGTGCTACGCCGCGATCCTGTGGCGGCCGCGGACGCGCGTCGACGAGTCGCTCGACGTGCTCGCGGCACACGGCATCGCCGGATTCACCGGCATCCTGTTCATCGGCTTCTTCGCCCAGAAAGCCTGGAACGGAGTCGCCGACGGGGCGCTGTACGGGGACCTCGGCCAGCTCGGCTCGCAGGTCGTCGCCGCGCTCGTGGCGCCGGTCTACGCGTTCGTCATGACGTTCGGTCTGCTGAAGCTCATCGGCGTCTTCATGCCGCTGCGCGGCGAGCAGCGCGACGAGGCGGTCGGGATGGACATCGTCCATCACGGCGAGGAGGCCTACGCCAGCGGCGAGGGCGCGATCCTCGTCACCCCGGAGGGAGACGAGGAGAAGCGCGCCGTCGGCCAGCCCGCGCTGCTGCGGTGAGCGCGGCCGCGCTGACGCTGCGGCGCTCCCGGCTACGATCGGTCGATGCTCATCGTCCCGCCGCTCCCATGAGCGAGCTGCCGATCGCCTCGCCCCGCCAGAGCTTCTACGTCGAAGTCGGCGGCGAGCCGACGTTCCGCCGGATCGTCGAGCGCTTCTACGTCGAGGTCGCGACCGACGAGATCCTGCGCCCGCTGTACCCCGACGAGGACCTCGCTCCCGCAGAGGAGCGACTGACACTGTTTCTCATGCAGTACTGGGGCGGGCCGACGACGTACTCCGACGAGCGTGGTCACCCGCGGCTGCGGATGCGCCACAACCCGTTCGTCATCGGCCCCGCCGCACGCGACGCCTGGCTGCGGGCGATGCACATCGCCATCGACGAGGCGGGCGTCGCCGAGCCCTATCGCGGCGAGCTGTGGGCGTACTTCGAGACGGTCGCCGAGAACATGATGAACAGCCCCGAATAGGGCGCCCCCGCGGTCCAGCGGCACACCCGGCGCGAGCTACGCGGTGGCGAAGCGCGCGAGCGTGCGCTCCGGTCGCACGCCCGGCAGGTGCTCGGCGAAGATCCGGTGGTAGGCGAACTCCTCGCGCGTGCGCAGCGACGGGTCGACGGCGTCGCGGTCGCGGCGGAAGTCGCGCTCGGAGACCGTGTCCTCGATCGTGGCCCGCAGGACGTCCTTGGCGCCGCTGCCGTCGCCGAACTCGGCCTTCACGCGCCACAGGATCTCCTCCGGCAGCCAGCCCGCGAAGGCGCGCCGCAGCAGGCGCTTCTCGAGCTCTCCGGGCGCGGACTGCTTCCAGGCCATCGGCAGGCCGAACGCGAATGCGATGACCTGGCGGTCGAGGAACGGGACGCGCGCCTCCAGCCCGTGCGCCATCGTGACGCGGTCGCAGCGCTGGAGGTTGAGGTTGTGCAGTCCGTGCACGGAGCGCATGAGCTCGGCCTGCAGCTCGATGGGGTCCTCGAAGCCGCGCAGGTACTCATAGCCGGCGAAGAGCTCGTCGGCCCCCTCCCCCGTGAGCACGACCTTCACGTGCTGCGCCGTCATCTCCGCGAGCAGGTAGTTCGGCACCGCGCTGCGCACGAGCGACGGGTCGAAGTGCTCGATCGAGCGCACGACGGCCGGCAGCGCGCGCACCGCCTCGCGCGCGTCATAGATCCGCTCGTGGTGCTCGGTGTGGAGGTGGTCGGCGACGACGCGCGCCGCGAGCAGGTCAGCGCTGCCCTCGGTCCCGACCGCGAACGTCTTGAGGCGGTCGCCGTGGCGCTCGCAATGGCGCGCGGCGATCGCCGCGACGATCGCCGAGTCCAGGCCGCCCGACAGGAACACGCCGACGGGCACGTCGCCCATCATCTGGCGCTGCACCGCGCCGATGAGGATCCGCCGCGTCTCGGCGAGCGCCTCGTCCGGGGGCTCCGCCGCGCTGCTCCAGACCGCGCGCGCCGACGGGGCGCCCTCGCCCTGCTCGGGTACGGCGCTCGCGAAGCGCTCGAGGCCGCCCTCGGGCGTCCAGTGACAGCCGGGCGGGAAGGCCTCGACGTGCGCCATCCAGTCGGGCGCGAACGCCGCGATCTCCGACGCGAAGCGCACGCTGCCGTCGCGCTGCGCCCAATACAGCGGCTTGATCCCGACGGGATCGCGCGCGGCGATGAAGCGCCCGTCCTCGCCGGCGACGAGGAACGCGAACATCCCCTCGAGCTCGTCGAGCGCCGCGGGCCCGCGCTCGTCGAGCAGGTGCAGGGCGACCTCGTTGTCGGATTGCGTCTGAAACGGCGCCGGGGCGAGCGTCTCTCGCACCTCCGCGTGGTTGTAGACCTCGCCGTTGCCGACGAGCCAGACGTTGCCGGCCGCGTTGCAGAACGGCTGGTGTCCGCCGTCGACATCGACGATCGACAGCCGCCGGTGCCCGAGCCAGGCGCCGTCGAGATGGACGTCGCCCTCGTCGTCGGGGCCGCGGTGGACGAGCCGGCCGAGCATCCGCTCGGCCTCTGCGGTCTGCTGCGGGCTGTACACGGCGGCAATGCCACACATCTATGCAGTCATCCTCCTGGGGTCTGAGTAGGCGAGCGGTCGGCGGTCGTCGAGGTAGGACAGGCGGTTGCGCGCCGCCGCGACGACGCCCGGAGCGTCGACGCGCGCGAGCGCCACCCCGGCGCGGGCGCCGGTCTTCGCGAGCACGCGACCACGCGGGTCGACGACCTTCGACTGGCCCGGGAAGCGCAGTCGGCCGAAGCGGCCGACCTGGTTCGAGGAGACCCAGACGACCTGGTTCTCCAGCGCACGGGTCTGGTCGAGCAGGTTGAAATGACGGACCTGCACGTCGCGGCGCATCAACGTCGCCGGGTCGACGCGGCAGATCGCCCAGGCCGACAGCGACGCGATCAGGCCGGCACCGTCCAGTGCGAGCTGGCGCGCGGCCTCGGGGAAGGTCTTGTCGTAGCAGACGAGCATCCCGATCCGGCCGATCGGCGTGTCGAACGCCTCGAAGCCCTCGCCCGCCCCGAAGATCCCGCGCTCGCCCGGCGGCAGGTGGACCTTGCGGTGGTGGCCGAGGATCCCATCGCCGTTGACGCAGATGGCGCTCGAGTACGGGCCGCCCGGCGCGTCCTCCGTGTAGCCGATGCAGACGACGACGTCGCCGGCGATGTGCGCGACGCGCGCCACGTGCTCGCCGTCGCGGCGCAGCGCTGGTGGCGGTGCGCACGTCAGCGGGGCGCCGGCGGCGCGCGGCTCGTAGAGGTAGCCGCCAAGCGCCGACTCGGGGAACACCACGAGCGACGCGCCGCGCGCGCGGGCCTGCCCAACGATCCTCTCGACCTGCGCCAGGCAGCGCTCGAGGTCGCGCCCGAACTGCGCGCTGACGGCCATCACGGCGGGCGTCCTGCTGCGTCGAGCGGTCACCTCATCCAGGGTGCTCCGGCGGGTCTCGCGCTCGTATGGCCGCCGGTCCAGAGTTCCCACGGCGAGCTTCGACACGGGTTTGCAGTACCCCGCGATTTGCAGCGCCAACCGGCGCGGCCTCGAGGTCCGTCCAGCCACACCACGCTCACCGACCTCAAAGCCCGCCATGACGAACAGATGGGCCCATGCGACACACTGCGCTGATGCGACGATCGCAGACACGCGCCGGCGCGGCGATCCTTATCGCGCTCGCGCTGGGGACGCTGGCCGCCTGCGGCGGCGGCGACTCGGACAAATCATCGAAGAAGCCGCCGCGCAATTCCGCGACGGTCCACTGCGCGGGGGCGGAGTGCAGGGTCCGCATCGTGTGCAAGGGCCGGGTCTACGTGCGCCTCGGACCCGCTCCGGTTGCGATCCGCACCTCGAACTCCGCTTTCAGGACCACCATAGTCGCGGACTTCGCGGGCTCCAAGGACGCGGTTGTTCGCTGCTAGGCGGTCCCTCCCGCACGTCCTCGCACGCTGACTCTCGTCGACGTCAGGTAACCGAAGAGGCCACGGACGGGCCGGTCAGCGGGTTCACCGCGTCGGCGTCCGCTGCGGCAGGCACGGTCTAGTGCTGCGTGCGCTGCCTCTCTCTGACTCCTGGTCCTGCACAGTTTGGCCGGCTGGACCGGTTCCGGGCGTGGATGACACCGGCCGCGCCACCACGTCGTCATCTGACAGTGGCGGATCGTCATGCGTCGCCAGAAACGCGCGGATGCTCTCGTTGAAGTGGTTGAGCGTCACGTGCTCCTTGACGCGCTACATGTCGGCGCGGTGCTGGCGCACCGGGTCGAGGTCGCGCAGGTAGACGAGCGAGCGCTCGATGTAGCCGGATTCGCCGAGCCATGCCGTCAGGCACGCCGGGGCGCTGTATCTGTCTGGGAGCACGCGGCGTTCATCGGCCTGCTGTATCGGGTGTCGGCGTGGCAGGCGCGGGCAGCGCAGTTGCTGGAGCGCTTCGGCCTGAGCGACCGTCGCGATGCGCTCCCCCCATGAGCTGTCGCAAGGGCTGCGCCGGCGTCTCGCGCTCGTGATGGCGGTGATGCACGGCGCGGGCGCAAGCGGGCCGAGGGCACCCTGGACGAGTTGCGCGGACTCGCCGGCCTCGGCCGCGACGCCGATCTGGAGGCGGTCTACCTCGCGATCACCGACCAGACTGGAGTTCCCCCGGTTTCGTGGACACCCTGTGACTGAGCGGAGCGCTCGGTTCGAGAGGATGTCTGTAGATGCCCAAGACCCCGCCGTATACGTTGGAGTTCCGTCAGGAGGCCGTGCGGTTGCTGCGC
>JBBSNY010000022.1:0-73281 GCA_038260305.1 Solirubrobacterales bacterium
CGGCGACGGCGCCGCCTCGCGCGCGGCCGCGGCGGCGGCGGCCGGTGCCGGCGGGGCCGGCGGCGGGCCGAGCGCCACGCCGAGCTCGCCGAAGATCCGCTCGTAGAAGCCACGTTCGCCCTGCAGATGCTCCTCGAGGACCTTGAGGAAGCGCCCGGACTCGGCGCCCTGGATGACGCGGTGGTCGTAGGTCGACGTCATCGACATGACCTTCTCGGCGCCGATCATGTCGCCGATCGCGCCGAGCCCGACCGGGTAGCCGATCGCGCCCGTCGCGACGATCGTGCCCTGGCCGGCCATCAGCCGCGGAACCGAGGCGACGGTGCCGATCGCTCCGGGGTTCGTCAGCGAGATGTTCGCGCCCGTGAGCTGATCGGCCGTCAGCGCGTTGTCGCGGGCGCGCTTGACGATCTCGCCGAAGCGCGCCACGAAGTCGACGAAGCCCAGGCGCCCGGCGTCGCGGATGACGGGCACCATCAGCGTGTGCGAGCCGTCGCGCTTCTCGACGTCGACGGCGATGCCGAGGTTGACCGCGCCGTCGTCCATGCGACCCGGCTTGCCGTCGAGCTCGATGAAGTGGTTCGTCATGACCGGCATCTCGTCGGCCGCGGCGCGGGCGATCGCGTAGGCGATGAGGTGCGTGAAGGAGAGCTTGTGGCCGGCGGCCTTGAGCTCGTTGCGGCGAGCGGCGAGGGCGGTGACGGTCAGCGTTCGAAACGACGTCGCGGTCGGGACCTGCAGCGACTCGTCCATGTAGCGGGCGAGCACCGCGGCGCCGCCGCGCAGGGGGGTGGCGCCGATCGGCGGGCCGGCTGGCGACGGGCTGGCCGGGGACGAAGCGCCGCCGTCGGTCGCACGGGCTGAGGACGAAGCGCCGCCGTCCGTCGCGCCGGGCGGGTGCGCCCTGGCCTCGAGCACGTCGGCCTTCGTGATCCGGCCGGCGGGGCCGCTGCCGTGAACGGCGGCGAGGTCGATGCCCTCGGCCTCGGCGATGCGGCGCGCGACCGGCGAGACCGGCGACTCGTGGCCGGGACCAGCGGCCCCGTTGCCGGTGGGCGGGTCCACGCGGGCGGGCTTCAGGCCGGCACCGCCGTCGGCCTGCGCTGCCGCCGCGCCGAGTCCGTTCGTCGAGGCGGCGCGCATCCGCGCGATGACCTGGCCGACCATCACGGTCTCGCCCGGCGCCGCGAGGATCTCGGTGATCGTGCCGTTGGCAGGTGCCGGAAGCTCCAGGTCGACCTTGTCGGTCGACAGCTCGGCGACCGTCTTGCCCTCGTGAACCGAGTCGCCGATGGCGACGGCCCACTCGAGCAGCGTGCCCTCCCGAACGGACTCGCCGGCGGCCGGCATGACGATGTCCAGCGCCTCGCCGTCGGCGCCGGCCGCGGCGGGGCCGGCGTCGTCGCCGACGGGCGAGCGTGGTCCGGGATCGGACGCGACGGGCGCGCCGTCGGCGATGTCGGCGAGCACCTGGCCGACGGCGACGGTCTCGCCGACCGCCGCGTAGATCCTCGCGAGCGTGCCGGCGGCGGGCGCGGGCACCTCGGCGTCGACCTTGTCGGTCGAGACCTCGACGAGGGTCTCCCCCTCGAGCACCGCGTCGCCCTCGCGCTTGTGCCACTCGAGCACCGTGCCCTCGCGGACGGACTCGCCCATCGCCGGGAGCGTCACCTGCGTCGTCGTGTACACGGCCATACCGGAGATCTACTCTAGAGCAGGCTTTTGGCTACTTGAAGGCTTCGCGGCCCGCGGCAGCCTTGGATCGGGACACCGCCGCGAGGCTGGCGAGAACGTAGTCGTTCAGATGGACGTTCGGACCAGCGGGCGCCCGTCAGCCCACCATCACCGTCCGCGCGACGGAGGGCACGGGACCGTGATCGGTCTTGCGGTTGACGAACAGCATGTACGGGCCGGGGGGAGCCACCGCGCCGCTCGGCGGCGCGTCGACGAGCAGCAGCTTGCGCCCCCGGCGCGCCTTGACCGGCAGCTCGATCCCGCGCTGACCGCCGTCGACGAGGTGCGTGACCGAGGCGAAGCGGATCAGCACGACGCTGTCGATGTCCTGTGACGGGATGTCCGTGCGGACCCCGTACGTCTTGTCATAGCCCCACTTCGAACGCACCTTGCGGATCTTCGGCTGCGTGCCGCGGAACAGGTACGGCGGCTTGTAGATCTCGAACGAGGGATCGCGACCGTCGTGTGGCGCGAAGCCGCCGGGGATGGTCGTGTTGTTGAGATACAGGGTCGAGATCGGGGCGTGGCCGCCGACGAGGACCTCGCCGCTGGGCAGCAGCGCCGCGGTGTTGTGGTAGGTCCGCGGCGCCTGCTGGCTGGCGACCGGGCGGTAGCGGTTGGTCTGCGGATCGAACAGCTCGGGCTGCGTGACCCCGCGCTCGGTGCCGGGACCGACGACCTCGTCCTTGTCGCCACCGGAGGTCACGAGCACCTCGCCGTCGGGCAACAGCGTGCCCGAGCCGAACCAGCGCGGCTGGCCCAGCGGCCCGGTGCGCCGGATCGACACGCGGTCCTCCCCACCGCTCGTGTCGACCGTCGTGATCTTCGAGGCCCGGGTCGGCAGGTAGCTGCCGGGGGAGGTCGCCGCGGCGAGGCCGAGCACGCCGCCGCCGGTCAAGAGGCGCGCCTTCGCGTAGCGACCGTCGCCGTCGGGCTTCAGCATCAGCATCGTCGAGTACGTCGAGCCGCGGAACTCCGTCAGCTTGCTGACGAGCGTCCCGCCGCGTGCCGTCGACCACCGCTTGGTCTGCGGGTCGTAGACGGCCGTCGCGTTCCACGTCGGCTGGTCGTAGGCCTGGCCGACCGGGTTGAACGACTGGCCGGCGGCGTTGTAGAAGACCTTGCCGTCGGGCAGCAGGTGCAGCCGCGGGTACAGCGGCAGCGAGCGCTCGGCGCCCTTGCCGTTGGAGCTCCAGTGCCCGCTCCGCGGGTCGAAGGTCTCGCTCTGCAGGACGTTTCGCAGCGAGTCCTGCGGCTTGTCGAGGTAGACGGGCTTGATGAGCTTGCGCACGCCGCCGACCTCGAGCACCTTGCCGTCGGCGAGCGGGACGAGCGTCGGATACCAGCGCCCGTTGTGCGTGTTCTCGGCCTGGGTGAAGTGGTTGGTCTTCGGGTCGAAGATCCGCGTCGCCTTCAGGCCGCCGAGCTCGACGACGCCGAAGCGCGTCCCGGGGATCCCCGGATCGGCGGAGTAGTCGGTGCCGCCCTGGACGAGGATCCGCCCGTCGCCAAGGTAGGTCTGATGCGATCCGAAGAGCGCGCCGTCGTTGTATTTCTCCTTGGACTGCAGGCCGGGGATGAGCGGGTCGCTCTGCTTCGGGTCGGCGCCGTCGGCGTTCGCCCCGGCGGTCAGCGGGTTGGGGCGCGTCCAGCTGTGCGTGGCGAGGTCGAGCACGCGCGTCTGGTCGTTCGTGAACGTCGTGCCGCCCTCGGCAACGATGCTGAAGCGGTTGTTCTCCGTGCCCTCGAGTGCGTCCCAGTAGAGGATGCGCCCGTCGGGCAGGACGTTCATCGTGCCCGCCGCGGGCTTGCAGTGCTTGAAGCCGTCCTGATCCGCGAGGCACTTCGCCGCCGTCGGGATGCCCTCGATCTCGGGCTCGACGATCGGCGCGTCGAACGCCCCGAGCTGCGCGGGGCCGCCGGAGACCTTCGCGTCGTGCCCGGGGATCACGTTGAGGTCGTCGAAGAAGCCGCCGAGCCCGAGGATGTTGCTGACCGCCGCACCCGCCGGGCCGAGCAGTGGACCGGCGGGACCGTCGGCCGCGGACGCGGAGTGCGCACCGAGATCGTGCGCCTGCGCGGCGGCAGGACCGACCGCCATGGCGAGCATGACGATCGCGGCGGCGCTCCAGCGCGAACGGGCGCGGGCCTGACGAACCTCGTGCATGTGCATCGCTCCTCCGTCGTGCCCGGCATGACCCATCTTCTGGAGGGGTACGCGATCGCGAACGATAGCGATGCAATGCTGGCGCGAACGCAACCGTTCAGGCTAGTGGCTAGTGGTCAGGCGGGCGGCACGCGGCGGCGCGGCCGCGCGGGCGGCGCGGATGAGATCCGGCTGCGCGGCTTCGGCCGGGGCGGGCGCTCGTCCTCGGGCCGGTCGCCGTGCGGCCGGCTCTGGCGCACGAACTCGTAGGAGCCGATGAACGGGCCGATGCCGCCGAGCACGGCGACGGCCATCGCCAAGCGCAGGTTGATGACGCGCAGGCGCACGGCGGCGATGCAGGCCAGCGACATCGCGATCCAGCCGAGGCCGTGCGCCATTCCGAAGATCGCCTCGAGCGGATGCAACCCGGGGACGAGCCACACGACGAGCAGCGTCGTGTAGATCGCCGAGTGCGTGAACGAGGCGATCTTCAGGCGGCGAAACGTCAGCAGGCGCGTCACGCGCCGGCCGCCAGCAGCGTCGCCATCCGCCGCAGCGGCTCGTCGGCCTCGTCGGGCCAGGCCGCGACGTCGGCCGGCCACCACGCGTGCGCGTCATGCTCGTCGTCCATCTGGATCTCGGCGCCGTCCGGCAGCCAGGCGAGGCCGACGACCATGACGAGCTGGTGCGGCAGGCAGACGAGCGCCTCGACGGTCAGGCTCGCGGGCCGCACGGACCACTCCTCGTGTAGCTCGCGCGCGAGCGTGCTCGCGGGGCTCTCGCCGATGTCGACGGCGCCGCCGGCGCCGAGCGCCCAGCGCCCGGGCCAGGACGACAACCCCGCCGCACGGCGCCCGGCGAGCCAGCGGCCGTCCGCGGCGCGCGTGACCGTGAGCGCGGCCATCGAGTGCGACGCGTCGCCATCGACGAGCCGCAGCGCCCAGCGCACGGGCTGCAGCTCGAGCAGCAGCTCGTCGCCGCGCTCGGCGTAGTCGACGAGGCGCGCCGAGAGCCCGTCGTGGCTCGGCGAGCCCCGCTCGCGCAGCGCGGCGATCGCCGCGTCTGCGGCCTCCCTGTGGCGCTCGGGCGGCTCGTAGTGCTGCTCGTGCCAGCGCGCCCGGACGCGCTCGACGGGCCAGTGACCGCGGGCGAGGATCGCGGGCGAGGACATGTCCGGCAACGATAGTGCCCGTCCCTGGAGCGTCGCTACACACGACGTCACACACGGGATCTCGCCCGCGCGTCTAGTCTCCACAGTCACGACCCTGTCACGAACCGTCCTCCGCAAGCCATTCAGGAGAACCGATACATGCCGATTAGCGGCCGCGAAGGTGCCGAAGTGTCCCGTCCCTTGAAGGTCCTCGTCACCGGCGGGTCGGGCTTCATCGGATCCCACGTCGTCGATCGACTGCTCGAAGCCGGCCACGAGGCGCGGATCTTCGACGTCGTCGAGTCGCCCTACAAGGCGGGCGAGCGCTGCGAGTCCGTCGTCGGCGACCTCCTCGATCCGGCGAGCATCTGCGCCGCAGCCGAGGGCTGCGACGCGATCATGCACCTCGCCGCCGCGGCCGACGTCGGGCTCGTCGCGAAGGATCCGTCCGGCTCGGAGGCGCTGAACTCGCGCGGGACGCTGAACGTGCTCGAGGCCGCCCGCGAGACGGGCGCACGCGTCATCTACGCCTCGACGATCTGGGTCTACTCCGACGTCGTCGGCCTCGACGAGGTCGACGAGGACACGCCGCTCTCGCTGCCCTCGCATCTCTACACAGCGACGAAGCTCGCCGGCGAGATGTACTGCCACTCCTACTCCAAGCTCTACGACGTCAAGACGACGATCCTGCGCTTCGGCATCCCCTACGGCCCGCGCGCGCGCCCTGCGGCGGTGCTGCCGATCTTCGTCAACAAGGCGCTCGCGGGCGACGCGCTGACAATCGCCGGCGACGGCAAGCAGACGCGCCGCTTCGTCTACGTCGAGGACCTCGCCGACGGCGTCGTGCGCGCCCTCGCGCCGGAGGCCGCCGGGCGCATCTACAACCTCGTCGGCGAGGAGGACACGACGATCTCGGGGATCGCGGAAGCCGTCCGCGCCGCGATCGGCGATGTCGAGATCACCTACACCGAGGGCCGCCCCGGCGACTTCGCCGGCGCCCAGCCGCGCTGCGAGCGCGCCGCGCAGGAGCTCGGCTGGCGCGCCCAGACCCCGTACGCCGAGGGTGTCAAGCGCTACGTGGCCTGGCACGTCGAGCACGCCGCGCAGGTCGCGGCGGCGGCGGTTGCCGCTGCGGCGACGGCGCCTGTCGCCGCGCCGCCGGTCGCAGCCATGGTGCCGGCGGCGGTCGTCGCAGCCGCTGCCGCGCCGGCCCCGGTCGCCGTGGCGGCGACCGCCGCGGGCCACGAACCGATCACCGAGCCGGCCGCGGCCGGGCGCCGGCGCCGCATCCCGCACCTCGCGCTACAGCGCGTGACGTCGATCGTCAGCGGCCTGCTCGCGCTCGTCCTCTATGTCGTCGTCCTGCATCGCGCCGGGCTGGAGAGCGACAACTGGCACACCGTGCTCGTCGTCGCGGCGCTCGGCCTCACGGCGAGCGTCTCGACGCGCTCGACGGCGGCCCGCGTCGCCGTCTGGATCGCCGCGCTCGCGGGCGCCGCGATCCTGATCCCGGCCGGGACCAGCGAGGCGCTCGACTTCGCGCGGCTGAACGTCTCGCTCCTGATGCTCGGCATCGCCGGCGCCGGGATCGGGCTGCTCGGCGTCGCCGGCGGGCGCCGAACGGTGCTTGCGCCGTCGTTCGCCGACCGGGCAGACTCCTGACCTCCGCCCTGCCCGTGCCGGCGTTCGATCGCTTCGCGATCGGCTTCGACGAGCGCGATCGTGCGCGCCTGCACGAGCTCTGGGACGGCGTCATCGACAGCCAGCGCTGGAGCGAGGGGCCACTGACCGCGCAGTTCGAGGCCGCCTGGGAGGAGCACAATGCCCTCCCGTCCGTCGCCCTGTCGAGCTGGACCGGCGGCGCGCTTGCCGCGCTCGAGTGGGCACAGGTGCGCGGCCGCAAGGTCGTCGTGCCGTCGAACACGTTCATGGCGACGCCGCTGGCCGTGCTCGGCGCGGGCGCGACCCCGGTCTTCGGCGACTGCCGCCGCGACGACCTCTGCCTATCGCTGTCGGAGACCGAGCGGCTCATCGACGAGCACGACCCGGCGGCGGTCTTCCTCGTGCACATCGGCGGCCACATCGCGTTCGACGCCGAGGCGATCGCGACGCTGTGCCGCGAGCGCGGCGTCATCCTGCTGGAGGACTGCGCGCACGCCCACGGCGCGGTCTGGAACGACAAGCGCCCCGGCGCCTACGGCGACGCCGGCATCTACTCGCTGTACGCGACGAAGACGATCTCGACCGGCGAGGGCGGCGTGCTCGTCTCGCGCCACCCCGAGCTCATCGACTTCACGCGGTCCTTCCGCAACTACGCGAAGCCCGACTACGGCCAGCCGGGCCTGAACTTCCGCATGAACGAGTTCACCGCGGCGCTGGGCGTCGTGCAGACGGCGCGCCTGCCCGAGATCGTGGCATGGAAGAACGAGATCGCGCGGACCGAGCTCGACCCGATCCACCCGTCGCGCCTCGAGCTCCCGGAGGGCATGGTCTCGGGCCTCTACAAGTACATCGTGTTCGACTGGCTCGAGCGCTCGACGGGCCGCGTCTACGACGAGCCGTGTCACCGCGTCATGGGCACGGGCGACGACCTGCCGAACACCGACTGGGTCGCCAAGAACCACTCCTGCGTTCCGCTGTACTACCGCCCGGCATCGTGATCGAGCCTCACACGGCGACGGCGCGCAGGCCGCGCACGGCGAGCTCGTCGAGGATCCGCGGCAGCGCTTCGGCCGTGCGCCGCCAGGACCCCGCCGCGGAGTAGTGATCGGCGTCGTGGAGCAGCACGACGTCCCCCTCGCGGACGTCCTGTGTCGCGCGCCGGGCGATCGCGACCGGCGTCGCCCGCGCCGCCCAGTCGCGACCCCACCTCGACCACAGCAGCGGCGTCCAGTCGCGCCGGTGGGCCTCCGACAGCGCGAGCGGCGAGAAGATCCCCAGCGGGGGGCGATAGCGCGTGTTCGCGGTGCCGGCGAGTTCCTCGACGAGCGCCGCGCAGCGATCAAGGTCGGTGCGCAGCGCGCGCGGGCCGCGCAGGCTCGTGCAGAGATGGCGGTCGCCGTGGACCGCCAGGCGGTGTCCGGCCGCGACGATCTCGAGTGCCACGGAGGCGTGCGCTCGAAGCTGCTCGCCGACGACGAAGAACGTCGCCCGCGCCCCGGCCTCGCGCAGGACCTCGAGCACCGCGGGCGTCCCGCTCGGGTGCGGCCCGTCGTCGAAGGTCAGGCCGACGGCGCCTGAGCCGAGGTCCAGGCGCCGCGCGATGCCGAGCACGTCGCACAGCGCCGGGACGTGCGCGGCCGGGGCCGGTGCCGCCCACGCGGCGAGGCCGAGCGCGCCCGTCGCAACGAGCTCCCTCCTCATCGCGGGCCGCTCGATCGGTCGCCGGGACCGGCCGTCGCCGCGCGCGCCGCTACGGCGGCGGCACGCGGCGGCACGCCTGAGGCGTCGATGCTGACCGGCGTCCTCCTGACGCTCGCGGCCGCGGCGTGCTTCGAGTGCTCGTACGTGCTGCAGGCGCTCGAGCTGCGAGCGGTGGCGCCGATGTCGCGGGCCAGCGTCGGCGCGCTGCGCGGGCTCGCCGCCCGTCCGCGCTGGCTGGCGTCGATCGTGCTGGGGCTGGCCGGCTTCGGGCTGCAGGTGCTCGCGCTGCGCCACGTGCCGCTGTCGCTCGCGCAGCCGCTGCTCGCCACCGGCCTGCTCGGGCTGCTGGCGTTCAGCGCCTCGGTCCTCGGCGAGCCCGTCGGCCGGCGCGAGGTCGGCGCCGTCCTGGCGATCGTCGCGGGCGTCGGCCTGATCGCGCTCGGAGATCCCCAGCGCGGCGGCGACGCCGGGCCTGGCCTCGCATTCGTGCTCGTCGCGATTACCCTCGCGCTCGTCGCCGTCAGCGCGTTCGTGCGCCGCCGGCCCGGCGCCGGCGCGCTGCTCGCCGGCGCGATCGCCGCCGACACGATCGCCTCGCTCGGCGCGGCCCAGGCCGCGCACGCGTTGCCCGGGGCGCTCGCGGCCGCCGCATGGTGCGTCTTCGCCGGCGCCGGCGGCATCGCTGCGATCGCCGCGGAGAGCGCGGTCCTGCAGCGCCGCGGGGCCGCGCGCGTCGCGCCGGTCGTGCTCGCCGGACAGGTCGCGGTACCCGTGGCGCTCGCGCCGCTCGTCATCGGCGAACGCTGGGGCGAGCCCGGCATCCTCGTCTGCGGCCTCGCGCTCGTCATCGCCGGCAGCGCGCTGCTGGCCTCGTCAGGCGGCGTGGGCCGGCTCGCCCTCGGCCACGCCGAGGACGAGATCGGCGGCCGCCGGGAGGTCGGGGATCTGCGCCCCTAGCCGCGGCGACAGGACCGCCTGCACGAGCGCGTGCGCGAGCTGTGGGCGATTGCGCGCGACGGCGACCAGGCCGAGCTCCTCGTAAGCGCGGTTGTTGATGCGGATGTGACCGCGCGCCCAGCCGTAGGAGATGACGCGGCAGTCGCACATGAGCGCCTCGAGCACGGTCAGCCCGGCGGTCGAGTGGATCAGCACGTCGGCGGCGGCAAGCAGCGTGACCATCTTGTCGGTGAAGCCCCAGACCTGAACGCGCTCGTCGCCGGCGTAGGCCTCGCTCATGGTCGCCAGCGTGCGCTCGTTGTTGCCGGCGAGCACGATGACCGTGCCGCCGCCGTAGTGCAGCGCGGCGTCGGTCGCGCCACGCAGGTCGCCGATGCCCCAGCCGCCGCCGGACACGACGACGACGACGCCGCGAGCCGGCAGCCCGAGCTCCTCGCGCGCGGCCGCGAGCTCGGGCGGCGATTCGAAGCGCGGATCCGTCAGGCCGTGGACGGCCTCGATGCGCGTCGCCGGGCCCGCTATCGCGCGCACCTCGGCCTTGGACTCGGGATGCGTGATGAGGTGCAGGTCGATCCCCGGGTGCGCCCAGTAGTGCAGGGCGGCGAGGTCCGTGATCGCGCTGACCGTCGGCGTCTGCAGCGCGCCCGACTGGCGCATGCGCCCGAGCAGCTCGGTCGTGATCGGATACGTCGAGACGATGACGTCGGCCGGATGCTCGCGCAGGTAGCGCTCGAAGCGCCGCCGCATGATCTTCTCGATGATGACGGAGCCCGCGCGCCTCATCGGCGCGGTGCGAGTTCCGAGCAGGTAGCCGGCCTCGAAGGCGAGGTTGCCAGCGGTCGTCTCCAGCGACGACGCGCCGCCGACGATCGCGCGGGCGACGGGGCCGCCGACCCGCAGGCCGTCGACGACCTCGGCCGACGCGCCGCGCTCGCGCAGCGCCGTGGCGAGCACCTCGGCGGGGAGGTCGTGACCGGCGCCGATCGAGGCGGTGAAGATGAGAGCGCGCGTGGGCATGCCGACTATGGTCGCGCATATGCGCCGACGCAAGCACTGGGGCTGGGGCTATGAGGACGACGCGTGGTCGGATGCGCAGCTGCGCGCGGCCGGGCCGGGGCTCGCCGAGCACCTGCGGATCGCCGGCGACGGGCAGGTGCGCACGCCGGTCGCGCTCGCCGACGTCGTCCTGGGAGCGCCGCGCGTCGCGCCGCCGCCGGCGCTGCAGGCGATCTGCGCAGCCGACGCGCATGCGCGGGCGTCGCACGCGTGGGGCAAGTCCTACGCCGACATCGTGCGCGGCTTTCAGGGTCGCTTCGACTTCCCACCCGACGTCGTCGCGCGACCGCGGGGCGAGCGCGACGTCGAGGCGGTGCTCGAGTGGGCGGCAGGTGCGAACGTCGCCGTCGTGCCCTACGGCGGCGGCACGAGCGTCAGCGGCGGCGTGCAGTGCGAGGTGCCGGGGCGCTTCGACGGCGTCGTCTCCGTCGATCTGTCGGCGATGGACCGGGTGCTGCAGATCGACGACGTGTCGCGCTCGGCCCGCATCCAGGCCGGGGCGACGGGCCCCGCGCTCGAGCGCCAGCTCCGCGCGCTCGACCTGACGCTGCGCTTCTACCCGCAGTCCTTCGAGCTGTCGACGCTCGGCGGCTGGATCGCGACGCGCGCCGGCGGGCACTTCGCGACCGTCGAGACGCATATCGACGACCTCGTCGAGTCGATCCGCGCGATGACGCCGAGCGGTGCGTGGGAGTCGCGCCGGCTGCCCGGGTCCGGCGCCGGGCCGTCGCCGGACCGGATGCTGCTCGGCTCCGAGGGGATCCTCGGGATCGTCACCGAGGCGTGGGTGCGCGTGCGCCCGCGCCCGCAGGCGCACTCGCTGGCGGCGGTGCGCTTCGGCGACTTCGCGCGCGGCATCGACGCCCTGCGCGCGATCGCGCAGTCCGGGCTGCGACCGTCCAACTGCCGGCTGATCGACGCCGAGGAGGCGCGCATGACCGGCGCCGGCGACGGGCGCTCGGCGCTGCTCGTGCTCGGCTTCGAGGCGGCCGACTCGACCCTGCTGCCCGTCGGGGAGCTGCTCGATCGCGCGCTCGTGCTGTGCGCGGACGCCGGCGGCGAGTGGGACGAGGGTGCGCTGCGCAAGCCGTCGCCGCGCGCCGGCGCGGCCCGTACTGCGGGCGACGCCGTCGGCGCCTGGCGGACGGCGTTCCTGCGCGCGCCGTACCTGCGCGACGCGTTCGTCTCGATGGGGATCCTGTCGGAGACCTTCGAGACCGCGATCACATGGGAGCGCTTCGGCGCGCTGCACGCGGCGGTGATGGCCGCGACCGGTGAGGCAATCGGGCCGCTCGGCCGCGTCACCTGCCGGATCTCGCACATCTACCCCGATGGCCTGGCGCCGTACTTCACCGTCCTCGCCCCCGCCCGCCGCGGCGAGGAGCTCGAGCAGTGGGCGGTCGTCAAGCGGGTCGCGTCGGATGCGCTGCTGGCCGCGGGCGCGACGATCACCCACCATCACGCGATCGGCCGCGACCACCGCGACTGGTATGACCGCCAGCGCCCGCAGCCGTTCGCCGCCGCGCTGCGCGCCGCCAAGGCGGCGGTCGATCCCGGCGGCATGCTGAACCCGGGGGTCTTGCTCGATCCGTGATCGTGGCGCTACCCTGAAAACGGATGCCCGTCGACGCCTCGATCATCGCCAAGAACCTGCGCGCGTTCACGATCGCGCTGAACGTCCATGATCGCGAGAACCCGACGCACACCGCGTACGGGATCGGGATGGCGGCGTTCGACATCGCGCGGATGGGCTTCGACGACGGCGAGGAGATCCTCCCGGGGATCAAGATCCAGGCCGACGGCGGCGGGACGGGCAACTTCCGCATCCTCTGCGACGGCGACCATCTGGCCGAGCTCGAGGCCCAGCAGGCCGAGGTCGTGGAGGCCGTCTCGACGCAGCCCGCGGCCGTTCCGGTCGGCGTTCCGGAGCGCGAAGAGCGCTAGCCGGACCCCCTCGATGGCGTGCCCATAGCACGCCGTCGATGCGCGTGTGGCCGATGGGGGGTGCCGCGATCGGCCTGGCGCGATAGATTGCGCGCCGAGCGGATGCAGCCGCTGGATCAACGACTCAAGGGGGATGGTTTACGTAATGGTTAAGCCCGCATACATGTTCTTCGCGTTCCTGACGCTCCTGATCTTTCTCGCGATTCTCGTCGCGTTCGTCTTCGGGCCCGACAGCGGTCCGTTCGACAAGGGCTACAGCAAGGGCGCCACGCCGTCGCTCGTCAGCATCAAGTAGCCGGGGACTCCCGCGCCGGCCGCCCTGGTGACATCGGCACGGGGGCCGGCGTCGCGCGGAACGACCGGTAGGGTCGAAGGCGTGAGCGAGTACGGCAAGCTGGGCATCGACTATGACGTGCTCGACGCGTCCAAGCGCGATGCGATCAGCTTCGCGCAGTCGACGTCGCACCTGCTCGAGCGCCACGGCGGGCGCGCCGTCGAGGCGTCCCGGGGCGCGTCGGCGTTCGTGCTCGAGCTTGCCGGCCAGCATCTCGCGTTCGTCGTCGAGGGGCTCGGGACGAAGTCGATCATCTCGCGCCACTGGCTCGAACAGAGCGGAGAGGATCGCTTTGCCGATGTCGGCATCGACGCCGTCGGCGCGATCGTCAACGACATCTGCAGCGTCGGTGCGCTGCCGCTCGTCATCAACGCGTACTTCGCGACCGGCCGCTCGGACTGGCACGCCGACGGGACGGCATTGCAGTCCCTGCTGGCGGGCTGGCGGCGCGGCTGCGAGCTGTCGGAGGCCGCCTGGGGCGGCGGCGAGTCCCCCGCTCTGCCCGACCTCGTGTCCGCCGACGACATCGAGCTCGCCGGCTCGGCGATCGGGCTCGTTCCGGCCGAGTGGGGCCCGGTCCTCGGCGAGGAGCTGCGCGCCGGCGACGTCATCGTGCTCGTCGAGAGCTCCGGCCTGCATGCCAACGGCGCGTCGCTCGCGCGCTCGGTCGCCGCCGCGCTGCCCGACGGGCTGCTGACCGAGATGCCCAGCGGCCGGCGCTTCGGCGACGCGCTGCTCGACCCGAGCGTCATCTACGTGCCGCTTGTCGCCGAGCTGCGCGCGTGCGGGATCCGGCCCAGCTACCTATCGCACATCACCGGCCACGGCGTGCGCAAGCTCATGCGCGCCCCGGCGGACTTCACGTACGTCATCGACGACCTGCCGCCGGTTCCGGAGGTGCTGTCGTTTCTCGCCGAGCACGCCGGCATCGACCAGCGCGAGGCCTACGGGACGTTCAACATGGGCGCCGGCTACGCCGTCTACGTGCCCGCCGAGCACGGGTCGGCCGTCGTCGAGGCCGCCGCCGCGCGCGGCATGAGGGCGGCGATCTCCGGCCGCGTCGAGGCCGGCGAACGCGCCGTCGAGCTCGCCGGCCCCGGCTTCTCGTACTCGGGCTCCGAGCTCGATCTGGGGTGAGCTCGTTTGCTCGTGCGGCCCTGACGCAGTTCTTGCGCGGAAACTCCGCAAAGCGAGCCCCATGCTGTCCTGGCCTGCCCTTAGCATCGAAGAACCCGATGCCAAGGAACCCAGCGCTATGAACGAAGCCCACTTCGGCGAGATCGAGAAGGTACTGCTGTACGTGTCCGAGGCGCGCGAACGGGCCGCGCGCGCCAGAGAGACGCTTGAGCGCGATGGGGCTGAGCCGCATCTCGTGGCCTCTCTGCGCCAGTGCGAGGAGCACATGCGCCAGGAGCATCGCCGGCTGATGCAGAGCACGTTCTATGCCGTGCCAGGTCCAGAGCGCCTCGCAGTGTGAGCCCCAACGAGCCGGTGACGCTCACCGGCGAGGGGATCCGGGCTCGCCTCACCGCGTTCGCCGCGAAGTGGAGCCTGTACACCGGAACCGAGCGGTCTGAAGCTCAGACCTTCCTGAACCAGTTGCTCGGCTGTTACGGCACGAGCCGTCGCGAGATCGGTGCCGAGTTCGAGTCTCGTCAGCAGACGCGCTTCCTCGATCTGCTCTGGCCCGGCGTGTGCATCATCGAGATGAAGGCGCCCTCCGAAGCGGATCGGCTGAGCAAGCACCGCAAGCAGGCACTCGACTACTGGCACGGGGCGTGGCGACCGATCGCAGATCTGCGCCGCCAGCTCGACGTCGCCGTGTTGGCCGCGTACGACTGGCCCGCCGGGCTTCGCGACGACGCGCTGGAGCTCAAGGTCCGGCTGGCCGAGCGCCACGAGGCGATCGACTCGGGAGGGATGAGTTACGACCCCTTCGGGGCCGCGTGATCCGCAGCCGGGTCTCGCGACCGCTGGGCCTCAGCCGATCTCGACGGTGATGCCGTCAGCCCCGAAGCAGACGTGGCCGGCGATCTTCATCGCCTCGGCGATCGGGAGTTCGTAGCTCCAGGCGGCGTCCTCGAAGCGCTCGCCGGCCGCGAGCACGTGCCACGTCGTCGCGTCGCCCTTGTACTGGCACGTCGTCCGCGTCGGGCTCGGCGCGAGGTGCCCGCCGACGATGTCGCCGCGCGGGATGTAGGCGCGCACCGGCACGCTCGTCTCGAAGAGCAGCACGGCACGCTTGGTCTCGGCGATGACATCGTCGCCGACGCTGACGCGCACCGGGCGCGAGCTCTGGTGGACGTCGACGCGGTGGTAGGGGTCGCGCAGCTTGCCGGGGAGCTTCTCGTCCTCCACCATCCAGCGGTCGGCGCGGTTGAAGTACAGCGACGCGAAGCCGAGCAGCCACGGGGCCGACGCGATCGGCTTCTCGTAGGCCCAGACCGCGTCGATGTGCAGCACGTCGCCGACGCGCAGGGACCAGTAGGAGGCATCGCCCTTGAACGGGCAGTGCGTCGTCGTGTCGGTCTTCTCGAGCAACGTGCGGTCGAAGTCCTCGAGCGGGACGTAGATCACCGGCGGGATTCCGGTCTCGTGCAGGAGGTGCGCGCCGGTCGTGTCGAGGACGACGGTGTCGCCGACGAACGCGCGCAGACGGCGGCCGTCGGGCTGAAAGAGGATCTTGTGCGCGGGCGACTCGAATGTGTAGTTCGCGTCGTGAGCCCGGCCGCCGAGCGGTCCGCTGCCAAGGGTCAGGCTCATACGGTCTCCACCTTCAGTCGCTTGTCGAATGCGCGGTCGAAGAGCTCGACCTCGCGTTGTGCCGCCCAGCGCTCGACGCTCGCGGCGCCGTCGGCGGCGAGCTCGAGGCGGACGATGCCGTCATCGGCGACGACGTGCGCCTCGCGCACGCTCTGGTCGCGGCTGCGCTCGAGGCCCTCGGCCAGGCGCAGCAGGATCGCCATCCGATTCAGCCGCTCGTCGTCGCCGGGCTCGGTCAGCCGCTCGAGCTCGCCGAAGTCCGGCATCCCCTTGCGGTGATAGCGCGCCGTCTGGGCGATGAGCGCGACCTCGCGCGGCGCGAAGCCCGGCAGGCCGGCGTTCAGGATCAGATAGCGCGAGTGCTTGTGATGGTCGTCGTAGTCGACGGACATGCCGATGTCGTGCAGCACGCCGGCGCACCACAACAGCTCGCGCTCCCAGCGGTCGCCGTCGTGCAACCCGGCGGCGGCGAGCTCGTCGAAGAGGCCGAGCGCGAGACGGCAGACATGCTCGGTGTGCGCGGCGTCGACACCGTAGCGGGCGGCGAGGTTCAGCACGCTCGAGCGCCGCACGTCGTCGAACAGCGGTGGGTCGCCTTGCAGCAGCGACGCGAAGAAGACGCCCTCGCGCAGGCCGGCCTCGGTGACCTCGATCGCGTCGAAGCCGCCGGCCTCGAGCACGGACTGCACGACGATCGCACCGGCGAGGATGAGGTCGGCGCGCGCGTACTTGATGCCCTTGATCGAGCTGCGCTCGTCGGCGGGCAGTGCGGCGAGACGCTCGATGAGCGCGTCGAGCGCGCAGCGGCGGATCTGAAAGCCCTGCACGCCGAGCGACGGCAGCCCCTCCTCGGCCTGGACCGCAGCGGCAAGGTTGCGCATCGTGCCGCCGATGCCGACGAGCCGCCGGCCCGCCCGCGGCAGCCACGGCGCGTCGGCTTCGAGCGTCTCGATGACGTGCGTGCGCAGCGCCTTGCGCGCCTTCTTCGGCGCCTCGTCCGCGTCGGGCAGGAAGTGCTCGGTCATGCGCACGGCGCCGACCGGCCACGATCCGAGCCGACCAGGATGGCGGCTGTTGACCTCGACGAGCTGCATCGAGCCGCCGCCGAGATCGAGCACGACGCCGTCGGCGAGCGTCGTCGAGTTCACGGCGGCGAGGTAGCCGTAGTAGGCCTCCTCGTCGCGCGAGAGGACCCGCACCTGCAGGCCGGTCTCCGTGACGACACGCGACAGGAACGCGGCCTGGTTGGAGGCGTCGCGGATCGCGCTCGTCGCGACCGGCCGGATGTCGACCTCGTCGATCCCGGTCGCCGCGCAGAAATGCGCAAACACTTCGGCCGCCTCGAGCGCGCGCTGCATCGGCTTGCGGCCGAGCTCGCCGGTCGCGTCGAGGCCCTCGCCGACGCGGACGGCGAGGTAGATCTCGTCGGTGCGCTTCCACCAGCCGTCGGCGGAGGTGAAGACGACGAGGCGAAAGGAGTTCGACCCGAGGTCGATGACCGCCGTGCGCTGCTCAGCCACGGTGCGGTTGCAGCGCCGAGCGAGCGAGCCGGGTCATGGACGGGAGACTAGTCGTGAGCCTCGACGGGATCTCGTCCGGCTGGCCGGCGGCGGCGTATCGTGTGCAGCCATGAGCGCGCTTCGTGCCATGACCGCGCAGGAGCTGTTGCAGTACAGCCACACGCCGTACCGGACCGAGCTGATCGCCGGCAGACTCGTCGAGATGGAGCCCGGTGGTGGAGAGCACGGCGTCGTGGCAGCTCAGATCTGCGGGCTGCTCACTCTTCATGTGCTGCCGAGGAAGCTGGGTCGGGTGTGCGGCGCCGAGACCGGCTATGTGCTGGCAACCGATCCCGACACCGTACGCGCGCCGGACGCGAGCTTCATCTCGCACGAGCGGATCGAGGCCATCGGCGGCATCCCGCGGGGATACATCCCAGGGCCGCCCGACCTCGCCTTCGAGGTCGTCTCGCCGGGCGACCGGCGAGGCGAGGTCGAGAGCAAGACGCGTTCCTGGCTCGACGCCGGCACGCGCGTCGTGGTGGTCGTCGACCCGCGTCGGCTCACGGCAGAGGCGCACCGGGGGGACGGATCGGCGATCCGCTACGCGGGCGAGGACGCCGTCGCGCTCGACGACGTCCTGGCGGGCTTCGCGCCCACGCTCAGCGCGTTCTTCGACTGACCGGCGGGCCACCTCGCACCCACCGTCGTAACCCGCCGGCTGGGGGAACGCGGATGCTAGGTTTGCGCAGCAATGGGCGCGCTTCGTGCCATGACTGCGCAGGAGCTGTTCGAGTACAGCCACGAGCCGTACCGGACCGAGCTGATCGCCGGCAGACTCGTCGAGATGGAGCCCGCCGGTGGAGTCCACGGTGTCGTCGCGATGCAGATCGGGGAGCTGCTGTCCGCCCATGTCCGTTCGCGTGGACTGGGTAAGGCGCTGGGCGCCGAGACCGGGTACGTGCTCGCGACTGATCCCGACACGGTGCGAGCGCCGGATGCGAGTTTCCTCTCGAACGAGCGCATCGCAGCCCTGGGTGGCATTCCCCACAACTTCATCCCGGGTCCGCCTGACGTCGCATTCGAGGTCACCTCGCCGGGCGACCATCGCGGCGAGGTGCAGAGCAAGACACGCTCGTGGCTGGACGCCGGCACGAGAGCGGTCGTCGTGCTCGACCCGCGGCGCGCCACCGCGACCGTCTACCGGGCCGACGGCTCGACAAGCACATATCGCGAGCCGGAGCGCGTGCCGCTCGGGGACGTGCTGTCGGGGTTCGCGCCGGCGCTCGACGCGATCTTCGCCTAGTGGTTCGTCCCGGATGGACCACTAGCCCTTCTCGATGATCTCGATCCGGTAGCCGTCCGGGTCGCGCACGAAGCACAGCAGCGAGCCGCCCTCGCGGATGCGGTAGGGCGGCTTCTCGGGCTCGATGCCCTGCTCGGCGAGGCCGGCAAGCGCGCCCTCCATGTCGGCGACCGTGATCGCGATGTGGTTGTAGCCCGTCCCGTGCGTGTACTCGTCGACGCCGAAGTTGTACGTCAGCTCGAGCCGCGGTCCGTCGCCGGGCAGGCCCATGAAGACGTTGATCGCCTCGTCGCGGATCGGCTTACGACTGAGCTCTTCGAAGCCCAGGGCCGTATAGAAGGCAACGGAACGGTCGATGTCGCCGATGCGGTAGCACGTGTGGATGAGGGCGGGAGCGGCCATCGCTAGACAGTACCCTGCAATTCATGCTGATCGAACGCTCCATGTCAGAGGGATTTCTGACGAACACGTACCTCGCGGCGTCGACGACCGGCGGCCCCGGGTTCCTCGTCGACGCGGGCGGTCCGATGCAGCCGCTGTTCGACTTCGCGGTCCGCGAGTCGATCGACGTGACGCACCTGCTGCTGACCCACCACCACCACGACCACGTCTGCGACATCGACGCCGCGCTCGCGCGCTATCCGAAGATCGTCGTGCTCGCCCATCCCGCCGAGGAGATCGATGGCGCCAAGGCGTTCGCGCCGCTGCGCATCGGCGACGTGCTCGTCGAGGCGATCCACACGCCGGGGCACACCGCCGGGATGCTGAACTTCACGGTCGACGGCCACGTCTTCACCGGCGACACGCTCTTCAAGCACTCGATCGGCGGCGTCCGCGCGCCCGGCAGCACGTCCTACAAGGACATCAGGGACTCGATCATGGATGAGCTCATGATCCTCGACCACGACACCGAGGTCTGGCCAGGTCACATGGACCCGACGACGATCGGTCACGAGTGGGAGCACAACGCCTTCATCCGCGTCTGGCGCGGCCTGGACCCGGAGGGTGACGAGCAGGTCACCGCGCTGGGACAGCCCGCGACGCTCGTCGTCTGGGGCGACGACTACGACGGTGGGCACAAGGCCTGGGTGCGCTGGGCCGACGGACGCGACGACATCGTCCCCGGCTCCCAGGTGGAGCGCTCCGCTTAACGAATGGCGGGCAAGGACGCGATCCCCACCTCGCGTCTGAGCCGTTCGACGAAGGTCGGACGGCTGGCGGCCACGACCGCCGCCAAGCAGATGGGCACGCGCGCGACGAACGTCGCGCGCTCCGACGAGGGCAAGCAGCGTGCGCTCGCCAAGCGCCAGCTCGAGACCGCGGAGGAGATCGTCGCGGCGCTTGGGACGATGAAGGGCGCGGCGATGAAGCTCGGCCAGGTCATGTCGTTCCTCGACGTCGGCCTCGTGCCCGAGGAGTACCGCGAGGAGTTCCAGGCCAAGCTCGCCGAGCTGCGCGACGCCGCGCCGAAGGTCTCCTTCAAGGACATGCGCAAGGTCATCGAGAGCGAGTACGGCGAGCGCGTCGAGGATGTCTTTCAGACGTTCGACCCGGTTCCGATCGCGGCCGCCTCGATCGGGCAGGTCTACAAGGCCCGCCTCCACGACGGCCGCGACGTCGCGGTCAAGGTCCAGTACCCGGGCGTCGCGCAGGCCGTGCGCTCGGACATGAAGAACCTCGGCATCATCCTGCGCCTCATGAAGCGCGTCGCGCCGGGCCTCGACCCGAAGGCGATGGGCGACGAGATCCGCTCGCGCATCGACGAGGAGCTCGACTACGAGCTCGAGGCGCAGAACCAGCGCACCGTCGCGCGGATCTACCGCGGGCACCCGTTCATCTTCGTGCCGGAGGTCGTGACGTCGCTGTCGCACGAGCGCGTGATCGTCAGCGAGTTCGTCGCGGGCCGCGGCTTCGAGGAGCTCAAGCAGCTGCCGCAGGCCGACCGCGACCGCCTCGGCGAGATCGTCTACCGCTTCTACTTCGGCTGCATGTACCGCCACCACCAGTTCTCCGGCGATCCGCACCCCGGCAACTCGCTGCTGCTCGACGACGGTCGGATGTGCTTCCTGGACTTCGGCCTCTTCAAGCGCATCCCGCCGTCGGTCGCCGAGTTCGAGCTCGAGATCGCGCGGCTCGGGATCGCCGGCGACGGCGAGACGCTGATCGAGCACCTGCACGAGGGCGGCTTCATCAAGGAGCCCGAGCTGTACACGGCCCAGGGGATCCTGTCGCAGGTCCACGACATGACGTGGTGGTACGGGGTCGACGCCGAGGTCGCGCTGACGCCGGAGATCGCGACCGAGATCATGATCGAGATGTCCGACCCGCGCTCGTCGCACTTCTCGAAGATGCGCCACGAGACGCTGCCGCCCGACCACCTCTTCGGCCGCCGCCTGGAGATGCTGACGCTCGCCGTCATGAGCCAGCTGCGGGCGAACGGCAACTGGCACCGGATCGCACGCGAGTGGATCTACGGCGATCCGCCGGTCACCGAGCTCGGCCGCCAGGAGGCTGAGTTCTATGCCGCGCACCCGCCGGTGGCGGTCTTGCGCGGCGCCGCCTGACGGACGGTCGCGGTCCGCCCGCGCTCGGCCTCGTCGTGATGGCGCGCGGACCCGTCGCCCGTCTCGCCGCGTTCGCGCTCGCGCTCGCGGTCGTCTTCGTGGTCGTGCTCGTGCTCGTGGCGCGCTCACCGGCCGAGATCCAGCGCGCCGCCGACGACGCGGGGACGTGGGCGCCGCTGGCGTTCGTCGCGCTGTGCACCGGGCTGACGGTCGCCTTCTTCCCCTTCCCGCTCGTCGCGGCGGCGGGCGGGATCCTCTTCGGGACGCTCGAGGGGACGCTGCTGTCGACCCTCGGGGGCAGCGCCGGGGCGGTGCTGGCGTTCCTCATCGCCCGCTACGGCGCGCGCGGTGCGGCGCAGGCGCTCGTCGGAGATCGCGCCCGCGGCATCCAGGAGGCGATCGGGCGGCGCGGCTTCGTCGCCGTGCTCTACGCGCGGATCGTCCCCGGCGTCCCGCGCGACCTCGCGAACTACGCGTTCGGGCTGACGCGCGTCGGGCTCGGCGCGTTCGCCGCCGCCACGGTCATCGGGATCGCCCCGCGGGCGTTCGCCTACACCGCCCTTGGCGGCTCGCTCGGCAGCCTCGACTCGACCGAGTCGGTCGTCGCGATCGCGACGCTCGTCGCGACGGGCGTGCTCGGGCTCGTGCTCCTGCGCCGCGATCTCGGCGGCTGGAAGCGACGGTAGACGCCGAGGCCGTCGCGGGCTCGCGCATTGAGCGACGTCACAGCTGCTGGATCTGCAACAGCGACGTGCTGCCGGGGCGCCCGCTCGGCAGCCCCGCGGTGATGCCCACGCGCGCACCCGCCATCAGCCAGCCGAGCTCGAGGATCCGCCGTCCGCAATCGTTGATGAGCTCCTCGGTGACCTCGTGGCGGCGGATCGACGCGGCCCGCACGCCCCACATCAGGCCGCAGCGGCGGACCGTCTCCTTGCCCGGCGACAGCGCATAGATCGGCACCTTCGGCCGGTGCGCGGAGACCAGGCGCGCTGAGCGGCCCGACAGCGTCGGGATCACGAGCGCGTCGAGCTCGAGCTCGCGCGCGGCGCGGCAGGCGGCGTAGGCCATCGTGTATGAGGGGTCGCGCGTGTCGCGGTGCACGCGGCTCTCGTTCCAGTAGGAGTAGATCGCGTGCGGCTCGGTCGCCTTGGCGATCGCGTCCATCATCGCGATCGACTCGACGGGGTACTGGCCGATCGCCGTCTCCTGGGAGAGCATGATCGCGTCGGTACCGTCGAGGATCGCGTTGGCGACGTCGGCGACCTCCGCGCGCGTCGGGCGCGGTGAGGAGACCATCGAGTCGAGCATCTGGGTGGCGGTGATCGACGGCCGCGCGAGGTAGCCGCTCATCGTCAGGAGGTTCTTCTGCACGATCGGCACGGTCTCGATCGCGAGCTCGATGCCGAGATCGCCGCGCGCGACCATCACGCAGTCCGCGGCGCGGATGATGTCCTCGGCGGCCTCGACGGCTTGCGGCTTCTCGATCTTCGCGATCAGCGGCAGGCGCGTGTGCTCGCGCACGAGCTCGATGTCGCGCGCGCTGCGCACGAACGACAGCGCGACAAGGTCGACGCCGATCTTCTCGCCGACGGCGAGGTGCTTGAGGTCCTCCGCCGGCACCGACGCGATCTGATCCAGCGGCCCCGGGACGTTCAGGCCCTGACGTGACGCGACCGTGCCGCCGATCTCGACGCCGGCGTCGATCTCGAGGTCGCCGGGTCGGATCGCGACGACGCGCAGGCGCACGGAGCCGTCGGCGAGGTACATGACGTCGCCGACTGCCATCGCGGTGCACAGCTCCGGGCGCCCGACGGTCATGCAGGACGCCGTCCCGATGCCGTGCTCGCCGCACATGAACGTGATCTTGTCGCCGGTCTTGAGCTCGGCGATGTCGCCGGCGAGCGGGCCGATGCGCATCTTCGGACCGGGCAGGTCCTGCAGGATCGCGACGGCGCGGCCGGCGCGGTTTGAGGCGGCGCGGACGAGCTTCGCGGTCTCGGTGTGCTGCTCGGCGTCGCCGTGCGAGAAGTTCAGCCGCGCGACGTCCATCCCGGCGTCCACCATCCGCACGAGGGTCTCGGGATCCCGAGAGGCTGGGCCGATGGTGGCCACGATCTTCGTGCGACGGTTCAAGAGCCCCCACGGTACTGGGCGCGCACGGGAGCAGCCTGTTTTGAACGCGTGAAATCCGATGGCTGTACCGTCGGGCGAGTGGCGCTCGACGACGAGGCGATCTTCGATGCGATCCGCTCGATCCCGCCCGGCCACGTGACGACGTACGGCGACGTCTGCCCCGGCGCCCCGCGCCGGGCCGGTGCCGCGCTGTCGGCCTGCGAGGACACGACCGTGCCGTGGCAGCGCGTCGTGCGCGCCGACGGCTCGCTCGCCAAGGGCGAGCGTCAGCGGCGCCTGCTCGCGGCCGAGGGTGTGCCGTTTCGCGGCGCGCGCGTCGACATGCGCGCCGCGTGGATACCGCCGGCAAGCGTGTGAGCGAGCGCTGAGCGTGACGGCCCTACAGTTCTGACGCGACTTACAGAACATCTCTGACGGTCGAAGGCGGCGTAGCTGCCGCTGGTCGATCCTCCTGGGCGATCACCCCGTCCGTCGGACGCCGAGCGCGCCGGATGGGCAGGCCTTGACGGCCGCCTCGACCTCCTCGGCGCTGGCACCATCCGGCGTGATCCACGGGTCGTTGTCGAGATTGAAGACCGCCGGAAGCTGCGCGACGCAGTTGCCGGCGTGGATGCACACGTCGGCGTCGTACGTGATGGCGACCTGATCGCCGGTGAACTCGCTGGACATGCGGTGCCCCCTTGGCTGCTCGTGCTGATGTGGGCGCCGAGATGGTGGACCCACCTGCGAGCGCGCGGACCCCGCGACCGTACCATACGCATACGGATGCGTACTAAGCGGCACCCGGTCTCGGGATCAGCGCTGCCTTGACGTGCTCGGCATAGCGGTGCATCCGCTCTTCCCCGTGCAGCTCCCACTCGGGGTCGGCGGCGATGATGCGCCAGAAGCCGACGTACGCCGTGTAGATCAGCACCGCGCGATCCTGCGCCTCGACCGGGTCGACGCCGAGCTCGACGAGCGCCTGTTCGAAGTACGCAAGCCGGCGGCGATAGACGCGGTCCATGAACGGCTTGACGCGGGGATCGTCGACGCTCGCGCAGAGCGCGGCGAAGACACGACCCCACCGCGGTCGCTCGAAGTTCAGCTCGAGCAGGCGAGCGAGTCGCTCAGACGGGTCTGCGATCTGCTCGACGTCGCGGATCGCCTGGTCGGTGTCGATCGCCTCCCAGCGCGCGAGGACGGCTGCGATGAGATCGTCGCGGGTGTCGAAATGCGCGTAGAAGCTGCCCTTCGTCACGCCGATCTGCAGCGCGAGAGGCTCGACCGCGATCGCCCTCAGACCGTGCTGTGCCAGCACGTCGATCGCCGCCTCCTCCCAATCGCCGGCGGACAAACGCGCTCGACTGGCCGGCGATGATGGTTTGCGGCGAGCGGGCTCCACGATCCCAGAACCGTAGTGCGCCGGACAGCGCTACAGCGTGAAGCGCCCGTCCTGGGCGACGACCTCGCCGTCCGCCGTCAGCCGCCCGCCGGGGCGCAGGTCGCAGATGAGGTCCCAGTGCAGCGCCGACTCGTTCTTGCCGCCGGTCTCGGGGTATGAGCGGCCGAGCGCGAGATGCACCGTGCCGCCGATCTTCTCGTCGAACAGCGTCGCGCCGATCGCGCGGTCGATGCCGAAGTTCGTCCCGATGCCGATCTCGCCGAGGCGCCGCGCGCCGTCGTCGGTCTGCAGCGCGCGCTGGAGGTAGGTCTCGCCGCGCTCCGCGCTCGCCCCCACGACGAGGCCGTCCTGAAACTGCAGCCGCACGCCGGCGACGTCCACGCCCGACGGCGAGGACGGCACGTCGAAGACGACGATCCCGTTCGCGCTCGCCTCGTGCGGACCGGTGAAGACCTCGCCCGAGGGCATGTTGCGCTTGCCGTCGGAGTTCACCCAGGTGCGGCCCTTGACGTCGACCGTCACGTCGGTCCCGACGGCCGTCTCGATGCGCAGCTCGCGCGCGCCCTTCAAGCGCTCGATGAGCGTCGCCTGGAAGCCGCGCAGCTCGCCCCACGCGCGCACCGGATCGGGCTGGTCGAGAAACAGCGCGCGCTCGACGAAGATCTCGAAGTCGGCGAGGTTCATCCCCGCCTGCTGGGCGCCGGCCTGCGTCGGCCACAGCGTCGAGCACCAGCGCTTGCGCATCGTCTGCTCGCGCAGCGGCTTGCGCGCGCGGGCGGCGCGGGCGAGCCGCTCGGGGTCGATCCCGACGAGCGCGCGGGTGTTCTCCGGCGCCTGGATCCCGAGCTGCGCGTGCGCACGCTTGGCCTCCGCGAAGGCGACCTCGGGGAAGAAGTCGAGGTGGCGGTCAAGCGCGTGGCGATGAAAGGCCGCCGTCGAGCCGGGCAGCTCGACGCGCAAGAGCGGCCAGGCGTCGCGCTCGAGAATCGCGCGCTGGCACTCGAGCAGCAGCGGCTCGGCCAGCGTCGTCGAGCGCACGAGGATCTCCTGGCCGGGCTGCACCTCGAGGCAGTAGCCGACCAGGAGGTCGGCGAAGCGCGCCGCGTCGAGGCTCACGGGAGCGTCGTCACGCGCGCCAGCCCTGGTCGAGCGCGGCGAGCGGCTCCGCCGGGTCGGCGCCGAGTAGCTCGCACAGCGCCGACACGAGCTGCTCCTGCGGCTCGCGCCGCGCGCCCGCGCCCATGACGCCGATCCGCCACAGCTTGCCGGCGTATGGGCCGAGGCCGCCGGAGATCTCGATCCCGTGCTCGAGCAGCAGCGGGACGCGGATCGAGGCCTCGTCGACGCCCTCCGGCGGGGTGACGGCGAGCAGCGAGTGCAACTGCTCGCCCTCCGGCGCGAGGCGCGTGCAACCCAGCACGCCAAGCGCGTCGCGCAGGGCGTTGTGGGCGCGGCGGTGGCGCTCCCAGGCGGTCGGCAGCCACTCGTCCTCGACGGCGATCCGCAGCGCCTCGCGCAGCGCGTAGATGAGGTTGATCGGCGCCGTATGATGGTAGGCGCGCGGCGCGCCGCCGGCCTCCGGATTCCAGTAGCCGAGCACGAGCGACAGATCGAAGTACCAGGAGCGGCCGGGCTTCTCGCGAGCGGCGAGCTTCGCCAGCGCGCGCTCACCGGCGGTGAAGGGCGCGAGGCCGGGGGGGCAGTTCAGGCATTTCTGCGTGCCCGAGAACGCCGCGTCGACGCCCCACTCGTCGATCCGCAGCTCGTGGCCACCGATCGACGTGACGCAGTCGATCAGCAGCAGCGCGTCGCGCTCGTGGCAGGCGTCGGCGAGGCCGTCCAGCGGCTGCGCGACGCCCGTCGACGTCTCGCCGTGGACGACGAACATCGCGTCGAGACCGTCGGCTGCCGCTGCGATCAGTGCCTCGTTGTCGATCGCGCGGCCCCACTCCGCCTCGACCTTGACGACGTCGGCGCCGGCGCGAGCGAGCGCGTCGGCCATCCGCACGCCGAACAGGCCATGGACGCCGCAGACGACGCGGTCGCCGGGGTCGACGAAGTTCGCGACCATCGCGTCCATCCCGCCGCTGCCCGTGGCGGAGACCGGCAGCGTCGCCGTGTTCTCGGTCTGGAAGGCCTCGCGCAGGAGGTCGATCGTCTCGCCCATGATCGCCGCGAAGGCGGGATCCATGTGGCCGATCGTGGGCTGGGAGAGCGCATCGAGCACGCGCTGGGGGACGATGCTCGGACCCGAGCCCAGCAGCAGGCGGGTCGGGACGTCGGTGTACGTGCGGGTCGGCGTGCTCATGGGGCCTCGATGTCGGGGAAGTTGGCGGCCAGGTGCTCGCGCAGGGAGTCGCGGATCCAGCGCTTCTCCTCCGGCGTCGCGATGCGGTAGCGCATGAGCAGCTCCTTCTGGCCCTCGGTCGGCACGTCGTAGATCGTCCAGCGTTCGACAAGCCGCTCGAACAGGAACTCGACCGCGCGATGCCAGGAGTCGTCGGTGCTGACGCGCTGGTCGTGCATCGTCGACTTGTACTTGTGCCGCGTCAGCGGCGACATCGAACCGCGCAGGGACAGGACGTTGCCGTCCGCGTCGCGGTAGTCGGTCGTCGGGGCGGAGATCCGCCCGGCTGCACGGTTGCGCTTGCCCATCGTCGCCCCCAGGGTATCGGCCACCGAGCGCCCTCCGACCCCCGCCGCGGGCGGCGCCGCCGGAGGCCGCCACGGGCCGTATCGTGGCGCCCATGCCCGAGTCCACCCGCCGTCGCGAGCTGGGACGCGGCGAGCGCGTGCTGCCGGGCGTCTGGCGGCTGCGGCTGCCGCTCCCGTGGCCCGGCGTGCCGCACTGCAACGCCTGGGCGCTGTCCGCCGGCGACGGCGTCGTGCTCGTCGACTGTGGCCTGCACGAGGAGGGCTCGCTCGAGCAGCTCGTGCGGGCGATGGCGCAGGTCGGCCTCGATCTCGAGGACGTGCGCCTGCTCGTCTGCACGCACGCGCACTCCGACCACTACGGGCAGGCCGCGGACGTCGTCGACGCCAGCGGCTGCGAGCTGTGGATGCATCCCGATCATGCGCACATGACAGCTGCCGCCGAGGACCCTGGGGAGGCGCTCGCGCGGCGGTTGGAGGTCGCGCGCATGAGCGGCGTCCCCGTCGCTCCGCTGGCCGAGTGGGCGGAGTTCGCCCGCAAGCGCGGCTACGGCGTCAAGCGGATCGTCGAGCCCGACCGCGACCTTGTCGCGGGCGTCGTCGTCGACACCGACCTCGGGCCCTGGACCGTGCACGAGACGCCCGGCCACGCGCCGTCGCACGTCTGCCTGCACCAGGCCGAGCGTCGCATCCTCATCTCCGGCGACCACCTGCTCGGCCGCGTGTCGCTGTACTTCGACTACGGCTGGACGCCCGATCCGGTCGGCGAGTTCCTGCGCTCGCTGGACCACGTGCAGGCCCTCGACGCACGCCTCTGCCTCGCCGGCCACGCACGCACGTTCACCGACGTCGACGCGCACATCGAGGCAAACCGTGCGCTCGTGGCGCAGCGCCTTGCGCGAGTACGGGAGGTCGTCGCGCAGCAGGGCCCGATCACCGCCTACGACATCGTGCCGCAACTCTACGGCGAGCCGATCACGAAGCTCAACGCCGGCTGGTGGCTGCCCGAGACGCTCTGCCACCTGCGCCATCTCCAGGTGACCGGGGTGCTCGCGCCCGACGACGGCGAGCCCGAGCGCTGGCGCGAAGCCCCCGGCGGCTGAGTCTCAACCCGGACGTCCAGCGTCGGCGCAGTCCGCCGCCGTCAGGCGAGCTGGATGTGGTCGGCCTCGGCCGCGCCCGCGAACGGCCGGGTGAGGCCGAACTGGCGCAGCGTCCCCTCGGGGACGCCCTCGACGCCCGGCGTGTCCGACGCCTCGCCACGCGTGTGCGGGTCGTTCGCGAAGCCGCCGACCTCGACCGAGTGCTGCGGGCTTCGGTAGCCGGAGATGCCGATGAGGTGCAGGTGCAGCGCCTTGCCGAGGCGGTCCAGGCGCGCGGCGATCACGGGCTCGTTGCCGACGGCGTAGTTCGTGCCGGTGGCCTGGAAGAACCCCCACGTGCCGCCGTGCGTGGTGAACGAGCCGACCGGCCCGGGCGGCGGACCCGCGAGCGGACCGCCGAGCGAGTTCGACAGCGCCGCCGCGCTGCGCGCCTGCTCGCGGGCGAGCGTGTTCTCGAGCGCGACGCGCTGCACGTTCAGGCTGTGCAGCTCCGACGCCTTCGCGGAGTGCGCGCGGACGAAGGCCTGCTGGCGCGCGACGAGCCCGATGCGGATCACGCTGACCTGGTCGCGCTCATTGAGGACCGCCGCCGTGACCTGTCGTTGGCGCTGCTCATCGGTGGCGAGCGTGGCGGCCTCCCTGGCGACCGCTGCCCGGGTGCGCCTGACGTGTGTCGTCACCTGCGCGTTGTGGCGGCCGATCGTCTTGAGCTGGTCGACGAGCTCGAGCAACTCGGCGAAGCCCTGCGCATCGAGTAGGACGGAGACGATGTCCGGTGGCGGCGTCTCGTAGGAGGCGCGCAGCTGGCGGGCCAGCACGTTCTGGTCGTGCGCGAACGCGAGGCGCAGCTTCACGAGCCGCGCGCGATCGGCGCGCAGGTGGCCCTGCATGCCGTCGAGGATCCCCTGCTGGATGTCGAGGCTCGACTGCAGCGCGTTCTCCTTCGCCTGCAGGTCGGCGATCGGCACGCGTAGATGGGCGATCTTGCGGGCGTCGTGAGCCGACGCCGAGGCGATCGCGGACTCCCGGGCGCGCGCGTTCTCGACCCGGCTCGCAAGGCTGCCGTGGGCGGGGGTCGGCGCGAGCCGTGACGCCGCGGGCAGCACGAGCAGTGTGAGCGCGGCGAGGACGCCCAGCGCCAGGAGTCGTGAAGAGCGTGGCATGCCCGGCGGCACGCTACGAGACGGCGCCCGTCCGACGCGCAAGACGGCCTGCAACGGCGGCCGAGCCGGCAGGCGGCGGGGCCGCGATACGGCCGCCCGAGCTACGCCTTCGGTTGCGGCTCGATGTCGAGTCCCTCGACGAGCGCCGGGCGCCCCGCGCGCTCGAAGCTGACGTCGACCGAGTCGTTCTGGCGATACGTCCCGACGCCCCAGGCACCGGCAAACCAGCGCCAGAAGCCGAGCTTGCCCTCCTTCTTGAGCTCGCGCTCGAAGACGAGCTTGCGGTCGGCGACGACGTAGTCCGTGCCGTCCTGCTGGCGTACGCCGTTGACGTAGACCGCGAACGGGGGGCGAACGTCTGGCGGGAGTGGCACGATCGACGGCACGGGTCGCCATTATGGCCCGCCGCGCGTGCTCGCCAGTCGTGAACGCGCCGCATCCGTGCCATAGCTCGCAGGACCAGCGCCCCACGTGCCCGACGACCTCATCTACCGCATCCGCCGCTCCGACCGCGCCCGCCGCGTGCGCGTGCTCGTCGACCCGCATGAGGGCGTCGAGGTCGTGCTGCCGCGGCGCAGCCCGGCGAGCGCAGCCCCCGCGGCGATCGCCGAGCTGCGGCCGTGGATCGAGGCTCGGCTGGCGGCCGGCCAGGCCGCCCGCGACGCCGTCGCCGCCCGCGGGGCCGGCGTCCCCTATCTCGGCCGCGAGCTGATCGTGCGCCCGCAGGCCGGTCGCACCCGCGTGCATCGCCGCGGCGACGAGCTGCTCGTCCCCGCCGACCCCACGGCGAGGTACGACGCGGTCGAGCGCTGGTACCGGCGCTCCGCCCGCGACGAGATCGCGCCGCGCCTCGACGACGCCGTCGCCGCGCTGCGAACGAACTACACGAAGCTCACGATCCGCAACCAGCGCACACGCTGGGGATCGTGCTCCTCCAGCGGCGCGATGAGCTTCAACTGGCGCCTGCTGCTGGCACCCGAGCCGGTGCTCGAATACGTCGTCTGGCACGAGGCCTGTCACCTGCGCGTCATGGACCACTCGGCGCGATTCTGGGAGCTCGTGGGCGTCCACTGCCCGGACTATCCCGAGCATCGGCGCTGGCTACAGCGCAAGGGGAATACGCTGGTGCTCTAGTGCGGTTTATGGCAAGAGGAGGGATCCTGGGAGGGGTCGCCGTCGTCTCCGCGATCGTCGTGGTCGTGGCCGTGATCGCCCTCACGGGGGGCAGCGACTACACGGTCCATGCCCGCTTCGTCTCCGCCAGCCAGATCGTCAAGGGCAACGAGGTCAAGGTCGCGGGCACGGCCGTCGGCTCGGTCACGGGCGTCGCGCTGACCGACGACGGCCGCGCCGAGATCACGCTTTCGATCGACGCCGACGGCTATCACCCGCTGCGCCGCGGCACGCGCGCGATCATCCGCGAGGCCTCGCTGTCGGGCGTCGCGAACCGCTACATCGACCTGCAGCTCGGCGGCGCCGACGGCGCCGACATCCCCGACGGCGGGCGGCTGGACACCGACAGCACCGAGGCCGCCGTCGACCTCGACCAGATCTTCGACACATTCGACCCGAAGACGCGCAAGGCGACGTCGAATTCGGTGGCCTTCCTGCGCGACTTCCAGGCCGGCTCGGAGGACGAGGCGAACGCCGCCTTGCGCTACCTGAACCCCGCGCTGTCGTCTTCGAGCCGGCTGTTCGCCGAGGTCAACCGCAGCACGCCCGACTTCCAGCGCTTCGTCGACGAGACCGCGAAGCTCGTCACTGACGTCTCCGCCCGCGACGACGCGCTCTCGGGCCTCGTGTCGAATCTCGCGACGACGGCGTCGGCGCTGACCTCGCACGGCGAGAGCCTCGGCGAGTCGATCGGCCTGCTGCCGAACGTCCTACGCAAATCCAACTCGACGTTCGTCGACCTGCGCGCGTCGCTGGATGACCTCACGCCGCTCGTCGACGACGCCAAGCCCGTCGTGAAGTCCAAGCTGCGCCCGCTGCTGCGCGAGCTGCGGCCGTTCGCCCGCGACGCGCGCCCGGTCGTGCGCGACCTGTCGAGCACCGTGCGCCGCAAGGGCGCCGACAACGACCTCGTCGAGCTGCTGCGCCGCCAGCCGGCGATCGATGCGATCGCCAACGCAAGCGCCGAACGCAACGGCCAGGATCGGCCGGGCGCGTTGCCGGCGACGATCAAGGCGCTCACCGGCCTGACGCCGCAGGTCGCCTTCGCGCGGCCCTACGCGCCCGAGCTCGTCGGCTGGTTCGACGACTTCGCCACGACCGGCGCCTACGACGCGCTCGGCAACTACTCGCGCGCCGGCCTCGCGCTGAACGGCTTCGCGCTCGACCCGCTGCTCGGCCTGCTGCCGGTGCCGGCCGCGCTGCGCGAGCAGCTGCTCGCCGTCGGCGTCAAGGCGGGGCGCAACAACCGCTGCCCCGGCTCGCTCGAACGTACGGCGCCCGACGGCTCGAACCCCTACGTGCAGCCGGGCCTGAACTGCGACCCCTCGCAGAAGCCGATCGGGCCGTGACGCGGCTCGCGAAACCCAGGGCGCTCGTCGTCGGGCTGCTGCTCGCGCTCGCGGTCTCCGCCGCGGCAGCGATCACGCTGCGCGCCGGCGTCGCCGGTGCCGGCGACGAGCAGCGTTACACCGTCGTGCTCGACAACGCCTTCGGGCTCACCGTCGGCTCGGACCTGCGCTCCTCCGGCGTGCCGGTCGGCCGCGTCAAGAGCCTCGACGTGCAGCGCAGCACCGCCCGCGCGCTCGTCACCGTCGCCGTCACGCGGCCGGAGTTCGCGGGCTTTCGCAAGGACGTCTTCTGCGAGGTCAAGCCGCAGTCGCTGATCGGCGAGTACTACCTCGACTGCGCGCCCGGCAGCTCGCCCGAGCCGACGCCGAAGACGATCCCGGTGGCACAGACCGCCGCGACGATCCCGCCCGACCTCGTGCTCGACATCCTGCGCCGGCCCGCGCGCGAGCGCTTCGGGCTCATCCTGTCCGAGCTCGGGACCGGCCTCGCGGCGCGCGGCTCGGACCTGCAGACGACGATCCGCCGGGCGGTCCCCGCGCTGCGCGAGACCGATCGCGTCTTGAAGATCCTCGCCGCGAACCGCCAGACCCTGCAGCAGCTCACGCGCGACGCCGACCGCGTGCTCGCCGGCGTCGCGCGCAACCGCGGCGACGTCGCGCGCTTCGTCAAGGAGGCGGGCGACACGACGACGGCGTCGGCGAAGCGCAAGCGCGAGCTCGCGGCCTCGGTCCGCAAGCTGCCGGCGTTCCTGCGCGAACTGCGCCCGACGCTCGCCGACCTCGGCAGCGCCGCCGCGCAGCAGACGCCCGCGCTCGCCGACCTGCGCGCCGCCGCCCCCGACCTGACGACGCTGCTGCGCCGCCTCGGGCCGTTCGCCGACTCCGCGCGGCCGGCGGTGCGCGGCCTCGGCCGAGCGTCGGACACCGGCGTGGGGGCCGTCCGCGAGGCGCGCTCGACGGTCAAGCGGCTGCGCGAGCTCGCCACGGTCAGCACCGAGCCGATGCGCAACCTGCGCTACGTACTCGAGAACGTCAACAACCGCGACAACGCCGTCGAGCCCAACAAGCTGAGCCCGACCGGCAAGGGCTTCACCGGCCTCGAGGCGCTGCTGCAGTACTTCTTCACGCAGTCGCAGGCGATCAACATCCACGATTCCAAGAGCTACATCTTGAAGATCGGGCTGCTCGTCAACGAGTGCTCGCAGTACACGAACGCTCAGACCGCGCGCGACGATCCGGCGCGCACGAAGGCCTGCAACCAGTACCTCGGGCCCAACCAGCCCGGCATCACAAGCGGCGCTGCGACGACGACTACGCGTGGCGAGCAGCCGAGCCCCGGCGCCGCGACGAGCCCGACGCCGCCGCTGAGCGAGAGCGAGCAGGCACCGCCGGCGGCCCCCGGCGCGAGCGCGCCGGGCGCGACGCCACCGCCGCCGCCCCCGCCCGGCCTGCTGCCCGACCCGCGCGGGCTACTCAAGGACCTGCTGCCGCCCGTGACGGACAAGCTGCCCAAGCTCAAGCCCGGCGGGGCTGGCCGCTCGCAACGCTCCAAGGCCGACGAGCAGAGCCTCCTCGACTACCTCCTCGGCCCATGAGAGGCGGCCGCTCACGCTCGATCGCGTCGGACCCGATCTTCATCGGGGTGATCGCCGTGCTCGTCGTCGTGGCGGCGGTGCTGCTCGCCTACGGCGCGAACCGCGGCCTGCCGTTCGTGCCCGTCAAGCAGCTCGAGGTCGACGTGCCGAACGCCGCCCGCCTCGTCGTCGGCAACGAGGTTCGCGAGGGTGGCTTCCGGATCGGCCAGATCACGAAGATCGCGCCGGTGCCGGGCAAGGGCAGCGGCGCGCAGCTGACGCTGTCGCTCGACACGTCGGCGACGCCGATTCCGGCCGACTCGACGATCAAGATCCGCCCGCGCTCGGCGCTCGGCCTGAAGTACGTCGAGCTCGTCAAGGGGTCCTCGGCCCGCGAGCTCCCCGACGGCGCGACGATCAGCGCCAGCGCCGGCGCCGTCGGCCCCGAGCTCGACGACTTCTTCTCGACCTTCGACGCGCCGACGCGCGCGAACGTCGACCGCAACCTCGACTACCTCGGCCAGGCGCTCGCCGGCCGCGGCAACGCCGTCAACCGCTCGCTCGCCGCGCTGCCCGAGCTCGTGTCGGACCTGCCGCCGGTCATGCGCACGCTGTCGGACGCCGACACGCGGCTGCGGCGCCTGATCGCCGAGCTCGGCGACACGACGCGCATCCTCGCGCCGCAGTCGCAGCCGCTGGCGACGAGCTTCACGTCGATGGCCGACACGTTCGAGGCCGCCTCGCGCGACCCGCAGGCGCTCGAGGACACGATCGCGCGTACGCCCGCGACGCTCGACGAGGGCATCGCGTCGCTGCCGGACACCCGCCCGTTCCTGACCCGGCTCGCGGGCATCTCCGACGAGGTCCGCGGGACGGCCCGCGAGCTGCGCGTGAGCCTGCCGTCGATCAACCGCGCGATCGCCTCCGGCACCCGGGTTCTGCGTCGCACGCCGCAGTTCACCGACAAGCTGCAGGGCACGCTGCGCGCCCTGCGCGACCTCGCCAAGTCACCGACGACCGACACGACGCTCGCAGGCCTCACGGACACGATGAAGACGCTGAACCCGACGCTGCGCTACGTCGGGCCACAGATCACCGTCTGCAACTACTTCACGTACTTCTGGTCGTTCATCTCCGACCACTTCTCCGAGGAGGACGCGACCGGCACGCACCAGCGCATCCAGGTGAAGTTCGCGCCCCTCACGCAGACGAACTCGATCGGCAACTACGGCGCCGTGCGGCCCGCCGCCGGGGGCACCACCGATCCGGTGACAAAGGCCGCTTTCGGCGACAACGTCACGCTGCACCAGTCCGACTATCCCCGCGCCGTCGACGCGCAGGGCAACGCCGACTGCGAGTCCGGCCAGCGCGGCTACCCGAACTCGGACAGCGTCTTCACCGAGCACCGCACGCCCGGCAACCAGGGCCCGACGTACAAGGGCATCGCGCGCGTGCCCGCCGGTGAGTCCTTCTCCGCCGAGCCGGACGGCATCGCGCCGTCGGTGCTGCCGTGAGACGCCGCGACCGCGGACCGACGCCGTTCGCCGTCGGCATCACGCTGCTCGTGCTCGCCGTCATCGCGACGTACCTGTCGTTCGCCAAGGACATCCCGTTCATCAACGAGCCCTACGAGATCAAGGCCGCGTTCCGCGATACGGCCGGGATCACCCCGCACTCGCCGGTGCGGATCGCCGGCGTCGAGGTCGGCGAGGTCACGCATGTCGAGCACACGCGGCCGGGGGCGCAGTCGGCGACGGTCACGCTGGCGATCCGCGACAAGGGGCGCCCGATCGATGCCGACGCGAGCGCGAAGATCCGCCCGCGGATCTTCCTCGAGGGCAACTTCTTCGTCGACCTCGCGCCCGGCACCGCCCGCGCGGGCGAGATGCCCGAGGGCGCGACGATCCCCGCCTCGCGGACCACGACGCCGGTGCAGTTCGACCAGGTGCTCGGCGCGCTCAAGGCCGACACCCGCAACGACCTGAAGGACGTGTTCTCGGCCGTCTCGACGGCGCGCGACGCTGGCGGCGCGCAGGCCTTCAACGACTCGCTGCGCTTCCAGCCCGCCGCCTACAAGTTCACGGCGATCGTCTCCGAGGCGCTGCTCGGCAAACGGCCCGGCGACCTCGGCGACTGGATCCGCGACCAGGGCGTCGTGTCGGGCGCCGTCGACGCCGACCCGGCCCGCCTGCGCGCGCTCGTCGTCGACTTCAACGCGACCGCGCGCGCGCTCGCCGACCGCGAGAGCGCGCTGACGGCGGCCGTCGGCGAGCTGCCGCAGACGCTGCGCGCGGCGACGCCGGCGCTCGACTCGCTCGAGGCGGCGTTCCCCGACGTGCGCCGCTTCGCGCGCGGCGCGCGACCGGGCGTGCGCTCGCTCGGCCCGACGGTCGACGCGCTGCTGCCGCTCGTCAAGCAGCTGCGCGGCGCCGTCCAGGAGAACGAGCTTGGCGCGCTTGCGCGGAATCTGCGCAGTGCCACGCCGCCGCTGGCGAGTGTCGCGAAGACCGCGCCCGCGGTGCTGTCACAGCTGCGGCTGCTGTCGAGCTGCGCGAACGAGGTACTCGTGCCGTTCGGCAACGACCAGATCGTCGACAAGGCCTTCCCGACGCACGGCCCGGTCTATGAGGAGCTCGCGAAGTTCACGGCCGGCCTCGCGGGAGAGAGCCGCTCGTTCGACGCCAACGGCCCCTGGTTCAAGGTCCAGGCATCCGGCGGCGCGGAGACGCTGAACCTCGGCAACGGGCTCTTCGGGTCGGCGATCGCGCCGATCGTCGCCATCAACCCGGCACCGACGCGCACACGCCCGCCGCTGCGCCCGGACGTGCCGTGCGAGACGCAGGAGCCGCCGGACCTGCGCTCGAACCCGGCCGGCCCGCCGGCCGCGGTCGGCACGAGCGGCATCCCGCCACTTCGCGAGGCGAAGGCGACGGCGACGGCCGTCGCGATCGAACGCCGTCAGCTCGCGGCCCTGGGCGCGAAGACGAAGGTCGCCGACCGCCTCGCGACGCTCGCGGACCTGCGCAAGATCGCGACGCGCAGCGGCCTCAGCGCCCAGCTGCAGAAGACGCTCCGCGGAAGCGAGCGTAAGCCGTGACCCGGGTGATCCGCAAGAACCTCGGCCCGTTCGGCGCGATCGTCGTGCTCGTCGTCGTCGCCGCGCTCGTCGGCGTCTACATCCTCGATCAGCAGCGCTTCCACTTCCCGTTCGTCGATCCGCAGCCGGTGCGCATCAACGTCGAGCTCGACAACGCGCAGGCCGTGACGCCCGGCCAGGGTCAGACGGCGCAGGTCGCCGGCGTGCGAATCGGGGACATCGCCGACGTCCAGCTGCGCGGCGGCCGGGCGATCGTCGCGCTCGACATCCAGCCGCGCTTCGCCGACCTCATCCATCGCGACGCGCGCGCCGAGCTGCGCCCGCGCACCGGGCTCAAGGACATGTACGTCCAGATCTTCCCCGGCAAGGACGGGCCGCCGGTCAAGGAGGGCTTCACGATTCCCGTGTCGGCGTCGCTGACCGACGTCGACCTCGACGAGATCCTGTCCGAGCTCGACAAGCGCACGCGCGACTACGTGACGCTGCTCGCCAACGGCGGCGGCGAGGGGCTGCGCGACCGAGGCAACGACCTCGCGCAGGTGCTCGAACGCTACGGGCCGACCGTCCGCGACCTGTCGCGCGTCAACCACGCGGTCGGCAAGGAGCGGATCGCGCTGCGGCGGCTCGTGACGTCGCTCGCGCAGATCAACGGCACGCTCGCGCGCAAGCCGCAGGACCTGACGCGCCTCGTGCGGACGTCCTCGACGACGCTGCATGCGATCGCCTCCGAGGACGACAACCTGCGCGATGCCGTCGGCGAGCTCGCGCCGACGCTGACGCAGGCGACGACGACGCTGCGCGCGGTCAAGCCGTTCGCCGACCAACTCGGCCCGACGACGCGCGCGCTGCTGCCGGCCGTGCGGGAGCTCGAGACCGTCAACGCGGCCGTCAGCCCGTTCGCCCGCGAGGCGACGCCGATCGTGCGCGACAAGATCCGCCCGTTCGTGCGCAAGGCCGTCCCGCTGGTGCGCGACCTCGCGCCCGCCGCGCGCGGCCTCGCACGGACGTTCCCCGAGCTGCGGCGCAACACGACCGTGCTCAACGACTTCGTGAACATGCTCGGCCACAATTCCAACGGCCGCGAGGGCCCGGACGTCGCCGGGCGCGACGAGGGCTACCTCTTCTGGCTCGGCTGGGTGACGCACCAGACGACGAACCTGCAGAGCATCGACGACGCGAACGGCCCGATGCGCCCGGTCTTCCTGACGGGCACCTGCACGACGCTGACGAGCCTCGTCAACGACCTGCCGCAGGCGGAGTTCCTGCTCGGGCTGTCGCCGCTGCTGGAGACCGTCTGCAAGAACCCGACGACGACGTCGCTGAGCGTCACGAAGTCGCTCGCCAAGCTGGGCCTCGCGAAGAAGGGCGGTACGCGATGAACACGACGTCGCCGTCGCCGCTGCGGATCTTCACGATCGCTGCGTTCGCGCTGTCGTGCTTCGGCCTGCTGCTGTTCTTCTGGCTCGCCTTCGGCGGGCCGATCCCGCTGAAGCCCCAGGGCTACCGCGTGCAGGTCGCGTTCACGGACGCGGCGACGCTCGCCGACCAGGCCGACGTCCGCACGGCGGGGGTCTCGATCGGCAAGGTCGTCAAGAAGGAGCTCGCGCCCGGGGGCAACCGCACGCTGGCGACGATCGAGCTGAAGAGCGAGTTCGCGCCGCTGCGCTCGGACGCCCACGCGATCCTGCGCCAGAAGACGCTGCTCGGCGAGACGTACGTCGAGCTGTCGCGCGGCAGCCCGGGCGCGGGGACGGTCAAGGAGGGTGGGCGCCTGCCCGACGGCCAGGTCAAGCAGGCCGTCGAGTTCGACGAGCTGCTGCGCGTCTTCGACAAGCCGACGCGCACGGCCTTCCAGCAGTGGCAGTCGTCGCTCGCGAAGGCCGGCGCCGGCCGCGGCCGCGATCTCTCCGACGCGCTCGGCAACCTGCCCGTGTTCACGGAGAACGCCCGTAGCGTCGTGGACGTCCTGAACACGCGCCGCGGAGCCCTGCGCAACCTCGTCCACAACGCGGGCCGCACGCTCGAGGACGTCACCCGCGACGAGGCCGCGCTGTCGACGCTCGTGCAGCGCAACTCCGAGCTCTTCGGCGAGCTCGCGCGGCGCCGCGACGCGCTCGCCGAGTCGATCCAGATCCTGCCGACGTTCCTCGACGAGACGAAGGCCACGCTCGCGCGCCTGCGGACGTTCTCGATCAACACCGAGCCGCTGCTGCGCGACCTCGCGCCGGCGCTCGACGACCTCCAGCCGACGGTGCGCTCGCTGCACGGCCTCGCCCCGGACCTGAAGAACCTCTTCGACAACCTCGATCCGCTGATCGACGCCGGCGACAAGGGACTGCCCGCGTTGTCGCGTACGCTGCGCGGCCTCGACCCGACGCTCGCCGAGGCGGGTCCGTTCCTGCAACAGGTCAACCCGCTGCTGCGCTTCCTCGAGCTCAATCAGGTCAAGCTGTCGGACTTCCTGACGGTGCCGCCGGCGGCGCTCGGCGGCATCCGCTCGACCGTCGCCGGCGACAAGAGCAACGGCCACGTGCTTCCGCAGGTCATCGTCGCCGGCGCCCAGACGCTGCCGGCGCTGTCGCGCTCGGCCGACAACCGCGGCAACGCCTACCTGCCGCCCGACGCGCGGCCGGAGGGGGCGGCGCAGATCCTGCCGAGCTTCGACTGCGCGCAGTCCGGCGAGAAGGGACCGACGAGCACGCCGGGTTGCAGGGTCGCCGCGCCGGTCCCGTTCGGCGGCGTGACCCAGTCCTTCCCGCAGGTGCGCGAGGCCGGCGTCGGCGGCAAGCTGCCGTGACCTGGTCGCCGCGGCGGGCGCGCGAGGCCGGCGTCGGCGGCACGCTGCCGTGATGGCGCCTCGGGTCGGGGTCGTCGGCCACGTCGAGTGGGTCGAGTTCGCGCGCGTGGCCCGCGTCCCGCTGGCGGGCGAGATCGTCCACGCCAGCGACGTCTTCGCCGTGCCCGGCGGGGGCGGGGCGGTGGCGGCGGTGGCGCTTTGCCGGCTCGCCGGCGAGGCGACATTCCTGACGGCGCTGGGCACTGGCGTCGAGGCGGAGCGCTCCGCGGCCGGGCTGCGCGCGCATGGCGTGACGGTGTTCGCGGGCGAGCGCCCGGCGCCGCAGCGGCGTACGTTCACGTTCCTCGACGACGACGGCGAGCGCACGATCACCGTGCTCGGCGAGCGAATCGTCCCGGTCCGCGCCGACCCGCTGCCGTGGGACGAGCTCGGCGCATTCGACGCGATCTACCTGACGGGCGGCGACGCGGACGCCGTACGCGCTGCCCGCGCGGCGCGCGTGCTCGTCGCCACCCCGCGCGCGATGGGCGCGCTCGCCGAGTCCGGCGTGCGCCTGGACGTCCTCGTGGGCAGCGCGACCGACCCCGGTGAGGTCTACGAACCGGGCATGCTCGACCCCGAGCCGCGCGTCGTCGTGCGTACCCACGGCGAGCACGGTGGGACGTGGACGTGCGCACCCGACGCGGCCGGCGAGGTCGCGTGGCTGCCCGCCGGCGCGCGCGCCGGCGGCTGGGAAGCCAGCGCGTTGCCAGGAGCGCCGGTCGACGCCTACGGCTGCGGCGACACGTTCGCCGCCGCCCTCACGTTCGGCCTCGGCGCGGGCCTGATGCTCGACGACGCGATCGCGGTCGCGGCACGCTGCGGCGCCGCATGCCTGACCGGGCGCGGGCCGTACGGCGCGCGGCTCGAGCCTGCCGCCGCTCACCGCCGCGGCCGCGCCACGCTGCGCGAGGAGGTTCGACGGCTCGCCGAGGACGCGGATGACCGCGAGGAGATGCGCCTCATCCGCCAGCAGATGACCGAGCTTCGGCCGGGGTCCGGGGATTGAACATGGTCCGCGGCGAGATCTTCGGACTGCCGGCGCCCCGTCGCGCGCGCGGTCACGAGCAACAGGCAGCGCGCTACGCAGTCGTCGTCCAAGGTGACGACTTCTTGGGACTCAGCACGGCGCTCGTCGCGCCGACTTCGACGCGCGCCCGGCCGGCGACGTTTCGACCGACGATCGAACTGCTCGATACCGAGACGCGCGTGCTCGTGGAGCAAACCACCGTCGTCGACACCGAACGACTCGGCAAGGCGACTCGGCGCCACCGAGCTGCAGTCAGTCGACGATGCGCTGCGCCTCATCCTGTCGCTATCGATCAAGCGTCAGCTCGCGGGTCGCGCTGCTGCTCCTGGTCGCCCCGATATGCGGGCGATGCCCGCTGCCGCGCAGGCGATCACGGTGCGTGTGCCCGATTCGACGGTCGGGCATCTGCGCGGCGATCGCCTCGTCTGGGGCCAGGAGGATCACGGTCGCTTTCTTGTGAAGGAGGCCGACGCGGCCGGCAAGCGCCGCAATCTCGGCAGCGTGGACCTGCTGGCCGGTCGCAGCGTCTTCGATCTGGCGATCGGCGGTGACGGCGTCTTCGCGGCGCGCACGACGTACCCCGAGTCGTTCGCCGAACGCGCGGAGCGCTACACGGTCACGGCGTTGGGCGGATCGGCGCTGATCGACTGCGCGCCGCCGATCTCAGGCTTCGAGGCGAGCGACGTCTACGACCGACGGATCGCCGGCGACGGCACGACCGTCGTCAGCCCGGGCGCGGGCTGTCGCGGCGACGCCGTTCTCGTTCGGTCGCCGGGTGTGCCCGATCGCTTCGTGCTGGAGCCCGGGGCGGTCGTCGATCAACGCGTCGACGGAGACTGGCTCGCGGCGATCGTCGACATCGACCGAGCCGCCGTTCTCGTCGTCTCCGACCTGCGCACGCAGCGCGAGTCATATCGGATCCCGTTGACCGCCCAGGAGGGCGTTCCGAGCTTTGGGCCGAACGCACCCGTGATGGACGTCGACCGCGACGGCACCGCGGTCGTCGGCGAGCCGAGGGTGGTGAGGAAGGTCGACGGCCATGCAGCCGACGGCCTCGGCTGCCGCCTATGGTGGGCATCGCCTGCCGATCCGCGACCCCACGACCTGCGGCTGGCCCGCTGCGCCGAGGTCGCGCTGCACGACGGCGTGCTCGCGTTGACGCTCCGTGACGGGCCGCAATCCGCGCTGATCACGACCGACCTCGCGCAGCGTCCGCGGACCACCGTGCGCCGCGCGCCGTCGATCACTGCAGTCGACCTCGCGTCCGGCCGCGTCGCGTGGAGCGAGCAGAGCTGCCGCCTCGCAAGCTATGTCCGCACCGCCCCGCTGCGCCCCGAGCGCGACCGCAAGACGCCGGGCTGTGTCGTCCGCGTGCTCGATCGCGGTCCGCTGCGGATGGACGCCCGCGGCCGGGTACGGGTGAGGGTCGCCTGCCCGAACGGATGCGTCGGAACGCTCTACGTCCTGCGCTGCAACCACCGCGGCTGCATCCCCAGAGTGGTCGACTTCAGGCTCGCCCACGGTGGACGCCGGACGATCGTCCTGCACCTGACCGCTCAGACACGGCGGCTCGTGCTGCGCCACCCCCGGAAGGTCCTCATCAAGACGGATGCCCGGCTGGGCCCAGCCGGGCAGTCCGTCGTTCGCACGATCGTGGCTCGACACCCAGCTCGGCGCTGAGCCCGAAGTCGGCTCGGGGCGCACCTGCTCTTCCGGTCGAGGACGGAAGCGACGCCGCGGCTGCTGACCTCGAAGGCTCCTCCTACGACCTCCGGCGTTCGTCGGCGGTCGCGGCCCACTCGCGGCCGAGGACGCGTTTACGACGCTCTCGAGCGTGAAGATGCAGCGTCCAGCCGATCTCGCCGCTCCGCGTGATGGCCGATCTCGATGCGCGGATCGCGTAGATCGCCGTGTCGAACCAATCTTGCCTGCGCGCTCGACCGCGAGCTGCCAGAAGTCGCCGTCGCCGCTCAACGTGTGCGCCCGGGCGTACTTGGCCAGCTTCTCGGCGACCTCGTCGCGCGTAGGCACTCCGGTCGCCAGAGCGGTTGGGCCGAAAGCGACAGCGTGGTTGGCGAAATCGGCCCAACCCCCTGGGGGCGAGGCGGAGGCGGAGGCCGACGCGGAGGGCGCCGCCGGCGTGAAGGATCAGCGGCGGCGAGGCTCTATCGGATGCGCAGCGTCATGACCGCCGCCTCGCCGGGGGCCAGCGTGACGCGTGCCACGCCGCCGGCGACGCGACCGTCCGTCGCCGCGAAGCCCGGCCAGCGGCCGTCGGGGCGGACGCTCCGGCGTGGCGATCGCGACGGTCTGCGTCGCGGCCGAGCGGTTGACGAGGAACACCCGCCGCTGCGGCACGCCGCCATCGACCTGCCACGCGTCGAGCTGGGCGGCGCCCGTGACGGCGAGCGGCCACAGCCCGCGCGCGCCCTGCGCGAACTCGCCGGCGCGCTCGCGGCTGGCGCGTTGTAGCCGGCCGTCGCGGCGGCCCTCGACGCGCTCGACGCGCTCGACGCCGTCAACCGCGGCGCCGCCTGCGAGCGGTCGCCGGCAGGCGCGAAGGACGTGCGCCCTCCGTATCGGGCGCGGTATCGGCCGCAGGCGGGTTCGCCTCGCTCGCTGGCGCTGCGCCGTCGCGCGCCACCGCGGCGGCGGCGCGCTCGCGATCCTCGCCGCGCCCGACGTAGTAGAAGACGACCGAGATCAGCGCGATCACGACGATCCCGCCAACTGCGAAGGCGATCCCGGTGGCCTCGCGCGAGGCGAGGACGAGCACGGCGGCGCGTTCAGGCATGGACGGGACTCCGCATCTTCCGAATCTCCCCGCAACGGAGGATCGCCAACCGGCTCAGAAGCGGCGGACGTGCCCCTTCTGGATGTGGAAGCCGTGCCGATCGCGATTCGTGCAGGTGAGGCCGGTCGTCCGGCTCGTGCAGCGGATCCCCGGTCGCTTCCACGTGTCGCCGTAGCGCAGCGTGCGCCGCGGCGAGCTGTAGCCCGGAAAGTCGCCGCGTTCGCCGAGGCGCGTCTTGCCGCGAGGGCTCAGCGCGAGGAACGTGTCGAGCTCGCCGATGTCCGGCAGGTACGGGGCGGTGCACTCGATCTCCGTCGAGTCGATGACCGCGAGGCACGAGATCAGCTTGCTCGGCGTGACGACGTTCTTGTACGCGACGGTCCGCGCCGACGCGGCGGCCGTCGCGCACAGGGCGACCGGCAGCACCGCCGTCATGACCGCTCGTCGCCAGCGCAGGCTCATCTCGCGCACGATACGGCCCAGGCGCGGCCGCGCACGTGATCGTCCGCACACGGCACCCGCCCGAGCCCGGCGCTCACCCGCCGTCGCCGAGCGCCCGGCGCAGGGCGTCGAAGGCCGACTCGCCGCGCCGCTGGTCGATGACCTCGCGCTGGATCTTGCCGCGGTAGGCCTCGATCGAGCCGTCGCCGCGCACGTCAGCGCCCGCGCGCACGCTTGGGCGCAGCCGGCGCGGCCCGCTCAGCTCGCCGCGCGCGGAGACCTGCGCGACCGGCGCGAGCTCGCGCGAGAAGGCGCGTGTCGGCGCCCGCCGCGCCTTCGGTCCGAGCGCGCGCAGCTCGAGCTCGAGCAGGTCGATCGCGTCGTCGAGCGTGGGAACGCGCTTGCGCGTGACCTTCGGCCCGACGCGCACGGTGACGGTGTAGCCCACGCGCCCGATCGTAGTGGGCGACTACAGCCGCCCGCCGCCGCGCCGGCCGGCGTCAGCGCTGATCGATCGGCACGTAGTCGCGCGAGCGCTCGCCCGTGTAGATCTGGCGCGGCCGCGAGATCTTCTGCTCGGAGTCCGTGACCATCTCGCGCCACTGCGCGATCCAGCCGCTCGTGCGTCCGATCGCGAACATGACCGGGAACATCGCGGACGGCAGGCCCATCGCCTGGTAGATGAGGCCCGAGTAGAAGTCGACGTTCGGGTACAGCTTGCGCGAGATGAAGTAGTCGTCCTCGAGCGCGATCGACTCGAGCTCGAGCGCGATGTCCAGCAGCGGGTTGCGCCCGACGACCTCGAAGACGGCCTCGGCGGCGGACTTGATGATCCGCGCCCGTGGGTCGTAGTTCTTGTAGACGCGGTGCCCGAAGCCCATGAGGCGCTCCTTGCCGTCCTTCACGCCCTTGACGAAGTCGGGGATGTTGTCGCGCGTCTTGATCTTCTCGAGCATCCGCAGCACGGCCTCGTTGGCGCCGCCGTGCAGCGGACCGTAGAGCGCGCCGATGCCACCCGCGATCGCCGAGTACGGGTCGGGCTTCGCCGAGCCGATCGAGCGCACCGCGCTCGTCGAGCAGTTCTGCTCGTGGTCGGCGTGCAGGATGAAGAGGATGTCCAGCGCGCGCTCGAGCCGCGGATCGGGCTCGTACTTGAGCTCGGTCATCTTGTACATCATGTTCAGGAAGTTGCCCGAGTAGCTGAGGTCGTTGTCGGGATAGGAGTAGCGCTGTCCCTGCGCGTGGCGGTAGGCGAACGCGGCCAGCGTCGGCATCTTCGAGATCAGGCGGATCGTCTGGATGTCGCGGTTCTCGGCGTCGTCGATGTCGTTGGCGTCCGGATAGAACGTCGACAGCGCGGCCGTCGCGCCGAGCAGCATCCCCATCGGGTGCGCGTCGTGGCGGAAGCCCCCGAGGAACTCCTTGATGTTCTCGTGAACGAACGTGTGCGTCGTGATCTCGTGGGTCCACGTCTCGAGCTCGGCGGCGGTCGGCAGCTCCCCGTGGATCAGCAGGTAGGCGACCTCGAGGTACGTCGAGCTCTCCGCTAGCTGCTCGATCGGGTAGCCGCGGTACTCCAGGACCCCGTTCGTGCCGTCGAGATACGTGATCGCGGAGCGACACGACGCCGTGTTCATGAACGCGGGGTCGTAGGTCATGAGCCCGAAGTCGTCCTCCGCGACCCGGATCGCGCGGAAGTCCAGAGCGCGGACCGTCCCGTCCGTGATCGGGATCTCGTACGTGCGTCCCGTGCGGTTGTCGGTGACGCTGAGCGTCTCGGCACCGCTTCCCCCCGACGCGCCGTTGCGCGCCGCGGCGATGTCACTGGTGGCCTTCTTGATGTCCTTCGGCGTACTCACGTCCTCCGATTATGCCCCCTAGGGGGCCGAAATCAGCAGGTTGGCTGTGTGAAATTTTGTTGCGGCGGTCCTCGCTCGCGCTTCCAGCGTCACGCGAAGCTCGGCAATGCGACCGATCTCAGGCGCATCGACGCCCGTCGGAGCCGTCGACCGAGGTGCCCGCCTCGAGCACCTCGTTGGGGGATCGCGTGACGGTCGTGGTCAGAGCGCGACATAGATGGCGGCGGAGATCGCCATCCCTACGAGCAGCGCCCCGACCGACATCACGCCACGCGCGGCCGCCGCGGTCTCGGGGAACGCGGGGCGCTTGAAGCCGAAGACGCTGATCAGCACGGCGTAGCTGGCCAGCAGGCCGCCGCAGATGAAGAACGGCACCTCGGACTTCTCGTGCTTGACGGCTTCGGCGGCGGCGAGGATGAAGGCAAGATCCATTGGCGGGCGCGACCTTATCGCGTTTCAGCCGGGCTTGGGCGCGCCGGGTCCGCCCTCGTAGCGGCTCTCCGTCGCCTCGACCTGGCCGTGGTAGTGGCTGCCGAGCTCGGGGTGCCCGTAGGGGCGCAGCGCGGGGCGGTCGAGCGTCATGAACGACAGCTGCGCGATCGGCTTCGTCGCCCACAGCTTGATCGGCACGCGCGTGAGGTTCGTGATCTCGAGCGTCAGCGTGCCCTTCCAGCCCGGATCGACGAAGCCGGCCGTCGCGTGGACGATGAGCCCGAGCCGGCCGAGCGAGCTCTTGCCCTCGATCCTCGCCACGACGTCGTCGGGCAGCTCGACCCATTCCAGCGTGCGCCCGAGGACGAACTCGCCGGGGTGGATGATGAACGGCTCCGCATCGGTGATCACGATCTGCTCGGTGAGGTTCGTCGGCGGCTTCGCGAGGTCGATCGCGGCCGTGCGGTGGTTGTGGAAGACGCGAAAGGTGTTGCCGAGCCGCAGGTCGATGCTCGCCGGCTGGACCATCGTCGGGTCCCACGGGTCGACCTTGATGCGCCCCTCCTGCACGAGGCGCAGGATCGTGCCGTCGGACAGGACGGATGCGGGCACGCTCATGCGGGCCGCAGTCTAGATGCGCTCGGGCCGCGCGCGACGCGCGCTGCGCTAATGCTGCACGTGTCGCGCACGCGCGACGACGGTGCGCACGCGCCGCGGCGGCGCCACCGCCGGGGCGCCGTGTGGGCCGCGGCGCGGGTTGCGCGGCAGCGCCGGGCGCGGATGCGGATGGCGCGGACGCGGCGCCAGCGGCTTCTTCGTCCCACCGTCCTCGTCGGTCACCGGCTCCGGCTCCGGCGGCGACTTGATCGCGTACCAGACGATGTACAGCAGGCCGAAGATCGGGATCTTGAGGGCGACCATCAGGAAGATGAACGTCGCGCTCATTGCCGCAAACATACCCGCTACGGGGCGCTGCGCGCAGCTCTTCTTCGACAGTTGCGCTCGCGCATGTGCGGTCGGGCAGCGCCGATGCGCCAGCTCACCGACGGCTGACGCGCCAGCTGGGTGATCCGACAGCCGCCGCGGCTGGTAGTAGGCCACATGAACAAGCGCCTGACTGCCCTGCTCACCGTGCCGGTCATCGCCGCCGCCCTGGGCGGCCAAGTCGCCTCGTCAGGCGCCGCGAGCAAGACCGTGACGCTGAAGAACATCGCGTTCTCCCCAAAGAAGCTGTCGGTCCACAAGGGCACCAAGGTGACGTTCGCCTTCCGCGACGGCAGCACGACCCACAACGTCACCAGCACCGGCAAGAAGCGCTTCAAGACCGTCAGCAACCGGTCCTCCGGCTCGGTGTCGCGCACGTTCAAGCGCGCCGGCACCTACACGTACGCGTGCACGCTCCACCCGGGAATGACCGGGCGGATCGTCGTGCGCTGATCCCCTCCGCCTCCGAACACCCACCTCAGGAGTCCTCCCTTGTCCGATCTGCTCAACCTTGACCTGCTCGACGTCGACGGCGCCATCCGCGACTCCGCCGAGGCCGCCGGCCTCGACCGCAGCGACTTCCTCAAGCGCGGCGTCCTCGCCGGCGGCGGCCTGATCGCCGGCGCCGCGTTCTTCTCGCAGCTCGGCATCGCCGAGGCGAAGATCTCGGTGACGAGGAAGTCCGCCAAGAACGACGTCAAGATCCTCAACTACGCGCTGACGCTCGAGTACCTCGAGTCCGCGTTCTACGCCGAGGCCGTCGCGAACAAGGCCTACGGCACGAGCGCCGTGCTGAAGTCGTTCGCGACGACGGTCGCCAAGCACGAGGCCGCCCACGTGAGCTTCCTCAAGGGCGCGCTGAAGTCGGCCGCGGTCAAGAAGCCGAAGTTCGACTTCGGCGACGCCACGAGCGCCGCGAAGTTCGCCGCCACGGCACAGGTGCTCGAGGACACGGGCGTCAGCGCCTACCTCGGTCAGGTCAAGCACATCTTCGTGCCCGGCACCCTGCAGGCCGCCGCGACGATCGCCACCGTCGAGGCACGCCACGCCGGCTGGATCCGCAACATCAACGCCGCGCTCGGCGCCCCAAAGTCCTTCGACGTCCCGAGGTCCGAGGCGGCGACGCTCAAGGTCGTCGGCAGCACGAAGTTCATCAAGTAGCACTGCTCGAACAGGGCAGTGCTGCACGAGATGACCAGTCGCAGGCTCATACCGATCGCCGCCTTGGCCGCGATCACGATGACACCGCTCGCAGCGGCCACCACCGGTGTCGCCGGCGCCGCCTCGACGAAGACGGTCACGCTGCAGAACATCCGCTTCACGCCGTCGAGCGTCACGATCCACAAGGGCGCCAAGGTGCGCTTCGTCTGGAAGGACGGCTCGATCGGCCACGACGTGCGCTTCCGCAGCGGCGCCTTCAAGGCCTCGCGGATCCAGTCCAAGGGCTCCGAGACGCTGACGTTCCGCAGGAAGGGCACGTTTCGCTTCTTCTGCTCGGTGCACAGCAACATGAAGGGCACCGTCAAGGTCCGCTGATCGGCAGCGGCGCGCGCCGATCGCGTGCGGCCGATTGCTCCCGAGCGCCGGCGCGCGTACGCTCGCCCCCGGAGCAGTGCCACCTCTCACGGGACGGAGACGGACGATGGATCTCGACAAGACGCGCGGGGAGTTCCTGCGCTACACGGGCAAGGGCGCGGTCGCGCTCGTCGCCGGCGGCAGCATGCTCGCCATGGCCGAGGGCGTCGCCTTCGGGCAGACCTCCGACGACGTCAGCCTCGCGAAGGTCGCGGCGACGGCCGAGCTGCTCGCGATCGACGTGTACACCCGCGCGCTCGCTGCGCGCTCCCATGGGCAGTACATCTTCGCCGGCGCCAACCGCAAGTACCTGCAGCACGCGCGCAAGAACGAGCACGACCACTACAACAAGCTGAGGAGCATCATCGGCGCCGACACCCCGTCGGGGCTGAAGTTCACGTATCCCGCCAAGCAGTTCAAGTCCGCGAGCTCGATCGTCAAGCTCGGCGTCACGCTCGAGACGGCGTTCGTGCGGGCGTACATCACCGCCGCCCAGAACCTGACGACGGCGGAGCTGCGGCTGCTCGCCGCTCAGATCGGCGCCAGCGAGGCGTCGCACCTCGGCTTCCTGCTCAACGCGCAGGGGCAGGGCAAGACGCTCGCATCGATCCCGGCACCGCTCGGCCCGGTCGAGCTGGCGTCGACGGTCGCGACCGTGGCGTCGTACATCAAGCCGTAGCGGCGCGCTGAGCCGCCGTCGTCGAGCGGGTCCGCCGCGGCGGACCCGCTTCGGGGCGGCTCAGGAGACGGCCTTCGCGACGGCCCGCACGAGCGGCGCCGCGAGCGGCTCGCCGCGCTGCACGAGCGCGGCGATCGCGAGCCCGACGACGACGTCGGCGACGTAGTGCTCGCCGAGGTAGACGATCGAGAAGGCCGCCGCCGCGACGTACGTCCAGCCGATGGCGCCGTAGATCGAGCTGACCTCCGCGAGGCTCATCGCCGTGATCGCCGCCGACGAGATGTGATCGGAGGGCATCGCGCCCCACGGGTTGCCGGGCACGGAGCCCGCGCTCGGCGGCGGGCGCTTCAGGAGGTCGCAGACGACGGCGCGGGCGACGCGCTCGACCTCACCGCCCATCCGGCCCTCCTGCTCGGACGCGGCCCACGGCGGCGCCTCCGGCCACAGCCAGTAGAACGGCGTCGTCAGGTGGTAGGCGGCCGACAGCCGCGCGCCGGCGCGCGGCACGTACTCGTCATGGCGCACGAGCAGGTACGTGAACAGCAGGTGCGGGACGAACCACGAGGCGTAGACGGCCGTCACGGCCTTGTCGAACGCGCTCACCTCTCCGGGCGTGCGCAGCGCGCGCTGCAGGCGCAGCGTCGGCGGCACGCCGCCGCCGACGAACGTGTCGAAGCGGATCGGCGCGTCGATGAGCAGCCGCTTGCGCAGCCACTGCGGATCGTCGTAGGGCAGCTCCCAGCCGAGCTTGAAGAGGTACATGTAGGCCGCGCCGACGGCGGCATAGCGCTTGCGGCCCTTGGGCAGGGCGATCGCCATGCCGAGCGGGGCGCCGCAGGCGATCGTCAGCGTCGCGGCGGGATGCAGGCCGACGCGCTTGCGAAACGTCGTCAGCGCGATCACGACCGGCACGGCGGCGGCGGCCACGACGGCGGTCTGCGGGTGTGCGCGCAGTTGCTTCTGGACGCCCGTTGCGACCACGTCGAGCGCGTTCGCAAGCGTCGATCCCCGGTCGGGGCCGCGGCGGCGGTAGCGCTTGGAACGGGTGCGCATGGGCAGCAGCCTGACAGAGGACGCGCGCAATCAGCGCTGTGGTGCGACCAAGATCGGGGTGAGCGTGCCCGAGGCCTCGTTGGTGACCCATGCGCCGCCCTCGCCGAGCGCGATCGCCGAGGGCCGGTCGCCGGTCCGCAGCGGCGGTCCGGATGGCGCGCGCGCCGCCGGATCGATGCGCGTGACACCGCCCCGCCTGGCGCGCTTGGAGCCGAGCGCCGCGCCGGCATCGGTCACCCACACGCCATCGCCCGCGGCGAGCTCGAGCGGCACCGTACCTGGCACCGAGATCGGCGCGCCCGCGAGCTTGTCGGACTGCGGGTCGATGCGCACCAGTTGCGGGCGGGCGCCGTCGAAGCCGCCCGCACGGACCACCCAGACGGCCTGCTCGCCGACGGCGACGGCGAGCACCTGGCGTTCGCCGACCGCGATCGTCGCGGCGACCCGCCCGCGGCGCGGATCGATGCGGGTGACGCTGGCGCCGTCCGCGTTGGCGACCCACACGGCGCCAAGACCGACGGCCACGTCGGCGGGGCCGCGGCCGACACGCAGCGCGGCGGCGCTGCGCGTCCTCGGGTCGATCCGGGTGACGGTCCCGGCGCGGCGGCTCGTCACCCATACGCCGCCGGCGCCGACGGCCAGCCCGTTGGCGCCGGGGACGCTCGCCGCCGGGCCGCTGCGCCGGCCGCTGCGCGGATCGTAGGCGCGCACGGAGCCGTCGCCCGCGGCGACCCACACGAGGCCCTCGCCGACGGCAACGGCGAACGGGCCACCGGCGATCCGGTGTGGCGATCCGACCACCGAACGCGTCGCCGGATCGACTTTGGTGAGCGTTTGGCGCGAGGCGTCGACGACCCAGATCGCGCCTGCTCCGACCGCTACGGCGACCGGGTTGCCGCCGAGCTCGATCGGGGATCCGACGCGGGCGGGCGAAAGTGTGCGGGAGGGTGCCTGGCCGGCGGGCCCGTCGTGCGATCCACAACCCGCGAGGGCGAGGACCACCAGTCCGGCGACGGCGAGGGCAGCGACGAGCTTCACGCGAGTCAGCATCTGATGAGCCTGCGGCGTACCGGCATCGCGCAGATCATTTTCGGCATCTGCGCGCCAGGTCCCAGCGCGTAGTCATCTGCGGGCGACCATCGCTCGCAGCACCACCATGATCCTCGCCACCTCCCGCGCGCCGACAGTCGGGCGCACCCACGTCACCAGCGCAGCCCGATGAGGAAGCTGCCTGTCGCGGGCGCCCTCGGCGCCGCCCTTGCCGCCGCGCTCATCGCCGTCTCGCTGAGCCCCGGGTCGAGCCATCGCGAGGCTCCGAACATCATGCTCGACCCGTCCGCGGACAACACGGACACGTACGCCTTCACGGCGAACGACGCTCCCGACAAGCTGACGGTCGTCGCCAACTGGGTGCCCGGTGGCAACCCCGCGAACGGCCCGAACTTCTTTCGCTTCGATGATCGTGCGCGGTACTACATCAGCATCGACAACACGGGCGACGGCAAGCCCGACATCCGCTACCGGTTCGTCTTCAAGACGAAGGTCAGCAATACGTCCTACCGGCAGTCGCTGATCAACGTGCAGTCGATCGACGACCCGCGCCTGCTGCAGTCCCAGCGCTACTCGATCGTGCGCGAGACGTACACGAACGGCAAACCGAACAAGCCGCGGACGATCGCCAGCAACCTCCCCGTCGCGCCCTCGAACAGCGGTCCGAAGTCGTTCCCCAACTACAGCAAGGTCGCCGGCGAGGCGATCAAGGTGATCGGCAACTCGAAGTACTTCGCCGGCCAGCGCGACGACGCGTTCTTCATCGACCTCGGCGCCGCGTTCGACAACATCAACCTGCGCCTGCTGACCGGTAGCACCGGCCTCGGCACCGACACCCAGGCCGACACGTCGATCCAGACGATCACGATGCAGGTGCCCGAGTCCGACGTCACCCGCGACCACAAGCCCGTCGCGGGGCCGGATGCGGATAACGCCACGGTCGGCGTGTGGGCCTCGACCGAGCGCCGCAAGCTGCAGGTCACGAACGCGCGCTTCGACTCCAACAAGGGTGCGCGTGGTAGCTGGGTGCAGGTCTCGCGCCTGGGCACGCCGCTGATCAACGAGCTGTTCGTCCCGTCGGGCCAGAAGGACGCCTTCAACAAGTCCACGCCTGACACCGACAACGCGAGGATCAAGAAGTACCTCCTGACACCCGAGTTCGCGCGCCAGATCAACGCGCTGCCCGGGGAGCTGCTGACGAACGAGGTCGGCCTGCCGATCAAGCTGCCGGTCAAGCTCAACGTACCCGAGACCGATCGCACCGATCTCGTCGAGACCTTCCTCACGGGGATGCCCGGCCTCAACCAGATCGACAAGACCGACCCGCTTCCGACCGACACGTTGAAGCTCAACATGGGCGTCGCGCCCGCACGGACGCCGAATCGCTTCGGGATCCTCGGCGGCGACCGCGCGGGCTTCCCCAACGGTCGTCGACTCGAAGACGATGCCACGGACATCTTCGTCCAGCTCGTCGCCGGGTTCTTCAAGGACAACAAGATCTCCGCAGGCGACGGCGTCGACCAGAACGACAAGCCGTTCCTCGACACGTTCCCCTACCAGGCCGCGCCGACCTCGGGCTTCGAGCAGAAGGTCGGACGCCGCCAGGAGCCGCCCCACCTGCCGACGCCCCCGGGGGACAACCCGCAGATCCCGATCCTGCCCCAGCTGCCACCGCTGAGGCTGCCGATCGGGCCGCAGCTGCCGATCGGGCCGACGGTCCCCTAGCAGATGCGACGGATCGCCCGGCCGCGGGTGCTGCTCGTGCCCGCGGTCGCCTTCGTCGTCGCCCTCGGCGCCTTCCAGGCGCTCGACGGCTCGTCGACGACGGCCCGCGCGCGGCCGGAGAACCCCGATGCGCTGACCAAGCGCGGCAACAACGAGCTGCAGCGCGCGCGGGAGACCGCGGACCCTGCGCGCTACACGCGGGCCGAGACGGCGTTCCGGCGCGCGCTGCGCCTCCAGCCGCGCTCGGTCGACGCCACGGTCGGGCTGGCGACGCTTGCGCTCGCGCGCCATGACTTCCGCACCGGCCTGCGCTACGCACAGCGCGCGCGCCGGCTCGGGCCGCGGCTCGCGCGACCGCTGTCGGTGCTCGTCGACGCGCAGGTCGAGCTCGGGCGCTACGGGCCGGCGGGCCGCTCGCTGCAGCGGATGATCGACCTGCAGCCGAGCCTCGCCTCCTACGCGCGCGTCTCGTACTTCCGCGAGCTGCACGGCGATCTTGCGGGCGCACGGGCGGCGATGAGCCTCGCCGTCTCCGCGGGCGCGGGGGCGCCCGAGAACGTCGCCTACGTGCAGACGCTGCTCGGCGACCTCGAGGCGCTGCGCGGGCATCCGCGCGCCGCGCGCCGCGCCTACTCGGCCGCGCTGACCGGCGTCGCCGGCTACGTGCCGGCGCTGGCGAGCCGCGCGCAGCTGGACGCCGCCGGGGGCCGTCTCGCGGCGGCGATCCGCGGCTACGAGGTCGTCGTGCGACGGCGGCCGCTGCCGCAGTACGTCATTGCGCTCGGCGAGACGCAGCAGGTTGCCGGGCGCGACGCCGCCGCGCGCGAGACGTTCGCCCTCGTGGATGCGGAGCGACGGCTGCTCGCCGCCAACCGCGTCAACACCGACGTCGAGATCGCGCTCTTCGAGGCTGATCACGGCGATCGCGGGCGTGCGCTGCGGCTCGCCCGCCGCGCGTGGCGCGACGCGCCGAGCGTGCGCTCCGCCGACGCCGTCAGCTGGGCTCTGACGCGGTCCGGGCGCGCCCGGGACGGCTTGGCGTGGGCGCGAAGGGCGCTGCGGCTCGGCTCGCGCGATCCGCTCGTCCTGACGCGCGCGGGCCTCAGCGCGCGGGCGGCCGGCGACCGGGGCGCCGCCCGGCGCTACCTACGGCGCGCGCTGCGCGCCAACCCGCGCTTCTCCGTGGTCTGGGCGCCGCGCGCGCGCCGGGCGCTGCGGGCGCTCGCATGAGGCGACCGCTCGCCGCGCTCGCGCTCGCGCTCGCCGTGGCGGTGATCGCCGTCGCGGCGTCGAAGGCCGACGCCCATCCGCTGGGCAACTTCACCGTCAATCACCTCACCGAGGTCAGCGTCACGCGGGATGCCGTGCGGCTGCGCTACATCCTCGACGTCGCCGAGATCCCGACGTTCCAGGCGCGTCACCAGTCGCGCGCGCAGACGCTGCAGCGAGCGCGTGCGGAGGTCGCGGGTGGGCTCGTCGTGACGGTCGACGGGCGGCGCGTCGCGCTGCGCGACGCGGGTGCCGCGCGGCTCTCCTACCCGCGCGGGCAGGGCGGCCTCAACACGACGCGGATCGAGCTCCCGTTGACCGCCACGGCGGGCGGGGCGGGGCTCGTGGCGCTGCGAGACGGCACGTACGCCGACCGCATCGGCTACACGGCGATCGTCGCTCGCCCGGGCGCGGGCACTGCCGTGCGCTCGAACGTGTCGTCGGAGGACCCGACGCGCGGGCTGCATGCGTATCCGAAGTCGGTCATCGATCGCCCGCTTGATCAGCGCGCGGCGACGCTGCGGGTGCGATCCGGCGACGCGACGCTCGTCGCGCCGCGCTTCTCGGGCGGCGACACCGTCATGACCTCGAGCCGCGCCGGCGACGGCTTCGCCGGCGTGTTCGAGGACGCGGCCGCCGGCAAGGCGACCCTGTTGCTCCTGCTGCTCGCGGCGCTCGGGTGGGGCGCGCTGCACGCGCTGTCGCCGGGCCACGGCAAGGCGATGGTGGCGGCGTACCTCGTGGGTTCGCGGGGCACGAGCCGCCATGCCCTCGCGCTCGGCGCGGTCGTCACGGTCACGCACACGATCGGGGTGTTCGCGCTCGGGCTCGTGACCCTGCTGCTCGCCCAGTACATCCTCCCCGAGGACCTGTACCCCTGGCTGACACTTGCCTCCGGCCTGATGGTCGTCGCGATCGGCAGCGCGGTGCTGCGATCGCGCGTGCTGCTGTACCGCGGGCGCCGTCGCCACGAACACGCCCATCCGCATGGCCACGAGCATGAGCACAGCGACGGGCTCAAGCACAGCCACGGGCATGAGCACGGCCACGACCACCACGAAGGGTCAGGGCACCGTCATGACGTCCCGGACACGATCACCTGGAAGGGGCTGATCGCGATGGGCGCCTCCGCGGGGCTGATCCCCTGCCCGTCGGCGCTCGTCGTGCTGCTCGGAGCCGTCGCGCAGCACCAGGTGGCGCTCGGCCTGCTGCTCATCCTCGCGTTCAGCGTCGGGCTCGCGGCGACGCTCGCGGCGCTCGGCCTGCTCGTCGTGCATGCGCGCCGGGCGACGGCGAGGCTGCGAGTGTCACCGCGGTTGGTCACCGTGCTGCCGGCCGCCTCGGCGCTCGTGATCGTGTGCCTCGGCTGCCTGCTCGTGCTGCAGGCCGCGCCGAAGCTGCTCTAGCGCAACGCGACGGCCGACGTCTCGAACGTCGTGATGCGCTGCAGCTCCTCGACGCGGGCGACGATCTCCTCGCTCGTCAGCCGCGCGACGCGCTCGGTGCCGAACTCCTCGACGTTGAACGAGGCGACCGCGGTGCCGTAGGCCATCGCCAGGCGCAGGACGTCCGGCGACGGGTCGCCGCCGGGGGCGGCGACGCAGCCGACGAAGCCGCCGGCGAACGAGTCGCCCGCGCCGGTCGGATCGGCGACGAAGTCGACTGGGAACGCGGGCACCCAGAACGAGTCGTCGGGCGTGACGAGCGCGGCACCGTACTTGCCGAGCTTGACGACCATCGCCGACGGCCCGTGCTCCATGATCTTGCGCGCGCCGGCCACGACCTCGCGCTCGCCGGTGAAGAGCTCGACCTCGGAGTCGTTGAGGATCACGCAGTCGACCTCGGAGATCGCCGCGATCAGCGCGTCGCCGGCGATGTTGATCCACAGGTCCATCGAGTCCAGCGCGACCCACTTCGCCGCGCTGCACTGCTTGCGGACGTTGAGCTGCAGCGCGGGCAGGATGTTCGCGAGAAACAGGACGTCGCACTCCTGCGAGGTCTGTGACAGCTTCGGGTCGAACGTCTCGAAGACGTTCAGATCCGTCTCCAGCGTCTCGCGCGAGTTCATGTTCTCGCCGTAGACACCGCTCCAGAAGAACGTCTTGCCTCCCTCTACGTGCTCGATGTCGTCCGTGACGACGTCGCGGCCGTGCAGGACGGCGTACTCGTCGGGGCCGAAGTCGTCGCCGACCGGGCCGACGACGCGAACCTCGTCGAAGAAGGACGCGGCGAGCGCGAAATGGACGGCAGCGCCGCCGAGCATGCGCTCGCGCCCGCCGTGCGGGGTCTGCACGGCGTCATAGGCGATGGAACCGACAACAGTGACACTCATTGCCCTGACCCTAGATGAGTCGTTCCATGGCCGCGTGACGGCGCGCCTCAGCGCGCGGGCGGGGGCGGCGACGTGACGGCCGGTGGCGGCGGCGGTGTCACGGGCGGTGGTGGTGGCGGAGGTGGTGGTGGTGGTGGCGGTGGCGGGGGTGGCGGCGGAGGCGGAGGCGGAGGGGGCGGCGGCGGCGGGGCGATCGCCGGCGGCTGCGGGGTGACCGGCGGCGGCAGGGGCTGGACCGGCGTCGTGACATCCGGCTCGATCGGCTCCTCCGTGTTGCCGACGATGCAGCCGTAGTCGGCGCCGTCGATCAAGCCGTCGCCGTCGTTGTCGATGCCGTCGCTGCACTCGGGCTCCGTCGTCCCGACCGGCGCGCCCGGCGGCGCGTCGCTCGTGAACAGCGCGGTCGCCGATCGCGAGCGGTCCATGATCAACTCGCAGCGGCGCGTGCTGCCGCAGGCTCCCGTCCAGCCGACGAACGTCGAGCCCTCAGCCTGGCGCGCGACGAGCGCCACCGACGTCCCCTGATACGGACGCACCCTGCAGCCCTTGTCGCAGTTGCGCCGGATGCCGTCGATACTGACGGTGCCCTGGCCGCCGCCGAGGGTATCGATCGTGAGCGTCACGCGCACCGTGTTGACGGTCGGCGTCGTGTTGATCGGCTCGTCGGTCGTCGCCGTTGCGACGACCTTCTTCCCGGAGGCGGTCCCGCCGCCGCTGACGATCGCGACGACCCCGCCGAGGAAGGCGAGCGCGACGACGAACGCCGCCAGCAGCGGCAGGGTGCTGCCGCCGGGAAAGCCCGATCCTGGGCGGCTCGTCACGCGCGCGAGGGCGTGGGTCGCAAGAGGAGGCGCTGGGGGTCGGCCACGCCGCGAGCGTCGCAGATCGACCAGCGCCAGACAAACCCGGGTGGCGGCAGACGCCGCCCGTAGCCCTCGCAGGGGCTATCCTCGCGCCCGGATGCGAGCGATCCAGATGTCCGAGTACGGCGGGCCGGAGGTGCTCGAGCTCGTCGAGCTGCCGGTCCCCGAGGCGGGCCCGGGCGAGGTCCTGATCCGGGTCTCGCTGGCCGGTCTGAACTTCGCCGACACGCACCGGCGCACGAACACCTACCTGGCCTCCGACGAGCTGCCGCTCGTGCCCGGGACCGAGGTGGCGGGCGTGCGCGAGGACAACGGCGAGCGCGTCGTGGCCCTGTGCGGCGACGGCGGCTACGCGGAGTACACGACGGCGCCGGCCGCGTTGACGTTCGGAATCCCCGAGCACGTCGACGACGCGACGGCCCTCGCGGTGCTGCTGCAGGGCCTCACGGCGTGGCATCTGTATCGCACGTGCGGCCGCGTCGCCGCGGGCGAGAGCGTCGTCGTGCACTCGGCGGCGGGCGGCGTCGGCTCACTCGCCGTGCAGCTCGGCCGGCCGATGGGGGCCGGGCGCGTCATCGCGACGGCGTCGACCGAGGCGAAGCGGGCGCTGGCCCTCGAGCTCGGCGCCGACGTCGCGATCGACGGGGTGGCGGAGGGGCTGACGGAGCGCCTCGTGGAGGCGAACCTCGGCAAGCCGGTGGACGTCGTCTTCGAGATGGCCGGCGGTGAGATCTTCGAGCGGTCGCTCGCCGCGCTGGCGCCATTCGGACGGCTCGTCACGTACGGCATCGCGTCCGGTGACGCGAACAGCGTGCGCAGCGGCGCCCTCATGCGCCACTCGCGCGCGGTCATCGGCTTCTGGCTCATGCACTGCATCGGGCGCCCGGCGATGATCGACGAGGCGCTCGCCGACCTCTTCGCCCGCGTCGCGCGCGGCGAGCTGCGCGTCGTCTCGGGCCCCGCCTATCCGCTCGCCGAGGCTCCCCGGGCGCAGCGCGATCTCGCCGAGCGGCGCACGATCGGCAAGGTCTGCCTGGACCCGACCACCTGATCACCAAAACGCCGGAATCCGGGCGCTTGGCAGCGCCCGCCGTCGTCGAGACAAACGTTCGTCGAGCGGATGATCCGGCGCCGAAATGTGGCCATCGCGAGGGCAAACCTGTCCATCGGCGGCCGTGCCGTCGAGAAATCGTGCCGGAGGCTGGGGTCCAGACCCTATTGACGCGATACAGGTGTCATGTCCGCCCTCCGCGTCGCCCGTCCACGAGCCAACCGGCCCGCAACCGAGGCGCCCCGCCGCTGGATGGAGTCCGAGGACGCGATGGCGCTGTGGCACCAGTACGACCGCAGCGGAGACGAGCGCCTGCGCGACCGCCTCGTGCTCACGTACGCCCCGCTCGTGAAGTTCATCGTCTTTCGCAAGATCGGCGAGCTGCCCGCAAGCTGTGAGATCGACGACCTCGTCTCGGCCGGGCTCGAGGCACTGATCAAGGCGATCGACCGCTTCGACCCCGGCAAGGGCGCGACGCTCGAGCAGTTCGCCTGGACGCGGATCCACGGCGCCGTCATCGACGAGCTGCGCCGCAGCGACTGGGCGCCGCGCTCGCTGCGCCGCTGGGAACGCGACATGCGCCGCGCGCAGTCGGAGTTTCATGCACTGCACGGCCGCGCGCCGTCGGAGTCCGAGCTCGCCGACGCGCTGCGCCTGACGCCGGCGGCGCTGCGCGACCGCCAGCGCGACCTCATCACCTCCGACGTCACGTCGCTGAACTCGCTCGTGCTCGCGCACGACGGGACGACCGTCGAGCGCGTCGACGTGCTCGCCGCGGACGGCGACTGCAACCCGTTCAACGAGTCCGCCAAGCACGAGGCCAAGGAGCACTTCCGGCGCGCGTTCGCCGCACTCGCCCGTCGCGAGCGCGAGGTCGCGGTGCTGCTGTACGTCAAGAACCTCACGCTGCGCGAGATCGGCGAGGTGCTCGGCGTCTCCGAGAGCCGCGTCTGCCAGATCCACGGCGAGCTCAAGCGCACGCTGCGCACGGCACTGACGAACCACGCCGAGCTCATCGATCACGTCGCATAGCCGGCGCGCGGCGAACATCCGGCCAGGGCGCGCCGCTTTCGGGCGGCGCTCGCGTTCCAGTGTCATGACGCTCCGACGGATCCCGGTCGTGCCCGTCGGCCTCGCCGTCGCGATCGTCGCGCTCGCCCTCGCGAGCGGCGGCGCCCGCGCGCATGACTCGCATGCGCCTCACGGCTGACACACCCGCTGCCCAAGCTCGACACGTCCAACCCATACCGCGATCCGACCGCCGTCCACCACGACGGGCACGCCTGCTGGCAGGACGCCTGACGGAAATCAGCCGCGATCCACCGCTCAGGGCTGCGGCGGCGGCGTTCCCTTCACGCGAGCCTGCGAGTAGTCGACGAGCGCCTGTACCCCGCCGTTATGGTTGAGGGCACGGCCCCGGAGCGCGCCGAGCGCCGAGCGCGCCGACGCGTCACGCGGTACGAGCTCGGTCAGCAGCGGGCTGCGCGGGTTGGCGAGCGTCGATCCGACGGCGTCGAGCCAGGCGGCCTCGAGCGTCAGTGCGCGACGCAGGGCGTCCGCCTGCGCGCCGCTGCTGCCGCGGGTCTCGATCATCAGCGATCGCGTCGTCGCCATCGCGTCGCGTGCGCGGTCGATGGAGAGCGACGGCCCGCGCTGCGCCAGCAGCTCAAGCTGCGCGCGCACACGCTGGTCGGCGCGCACGAGCTGAGCGATCATGAAGCTGGCGTCGGCGGGCGACAGCGGCGTGACCGGCTCGCGCCCGATGACGAGAGCCATCGTCGCGGCGGCGACCAGTCCGACGACGACGAGCACCGCGAGCCGCGCGATCGCGCGGTGGCGGCCCGGCCGCGCGGCCTTGCTCGACGGACCGGAGTCGGGCCCCGCCGCGGCGAGCGCGGCCGCGGCCGCGACGAGCTCGGCGCGACGAGCCGCCGAGATCTCGTGCCGCGCCCGCTCACCCCGCCCGCGGCGCTTGCCGCGCTTGTCGCGACGCTCGCGGCGTCGTGAGCCACGCTTCTTCTCGCCCGGCTCTTCGACGGGTCGGTCCTCGTGCTCGACCGGCGGCAGGTCGAGCTCCTGCGGTGCATCGAGCGCAAGGTCGTCGGTGTCGGGCTCGACGAGCGGCGCGGGTGCTGCGGCGCTCGCGCGCGGCTTGGCGGCCTCGGGCGTCGCGCGACGGGTGACGCGCCTCGAGGCGCGCCTCGGCTTGGGGGCGCGCTCGGGCTTGGAGACCGGGGCGGCGGCGGACGCGGACTTCACGGCGGACGAGTCCGCGGCCTGCGGCGTCGTCGCGGACGCAGCCGGCATCCCCGTAGGCGCCTCGGAGGCATCACCCGACGTCGGCTTCGCCGCGCGCGCGGAGGCGGCCTGACCGGGAACGCCCTTCGCACCACGCCCAGATGCGGGCGCCACACCGGGAACGGCCTTCGCACCACGCCCAGATGCGGGCGCCACATCGGGAACGCCCTTTGCACCACGCCCAGATGCGGGCGTCACACCGCGAACGGCCTTCGCGCCACGCCCAGATGCGGGCGCCTCGGCGGGCACGGCCTTCGCCGCACGCCGAGAGGCCGCCCCGCCCGGAGCCGGCTTCGCGGGACGAGCAGCCGCAGACGTGTCGGTCGGCGCCGGCTTCGCGGCACGCCTGGAGGCCGGCGCGTCGGCGGGAGCGGGCTTGCCGGCACGCCGAGAGCCAGGCGCGTCGGCGGGAGCCGGCTTCGCGGCAGGCCCGGCGGCGGGCGCCTCAGCGGGCGTCGGCTTCGCGGAACCCGCAGCAGGCGTTTCGGTCGGCATCGGCGTCGAGGCCCGCGCGGACGACGCACGGCTCGGCTGGGACCGCGCGGGGCTCGCGCCACCGGTTGCGCCCCCCTGTGTCGTCTTGGCGGCACCGCCGGCGCCAGGCGCATCGGTCGGCGCGCGTCTCGCCGACCGCGCGGCGCCAGGCGTGTCGGTCCGCGACGGCTTCACGGCGCGCCCAGCGGTTCGCCCGTGGCTCGACCGCGACCCCGCGCCGCGCTTCGGCTTGGGCTTCGCCCGCGCCGATGCCGCCGGCTTGCGCGGCGCCTCGGTCGCGGCCTCGGCAGCCTCGGCGGGAGGCGACGGCGGCTCGAGCGGTTCGTCGCCGATCCACTCCCCGAGCCAGGCCGGGGACCCGGGAACGACCTTCGCCTTGGACTTCTTGAGCGCCACGTTGGCCGGCTTCGCAGGCGCGGCGCCGGGCTTCCGCTTGCCTTTCGCCGAGCGCTGGGCGCCGACGGCCGTCCTTGGCGTGCTGGCGGCGGCGGGCGACGACGACTTCTTGGCGGGCCCCCTGTAGTCCACATGGCCGGAGGCCGCACGCAGCTCTGCGTCCGCACCCGCGTCCGCCCGCCGCTCGTCGTCGGCCGCGCCCTCGTCGTCGGCCGGAAATTCGGATGTCACGTCGCTCCCGCTCATGCAACCGTCCCTGGCTTGCCCTAGGCCCACCAATCCTCGCGCATTGCCCGCCTGCGCGCCACACCCACGCGACTACACACCCTCCAGGGCCCGTCGTACCCGCTTCGCGGAGATCTGCCCCCGCACGCCGAGGCTCTGGGCGAAGTTGCTGATGCGCAGCTCCTGCAGCATCCAGGCGACCTCGCGCGCCGCCGCTGCCGCCGCCGGCCTCGCCTCGCGCCGGCGTCGCAGCTCGGCCTCGAGCTCGTGCAGCACGCCCATCCGATCGCGGTCGGCGGCCGGGGCGTCGGGCAGCCGCTCCAGGCGGCGCGCGGCGCCGCGGACGTAGCGCGTCACGTCGGGCAACCGCGCCGACCCCGTCGCCGCGAGAAAGCCCGGGTAGACGAGGCCACCGAGCTGGCCGGCGACGTCGAGCCGCGCGGGTCGCAGCGCCTCGTCGCTCGGCAGCGCGTCGATCGCAAGGCGCACGTCGCGGGCGGCGTCGATGATCTCGACCGCCTGCGCGACGATCCGGTCGGTCGCGGCGACGAGCCCCGCAGCGACGTGCGCGCGCAGGGCGATCCAGCCGAGTTCATCCCACGCCGGCCCGCCGCCCGCGGCGATGAGCTCGTCGAGCGCGGCGACGGCGGCGTCGTCGAGCAGCGCGCCGGGCCCGCCGTGCGGCGCGCCCGCGAGTGTCAGCGAGGCCGCGCGATCCAGGCCGCGCTGGACCGCGCGCAGCGGCGACGCCACGGTCAGCGCGAGCAGCCTCCGCGTGCCGGCGTGCATCGCCGTGCGCTGGGCGCCCTCGGTCTCGAGCGCGCGAACGGCGACGCTGTCGCCCTCGTCGACGAGGGCGGGGTACGCGCTGACCCCGCGTCCCGGCAGCTCGAGTGAGCGCGGCAGCTCGCCGATCGACCACTCGCGCAGGCCCGAGCGCTCGATCGAGGCGGTCGCCGCGGCGAGCTCGGCGCGCTGTCGCGGTCGCAGCGCCTCGCGCAGCCCGTCGAGATCGTCGCCGCGGGCCAGCACCTCGCCGGCATCGTCCTCGACGCTGAACGTCATCCGCAGGTGCGCCGGGAGGCGCGAGAGGTCGAAGTCGGTCGCCGCGACCCGCACGCCGCGCAGGCGCTCGAGCTCGCGCGCGACCGCGTCGACGAGCCGGCCCTTGCGCGGACGCAACCCCGCCACGACGTCCGTGGCGAGCTCCGGGATCGGCACGAGCGGCCGGCGCAGCTCCTTGCGCAACGAGCGGATGAGCGCGACGACGAGCTCATGGCGCAGCCCTGGCACGAGCCAGTCGAAACCCGCGTCGCGCAGCTGCGCGAGCGCGGCGAGCGGGACATGGACCGTGACGCCGTCGTGCTCGTCGCCGGGCTCGAAGCGGTAGCTGAGCGCGAGCGCGAGTCCCCCCTGCTGCCAGGCGTCGGGCCGCGCCCGCGGGTCGAGCAGGTCCGCGACGTCCCCGCCGACGAGCAGGTCGCGCGGGAAGCTCAACAGGTCGGGGTCGGCGCGCCGCGCGCCCTTCCACCAGCGATCGAAGTGCCCCACCGACACGACCTCGTGCGGGATGCGCGCGTCGTAGAAGTCGAAGATCACCTCGTCGCCGGCGAGGATGTCGCGCCGCCGCGCGCGGTGCTCGAGCTCCTCGAGCTCCGCGAGCACGGCGGCGTTGCGCGCGACGAAGTCGTGGCGGGTGTGCCAGTCGCCCTCGACGAGCGCGCAGCGGATGAAGAGCTCGCGCGACAGCACCGGGTCGATCGCGCCGTAGGCGATCCGGCGACCTGGCACGACCGGCAGCCCGTACAGCGTCGCGCGCTCCGTCGCCACGACCGAGCCGCGCTTGCGCTCCCAGTGCGGCGCCTCGTAGGAGTACTTCAACAGGTGGGTTGCGAGCGGCTCGATCGTCGCCGGCTGGATCTGCGCGGCTGTGCGACCCCACAGGCGGTTGGTCTCCATGAGCTCGGCGACCATCACCCACGGCGGCTGCTTGCGCGCGAGGACGGATCCGTTCTGGATCGCGAAGCGCGCGCCGCGGGCGCCCTCGTACTCGCGCCGGCGCACGTCGTGGCGCCCGACGTGCGATAGCAGTCCCGACAGCAGTGCCACGTGAACCTGCTCGGGCTCGGCGGGCTCCTGGTTGATCGTGACGCCGACGCCGCGCGCCGCCTGGCGCAACTGGCTCGCGAGATCCTGCCACTCGCGGATGCGCAGGTAGTGCAGGTATTGGATGCGACAGCGTTTGCGGAACTGGTTGCCCGACAGCTCGCGCTGCTGCTCGCGCAGGTGGCGCCAGAGGTTCAGGAAGCCGACGAAGTCCGAGCGCTCGTCCTTGAAGCGGGCGTGCTGCTGGTCGGCCTGGGCGCGCTCCTCGAGCGGGCGCACGCGCGGGTCCTGGATCGACAGCGCGGCCGCGATGACGACGACCTCGTCGGCGCAGCCGAGCCGGTCGGCCGCGAGCACCATCCGACCGAGGCGCGGGTCGACGGGGAGCTGGGCGAGCCGGCGACCGAGCGGCGTGAGGCGCTTGGAGGGGTCCGCAGCCTTCGGGTCGAGCGCGCCGAGCTCATGCAGCAGCGCGATCCCGTCGCGGATCTGGCGGCGGTCGGGTGGGTCGAGGAAGGGGAAGTCCTCGACCTCGCCGAGCCCGAGCGCCTGCATCTGCAAAATCACCGACGCGAGGCTCGTGCGCAGGATCTCGGGATCGGTGTACGCGGGCCGCTGCGCGAAGTCCTCCTCGGAGTACAGGCGAATGCAGATGCCGTCGGACTGCCGACCGCAACGGCCCTTGCGCTGGTCGGCCGAGGCCTGCGAGACGGGCTCGATCGGCAGCCGCTGGACCTTCAGGCGCGCGCTGTACCGGCTGATGCGCGCCGTGCCGGGGTCGACGACGGAGCCGATGCCGGGGACCGTCAGCGAGGTCTCTGCGACGTTCGTCGCGAGCACGACTCGGCGCGCGTCGTGGCGCTGGAAGACGCGCTGCTGCTCCTGTGGCGCGAGACGCGCGTAGAGCGGAAGCACCTCGATGCGGGACGCCAAGCGGCCGGTGAGCGCCTCGGCCGTGTCGCGGATCTCGCGCTCTCCGCTGAGGAACACCAGGACGTCGCCAGGGCCGTCGCGCAGCAACTCCTCGACGGCGTCGCCGATCGCGTCGACGGGGTCGCGGTCGACGAGCGCCTCGTCCTCGTCGCTCGCCTCGTCGTCGGTGGGCGCGGCCGAGGAGTCCGCGACGGACGCGCCGGCGCCGGCGCCGGAGGCCGGCGCGGAGAGCGGTCGGTGACGGACCTCGACGGGGTACGTGCGGCCCGAGACCTCGACGACCGGCGCCCCGCCGAAGTGCTCGCTGAAGCGCCCGGGGTCGATCGTCGCGCTCGTGATGACGAGCTTGAGGTCGGGACGCTGCGGCAGCAAGCGGTGTAGGTAGCCGAGCAGGAAGTCGATGTTCAGGCTGCGCTCGTGCGCCTCGTCGACGATGATCGTGTCGTAGCGGCGCAGCAGCCGGTCGTGCTGGATCTCGGCGAGCAGGAGCCCGTCGGTGACAAGCCTGATCAGCGTGTCGGCCTGGGACTTGTTGCTGAAGCGGACGGCGTAGCCGACGGCCTCGCCGAGCTGCACGCCGAGCTCGTCGGCGATCCGCTCGGCGACGGTGCGCGCCGCAAGTCGTCGCGGTTGCGTGTGGGCGATCGCCCCGCGCACGCCGCGGCCAAGCTCGAGGCAGATCTTCGGCAGCTGGGTCGTCTTGCCCGAGCCCGTCTCCCCGGCGACGATGACGACCTGACTGGCGCCGATCGCGGCGAGCAGGTCGTCGCGGCGTGCGCTGACGGGCAGCTCGGGCGGATAGCGGATCTCGGGAACCGCGGCCTGCCGGCGCGCGATCGTCGCCTCCCCACGCGCGATCTCGGCAGCCAGCGCGTCGAGCTCGGCGTGTCCGCGCCGGACGCGATCCAGTCGTCGCTGCAGGCGCTGCTCGTCGCGCAGCGTCAGCCCGGCGACTCGCGCGCGCAGGGCTTCGAGCCGCGCCGGATCAGCCTGCTCGGATCCGATCGCGGCCATCGGGTTCGAGGATAGGACTCGGCGGCGGCCGGCTACGTCCGCGGGCCGCATTCCGGCGAGGAACGCGGCGCCGACTCAGCCACGCCCGCGGCGCGCCTGCGGCGATGACCGGGGCGGAGGCTCAGCGCCACCCGCGGCACGTGCCGGGCGAGCACCGCCGCCGGACGGATCAGCTGCGACTGCGGCGCGCGCCCGGCTCGGACTGCAAGCGGCGGCGGTCGCGCTTCGTCGGGCGCCCGGCGAGGTCCGCCCCCGGCGGCGGCGACAGCCGGCGCTCGGCGGCGAGCCGCTCGCGCGCCGCGATGCTCTCGGCGGTCTCCTGGTAGAGCAGCTGCGCCTCGCTCGCGGGCCCGCGCCGCGCTGCCACGCCGCGCACGACCAGCGCGCGCCGCGACTGCCCGATCGTGACCTCGACCCGGTCGCCGGCGACAACGTCCTTGCTCGCCTTCACGCGCGACCCGTTGACCTGCACGCGGCCGCCCTTGACGGCGTCCGAGGCCAGCGAGCGCGTCTTGAAGAAGCGGGCGGCCCACAGCCACTTGTCGATGCGCAGGCGATCGGAGGGGTCGTCCATCCCTGCATCATCGCGAGCGTGGCGATGAAGTTGCCCCTGGAGCAACATATTTGCCACACCGGGCCCTGAGCAGCCGTCAGCCTGTCTCTATACACAGAGCTAGTGATATAAGTCTGCTTATGCGTCGAGATCGTCCGAGCTATCGGTTTCGGTGGTCGGAGGAGAAGTGGGCTCCAGATCTCTCGCGTCCGGGGCCGCGTCGCGCGCGGCAGGCGGCGCATATCCAGGCGTACGTTTCCGCTCCGATCCGCGACCTGGATCTGCGGCTCTCACAGCAGACCCTGGCGGCAGTGGCTGATGCCGAGGTGCGGGTGGCGGCGGCACAGGCGCACGCCGACCGAATCGGGGTCTCGACGATCGCCGGACAGCTGATGCGCTCGGAGGCGATCGCGTCGAGTCAGATGGAGGGGATCGCGACCCCGGGACACCGCGCACTTGCGCGGGCCCTGATGAACGCTCAGGACGGCCGTGGGAGCCCGACCGGGCCAGCCGCGGCGACGATGGCGAACGTCGCCGCGGTCCGCGGTGCGTACGAGCGCGCCGCCGCCTCGAGTGGGCCGCTGCTCCCGGAGGACATCAAGCAAACGCACGCCGCAATCGCGCAGTCAGATCGCTGGTTGCAGCAGCACGCCGGCCAGATCCGTGACTCGCAGAACTGGATCGGCTTCGACTCGGCCACCCCGGTCGGAGCCGAGTTCGTGCCTCCACCGCCCCGGCTCGTCGACGAGCTGCTCGCGGATCTGTGTGCGTTCTGCTCGCGCACGGACGTCTCGCCGATGCTGCAAGCCACGGTCGCCCACGCGCAGTTCGAGACGATCCATCCGTTCGCCGATGGCAACGGACGCGTGGGGCGCACCTTGATCGGCGAGATCCTGTGCCGCGGTCGGCTTGTCCGCGACGTAATCGCACCGACGAGCCTCGTCCTCGCAGGTCGCCGTGAGGCGTATGTGGCCGGCCTGACCTCGTGGCGCTTCGACGATGACGGCCCCGACCGCTGGATCACCCTCATCGCCGAGGCCGTGGAACGGGCCGCCGCGGGTTCCATGCAGCTCGCTGACCAGGTCGCCGACCTAAAGCGAACGTGGGAGCACGCCACCGCGCACCGCCGGGCCGACGCGACCGCGCGTGCCCTCATCCCCCTGCTTCCGGCACATCCCATGATCACCGCCGACATGGCCGCCCAGCTCCTCGGTCGTTCCTACGAATCCGGCCGTGCAGCCGTGCAGCAACTCGAGGACGACGGCGTCCTGGCCCAGGTGACCATCGGCAAGCGCAACCGCGCCTACGAGACCGTCGGCCTGTTCGCACTCGTCGACGATCTCGAACACGAGCTCTCCGCGGGGCGCATCCAGACGACCGCAACGCGGTAGTCGGAAGCATGTCGGTCGATCGCCTCACAGCGAGCGGGTCGTGGCGTCCTTGCCGCGCCACAGCAATACCGCCACGATGCCGGTGCTCGGGACGAAACACTCCGACCTTCTGCTCTGCCTTGCGCGAGTAGCGGCGCTCCGACATCCCGGTCTGGCACATCGCTGAGGGGCGGCGTCCTCGGCTACTCGTCCAGCGTTGACCAAGGGTCGCGTACGGTGACGAGGTGGGTTCCATCGACTTCAGTCGCGCGCGCGCTTTCATCGACGCGATCCCAGCGGGCAGATGGGCCGCCTACAAAGACGTGGCTGCGGCTGGGGGAAACGAATCCGGTGCCCAAGCCGTCGGTACGTGGCTTGGCCGCGAGGGCTACGGCATCGAGCTCGACTACCGCGTGCTCACCGTGGAGGGGCGCATGCCCGACGCGTTTCGCTCCGCCGGGCTCGGCGCGCCCGCTGACCCCGCGAGTGCCCGCGCCAAGCTCAAGTCCGAGGGCCTCGCCATCGACGGCCGTGCTCGCGCACCGCAATGGCAGCGCTTCAGCGCGGCAGATTGGACGCCATAGCGACTGTCGCAACGCGCGAGAAGGAACAGCGTCCGCCGCATGACTTCGCTGCGGCCCGCGGTTGGCCGATTGCTGATTCTGCGCATGTCAGCGCGTACGACCCCCTCACGATCGGGAGTCCTGCGCCTTCGACCGCGAGGTTAGGTTAGGTTAGGCACTGGCGTCTAGCAGCGCCAAGAACTCGTCGTCCTCCGCGAACGGCCGGAAATAGTCATCGAGGTGCGCTCGGATCGCGGCGATGTAAGGTGTATGTGCAAGTTGCTTGACGCACTCAATGGTTTCCGTGCGCTTCCGGCGCTTGGCGTAGATGCACGCGAAGTTGTAGGCGATGTCGTGAATCTCATACTCCGCGGTCGCGAGGGCTTGAGCGATCCGAAGGTCCGACTCGGCTTCCGCGAGCCGATCGAGGCGCTTGAGCATCGCTCCTCGATACGAAAACAAACGAGCAAGCAGGTTCTTATCGATGGTTGTGGGACGGTGAGCGAGCGCGTCGTTGTAGGCCCGCAGAGCTTGCAGATCGCTGCGCCTTCCTTGACGGGAGTTCGAGTACGCGACGGCTCGGGCAACGTGGGCATCCCAGTCTTCTGGGACTGTGTCGACATACCGGTCGAGCTGACGCGCGGCTTCCGCCCACCTGCCCTCTGCGAGCAACCCATGGGCGACTTCCAGTAGAACCGAGGACGGGACCTCGGTCTGCGCGCTCTCATTTGCTCGATCCAGCCGGGAAAGTCGTTCAAGGAGCGAGCGGAGGAGACCCTCGACCTCAGGAGCTGGCGTTCCGGATCCGCCTCCGAGGGCGAGCTCACGGAGGCGTAGCCCCGGAACATCGAGTGACTTACCCAGGCGCTGCGACTCAGCGATTGCCTCCTGCCGCTCAACAACCATGTCGGCCTCGATTCCAGTCGCTGCGATCTTGAAGTGAGTGGCCCTCGTAAGAACCGGGGGCAAGAGGACGAGGGCTGCGCCAATCATGCACAACGGAATCTGCGACTCCGGGGCCGGAGATGCGATGCCCGCGATCACGAGAGCGATGCCGATGACGAGAACGATGAGATCCCTGCCACGTTGTACGAAGGTGGACTCATCGCGTCGCATCTAGCGAAACCTAATCTGTGTTGCTCGCGAGCGGAGGGCTCGCAACGGGTGCATCCACGCCGAGCGACCGTCTAGGCCATGCGACCCTGCTCCTCCTGGACGAACGCGAGCTCCGGCGGGGACGAGTGCCCGACCTTCGGCGGGGAAGCGAGCACCATGTGGCCTCATCGTCGCCGCGAGGAGGAATTCATGGAGCCCGTACTGCTGGACGCTGCTGGTCGTCGCCGTTCGCCGGCGACGCTGCCCGGCTATCACCACGGTCGCCCGCCACGCAACAAGGGGCTGCGCCATCCGGCCGATCCCCCGACGGTCGAGGAGATCGTCGCGGTCATGCGCTGCGCCGGCGATCATCCCGACGGGTTACGGATGCGCGGACTGGTCATCGTGCTCTGGCGCGCCGGCCTGCGGATCAGCGAGGCGCTCGCGCTCGCCGAAAGCGATCTTGACGCCGCTCGCGGCGCGATCCTGGTTCGCTGCGGCAAAGGCGGCAAGCGCCGCGAGGTCGGCATGGACCCGTGGGCATGGGAGCAACTCGCGCCGTGGCTGCGACTACGCGCCACGCTTCCCGTCGGCGCGCTGTTCTGCATCATCCACGGCGCGACCCAGGGACGGCCGTGGTCCGCGCCGGCCGCCCGCGAGCAGGTACGACGGATCGCCGCTCGCGCCGGCGTGCGCCGACGGTTCGCTCCACACCAGCTACGTCACGCACACGCCGTCGAGATGGCACGTGAAGGCGTCCCCCTGGTCATCATCCAACGCCAGCTCGGGCACGCGAACCTCGGCATCACGTCGGTCTACCTGCAGGGCATCGACAACGCTGAGATCATCGACACCGTCCATGCCCGCCGCGCGCCGATGATCCCCGCCAGCGCTGGCCTGCGAACGATGCTCTGAGCGTGCCGTACGCGAGCGTTGCCCTCACGCAGTTGTCGGTGGCACGCGAACGCAGCGCCCCTGGGCGGCCACCGGCCGCGCCGCGCCGATGGCGATTGACGTCGGTTACACCGCGATAAGACGGGTCCGTGCATCGAGGTGCTGCTGGAGATTGGTGAGCAGCCGCGCGAGCGTGTTGCCGCACGTCTCCGGCTCCAACATCACCCGCAACTGCGTAGGCGAAAACTCGAGCCGCAGCGGCTGGCCGACGTGCAGGTCGACGGCGTCCGCGATCCACTCCTCGTCGTCGATCTGGCGCGGGACAGCCCAGAGCCGGAACGGCTCCTTCGCGAGGAAGAGACCGCCCACCAACCGCTCCACGTCGACCTCACGGCCGAAGTCGATCACGGCGACGTCGCCGTCGACCGTCAGCCCCTCGTCCTCGAGGGGCTTGAAGACGACGCGGTAGCGGGCCTCCAGGCCTCGCACGAACTGCTCGTACTGGTCGACCAGTCGCCAGATCGCGTTCGCCGCGACCTCGAAGTCGCCGGCCGCCGTCACGAACGCGCCGCGATAGTCAGCGACCAGCTGGGCCATACCGACACCGGCGTTGCCGACGCGTGAGCCCACGGCGGTAACGCTCGTCGCGCCGGCGTACGTCGGATCGCTGCCAAGCAGGTCCAGGAGCCCGTCGGGGGCCTCCCCCTCGAAGCGGATCCGCGTCCGACGCACGGCCTGATCACGGCCGAGCAGATCATCGGCGTCGAAGGCCAGCCGCAGGTGATGGTGTTGTCCATCGAGCTTGCGAAGGAGCGCCTTGGGCAGCCATCCCGTGTCGAGCCTCGGCTCGGTCGCCACGGCCCTGCGCACGACGCGGTTGACGTCGCCGGCCGGCCCGGTCGCATGGAGCTGCCAGAACCGGGGGTTCAGCGTGTCCACGAACATCGTCTGCTCGGCGCCGGCGAGCGCCCAGAGCTCGTCGCCAAGCTTGCGCGACTTCAAGTTGAGCCGCACCGCCGTCTGCTCCAGAAGCGATTGCGCGCCCTCCGGTGACATCTCCGCCGGGTGGGCTTCGAGCAGACGCGTCTTCACCGTCCCAGGCGTCACCAGGCCGTCGACCAGCTCTCCGCCGGGCGCAGCGCCCACGGCCTTGGTCAGCGAGTTGAGGAAGTCCTGGCGATCGAGCATGTCCGTGTCAGGGTGACGTTACTCCCGGCGGAGGTCTACGCGTCGCCCTCATCGGCTTCGCCCAGATCGAGGTCGTCCAGCGACAGCTGTGGGTCCTCTTCGGGGGGCGCACCGCCGCCCCTGCCCAGGTCGGTCGCCATGCGCCGCGCCTGACCCTGCCACGCCTGAGGCATCCCGCGCGTGTCGCGATCGGCGGGCGTCCGCTCGATCAGGATCCTCGGCGCGACGTTATTGCTCCCCGCCTCGAGGCGGATCACGCCTTTGAGGCTGCTGGCCGCGAGGTATCGCGCGCAGTCCTTGAGCTTCCGGAGGAACTCGCGCCGGCCGGACTGGCTCAGCTGCGACCACATCCGGTAAATCCGCGACGCCGCCTCGGCGAGATCCAGCACCGGCTGGCGCTTTGCCTGCGCGGCACCGATCTGCTGCGCGAGCAACTCGGCGACCTCCTCCAGCGGGCTCTGGTGATCCACCCGGATCCGCCCCGGTGGCCAAGTCCGAGGTGTCCGCTCGCGTACAAACGGCTCCAGACCCTCCGGGCAAGGACCATCGAGCCGCGCGAATCCACGATCGATCGACAGCACGAGCGCCTCGATCCCCCAGCGCTGAAGAGCGGCCTCCACGTCCGCCCGTACGTCGTTCATCACGATGAACAGCGGCGCCACCGGCACGTCCCGCGCAACGTCCACTGGCAGCGACCCGCCCCGACGAAGCGCGGCCGCGTCCGCCACCGCGTACTTCCTCGCTCGCCTGCTCCTCCTCGACATTGCGGCCGGATTTCCCCTCGCAGAGCAACACGAGATCGGGATCCAGCCGGTAGAGCACCGCATCCGCTACGACGATGCCCGCCGAGCTCTGCACCTTCAACTCAATCGAGTGCAGTCGGAACCCCTGATCCGCCAGATCGTGAAACCACGCCCCGTCTGGGTGTACCAGCGCCAGCACAGCGTTCAGCGGCCGCAACCGAGGGTCCACAACCGCGAGCCTATGCACCACCCGCCCGCTTTGCAGCCACGCGGCCGTACGCCGCTCCCGCAAGATGCGCGGAGCGAGCCGGCGCGACCAAGGAGAATCAGCGTCGGGTGATGCACCGGGGTTCCGGGATTGTGGCACGCGCGGCGCTACCGCTTCGCGCGAGAAGCACTCACGCGATCTGGGCTTCCGTTTGCGGCTGCCGGTAGACCGTTGCCGTGGTTCGGATCACGATTGCTCAGCTCTTGGCGACGGATGTGGCGCTGGACAAGCTCGCGGCCCGCGGGATCTCGGCAGACGAAGCGCAGCAGCTGCTGCGCAATCCTCATGTCGTGGTCGCCAACCCGCGCGAGGGTGGCGATCCGGGCACCCGCCGGCTGCTCGTCGGCCTGACCGACGCCGGCGGGTCGCTGACGATCGTGATCGAACGGACGGTGGACCCGACCACCTGGCTGATCGTGACTGGTTGGAACTCGACCGTGGTCGAGCGTAACCTGCTGGCACGACGATGATCTCGAATCCTTGGACCGATCCAGATCCGCAGCCCGGCGACTTCGACGCCGATCTGGCCAAGCTCGATCCGCGCTACATCGAGCATCGAGATGGTGGCCCCGACGCCAAGATCATCGTCCTCGTCGGCGTTCAGGGCGAGGATGCCAAACGCCTGGAACGGATCGCAGAGGCGCGAGGGCAGACGGCGGCGGACGTCGTCGCCGAGCTGCTCCGAGACGCCGAGCGCGCACTCGCGTAGAGCCACCCGCTCGCACG
>JBBSNY010000023.1:0-72433 GCA_038260305.1 Solirubrobacterales bacterium
CCCGGCCGCCCTCCGGGCGACCGTCCGGCGCGCCGCAGCGCGACCCCGACCCGTCTTCCATACCTGACTCCATAACGCTCGACATCATCGACCTCCAGAGGTCTAATCGAGTGTCCGGTCAGAACCGGGTCCGCGGCACCGGCCAGGCGCCGCAGATCCGCCCGCCCGTCAGCACGCCGGTCGCCGCGCCGACGTCAGTCCTGCCCGCCCCGGCGGTCTCGCCCGCCGGACGCGGGGTCTTTCCGGTCGCGGGCGCCTTCGGCTTCGGCGGCGTCGACGCGCGCTTCGGCGCCGGGCGCACCGGACACATCCACGAGGGACAGGACATCCTCGCCGCGGCCGGCACTCCAGTCGTCGCGCCGTACGCCGGCACGGTGTCGAGCACGAGCTACCAGGCGGGCGGGGCTGGTGAGTATGTCGTGCTCGACGCGGTCGACGGCCGCGACTACTTCTTCGCACACTGCATCCGCCATTCGACGCTCGTCGGCGCGGGCGCGGTGATCGCCGCGGGGCAGCCGCTGTGCCAGGTCGGCCAGACCGGCGACGCCACCGGACCGCACCTTCATTTCGAGATCTGGGTCGTCGGCTGACGGGTCGTCGGTGGCTTCCCGATCGACCCGCTGCCCGAGCTGCGCGTCTGGGCTCCCGCCTGAGCCCGAGCCCGGGTCGGCGCCGTCGATATCCTCCGGCGCCGCGGCGAGATAGCTCAGTTGGTAGAGCACACGACTGAAAATCGTGGTGTCCCCGGTTCGAGTCCGGGTCTCGCCATACATACGACAAGCGAGCACGTTCCCGCAAGACCGCGCAAGAGCGGGCAAAGGGCCTGCGCAGGATCGCGAACGATCGCGCATACGGAAACCGGAAACCGTCGATTTGCGGGCTTTCGGTCGCGGATCGGTTGCATCTCCGTAGCACCGAGCGCAGGCACTTCGGTAATTCGGCTTCGACAGCGAAGACACCGCCTATTCTCCAGTGTCACGGGGAGCCGTCGCCTTCGTGTCAGCGCGCGTCAACGCATCGCCGCTGTGTACCCGCGAAGGCTTGCTGCCAGCGCCGCAAAGAGCCGGCCACGAGCACCGCGCATGGCGGCGCGACGGGCTCCTCGCGCTTACTGGGTCGCATCCACCACCGTTAGCGGGAGCTTCAGGTGAGCCAGGCGGTGGGGCATGTCGACGTGAAACCAGCGCTGGATGGTGTGTGGGGTCTGCCACAGGATGATCTCGTCGATTGGCTCGTGGTAGATCACCGCGTCAATGACGTCCATCGGGTCATGGCGGATCGATACCGAGGCCATCACCGGGCCGCCGGCTGCCGCCTCGATCGCCGGCATCGCCTGCCCCAGCGCGCGCTCGGCCTCAGCGGCCTTGTCGCGGCGTTCGGGGTGCATCGGGTGCCACTCCGCGGGCGCGGGGTTGGGCACGACGACGCGGAACTGCACCGGACCCTGTTGTGCTCGGGCGCGCATGGCGTCCAGCAGCACGGGATCGGCGGCTGTCGGGTCGGTGAGAACGAGGACACGCATAGGCTTCTCGGAAATGGTGATGGGGTTTCTCCTGTTGGTCGGTGATTGGCTCTGCGGTAGGCATGCGAGCCCGCCGCGAACCGGCGGATCGCCTCGCAGTTCCTCCTCGCTCGGCTCTAGCGTGTCTGGGCGGTCTTGGTGATGCTCAGGTAGGCGGCGAGCTTGAAGATGGGCTCGGCCAGGATGATGTAGCTCGTGTTGGTCGTGCCGAAGCGCCGCGTACGGGTGGTCCTTCTGGGACATGAAGTCCCGATCGACGCTCCGAGCGGACGGTCTCAGGATGCAGCTGCCCAGAGCGCTCGGACCGCGTTGACCTTCAGGGTGAAGTGTGCACGCCGATCAGCGTGATCGCTCCGTCGCAGATCGAGATCGACAGGCCGTAACCGAGGTCGAACATCTCCGCGACGAGGTCACCCGAAGTTGTGCGGAGCGCGAACGAACGGGATCGCGAGCCCAGTGGACGGCGTCGCGACATGCGGTCACGATCGAGTAGATCGACAACGTCCGTTCGCTGCGATCGTGGTTGTCGTCACCACCGACACTATGGTGTGCGACACATGACCACCACCTGAACACCCCGAGCAGACCGCGGTCACGCCGCGGCATTGCCCGTCAAACGAGCGCAACGGCGCCGGGCGCCGGCCGGAACGCATCAGCTCGTCGCGAGCGACAACCGCGGGCGCTCTCGCGAGTTCATGCCCTGTACCGGCAATCTCCCAGAAGAAGCACGTTGACTCGCCGACTGCCGCTCAGCGGCAGCGATCTGCCTGAAAATCCGCTCGGTCGGCGGTCGTGGCGGCTTGGACTTTCCAGTCGACGGGCACGCGGGTGATGGCGTGCTGGGTCAATTTTGCGAGAGCGACCGCCGGAGCACTGCTGCTGTTCGGCCTACCCCTCGCCGTCGCGGTCACCCGAATCTACCGCGACGACGAGCTGATACGCATCCAGCGCCTGGCCACCGCGGCCACCGAGGCGATCGGCCCCCGCATCGACCGCACTGACCGGCCCGAGCTCCCAGGTGGCGCAGCCACGACCGTGGGCCTCTACGACTGCAACGGGCGCCGCGCCGCAGGACGAGGCCCCGTCCTGGCAGACGCGGGGGTCCGACACGCACTGAGGAGTCGCGTAGGCCAGTCGACCGACGGTGGCCGCCTCATCGTCGCCGTCGCCGTCGCTCGCAGCGAGCATGTGATCGGCGTCAATCGCGCCGATCGCAGCAACGCCGCAGTACACAGGCGGTGCGGTCAGCTTGGCTGATCATGCTCGCCATCGCTGCCGGGTCCTCGCAATGGCCACCGCGCTAGACGACGAGCCGCCGCCCGCGGCGCATCAGCCGCTTCGCGGTGCACGCGGGCATCTTCGACACCACGCGACGGATCTTCATGACGGCCGTACGCATCGCGTGCGCCAGGTGGCGGCGTTCCTGCTGGCGCGGCCTGCGGCGCGACCGGCGCGCTCAGCCAAGGCCGTGGCTGGTCGCCGCATCGTGCCATTGAGCGCCCGCACGTGCGCGATTCGCGGCTCGTGACGCGGGGCCCGCGAGGAGCTCGACGACGAACGGTCCCGGAATACCGCTGATCATCGGGCCGGACGAGCGGCCGCGACTGCTATCGCGTCGTCAGGACAAGTTGACGTGTTCGCCCGATCAGCCGCGTCAGCCGCCGCCAACCCGCTGCCAGGAACGCCCACCCCGAGGCGGCGCCGGCTGACGTCGAGGCTGCGCACGGGTGGCGCCAGGCGGCGTAGTGTCGGCGCGCATGCGGTTCGCCTCGTACCTCGCGCTTCTCGCAGTCGCTGGCATGCTCGCCGCCTGCTCGGCCTCGACGCCAACCGCCAAGCATGCGCAGCCCGCGGCCGAGTCGTTGACCACGCCGGTTGCGAGCATCGCCGCGGTCGGCTCCCGCAAGGTCGTGCTGATCGTTGGGGAGAACACGAGCGCCAGCCAGATCACGGCTGACCATGCTCCCTACCTCGTCAACACGCTCAAGCCACGAGCGGCGTGGCTGAGCAGCTACCACTCGTTTACGAAGTCAAGCTCGCTGGGCCAGTACATCGCGATGACGTCGGGGCAGTTCACCCCATGCGAGGCCAACAACGACCTGCCCGACAAGTGCCATCAGGCGATCGACAACGTCTTCGAGCAGTTGCAGCGCAGCGGGCGGACGTGGCTCGAGTTCAACGAGAGCGCCGCCAACGCGTGCGACATCGTCGACCACGGCGCCGCCTGGTCAAAGAACATCTACTCCGCCCACCACAACCCCGCGCTCTACTACACGGGGCTGCATGGCAACGTCTATGACGAGGCGGTCGCGCCCCGCGCTGCATGCCGCGAGCGCAACCTGCCGACCGGCAGCACCGCCCCCAACGACACCAGTGCGCTGGACGCCGCGCTCAGCGCCGGGCAGCTCGCCGACCTCGACGTCATCCTCCCCAACGACTGCGAGAACGGCCACGACCCGTGCGTGACCAAGGACCCGGTTCGCCAGTTCGACGACTTCCTCGCGCGCGAGGTCCCGAAGATCCAGGCCTCGCCGGCATACGCCGCGGGCAGCACGATCCTGATCACCTGGGACGAGGGCGCCGACAAGCCTCTGGACCCCGGCAACCCGCTGCTCGTGGCGATCGGTTCGAAGATCAAGAGGGGCGTCGTCAGCCGCGGCTTCTACAACCACTACTCGCTGCTTCGCACGATCGAGGATCAGTTCGCGCTGCCGCATCTCGCGCACGCCAGGACCGCGCGGCCTTTGCCCATTTGACGCAGCGCAAATCCCCTCGCCCGCCTCAAGCCCCGTTGTTCTCGGTCGCCTCGCGCGCGGCGCACTAGCCCGCCTCGTGCGTGGCGGTCTCGTTGGGCCCGTGCGTGGTGGTGCTGCTCGACGGGGCCGCCGTGGTGGTCGGGCTACTCGTGGCGGCGCCGGCGTTCAGCAGGCCTCCGCCGAGCGCCCCGCCGGCGATCAGGCATCCTGCGGTGGCGGCGATGGCCCCCGCACGTTTCGCGTGTCGCAACTCGTCCTCCTCTGGTTGACCTCAGCGCAAGTGCGCCCGAGCAGCCCACCATCGGCGGCTGAGATCCGAGTGAGATCGGGCTGAGATGTTGCTGGGACCGAGCGGCAGACACCGCGGCCGTTACGCGGCGGTGGGCCGCGACGGCGACCCGCCGGCCACGGGTGTGGCTATGGGTGGATGACCGCGCTGGACTGCACCGGCAGCACGGCGGCGGGACGCCGGCGGCGTGGACGGTGCAGTCAGGCGTCGTTCAGGCCCGTCTGGTTGACTGGCCGGGTGGACGCCCTGGGGCTCAGAGCGGCATCGTCCCCAGCCGCGAGCAACGGGCCGCGCGCGCTCACCCACGTGCCATCGGCTCGCTGATGAGCGCCGGGATCGGCGACCCGCGCATCGCCTGGCAGACCCTTCTGGACCGCGCCGAGTCCCCCCGCGGCGGCGTTCGAGGCGGACGCCTGATGGATCTCGGGAGCGCCCCGCTCCTCGCCCTCGCGCTCGCGGCGACGTGGCTCGTCGTCAACCCGCGGTCCCCCGATCTCGCGGCCCAGGTCTATCGCGTGGACCTCTTCCGCCGGGTCGGCTTCTCGCTGTGGGACAACAACTGGTATGGCGGGCACCACCTCCCCGGCTACAGTCTCGTCTTCCCACCGCTGGCCACGCTCGTCGGCCTCCGCGTCCTGGGGGCCACTGCGGTCGTCGTTTCCAGCGCGCTCTTCGCCCGGCTGGCGTCGCGGCACTTCGGGCCAGGGATCAGGGTCGCGGCCGCGTTGTTCGCGGTCGGCGCCTGCGGGGACCTGTGGATCGGCCGGCTGACGTTCGCCCTCGGCGTCAGCGTCGGACTCGCCGCGATCCTCGCCCAGACGAAGGACCGTCGCGTGGCCGCCGCCGTGCTCGGCGTGGTGTGCGCCGCGACGAGCCCGGTGGCCGGGCTGTTCCTCGTACTGGCAGCCGTCGCCCAGGGGATCGCCGGGCGGGCCGCGCGCCCGGTCGCCGGCCTCACGCTCGCGCCGCTCGCCGTCGTGCTCGCCCTAACGGCGCTATTCCCCGAAGGCGGGGTGCAGCCCTTCGCCGCCTCGTCGTTCGCCGCCGCGTTCGGCGTCAGCGTCGCGTTCGTCCTCCTCATGCCCCGCACGCAGCGGGCCCTCCGGGTCGGAGGGGTGTTGTACGTCGCGGCAGTCGTGCTCTCACTCGTCGCGGTGACGCCCATGGGCAGCAACGTCGTCCGGCTCGGCGTCCTCTTCGCCGGACCGCTCGTGCTGTGCTCGCTGACGGCCTTCGCCCGCGGGCGCCTGACCACGGCGGCCACCCTCGCGATCATCACGGCGGGAATCGCGTCCACGGCCTGGACCGTCAACGGGCCGCTCACCCAGTCGCTGCGCGCAAGCAACGATCCGTCGGTCCGTGCCGCCTTCTACCGCCCCGTCAAGCGCTTCCTCGCCCGCGTCGGGACCGGCCCCGCGCGCGTCGAGGTCCCATTCAGCCAGGCCCACTGGGAAAGCGCGTATCTCGCCGACAGCGTCCCGCTCGCCCGCGGCTGGGAACGTCAGCTCGACGTCAAGTACAACGCGATCTTCGACGGCGCGCTGACCGCCGCCGCCTACCGCCACTGGCTCGTCGCCAACGCCGTCCGCTACGTCGCGCTGTCCGACGCGCCCCTGGACGGGTCAAGCATCCGGGAGGCCACACTGATCCGCGGCGGCCTACCGTTCCTGCGCCCGGTGCTGCGCAGCACCCACTGGCGCGTGTACGCCGTCGCCGGGCACGAGCCGCTGGCCAGCGGACCCGGCCACCTCACGCTGCTCGCGCACGACCACTTCGCTCTGCGTGCCGCCGCGCCGGGGCGCTTCGTCGTCCGGGTCCGCTACACGCCGTACTGGTCTGTGACCGCCGGCGCCGCATGCGTCACCCACACGCGCCGGGGCTGGACGGCCGTCACCGCCACAGCCCCCGGGGGGGTCGTCGTCGCCGCCCGCTGGTCCGTCCAGGCCGCCCTGCGCGCTGACCGCCACTGCCCCGCGCCACCGAACTCACCGGCGCCCTAGCCGGTACAACACGAGGACGAAGATCGCGAACAGCACGCCCACGGGATCGACGATCACATCGGGCACGTCTCACAGCATCCCCTTGAACACCTGAGAGCGGCCTGAACACGTCACCGGCCCGCCCGCGCCCCACCTCGCACCCGATCGTCCCGGACGAGTTCATCGCGCTCGCGCCGATCCGATAGTCGCGCCTCCGACCAGGACACCGGCGTGGAGGCACCGAAGCTCAAGATGGTCGAGCTCGTCATGGTGCCTGCCCGCCGACGCCGTCTACCAGGTGGCCTGCGCTGAGATCGCGGCTGTGTTAGCTCGTGCCAACACGACGCTCATACCTCCCAACGTCGGCCGCGATAGAGACCAGGTCGTGGCGAACCGCGTGGCGCAGGCGTACCGCTGGATCCGCGCCAAGTTCGCCGACGTCGTCGCGCTGTGCGTCGGCATCGTCCTGTGGCTGCGCCGGCGCTCATCAGGAGCGCGAGTCGCCCGTCCTGCGCGCCGCCGGCGCCCGAATGCGCTTGTCTCGATCTTCGTCGTCCTCGCCGGGCTGGCTCTGCTCGTGACGCTGGCGGCCGGCCGCCAGACGGGCCATACCGCAACGACCTCGCCCAAGCCGGCGCGCACCGCTGCAGCGCAGCGGGCCGGCTCGGCAGCTCAGGCGCGCAGGATCCCGCCGCTGCTTGACCGCAACGACGTCTACGCCGCGGACGGCCCCGGGCAACTCGTCCGCGCGACGCGCGGTGTGCCCGCGCGCGTCTACGTACCGAACTCGCAGTCAGCGACGGTGGACGTCATCGACCAGGCGAGCGGGAAGATCGTGCGCCGCATCCCGGTCGGCCGGCTGCCCCAGCATGTAACGCCCTCGTGGGACCTGGAGACGCTGTGGGTCACCAACGACTATGGCAACAGCGTCACGCCGATCGATCCACGTACGTCGCGGGCGGGGCGGCCGATCCCTGTCGCTGACCCCTACAACCTGTACTTCACGGCCGACGGGCGACGTGCGATCGTCGTCGCCGAGGCGCTCAAGCGCCTGGACTTCCGCGAGCCGCACACGATGCGTCTGCGCCATTCCCTGAAGGTGCCGACGTGCCCGGGTGTCGACCACATGGACTACACCGCCGACGGCACACGCGCGCTCGTCTCCTGCGAGTTCGGCGGGTGCGTGATCGAGCTCGACCTGCGTCGCGAGCGCGTCGTGCGGACGATCCGGCTGAAGACCGCAGCGATGCCTCAGGACGTCAAGCTGTCACCTGATGGACGCACGTTCTACGTCGCCGACATGGCGAACGGCGGCGTGTGGCTGCTCGACGCGCACACGTTTCGCAAGATCCGCTTCCAGCCGACCGGCAAGGGCGCGCACGGCCTCTATCCCAGCCGCGACCACCGCACGCTATACGTCTCGAACCGCGGCGAGGGCTCGATCAGCTTGATCTCCTTTCGCACGGGCAAGGCGGTTCGCAAGTGGCGGCTCCCCGGCGGCGGGTCGCCCGACATGGGCGGCGTGTCATCGGACGGCCGCGTGCTGTGGCTCACCGGCCGCTACAACAGCGAGGTCTACGCGATCTCGACGCGCAGCGGACGGCTGCTGCGCCGCATCCCCGTCGAGTCGGGACCCCACGGGATGGCCGTCTGGCCCCAACCGGGGCGCTACTCGATCGGGCACACCGGCATCCTGCGGTGATCGGAAGGAGGCGTCCGAGGCTGCACCCACCCCGGCCCGTGCTGATCTGCCACGCAGCAACTCCCAGGTTGTGCTCAGAATGATCGTCCGCGCGCGCCGCGGCTGCGCTCAGGACGTCGGCCGCGGCGGCAGCCGCGACAGAAACGACCACGTCTGGCGCGCCGCAGACAGCGTGCTCGCCGGCCCCGGATCGGGCGGGGTGGCACCGGGCCACTGGTGCCTGCCGCCGAGCACCTTGATGTGGGCGACGCGGGTTCCGTCGGCACAGCCGGACCAGTCCATACGCAGGGTCCGCGGCGCGACGGTCTGGGGTGTGTTGACGGTGGCGCAGCGGTCGCGCGCGGCCCAAGCGTCGACCCACGGAAGCACCGCCCCGATCCGGCCGTTGCGCGGATCGCCGGTATACGGGACGACTGGATCGGCCGAGCCATGGATCTCGAGCACGGAGACCGGGCGGGCCGGGGTGCAGATGGGCAGTCGGGAGAAGCCGCCCGCGACGATGACGACGCCGGCGATGCGGTCTGACAGCTCGCAGGCCAGTCGCGCCGTCAGGGCTCCACCGTTCGAAACGCCGACGGCGAACACGCGGGCGGGATCGATGCACGCGACCGTCGCGACCTGATTGATCAGCGCCGCGACGAAGCCGACGTCGTCTGGCGCGCTCGAAACGTCGAGGTTCCAGACGTGAGTCGGGGTCGCAGCGCTCGGAAACACGGCCACGAAGCCGTCTCGGTCGGCCGCGTGGCCCAATCCGGAGTAGCGCTCCATGAACGTGCCGTCGCCGCCGGCGCCGTGCAAGGCCACGACCAGCGTCGCCGGGCGGTGGGCCGCCCGCGCGGGGACGCGGACGAGCGCGGCGCGATCACCGTCGGGGGTCCTCGCGTGCAACGTGAACTGCACGGTCGACTGCCTGCGTGGCCGGTTCGCTTTGCAGCCGGCGACCGGCAGCGGCGAGCTGACGCGTTGCGGCGGGACGTCGTTGGGAGCGGCGTCGCTCGTGCCACCAAGGCCGGTCAGGCCGACGAGGACCACGGTCGTCACGAGCAGCGCGGCGAACGAGCGATTCGCCCGCCGGGCGGCCTTGGCACGGATCATCGCGCCGGGACGCTAGCGATCGGCGGCTCACGCGGTGCCGCTTGGCGCCGCGCGCACATGCGTGTCCCGCGGTAACGCGTTCCCAACAATGCGCATGCACGCCCCAACGCCACCTGTCTGAGAATCGTTCCATGGTCGATTCCGAGCTTCAGACGATGATCCATCTCGACGAGCAGCACTGGTGGTATCGCGGCCGGCGCAGGGTGATTCGCGCCGTTCTGGATGGTGTCGCGCTGCCAGCTGACTGCTCGATTCTCGACGCGGGCTGCGGCTCGGGTCGCACGCTCGACGAGCTGCGCGACTACGGCGTCGCCCACGGGCTGGACCGCAGCGCGGCGGCTGTCGCGGCCGCCCGCTCGCGCGGCCACGACGTGAGCCTCGGCACCGTCGAAGAGGCCCCCTACCGGAGCGCGAGCTTCGATCTCGTCACGTGCCTGGACGTCGTCGAGCACACCCCGGACGAGCGCCGGACGCTCAGCGAGCTGCGGCGCATCTGCCGCCCCGGTGGCACGCTGCTCCTGACGGTCCCCGCCTACCAGGCGCTGTGGTCTGAGCACGACGTCGCCAACCAGCACTACCGGCGCTACACCACCACGCGCCTGCGCGCCGTGGCCGCCGACTGCGGCTGGGAGCTCGTCCGCGACACGTACTTCAACAGCATCCTGCTGGCGCCCGCCGCAGCGGTGCGCCTGGCGCAGCGCCGCCGCCCGAGCCGCCAGCACGCATCCGACCTGACGCTCACGTCACGCCGGCTCGACGACCTGCTCGAGCTGCCGCTGCGCATGGAGGCCCGGGCGCTGCGAGCCGGTGCGCGCCTGCCTGCCGGGCTGTCGCTGCTCGCCGTCTTCCGTGCCGCCCCGGTCGCCGCGGCGCCCGCGCAGGATCCCACGAGCTTCGTTGCCCGCCGCATCCGACGCGCCGCCGTCGCGGCCTGACGCCCGGATTCCCATACCGAAGGAAAGGATCGTCGATGTCTGCCACTCCCTCGCTCGCGAGCCATACCTGCCCGGCCGTCACGCGTGCGGCGCGGGTCCCACGCGAGCGAGCCCCCCAGGCGCTGCCCGGCCTGAGCGTCGTGCTGCCCTGCTTCGACGAGGCATCGAACGTCGCCGACGCGGTCCGCGCAGCGACGCGCGCGGCCTCGCGCTGCTCCTACGAGCACGAGATCATCGTCGTCGATGACGGCAGCCGCGATGAGACCGCAGCCATCACAGCGACGCTCATCGAGGCCGATCCGCGGGTGCGCCTGCTGATCCACGGCGACAATCGCGGCTACGGGGAGGCGTTGCGCTCGGGCATCGAGGCCGCGCGCATGCCGTGGGTGCTGATCACCGACGCCGACCTGCAGTTCGATCTCGGCGAGCTCGAGACCTTCCTGCCGGCCGCCGAGCGCTCCGAGCTCGTCATCGGCTGGCGCATCAAGCGCTGCGACCCGATCAACCGGCGCGTCAACGCCGCGGCGTGGAACTGGCTCGTGCGCCGGACCTTCGGCCTGGCGGTCCGCGACGTCGACTGCGCGTTCAAGCTCATGCGCCGCGATCTACTGAGCACGTGCCGCTTCTCTGCGACGGGGGCGATGATCAGCACCGAGCTGCTCGTGCGCTGCCTCGCCGCCGGCGCGCGCATGGAGGAGATCGGCGTGCACCACCGTCCCCGCGTCGCCGGGGTGCAGAGCGGCGCCAGCCCGCGCGTCGTGATGCGCGCCTTGCGCGAGCTGAGCGCGTTGCGGGTCTCGCTGCGCAGGCTCGCGCTCATGACCGCGTGAGCATGCAGTCGGGCGCCATCACCAGCGCTCGCCCGCTGGCGCGTGCGCGCAGCTCATGGTCGACGCAGGCGCTGCCGCTCGCCGCCGTCACGCTGCTCGCGGTCGTCCTGCGCTTCGCGATGTTCGATCGCGTGCCGCTCAACCCGTACTACGACGCGGCTGTGCGCAGCATGGGCCTGTCGTGGCACAACTTCTTCTACGGCGCCTTCGAGCCCGCCGCGCAGGTTTCGATCGACAAGGCTCCGATCGACCTCTGGCTGCAGGTCCTGAGCGTCAAGCTGCTCGGCTTCGACTCGATCGCGCTAAGGCTGCCGGAGGCGCTCGCCGGGGCGCTCGCGGTGCCGCTGCTCTACGACCTCGTTCGGCGCCTGTTCGGCCACGGCGCAGGTCTCGTCGCGGCGATCACGTTCGCCGTGCTGCCCGCGGCCGTGCTCGACGCGCGCAGCGACACGATGGACTCGCTGATGATGCTGGCGCTCGTCGCCGCGGGCTGGGCGATCGTCGTCGGCGCGCGCTCCGCTCGCGCCTGGCCTGTCGTCGGTGCCGGCGCGCTCGTCGGCCTGGCGTTCGAGGTCAAGCTGTTTCAGGCGCTGATCGTCGTGCCCGCGCTGCTCGTGCTGGCGCTGCTCGTCACCGACATCGGGTGGCGCCGGCGCGCCGTGCAGCTGATCGGCGGCGCGGTCGCGTTCCTCGTCGTGGGCCTGGGGTGGGTCGCCGTCGCGTCGCTCGCGCCGCTGGGGTCGCGGCCGTATCCGATCGGATCGACCAACGGCTCCATCTGGAACGTCGTCTTCGCGTTCAACGGCCTCCATCGCCTGCGCGCCTCGACCGACCCGAAGCTCGCCGCGTTCGATCCGGCGGGCCCGGCACGCATGTTCTCCACGGGCGGGCGCCACCTCGGGCCGCTGATCGGCGTCGCGCTCGTCCCGACGCTGATCCTGATCGCCTTCGCGCTGGCCGAGCGGCTGACCAACACGGACGTCGCCGACCGGGCGACGGCCCGCTTGCGGCGTGCGGGCGCCGCCTACGTCGCGGTGTGGCTGGCCACCGGCCTCGTGCTGTTGAGCGCCATGAGCCGCATACAGGTGCGCTACCTCGAGGTGCTCACGCCGGCCGTGGCCGCGGCGTGCGGCATCGCGTTCGCGTCGCTCGCCGTCGCCGCCCGCCGGCGGCCCGCCGCGGCCTCGCTGCTCGTCGTGGCGGCGGCCGCGACCGCGGCGATCGCGCCGTCGGTCGCGCGCTCGCCCGGATGGGTCGCCCCCGTCGCCATCGCCGCCGCGACGGTGTCCGCACTCGCCGCCTACGCCCTGACGCGTGCTGACCTCGAGTGGTCGCGAACGGCGATCTTCGGGACCCTCGCCACAGCCGTCCTCGTCGCGATCCTCGTCGCGCCGCTGGCGCGCACGCTGGGCGTCATCGACCTCGGCCAGACGAGCGCGCAGAAGGCGGGGGGCATGCCCGCCGCGCAGCTCGAGCCGCTGAGCGCGTTCCTGCGCGCCCACCAGACGGGGCGCTACGAGGTCGCGAGCACGAACGTCGCCAAGGGCGCGCCGCTGATCATCCGCGATGCGCGGCCCGTCCTGATGCTGACGAGCCTCGGCGGGCGTCCGCTGCTGACGCCACGACAGCTCGAGCGCAAGGTCGCCGGTGGCCAGGTGCGCTACCTGCTGACCGGGCGCGGCACATGCGCGGGACGGCCGGTGAGCCAGTGCGTCCCGGTCCTGCGCTGGGCTCGCGCGCACAGCACCGACGTCAGCGCAGCCGTCGGCCTGCGCCGTGACAGCCTGGCAAGGCTGCGGACGGCGCCGACGCCGCGACGCGTCGGCGGGACCGCGGCGGCGCTGACAACCACGCATACCGCCCGCGCCGCCGCCCCGCCCGCGATCGCGCGTCTGACGCGGATCGCCCGCCGGCGCTACGGCGACGAGGTCCACGGCTCGGCGGTCCACGTGGCGTTGCGTGCGATCGCTCGCGACCCAGGGCTCAAGGCGGCGCTCGTCCCCGGCCGCGCAGCCGAGCTGCGCAGCTACGTACGCAGCCGATTTCGCACCGTCTGGTATCACCAGCACGTCTCGCACCTGCGGATCGCCCGCGGCTCACGGACGCTCGTCGACGTCGGCGTCCCGTTCGTCGTGAAGGCCGCCACGCACGCGCTGCGCGATGCGCATGGCCACAGCGCCGGGACGCTCGCGATCTCGATCCAGGACGTCGTCGGCTTCGTGCGCTACATGCATCGCAACTATCCGGTCGACGTCATCGTCAGGAGCAGCTCCGGCCAGGTGCGCACATCGCTGCGGATCGCTGACCCTACGAGGCTGCCCGATCGCGGGACCACGGTGATCGCCGGCCGGCGATACGCGGTCGGGTCGTTTCACGAGACCGCGTTCCCCCACCAGCGCCTGAAGGTCTGGGTCCTCGCGCGTGCCTGACGGCTGCGGCGTCGCGTAGTGTCTGAGCATGTTCGCTGACGTGGTTCTCGAGCTGCTCGTGGTCGATGACGAGTCCGCGCTGCGTGAGAGCATCGTGCGCGCGTTCAGCCGCGACGGCCACCAGGTGACAGCGGTCGCCGACGGCCGCTCGGCGATCGACCGGGCGAGCACGCACAGCTTCGACTGCATCCTGCTCGACGTCGCGTTGGGGGCCGGACCCGACGGCGTCGAGGTCTGCCGCGAGCTGCGCGCGCGTCGTAACGTCACCCCGGTGATCATGCTCACCGCGCGCTCCAGCGAGGCCGACGCCGTGCTCGGGCTGGAGTCGGGCGCCGACGACTACATCACCAAGCCGTTCGGTCTCGCCGAGCTGCGCAGCCGTATCAAGGCCGTCCTGCGACGAGCCGGGCCGCGCGCGCTAGGCGATGCCGTCCTGCAGGTCGGGCCGATCGTGCTCGACGACGAGCGCCGCCGGGTGCGGGTGCGCGGCGAGGAGATCGCCGTCACGTTCTCGGAGTTCGAGCTGCTGAAGGCGCTGATGGAGCGCGCCGGCCGGTTGTTCAGCCGCGAGGAGCTGCTCGCGGCGATCTGGGGCGACGCCGCCTACCGCGACCCCCGCGGCATCGACGTCCACGTGCGCCACCTGCGCGAGAAGATGGAGCAGCGCCCCCGCCAGCCGGAGCTGCTGCTGACCGTGCGCGGCGGCGGCTATCGCCTCAACGTCCCGTAGGCGATGCGCCGCCCGGGATTCCTGGGGCTCCGTGGGCGCCTCGTCCTCGCGCTGCTGGCGACGAGCGCGCTGACGGTCGGTGTCGTCGCGATCACGCTGCTGTCGCCGCTGGAGCACCGTCTGCGCGCCGACGAGATCGAGTCGCTGCACCAGGCGGCCGTCGTCGTGCGGCCGCTGCTCGCGCGCGTGCCGGAGGAGGCGCTGCGCCCAGGCTCGGCGCGGCTTGACCGCGCCGTCAAGCTCGCCGCCGGGCGCGTCGACGCGCAGATCGTGGTCGCGTCGAGGACAGGTGCGCTGCTCGCCGCCACGGTCGCGCGGCCCGGCGACCGTGTCGCACAGGCCGCCCGCGCCGCGCGTGAGCACCGTGTCGTGCGCTACGTCTCCGGCGGGGGGCCTGCGATCGAGGCGACGTACGCCGTTCCGGGGCGCGTCGGCGAACAGCTCGTCGGCATCGCCGTCACGCGACAGCTCGACGAGGCCGTCTCGGCGACGCAGACGGTGCGCCACGCGATGCTGCTCGCGGCAGCGGCGGGCATGGGCGCCGCGCTCCTGCTCGGCCTCGCCCTGTCGGCGCGGCTCGTGCGCCGACTGCGCTCGCTGCGCGACACGGCGCTACGCGTCGCGCAGCTCGGCCTCGTCGTGCAGATGATCCCCGACGATCGCCGCGACGAAATCGGCGACCTGCAGCGCGCCTTCTCGACAATGCAGAACCGGCTGCGCGAGCAGGAGGAGGCCCGACGGACGTTCGTCTCGACCGCGTCGCACGAGCTGCGCACGCCGCTGGCGTCGCTGCGGCTGATGCTCGACCTCGCGCGCGAGGAGCTCGAGCGCGAGCAGCCCGACAGCGTCGAGGCGCGCCGCGAGGTCGAGCGCGCGTCCGGCCAGGCCGAGCGCCTGTCCCTGCTCGCCAACGAGCTGCTGGACCTCAGCCGCATCGACGCCGGCGTCCCATCCGATCTGCAGCTCGTCGACGCCGCGGCGATCACGGGCGCGGTCGTGCGCGAATTCAGCGCCCGCGCCGAGTCCCAAGGTCAGGGGCTGCGCCTGGAGGCCGGCACCGGAGCCTGGTCAATCGCCGATCACGGTCACGTCGCGCAGATCGTGCGGATCATGCTCGACAACGCGCTGCGCTTTGCCCCGCCCGGCGAGGCGATCGACGTCGCCGTGACCGCGACGGCGCAGGCCGTCGCGGTTCGCGTCCGCGACCGCGGTCCGGGGATCCCGCGAGCCGAGCGCGAGCCGATCTTCGAGCGCTTCGCGCGCGGCGCTGCGACTGGCGGCGAGGGCGGCTTCGGCCTCGGCCTCGCGATCGGACGCGAGCTCGCGACACGGATGAACGCGCAACTGCAGATCGTTGATGTCGAAGGTGACGGCGCCTGCTTCGAGCTGCGGCTCGTGCCCGCGCCGGACCCCGAGCGATCCGATGCTCGTACGCCGCCCGACGCGCCCGAGCCCCAGCGCGAACGCCACGGGGCGCGCCGCCTGCGTGTTCGCCGGCGGGTGTGAAGGCGCGCTCGACGCGTCCCATAGGCAGAGATCCCCGCTCGGTCGTGACCGACGATCAATGTGGGGATCGGCGTATGAGGGTGGCGGGCCGGCACGAACCTCAACCTCGGCCTGACCAACACGACGTACATCATCGGCGCGATGCTGACCGCCGTCCTCGTCGCCCAGTTCAAGCTCAAGAAGTACGTGCCCGGCGTCTACTGGTCGGCCGTCGTCTTGATCAGCATCGTCGGCACGCTCATCACCGACAACCTCGTCGAGAACTTCCACGTCACGCTTGTGCAGAGCACGATCGGGTTCGCGACCGCCCTCGCCGCGACGTTCGCCGCCTGGTACGCCAGCGAGCGCACGCTGTCGATCCACACGATCGTCACGCGCCGCCGCGAGGCGTTCTACTGGCTGACGATCCTCTTCACGTTCGCCTTGGGCACCGCTGCAGGCGACCTTGTCGCCGAGCAACTGGCCCTCGGCTACAGCCTCTCCGCAGCGATCTTCGCCGGCGTCATCGGCCTGATCACGCTCGCGCACGCCCGCTCCAAGCTCGCCGCCGTTCCCGCGTTCTGGATGGCCTACATCCTCACCCGCCCCCTCGGTGCATCCTTCGGCGACCTGTTCTCCCAGCCGACCAGCAACGGCGGCCTGAACCTCGGCACGACCGGTACCAGCGCCCTGTTTCTGACCGCGATCCTCGCCACCGTCAGCTACCTCACCATCACCAAGAAGGACCAGACCAAGACCCCCGAGCTCGAGCCAGCCTGACCCGCCGCACCGCTACGTATCACCGCGACCGCGGGCTCAAACGAGCCCGCGGTCGTCTGGCTGGATCTCCCCCGCTTCGGTGTACACGGGTTGATTGGGCGACCTGCGTCGCTGGTGAGCTGGTAAGGCCTGCTGCGGCGCGCCGGCAGCGCAGAAGGCAGTGGACTTCTGGACTGCGTACTTGTGATCATGTTCGCGAACCGGTGTCACTTCGCGCTCGCCGCAGTCGCGGTCGTTGTCGCCGGCTGCGGCGGTCACACCGCCAGCAGGCAAACGGCGACCGGCACCAACGGCCAACGCTCACCCTCGGCGACGTTGCACCCCGCCCCGGCCTCGGTGGCGACCGCGTGCCGCGTGCTGGCCCGCTCGCTCGCGCTTGGCGTGCTCTGCCCGACGCGCCTACCCAAGGGGCGTTGGGCTGTGAGCCACAGGACGCTGCGAACTGGACGCTGCGCCTACCTGCTGGACCTCAACACCCGACCCTTCGGGCAGAACATCGCTTTTCACGAGCTCGCCGGTGGGCGCTGCGGTCAATGGCCGCTGGCGACTCGCAGCGGCCGCTGGCCCGCCCACTCGGCGCTCGCCGACGACCTCGGGCTGATCGGCGCCAAAGCGCTGCGGGCCGGCCAGCCGAGCGTCACCATCCCGACGCCCGTGCGGCCGCGCGTCCTTCGGCGAATCGAGATCGCCGGGCACCACGGGCTACTGCTGCAAGAAGCCGGCTATCCCAGCGGCGGGGTTCATGGCGGACACATTGCGGCGATCTGGAATCAGGGCGCCGACGGCTACGTCCTCAGCCTGCACTTCACCGAACAACCCCACGCCCCGATCACGAGCTGGCAACAGATCGTCATCGACGCGGCAGAGGCGATGAGCCGCTCGACTACACCGATCGCGCCGGCGGCCCGCCCTCCGCAGAGCGCTGGGAACGTCATCGAGCGCACGCCCGCCCAAGCCCTACGACGCCGCGGCGCGCCGCTGAACCTCACCAGTGCGCTGCCGCGCTCGGTGAAAGGCGCGTGCGCGACCGCAGCCGCCAAGAGCCAAGCCGTCGTCTACTGCCCGCCGCTCGTCCCCACCGGCCCGACGCTCGTCGACGGCGTCGACGGCATCCTCAGCAGTCGTGACTTTCGAGCGGGATTCGTAGCGAACTTCACGAGCCACTCGGTCCAGCCCTCGCGCTCGGCACCAGGCCACTGGACCCTCGCCGAGGGCGAGCCTGAGACGCTCCGCGCGCTGCTATACCCACCCAGCTACAACGTGCGCGACGGCTCGATCACGCAGCGCCAGATTCGGATCGATCGCACCTCGGCGACGCTTTGGCTCATGCCCGCCTTCCGCGTCTTGCACAGCATCTACGGCGGACACGCAGTTGTGACCTGGCGTTGCGCCGGCCGCGAATACCAGGTCTCGATGCACGGCCACAACAACGCCCAGCGAACAGTCCTCATCGCCACCTCCCTCGCCGACGAGCTGCCAGTGACGTGCCGTCGGTGACAACCCCCGCCCACGTTGGGGGCCCAGCACCCAAACGGCGGCTGCGCACCCCCGGCGCAATCGACGTGACGAGCGAGCCGTCGGCCCAGGGATTGGCGGGGCCCGATGCGTCCGGGGTCCCGGGCTGTCACGGTGGGGGAGATGCATGCGATCTCGCTGGCGCTGGCGCTGCCCGACCACGTCGCGCGTATCCACGCCCATCACCGCTTCATGGGGCCGCACGTCGACTACATCGGCGTGGCGCTCGCCGCCGCGCTGAGCTGGGTCGGGATCACGGGACCGGGGGAGGCTGCGCTGATCGCCGCCGGGCTGGCGGCCGCGCACGGCCATATCGACATCGTCGGGGTCGTCGCCGTCGCGTGGCTCGGCGCGATCACGGGCGGCACGATCGGCTGGCTGATCGGCCTGAAGGGAGGCAGGGCGCTCATGGAGAAGGCCGGGCCACTGCTTCGCCTGCGCCTGCGCGTGCTGCGACACGGGGACCGGATCTACGAGCAGCGCGGCTTCATGGCGGTCTATCTCGCGCCGTCGTGGATGGCGGGCATCAGCGCGATGCCCGCGAGGCGCTTCCTGCCGGCGAACGCCGTCGCCGGCCTCGCCTGGGCTGTCGGGTTTGGGGTCGGCTCCTACATCGCCGGTCCGTCGATCGCCGACGCGCTGGGCGACATCGGCACGTTCGGACTCATCGCCTTCGCCGCGGTCATTCTCCTGTCGGCGCTCGTGCGCGCTCGCACCAATCGCCGCCGCGAGGCCTGAGTCGCGACGCAGCCCGTCGCCGGCGCGCCCGCCGGTACGATCGCGACGCCCGTGTGCCCCGGCGCCGTCAGCTCCTGCCGGGCGCGCGTCGCGAATGCGCGCCAGCAGCGCCGCCGGCGTCATCCGCGGTCGGCGCGCACACGCGGCGTGTGAACGCTTCGTGCGCCGTAAGGGCCTCCTAGAGGACCGACGGGCCGCCGTCGACCTGCTGGTCGCCTTCGCGCAGCGATCCGTCACTCGCCCGAACGCCCCCGACCGCGGGGGCGACGAGCTCGACAGTGACGCCCTCCTCCTCCGCGGCGGCCATGATCGCGTCGAGGATCTCCGCGTCGCTGCCGTCGCTGACGAGCAGCCCCAGCTTGCGCCCGGCGAGGGTGTCGGGCCCGTTGCGCAGGATGCTCAGCGCCGGTGAGGGCGCGAGATCGCCGATCGGCTCGCGCGCCGCGGGGCTCCCCTGCGGTAGGTCGGTCCTGCGGCCCGACGCCGCCGGCCACGTCGCGCGCGAGCTTCTCATCGACGTTGAGCAGCCCGGCGATCATGCGGACCCTGATCTCGGGTTTGCAGCGGCTTGGCTTGATGCCTGCACGGCCTCCTGCTCGGCCTGCTCGCGCCCCGCGGCGATCTCGTCGGAGCGCTGCAGCTCGCGGCACACGCGCCGTGTCAGGAGGAAGACGGCGAGCGGCGCGACCCACACGAATGCGCGGTAGAACCAGATCTGGCCGGTGTAGCTGAGGTCGAAGTAGACGTAGATGCGGTCGGCGGAGCCGGCGAGGAAGATCAGCACAACCCAGGTGAAGAACGCGACGCCGAACGCCGTGCGGCCGGGGGCGTCGCGGGGACGGTCGAGGAGGTTGTGGACCGTGCGGTCACCCGTGACGCGCCGCTCGATCCAGGGCCACAGCAGCATGAGCGCCATGACCACGGTCGGAAACAGGATGCCGCCCCAAAATGGGTTCGGGATGAGTGTGTAGTCGCCGATCGTGACGTCGAAGCCGGGCATCAGCCGCAGCGCGCCGATGAGCCAGCCGAGGTACCAGTCGGGCTGTGCGCCGTTCGTGCCCTGGGCGAGCTCGAACGGCCCCCATTGCCAGATGGGGTTGACCTGGATCAGCCCGCCGAGCGCGAACAGGACGGCGGCGACGGCGAACAGCAGGCCGAGCGAGCGCGGCGCCTGCGCGGGGAACATGGGCAGTCCCAGCAGCCGCCGCTCGGTCTGGCGCGGCTTGCGGCGAAACTGGGTGTGGTGGCGCGCCGCGACGAGCGCGAGGTGGCCGGCGAGCAGAACGCCGATCAGGCCCGGCAGCAGCAGGACGTGCGCGATGAACATCCGCGACTCGAAGGCCGAGTCGCCGGGGAACGGCGCGCCCCAGAGGCCGAGCGCGAGGTTGCCGCCGATGAGCGGGACCGACTGTGCGACGCCGTAGCCGATCGCCAGCCCCATACCCGACAGCAGGTCGTCGACGATCGAGTAGCCGAGGTAGCCCTCCAGCAGCGCGGCGAACAGCATCGCGACGCCGAGCGTCCAGGTCAGGATTCGCGGGCGGCGAAACGCGCCGGTGAAGAACACGCGCATGAGGTGCAGCACGATGCTGACGAGGAACACGTCGGCCGCCCAATGGTGCGTCTGGCGCATCAGCAGCCCGGTGCGCGTCGCGAAGGAGAGGTCGACGACGGACTTGTAGGCGAGGCTCATCTGCATCCCCTGGAGGGGCTCGTAGGAGCCGTGATACGTCGTCTGGGCGATGCTGGGATCGAAGAACAGCGCGAGGTAGATCCCGGTCGCGATGAGGACGATGAACGCATACATGGCGATCTCGCCGAGCAGGAACGAGGAGTGCTCGGGGAAGACGTAGCGCATCGCCTTTCGCAGCAGCGGCGCTGAGCCCGTGCGCTCGTCGATGAAGCGCACGGCCGGGTTGATCTCGCTCATGTCGGCCGCTCCCCCCGCACGCCCTGCCAGGAGGGTCCGACGGGGCCGGAGAAGTTGCCCGCGGCCCGCAGCTCGCCGCGTGCGTCGATCAGCAGCGGCAGCTGCGGAAGCGGCCGGCCCGCCGGCCCGAATGTGACGCTGCCGCCATCGGCGGGGTTGAACGTCGAGTAGTGACAGGGGCAGACGAGGCCTGCCGGCGGTTGCGTCGGCGCGAACTGCGGGGTGCGGTACAGGGCGATCGCGCAGCCCGCGTGAGTGCAGATCTTCGAGTAGGCAAGAATCCCCTCAGGGGCCCAGTGCGCACGCTCGGCGGGCAGGCGCAGCGCCGCCGGATCGAGGCGCACGAGCACGACCGGCGAGCCGATCTCGTCCCGGCGCGCGTCTTCGGGGAACGCCGTGTAGAACGTCTCGCGTTCGATCCCGGCGGCGCGCAGCGGCGTGCCGTGCTCGTCGACGAGGCGACGGCCGGCCTGCCACGGCGTGTCGTACAGCGAGTCGGTGTTCAGCCACGGCCCGAGCGACAGGACCGGCGTCAGCGCGGCGATCCCGAGCGCGCCGCCCGCCGCCCCGCCCGCGGCAAGCAGCAGCCGCTTGCGCGTCACCCCGCCGGCGCTCTCGTCGACGATCTGCGTGATCGCCCGCTGGTCCTCGGGGTGCTCGGGCTCGGGGTACTCCTCCTCAAGCTCCTCGGCGGCGACGAGGCGCCGCCCGAGGACGATCAGCGCCGCAGCGATGCACGCGAGGCTGAGGCCGAGCGTCAGGCCGTAGAGCTGCGTGCGGTCGCGCCCCCCGTCGTCGAGCGCGTATACGGCGGCGAACGCCAGCGCGCATACAGCGGCGACCGCGAGCAGCGCGAGCACCGCGTTCTCCGCACGGCGGTCGGGGTTTGTCGGCGCGACGATGCGTTCGCGCTCAGGCTCGCCCTTGCGCGCGCGCCGCCGGCGCCCGATCAGCCACAGCAGCGCCCAGAGTAGCCAGCGGCCGACGGCCTTCATGCCCGCGACCTGCGACCGATGACGATGCAGACGCCGACAAGCAGTCCGCCTGCCAGCAGCCACGCGACGATGCCCTCGGGGAACGGGCCGAGGTTGCCGATGCCCCAGCCGCCGCGGTCGACGGGATGGCGGGTGAGCAGGACGTAGCGGACGATCGAGTTCAGCTGCCCGTCGCTGATCTGGCTCTTGGGGAAGCGCGGCATCACGTACGGCCCGATGCGAACGGCCTCGGCGATCTGCGTGACGGTGGCGTTCTGCAGTGGCGGGACTCGCGCACCGATGACGACGCCGCCCTGCCCGGTGATCTGATGGCAGCCCGCGCAGTGCTCCGTGAAGAGGTGCAGGCCCTCGCTGAGCGAGCCCTGCTCGGGCTGCGGCGCCGGGATCGGCGGCCCGCCCCGGCCGAGCCCGCCCACGTAGGCGACGAGCGCACGGATCTCGGGCTCGCGCAGCAGGACCCGGCTGCGCTGCGGCTGCTCGCCGGTCTTGCCGAGCGGCATGTAGCCGGTGCGCAAGTAGAAGTCGGCCGCGAGAGCGCCGGCGCCGCGCAGCGATGGGCCCTGGCCGCGCACGTCGCCGACGCCGCTGCGCGCCTGCCGGCCGCGGATCCCGCGGCCCGCGATCCCGTGGCAGGTCACGCAGTTGCCGGCGAACAGCTCGGCGCCGAGCCGTGCCGGCGCCAGCGACCCCTCTTCAGGCGGGCGCACGATCCCGATCCGCGGCTGCGCTGCGGCCGGCGAGGCCACCGCGGCGACCAGCAGCACGACCGCCCCGATGGCGAGCGCGCGTGTCATCCCTGGTGGCAGGGGTCGACGATGGCCATGCCCAGCCCGCCCATGACGATGAGACAGCTGAACAGAACGCTCACGGTGACGCCGATGGTGGCGAGGAAACGCACCCGTCCGGCGGGCGGTTCGCCGGACGCGCCGCGCGTTGCGCGCAGGACGGCGTAGGCGCTCGCCGCGGCGAGCAGCGCGACCGCCGTCGGCAGCGCCATGAGAGCGACACGCAGCGTGCCGACGGGGAGATCCCACCCGCGAGTGCCGGCACCGCAGTCGGCGAACGTCAGCGCGATCCCGCTCCACAGCTGCGCCGTCCAGGCCAGCGGCGCGCCGAGGACACCGAACCACACGAGCTGCGGTTGGCGCTCGATCCTCACAGCGCCGGAGAGATCTGGGTGAGCACGACCAGGACCGCGGCGGCGTTGACGAAGCACCAGTACATCGCGACGGCGCGGACGCCGATCACGCGGTAGTTCGTCAAGCCGCCGAGCAGGCGGACGAGCACGCCGGCGTTCAGCGCCAGCCCGACGACGACATGCGCGTGATGGACGCCCAGCAGCGTGAAGTAGACCGAGCCGTACGCCGTCTGGCGCGGGTCGAACTTCGACAGGTCGTCGAGGAACAGCGCGACCTGCACCGCCAGATAGGCGCCCTGGACGAGCGTCGCGAGCGTGATCCACCGCAGCGCGGCGCCCCGGCGTCCGGCGCGCGCGGCGCGGGCGGCCGCGAGCATCGGCGCGCTCGTCGCCACGAGCACGGCAGTCAGCGCGAGCGGGAGCGTCACGCTCGGCGGCGAGATCCCGACCGGCGGCCACGGCGACGTTTGCAGGCGCAGATAGAAGTACGTCGCGACGAGCGTGCCGAAGAGCGTCGCCTCGGCGGCGGCGAGCAGCAGCATGCCCCACCAGCCGTTGGGCAGCGTCCGCCTGGCCCGCGCGACGCGCGCGACCGCCGCGCCGCCGACCGCCCGCGAGCTGCGCGTGACCTCGCTCATGTGTCCTGGGGCTCCACGCTGTGCCAACGCAGCAGGACGACGGCGGCGAGCGCCACGAAGGCCGTGGCGGTCAGCACGTGTCCGAGCAGCAGCATCGCGAAGATCCCGGACACCGCGGCCGCCAGCGCAAGCGGCGCCCACGACGAGGGCGGCATGCGCAGGACCTCGTCCCACTCGGCGTCCAGGACGGTCGAGGCGGGCGTCTCGTGACCCTGCTCGAGGACGAGCTCGCCGCGCTCCAGGCGCCGCGCATCCTCAACGCGGTCCTCGCGGTCCCACATCGCGTAGGCGCTCGTAACCTTCGGGATGACCGCGTAGTTGTACGGCGGTGGTGGTGAGGTCGTCGCCCATTCGAGCGTGTCGCCGCCCCATGGGTCGTCGCCGGCGGGCGGGCCGCGGCGCAGGCTGATCGCGAGGTTCGCCGCGACGAGCAGCAGTCCGCCGGCGAGCAGGTAGGAGCCGAGCGTCTCGAGCAGGTTCAGGCCCCCCCAACCGAGCCCGTGGTGGTAGGTGTAGACCCTGCGGGGCATGCCGAGCAGGCCGAGGATGTGCATCGGAAAGAACGTCGCGAGCGTGCCGGCGAACGTCACCCAGAAGCTGATCTTGCCGGCGCGCTCGTGGTACATCCGGCCGCTGACCTTCGGAAACCAGTAGTACAGGCCGCCGAGGATCGGGAACACCGCCGCGCCGAAGATCACGAAGTGAAAGTGCGCGACGACGAAGTAGCTGTCGGTCAGCTGCTGATCGAACGGGATCGCCGCGAACATGATCCCGGTCAGCCCGCCGATGGTGAAGAACACGATGAAGCCGACGATCCACAACAGCGGCGTCTTGAAGTCGGGCGTGCCGGCGACGATCGTCGTGATCCAGGCGAACAGCTGGATCGCGCTCGGAATGACGATGACGAGGCTCGCCGCGGCGAACGCGATTGTGATCGCCGTCGGTAGGCCGACGGCGAACATGTGATGCACCCAGACGCCGAAGCCGATGAAGACGACGAGGATCTCGGCGAGCGCGACGAGCGGGAAGGCGACCATCCGGCGATGGGTGAACGTCGGGATGATCGACGTCGCGATCCCGAACGCCGGCAGGATGATGATGTACACCTCGGGATGCCCGAAGATCCAGAACAGGTGCTGCCACAGCAACGGGTCGCCGCCCTGGGCGACATCGAAGAAGTGAAAGCCCAGCCTGCGGTCGAGCTCGAGCAGGACGAGGGCGAGCGTCAGCGCGGGCAGCGCGAAGATCAGCGCGAACGAGACGGCGAGGAACGCGTAGCAGAACAGGGGCATCCGGTTCAACGACATCCCCGGCGCGCGCAGCTTGAAGATCGTCACGACGAAGTTCACCGCCGCGGCGGTCGAGGAGATGCCCGTGAAGATCAGGCCCAGCGCGTAGAAGTCGATGCCGCTGTCGGGGCTGAACTGCCGGGACGCCAGCGGCACGTAGTCGAACCAGCCCGCGTCGGGCCCGTGGCCGAGCGCCAAACCGGTGTAAATGAAGATCCCGGACGCGGCGTAGATCCAGAACGACAGAGCGTTCAGTCGCGGGAACGCCATGTCGCGCGCGCCGATCATCAGGGGCAGTAGGTAGTTGCCGAACGCGCCCGTGGAGATCGGGATGACGAACAGGAAGATCATCGTCACGCCGTGAACCGTGAAGACCTGGTTGTAGGCGGCCGGCGACAGCACGCCCTGCTGAGGCGCCGCGAGCTGCGTGCGCACGAGCAGCGCCTCGACGCCGCCGGCGGCGAAGAACGCCAGCGATGCGAACAGGTACATCAACCCGATCCGCTTGTGATCGGTCGTCGTCAGCCACCCGACCAGGCCCGGTCGTTCGCGCCAGATGCGATCAAGGCGTTCGACGCGCTGGCGCGCCGCCGGGGTGTGGGAGACGACGGCCATGCTCAGCGCAGGGTTTCCAGGTAGGCGACAACGGCGTCGCGCTCCGAAGTGCTGAGATCGACTGACGGCATCTTCGCGCCGGGCTTGATCTTCTGCGGGTCGGCGATCCAGCGCTCGAGCTCGTGGCGCGTGTTCGGGATCGTCAGCGCGGCGAGCGTCGAACGACTCGCGAGATGGGTGAGGTCGGGGCCGATCGTGCCGCGGGCGGACGTCCCGCGGATCGTGTGGCAGCTCGCGCAACGCTCCGACAGGAAGACCTGCTCGCCGCGCTGCTGCTGGGCACCCGTCGGCGCGATTCGCGGCCGGGCGGCGTTCGCGAGCCAAGCGCGAAACTGCGCCGGCGGCTGAGCGATGACGGTCGTCGCCATGTTCGCGTGCTGCAGACCGCAGAACTCGGCGCACTGACCGCGGTAGACGCCAGGATGGTCGGCGTAGAGCAGGATCCGGTTCGGATGCCCCGGGACCATGTCGGCCTTGCGGTTGAGCTGCGGCACCCAGAAGCTGTGGATGACGTCGGCGCTGCGCAGCACCGCGTCGACGCGCGTGCCGACCGGGATGTGAATCTCGTTGGCCGTGACCGCGCCGCTGCCCGGGTAGTGAATGTCCCAGAACCACTGGTTGCCGGTGATCACGATCGTCATCGCCGTGCTGCCCGGAGCGGGCGCTTCCGTGACGCTCGCCACCGAGAAGTTCGCCGCGACGAAGACGACGACGAGCGCCAGCAGCGGCACGATCATCCCGAACAGCACGACCAGGCCGTTGAAGCCACGCTCGCCGAGATTCCCGACGACCGGCAGGCCCGGCCGGTCGCGCCGACGCCAGCCGATGAACAGCAGCACGAGCGCGCCGATCAGGACGAACGCCGCCGCGGCGAGCATCCACCACCACAGATCGGCGATCTCCCGCGCCGGACGGCTTTGCGGATCGAGCGTCGACTGGCCCGCACCGCAACCGGCGAGCGCGATCGCGAGCGCAAATGCGGAGGCCGCCCCGATCCGCATCGGGCCTGGCCCCCTCCAGCTCATCGAGCGCACCGCATTTCGATCGGCAGATCCCCAGGACCGTCTCCACGCAAACGTCGATTGTCAGCGCGCCGCGGCCCACACCGGATCGGTCGCGTCGCGCGCCAGGCGTCGGGGGTTTTGCTCGCGTTTCTGGGAGTAGGACCAGCCGGCAGCGGTTGAGGTCGCTGTGGGGCACGAGCCGACCGAGCAGGAGGCCCGCCGGGCCGGCGGCGACGGGGCGCCGGCCGGCCACAGGTCACACGGCCAACGTCCCCCGCGTGTTGTCGGGCGCGCTCGCCGGCATCGGCGGCGCACCGAGCAGCAGCCAGCCGTGATCGGACCGGCGGGCGATCTCTCCTGCCCGAACGAGTCGCTGCAGCGCGGTCGATGTCGTCGGGCGATGCAGGCAGGCGAGCTGGCTGAGCAGCTCGTGCGTCAGCGGCAGCGGCACCACGATGCCCTGCGTGGTGACCCGCCCCCAGCGCTCGGCGAGATGCCAGAACAGCGCCAGCAGCCGCGGCTCGGCCTGTCGGATATGGGCGATCGCCATCTGGACGACGAGCGCCCGCGAGCGCTGGGTGCTGCGCGCCATCAGCGCGCCGATCGTGTTCGGCCGCCGGCCCAGCAGCGCGGCGAGGCGTTCGTCGAGAATCGCGATCGTCGTCGGCTGCAACACCCGCCATGTATCGTCGACCTTGAGGGGTCCGGCGCCTGATGGCTCCCACGGCCGCAGCAGGTCTCCGGCGCCGAGCAGCTCCGAGTAACTCCGACCGTGCACGTGCAGCGACCGACAGACGAGCCCGTCGAGCACGAGCAGACCCAGCCCGCCGACGAGTTCGCTATCAGCGGGCGGGGGGGACCAGGGACCGTGCGGGAGCGCCAGCCGCCGAGCGACCGCGTGACGGCGCAGATGCGCTGCGCCGGCGGCGTCCAGGCCGGCCAGCAGATCAGGCTCGTAGTCGAAGACGCGGACGCGATCGAGGCGGACCGATCGCCCTGCGTCAGCTGTCCAGAACGTCGCGGTGTCGTTATCGGCGTGCATGGTGTCTCCTTGCGTTAAATCTGCGTGGCGCATGGCTACCCATGCGCCACCGGCGGCGATCCTCGATCCTGCAGGTGGACCGCACACGCACTTCGGCACGGCGGCCGCGATCAATCTCCTGATCGGAGGGTGGCTGCTGGCCTCCTACTGGGTGCTGGACTACACCACCGCCGATCCCGGCTGGGTCGCGATCGTCTTCGGCGGCGCGATCATGCTGTTCGCGCTGGGGCGGGGAGGGATTGGCGTAGGCCCCAAGCCGGTCGCCTCAGGGCCTGGGCCGTGCTCGCACCTGAAAGACGTTCGTCAGCCCGGTCGCGAAGCCGTGCCCGGCGGCGCGCAGGTACAGCCGCCAGATCCGCGTGCGCTCCTCACCGGCCAGCGCGCGCGCCTCGTCGAGGCGCTCGTCGAGCCGACGGGTCCAGTGGCGCAGCGTCTCGGCGTAATCCTCTCTGAAGGCCTCGACGTGGAACGTCTCAAAGCCCGCCCGCTCGAGCGCCAGCACGATCCGCGACAGTGGCAGCGGTTCGCCGTCAGGGAAGACGTAGCGGTCTGAGACGACGTCCTCGCGCACGTCGTAGTCAGGATCGGCGATCGCGATGCCGTGGTTGAGCAGCAGTCCCTGAGGAGCGAGCAGCCCGTGCAGGGTACGGGCGTACTCGTCGATCTGTGTCTCGCCGACGTGCTCGACCATCCCGATGCTCGAGATCGCGTCGAACGGCCCATCGGTGACCTTGCGGTAGTCCTGCAGGCGAATCTCGATCTGATCGCTGAGCCCTGCCTCGGCCACGCGACGACGCGCGAGACCGACCTGGCGCTCGGACAACGTGACGCCGACGACGTGGACGCCGTACTCGCGCGCCGCATGGATCGCGAAGCTCGCCCAGCCGCAGCCGACGTCGAGCACGCGCTGGCCGGGCTTCAGCTCGAGCTTGGCGGCGACGAGGTCGAGCTTGCAGCGCTGCGCCTCCTCGAGCGTCTGCGCGCCGCGCGAGAAGATCGCGCAGCTGTACGTCATCGACGGATCGAGAAACAACGCGAAGAAGTCGTTGCCGACGTCGTAGTGAAAGCGGACCGCGGCGGCGTCGCGGCCAAGCGAGTGACGCTCGCCGCGCAGCAGCAACTCAAGCTGTGGTCGGCGCGGCAGTCCTCCGCGCGCCGCCGCGAGCACCGCGGCGGCGCTCAGCCGTACCCGGTCGGCCAGCGAGACCGGCGGCGGCTCCCAGGTCTCGAACACCAGGAATGCGCCGTCGAGGTCATCGACAACGAGATCCCCGGCGACGTACGCGCGGCCGAGGCCGAGCTCACCGGGAGCGCGCAAGAAGTGCGCGAGCGCAGCGGGACGCCGGGCCGAGAACTCCGGCGCCTGCGGTCCGATCGTCGACGCCACCGTCGTGCCGTCCCACAGGCGCACCGCGAACGGGCGATCCGGAAACACGCGCGCAAGCTCGCGGCGCAGCGGCAGCGTGGTCAGGGCCATGCCATGAGCCCGTCACCCACCCGCCCGGCACGCGGCCTCAACATAGGGGCGTCCGGTCTTGGAATACGCCCTGGGGATCTCTGAGCCAACGCCACGACGCCATCGGAGACTACGCCGCGGCGTGCCCGAACGGGATCCGGAGCCAATCACGGCGCCCGCGACGCGACGCGCCGCGTTCGTCGATCGCGGTCGGCCGAGGCCGACGCAGGCATGCGCGCACGTTGCGCCGCGACGCACGAGCCTGACACGGGGTGGTCGATCATCGCCTCGAGTGAGACGGAGACCAGTTGCTCGAGGACCATTCCATGGCTTGAGCGCGCCGCCTACCACACGCCGCTGCCGAATCCACCGCAGATCTCCCGTCCGCGGGCACCGCGTTGTCGGTGAGCTCGCCGCGCGCAGGTCAGCAGCCCGTGCCGCGTAGGGCGTCGCCCAGCCCAGCGCCGCGATCGCGGACGGCGCGCACGTGGCCCAGCGCCGCGCGCGCTTCGCCGATGCCCAGCGCGAACAGCGCGAACGACAGCCCGGCCGAGCCGAGGCACAGCACGCACCAGTCGCCGACGACGGTCGCCTGGACGGCGATCAGCGCGACGCTCACGATGGCGCCTGTCACCAGGACGGCCCCGAGCCCCAGGCACGTCCACGGCATCGTGCGCCAGCGGCCGGGCCGGCCGATCGCCAGCAGCACGATCTCGCTCGCATACGCGAGGACGCCGGCGGCAGCGTCGGGCACCGGTTTGGTCAGGTCGAGCACGGCACGGCTGGCGCGTGCGCCGAACACGGGATCCCACACGCTCGCGAAGGCGCCAAGCTGGTAGAGCGTGAGATAGCCGGCGACGGCAAGACCGGTGGCGGCGAGCCCGATCAGCACGAGACGGCGGCCCCAAGCGGTCGGATCGTGATCAAATCCCGGCGGGACGTCGCGCCGCGTCATGCGCCGTGCCCGGCTCGCACACCTGGGAACGCCTCGCCCTTCACCGGCGCGCGACCGTGATGCACGCCGCGATCGCACCGAACACGAGCGCGCCGAGGATGGCGATGCGCTTGGTCTTCATGGCCCGCGGGGCGGCCGGGCGATCGTCGGCGCAGGCCCGCTCCGGTGGACCCGGGGTCCAGCCGGTCGGCCCTCGCTCACGGGCGAGCTCGATGACCTGCGCGACGTGCAGCGCCCGGCGGCCGACACCGGACTGCTCGAGCTGGGTCTTGCAGGAGAAGCCGTCGGCGACGATCACGGTGTCCTGCGCTGCTCGGCGGACGGCGGGCAGCAGTCCCTGCTCGCCGCACTGCAGCGAGATGTCGTACTTACCCTGTTCAAAGCCCCATGAGCCGGCCAGGCCGCAGCAGCCGCCGGTCGCCTCCTGCACATCCAGGCCGATCCGTTCCAGCAGGTTTCGCTCGGGCGTCATGCCGCCGGTCGCCTTGTGGTGACAGTGGCCCCACAGCAGCGCCTGGCGGGCAAGGCGGGGAACTTCGACGTCGAAGTGCTCGAAGAACTCGCTGAAGTGATAGGCGCAGCGCTGCAGGCGCCGCGCGTCGTCGTCGTGGGGCAGGATGCTCGTCAGCTCGTCCTTGAAGACCGCCAGGCAACTGGGCTCCATGCCGACGATCGGCGTTCCCGCGCGGATGTCCTCGCGCAGCATCTCCAGCACGCGCCGCAGATAGCGCTCGGCCATGTCCAAGAAGCCGTAGTCATACAGCGGTCGACCGCAGCAGATGTGGCCCGTGGGCATGACCACGTGCCAACCGGCGGCTTCGAGCGCCTGCACGCAGGCGACGCCGACGTCGGTGTGCAGGTGGTTGTTGAACGTGTCGGGAAACAGGATCACGCGGCGGCCGTCGGGGTTGACGGGCGCGCGGCGGGCGAACCACTGCTGCAGCGTGATCGGGGCGAAGCGCGGGATCTCGCGCCGCGCGTCGATGCCGGCGGCGAGCTTCGCCAGACGTGAGAACGGCGGTGTCTGCGTGAGCAGGTTGGCGAGCTCGGGACACGCCGCCGCCGCCCGCGCGGCGACGTCGATGAAGCCGAAGGCGTACGCGTAGCGGGGCCGCCAGCGCCGCCAGCTCTTGAAGTGGTGGTGCAGGAACTCCGATTTGTAGGTCGGCATGTCGACGTTGACGGGGCAGTCGTTCGTGCAGCCCTTGCAGGACAGGCAGAGGTCCAGCGCGTCATAGACCTCGGTGCTCTGCCAGCCGTCGGTGATGACCTCGCCCTGCAGCATCTCCCATAGCAGCCGCGCGCGTCCGCGCGTGCTGTGCTTCTCCTCGCGCGTCACCATGTAGCTCGGGCACATCACGCCGTCGGTCTCGGGGACGCGGCATTTGCCGACGCCGACGCAGCGCAGCGCGGCGTGCGCGAAATCGCCGCCGTCCTGCTTGTAGGCGAACTTCACCGGCGGGCGCGGCGGGTTGGAATCGGTGCCGAGCTTGAGGTTGGAGTCGATCGGGAACGGGTCGACGACCTTGCCGGGGTTCATCTTGAAGTCGGGGTCCCAGATGCGCTTGAACTCGCGGAAGGCGTCGACGAGCTCGGGGCCGTACTGCTTGACGAGGAGCTCGGCGCGCTGCTGGCCGTCGCCGTGCTCGCCCGACAGCGTGCCGCCGTAGCTGACGACGAGGTCGCTGGCCTGCTCCATGAAGCGCCGGTAGTTGCGCAGGCCGTCGGCGTGGCGCAGGTCGAAGTCGATCCGCGAGTGGATGCAGCCCTGCCCGAAGTGCCCGTACGTCGCGCCCTTCAGGCCGTGGCGAGCGTAGAGCTCGCGCAGGTCGCGCAGGTACGGGCCGACCTTGTCGGGCGGGACGGCGGAGTCCTCCCAGCCGGGCCAGTGGTCGCCACCGCGGTCCGGCGGGAAGGCCGTCGAGCCCAGGCCGGCCTCGCGGATCTTCCAGATGTCGCCGCTGTGGCCGCCCTCCTGCTCGCTGCGCAGCACCGAGATGCGGTCCTCGGCGTAGCCGCGCTTGCGCGTCAACCAGCCGACGAGCTCCTGCGCGCGGTGCTCGGACTCCGCGGCCGTGTCGGCGCCGAACTGCACGAGCAGCCAGGCCTCGCCCTCGCCGCGGTCGGGGAGCTCGTCCAGCGCGCCGGCGTTGAGGTGCAGCTCCTGCTGATCTTCGATAAGCCGGCGGTCGATGCCCTCCAGGCCGATCGGCTTGAAGCGCTCGACGATCTCGCCGACGTCGTCGCCGGCACTCGGCAGATCGTCGTACTCGACGATGACGAGCGTGCGCATGTACATGCCATCCATCAGCATCAGCTCCACCTCGGTCACGGTGACGCACGTGCTCTCGGTCCCAACCAGCGCGCGGGCGACGTTGAAGCCGCGCTCGGGCAGTAGCTCGTCGAGGTTGAAGCCCGACACGCGCCGGGGCAGTTCGTCGACCGGCCTCATCCGCTCGCGGATGACGTCGGCGTAGCGGTCGCGCAGGTCGCGCAGGTCGGCGTAGATGGAGCCCTTGCGCCCGCCGGCGGCGATGATGTCGTCGAGTTCGTCCTCCTCGTCGACGCCGACCCGGAAGCGCTCGCCGTCGTAGGTGACGACCTCCAGCGCGCTGACGCAGTCCGACATCCGCGGGCCGGGGCCGTAGAGCTGCGCCTGCACGGAGTGGATGCCACAGGAGTTGTTGCCGACGTTGCCGCCGATCGTGCAGCGCGAGTGCGACGACGGGTCGGGGCCGAAGATCAGGCCAGCCTGCTCGCCGGTCTTGATGTTGACCTGCTCGTTGATCGCGCCCGGCTCACAGCGCACGCGGCGCCGCTGCACGTCGACGTCGCCGATCGCGTGCAGGTACTTCGACGTGTCGATGACGATCGCGCGGTTGACGGTCTCGCCCGACAGGCTCGTGCCGCCGCCGCGGTTGACGATCGGCGCGCCGACCTGCGCGCAGGCGCGATGGGTTGCGACGATGTCCTGCACGGACTTCGGGACGACGACGCCGAGCGGGACCTGGCGGAAGTTCGAGGCGTCGTTGGCGTACATCGCGCGGCTCGCCGCATCGAAGCGCACCTCGCCGCGCACCGTCTGGGAGAGCAGGCGTTGCAGCGCGGCCAGGTCGACCGTCTCGCGGCGCGGCTGCGTGCCGCCGACACCGTCGTGGACGTGGCCAGGAACCTTCGCCGTGCTGCTCATGAGAGCGCGAAGCGCTGCGCGTCGGTCCGCTTGAGCTCAAGGCCGTTGCCCGGCCGCGTCAGGTCGGGCACGAGCCTGCCGCCGTCGGGCTGCAGCGTGCCGTCAAACAGCAACGACTCGACTCGCACGTGGTCGTGGAAGTACTCGAGGTGGACCGCCGTCTCGCAGGCACACATGACGTGCGCGCTGAGCGCCGGAGCGCAGTGCGCCGACAGCGCGCCGTGGTGGGCTCGGCACAGCGCGTCGACGCGCAGGACGTTCGTCATGCCCCCGCAGCGCGTGACGTCGGGCTGCACGCAGTCGACGGCACCGTGCTCCAGCAGCCGGCGGAAGTGGTCCAGCGACCAGCCGTACTCGCCGGCGGCGATCACGACGCCCTGCGGACCATGGCGGCGCACGAGCGCCAGCCCGTCGACGTCGTCGGAGGTGACCGGCTCCTCCAGCCAGCTGACGCCGTGCTCGGCGAAGCGGTTCGCCCAGCTCAGCGCCTGCTTCGGGCGGTAGGCGCCGTTGGCGTCGACCATCAGCTCGACGTCGCCGCCGATCGCCGCCCGCGCCCAGGCCAGGCGTTCGGCGTCGTCCGCCGGCCGGCGGCCGACCTTCATCTTCACGCGCCCGATGCCCTGCTGCGCCCAGCCTCCGAGCTGCTCCTGCAAGCGGCCCCGGTCATAGGAGCAGAAGCCGCCGCTGCCGTAGATGTTCGCGTGCTCGTGGATCTGGCCCAGCAGCCGCGCGAGCGGGAGGTCGAGCAGCCGCGCGGCGAGATCCCAGAGCGCGTTGTCGACCGCCGAGACGGCCATCGCGCCGACGCCGTGGCGCCCGGCGTTGCGGATCGCCGCGTCCATCTGCGTCCAGCTGCGGCGCACCGTCAGCGCGTCGGCGCCGATGACGACGTCGGCGAGCTGGTCGTGGACGAACGCGGCGATCGCCGCGGGACCGTACGTGTAGCCGATCCCGGTCTCGCCGCCGCCGTGGGCCTCGACGACGACGATCGTCGTGGAGTCCCAGCGCAGCGTGCCGTCGGACTCCGGGGCGTCGGTCGCGATCTCGTAGACGCTCACGTCGAGGCCGTCGACGGCGACATCGACAGCGCGCGCGGTGGCGGCGGCAGTGCTCATCGGTTGACGAACTCGGCCAGCTTGCCCTTGACGGACTCCCTGACGATCCGTCCCGCGTGCGGGTCGCGCGACAGCAGCGCGGAGGCCATCGACTTGGCCTGCTCGAAGCGGATGTGCGGCGGCAGCGGCGGGTACTCCGGGTCGGTCACCGCCTCCAGCAGGACCGGCCGGTCGCAGGCCAGCGCCTGCTCCCACGCCGCCCTGACGTCCTCACCGGCGTCGACGCGGATGCCGCGCAGGCCCAGCAGCTCGGCGTAGCGCGCGTACGGGAAGTCGGGCAGGACCTGCGAGGCCTCGAGCCTGGGGTCGCCGGCCAGCACGCGCTGCTCCCAGGTCACCTGGTTGAGGTCGCCGTTGTTGAGCACGAGCACGATGAACGTCGGGTTGCGTCCCGCCCACTCGTGCTGGTACTTGACGACGTCGACGAGCGCGTTGATGCCAAGCATCTGAAACGCCCCGTCACCCATGCACGCGATGACGGGCCGGTCGGGGTAGGCGAGCTTCGCCGACAGCGCGTACGGCAGCCCCGGGCACATCGTCGCCAGCGTGCCCGACAGCGCACCGCGCATACCGGCGCGGAACTTCAGATGCCGGGCCCACCAGTTCGTCGCCGAGCCCGAGTCCGCGGTCGTCAGCAGGCGGTCGGGCAGCAACGGGCTGAGCTCGTGAAAGACGCGCAGCGGGTTGACCATCCCCGGCGCGCTGGGCTCGTCCATCGCGCGATCGGCGAGGATCTCCCACCAGCGCTCGATCTCGGCCTCGATCTCCTCGCGCCACGAGCGATCCTCCTTGCGCTGCAGGTGCGGCAGCAGGGCGCGCAGCGTGTCGCCGGCATCGCCGACGAGGTTGACCTCGGTCGGGTAGCGATTGCCCAGCTGGCGGCCGTCGATGTCGATCTGCACCGCCCGCGCGTCGCCCGGCTCGGGCAGCCACTCGGCATAGGGAAAGCCGGTGCCGATCATCAGCAGCGTGTCGCAGCCCATGAGCATCTCGTTGGACGGCTTGGTGCCCAGCAGGCCGATGCCGCCGGTGACGAAGGGCAGGTCATCGGGCAGCACGTCCTTGCCGTTGAGCGCCTTGGCGACGCCCGTGCCGAGCAACTCGGCGACCTGCTCGACCTCCTCGCGCGCGGCACGGGCACCCTGGCCGACGAGGATCGCGACCTTCTCGCCGGCGTTGAGCACCTCCGCGGCACGCTGCAGATCGCCCTCGCGCGGCACGACCCGAGGGCGCGAGATCGCCGTCGAGGTATAGACGGCGCCGTGCTGGCGCGGCGGGTCGGCGTGCTCGGCCTCCTGTACGTCGGCCGGCACGATGATGCACGTCGGCGAGCGCGTCGCCAGCGCGATGCGGAAGGCGCGATCGAGCACGAGCTGGGTCTGCTCGGGCGCCATGACCACCTGCACGAACTCCGAGCAGACGTCTTTGAAGAGCACCTGCAGATCGACCTCCTGCTGATAGCGGGCGCCCAGCGACATCCGCTTCTGCTGACCGACGATCGCGACCACCGGCTGGTGGTCGAGCTTGGCGTCATACAGGCCGTTGAGCAGATGGATCGCACCCGGCCCCGAGGTCGCCATGCAGACCCCGACCTCACCGGTGAACTTCGCGTGCGCGCAGGCTGCGAAGGAGGCGATCTCCTCATGGCGCGTCTGCGTGAACGTCAAGCGGTCCCCGACCTCATGAAAAGCGCCGATCAGGCCGTTGATGCCATCTCCCGGATAACCGTAGACGCGCCTGACGCCCCACTCGTCGTGAACTCGGCCCAGGATGAACTGCGCGACGTTCTCACTCATGATGACTTCCTCTCTGTGGAACCCGGTGGCGACGTGCTCGCCTCGGCGATCGTCGCCGCGGCATTGACGAGCGCGAGATGCGTCAGCGCCTGCGGCAGGTTGCCGAGCAGCTCGCCCGTGCCCGGGTCGATCTCCTCGGAGTACAGGCCGACGTCGCTGCCGAGGGCGACGAGCGCGTCCATCGTCTCGACCGCCTCGTCGACGCGTCCGACGCGGACGAGCGCCTCGACGACCCAGAACGAGCAGGCGAGAAACGCGCCCTCCTCGTCCTGCATGCCGCTGTAGCGGTAGACGAGCGGGCCGCCGGCGCCGAGCTCACGCACGATCGCGTCGATCGTCGCGCCGAGGCGCTCGCGATCGTCCTGCAAGAACGAACCACGTACCGCCAGCAGGACGCCCGCGTCGAGCTCGTCGGAACCGGCGGCGCGCGCGTAGCTGCGCTGACGCGGCGACCAGCACTGCTCGAACAGGTAGCGCTGTAGCGCGGCGGCCTCGCGCCGCCAGGTCAGCGCGCTGCGATCGGGCAGCTCACCGCGCCGGGCCAGGGTGATCGCGCGATCGAGTGCCAGCCAGGCCGCGAGCTTGCCTTGGGTGTAGTGGCGCGTGTCGTGCAGCTCCCAGATGCTCGAGTCCTCCAGGCGCCAGATCCGACACAAGAAGTCGGTCGCCTCGGCCAGCCGCTCGGCGTCCTGCGGTGCCAGCGCGCCGCCGTGCTCGACGTAGCGCAGCGTCATGTCGAGCAGGTCGCCATAGTTGCCGAGCTGCAGCTGCTCCTGGGCCCCGTTTCCGAGCAGCACCGGCTGTGAGCCTCGATAGCCGGCCAGCGCGAGCTGCTCGTCGGGCAGGCGCACCCCGCCGTCGAGTCGGTACATCGGACGCAGGCGCGGCTGCGTCTGCGCGATCGTCCGCAGCATCCAGGCCAGCGACGTGTGGACCTGGTCGCCGAAGCCCAGGCGCAACATCGCCTCGAGCGTGAGGTTCGTGTCGCGCAACCAGGCGTAGCGGTAGTCGAAGTTGCGTTCGCCGCCCAGCCGCTCGGGAAGCCCCATCGTCGCGGCCGCCGCGATCGCGCCGGTTTCGTCGTCGACGAGCAGATCCAGCGCGAGCGCGCTGCGACGCACGGCGGCGCGCCACGGGCCCTCGTAGTCGCACGAGCCGACCCAGTGGCGCCAGCGCGCGACGGTCCCGTCCAGCGCCGCGAGCAGACGCTCGGCCGTGGAGGCCCGCAGCGGCTCGCGGTGAAACGCGCTCAGCGCGAGGACCGCGACGTCGCCCGCCCGAGCCACGAACGATCCCCGCACGTCCTGGCCGTCGGCGGTGGGGTCGCCGGCACCGTGCGCCTCGACGGCGACGAGCTCGTGCCCGTGCACGAAGACGGGCAGGCCGCCGAGCGTGCGCGGCGCAACCGCCGTCGCACCGTAGTCAAAGCGCGGCGCGACGTTCCAGCGCATCGGCACGCTGCCCGCCAGCCCGTCGATGCGGCGGATGACCTGGTTGAACAGCAGCCCGCGAGCCAGCGGGCGGCTCATCGCGTCCGTCACGCGGACGGTGCCGTCCGCGGTGACGAACGTCGTCTGCAGGACGTTGGTGTCCTCGATGTAGCATCGCGAAGCGGTGAACGGTGCCGTCGGCGCGAGCGTGAAGCTTCCCCCGCGCTCGCTGTCGAGCAGCGCGGCGAAGACCGCCGGGCCGGCCAGCGAAGGCAGGCAGAGCCAGTCGATCGAGCCGTCGCGCGCGACGAGCGCCGCCGTGCGCTTGTTGCCGATCACGGCGTAGTCGCCGATCGGCGCATAGCCGTCGATGCGGATCGTCGCGCGCCCAGGGGAGGCGGAGGTGGAGGTCGTAGCCATCGGCCGCCGCAGTACCCGAACACGCCGCGTGTACCAGCGGTTTGTCTGCTGTCGGACAGCGCGGTCGGGCGGCCCGCCCGATCGGGTACGCGGCCTGCCATGCCCAAGGTCATCCTCATCACCGGAGCGTCGAGCGGCATCGGCCGCGCGACCGCCCGCCGGTTCGCCGGCCCCGACACCCGCATCGCGCTCGTCGCCCGCGGCCGAGACGGCCTGGAGGCCGTCCGCCAGGAGGTGCTCGACGCCGGCGGCGACGCGCTCGTGCTGCCCGCCGACGTCTCAGACCCCGATGCGGTGGAGGCCGTCGCCGCCGCCGCCGAGGAGGCCCTCGGACCGATCGACATCTGGATCAACGTCGCGATGACGACGGTCTTCGCCTTCTTCGAGGACGTCGAACCCGAGGAGTTCCGGCGCGCGACCGACGTGACCTATCACGGCAGCGTGTGGGGCATGCAGGCGGCGCTGCGGCGGATGAGCCCGCGCGATCACGGCACGATCGTCCAGGTCGGCTCGGCGATGGCCTACCGCGGCATCCCGCTGCAGGCCCCCTACTGCGGCGCCAAGCACGCCGTGCAGGGCGTCTTCGAGTCGCTGCGCACCGAGCTTCGCCACAAGGGATGCAACGTCCACCTGACGACCGTCCATCTGCCCGGCGTCAACACGCCGCAGTTCGAACACTGCCGCGACAAGTTCGACAAGCGCTCACAGCCCGTGCCACCCGTCTACCAGCCCGAGGTCGCCGCCGACGCGATCCACTGGGCCGCCCACCACCGCCGCCGCGAGATCTACGTCGGCATCCCCACGGTCTACACGATCTGGGGCAACAAGCTCGCCCCCTGGCTCGCCGAGCGCTATCTGGCCCGCACCGCCGTCGGCGGCCAGCTCAGCGACGCCGACAAGGCCCCGGACCGCCACGACAACCTCTTCGACGCCCCGCCCGGAGACCCCGGCGCGCACGGCCCCTACGACGACCGCGCCCACCGACACAGCATCCAGCTGTGGGCGACCAAGCGCCGTAGCCAGCTGCTCACCGGCGCGCTCGCGGCGGGGACGGCCGCCGGCGCCGGCCTCGTGCGCCGCCTCCGCTGAGCCGCGTCGCAGCCGCGCCGCGATGCAGGCCGCCGATCACGCCTACTCCGCCGGCTTGCGCACGATCCTGCGCAGCACGGCCGCCGCCTATGGATACACCCTGACGATCGCCACGACGCTCGCCGATCTCACGACGAGCCGCGGCGCGCCGACGACCGCCGAGCTCTTCCTCTTCGTCGGTGGCGGGCTAGCCGCGTTCTCGATCATCGAGCTGCTCCTGCAGTCGGGCGGCGCGGGCGAGCGCGCCGAGCCGCGCCAGAACGTGCGATTCGCGGGGGCGCTGAACTTCATCTCCGTGCCCGCCGGGCTCGGCGCCGCGACGGGTGTCACGCGGGCGCTCGGCTCCCCGCTCGCGTGGCTGTTGAGCCCACTGGCAGCGACAACCGTATACCTGCTCCTCGCAGCAGCCCAGCTCGCCGCGACACAGGCGCGGCGCAGCACATCCGCGGCCGGGTAGGAGCAGTACCTCATGCCTCCCTCTTGGCTGACAGCGGTCGCATGGCTGTCGCTGGCGGTTGCCTTCGCGACGGCGCTGCTCATCGTCTACGACGTCTACGCGCGCGGCTACCGCCAGCAGATGACCGTCATGGAGCCCGTCTGGGCGATCAGCGCCCTGTACTTCGGCCCCCTCGCGTGGCCGGCCTAGTGGTCCATCCGACAGCGAGGCCCGCGCGGCGCTCCCAGCGCTGGAGTTCCGTCGGCCGTTGACGACGTTGACGCGATCATGCACAACTTTCAGGTGCAGCAGGAGAAATGTCTCCGCGGACGGCGTGAAAGCGCCCCGCCGGAGGTCGCCGCGTGATCCGTCAGAAGAGCGAGGGGGCCATCGCCGCGGCTGACGTCGACGCGCCTTCGAGGTCGAGCAGGAAGCGCTTGCGCTCCAGCCCGCCGGCGTAGCCGGTGAGCGTGCCGTCCTTGCCGACGACGCGGTGACAGGGCACGATCACCGACAGCGGGTTGCGACCGACGGCATTGCCGACCCTGCGCGCCAGCGCCGGTCCGCCGAGCTCGCGGGCGATCTCGCCGTACGTCGTCGTCTGCCCGTAGGGGACCCGCGCGATGCGCTCCCAGACCTGCCGTTGGAAGGCGTCGCCGGTGGCGGAGGTCGCCAGCTCGAAGCTCGTGCGCTCGCCCGCGAAGTACTCGGCGAACTGCCGCTCGACCTCCTCGAGCCGGCGCTCGCTGCGCGCGCCGAACGTGGCCGGATCCGGGCGTGTCCAATGGCCCGGGAAGTACACGCCGATCAGCGTCGTCTCGTCCTCGGCGACGAGGACGAGCTCGCCGAGCGGGGTCTCGATCGTCGTGTGCGTCGTGCTCATATGCGGCTCCTCTCGGGTGTGGCGTGTGCTGACGGAGATGAAACGCCACCGCGCACCATTTCGTGATGTTGCCCATCTGTGTGAGGGGTCGCACAAACGCTCCCCACGCGCCCGCGTAGCTTGCGTCGAAGGAAAGCGCTGCTTTGGGGGCGGTATATAGAACGCGAAACAGGGGGACGTTCGATGGGTGACGTATCTGATCTCGGACATGCGATGGCCGGGCGGCCGATCGTCGTCGGGCTCGACGAGACCGATACGGCGCAACGCGCACTGAGCGCCGCGCTGGACCTCGCGCGCACCCTCGGTTGCCCGCTCGTCGTCGTCTCCGCCTACCGTCGGGTGCACGACAGCAAGCTGCGCGGCGCGCGGCGCGACGCCCCCGCCGACGTCGGATACCGCCTGCAGGGCGACTCCCACGTGCAGATGCTGCTCGAGGACGCACGCGAGCAGGCCGAGGCAGCCGGCGTCGTGCTGGACTGCGTGGCCCGCGAGGGCACCGCGGCGAACGTCATCGTCGAGGTCGCCGCGCAGCGGCGCGCTGGACTCGTCGTTGTCGGTAACCGCGGCATGCGCGGCGGCGGACGACTCAAGGGCAGCGTGCCCAACGACGTCTCCCACAGCGCCCCGTGCTCGGTGCTGATCGTCGATACCGTCGGCGCGGTCGCCGCCTGAGCGGTGGTTCCTCCGGTGGCTCCTTCTAGTCCGCGCCGCGCTCCACGCTGACACCCCGCAGACAGATCTCGAGCGCCCGGTACGCTCGGCAGATGTCCGTCTCGACGCCCGAGGAGCTGCTCGCGCTGCAGGCCGCGGGCCGCGTCGTCGCCGAGACGATCCGCGCGATGTGCCGCGCCGTCGTGCCGGGCGTCAGCACCGCGGAGCTCGACGCGATCGCGGGGCGCGTGTTCGAACGCGCCGGCGCGCGCTCCGGGCCGCAGCTGGACTACGGCTTCCCCGGCATCACCTGCATCAGCGTCAACGACGAGGCCGTCCACGGCATTCCCGGGCGCCGCCGCCTGCGGCCCGGCGACCTCGTCAAGCTCGACGTCACCGCCGAGCTCGACGGCTTCTACGCCGACGCCTGCCGCACCGTCTTCGTCGGCAGGCCGCGCCCGCGCGCGCTGCGGCTCGTGCGCACGGCCGAGCGCGCGCTCGTCGACGGGCTCGCCGCGGCGACGCGCGGCGCGCCGCTGAACGCCATCGGGCGCGCCGTCCAGCGCAGGGTGCACGGCGCCGGCTTCGCGGTCTGCGACGGGCTCTCGGGTCACGGCATCGGGCGCCGCGTCCACGAGGAACCCGAGGTGCCGAACACCTACGACCCCGCGCTCGGCCGGCCACTGACCGAGGGCCTCGTCATCACGATCGAGCCGCTCGTCGCCGCCGGCGGCTCCGCCGTACGGATGGCCACCGACGGCTGGACCATTCGCACCGCCGACGGGTCACTGTCGGCGCATGCCGAGCACACGATCGTCGTGCGCGACGGCGCGCCGCTCGTGCTGACCGCCTGAACGCGCGCGGCGCGCGGCGCGTCAGGCCGGGAGCGCGATGCCGTCGCGCTCGAGCAGCAGGACGCCGAGCTCGCGCGCCTCGAGCGCGGCGTCGCGATCGCCCTCGTGGGCGGCGACGATCGAGCCCTTCATGAGGATGTGCCACTGCGCCGCGAAGCGCTGCGGATCCTCGGCGCCCGCCGCCGTCGCGAGCTCACAGACGAAGGCGCGGATGTTCGCGAGGTGCATGACGCATGCCTGGCGGACCGGATCCTCCCGATCCTCGAACTCCAGCAGCGACGTGACGAAGGCGCAGCCCTCGAAGTCATCGCGCGCGAACCACTCCGAGAAGATCTCGAAGATCGCCAGCAACTGCCCGGCCGGCGACGATGCGCGGCGCAGGACCTCGTCCTGCACCCAGCCGACCGTCCAGCGCTGCTCGCGCAGCTCCAGGAAGGCGAGCGCGAGCTCGTTCTTGGAGTTGAAGTTGCGATACAGCGTCATCTTCGCGACCTCGGCCTCGGCCGTGATGGTGTCGACGCCGATCGCCCGCACCCCACCGCGGCTGAAGAGGTCATACGCCGCCTCGAGGATGCGCTCGCGACCGCTTCGAGCCGGGGCTGGCCTCTGCGTGTCGCGTGCAGCCATGCCCCGACTATAGGGGCGGATCCTGCGCAATGGCGAGTGCGAAGCCCCATATTCGCTCGCACCATGCGGACCGCGGCGCGCTCGTCCGTGGCCGCGCCCCCGGCCCGGACTGCCGCGTAGGGGCCGCAGCTATGCTCCACGTGATGCAGGAGATGGTCATCTACGGAGTCAGCTTCGACATGGTCGGCAAGCAGCCGATCGTGCTGCTGAAGACCGTCGACAGCAACAAGTTCCTCCCGATTTGGATCGGGCACCCCGAGGCGGCCGCGATCCTCATGAAGCTGCAGGGCGCGACGACGCCGCGGCCGATGACCCACGACCTGCTCGTCGACGTGCTCGGCGAGCTCGAGGTCAAGTGCACCCAGGTCGCCGTCACGGAGCTGCGCGACAACACGTTCTTCGCCTCGATCACCCTCGCCGTCGACGGCAAGGAGATGGAGATCGACTCGCGCCCCTCCGACGCACTCGCCCTCGCCGTGCGCTCCGGCGCGCCGATCTTCGCCGCCGAGGAGGTCATCGCCGAGTCGGCGATCGAGTTCGAGCACGACGTCGAGGACACCGAGGAGGTCGTCGAGAAGTTCAAGGACTTCCTCGACCAGGTCTCGCCGGAGGACTTCGCCGGCGACGACGGCTGAGCCCCGGTCGAGCAAGTCTCCGCTCGATAATGCTTGTTATGTCAACTTGCGTTGACGAACGCGGAGAGATCCGGCGGAGCTCGCCGTCTCACAACGCGTTCTGAGACGCTCTTGGTAGCTCTGCAGCGACCGGTAGATCGTCGGCCGCGAGACGTTGTAGGCGGGCCGCGAGCTCGTCGATCGTGTGCGTGCCGGCGTCGCGCATCGCGCGCACCGCGGCATGCGCGTCGGCGTCGAGGGCAGCCGGGCGGCCCGCCGCGAGCGCGTTCGAGACCTTCGTCTGGCGCGCGGGTCGGCGCCTCAGCGATCATCGGAGGCTCGAGCGGTCTCCGCACCCGCTCGCCGGGCACAGCTTCACGGCGTCGTAGCATCGTGACGATCTGGGACCTCGAGAACTCAACTTCGATCTCGCGTACAAGCGGGTGGTCGACGAGCTCGTCGAGCAGCCGAAAAGTGGCCGGGCCTTCGTCGAGAACGAGTTCGAGCGTGAGCTCGCCGAGACTCAGCTCGATCAGTGGCTCAAGGACCTCGAGACCACGGTTGTGGCCGAGCACTACGCCCCGGGGGCAGTTGAGCTTTGTGGAGCGCCGAAGGGCGGCGATCTCATTCGCCCCGGCGCCCGAATGGCGCTATCCGATCGTGTCGTTTACACGGCGGCGGTGGGGTCCTGCCTTCCGCGCATTGTCGCTGCCACGAAGTGGTCGCAGCGGACCGTCGACTTTGCTCCGCTGTTCCACGCCACGCGCCCGTATCAGCGCCAATGGGTGCTCAAACCCTTCCTGGGCTGGGATCTCTGGACAACGCAGAGTCTGCGGCGGGTCGACCGAAAGAGCACCAAGTATGTGATTACCGCGGATATCGCCGGCTTCTTTGAAAACGTGAGCCTGAAGCGCCTGCGGCACGAACTCGTCCGGATCGGCTGTCCGGAACTGGCGGTCAAGCTGCTCAGCTTGTGCCTCAACAAGTGGGCGCTCGTTGATGATCGAAGTCTTCCCCAAGGCGTCCTGGCCTCAGACATCCTGGCCAAGCTCTACCTGGAGAGCTTCGACAAGCGCCTGAAGGACGCGGGATACGTGCATGTCCGCTACGCCGACGACATTCGCGTGTTCTGTCGGTCGCACTTCGAAGCGCGGAGAGGGCTCGTGCTGCTCACGGAGATGCTCCGAGAGCGCGGGCTGACAATGCAGACCGCGAAGACCAGGATCCGGCCCGCGGGCGACGAACTCCGACGCGAGTTCGAGGGCGCCGTTCCAGCGATCCGCGATCTGAATCGGGAGTTCATCGACGAAGCCGTCGATGCCGACGTCCTACCGGCTGACCGAAGCTCGGTCCCGGTATCGGTGATTGATGACCTGATCGAGCCCGACCCGGCGCGCATGGATCCGGAGGTGCTTCGGCGGGCGTGGCAGAAGTTCGTTCTCGATGTGGACGAGCCCAACCGTTCGATGTTTCGATACCTGCTCCGGCGGTTCGCCGCGACGCGCGACCACGTTGCCGTTCCCTACTGCTCGTCGCGTCTTCGTTCGAATCCCGAGGCGCTCACCGAGATTCTGCGGTACTTTGCCGATCTGGACGAGCGCACGCTCGAAGCTCCGATCACGAAAGCGCTCACGAGCCGAGAACTCGAGCCTTACCCGTACTCGCGCTACCTCCTTCTCGGCTGGCTGGGTAGGAACAGGCCGACCCTGCGAGCCACGAGCCTCCGAGCCGTGCGTGCCCATGCGATGGGCGTGCACCAGCCCGACTACGTGCGGGCGCGCGCTCGCGCTGTGTTAGGAAAGCTTGGTGATGACTCTGATCTTGACCACCTCGCGGCGCTCCTCCCCGGGACCCCTGGGCCGCTCGAACGGGCGCAGCTGCTCTGCACGCTTACCCGGCTTGAGCGGGGCCGGCGAAACGCTCTCGCGGCTCGGCTCAAGAACGAAGAGCCGTGGGGTAGCCTCGCGCATGCATACGTTCGGGAGCACGGAGGCTCCAATGCTTGAGAACGCCGGTTATGTCGCGCTGATATCGGGAAGCGCGGCGGCGACATCGGTAACGCCCGCGCCGATATCGGGAACGCTCGCGCTGACAACGGGAACCGCCGCGCCGACATCGGGAACGCTCGCGCTGACAACGGGAACCGCCGCGCCGACATCGGGAACGCTCGCGCTGATACCGGGAACGGCGGCGAGAACGTTGGTTCTGTCCGAGGTGTGGCGTGTAATGTGCCGCACGCTGCGGCATAACGTTGCGGCGCACCGTGATAGTCGAGCGCCCCGTCGGACTTTGGCTGTCAACCTTCCCGACGGGGCGCTCTGCGGGCGCGCCATCCCCAATCCCTCGGGGAGTCTTCATTCATCCCTGAACCGAGCGAACCCTAGGCGACCGTGCGGACGGCAGCCGAGCCCGCGACGAGTTCGGTGACGGAAGAACGTGCTTCCAGAAGGCCCGAAGAATTGCTCTGATGGTTGTCAAATCCCCGGTTTTCGACAAGCATCCATTGAGCTCACCCCAGGCTCCACCTGACCCGAGACCGCCCGACCCGCCTGGTTTTCCACAACCAAGATGGCCGACTTCGTAGGTCGCCGCGAGAGCGCACGACCAAGCGACGAGATCAGTGCCTACCCGAGCGCGAGCTCCACGACGCGCCCGATGAGCTCGTCGAAGCCGATCCCGGCGGCGTCCGCGGCCTGCGGCAGCAGCGACGTGTCCGTCAGACCCGGGATCGCGTTGGCCTCGAGCACGTAGAGCTCGCCGCCCACCCGGTCGAGCATGAGGTCGATTCGCGCGAAGCCGGCGCAGCCGAGCACCTCCCAGACGTCGAGCGCGAGCTGCTGTGCGCGCTTGGTCACGGCCTCCGGCAGGTCCGCCGGGCACACGAACGACGTGCGACCGATCTCGTAGCGGGCCTCGTACTGGTCGTCCTCGTGTGGGATCGCCTCGACGACCGGCAGCACGCGCGGCGCGATGACACCGTCCCCACCCACCCCGTCGAGCACCGACACCGCGAGGTCGCGGCCGTCGATGTACTGCTCGAGCAGGACCTTGTCGGAGTAGGAGAACGCCGCCACCAGCGCGCCCGCCACGTCCTTCGCCGAGCGCGCGAGGCGGATCCCCAGAGCGGAGCCCTGGTTGGAGGGCTTGACGACGATCGGAAAGCCGAGGCGCTCCTCGATCGCCGGCAGCGCGTCGGCGGCGCCGAGTTCCTTGAACGCCGTCTCGTTGAAGGCGAAGAAGTCCGGCGTCGGGATGCCGGCATCGCGCATGTGGTGTTTGGCGAGCACCTTGTCGGCGCAGCGGATGCAGGCCGACACGCCCGAGCCGGTGTAGCGGATCCCGACGGCCTCGAGCAGCTCCTGGACCGTGCCGTCCTCGCCGTCGCGCCCGTGCAGCGCGACGAACGCGACGTCCGGCGAGGCCTCGCGAAGACGCTCGACGAGGTCGTGGCCGACATCGATCCCGACGACGCCGTGACCCAGACGCTCCAAAGCGTCCTGCACGCGCGCGCCCGACTTCAAGGAGATCTGGCGCTCGAGGGAACGACCGCCCTTGAGCACCGCCACGCGGGTCATCTCATCCTTCGCGGATCCCGGACCCGCCCGCCCGCCCGCGGCGCCGCTCCGGGGCCGGCAGGTGCAGCACGTCGGCGAGCGCCTCGTCGAGCTCGGCGGGGCGCGGCTCGGCGGCGGGCGGCGCACCTGAGGCACCCCCGGTCAGCCGCTCGTAAAGCGAGATCTGCTCGCGCACGACCTCGCCGATGCGCCGCACCCCCTCGCGGATGTCGGCCTCGCCGACGCCCGAGAAGTTCAGCCGCATCGAGTTCGCGCCGCGCCCGTCAAGGAACGCCGCGCGCCCCGGCACGAACGCGACGTGCTGATCCAGAGCGCGCGCGAGCAGGTCCGTCGTGTCGATGTAGTCCGGCAGCGTCGCCCAGATGAAGAGGCCGCCCTGCGGATGCGTCCACGTGCACTCGGGCCCGAAGCCCTCGGCGAGCGCGTCGAGCATGACGTCGCGACGGCGCCGGTAGATCTCCTTGAGCGAGTGCACGTAGTCCTGCCAGCGGCCGCTCGCGAAGTACGCGGCGACGAAGAACTGCGTCAGCGACGACGAGCACAGATCGGCCGCCTGCTTGCCGACGTTCATCTTCTCGAGCACCGGCCGCGGCCCGACGCTCCAGCCCAGCCGCACGCCAGGCGAGAGGATCTTCGAGAACGTGCCGAGGTAGATGACGAAGTTGCCGCCGTCCAGCGAGAACAGCGTCGGCAGCGCGTCGCCCTCGTAGCGCAGCAGGCCGTACGGGTTGTCCTCGAGCACGAGCAGCTCGCGCTCGCGGATGATCTGCACGAGGCGGTGGCGGCGCGCGAGCGACATCGTCGTGCCGGACGGGTTCTGGAACGTCGGCACCGTGTAGATGAACTTCGGCCGCCGGCCCTGCACCGTAAGGCGGTCGAGCGTCTCCTCGAGCAGGTCGATGCGCATGCCGTCGTCGTCGCCGGCGATCTGGATGACCTCGGCCTGGTAGGAGCAGAACGTCGGCACGGCGCCCGGGTACGTCGGCGCCTCGGCGATGATGACGTCGCCGGGATCGATCAGCGTCTTGCAGACGAGGTCGATGACCTGCTGGCCGCCGGTCGTGACGAGGACCTCGTCGGGATCGACGTGCGTGCCCTCCTCCTCCATCACCTCGGCGATGCACTGCTTCAAGACCGCAAGCCCCTCGGTCGGGCCGTACTGCAACGAGCGCGCGCACGAGTCGACCGCGACGCGGCTCATGATCGCGGCGAACGACTCGGCGGGAAACGACGCCGTGTCGGGCAGCCCGCCGGCGAGCGAGATGATGTCCTTGCGCTCGGTCAGCGCCATCAGGTCGCGCATCGCGGACGAGCGCATGACCTTCGTCCGCGCCGCGAACAGCCCGGCGTAGCGCTCGAGGTCGCGCGACGTCCGGCGGGTCGGCGGCGCAGGTGTCACCAAGCGGTGTTCGCCAGGGGCCCGCGGCTCCCTGTCGTCTATCGTCATGCGCCTCACGGTATCGGAGGCCTCCGGTCGGCCTTGGGACAGCTTTGCGACTGCTGATCGACATTCTCCAAGGCGCCGGTCTGGCCGGCGCGGCGGGCATCCGCCCGTTTCTGCCTGCGCTCATGGCCGGCGCGCTCGCGAGCGGGAACATCGGGATCGACTACGAGCACACGCCGTTTGCGTTCCTCGAGCAGCCCGGCTGGCTGGCCGCAGTCGTGGTCGCGCTCGTCGTCGCGGTCGTGCTGCAGCGCCGCGGCGTGCCGGAGAAGCTGCTCGACTCGTCGCTGTCGGGCATCGGCATCGGGCTCGGCGCACTGCTCTGCGCCGGTGCGCTCGCCGACCACGGCTACGCCTGGTGGCCGGGTCTCGTCGGCGGCGGCCTCAGCGCCGCGCTCGCCGGCGCCGCCACGCAGTCGCTCGTCACTCGCACTCGTGCGCGCCTGGACGACGAGGCGCGCGCCGCACTACCCGTGTACCTCGAGGGCACAGCGGTCATCCTCGCCGCGCTTGCCGTCGTCTTCGCTCCCGTGACCGTCGTCGCGCTCGGCTTCTTCGCCTTCCTCCTGCGCGGCGGCCGGCGCCGCGAGGGCGAGAAGTACGCCGGCCTGCGCATCCTCAGGTGAGATCGACCCGAAGGTGAGTCGGCCCCCGAAGCTGGTCCTGACGGTGATCGACGGCATGAAGCCGACGATGCTCGAACGCGCGATCGGCGCCGGCTCGGCGCCGGCGCTCAAGGCGATCCGCGACCGCGGCACGTACGTCAACGACTGCGTCGCGGCGTTCCCGTCGGTGACCCCGGTGTGCGCCGGGACGATCGCGACCGGCGTCATGCAGGACGACCACCAGATCCCCTCGATGAACTGGTACTCGCGGCGCGAGCAGCGTTACGTCGAGTACGGCTCGTCGTTTCAGGCGTCGCGCAAGTTCGGCCTCACGGCGCAGCTCGTCGACACGATCTTCAACATGAACGCCGAGCACCTCGCGGCCGACGTCCCGACGATCTTCGAGACGCTCGACGATGCCGGCGTGCGGACGGCCTGCACGTCGTATCTCATCTTCCGCGGTCGCCACCACCACGAGGTCTCGCGCGACTTCGCGCTGACGCGGATCGCGTCGCAGCTGTTTCAGAAGCGCTCGGTCATGGGCCCCGCCGAGCTCTTCTATGCCGACGTCTTCGCGACCCGCAAGACGGGCTGCTGGTCGCGGATGGGGATGCCCGGCATGCGCGACCAGCACGGCGGCTGCGTCGGCGCGTACCTCACCGAGCACGACCTCTTCGACTTCCTGCTGCTGTCGCTGCCCGACAACGACGCGCACTCCCACAAGCACGGCCCGCACGCCCAGATCGCGTCGATCGCCGCGGCCGACGCCGAGCTGTGGCGCGTCATGGAGGCCGGCGGCGGCGCCGGTGCATTCCTCGACGAGCACGCGATGATCGTGATGGCCGACCACTCGCACTCGCACATCGAGCAGGTCATCGACTTCGTCGGTCCGTTCAGCGACTGGAAGGTGCTGCAGCCGTCGCTCGCCAACACCGGAGCGGCCGAGCTCGCGCTGTGCCCCGCCCAGCGCTCGGCGATGATCTACCTGCTGCTGGAGTCGCGCACGCTGGCGCTGCCGCGGATCATCGCGACCGCGAAGGCGATCGAGGGCGTCGACCTCGTCATGTGGCTCGATGCGGATGGACGCGGGCACATCGCGGGTGAGCGCGGAGAGCTGACGTTCGCCCCGGCGATGGGCGCGGCGCCCGAAGGGACGCGCGAGGTCGCCGACGACCGCCGCCTGCTGTGGGACGTCGACGGCGAGCTCGACGCGCTGCTGGCGAGCGTGGAGGACGGGGTGCTCGTCTGCGAGCACTACCCCGACGCGCTGCGGCGCGTGTGGTCGGCGCTGCGCTGCAAGACGTCCGGCGACGTGCTGCTGTCGGCCGAGCCCGCCTACGAGTTTCCGGACTGGGGCAAGCGCGCCCACGTCCGCGGCGGCAGCCACGGCTCGCTACACCGCGTCGACTCGCTCGGCGCGCTGCTGTTCTGCGGCATCGACTGCCCGCCGGAGCGCCAGGATGGGCCGTGGTCGCTGTGCGACATCGCGCCACTGGTGCTCAGTCACTTCGACGCCGGTTAGCCTTGGACCCATGACGGACGAGGCCTTCGCTGTGCCGGTCGCCGAGGCGCCTCCCCGCCGGCGCAAGCGCGTGCGCCTGCGCATGGCGCTGCGCCAGCCGGCGAACTGGCTGGAGCTCATTCGCTTCGGCGTCGTCGGCGCGAGCGGCTACGCGGTCAATCTCGGCGTCTTCGCGGTCGCCGTTCACGGCGCGGGATTCGGCTACGCCGTCGCCGCCGTGATGGCGTTCGCCGTCGCACTGACGAACAACTTCTTCTGGAACAGGCTGTGGACGTTCCGGGCCCTCGACGGGCATGCCGGCTTTCAGGCCGCGCGCTTCGTCGTCGTATCGCTCGGCGCGTTCGGCTTCAACCTGCTGCTGTTGTTCGTGCTCGTCGAGGCGGGCGGGCTGGCGGCGGTCCCGGCGCAGGCGATCGCGATCGCCGCCGCGACACCGCTGAACTTCATCGGCAACAAACTCTGGAGCTTCCGGAGGTGACGCGCGCGGCGTGCTGCGCCGCGTTGCTGACCTTGCTGCTGGCGGCACCGGCCGTGGCGCAGGAGCGCACGGCCACGCCGAAGCCGCCGGCCCCCACCGGCTCGCTGCCGGCGGTCGTGCCGCTGGACACGGCCGCGGCCTCGGGCGACGTCACCAGCCCCCCGACCCAGAACAAGCCGCCGATCGGTCGCAAGCGCTCGGCCAACCAGATCGGTGCGATCGCCGACCGCCTGTCCGATGTGCGCCATGAGCGCCGCCGCTACCCGGGCTCCACGCGCGAGGTCTTCGAGAAGGGGCCCGCGCGCTGGCAGGTGTCGTACTTCGCGAAGGTCCCCGTCGGCCAGCCGCGCAAGGAGGTCGCCCAGGTCCTCGTCGACGACACCACCGGCGCGGTGCTCGAGCACTACACGAACTACAAGGTCGCCTGGACGATGGCGCGCGGCTACCCGGGCGCGTTCGGCCGCGTCTTGAACTCGCCGATCGTCTGGATCCCGCTGTCCGTGCTGTTCCTCGCGCCGTTCTTCATCGGGCGCCGGCCGCGGATGCTGCACCTCGACCTGCTCGTCCTGAGCGCGTTCTCGATCTCGCTGGCGTGCTTCAACGACGCCGACATCGACTGGTCCGTGCCGCTCGTCTACCCGCCGCTGCTCTACCTGCTGGGGCGGATGTTGTGGATCGGCCTGCGCTCACGCGATGTCGAGCGCCAGTTCGGCATGCCGCTCGAGCTCAACGTGCCGGTGCGCTGGCTGGCGATCGCCATCGTCTTCCTGCTCGGCTTTCGCGTCGCGCTGAACGTCACCCGCTCGAACGTCATCGACGTCGGCTACGCGGGCGTCATCGGGGCCGATCGCTTTGCCGACGGGCGCGCCCTGTACGGCAAGTTCCCAACCGACAACGCCAACGGCGACACGTACGGGCCCGCCGTCTACGCGGCGTACGTGCCCTTCGAGCAGGCCCTGCCGTGGAGCGGACAGTGGGACGACCTGCCGGCCGCGCACGCCGCCTCGATCGCCTTCGACCTGCTCGCATGCGCGCTGTGCTTCTTGATCGGCCGGCGCGTGCGAGGGCCGGATCTCGGCGTCGTGCTCGCGTACGCGTGGGTGACGTTTCCGTTCACGCTCTACGCCTCGATGACGAACTCCAACGACGCGCTCGTCGCGGCCCTCGTGCTGGCGGCGCTGTGGGCCGCGGGCCGCCCGGCCGCGCGCGGGGTCTGGATGGCAGTGGCGGGCCTGACGAAGTTCGCCCCGTTGCTGCTCGCGCCGCTGTACGCGACGTACCCGCGCCCGAGCGTGCGGTCGGTCGGGCTCTACGCGATCGGCTTCATCGTGGCGACGCTTGCGCTCTTCGTGCCGGTCGTCGCGCACAACTCGCTGCGCAGCTTCTGGGACGCGTCGATCGCGTTTCAGTTTCAGCGCGGGTCGCCGTTCTCGCTCTGGGGCCTGTACGAGGGTCACTGGATCGACGTCGTGCAGCGCTGCGTGCAGGTCGTCGCCGTCGTCGGCGCCGTCGTGCTGGCGTTCGTCCCGCGGCGGCGTGACCTCGTCGGCCTGGCGGCGCTGACCGCGGCGATCCTGATCGCGCTGCAGCTCGGCGTGACGCACTGGTTCTACCTCTACATCCCGTGGTTCTTCCCGTTCGTGATGATCGCGTTGCTGGGCCGCTTCGGCTCGATCTCGCGCGTCTCCGTTCGCGCATGAGCACCCGCGTCCAGCTGGCGCTCGCGGGGCTCGCGCTTGCGGTCCTGTGGGCACTCGCGACGACGATCGGCCCGTTCTCGGACACGTCGGTCAACGACCTCTACGTCTATCGGACATACGCCGAGCTGTTCGTCCACGGCTCGCTGCCATACCTCGACATCGGCTTCGAGTACCCGCCGCTCGCGGCGCTGCCGATCGGCTTGGCCGGCATTCCCGGGACCGACGAGGCGACGTATGCCGTGAGCTTCGCGGTGCTGATGGCGGGCTGCGCGCTGGTCGGCCAGCAGCTCGTCGCGCGCTTGGCCGGTGCTTCGGATCGCGACCGCGTCGTCGTCGCCTGGCTGATGGCGCTGACGCCGATCGTCATCGGCGCGGCAGTGCGCACGCACTTCGACGCGCTGCCGATCGCGATCGCGATCGGCGGGCTGCTCGCGCTGGCCTGCGACCGGCAGTCACTCGGGTTCGCCCTGCTCGGCATCGGGACGATGACGAAGCTGTTCCCCGGCCTGCTCGCCGCGGTCGCGTTCGTGTGGCTGTTCTTCGGGCGCCGCGAGCGGGTCGCGGCGCTGCGCGGGGGCGCGATCTTCGTCGCCGTCGTGCTCGCGATCTCGCTGCCGTTCGCCGGCAGCGGCTACCTCGACTCGTTCACCTTCCATCTCGATCGGCCGGTGCAGATCGAGTCGACGCCGGCGAGCGTCCTGTTCGCGCTCGGCGGCTCGGACGTCACCGGCACGAACCTGCGCCCCGACCGCTTCAAGTCCAACGGCCTCGACGGCGGCCGCGCCGATGCGGTCGAGGCGATCTTCGGGCTCGCGCTCGTCGTGGCGCTCGCGGCGATCATCGCGCTGGCCACGCGCCGCCCCGATCCGCGGCACCTCGTGATGACCGGCTTCGCCGCGCTGCTGGCGTTCGTGACGCTCGGCAAGGTGTTCTCGCCGCAGTACGTCATCTGGCTCGCCCCGTTCGCTGCGCTCGCGTGGGTCTGGCGAGAACGGGCCGTCGCGCTCCTAGTCGGCCTCGCGATCGTGCTCACGCACGTCGAGTTCCCGAGCCGCTACTTCGACCTCATCAACGAGCGCCACAACGTCATCTGGATCGTCGGCGTCCGCAACGCGCTCCTTCTGGCGGCGCTCGTCATGCTCGTCGTCGGGCTGGCGCGACCGCGAGCGGCGCGCTTCGCCTGAGCGACGCGCCTCAGCAATCGAGCGTGGCCTCGGCCGCCCCGCAGATCTCGTGGACACGCGGCCCCAGCGCGCCCAGCCGGCGCACGAGCATCGACTTCGGAAACGATCGCAGGTTGTCGAATGAAGCGACCGAGGCCACGGGCAGTCCTTCTTCGGACCCGAGAGCGATCTCGCTGGGGAGCCCCCGGATGCGCGTCGTGACGGGAGCCACCAGGACCCGCTGCATCACGTCGTTGGCCGCGTCCCGACTGACGACAAGAAACGGCCGGCCCTTCTCGTCGGGTGTCTCGCCCCACCAGACGTCACCACGGGCTACCACCACCGCTCCCACGGCTCGTCGCAGATGGCGTCCGTCGCGAGGCGCGCGGCTTCCGCCATCTCCTCGTCCGTCTCGGGCAGTCGACGCATGGCGTCCCGGTAGCTCTGATCGACGGCGGCACTTCGGTGCGCTTCGACGATCGCCTCGAGTCCGCTACGCACCGCTTGCGAGCGGCTGTCGAACCTCCCGTCCTCGACCAATCGGTCGATGTCCCCAAGCAACTCCTCCGGAAGCTTGATCGCGATCTGCTTCGTCATACTCAGAGTATACCCAGGCGTCATACCCGCTGGGTGTGGGGTCACATCAGAAGTCGCGGGCCTCGATGCCGTCAAACCGTCGAAAGTCGCGGTCGCGGGTGTAGATCACGCGCACCTCGTGCTGTCGCATAAGTGCCGCGAGATGCGAGTCGGGCACGTCATTGCCGCGGGTTCGCTCTCCTGCCACCGCTCGGTAGTGCTGCCAGAACCCTGGCATCTCACCGGGCACTCTTACATGTGGAAGTCCGATCAACTGCTCGACGTTGTGCAGAGCCGTCGCCGGAGCCAGCGGCCTGGGCAGAATCGCCGGGTGCGTGACGAGCCGCAGGTAGCCCAGCATCGCCGGCCAGAAGAGGTACAGCACCGAGGAGCCCGCCGCCAGGCGCTCGAGCAGATCTCGTGCGGCGTCGTGCGCCGGATCCGATGCATTCGAGGCGTAGACGAGGACGTTCCTATCGACCGTGACGCTCACGACGATCCGTCGAGCACGGCGCGAACGGCTTCCTTGTCCTCCAGGTCGATGCGAGGCACCCCGAGGTCGTGCGAGACCCACTCGAACGACGGCGTCGGCGCCTCATCGTCGACAAGCGCGCGGGCCAACAGCTCGGAGGCCACGCGACCCATGCTCTTGCCGTCGCGCTCGCCGAGGCGCCTCAGTTCGCGGAGCACCGATGGATCCAGGTCGAGCGTCGTACGCGGCATGATGTGTGATGCTAACAGTCAGCGCATCAGATGCGACACATCACACCGCCGGCAGCAGGAGCTGCTCGATCGACTCCGCGCGCAGCGGCTCGGCGGCGCAGCGGATCAGCACGCCCATCAGCCACGGGTCCTCGTCCGCGGTTTCGTAGCGCTCGTGCATGTATGTCACGAAGCCGCGGATCGACTGTTCCTTGACGACGCCGATGACGCCGCCACGCGGACCGGTCATGCCGACGTCGGTGATGTAGGCGGTGCCGCCCGGCAGAACGCGGGCGTCGGCCGTCGGGACGTGGGTGTGGGTGCCGACGACGGCGCTCACCCGGCCGTCGAGGTGCCAGCCGAGCGCGACCTTCTCGCTCGTCGCCTCGGCGTGGAAGTCGACGAGCACGTGGTCGACGCGACCGGCGAGTTCGCCCAGCGCGGCGTCGATCGAGGTGAACGCCGGGTGCCCGGCGCGCAGGAAGAGGTTGCCGCTGAGGTTCACGACCCCGAGGCGCACGTCGTCGCGCTCGACCACGCAGACCCCGTGACCGGGCTGATTGCGCAGATAGTTATACGGCCGCAGGATCTCGGCGCGCTCGTCGAGGTAGGGGAAGATGTCGCGGCGGTGGAAGGCGTGGTTGCCGAGCGTAATGACGTCGACGCCCGCCCGAAACAGCTCGTCGGCGATCTTCGGGGTGATGCCGAGGCCGCCGGCGGCGTTCTCGCCGTTGACGACGACGAACGTCGGCGCATGGCGCTCGCGCAGGATGGGCAGAAGGCCGAGCAACGTGTGCTTGCCCAGCGATCCGACGACATCTCCGACGAACAGCAGGGTCGCGGAAGCCTCGGGCACAACGCATACTCTGACGTGGGATGGCTGACGAGGCCGAGACCCCGCCCGAACCGGCGCCGCGGATCGTCGCGCCGGTCGTCGTGGCGCGCTGGGTGCAGCTCGTCCTGCTGCCGCTCAGCGTGCTCGCGCTGTACGCGCTCGCGCACGCCGCCGGGGTCGTCCTGCTGCTGTTCGTCGTCGCGGCCGTCCTGGCGCTGATCCTCAACCCGCTCGTCGCGCTCGTGCAGCGCGCGCGCCTGCCGCGGACGCTCGCGGTGATCGTCGTCTACGCGTCGTTCTTCACGGTGCTGCCCGTCGCGGGCTTCCTGCTGTCGGGCCCCGTCTCCAACCAGGCGACGTCGTTCGCCAACGACGTGCCGGGGCTCGTCGACGACGCCAGCGGCTCGCTCGACGACATCCAGCGCTTCTTCGACGACAAGGGCATCAACGTCCAGATCAAGGGCCAGACCGACAGCGCCCTGGCCTCGCTGCAGAAGCAGATCGTCGCCGGATCCGGGCAGATCGTGGCGGTCACCGGCGAGCTGCTCGGGCGGCTGCTCGAGCTGTCGTTCTACATGATCCTCGTGCTCGTCCTGTCGATCTACATGCTCGTCTACGGGCCCGAGATCGGGCGTCTCGTGCGCACGGTGATGCCGCCCGGCGACGGCACGCCGCAGGACGACTTCCCGACGCGCATCCAGCACGCCGTCGCCGGATACGTGCGCGGGCAGCTCCTGTTCAGCGTCATCATGGGCCTCAGCGCCGGCACCGCGCTGTGGCTCTTCGGGGTGCTCGGCATCTTCCCCGACGGGCGCACGTACGCCTTCGCGTTCGGGGTCTTCTTCGGGCTCATGGAGCTCGTGCCCTACGTCGGGCCACTGCTCGGCGCGCTGCCGCCGGTGATCGTCGCGCTCGTACAGGACCCGCTGACGGCGGTCTGGGTCGGGCTGCTGTTCCTCGCCCTCCAGCAGCTCGAGGGCCACGTCGTCGCGCCGAACGTCTTCGGGCGCTCGCTGCGGCTGAACCCGCTGCTCGTGATCCTGGCCCTGCTGCTCGGCGGCGAGCTCTATGGCTTCGTCGGCGCGCTCGTCGCGCTGCCGATCGCCGCGATCCTGCGCGAGACCATCGTCTACCTCAGGCGCCACCTCGTCTTCGAGGCGTGGGGCAGCGGGCAGCCGCTGCTGATGAGCCAGCCGGGCGCGGCGGTGCTCGATCGCGGCGCGCCGCCGCGCGAGCCGATCACGCTGGAGCCGCGCCAGCCGGAACCGCAGCCGGCCGAGCCCCAGCCAGCCGTGCCGGAGCCGGCCGCGCCGGAGCCAGCCGTGCCGGAGCCGCCTGCGGCCGCTCCCGGCGACGAGCCCGCGCCGCGGCCGCCGAGCCGCCCCGATTGACGCGACTCAGACTTCAGGCGTGCAGGTCGTCGACCCAGCGCACGGCTTGAGGCTCGAGCTCGACGTCGGGCAGGTCGAGGTTCACGACGACCGGCTCCTGGCCCGAGCGCACGAGCACGCACGACAGCGGCGCCTCCGGATCGGCGTTGATCTCCTGGTGGGGCACGTAGGGCGGGACGAAGATGAAGTCCCCCGGGCCCGCGTCGGCGACGTACTCGAGTCGCGACCCCCAGCGCATCCGCGCACGCCCGCTGACGACGTAGATGACGCTCTCGACCGGACCGTGATGATGGGCGCCGGTCTTCGCGTCGGGGTGGATGACCACGGTCCCGGCCCACAGCTTCTCGGCGCCCGCGCGCGCGGTCGTGATCGCGGCGGCGCGGCTCATGCCCGGCGTCTGCGGCGTGTTGGCATCGAGCTCGCCGGCACGCACCACCCGCACGCCATCCAGACGCCAGTCCGACGAGGACTCAGCGGGCTCAACGCTCATGACGCTGAAGTATGAGGCGCGACGGTCGATACTCCAGGCAAGCGATCGCGACAGGAGCCCATCGACGTGACGACGAACCCACAGGACCTCGGTGGCCCGGAGCGTGTCACCCGCACGCTGCACAACATGGAATCAAACGTCGGCTACGTGCCGGGCTTTCGCCGCGCGCACGCCCGCGGCGTCGCGTTTCGCGGTAGCTTCACCGCGACCCCGGAGGCCGCCGCGCTGACCGTCGCGCCGCACATGCAGGGCGACGCGATCGACGTCGTCGTGCGCCTGTCAAACGGCGCCGGCAACCCGTACACCGTCGACAAGAGCTCCGACCGCAAGGGCGCGGTCATGGGGCTCGCCGTCCGCTTCGCGCTGCCCGACGGGAGCACGGCGGAGTGGGCCGCGCTGAACATCCCAGACTTCCCGGCGCACGTGCCCGACGACTTCGCCGGCCTCGCGGGCGCGCAGAAGAAGAACAGGAAGGGCAAGCCCAACCCGCTGCGGCTCGCGGCGTTCGTGATCATGCACCTCCAGGTCCTCCCCGGCCTCAAGGCGATCCTCGGCGTCGTCACCGCGCAGAGCTTCGCGACGCAGCGCTACAACGGGTTGCACGCCTACTTCCTCGTCGACGCCGACGGCACCCGGCGCGCCTTTCGCTACCGCTGGATCCCACGCGCAGGCGTGCATGGGATCACGCCCGCCGAGGACAAGCTGCTGCCGCCGCAGTTCCTGATCTCCGAGATCAAGCAGCGCGTCGCCCGCGAGCCGATCGCCTGGGACCTTGTCTTCCAGCTCGCCGAGCCGGGCGATGAGACCGACGACATGACGAAGCACTGGCCCGAGACCCGCCCGCAGGTCACGGCCGGACGGCTCGTCGTCGAGACCCTGCACGAGAACCAGGACCAGGTCGACCGCTCGATGTTCGACCCGACGCTCGTGCCGGCGGGGATCGAGGTCTCGGCCGACCCCGTGCTGCACTTCCGCTCGGAGATCTACATCGAGTCCCAGAAGCGCCGCCTGGCCGAGCGAAAGCCCACGATCACGTCGGAATAGGCGCGGAACGGGCGTCGGCGCGAGCTACCCTTCGTGGTCGATGCCCTTCCCCGCGACACGCCTGCGCCGGCTGCGCTGCACCGCGGTCCTGCGCGACCTCGTGCGCGAGACGCGCCTCAGCGCATCCGACCTCGTGCTGCCGCTGTTCGTGCAGTCCAAGCCCGGCCGCGAGCCGATCGCCGCGCTGCCCGGGGTCGATCGCCTCGGTATCGGCGCCGCCGTCGAGGAGGCGGGCGCGGCCCAGGCGCTCGGCCTGCCGGCCGTGTTGCTGTTCGGGATCCCCGACGCCAAGGACGCCGAGGGCACGGGCGCCTACGACGACGAGGGCATCGTCCAGCTCGCGACGCGCGCGATCAAGGAGGCGCACCCCGAGCTGCTCGTCATCACCGACGTCTGCCTGTGCGAGTACACCGACCACGGCCACTGCGGGTTGATCGACGCCCACGGTGGCGTGGACAACGACTCGAGCGTCGAGCTCATCGCCCGCACCGCCGTCTCGCACGCGCGCGCCGGTGCCGATGTCGTCGCGCCGAGCGACATGATGGACGGGCGGATCGGCGCCGTCCGCGCGGCGCTCGACGAGGAGGGCTTCTCCGACACACCGATCATTGCCTACAGCGCCAAGTTCGCCTCGGCGTTCTACGGGCCGTTTCGCGAGGCTGCCGGCTCGACGCCGGCCTTCGGCGACCGCCGCGCCTACCAGATGGATCCCGCCAACGGCAACGAGGCCGTACGCGAGGCGCTGCTCGACGTCCAGGAGGGCGCCGACGTCGTCATGGTCAAGCCCGCGCTCGCATATCTCGACGTCATCCGCCGGGTGAAGGACGCCACGCACTTGCCCGTTGCCGCTTACAACGTCAGCGGCGAGTATGCGATGGTGAAGGCGGGCGCGGCAGCCGGCGCGCTCGACGAGCGCGCCGTGGTCCTGGAGACGTTGACCTCCATCCGCCGCGCAGGCGCCGACATCATCATCAGCTACCACGCGAAGGACGCAGCCCTGTGGATCAAGTGACGTCGCCGGGAGATCGCCGCTTGCGGCGATCGGACGGCGAAACCCCAGTTCCCTCATCGAAGGCCGCCGTCCCGAAGATCCGCGCCCGCAAGGGCGGCGCGGCGATCGAGATGGACGACGTCGATCGCAAGCTGCTGAACCTCATGCAGGGCAGCTTCCCGCTCGAGCCCAAGCCCTACGCGGCGGTCGCGACGCTCGCCGGCATCACCGAGGACGAGGTCCTCAAGCGCGTGCGGCACCTGCTCGACGAGCGCATCATCCGCCAGGTCACGCCGATCTACGACACGCGCGCGCTCGGCTACGGCTCGATGCTCGTCGCCGCGAAGGTCGATGCCGAGCACCCGTGGCGGGCCGCGAAGATCATCAACTCGCACCCCGGCGTCAGCCACAACTACCTGCGCAACCACGAGTTCAACATGTGGTTCACGCTCGCCGTCGAGGGCGACTCCAAGCTCGGCTTGCAGGGCACGCTGGACCTCATGCAGGAGCTCACGGGCGCGACCTCGATCCGCCAGCTCCCGACGCTGAAGCTGTTCAAGATCCGGATGGAGCTCGAGATGGACGGCGACACGAAGTCGCTGTCGACCGAGGGCGAGGCGCAGAAGCCGGTCGACCTCGAGGGCGTCGCCTACGACGAGCGCGACCGCGAGGTCATCCGCGCGACCCAGGGCGACCTGCCGGTCGTCCCGGAGCCCTACGTCGACGCCGCCGCCGAGCTTGGGATGACCGTCGCCGAGCTGCTCGAGCACCTCGCTGCGATGAAGGAGCGCGGGATCCTGCGCCGCGTCGCCGCGATCCTCTATCACCGCCGGGCCGGCTTCTCGGCGAACGGGATGGGCGTCTGGAAGGTGCCCGACGAGAAGATCTCCGAGTTCGGCCCACGGATGGCGTCCTTCCGCGGCATCTCGCACTGCTACCAGCGCCCGACCTACGAGGACTGGCCGTACTCCGTCTTCACGATGGCCCACGGGCGCTCCAAGGAGGAGTGCGACGCGATCCTCGACGCGATCGCCGACGAGTTCGACATCTCAGAGCGCGCGACGCTGTACTCCTCGACGGAGTTCAAGAAGATCCGACTCCTGTACTTCACAGACGACTTCACCAACTGGGAACGGGAGCACGGCGCCGTCTAGCGGTGTCGCGCTCTCCGATGACGGCTTCCCTCACCGACACGCGCTCGGCCGAGCACTACGCCCGGGCGGTCAACTACCTGCCGGGCGGCGTGAACTCGCCCGTGCGCGCGATGCGCTCGATCGGCCGCGACCCGATCTTCGTCGACCGCGCCGAGGGCGCCGAGCTCATCGACGTCGACCACAACCGCTACGTCGACTGGGTCTGCTCGTGGGGCCCGCTGATCCACGGCCACGCGCACCCGCAGATCATCGCCGCGGTCGTCGAGGCGGCCGCGAAGGGCACGACGTTCGGTGCCCCGACGGCCGGCGAGGTCGACCTCGCCGAGGAGGTCAGCCGGCGCGTTGCAAGCGTCCAGATGCTGCGCATGACCTCGTCGGGCACCGAGGCCTCGATGAGCGCGATCCGCCTCGCGCGCGCCGTCACCGAGCGCACGAAGCTGCTGAAGTTCGCCGGCGCCTACCACGGCCACGTCGACGGCCTGCTCGCGGAGGCGGGCAGCGGCCTGGCGACGCAGGGCATCCCGGCCTCGCCCGGGGTGCCGGCCGAGGTCGCGGCGAGCACGATCGTCGTGCCGTGGAACGATCCGGCCGCGCTCGACGCGGCGCTCGAGGCGCACGAGTTCGCGGCCATCATCGCCGAGCCGTACCCGGCGAACATGGGTCTCGTCCCGCCCGCCGAGGGCTTCCTCGAGCTCCTGCGCGAGCGCGCCGACTCGGGCGGGGCGCTGCTGATCTTCGACGAGGTCATCTCCGGCTTTCGAGTCAGCCCCGGCGGCGCTCAAGGCCTGACGGGGGTCCTTCCCGACCTCACGGTCATGGGCAAGGTCATCGGCGGCGGCCTGCCCGCCGCGGCCTACGGCGGCCCGCGCGAGCTCATGCGACGGATCGCGCCGGCCGGCGACGTCTACCAGGCCGGCACGCTGTCGGGCAACCCGCTCGCGGTCGCGGCAGGGCTCACGACGCTCGCCCTCCTGCAGGGCGATCAGCCGTACCTCAAGCTCGCGGCGACGACCGCCGCGCTCGCCGAGGGCCTCGCCGGCGCGGCCGAGGCCGCCGGCTACGAGGACGTCCAGATCTCGACGGCGACCGGCCTGCTGACGCTGTTCTTCTCGCGCGAGCCCGTGACCGACTACGCGGGCGCCCAGGCGTGCGACCTCGAGGCCTACGGGGCCTGGTGTCGCGGCCTGCTCGCGCGCGGCGTCTACGCGCCGGCGTCGCAGTTCGAGGCGTGGTTTCCGTCGCTCGCGCACACGCCCGCGCACATCGCTCGCACCGTCGCCGCCGCGACGGCGGCGTTCGGCGAGATCCGCTCGTGATCCGTCGCCGGCGATGAGCGGCCCGTTGCAACGGCTGCGCGCCGCGGTGCGCGAGTCGGGCACGCCGCTTGCCTCCTCGCTGCCCGGCGACGACCGCGACGCGGACACGGCCGGAGGCGAGCCCGACCGTGCCGTCCTCGCGGCGGCCGGGGCCCGAGTCGCCGGCCACGCGCAGGACGTCGAGATCGCGGTCTCCGCCATCGACGAGGGCTACCGGCTGCATTATGGCCGCGCGCGCGTGCTGCGCATCGACGACGCCGACCTCGCGCTGCTCGCCGGCGACCGCCTCTACGCCCTCGGCCTGGCGCGGTTGGCAACGATCGGCGACATGATGGCGATCGCCGAGCTCGCGGACGTCATCTCGCTGAGCGCCCAGGCCCACGCCGGCGACGACGGCGAGCTCGCCGAGGCCGCATGGCAGGCGGGCGTCGCCGCGATCGCCCGCGGCGCGAATCCGTGCGCGGCGGCCGCGAAGTCGGGCGCGCGGGCAGGCGACGCGGGCGCCGCAGCGGCGCTTCGCGACGCCGCGCGAGCGCCATCCCGACGGGCCTGACGCGTGCCCGCTCACAGGACGGGACCGTCGAAGGCCCGCGGTCGGTAGATTCCCGTGCCCGTGCCAGACGAACGCAAGAAGAAGCCCAAGACGACCGCCGAGGCGAAGATCCCCGGAGCGTTCGAGGGCGAGACCGTCAGCCGCCGTCGCTTCATGACGGGGACGGCTCATACCGCGGGCGGCGTCGCGGCCGCGGCGTTCACGCTGCCCGCGCTCGGGATGGCCTTCGGACCGGTCTTCGAGAAGGAGAAGTACCGCTGGGAGGCTGTCGGCCCGACGGGCGACTTCCCGGACGACACGTACGTGCCGCGGACGATCACGATCTCGCCCGGCATCGGCGAGGTCGGCAAGGCGACGGTCTACATGCGCAAGTACAACACCGCGCTCGACCACGAGGTCAAGGACCAGTACAACGACTTCGTCGCGATCTCGCATCGCTGTATGCATCTCGGCTGCCCGGTGCGTTATGTGGAGGCTTCGCAGCGCTTCATCTGTCCCTGCCACGGCGGCACCTACGACATCGAGGGCAAGGTCGCCGGCGGCCCGCCGGTGCGGCCGCTCGATCGCTTCTACACGCGGGTGCGCAACGGTCTCGTCGAGGTCGGCCCGCGCTACAGCCTGAACGCCGAGCTGCGCCGCTTCTCACCGCGCGACCCGGGACAGGCGCTCGACGGCATCGGGCAGTACGTCTATCCCGCGCGACCCACGACGCGCAAGATCCCAGGAACCTGATCGATGGCCAAGCTTCCCTCCACCTCCGGGCTTCGCCCGAGCCGCAAGCGCGCCCCAGAGGACGACGCCGCCGTGACGGCGGCGCCCAAGCGCGGCAAGCTCGCCGAGACCGGCGTCTCGACGATCGACTGGCTCGACGAGCGCACCTCGCTGTCGGCCGGCGCCCGTTGGATGATGTTCCGCAAGATCCCGAAGGGGACGAACTGGTTCTACACGCTCGGCTCGGCGACGCTGTTCGCGTTCCTGTCGCAGGCGGTCACCGGCGTCTTCCTGGCGATGTACTACGACCCCTCGCCGACGCGTGCCTACGAGTCGATCCGCTTCCTGACGAACGAGGTCTTCCTCGGCGAGTTCGTGCGCGGCATGCACAAGTGGGGCTCGTCGGTCATGGTCATCCTGATCTTCCTGCACATGGCCCGGACCTTCTTCTTCGGCGCCTACAAGTACCCCCGCGAACTGAACTGGGTCATCGGCGTCGTGCTCTTGGTCCTCACGATGATGATGTCCTTCACCGGATACCTGCTGCCGTTCGACCAGCGCTCCTACTGGGCGACGACGGTCGGCGTGGCGATCAACGGCACCGGCCCGCTCGTCGGCCCGTACCTGTCGGACTTCCTGCGAGCGGGGCCCGAGTTCACCGCGACGACGCTGTCGCGCTTCTACTCGATCCACATGCTGCTGCTGCCCGGCATCATCGCCGGCCTGATCGGCGCGCACCTGTATCTCGTCGCGCGTCTCGGCACGACGGCACCGCCGTGGATCCGCGCTGACACGAGCCCCGAGCTGCGTAAGGATGCGGCGTGAACCAGGTCGAGAAGGAGGCATACCTCCGCGAGTACTCGATCCTGAAGTCCCAGGGCAAGCCGTTCTTCCCCTACTCGGTGGCGAAGGACGGGCTCATGGCCTGCGTCGTCATGATCTCGATCATCCTGATGTCGCTCGTCCTCGGCGCCGAGCTCGGCCCGAAGGTCGATCCGACGACGACGACGTATGTGCCGCGTCCCGAGTGGTACTTCTTCTTCCTGTTCGAGGTGCTGCGGGTCATCAAGCCGCCGGCGCTCGTGCCGCTGGCCGCGATCGGCGTCCCGACGCTGTGCATGATCCTGTTGTTCCTGCTGCCGTTCTACGATCGCAGCCCCGAGCGCCGCCCCGAGCGCCGGCCGATCGCGATGGCCGCAGCCTTCTTCACGATCGCCGCCATGGCGTTCCTGACCTACCAGGGCGCCATCGCCGGCTCGCCGAACCAGATCGACATGGCGCCGCCCGCGAGCGTCATCGCCGGAGGCGCCGCCTCGCTGCGGTCCTTCGAGGCCGGCAAGCTGGTGGTCGCGCAATCGGGCTGCCTGGCGTGCCACAAGATCGGCGAGAACGGCAACACCGGGCCGGGCCCGGACCTGTCGCAGATCGGAGGGCGGCTGCCGCGCCAGGCGATCGCGCGCACGCTCGTCAACCCGACCGCGCCGATGCCTCCCTTCACGAACCTGCCTCCCGAGAAGCGCGACAACCTCGTTGAGTTCCTCGCGCAGCTGAAGTGAGGCCTCGACGCCGCGACGCGGCGTCCACTCGATGACCGACAGCGACAAGGGAACCCTGCAGGAGCCGCAGGTGCGGGCGATGTTCGATCGCATCGCCGGCTTCTACGACGTCATGAACTCCGTCATGACGGCCGGGCTGCACCACGGCTGGCGCCGGCGCGCCGTCGACCTGGCCGGCGTCGGTCCCGGCGACCGCGTCCTCGACGTCGCGACCGGCACCGGCGATCTCGCGCTCGAGCTCGCCCGCCGCGTCGGCGCCACCGGCGAGGTCATCGGCTCGGACTTCTCCGAGGAGATGCTCGTCCACGCGCGGGCGAAGCTTGCGCCAGGAGGCCCCGGCACCGCGGCGCCGATCACGTTCGAGTGGGCCAACGCGATGGCGCTGCCCTACGCCGACGGCGAGTTCTCCGCCGCGACGGTCGGCTTCGGCGCGCGCAACTTCTCCGACCTCGACCTCGGCCTGCGCGAGATGACGCGCGTCGTACGCCCCGGCGGCAAGGTCGTCGTGCTCGAGATCACGACCCCGACGCGCCCGCCGCTGTCGACGTTCTACCGCCTGTGGTTCGATCGCGTCGTGCCGGTCATCGGCCGTGTCGCCGGCGATCCCGAGGCCTATGAGTACCTGCCGAACTCGGTCAGGCGCTTCCCCGGCCCGCGCGACCTGGCCGCGAAGATGGACTCCTGCGGGATGGACGTGCGCTACGTGCTGACGGCGGGCGGGATCATCGCGCTGCACGTCGGCACGCGGCGATGACGAGCGCCGCACAGAGCGTCGAGGCGATCGTGCGGGTCGCGGGAGCGCACGTCCCCGTCCTGCTCGCGGAGATCGAGGATCGGCTCGAGGCGCTTGCCGTCAGCCACGGCCCGGTGCTCGGCGAGCACGCGCTTGCGACGATCGCCGCGGGCGGCAAGCGCCTGCGCCCGCTGCTCGTGCTGCTCGCCGCCGGCAGGACCCCCGAGGACCCACGGGAGCTCGTCGCATGCGGATCGGCGGTCGAGCTCGTGCACTCCGCGACGCTCGTCCACGACGACGTCCTCGACCGCGCGTCGATGCGCCGCGGTCTGCCGACGGTGTGGGCGCAGGGCGGTCGCCTGCTCGCCATCGCGACGGGCGACCTGCTGTTCTCGCGCGCATTCGCCGAGCTCGCCGCCGTCGGGACGCTCGCCTCCGTGCGGGCGCTGTCGCGTGCGACGTCGGCGCTCGCCGAGGGTGAGCTGCTGCAGCGCCAGGATGCCTGGGACGCGACCGTCGCCGTCGAGCGCTACCTGTATCGCTGCGAGCTGAAGACCGCGCGGCTGTTCGAAGCGTCGTGCGAGCTCGGTGCGATCGCGGTCGGCCGCGACGGCGAGGCGATCACCGCGCTCGGCGCGTTCGGCCGCCGCATCGGGCTCGCGTTCCAGCTGCTCGACGACGTCCTCGACGTGTCGGGGTCGGCGACGAGCACGGGCAAGCACCGCGGCACCGACCTGCTCGACGGGACGGTGACGCTCCCGCTGATCCTTGCCCGTCAGCGCGACGAGGGGCTCGCGACGCTCGATCTGCGGGCGGTCACGACGCCCGAGCAGGCGACGGAGCTGTGCAAGCGCATCGAGGCGACGGGCGCGCTGGCCGCCGCCAAGGCGCAGGCGCTGGAGATCGTCGTCGATGCGAAGGCTGGCCTGGCTGAGCTCGATCTCGAGCAGGGCCAGCTCGAGGCGCTGGACCTCGTCGCGGATTCGGTCGTCGACCGCCACGCCTGAGCGGCGGGCGGGCGGGCGGGCGGGCGGGCGGCGGGCCGGGCGGAGGTTGCGGAGCGCCTAGAAGTCCTCTGGGAGGACGTGGCCGGCGCTGATCGCCAGCACGAAGCGTTCGACGTCCTCCTCCATGTTGGCGCGGGTCAGCTGGCGAAGGTCGGAGACAAGCGCCTCCGTGCCCCGGTCGAGCGTTTCGTCGAACTGCTGGATGGCCGCTTCCTCGAAGACATCGGTGACGGTCCACTCACAGTTCGGGCAGCGGAGGCTGACCTCCCAGCTGGCGCGATCGGCCTGATCCCAAGCGACCGGGTAGACGAGCTCCGAGGCGCACTCCGGGCAAACGTGAAGCTCACGTTCAACCGACGGGGAGTGCTCGAATGAGATGACCTCGATCGTCTTTCCGGACGGCAGCGTGACCTTGCGGATGTATCGGTTGTGATCCGGGGCTGGACTATGTTCGAACTCCTGCATGCAGCACTCATCGGCATGCGGGCGCGGAACTTGACCCCCATGTCTCGATGTCGACGTGACGTCTGTCACACGCCGTCGCGTACCCTGTCAGAACCCGACCCAGGAGTACCTATGCCGAGTATCGGCCCACTCGAACTCATCGTCGTGCTCGTCATCGCCCTGCTCGTCCTCGGGCCGAAGAAGCTGCCGGGCCTCGGTCGCTCGCTCGGCACGGGCATGCGCGAGTTCAAGGAGTCGATCACGGGCAGCGACAAGGACGACGACGAGCCCGCGAAGCTGTCCGCGTCGGGCGACGACGAGCCCGACTCCTCTGAGAAGCACGACGCCACCGGCCGCTCGCGCGGCTGAGCGGCGCGCCGCGCAGCAAGCACCAGCCGGACATGGCACGAGCGCTACGGCCGATCGGTCACGAGGACCGTCTCAGCCTCGTCGATCACCTCACGGAGCTGCGTAAGCGGCTGATCATCTCGATCGCCGCGTTACTCGTGGCGTTCTCGTTCTGCTTCGCTGAGAACCACGCGATCCTGAAGATCGTCACGCGGCCGGTCACCGACGCCCAGAAGGCGCAGAAGTCGAGCACGAAGACCGACCCCGTCGCGCAGGCCGCGCAGTTCCAGAGCCAGCTCGGCGAGGGCCTGAAGACCCTGCCGCCGGCGCTCACGCTGACCGGGGATACGCTGCAAGCCCTGCGCGGCTCGCGCGCGGTCACGCTGAAGCAGCAGGCCCAGATCGACAAGACGACGGCGGCGCTCGCGGCCGCGGCGAAGCAATTCTCCAAGGCGGCGCGGGCGCTGCCGACGGCCGCGACCCCGCGGCTGACGACGCTCGGCGTGACCGAGCCCTTCACGGCGACGATCACGATCGCGTTCTACGCGGCGCTGCTGCTCGCGATGCCGATGCTCCTCTACCAGGCGTACGCATTCGTACTACCGGCCTTCAGCCCGAAGGAGCGCAAGGTCGCCCTGCCGCTCATGCTGATGGTGCCGTTCCTGTTCGTCTGCGGCGTGCTGTTCGGCTACTTCGTCGTCCTCGATCGAGCCGTGCAGTTCCTGCAGAACTTCAACGCGGAGTCGTTCAACAACCTCCTGCAGGCGAACGCCTACTTCAAGTTCGCCGTCCTGTTCATCGCAGGGATCGGCCTGCTGTTCCAGATCCCCGTCGGCGTGCTCGCGGTGACGCGGCTCGGGATCTTCACGCCCAAGCAGCTCGCGAAGAACCGCGGCTACGTGATCCTGGGGATCGCGATTCTGGCCGCCGTCGCCACGCCGACGCCGGATCCGGTGACGATGACGCTCGCGATGGCGCCGCTCATCATTTTGTTCGAGCTCAGCATCCTGCTCGCGCGCTGGATCGACCGCATCAAGCCGCCCGAGGAGGACGACGAGGACGAGGACGCGGACGACGCGGACGACGATCGTGACGACGACGACGACGATCGCGTCGACGAGGACCCGGACGACGCGGACGACGATCGCGACGACGATCGCGTCGACGAGGACCGGGACGACGACGAGGACGACGTGCTCGCCGGCTACAGGGACGACGCGGACGGCGACGAGCCCGACGACGACCTCCAGGACCTGACCGCCGCGGCCGAGGCGGTCGAGCGCGCCTCCGAGGCCGAGCTGGCCGGTGACGACGAGGCCGCCGGCCAGGAGCGTGACGACGACGATGCCCCTAAGCTGGGAGATCAGCAGGATCCGATAGACCCCGACCCGAAGGACTGATCGCCGATGCTGTTCGACCTGCGCGGACGCGGCCGACGCCGCACTGTGCAAGTGATCTACCTCTCGCTCGCCCTCCTCATGGGAGGCGGCCTCGTGCTGTTCGGGATCGGCAGCAGCTCCAGTGGCGGGATCGTCGATGCGGTCGTGGGCGGCGGGAGCAGCGGAGACAGCCCGACGAAGACGATTGACAAGCAGATCAACCGCGCGCTGGCGAAGACGCGGGCGACCCCGAAGGACCCCGCCGTCTGGGCGAGCCTGGCGAAGCTGCGCTACCAGCGGGCGAGCCTCGACGGCTTCGCCGCCGACGACGTCACGTACACGGCGAAGGGCAAGCAGAAGCTCGCCTTGGCCGCGGACGCATGGGAGCAGAGCCTCTCGCTGGATCCGAAGAAGCCCGACGTCGATACGGCGCGGCTCATGGTCCAGGCGTACGGCACGGGGGCGCTCAACCAGCCGGTCAAGGCGGTGCGCGCGATGGAGGTCGTCACGGGCGCCGAGGACCCCCCCAACTCGAACCTCTTCGCCCAGCTCGCGATCCTGGCGTACACCGCCAAGGAGAACCGCACCGGCGACCTCGCCGCGCAGCGGGCGATCGATCTCGCGCCGAAGGACCAGCGCAAGCTCCTCAAGACGACGATCGACCAGCGCAAGACGCAGATCCTGGCGCAGGCCGCGCAGGCGACGACGACCACGCCGGCGGGGTAGGCGGGTCGGGCGACCCACTAGACTTCGCCTCGGCTCAGACCCGCCCTTGTAGCTCAACTGGCAGAGCAGCGGACTCTTAATCCGAAGGTTGGAGGTTCGATTCCTCCCGGGGGCACTAACTAACTCCTCGACCACGAGGTTGCGCACGATCAGTTGGGCTGCGCTACAACTGACCCCGTGCCCCTCCGACGGCGAGGACGCCGGATCCCGTCGGCGGCGCTGGCCGCCATGATCGCCGTCGGAGTGCTCGGCGGGGTGGCGGCCGAGGTTCTCGCCGGTCCGTCCCCGCAGCGCACCGTACGCGTCCGACTCGCGGCCACCGGCGATCCGGACGGCCGCAGCGGCGACCCCTCGCTGTCGGCCGACGCGCGGCGCCTGGCATTCTCGTCGACGGCCACGAACCTCACGGCGGACGAGGACGGCAACGGAGCCGTGCGCGACGTCTTCGTCTATGACCAGGCGCGCGGCGCCGTGTCGCTGCTCTCGAGCGGCCTCGGAGGCGCCGCTGCCGACCGTGCCTCCGAGGATCCCGTCCTCGACGGCGACGGCGCCATCGCGGCGTTCTCCTCGCGCGCGACGAACCTCGTCCGCGGCGACGGCAACCGCGACTCCGACATCTTCGTGCGCAGCGGGACCTCGGCGCTCGTCCGTGCCAGCGTCGCGCCCGACGGCAGCGACGCACACGGATCCTCCTCGCAGCCGGACCTGTCGGCCGATGGGCGGCGGCTGGTCTTCACCTCCGACGCGGACGACCTCGTGCGTGGCGACGACAACGCGCACGAGGACGTATTCGTGCGGGACCTCGCCACCGCCACGACGACCCTCGTCAGCGCGGCGCGCGACGGCGGCTTCGCGAACGGAGACTCCTCCGCGCCGGCGATCAGCGCCGACGGTCGCTTCGTGAGCTTCTCGTCACGGGCCTCGGACCTCGTCTCCCGCGACGCCAACAGACGCGCCGACGTCTTCCTGCGCGATTTGAAGACCGCGCGCACCACACTCGTGAGCGTCGCCCGCGGCGGCGGCGGACAGGACGGCGCGCTCGCCTACGGCCGGCCGATGGTCTCCGACGTCAGCGACGCCGGGCGCTTCGTCGTGTTCGAGTCCGACGCGCGCAACCTCGTCCGCCGCGACCGCAACCACAGCACCGACGTCTTCCTCCGCGACCGCGCCGCCCGGACGACGCGTCGCGTCAGCCTCAGCGTCACCAACGAGGAGGCGACCCGCTCGTCGTTCAAGCCGACGATCACGCCGGACGGCCGCTTCGTCGCATTCGCCTCCCGGGCCGACGATCTCGTCCCCGAGAACACCTACGGGCTCGACGTATTCGTCCGCGACGTCGTGCGCAACATCACGTCGATCGTCGATGTCACGGCGCGCGGGCGGCCGCGCTCGAGCGAGCTCGACGACATAACGCCGCAGCGTCCGTCGCTGAGCGACGACGCGAGCACGGTGGCCTTCGTGTCGTCGGCCTCCAACCTCGCGGGCGGCGACACGAACCGCAAGGCGGACGTCTTCCTGCGCCGGCTCACCCCGGCTCCGAGCGCGACGGCCGAACGCAGGGTCGGTCTCGTCGGCGGGCGCCTGCTGATCGTCTTTGCCTCCGGTGACCGCGCGGCGGGCCCGCTGCAGTGCCGCCTCGACGGCGGGCCGCCGACGTTGTGCCCGCTCAACGGCCTGCTGCTGCCGCGTCTGCGCCGCGGCCACCACGTCCTGCGCGCGCTCGCGGGAGCCCCCGGATCGCTCTACGCGCGGCGCCCGATCGTGATCCGGATCGACGTCGGCGCCGGGCTTCCGCGCGTCCGAGTGCAGAATCCGGGTGATGCGTTGGGCTGACGTTTTTTCGCGTCAGACTTTGTGCATGCGCCTTAACCGGCTATAAAGAGGTCCGGGGCTTCGGAAGATCAACAGGGGGACTCATGGTCCAGCGCAAGATGTTCGTATCAGCCGGTGCCGTGGCAGCGGCGTTTCTCGTCGCCCTGCCTACGTTCTCCAGCGGCGCGACGACGGTGAAGTCCAACCTGAACTCCTACGCGCCCGCTCAGGTGCGGGCCACGTCGCCGACGCCCAAGACGGAGCCGCCCCTACACGGCACGAACCCGCACGGCCAGGGATCCGTGGCCGTCGTCGACCTCAACCCGAACGCCACACGCCCGTTCTCCGCCAATCCGAATGGCGCCGCCGACAGCGAGGATGTCATCGTCGGCCGTGCCGGTGGCGAGCAGCGCGCCGACGGCACCTACCACGGTCACGTCACGGTCGCGGCGCTGTTCGGCAACGAGATCCTCACGGGCGCCGACACGAGCGCCGGCGAGTCCGTCGACGGCGGCATCCTGCCGTCGCTCTTGACCGGGCTCTGCACGAGCACCGGCATCTGCCTGAACGCCGTCCACGTGACGTCGTCAACGACGACCTCCGGCTCGACGAACCGCTTCAGCCTGGCCAGCGCCACGATTGGCGCATCCGCCGGAGGCCTTCCGGTCGGCACGCCCGGGCTCAGCATCGGCGTCGCAGAGTCCAACGGCAACATCGGCAGCACCAGCACCTGCCAGACCTCTCACGGCGACAGCAACGTGGCCAACATCACGGCGGGCGCCACCATCGCCGACGCGTCGACGTCGTCGAGCGACACGACCGCCTGCCGCGGCCTCGCTCCGACGCAGACCAACAGCTCGAGCGTCGTGAAACTCGGGACGACGGGCATTCTGCTCCCGCCGCTGATCCCGGCCGGCTGCGCCACCGGCGCCCCCGACACCCAGGGCGGCATCCCGGTCCTGCTGGAGATCTTCTGCAACGCCGACGACAGCTCCGCGACCGGCGGCAGCCAGACCGCGGGTGGCGATCCCTACGGTGTCCGCGACGCGCTCGACGTCTACGTCGGCGCGATCGGCACGGCCGCCCTGGCGAAGGTCTCCACGTCCTCCGCCGAGTCGCTGGCGCATGCCCCGGCCGCGGCGCCGCCGCCTCCCGTCGCACCGCCGCCTCCCGTCGCGCCGCCGCCCGCCGTCGCGCCGCCGCCCGCCGCGGCGCCGCCGCCC
>JBBSNY010000024.1:0-65692 GCA_038260305.1 Solirubrobacterales bacterium
CCGACCGGCACTCGCCCTACGGGCTCGCACCGCTCGACGCCGGCGACGCGATCCTCCATCAAGGTCCTGCTCGTGCTGCGTGTGTTCGTGGGCATGAGACTCCAGTTCGCTCATGCCTACACAGTTCCTCGGACACTCCCGCAGGCGACGCGCGCGGACACGGTGCGAGGTGCTGCACATCCGCTTCAGGACCGGCAAGGCGAACACGCAGCGCGGCGTCATCCGCTTCGTCGACGAGCTCGTCGCGCGCGTCCGCGCCGCCGGCGCGACCGGTCAGATCTTGCTGCGGGCGGACTCGGGCTTTCATAACAAGGCGCTGCGCGCCCGGCTGGCCGCCAAGGGCGTGCTGTGCTCGATCGGCGTCAGGGTGACCAACCGCGTCGAGGCGCAGATCAGCAAGATCGCCCAGGACGCCTGGCAGACGCTGCCTGACTATCCCGCCACCGGTGAGGCGCAGATCGCCGAAAGCGTCCTGGACGGCGAGCGGCTGATCGTGCGCCGCGTGCGCCCGCTGGGCAAAGACGCGCAAGGCAAGCTGTTTGAGACCTGGCAGCACCACGCGCTGATCAGCAACCGCACCGACGCGCTGCACCTCGTCGAGGCCGAGCACCGCGCGCACGCCGTCGTCGAGCTCGCGATCCGCGACGTCAAAGACCAAGCGCTCGCGCACTTCCCCTCCGGCGACTACGACGCCAACGCCGCCTGGACGGTGATCGCCTGCCTGGCCCATGACCTGCTGCGCTGGACCGAACTGCTCGGCCTCCCTGCCAGCACCCCCAGACGAGCGCGCACGCATCGCCGCCGGCTGCTTGAGCTGCCCGGCCGCCTGACGCGCCACGCGCGCGCCGTCACGCTGCACCTGCCCGCCCGCTGGCCCTGGCAGACCGACTACATCGCCGCGCTGACCCCGCATCCGAGCGCTGCCAGCGCTCACCTGACGCCGGCCGCCCACGGCGCCCACCCAACCGATGACCAGCGCGCAGACCCGCCGGCACCCCGGCGCCAGACCCCTGCCCCAAGATCACGACGCACCACACCCAGTCGCCGCGCTCGGCGCCGTCGCGGCCCTCCAGCCACCCGCCACCGGCCGCATTGCGCCCCGCCGATCACGTCTCAGCCGAAAAATCGCCGTGAGCTACAGAAACGGTGGTTGAGGCTAAACGGGAACCCGGTGTGACTATCCGGGCGTCGGCTGACCGGCTGGCACAGACTGCTCGCTTTCCGAGCGCGTCCGGGGTGCTTCAGCAGTCATGGCTCTCGAGCACGATCCATCGCGGCCAGGTGATCGAGCGTGGTGTCGAGCGCGTCGGCGATGCGCCACAAGACGAGGATCGACGGGTTGCGCTGGCCGCGCTCAGTTTGACCGAGGTAGGTGACCGAGAGCCCGGCCGAGTCGGCGAGATCCTCCAAAGTCAGATCGCCGGCCGTGCGCCGCTGCCGGATGCTGGCACCGAGTTCTCGCAGACGCTTTCGCTCGACCGGGTTGTAGGCCTGGGCCATCCCGCCAACCTCGCGCCCAAACACCAATCGGGCCAGTAACGATCGTTACTCTTGCTGGTGTGGCGGCGCGACTGAGAGCCAGGATCCCCCTCGCGTGCTTCTCATCCGGGATTGCTGCGATGTTCCTCGCGGCCAGCGCGACCGCCGTCGCAGCGCCCTGGCGGTGGTCGGGTCCTGCTCGGCCGCCGGCCGGGGAGAGCGTGACCTACACGCTGCGCGGGCCGCCGGGGCGAGCCTACGTGGTGGTCGTGTTCGCGGGCGCACGCGCGTGTCCGCACGACAACCTCCCAGGGGATCCCGCACAGACGCTCGACACGCGTGGGCTTCTGGCTGACGGAGGTGCTGATACCCGGCAGCTGTCGTTCGGGGAAGGCCGCTCAACGATCTGCGCCTACGACGATGGCCGGGTCGTCGCTGGAAGAGTCATCCGCGCGGGGCCTCGCCGAGACCGGCTGCATATCAAGGCTTCCTCGGAGCAGAGCTCGGCCGCGTACGACGCCGTTGTCACCGCCACGGGCTACGTCGGTCGCGCGGTCGACTCGCTGTACGCGGACGCCGCCTCCCAGCATCTCGGCACGGTGACGGTGGTGGCGATCCCGCCCAACTCGCGGTGCCGCAAGACTCGACCAGCCCAGCGCGCTACCAGGACCAACTATGCGGTCGTCGGTGGGGCGCATTTCTCCGTGGACGTCACGCTCGTCAATGCCTTCGAGGCGTCCCGCAGTCAGCGCTTATGCGGGTACCTGACGGCACAGCGCCGCACCCGTGGTGGTGTCGGGGAGCGAACCGTCGCGCGCGCGCAGATCAGCAGCGCGCAGTTCGAAAGCGATGACGCGACGGGCGGCGGCGGTCCACAGCGCGACGCGGTCCTTCGTGTCGTCGCCGCCTGGTTGGTCTTTGTCGGGCTCGCACTTGGGATCGTTGCGATCGCTCGCCGCGTGATGGCTCGCGGCGAGCTCGGGTCGCGTGGGGGTGTTCCTTCGCTCCCTGGCGGCCGGCCGCAGGCGGGTCGCGGCGATCACACCGTTCCGGTCGCAGGACCGCCGGAAGTCGACGCCTCGAGTCCAGGCTATGAGTTCGTGCAGCGACGCCGCGACGAGGAGGTCGGCTTTGCCATCCAGCGAGCCGTCGGAGCCGCCGCCGACGTGTACCGCGATCGGTTGCGAGTGATCCTCGAGCGCCAGGATGGCCCGGAGTGGCTGGATGCCTTCAATCGCCGACGGCGCGTCGACATGCTCGCCAAGGGGCACGGGCCGCCCGCGTCGTACGGGTCTTTCGAGCCACGAGCGGTGCTCAACTGCCTGGCTTACGACCTGGCAGGGCTGCAGCTCATCGACCTCGCTGCGGTCGACGCGGCCCGCAGCCTCTGCGGACTCGCCAATGCGGCGCATCACCCGGATCCGGACAAACCGCTGACCGACGCGGACTACCAGCGGGCCTGGAGGCTGTATTCGCAGATCACCGGCTACGCGGCGCCCTTCGACTCGCACCGTGGCTGACACGCGCTCCGACTTACACGGCGAAGCCGTGCGGAGGATGACAAGGGCTCTGCCCAGCCGCCTGGCGCAGGGCTGGCGCCGCGGCGATCCGTGCGCGTCTTGTCGCAGGTCATCGCGAACGCTTGATCGCGTTGCCGCGCGAGTCTGAAAACCACGCCGCGTGGCGCGCACGCGTCCGCGCCGCGGGAGTGCGGTGGGAGCTGTTCGACGAGCCCGGAGATCATGAGATCGGACTCCTCGGCGACTCCATCATGTACGCCGCATGGGAATCGACGCTGTCCGACGCCGACCTCTACCCGCTGCTCGTCAAATTCTGGACGGGCCGCCCACCGGCAGTCGACTGGCCGCCGAATGCTCCCGCGGTCGCTCGCCGGTGCGCAGAGGCGCTCGCGTCGCGCGACAGCTGTCAGCTCGATGTGTACCTGTACGGCCCGACTCGCGAGTCCCTCAAGGCCGCGCTCGACGCGGTCGTCTCCGATCTAGGCTTGACCCCCCGGCGATCTGCTCGCAGCCCTTGCCGATCATTGGCAGCAGCTTGAAAGCCTTGAGATCCCGTTCGACATCGAACGCACGTTGCTGGCGTTCGCGCGGCACGTCCTGCTCGACCCGGTGGCCGGTGCGTGCGCGCTGCTCTGGTCGACGCTGAACGCGGAATCCGGTACGGCAAGCCGCATCGAACCCATGAGATGGGACCACTGGTCCCCGCTAAGGCCCGACGATTGGAGCGAGGTGGTCGCTGCCGAGCTCGCGCGACTCGGACGACCCGTCGTCAGCGCGCCAAACGATGGAGAAGAAACCGGGGAACTTCTAGCCTCTGCTCGCGCCGCCGTCCTGCAGCTGCCCGGCGGACGCGGGCTCGTCGCCGAGAGCATCGTCAGGACCTCGGGCTGGCCGGGCGAAACCCACCTCATCGATGGGCTGGCGGCGACGGCAGTCGATCTCGGGCTGCAACGCATCGACGCGGTCAGCGTCGAGACCGAGAACGAGGACGTCATCGATGCGATCGAAGGTCACCTGATGCCCCGCGATGGCGACCTGCGTGATTGGATCCGCGTCCCTGGGTTGGGGACGCTCCGCCACGATGGCGGCGCCGCGCGGACCGGCGCCGAGATGCTCGAGGAAGCGGCAGGCTGGCTGACTTGGAGTCTGGCTCGCGCATCCGTTGAGGCCGTTCGGGCAGTGCGCGAAGACCGGGCGCCCGGTGCGTGAGACGACGAGGCTGACCGCATTGTCCGCGCGGCGGTGCATGATCGGCATCCGCGACCCACGTGCGTCAGCGCCCGACCCGCATCAGGGCCGGCATCACGGCCGCCTCAGTCCGTCGCTTGCGCGAGCGCCCATCCGCGGGTGCAGCGTCATTCCAGCGAGCGTCAAGGGGGTTGTCTGCCATCACCGCCGATCTCGGCGTCACTATGCGTGCGGCAATGTTTGGACAGCTCCTGCTCTTCGACAGCGCTCCGCTTGCGGCTCGTCCGCGAGGGGCAAGCCGGTTCGAATCCGAGTTCGAACCCGAAACCTCCGACTGGCGAGGGGTGCTTAGCCACCCGCAGTTCGAGTACAGCTGGTGCCGCGCCGTCTTCGGCAACCGTCGCGGATGGGGCCCCATCTTGATCATGCCGGACACCAACGTCCTCATCGATCTCGTCGACGCGTACGACTCCGTGGAGAGCCACTTCGGGATCGCGGGGGCGCTGCCGCCCGGAGATCGCGAGTCGCCCGTCGATGCGCTCCGCGAGCTGTTCGCGCTGTGGTTTCACCGCGACATCCGCTGGGTGCTCTCGCAGCTTTACCTCAGCGACTCGCGCAAGAGGCGGCTGCCCGCCGCGGTCCTTGCCAGCCGACAGCGAGTCCTCGACGCGCTTCAGGCTGACCTGCAGGACCGTGGAGGCCTCGATCGCAATATCGTGTGGTACGAACTCGAAGACGACCGGCGGGCCCAGCTAGAAGCGTGGTGCAGCGACGACGACCGTGATCGCGCGGCTGCAGAGCCGTTCGCGATCCAGGCCGAAGCGATGCTTCCCGGCACCGACGGACGCCTCGTGGGCGAGGCCCTGCGATCCGGGGCGCACGTCTTCCTGACCGAGGACCGCGGCATCCTTCGGAAGTCGGACCTCCTCTACGCGTGGGGCCTGTCGGTCCTGCGGCCCGGTGAGCTGCGGGACGCGTTGGACGACGCCGGCGAGCTGGGGCCCGGCGGGGTCGGTGGTCCGGGCTTTGAGCTCATTCCTGATCTGCTCTCGCTGACGCGCTTCTACGCGATCGCAGAGGACTGATCGCGAGCAGACAACGCGTCCCGCGGCGTGTGCGCCGTGTCTGTCAATGGGCTCCCCCGTAACCAGGCACGGCCGCCCCAACATGCGAGCTGGGGTGTAGGTGATCCCTGGCTCCGCAGTGGAGGTTCGGATCGCGATCGACCGGCACCAACTCCGCTCCGTTCGCCGAGACCGTCGCGACCGGCCTCCGGGGTGCACAAGTACGACCACGGCTTCTTCGGTCTTGACCGGCAGGGTCTCGTCAGCGCCTTCCCACGATGCGATGGCGTAGCGCTGGCGCAGTTGGACGCGTCGGCCGACGACGAAGGCGAGTTCGACGATGCTGTCTTTCAGGAGCAGGGGGAGCTCTGGCTCGAGCTCGAACTCGGCGTGACCGGAGCGTCGGCGGCGCTGTGCGCGGCGGGCTGTCCAACGTTCGCGTCCTGCCGTGGGCACGGCGCGGAGTTCGGCGGTCGCAGCCGCCATCCGTGGCGTCTATTCGCCGGCGATGAGCGACGCTTCCCGCTTCTGGAGGCCGCTGCGCGCGTCGCTGGCTGCCGCCTCGAGCTGGACGAGCGCGGCCTACTGGTTGCCTGGGCGGCGCCGTCGCTCGCCGAGATCGTCGCCTTCGGTCGCGCCCTGCATGCCAGACGGCGCGAGTTTGCGGATCTTGCTGGAGCCGTTCCCGCGTGTCGACGCCGGAGGCGGCGGCGCCTGGGACTGGTGACGAGCCCGTCTGCCGGCGCTCGGGCCCCGGTCATTCGATGAGGTCGGCCTCGCGTGTCACGGCTGCGCGAACGGTCATCTGTCCTGCCATCACGGCGGTGACGCTCAGCGCGGAGTTGTGCGCGCGCAGCGCCGCGGTGGCGGCGCGGATGGTGCTGCCCTCCGTGCATACGTCGTCGACGAGCAGCACGCTCTCGAGGCGCTGGACTTCGTCGTTGACGATGACGCACCGTCGGTACGCGTCTTCGAACCTTGCCGCGTTGTAGCCGCGTTCGGTGCGAAGACGGCGCTTGGAGATGGCTCGGAGAGCGACGGGAGTTCGCGCGTGGGCGTGCCGAGGAGCCGGGCGAGCTCGCGCGCGAGCAGCTGGGTGCGGTGTATCTCACCGGCAGCGTCTTTGTCGGGGGAGAGCGGGATGGGTACGACTGCGTCGAATGCGGCGAGGTCGCGTTCGGCGAGTGCTTCGCGCATGCCGAGGGCGAGCGGGAACGCGAGCTTCTGCTCGCCGGTCTTGAAGCGGCGAAACAGCGTCCGTGCGGCGGTGTTTGGTCTTGAAGCGGTGGGCGCTCTGGTACACGAAATTGCGTGGTGGGATGACCCAGTAGGCGGGAACGAAGTCGGCGAGGTCGTCGGGGAGCCGGTGGGGCCAGCCGAGATCGCGCGGTTTGATGAGGGGCAGCGCCCGCCATGTCGGGCAGCCTCCGCAGTTGCGTCGGCCGCAGGTGGATGCGCTGGTGCTGATCGTGCATGCGGGGCGGCGTCGAGCACTTCCGGCAGGAGGAAGACTTGAAGGCCGCGTGCCGCGACGGCGCGGGCGATGCGAGCGGTTGCGTCGGCGTCAGTGAGCGGCCGGTCGACGGAGGCCTGCTGGACGCGTAGGAGGACTTCGCCGGCGTCGACGTCGACGGTGTGCGCGACGCCTTTGACGCAGACGCCGTTGTCGAACGCGTGCCGCCCGTGGAAGTAGACCCAGATCTCCGAGTTGCGTTCGACGGCTTCGATGTAGCGCGCCCAGCCGAGGCGAAGGAGGCCGCCGGGCAGCTGGCGCGTCGGGATTTCCGCGGGCGTGAATCCGTCGTAGTCGCTCCAGACCTTGAAGAGGAACTTCATAGCCGGGAGATCTCGGCGCAGCGCGTCAGCGTCTTGTGGCTGCCGGGCGGCTTCTCGGCGCCGTACCCCATGAAGCCCACGCGAACGACATTCCCGCAGCGAGCGCGGCGTGGCAGGAGCCGGCGGAGTCCCCGACGTACCAGGCGCGTTCGTCAATGTCGACGCCGAGTTCGCGGCAGCACAGCGCGAGCGGCGCGGGGTGCGGCTTGCGTTGGCGGCTACGCTCCCAGGTGACGACCGACTGGAGCATGTCGTCGAGGCCGCAGCACGCGAGCAGCGGCAATGCGATCCACCCGGGAAGGTTTGTGACGGCGCCCAGCGGGATCCCGTGGCCGCGCAGTCTGCGGAGGGCCGGCAGCGCGCCGTCGTACACGGGGACCGCGTCGGCGCTGCGGCAGATCTTGCGGAGTCGCGCTTTGGTGACGCCGCCGCTTCTGAGCAGCGTTGCGGCGGGCTTCGCGGCGCGTAGTTGGGCGAGTGCGCGCGCGTGCTCGGCGGGGTCGCGGTCGGCGATCGCGTCGGCGTAGAACGTGTAGCTGTCCCAGACGGTTCCGTCCAGGTCGCAGATCACAGCTGATGCAGCCAAGCGTCCCAGCCCTGATGGTCGGCGGCGTCGGCGCGGAACACGGTCGGCGGCGGACTAGCACTGCCGCCCAGGCGCTCCTCGGTTCGGCGTGCGCCGGTGCGCTCGTCTCCTTGCTTGATGGCATTGTTGCCGGATGTTCGCGGTTCGCCGTCGGGCTCGAAGGTAGCGACGGGCTTTCGCTGTTCGAGAGCGAAGCGGTAGGCGCTCATGGCGCCGCCCTTGGCGGATGTCTGGCTGAGCATCACTCCGCGGGCGAACGCGACGATCAGCTTGTTGCGTTTGCGCAGCGTCAGGGTGGAGGCGGCCGTGCCGAACGGAAACTCGCTGACGATGACCGCTCTGCCGTAGTCCTTGAGGGAGGTGTAGAGGTCTCTGTTCTCGGGGGGGAACGGGCGGTCCAACCCGCAGGGCATGATGAGCATGGTTGAGCCGCCGGTGTCGGCTGCGGCCCGGTGCCCGATCGTGTCGGCGCCTAGCGCGAACCCGGAAACGATCGTGTACTCCGCGCGGCAGGCGTGCGCGGCGAATTCGTAGTGCCGGTCGCTGTACGGCGGCGAGGTTTCGCGGCTGCCGACGCACGCGACGGAGCGGTCGTAGCCGAGCAGGTCCAGGTTGCCGCGGGCGTAGAGGATCGGGATGGGGTTGTTGGAGTCGTAGACGCTGCGCGGGTAGCCGGCGTGGTCGTACGTCACGATGCGAGCGTTGTTGTCGCGCGCGCGAAGGAGTTGACGTACGGCTCGGGCCTGGGCGACGTTTCGGTCTGCAGCGTCGAGCTCGCGTAGCGCCTGTCGGAATCGTTCGCCGCGTTTGCCGGGGGTCGGCAGGAGCTGCGGTTCGCGGAGAACGTCGATGGGGCGCAGGCCTGCGCGGTGGAGGTCCTTGAACTTCTGCGGACCGAAGCCTTTGAGGCTCTCGAGCAGGATCAGCGAGGTCAGGTCGTCGCGGCTGATGCCGACGTCGTGCTCCAACGCGGCTGTCACCTGCGCCAGCTCGAGTTCGTGCTGCTGCGCGAGGTCTTTGCCGGATGGCGCGCGGGATAGTCGACTGTGGTCGTCAGGCATGCTGTTCTAGGTTGCCATGCGCGCGGCTTCAGCGCGGTCGCGGCGCTGCGGCGTTTCGGTGTACGCGAGCGCTGCGCCGTAGACGCGCAGGTCGGGGTAGCTGCCGCGTAGTTTGCGTGCGCACGCCTCGAATGTTGACCCGTAGGTGACGACGTCGTCGACGATGACGACGGCTTCGGCGGATCGCAGGATCGCGGACTCTGCGGTCTTCAACTGCAGGCTCTCGGCTAGTGCCACGGCGCGCCGGTTGTAGCCGTTGAGCGCGTGCGTCGAGTCGGCGTACGGGTCGACTTCGAACGCATCGACGACGGGCGCGCAGAGCCGCAGCCCGAGGTCTGCGGCGAGCTCTTCGGTGAGTTCGAAGCCGCGCTGTTCGAATGACCGCAGGGAGGTGGCCATCGGGACGATGACGTCGATGTCTTCGATCCAGTCGGTTTCCTCGGTCAGTCCTTGGCGCAGCAGGATGGCCGCGTACGGGATGGTCTTGCCGTGCGGCTTGAGCGCTTTGATGTAGCGCGTGAACAGCGGTTCGGGTCCGGCGACGTGCCACGGCTGGTAGGCGCCCACGGCGTACACGTCTTCGACCTCCTTTCGGGCGGTCTCGTTCAGGACGGCCGGTGCGGGAACGGTCGCTCTCGTTCCGTCCCAGCCGCGGACGCGTGACAGAAGGTCGTGCTCCCACCACTGATTGCGGCGGTCGCCGAGGGTGTCGGGGAACAGGGGCTCACCGGCGTCGCGAAGGACCGCGTCGCAGGCGAGTCGGACGAGCCGCAGGCGTTGTTGATAAGCGGCATCGCTGGGGCTCAGTTCGACCGCGCGCCGAGCGTAGTTCTGCGCGTCTGCGAACCGCCCCTGGAGTGCCGCGCGCCGTGCTTCTCGTGCGCTGGCCTCTGCCATGACGGCAGACGCCGCGGTCCGATCGCCGCCGCGTGCGAGCTCGGCGAACTCGTATGCGGCGCGCCACTCGCGGCGAAGCAGTTTCGCCCGCGCGAGTTCGAGGCCGACGTCCGTGAACTCGCGCTGCAGCTGCGACGGCAGCCGCGGCTCCGGACGCTGTCGCTGACGGTCCGCATGAGAGCGCGCTCGGCGTGCCTTTGTGCGGCGTCGTGCCATTCGAGGACTATCGGCACGATGCGACTCGAGGTCAACGAAAACCGAGTACACGGCGCCTGGCTCGCCACATCGGGATTCGTCGCTGCTGTAGCGCATCCAGCGTCAGATGCGATCCCTCGGGCCCTCATTGCATCTAGTTGTGCGCGCCGTCGCGCGCTGTTGCAACCAGTCGCTCTGTTTCGCATCTCCGTCGACGCCGCACACAGGGCCACAGCTACAGCGAGATCGGAGCGGTCACCGGCTGGTCGTATACGAAGATCAACCGCTGCCTGACCGAAGGCCGCCGCGCCTTCTTGGAGCGCTACGAGCGGATCGAGTCCGGCGACGAGTGCCGGGACTGGCTGCCCGTGATCTCCGCAATGGTGGATGGGGAGGCAACGCCCGAGCAGGTCATCGAGCTGCGTCCCCACCTGCGCAACTGCCCGGGCTGCCGGGCGACGCTCAAGTCGCTGCAGGACAGCTCGACTCCGCTGGCGGCACTGATGCCGATTCCGCTTGTCGTCGTCGGGACGGGTGCGGGCGACCAGGTGTCGAGCCTCCTGATGCGCATCTACGAGGGGATCGCGGGCGGGTTCCCCGAGCGCGCGGTGCATTCCGTCACGAAGGCGCAGGGGTTGCTCGAGGCGTCCGCGGCAGGCAAGCTCACTGCCGTAGCGGCGTCAGCCGCCGCGGTCGCGGGCGGCGGATACGCGTCCGTGGAGCGGGTCATCGACCGACCGTCAGCGGCGCGCCGCGTAGCCCAGACGCAGGCGCACCACCGATCCCCGGTCCGCAGGGCGTCGTTGCGCGCAGCGCCGACCGTCGTCGCCAAGCCACCGGCTGCGGTCGTATCGACAGCTGCGGGTGGAGCAGAGGTCGGCTCCCCCGCTGCTGAGGCGACGCCGACCCCTCCGACGCCTGCGCAGGCGCCCGAGTTCCTCGCCACCACCAGCACAGGGTCCACGACCACGAGCACGAGCAGGAGCAGGACCGCCGCCGCATACGTGACGCGCACAGCGAACTACCGCAGCACGGCCACGAAGTCCCGATCCGGCGCCGCGCAGGGATTCGCGCCGAAGGGCCGCGAGACGGTGTTCGCGCCATAGCCTGCGCAAGCGCAAGGGGACGACATCGAGTCGCTTCGACTTCCTGGAGGTCGCGCGCGATCACGTCGAGCAGTTGCGCGCGGCGCTCGGGATCGCGGACGAGCACCTCGTCGCGCACGGCGACGCCGACCTGCTGAGGTGCCGCGCCGCGCCCGGGATCCGGCGGCTCGCCGGCGCCGCCGCCCGGGCCGCCCGCGGCGGGTTACCCGCCGACCAACTCTCGGTAGGCGCACGTCGCGCAGCAGGAGCTCCTTCGCGGCGCACGGCGCGAGCTCGACGCCGTGCAGCTCGGACTCCCGCACGTGGATGCGACGCGTCGTGGTTGGGGAGTTCGGGAGCCGCGACCCGTACGGGTAGCGCCATGGACCGGGGTCAGCCGTCGATCACCCTCGCCGACGATCTGGCCGGGCTCGTCGAGCAGCACGTCGAGGAAGTCCAGCACGGCATCGGTGGTGTCGGGGTGCGCGAAGACGCGCGGGTTCGTCGCCAGGCGAACGACGGCGCTCAGGACGATCAGGCTGAGCCCCAGCGGCTCGTCGCGCGCTTCCCGCGATGCGAGCGCCCTTGCGCCGGGTGAGCGTAAGCAACTCACATTTCGTAAGCGGAGTTGGGTATGGTTGTCCGTGCAACGAAAGGAACCCACGCATGCCCAAGCTCTTGCTTGTCCCTATGGACGACATGATCGTCTTCCCAACGATGGACCTGAACCTCCCTGTCGACGTGGCCGACGAGGAGCGCGTGCTGCTCGTTCCCAGACACAACGGGGAGTACGCCAAGGTCGGAACGATCGCGAAGATCGCCGACACGATCCGCCTGCCGGGCGGCGCACGGGGGGTCTCCGTCGAGAGCCTGCATCGTGGCGCCATCGTCGGATCGGCCGAGGCCAGCCCGGAGGGGCTGCGTGCCGAGGTCGAGGAGCACCCGGATGCCAAGCCCGTCGACAAGCGCACGCGCGAGCTCGAACGGGAGTACCGCGCGGTCGTCGAGGAGATCCTCGTCGAGCGCGGCGCCGATCAGCGCGTCGCAGCGTTCCTGCGCTCCGTCACCGACCCGGGTCCGCTGGCCGACACGGCCGGCTTCAGCCCCGACCTGAACCTCGAGCAGAAGATCCGCCTGCTCGAGATGCTCGACGTCACCGACCGCCTCGAGCTCGCCCTCGAGTTCCAGCGCGAGCGCCTGGCCGAGCTGCAGGTGCGCCGTCGCATCCGCGACGACGTCGAGTCCGGCGCCCAGAAGCAGCAGCGCGAGTACTTCCTGCGCCAGCAGCTCGAGTCGATCCGCAAGGAGCTCGGCGAGGACGGTGGCTCGGTCACCGATGACTACCGCACGAAGATCGCCGAGGCCGGCATGCCCGACGCCGTCCGCGAGCAGGCCGAACGCGAGCTCGAGCGCCTCGAGCGCGCGGGTGAGCAGAGCGGCGAGTCGTCGATGATCCGGACCTACCTGGACTGGCTCGTCGCCGTGCCGTGGAGCAAGAGCTCGGATGAGGTGCTCGACCCGGTCCTCGCCCGCGAGGTGCTTGACAAGGACCACGCCGGTCTCGAGGACGTCAAGGACCGCATCACGGAGTACATCGCCGTCAGGAAGCTGCGCGAGGAGCGTGGCGTCGAGATGGACCGCAAGGCTGGGGCGATTCTCACGCTGATCGGGCCTCCCGGCACCGGCAAGACCTCGATCGGCGAGTCGATCGCCCGTGCGACCGGACGCGAGTTCGTGCGCATGTCGCTCGGCGGTGTCCGCGACGAGGCGGAGATCCGCGGCCACCGTCGCACGTACATCGGCGCCCTGCCGGGACGGCTCGTCCGTGCCCTGCGCGACGCCGGGACGATGAACCCGGTGATCATGCTCGACGAGGTCGACAAGGTCGGCGCGGACTGGCGCGGCGATCCGTCGGCGGCGCTGCTCGAGGTCCTGGACCCCGCGCAGAACCACGCCTTCCGCGACCACTACCTCGACATCGAGATCGACCTCTCGCAGGTGATGTTCATCGCCACGGCGAACGTCGCCGAGACGATCCCGGGCCCGCTGCTGGACCGCATGGAGGTCATCCGCTTCGACGGCTACACCGTGGCCGAGAAGACGGCGATCGCCCGCGACTACCTGTGGCCGCGTCAGCGCGAACGCAACGGGCTGCGCGAGGACGAGGTGACGATCGAGGACGAGACGTTGAAGCTCGTCGTCGCCGAGTACACGCGCGAGGCGGGTGTGCGGCAGCTCGAGCGTTCGCTCGGGACCCTGCTGCGCAAGGTCGCGACGAAGATCGCCTCGGCGAAGGTGCAGGCTCCGGTGAAGGTCGACCTGGAGGTCGTGCGTGACGCGCTCGGTCGCCAGAAGGTCTTCCAGGAGGCGGCGGCGCGCACGGCGGTTCCGGGCGTCGCCACGGGACTCGCGGTGACCGGCGTCGGCGGCGACGTGCTGTTCGTCGAGGCCAACAGCATGCGCGGCAAGGACGCCGGCCTGACGCTGACCGGCCAGCTCGGCGACGTCATGAAGGAGTCCGCGCGGATCGCGCTGACATACGTGCGCGCTCACGCGGAGGACCTCGGGATCGACGAGGACGCCTTCGACAAGCGCGAGTTCCACGTCCACGTCCCCGCGGGAGCGATCCCGAAGGACGGGCCCAGCGCCGGCGTCACGATGGTGACGGCGCTGACGTCGCTGCTGACCTCACGGCCGGTGCGCCACACCGTCGGCATGACCGGCGAGGTGACGCTGCAGGGACGCGTGCTGCCGATCGGCGGGCTCAAGCAGAAGGTGCTCGCCGCCCACGCGGCCGGCCTGACGGACGTGATCCTGCCCGAGCGAAACCGCGCCGACCTCGACGACGTGCCCGCGGACGTGCGCGAGGCGATGACGTTTCACCCGGTCATGACGATCGGCGAGGCGCTCGAGGTCGCACTCGAACCGGCTCGCGCCGAGGCCGTCACGGCCTGATCAGACAACTCCCACCCAATACGCGGCGCGCGCAGGCTGCTCCCCCCGTCGGCCTGCGCGACCGCGTCCTTCGCAGCACCACCCTCGCGGGCGGCGGCCTTTCCTCCCCTGGGCCTCCGCCCGCGAGGCGGTGAAGGGCGCGCGCCGCTCGCGCCGGCGCGGGACGCGCGAGACCTCGGAGGCGATAGCGGACCGCGAGGACTCCGAGCGGGCCTGGAGGACTTCGGAGACGATGACGCGCGGGGCGCGGGGTGGTGGCATCGGTACCACCACCCCACAGCCCTCGCGGTCTACGGCCACGTCGATATGGGAGGCGTCGTGACCCGTGGTCCCCTGTTGGCACGGCGTCTCGGTAGGCAGGTTCCGGACGCCGGCTGGTTGTCGGTTGAATGGGGGAGGGGTACCCAACCGACTCGAGAGAACCTGTAAACCATTCTGCGCCCCGTATCTCAAGGCCCGTTAAGTCGTGGCTCAAGGTTTGTCATTAAGTTGGACGCATAATCACGCCGGCGTGCCAACCCGGGCCGATGCGCGGGGCGCGGGGCGGTGGCATCGGTACCACCGCCCCACTACCCTCGCGGTCTACGGTCGCGTCGGCTATCGGGAGCGCGATCCGCGGTCCCCTTGCTCTCCGCCCCGGCAGGCAGGTCACCGGAGCGTAGGCGGCAGCCGGTCGAATGGGGGAGGGGTACCCGACCGGCTGGGAGGGAACCTGCGGAGCATTCTGCGCCCCGGATCTCAACGCCCGTTAAGTCGTCAATCAAGGTCCCGTGAAGGTTCGGGCGCGACCGCGCATGGCCCAGCAGATCCATGCGATCAGCAGACCCTGCAGCGGCAGGCGCGCCCACAGCAGCGACGCCGGGATCGAGTCGTAGCGATCGGGGTGCAGCGCCATGTTCACGTTCGCGGGGAAGACCGCGATCAGCAGCGCCACGAGCCACAGGCCGGCCAGGCGGCGCGTGCCGACGAAGGCGAAGCCGAGGCCGCCGACGATCTCCGCTGCGCCGCTGACGAGCACGAGCTCGCGGTGCGCCGGCAGGTAGCCAGGCATGATCGACTCGTAGGTCTGGGTGCGCAGGAAGTGCAGTAGCCCGGCGGCGATGAAGGCGACGCTCAGCAGCCGCTGAGACCACCTCACCGTGCGCGCAGCCCGTCCAGCGCGATCGTGAGGTAGCGCCTCCAGTCCTGCAACCCGCCGGCGCGCTGCGCTGCGGCGACGTGGCCGAAGCCGCACATGATCGTCCGTACGTCGTCCACCGTCGCATCTTCGCGGATGGTCCCTTGCGCCCGCGCGCCATCGATGAGTCGGCGCGTTGCCGCCTCCAGGCGAAGCTCGCCGAGTGCGGCGGTCTGCATCGCGTTCGGGTGACCGCCGATGACCTCACACAGCGCGGCGTCGCCTGCGGTCATCTCCGCGCAGCGCCAGATGCCCGCGCACAGGGCATCCCACGGCTCGCCGGCGACGGCGCTGCCCTCGACGATGTCGGCGAGGCGCTCGAAGTGCGCCTCGGCGAGCGCCGCCACGAGCGCCTCCTTCGTCGGGAAATGGCGGTAGACCGTGCCGACGCCGACGCCCGCACGGCGCGCGATGTCGTCGATCTGCGCGTCGAGTCCGGTCTCGGCGAAGGCCGCCGAAGCGGCCGCGAGGACCTTCTCGCGATTGCGTCGCGCGTCGGCGCGTAGCGGCTTGGTGACGATGGTTGACAAGCGGAATGACCCTTCCGTATGCTGGCGCGCAAGAAGCGGAACCGTCCTTCATCTTAGACAGCGCAGCTAGGGGAGCACACCGATGACCGACCACATCAAGCTCACGGAGCGCCAGAAGTGGATCGCGCTCGCGCTGCTGGCGACCACGCAGTTCGTGATCGTGCTCGACGCCGCGATCGTCAACGTCGCGATCCCGTCGATCGGCAAGGACCTCGACTTCTCACCCGAGAATCTCCAATGGATCCCGAACGCCTACGCCCTGACGTTCGGCGGCTTCCTCCTGCTCGGCGGGCGGATGGCCGACCTGCTCGGCCGCCGACGGCTCTTCATGGGTGGGTTGATCCTGTTCGTCATCGCGTCGCTCGCCGGGGGCCTGTCGCAGTCCGAGACGCAGCTCATCGGCTTCCGCGCGCTGCAGGGCCTCGGCGCCGCGATGCTCGCCCCGTCCGCGCTGTCGATGGTCACGAACATGTTCACCGAGGGCGCCGAGCGCAACAAGGCGCTCGGTGTGTGGGGCGCCGTCTCCGGCTCCGGCGGCGCCGCCGGCGTCCTGCTCGGCGGCGTGCTGACGCAGTACGCGGGCTGGCAATGGGTGCTGTGGGTCAACGTGCCGATCGGGCTGATCGCCGCATTCCTCGCGCCACGGCTGCTCGTCGAGAGTCGCGCGGAGTCCGCCACCCGCCACTTCGACGCGCTCGGGGCCGTGACCGTCACCGCCGGCCTCTCGATCCTCGTCTACGCACTCGTCGACGCCGTCAATGCCGGCTGGGGCTCGACACAGACGATCGCCCTGCTGGCGGTCTCGCTCGCGCTGATCCTCGTCTTCGTCGCGATCGAGAGGCAGTCCGTCGCCCCGCTCGTGCCGTTTCGGATCTTCCGCCTGCGCACGCTGACCGGCGCGAACGTCATCGGCCTGCTGATCGGCGCCGCGCTGTTCTCGATGTTCTTCTTCCTCTCGCTCTACATGCAGAAGGTCCTCGGCTACGACGCGCTCAAGACGGGCCTGTCGTATCTGCCGCTCGCGCTCATCATCATCGTCTCGGCGGGCGCCGCGTCGGTGCTCGTGACGAAGGTCGGCTTCAAACCGATCCTGACCGCGGGCATGGTGCTGATCACGATCGGCCTGCTGTGGTTCACCCAGTTGCCGGTCGACGGCGTCTACCTCAACGACATCGTCGCGCCGATGGTGATTTCGGCCGCGGGCCTCGGCTTCGCGTTCGTGCCGGTGACGATCGCCGCCGTCAGCGGGATCTCGCCGGACGACTCCGGCCTCGCGTCGGGGCTCATCAACACCTCGCAGCAGATCGGCGGCGCGCTCGGCCTCGCGGTCTTGGCGACGATCGCCAACTCGACGACCCAGGACCTCATGACAGCGGCCAAGGGCGCACCGGCGGCGCTGCCCAACGCACTCACCGAGGGCTTCCACGACGCGTTCCTCGCGGGGGCGGGATTCGCGATTCTGGGCATTTTCGCGACGCTCGTCCTGATCCGCACGTCGGACTCGCGGGCGCTCGTCGGGGCCAACCCCGCGGATCTGCCGATGGCGTGAGCCCATCACGCGATCGACGGAGGGGCGATGCTACGCTGCGTAGCAGTCATGGGCCGACGCACGATCCCTCAGCGCGACCTGCGCAACAACATCGGTCAGATCCTGCACGAGGCCGAGGCAGGCACCATCTTCACCGTGACCGTTCGCGGCCGGCCCGTGGCGCGCCTCGGGCCTCACGACGAGCCGAGCGGTCCGCGCACCGATGTCGATCGCGAGACGATCCGGCGCATCCTCGCGATGCCGATCGACAGCGCGGCGCTGGCCGCTGATCTGGACGCTGCGGAGGCCCCTCTCGACGACCCCTGGGGCGACGGGTGACCGGAGCGCTGCTGGACACGTCGATCGTGATCGCCTTCGACGACCGCGCCGATGTCGAGCTGCCTGCCGAAGCCGCGATCTCGGTCGTCACGCTCGGCGAGTTGCATGCCGGCGTACTGCGCGCGGCCGACGATCGCTCGCGGAGCGCACGCCAGGCGCGGCTCACGGCGGTGCGGGCGGCGTTCGCGTCGCTGCCGGTGGACGAGACGGTGGCCGAGCACTACGGCGCGGCGCTCGCCCACGCACGCGACGTCCGCCGAATCGTGAAGGCGACGGATCTGCTCATCATCGCGACGGCCAGAGCCACCGGCCGAAGCCTCTTCACCCTCGACCGAGCCCAAGGGGCTCTCGCGCGCGAGCTCGGCTTGATCGTGTCGGGCGCTGATTGACGACGCTCAGCCGTCGAGTTCGAGCTCGAACTCGTGCTCGCCGAGCAGCACCGCGACGGGCTCGCCCGGGCGCCCGGCGAGGCCGAGCGGGCACGCGGGATCGGTCGTCTCGAACTCGGCGGCGACGACGCTCGCACCGGGCAGTAGGCCCGCGATCTCGCGCACGACGCGGCCGAGCATCTCCAGGCCGCCGAGGACGCCGGCGACCTTGCCGCTTGCCGCGTCGACCTCGAACGGCGGTAGCTGGCGCATGAGCGGAAGCGGCGGCAGGTCGACGTCGCCGGCGGCGTCGTGGGGGAGTGCGTGCTCGGCCCCCTCCTCCGTCACGACGATCGCGCCGAAGCGCGCGCACTCGACGACCGCCGGCGGCGACGCGTCGAGCGCGATGCTCACGCGCAGCGCGCCGGTCGTGTGCAGCAGCTCGCGCGCGAGCGCGACGGCGAGGTCGCGGTCGGTGCCCAGCTCAGGATCCCTCGAGCAGCGCGGTCTCGAAGCGCTTCTCGGGCACGCCGACCCACGGCGCATCGCCGAAGCGCGCGCGCAGCGCGACCGGCACGCGGACGTGGTCGTAGCCGACCCGGCGGTGCTCGATCGTGCCGTCGTCGTGCAGGAGTGCGTACGCGGCGCGGTGGTCACCGTCGAACGGCATCCCGACGCTGCCGGGGTTCAGCAGCTCGATGCCGCCGTGGCCGGCGGACTTGCGCCGGAAGGGGATGTGCGTGTGGCCGAATACGAGCCGCAGCTCGACGACGTTCGTCAGCAGCTCGGCCTCGTCGTCGGCGGGCTCGGGCGCGAACGAGCGCACGTCGGAGACGGGCGAGGCGTGCCAGGCGCGCGTGCGATCGCCGATCATCGCGCTCTCGGGCAGCGCCATCAGCGACGTCACGAGCCCGTCGCCGAGCTCCTCGCGCGCGGCGTAGGCGGCACCTTGGGCGCTCTCGGGCGCCTTGCCGGGCTGGGCGGTCCAGCGCTCGCCGTTGCCGCGGATCCAGATCGCCGGGCGCAGTTCGAACAGCCGCATGACCGTCTCGCGCGGGGCGGGGCCGAAGAGCGCGACATCGCCGCCGATGAACCAGCGATCTGCCCCGCGATCCTGCGCGTCGAGGATGACCGCGTCGAGCGCGGCGAGGTTGCCGTGGATGTCGTAGAGGATCGCGAGCATGCCCGTAGTGTTCCGTGCGTGACCGAACCACGCGTCCTGATAGGAGAGCTGTCGCTGACCGGACCGACGCTGCGCGTGCGGATCCCGCGCGCCGGCGACGCGCCCGGCCTGTACCGCGAGGCCTCCGACCCGCTCGTGACGCAGTGGTTCTCGTGGGGCCCGTACGAGTCCGAGGAGCAGGCGCTCGCCTACCTCGAGGGCCTGCCGGCCCAGCGCGCGCGCGGCGAGCAGCTCGACCTCGTCGTCGAACACCTCGAAGCGGGACCGATCGGCATCACCGGCTTCTCGGAGATCTCGCGCCGCGACCGTCGCGCGACGATCGGCAGCTGGCTCGGCCGCTCGTGGTGGGGGACGGGCTCAAACCGCGAGGCGAAGGCGCTCATGTGCCACCTCGGCTTCACCCTGCTCGGCCTCGACCGGATCGGCAGCTACACGAACGTCGAGCACGAGCGCTCACATCGCGCGCTCGAGGGCGTCGGCTTCGCGTGCGAGGGGACGCTGCGGCGCTACCACCGCCACGGCGACCGTGCGCTCGACGTCCGCGTCTACGGCCTGCTGCGCTCGAGCTGGGAGACCAGTTCGCTGCGCGACGTGCCGGTCACGGTGGCGGGCGAGCCGCCGCCGCTGTTCGTCAGCCCCGCCGCGCCTCCCAGCTGAAGCCGCGGATCGCGAGCACGACGCCGAGCACGCCCCAGGCCCCTACGACGGCGAGGTCGGAGAGGTGGTCGGCGAACGGCGCCCCGGTGACCATCGCGGCCGACAGGCCGTCGATGAGGTGCGTCAGCGGCAGCACCTGCGCGATGTCGCGCATGAACGCGGGCGCGTTCTCGGCGTCGTAGAAGACGCCGGAGATGACGATCGTCGGCAAAAAGATCGCGTTGACGTAGGCCGGCGCGGAGTCGAAGTTCGGGATCGCATGCGACAGCGCCACGCCGAGCGAGCCGAGGCAGATGACGCCGGCCGCGACGAACGCTGCCAGCATGAGCCAGTTCTCCGGCAGGCCGACGCCGAAGACGAGCGCGCCGGCGGCGATGACGATCGACAGCTGTATCGCCGTGTTCGTGATCGCGTGCGCTGCGAGACCGCCGAGGTAGGCGCCGCTCGGCAGCGGCGTGCCGCGCAGGCGCTTCAGCACGCCCTGCTCGCGCAGGAAGACCATGTTCATCGCCAACGCGACGAAGGTCGTCGTCATGATGCTCATCCCCGCGATGCCGGGCACGATGACGTTGAGGTCCTTCTGGCTGCCGGCGAAGATCGCGCCGAACAGCGCGAGGAACAGCAGTGGCAGGACGAAGTTGAAGAACGCCGCGCTCGGGTTGCGCCAGAACATCCGGCGCTCGAGGCGGTACTGGCGCCACGTCAGGGCGAGCGCGTCGCTCATCGCCGCGACCTGCGCCTCGTGCTCGTGACGGCGGCGTCGGCCTCGACCGGCTCGTTGGCCACTTCTGCGGTCAGCTCGAGGTAGACGTCCTCGAGCGACGGCCGCGTCACGCTGAGATCCTCGAGGCCGACGCCGCGCGCGAGCGCCGCGCTCGTGAGCTGGTGCAGCAGGCCGGTCGGGTCGTCGGTCTCGCGCATCTGCATCTCGCCGTCCTCGTTGCGCCAGCCGACGCGGTAGCGAGAGGACGCGCCGACGCCGAGCTCCGAGGGCGCGCCGACGGCGAGGATGCGCCCGTCCTTGACGATCGCGACGCGGTCGCACAACGCCTGCGCCTCGTCGAGGTAGTGCGTCGTCAGCAGAACGGTCTTGCCGAGATCGGCGAGCGCGCGGATCGTCTCCCAGGCGGCGCGCCGCGCCGCCGGGTCAAAGCCGGTCGTCGGCTCGTCGAGGAAGATCAGCTCGGGATCGCCGACGAGCGCGAGCGCGAAGTCCAGGCGCCGCGCCTGGCCACCGGACAGCCGCCGCGCACGCACGTGCTCGGACTCGCGGAGGCCGGCGAGGTCGATGACCTCCTCGAGGTCGCGCGGGTGCGGATAGAAGCCGGCCCAGTGCGTGACGAGCTCGCGCACCGTGACATGGCGGTACGTACCGCTGGACTGCAGCACGATGCCGACGCGTTCGCGCAGCGCGCGGGGACGTGTCGCGGGGTCGTGACCGAGCACGGAGACGATCCCGCTCGTGCGGTCGCGGTAGCCCTCGAGCACCTCGACGGTCGTCGTCTTGCCGGCGCCGTTGGGCCCGAGCAGGCCGAAGACCTCGCCGCCGGCGACCTCGAAGTCGATTCCCCTGACCGCCTCGACAGCCCCATAGGACTTGTGCAGATCGCGGACGAGGATCGCGGGCGCGGCTGAATCCATCCCGTCAATCATGTCAAGATCCTCCCCGACCCCACTTGGCCCGCTGCGCCTGCATCGACATCGGCTCGAACACCACGCGGCTGCTGGTCGTGGAGGATGGCGAGCCACGCCCGCGTGCGCTGTTGACGGAGCGAGCGTTCACGCGCCTGGGTTCGGGGTGTGCGCGGGGCGGGGAGATCGGTGCGCCGAAGGCGGCGGAGGTCGCCGCCGTCGTCGCGCGCCAGGTCGAGCTGGCCCGCGAGCTTGGCGTGGTCGAGTTGCGCGTCGTCGCGACGTCGGCGGTCCGCGACGCCCTCGACGGCGAGCTCGTGCCGGCGGCCGTCGCCGCGTCCTGCGGCCTGCAGGTCGACATTCTCAGCGGTGAGGAGGAGGCACGCCTGGCGTTCCGCGGGGCGATCGGCACGCTCGCCACGCCGCCCGCGGGCAACCTCGGCGTCGTCGACGTCGGCGGCGGATCGACGGAGCTCGTCGTCGGCACGGCCGCCGCGGGCGCGACGTGGTCGGTCTCGCTGGCGCTCGGCTCCTGCGACATCACCGAGCGTGACCTGCCCTCGGACCCGCCCTCGACGGCGGAGATCGCGGCGCTGCGGACCCGGCTCGCCGAGGCCTTCGGGGCGATCGACGTGCCCGAGCCCGTCGCGGCCTACGCCGTCGGCGGCAATGCGAGCTCGACGCAGCGCCTGCTCGGCAGCGTGCTGGACGCGGCGACGCTCACGCGCGGGTTGGAGCGGCTCGTCGCGCGCCCCGCGACGGAGGTCGCGCTCGCGCTCGGACTGCACGCCGAGCGCGCGCGGCTGCTGCCGGCGGGACTGCTCCTGCTCGAGGCGGCCTCGCAGGCGATGAATGCGCCGCTGCGGCTCGCGGGCGGCGGGCTGCGCGAGGGCGTCGTGCTCGAGCAGCTCGCGGACCTGGCGCAGCGGCCGTCGGCCACGCGATCTTCACAACTCCGTGACGCGCTCGATCGGCCCGCGTAGTCTGCTACGCGATGGCCTGCTTCGCTTCATGCTGACGCCCGACGCCGACACCCCCGTTCAGGAATCGATCCACACGATCGAACCGCTGCCCGAGGCCGCGCCGCCGGAGCCCGAGGACCTCGACCTGCACGACCGCTCGCTGTACATCGGGCGCGAGCTGTCGTGGCTGGACTTCAACGATCGCGTCCTGCACCTCGCGGTCGACCCCGGCCAGCCGCTGCTCGAGCGCGTCAAGATGGCCGCGATCTGGAGCTCGAACCTCGACGAGTTCTTCCAGATCCGCGTCGCCGGCGTGCACGACCAGATCGACGCCGGGCTCGCCGATCCGGGACCCGACGGCCTGACGCCGTCGCAGACGATCGATGCGATCCGCGCGGCGGTGCTCGATCAGCAGCAGCGCCTGGAGAACCTCGTCCTCGGCGAGTTGTTCCCGCGCCTCGGCGAGCATGGCATCCACGTCATCGGCATGAACGGCATCAGCGAGGCGGATCGCGCGGCGCTCAACGAGCGCTTCAAGCGCCAGATCTTCCCGGCGCTGACGCCGCTGGCCGTCGGCCCCGGGCGCCCGTTCCCATATATCTCGAGCCTGTCGCTGTCGCTTGCGGTGCTCGTGCGCGACCCGCTCACCGACACGCGCACCTTCGCGCGCGTCAAGGTGCCGACCGAGATGCTGCCGCGCTTCGTCGCGCTCGACGGCGATCCGCAGACGTTCGTCGCGCTCGAGGAGGTCATCGCGGCCAACCTCGACGCGCTGTTCCCGGGCATGGAGATCGTCGGACACGCGATCTTCCGCGTCACGCGCGACGCGGACTTCGAGGTCTCCGACGAGGCCGACGACCTGCTGCAGGCCGTCGAGGCCGAACTGCGGCGGCGGCGCTTCGGCGAGGCCGTGCGGCTGGAGATCGGCGTCGGCACGGACCAGGGCGTGCAGGAGCAGTTGCGCGAGGCGCTCGATCTCGAGCCGCGCCAGGTCTACGAGGTCGACGGGCTGCTGGACCTCAGCGCGCTGTGGCAGATCTATGGCGTGCGTGGGTTCGGCGAGCTGCGCGACGCGCCGTGGACCCCGGTCACGCAGCCGCGCCTGCAGGGCCAGGAGTCCGAGCACGTGAACTTCCTCGCCGAGATGCGCCGAGGCGACATTCTCGTCCACCACCCCTACGACTCATTCGCGACGTCCGTGGAGCGCTTCGTCGAGCAGGCGGTGGCCGACCCCGACGTGCTCGCGATCAAGCAGACCGTGTACCGCACGTCGGATGACTCGCCGCTCGTCCCGGCGCTCATCCGCGCGACCGAGCGCGGCAAGCAGGCCGTCTGCATGGTCGAGCTCAAGGCCCGCTTCGACGAGCGCGCGAACATCACCTGGGCGCGCGCGCTCGAGCAGGCCGGCGTGCACGTCGTCTACGGTCATCCGGGCCTCAAGACGCATGCCAAGTGCATCCTCGTCGTGCGCCGCGAGGGCGACGGCGTGCGCCACTACGTGCACATCGGCACCGGCAACTACCACCCCAAGACCGCCCGCTTGTACACGGACTTCGGGCTCTTCACGACCGACGAGGAGATCGGCGCCGACGTCGCCGACATGTTCAACTTCCTCACCGGCATAGCGCGCCCCGCCGGCTATCGCAAGCTGCTGATCGCCCCCAACGGCATGCGCGAGGCGCTGCTGGCGGAGATCGACGAGACGATCGCGGCGCACGAGCGCGGCGAGCACGCGCGCATCTGCCTGAAGATGAACTCGCTCGTCGACCGCCGCATCATTCGCGCGCTGTACCGCGCGTCGCGCGCCGGCGTCGCGGTCGACCTCAACGTGCGCGGGATCTGCTGTCTGCGGCCCGGCGTCGAGGGCGTCTCGGACCACATCACCGTCGTCAGCGTGCTCGGCCGCTTCCTCGAGCACTCCCGCGTCTACACGTTCACGCGCGGCGACGAGATCCGCGTGCTGATCGGATCCGCCGACCTCATGCCGCGCAACCTCGACACGCGCGTGGAGCTCATCACGCCCGTCGACGACGAGCGGCTGCGCGAGGACCTGCTCGACACGCTCCAGCGCTCGCTCGCGACCGACGCCGGCGCCTGGGACCTGCTGCCCGACGGCTCGTGGCAGATGCGTAAACCGGGCGATCCGGCCCGCTCTGTGCAGCGCGAGCTCATGTCGCTGCACGCGGCGCGCGCCAGCGAGGCGCAGCAGAGCGACGAGTGAGCGACGGGCTCGAGGGGCCGCAGGGCACCCCGCCGCCGCCCCGCGCCCGGCCGCAGGACGCGCGCGTGCACGCACCCGCGCGCGGCAACAAGCGCCTGCAGCGACTGCTGGAGGCCGTCGACGGCGACCTGCAGGTCAAGGCGTGGTGGCACGCCGCCGGCGTCAACGCCGAGCGCCTGCACATGTCTGACCATTCGTGGGTGCACATCCAGATCGTCCTGAACATGGCGCTGCGCCTGTCGCGCCTCTTGTTCGCGCGCGACGTGACGCCGAGCATCGTGTCCGACCATGGGCTCGAGGTGCGCGACGCCGAGGTCGTCATCGCCGCAGCGGCGCTCCTGCACTGCGTCGGGATGTCGATCCACCGCATCGACCACGAGGCGTACTCGCTGTTCATGACCGCCGACAAGCTCGGCGGGCTGCTCGAGGGCATCTACGACGAGCCGACGCGATCGATCGTCGTCGCCGAGACGATGCACGCGATCATCTCGCACCGCTCCAAGGGCGCGCCGTTCACGATCGAGGGCGCGATCCTGCGCGTCGCGGACGCGCTCGACATGGCCCGCGGGCGCTCGCGGGTGCCGTTCGAGGCGGGTCACACGAACATCCACTCGCTGTCGGCGTATGCGATCGAGGAGGTTCGCATCGGTGTCGGCGAGGACAAAGCGGTGCGCGTCGAGATCGAGATGTCGAACTCCGCCGGGATCTTCCAGGTCGACGAGGGTCTGGGCACGAAGCTGCGCGGAACGCCGCTCGAGCGCCACATCGAGGTCGTCGCGCGGATCGAGGCTGAGCACGAGCAGCGCCTCGTCCCCGTCTTTCGACTCTGACGTCGATTGAGCGCCAACGCGCCACACGCATGATCTGGTAGCCGCTGTCAAGCGATATGGCTTGTAGCAAATTCATGACCACCATTCTGGGAGGGCCACTTCTCGTGACCGACTCGGCATTGCGTGAGCTCGCGGACGATCCGTCCTCGCGCAAGCGTTTCTTCAAGATGATGGGCGGGGCCGGCGCGGTCAGCGCGTTCTCTGTCTTCCTTGCCGCTTGCGGCAGCGATGGCAAGAAGAGCGCATCGACTTCGACGCCCGCCACCAGCACCGACGACGGAGTGAAGGGCGACCTTCACATCCTCAACTACGCGCTCACGCTCGAGTACCTCGAGACGGAGTTCTACAAGGAGGTCATCGCCAGCGGCCTCGTCAAGGACGCCGCTGTCGCGAAGATCGCGACGAAGTTCTACTCGACCGAGCAGGAGCACGTCGCCGCGCTGACGGCGACGATCAAGTCGCTTGGCGGCACGCCGGTGAAGGCGCCGAAGACGAACTTCGGCCCGACGCTCGACATGGGTCTCAAGCACGTCCTCGAGACGGCTGCGATCGTGGAGAACCTCGGCGCCGCGGCGTACCTCGGGGCGGCAGGCGGCATCAAGAACAAGGACGTGCTCGCCGCCGCGCTGACGATCCACTCCGTCGAAGCCCGCCACGCCGCAGCGCTCAACACGCTCGTCGGGTTCGGCTACGGCCTGAAGGGCGGCCTGAAGGGCTCGCTGCCCGACGGTGCCTTCGGCAAGGGCATGGACGAGGCTTCGGTCCTCAAGGCCGTCAAGCCCTTCCTGGCCTAACAACCACCACTGACGACGAAAGCGAGATTTAGCATGGCTTCATCGCAAATGGTGGCTCCGGAACTGGCCGCCATCGAGGTTCACGGCACGACGCGCGAGGCATTCCTCATTCGCGCGACGCTCGCCGCGGGTGCCACTTACGGTGCACTTTCGGCCACCCCATACATCACGAAGGCGCTCGCCAAGGGGGGCGGCTTCGACAACGACCTCGCGGTCGTCAACTACGCGCTCACCCTCGAGCACCTCGAGTTCACCTTCTACTCGATGGCCGTCAAGCTCGTCAAGGGCCTGTCTGCCGACGAGATGAAGCTCGTCAAGCAGATCCGCGAGGACGAGAAGCAGCACGTCGAGGCGCTCATCGCGACGGCGAAGAAGCTCGGGACCCCGGTCAAGAAGCCGACCTTCGACTTCGGCGGAGCCTTCGCGGACCGCGCGACGTTCCTGAAGACGGCGAACACCCTCGAGGACACCGGTGTCAGTGCCTACAACGGCGCGGGCCCGTTCATCGAGAGCGTCGACATCCTCGGCGCTGCCGGCAGCATCGTGCAGATCGAGGCCCGCCACGCGTCGCTGATCCGGCTGACGCGCGGCAAGCCGCCGGCACCGCAGGCGTTCGACAAGGGCGTCGAGATGGCGAAGATCCTGAAGGCCGTCACGCCCTTCATCAAGGGCTAAGGAAGGCCCGACAGTGGAGTAGTACGACGAGGGGCCCGGCGTGCGCCGGGCCCCTCGTTGGCATACTGGGCGCCGTGAGAGGGTCAACGCAGGTTCGTTGCGCGTTCGTCGCGCTGCTCGTCGCCGTCATGCTCGCGCCTGGGGTCGGCGCTGGAGCAGCGTCCGATCGCGATGCGGTCCTCAAGGACTACTCCAGCGGGGCCAAGATCACGGCCTGCCGATTCACCATCGCGCAGCTGCAGAGCGCCCTCAGCGAACTTGGGGCGGACGTCAACGCCTATTCGCCCGGCGTGCGCGACGCGATCAAGGGCGAGATCCAGCGTTGGAAGAATGGCGACTGCAAGGGCAAGAAGGGCGCGGCCGTCGACATCCGGATCGTCAAGATCTCCGCCAAGGGCGGGGCCCGCTCGGAGTCGGTCACGCTGAAGAACTTCGGCGCCAAGGGCGTCAACCTGCGCCGCTACGTCCTGCGCGATGCCTCCAAGCACACGATCCGCTTCAAGAAGACGACGCTGAAGGCGGGACGCTCGCTGCGCGTCGTCACCGGCTGTCGCAAGGGCTCGAAGGCCGCGGTCCGCAAGGGCTCGCGCTACTACGGCTGTCGCAAGACCCAGTTCTGGGATGACGCCGGCGACGTCGTCTCGCTCATCAACGACAAGGGCACGCTGCTGTCCAAGCAGGCTTACGGCCAAGCACCGGCCTGACATCGCGGTCGCGGTCGCGGTCGCGGCGGCGCTCTGCGCCGCGGTGATCGCGCTGAGCGGTGCGCCGCGGGCGCGCGCCGGGGAGCCGTTCTACGGGCTCTTCACGACGAACCTCAACGCACCGGCCCGGCAGGTGAGCCGCACGATGGACGCGCAGGCGGCGACCGGTGCCGGCCTCGTGCGCGAGCACGTCTACTGGGATCAGATCGAGCGCAAGCCGGGAGTCTTCGACTTCAAGCGCCTCGATGCGCTCGTTGCCCGTGCCGCTGCGCGCGGCCTCGAGGTGCTGCCGGTGCTCACGAGCACGCCGCAGTTCTATTCGTCGCGTCCGGCCGGCTTTGACAGCGACGGCTGGCCACCGCGCGATCCGACGCGGATCTTCCGGGTCGCCTACGAGCTCGCCAAGCGCTACGGCAGCGCGGGCAGCCGCTGGCGCTGTCTCGTGCCGGCGCTGCTCTGTCGGCGCCCGTATCACCCGATCACCGCGTGGCAGATCTGGAACGAGCCCGATCTTGCGGCGTGGTGGCGCACGGGGCCCGATCCGGCGGCCTATCTGGCGCTGCTGCGCGTCGCGAACCTCGCGATGAAGCTCGCCGATCCGGCAACCGAGGTCGTCCTCGGTGGGATGTCGATCCGGGCGCTGGCGCCCGGCGGCTATCTCGACCGGCTCTACGCGCTCGGCGCGGCGCGCTCCTTTGACACGCTCGCGCTGCATCCCTATGCGGCGAGCGTCGGGGCGGTCGTCGCACATGTGCGCGCGGCGCGGCGGATCGCGGCCGCGCACGGCGACGCGGACGTCCCGATCCGGCTGACGGAGTACGGCTATGCGACGGGCGGGCGCAGCGCGTGGGTGACGACGGCGCGCTGCCAGGCGGCGCTGATCGGCGCGACGACGCGCGAGCTGGCCGAGCGCGCGCCCGCGCTCGGCCTGCGCTCGATCATCCAGCTGCAGTGGCAGGATCGGCGCGACGACGCCTCGGGCCCATGGCCGGACCACGCCGGACTGCGCTTCTCAAACGGCGCGCCGAAGCCGGCGCTGGGGGCGTTTCGCGACGCGGTGCTTGGGCGATCACCGCGGCTGCGCGCCGATGTCGCCCGCGTCTGCGAGCCTCAGCACCAAGGCTGATCCAGCGTTCATGAGGACGCTGCGAACTCGGCTGCCCCGGTTGTGGAACGCAACGCTTCGCGCGTAAGCAAGCTGTAGTTGGGGGAAACTTCGCGCGCACCAAGTCCTGAGCAAGTGGGGGAGTGCCGCATGAGCCCGATCGATGTTGGCGCCCGGCGTGCGCTACACGGTCATCGAGACGCGTTATGACGAGGTCGTCACGCCGTACACCTCGGCGTTTCTCTCTGGACCGGATGTCACGAACATCACCCTGCAGGACCACTGCATCCTGGACCTCGCCGATCACCTGACGACCCCGTATGACTCGATCGCGCTGCGTTACGTCCTCAACGCGCTGGACCCGGCACATGCCGTGGCGCCGGGATGCCGGCCCGTGATCGCGGGCGTCGGCGGCTGGCCAGACGCCGGCAACGGTCCGCCCGCGCCCGATTCGGGCCTACCAGTGCACGCCCTTCATGATGTTCGCCATGGCGATCTGCTCCATGTTCGCCTTCTCGTCCGCCGCGGGTGACTTGTCGCCCTTCGAGGCGGCGGAGTCGGGGAAGACCTTGTAGGCCATGTGCAGGATCTGGTCGACGGCCTTCGGCGCGACGGCGTAGAGGACCTCGCCGGCGGTGCCGAGCTTCGTGTTGATCGACTTGGGGCGCGCGCGCAGGCCCTCGCAGATGAGGTCCGCGGCCTCCTCCGGGCTGATCGTCGGGAAGTGGTCGTACATCTTCGTCGGGGCGATCATCGGCGTGCGCACGAGCTGCATGTGGATCGTCGTGAAGCTGACGCCGTCGCCGATGACCTCCGACGACACGACTCGGGTCCACGCGTCGAGCGCGGACTTCGACGCGACGTATGCGCTGAAGCGCGGCGGGGCGGTCTGCACGCCGATCGAGCTGACGTTGACGATATGGCCGAAGCCGCGCTCGCGCATGTGCGGCAGCAGCGCCATGATGATCTTGATCGCGCCGAAGTAGTTCAGCTGCATCGTGCGCTCGAAGTCGTGGAAGCGATCCCCTGAGAGCTTGATCCCGCGGCGGATCGAGCGGCCGGCGTTGTTGACGAGGAAGTCGATCGCGGGGTGGTCGGCGAGCATCCGCGCCACGAGGTCGTCGATCGCGTCCATGTCGGACAGGTCGGCGCTGTAGACGTGGGCGGTGCCGCCCGCGGCCTCGATCTCGTCGCGCAGCGCCTCGAGCTTCTCCATCCCGCGCGCCACGAGCAACGGGATGCCGCCGGCGGCCGCGACCTTCAGCGCGGTCGCGCGGCCGATGCCGCTCGACGCGCCCGTGATGACAACCGTGCGGCCGTTGATGAAGTGCCCGAAGGAGCGGTCCTTGTAGAGGTCCGGGTCGAGCGTTCGCTCCCAGTAGTCCCACAGCGTCTCGGCGTAGGTGTGCAGCTCGGGCACCTCGATGCCGGAGCCCGCGAGCGCACGCTCGGTGTCGCGCGTGTCGAACTGCGGCTTCAGCGCCATGTGCTCGACGACCTCCTCGGGGACGCCGAAGTCCGCAAGCAGGGTGCGCCGGATGTCGCGCACCTGCGGCAGCTTCATGAGCATCGACAGCGTGCCCTTCGGCAGCGCGTCGGTCAGGCGCTTGTCGATGCGCAGCGCGAGCTGCGGCGCGTGCGCGGCCTTCGCGAACGCGTTCAGCGACTCGCCGACGCGCATCGGCTTCGGGTTGGAGAGGTGAAACGCCTGGCCGTCGAGGCCGGGCTGATGGGCGATGTGGTCGAGCGCGGCGGCGACGAAGTCGACCGGCACGATGTTCGTGTAGCCGAGCTCCGGGCCGATCAGCGGGACCCACTGCGGCAGCGCGCCGCGGACCTTCTGGATCGCCTTGAAGAAGTAGTAGGGCCCGTCGATCTTGTCCATCTCGCCGGTCTGCGAGTGGCCGACGACGATCGCCGGTCGATAGACCCGCCACGGCACCTTGGCCTGCGCCCGCACGAGCTTCTCGGACTCGAACTTCGTGCGGTGATAGGCCGACGGCAGCTCCTGGCCCTCGTCGAAGTGGTCCTCGCGAAACAGGCCCTTGCGCACGCCGGCGACGGCAACCGACGACACGTGGTGCAGGTGACCGGCATCGAGCGCGTTGGCGAGCGCGACGGCGTTGCGGGTCCCACCGACGTTGAGCTGCTCGTTGCTGTCGTCGTCGGCGGTCATGTCGTAGATCGCGGCGAGATGGAAGAAGTGCTCAATGACGCCGCCGCCGAGCGCGGCGATCTGCTCGTCGGAGAGGCCGAGCCGCGGCTCGCGCAGATCGCCGACGACCGGCTTGACGCGCTCGGCGGCGCCCGCTCCCCAGCGGGCGACGAGCCGTTCGAGACGCTCCTGCGAGCCCTCGCGGACGAGCACGTGGATGTCGCCCTCACGCTCGAGCAGCCGCTCGACGAGATGGCGGCCGATGAAGCCCGTCGCGCCCGTCACGAAGTACGTCATCGCTCTCCTCTTCGGTGATGCGGCTGTGCAGGCAAGCCTACGCGGCGTGGCGCCGGCGCTGGCTACCAGCCGCCGGGCGCGTCGGCCGCGGCCTTCTTGGCCGCCAGCCGCCGGTACTTCCGCTTCTCCAGCCGCCACTGGATGATCGACATCGCGAAGATGAAGACCGGGAAGAAGATGATGAGGATGAAGCCGGCGTTCGTGACGACCTTGTCGTCCGTCTCGCCGTACCAGCCCTCGCCGCCGTCGTGAGCGAGCGCGGGCGCAGCTAAGACGAGCAGCGTCGTCAGCGTGAGCACGGCGGTCGCGGGCAGGCGGCGAAGCACGAGGCGCAGTCTAATGCTCGCGCCGATGGATCGCGCGCCGGCCGGGTATCCCCTTCTCATCCCCTGAGATCGGAGCACCATGGAGAGCGGCGAGCAGACCGAAGACGAGCCCGACTTCGCCACGCGCGAGGAGCTGGCGGCCGCCGCGGAGGCCGCGGCGATCGGCGGTCGCGGGCCGGCCGGCGGCGGCGCCGACCCCGGCGACGAGCTGCCCGAGGCGATGCGGGCGGTCTACGAGGCGGGCGGCGGTGAGCAGGATGGCTTCGAGCTCGCCGAGCGCGACCTCGTCCGCAACGCCTCGCACGACGACGGCGCGGGCCTGCCGACGCTCGACGCTTTCACGCCCGAGCGCGAGTCCGACGCGTCGTCGGCCGAGTACGGCGAGGCCGATGACATCGAGCCGCGCGATCAGTAGTCCGCCCGCGGATCGAAGCCGCGCAGCACGTCGCGGCGCGCCCTCCCTGCCACAGAGGAAGGGTGAAGACCCTGAAACGCTGGTCTAATGGTGATGGTTCGCGGTCGGGTTTTCGAGTTCGATGGAGCCCATGCAGACACTCCAGTACGTCGCCGCGGCACCCGGGATCGCGATGCTGCGCCTCGACCGCCCCGAGAAGCGCAATGCGCTCGACACAGCGCTGCTGTCCGAGCTCGTCGAATGGCTGGAGCGCCTGTCGATCGATGACGCGCTGCGCGTGCTCGTGCTGTCGACGACAAACGACCGCGCGCTGTGCGCCGGGATCGACGTCGCCGAGCCGCTGGACCACGCCGGCGGCGTCGCCCGGATGAAGTTCTTCTCGCGCTTCCTGACCGCGCTCGAGGCGTTTCCGGTGCCGACGATCGCCGTCTGCGTCGGCAACTGCGTCGGTGCCGGTGCGGAGCTCGTCGCCGGCTGCGACCTGCGCATAGCCGGCGACAACCTGAAGCTGGCGTGGGCGGGCGCGCGGCTCGGGGTGCCGGTCGGGCCGGCACGCCTGACGCCGCTCGTCGGCGTCGCGCGGGCGAAGGAACTGATCTTCACCGGGCGCACGATCGGCTCCGAGGAGGCCGCCACGATCGGCCTCGTCCACGACACGGTGCCCGCCGCCGAAGCCGAGGAGGCGGCGATGAAGCTCGCCCGCCACGTCGCGGCGCACTCGCCCGCGGGCGTGTCGATCCTCAAGGCGGCGTTTCGCGAGCTCGACGGCGCGCAGGGCCGCGTCGCGCACGAGAACGAGCTGCTCGAGGTCTTCCAGCGCAAGGGGGCGGGGCTACCGCAGGGCAAGCTGCCCGGGTGAAGCGTACACCTTGACGACCTACGTTAGGGTCACCTAACAGAGGTTCCCAAGGTCTCAGTTGGATCATAAGGGTCGGTCGCGTCGTCAACGGAGAGAGATGCTGACATGCCGGATCAGCCCGACGCATCCGTCCGGCCTGCGAGCAGGCTTCTCGCGACGCGTGCCTGGACTACGTCAACGCGATACGGCCATGGCGGCTCGGGCTTCAGCTTCTCGTGGGGCTGCGCGCACGAGGTCGCCGCGACGGTCGCCGCCGGTGCCGAGCGGCTGGATCTCGCTGCTTGAGCATCATGGGGCTGCGGGTCGTCCGATTCGGGTGGTCGCCCGCGAGGGCGGCGATCGGCCGAGCCAGCCTGTTCGGGTCGCCGAACAATGAAGCTCCATGCCGGCTTTCGCTGATCGACATCAGCGGATCAGCACGACCTTCGCGCCGACGTCGACATCGAGCCACACCCGATCCGCGGTGTATGCGGGTGCCCCGAGGTGCCGCGCGACGGCGAGGCACGACCGATCTGCGAGCGACAGCCCGAACGCGCGCGTGGGTGCGTGCATCTCGGCCGCCAACTCCGCGTGATCGGCCGTGAACTCCTCAACCGCGACTCCCAGTCCTTCGATGCCCTCGAGCTTGCCGTCCGTTGACACGCCGCGGGCGCGATAGACCTGAAGCACTTCGGCCCAATTGACCGCGGAGATGACGGCCCGCCCGAGCAACGGCTCGACGGCGTCCGCGCCCGGCTCCTCCCACAGCAGCGCGATCAACGCCGATGCGTCGAGCACCGCCTCAGCCGAGATCGCCATCGTTCTCGCGCCGCGCCTCCGCGCGGCGTTCGGCGATCAGCTCGTCAACGGCGCTGACAGCGCTCGGTGCCGTACCGCGCAACTCGCGGCGCAGCCGCTCGAGGATCTGCTCGCGGCGCTCGAACACGAGGCGGTGTGACTCGACATGCGCCATGAGGGTGTCGCCTGGCTCCAGCTCGAGCTCGCGACGCAACGCTGCCGGGATGACGACACGGCCCTGTGGGCCGATGCGCAAGGCGATGACCCGAGATGGTGGCATACGTTCAGAATATGGCACGTGAGAAATGAGTGGCAAGTCTCATCGGCTGGTGGTGGCGTGCACGACCAGCAAAACGCCTGGTACCTTCTATAAGGAGGCCCTAACACGCCGATTGCCAGAACCCTGACGTCATGAAGTCACATCACCGCAAGGCCCGCGCCCACGGACGAGGCATGCCTCGTCCGGGGCTCCCGCCCGCGCCCGCGGACTATCATCTGCGACGTGGCGCACGCTCACGGGCACTCGCCCGAGGATTACCTGGAAGCGATCTACTTCCTCGTCTCGCCGATCGGCGAATACCAGCCGGCAGACGGGTCTCCGGCGAACGCCGCGCGGGTCGCCGACATGCTCGGCGTCTCACGCGCCGCGGTCGGTGAGATGCTCAAGCGCCTCGGCAACGAGGGCCTACTCCAGCGCGACCGCGGGCGCGAGCTCGTCTTCACGAAGGAGGGTGCAGAGCGGGCCGAGCAGATCGTCCGCAATCACCGCATCATCGAGCGCTTCCTGACGGACTTTCTCGGCTACAGCGCGGCCGGTGCGCACGAGCATGCGGACAAGCTCGGCGCGGCGTTCACGCCCGACATGATCGAGCGCATGAACGAACGGCTCGGCCATCCCGACCGCTGCCCGCACGGCTGGCCGATCTCGCCGGATGCCGAGCGCGCCGAGAACGCCGAGCTCAACGCCCTGTCGGAGCTCGAGACCGGCGCCGCCTGCGAGATCATCCGGCTCGTCGAGCACGACGGCGATCTCCTGCACTGGTACTACGGCGAGGGCTTCGTCCCGGGGGCCAAGCTGAGCGTTCTCGACGTGCAGCCCGCGGCCGGGCACATGAAGGTCTCGCTGAGCGGCGCCGACGGCAGCGGCGAGCGCCTGATCGCCGAGAAGGCCGCCCGCGGCCTCATCGTCCGACCCGGCTGAGCCGTCGCGGGATGTCGTTGCATCTGTTCGCGGGTCTGCGCGTGCGGGAGTTCTCGGCAGCGCGATCGTGGTATGAGCGATTGCTCGGCGAGCCGACGTTCTTCCCGCACGACACCGAGGCGGTGTGGACCCTCGCCGAGGACCGGTCGGTCTACGTCGTGGAGCACGCCGACGGGGCCGGCAACTCGGTGGCGCTGATCTTCGTCGACGATCTCGATGCACACGTGGCCGCGGTCGCTGCTCGAGGGCTCGAGCCCGACGAGCGCCTCACATACCCAAACGGCGTGCGCAAGGCGATCTACCGCGACCCCGACGGCAACGAAGTGGGTTTCGGTGGCGCGCCGCTCGACGCCGGCTGATCGCGAGCGTCAGCTGCAAGCTCACCGGCCTGAGGGGAATAACACCCGTCCGCCTCCTACCATGAGCCGTCCATGGCCGTCCTCATAGCCTCCGACCTCAGCAAGGACATGGTCGGCAACCCGCTGCTGCGCGGGGTGTCGTTCAAGCTCGAGCGCCGGGACAGGCTGACGATCGCCGGGCGCAACGGCGCCGGCAAGACGACGCTGCTGCGAATGCTCGCCGGGGAGACCTCCGTCGACGGTGGCGAGCTGAGCTTCCAGAAGGGCATCAAGGTCTCCCTGCACGACCAGCGTCCGCCGCGCGATCGCGAGCTGACGCTGCGTGACTACGTGCTGAGCGGTTGCGCGGAGCTCGTCGCGATCGAGCAGAGCCTGTCGACGCTGGCGCAGAAGATGGCCGACGGCGACGAGGCCGCGTTTGCCCAGTACTCGCGAGCCGAGGCGCGCCTCGAGCACGCCGGCGGGTGGACGTGGCGCGACCGTGCGACGTCGATGGTCCGCGGCCTCGGCTTCGACGACGAGGCCGACCTCGACCGCTCGCTCAAGACGTTCTCCGGCGGCGAACTGACGCGCGCGTCGCTCGCTCGCGCGCTCGCCGGCGATCCCGACCTGCTGCTGCTCGACGAGCCAACCAACCACCTCGACATCGAGTCGCTCGAGTGGCTTGAGAAGACGCTCGTGACGCTCGATGCCGCGATCGTGCTCGTCGCCCACGACCGCTGGTTCCTGGAGGCCGTCGGCACGGGCGTGCTTGAGCTCGAGGCCGGTCGCTCGCGCTACTTCCCGGGCACGTGGACGCAGTGGCGCGTCGAGCAGGCCGCACGCGAGATCGCGCTCGGCCGCGCGATCGACAAGCAGCAGGCCGAGATCGCTCGCCTGGAGCAGTTCGTCGAGCGCTTCCGGGCGAAGGCGACGAAGGCCAAGCAGGCGCAGTCGCGCGTCAAGCGCCTCGACAAGATCGAGCGCATCGAGCGAGATCCGCGCGATCGCGACGGGCTGAAGTTCAACTTCAAAGCGCCCGAGCGGTCGGGGCGCGTTGTGTTCGAGATGATCGACGGCCGCGTCGAGGTCGGATCGAACCCGGTGCGAGTCCTGCTCGACGGCGCCGAGATCCATTTGGAACGCGGGGAGCACGTGACGCTCGTCGGGCCCAACGGGGCGGGCAAGACGACGCTCATCGACACGCTCGCCGGCGTCCGGCCGCTGGCCGCCGGCAAGCTGCGGACAGGCCACAACGTGAAGATCGGCCACCTCTCCCAGCACGCCGACGAGATCGGCAAGGGGGCGGGCGCGCGGGCGAACAAGGTCATCGAGGCCTGCGCCGTGCACACCGGGCTGACGCCGAACAAGGCCCGCGCGCTACTCGGGCGCTTCCTGTTCAGCGGCGAGGACGCCGAGAAGCCGCTCGAAGGATTGTCCGGAGGCGAGCGCCGCCGGCTGTCGCTGGCGATCCTCGTCGCCTCCGGCGCGAACGTCCTGATCCTCGACGAGCCAACGAACCACCTCGACATCGAGAGCCGCGAGGCGCTCGAGGACGCGCTGCTGTCCTTCGAGGGCTCGATGCTGCTCGTCTCCCATGATCGCGCGCTGCTGGAGGCGGTCGGCACGCGGACCGTGGCCGTCGACGACGGCAAGCTGCGCTCCTACGAGGGCGGCTGGCAGGAGTACCTGCGCGTCCGCGAGGAGCGCCGGCTCGCCGGGCGTGCCGGCAAGGTGACGGCGAAGGCCACGGCGGCGGCGAAGACGGCCCCCGCGAAGATGAACGGCGCCGGCCCGGCTCGTGCGAAGTCCAACGGCGCGGGCGCGAAGGCGGCGGTCGTGCGGGTGACGGCGCCGGCCAAGGGCAAGCGCAACGGGAAGGGCGGCAAGGTGAAGGCGATCACGGCGCCCGAGTGCGCGAGCGAGAAGCTCGCGGCGGCGACGATCGCCGCTGCCACGAATGGTGGCGGCGCCGCGGGCCAGCTGTCGAAGAACGCGCGCCGCCACATCCGCCAGCTCGAACGCGAGATCGAACGCGCCGAGGAGCAGCTCGGGACGCTCGAGCTCGAGCTCGCCCAGCCGGACTCGTGGTCAACGCCCGATCGCGCGGCCCAGTCGACCGAGCGCCACGCCCACGCGAAGCGTGCCGTGGAGGAGGCGTTCGCGCGCTGGGAGGCGGCCTCGCCGTAGCCGAGCCCGAGCCAAGGCCGGAACTCCCGCACGGCACACCGGGACGAGGGCCTACGTTGACGGCGCTATGGACACGGAGGGCAGCGGCGTGACCAGAGTGCGCGGCGTGGTCACGCGCCGGGTAGGTCCAGGAATTGGCGCGGCGTGAGCACCGGCGGATCGGGATCGGTGAGGTCGAGCAGCTGCCGGTCGCCGGACACGAGGTAGCCGGCCTGGGCTGCGCGCGCGAGCGTGATCAGGTAGTCGTCGTCGGGATCGGGCGAGAGTCCAGGCTGGGCAGGCGGGTCATCGATGACTTCGGCGTCTTCGGTGAGGCCGTCGACGAAGTTCGCTGCGATCACGGTGCTGACCCAGCGGCGAAGCCGCGGCCGGTCAAGAACATCGCGAAGCTCCTCGAGGAGCACGGGGCTGGCCACCAGCTCGAAACGGCCGTCGATCCATGCGGCGACGATCTGGCGCGGTGGTCCGGCAACGGAGATCGCCGCCGAGACGAGCACGTTTGCGTCCAGGACGACGCGCACGCGCCGCTATCGACGCTCGGCGCGCCGAACGTCGCGCATGGCCTGTAGCTCCTGGTTTGCCAGCTCAAGCGCCGCGTCGGCGTCTAGAGTCTCGCTGGCCTCGCGCGTCTGCTGGTCCAGCGCGGCGGCGACGCGTTCGCGGCCGCCTGCGAGCTGCAGGTAGCGCTCGTAGGAGAGCACCACGGCCTCGGGGCGCCGGCGCGCGCCGATCACAACCGGCTCGGCGTCGGCGCCGGCCTGGCGGAAACGCTTCAGCAACGCGGGCAGCTGCGCGCGCACCTCGCGCGTCGCCAGCACGTCATGCGGCTTGCGAGTCATAGCTGAACCGTAGCACCAATGTGTACACCTTAGGGACCACATGGGAGCGCCGTCAGCACCTGCACGGGTCCCGAGAGGGCTGAGTCGCGGGCGTGTGAGTCGTGGGGCCAAGCGGGTCCTGCCTGAGAGCCATCGCACTGTGCCCGAACACGGGTCATCACTCCACCACAGGTGGGAGAAGGTTCGATCCTGCGACAATATCCGCAGTCAACACAAGAAACTTGCGTCATTATGCCTCAAACGTTCGAAATAGCTGCCATGCGGCATGCTTGCGCTCTTGGTGATCCACCCACACCATGACACCGTGTTGGGCTATGAGCGCGCAACTCCCGTGGGGCCGGCGCTACCTGATGTGCCCGCCGCCGCATTTCAACGTCACGTACGCGATCAACCCGTGGATGGACCTCGCCACGCCGGTCGACCGCGCGCTCGCACAGCGCCAGTGGGATGCGCTGGTCGCGACCTACCGCGCGGCCGGCGCCGAGGTCGAGCTGATCGATCCGCAGCCAGGCCTGCCGGACCTCGTCTTCACGGCGAACCTCGGCATCGTCGACGGCGAGACGTTCGTCCCCGCCCGCATGCGCCACCCCGAGCGCCGGCCCGAGACCGCCCACGCGATCCGCTGGTTTCGTGAGCACGGCTTCGCGATCCGCGAGCTCGGCGGGGACGCACCGCAGGAGGGTGCCGGCGATGCCCTGCCCTTCGGTGACACGCTCGTCGCCGGGCACGGCGGCGCGCGCTCGAACGCCGGGGCGTACGTCGAGCTCGGCCGGATCGTCGCCGGCGCGATCGCGCCGCTGACGCTTGCCGACCCGCGCTACTACCACGTCGACATCGTGTTCTGCCCGCTCGACGCGGACACCGCGTTGTACGCGCCGACCGCCCTCGACGAGGACGGCGCGCAGCGAATCGCGAAGCTCGTCCCCGACGCGATCGCACTCACCGCCGACGAGGTGGCGGCCTTCAGCGCGAACTCGGTCGTCATCGGCCGGACCGTGGTCATGCCCGCATGCAGCACGCGCCTCGAACACGAGCTGCGCGAGCGCGGCTTCGAGCCGGTCGTCGTCGACGTCTCGGAGTTCCTCAAGGCCGGCGGCGGGCCGCGCTGCCTGACGCTCGCGCTCGACGTGCGGCTCGGGCAGCCCGACCAGGCCGCGCTCGCCGACCGCTACACGGCGCGCAACTACCACCCGCTCCCGATCACGGTCACACACGCCGAGGGCTCATGGGTGCGCGACGACCGCGGCCGCCGCTACCTCGACGCGCTGTCGGCCTACTCCGCGCTGAATTTCGGCCACCGCCACCCGAGGCTCGTCGCCGCCGCGCGCGAGCAGCTGGACCGCGTCACGCTGACGAGCCGCGCGTTCGGAAACGATCAGCTTGGCCCGTTCGCCCGCGACCTCGCGGCGCTCTGCGGCAAGGATCGCATCCTGCCGATGAACACCGGGGCGGAGGCCGTCGAGACGGCGATCAAGGTCGCGCGCCGCTGGGGCTACGACGTCAAGGGCGTCGCGCCCGGCCGGGCGCGGATCCTCGTCTGCGACGGGAACTTCCACGGCCGCACGACGACGATCGTCTCGTTCTCCGACGACCCGCTCGCCCGCGACGGCTTCGGCCCGTTCACGCCGGGATTCGAGCGCGTGCCGTTCGGCGACGCCGCGGCGCTGGAGCGCGCGCTGCGCGCCGGAGGCGGCGAGATCGTCGCCTTCCTCGTCGAGCCGATTCAGGGCGAGGCCGGCGTCATCGTTCCGCCGGACGGCTACCTGCGCGCGGCGCGGCGGCTGTGCAGCGAGCACGGCGCGCTGCTCGTCGCCGACGAGATCCAGTCCGGGCTCGGGCGCACCGGGCGCACCTTCGCGTGCGACCATGAGGACGTCGTGCCGGACGTCTACGTGCTCGGCAAGGCGCTCGGCGGCGGCATCGTCGCGTTGTCGGCGATCGTCGCGGACGACGACGTGCTCGGCGTCTTCGAACCCGGCTCGCACGGATCGACGTTCGGCGGCAACCCGCTCGCCTGCGCCGTCGGGAGCGCGGTGCTGGAACTGCTGCGCAGCGGAGAGCCGCAGGCGAACGCCGCACGAGCCGGTGCCCGCCTTCGTGCGGGCCTCGACGCGGCCGCGCCGGTGGCGCTGCTCGAGGTCCGCTCGCGCGGGCTGTGGTTCGGGCTCGATCTCGCCGCCGGGCAGCCCAGCGCGCGCTCGATCTGCGAGCGGCTGCTCGCCGGTGGCGTGCTCGCCAAGGACACCCACGCGCGCACGATCCGCCTGGCGCCGCCGCTGACGATCTCCGACGTCGAGCTCGACTGGCTGCTCGAGCGGCTGCTCGCCGCGCTCGGCGACGTCCCGCTGCGGCTCGCTCCAACTGCCGCCGCGCCGCCGCCGCGCCCGGCATCCTTTGCCGCATAGACGACATCGATCGCCACATCGTCGGACAGCTCCTCGAAGACGGGCGGATCAGCCTCGCCGAGCTCGGCGAGCGCGTCAACCTGTCCTCACCGGCGGTCAAGCGCCGCGTCGACCGCCTGTGCGCGACCGGCGTCATCCGCGGCTTCACCGCGCTCGTCGACCCGGGCGCGCTCGGCGAGCACACCGAGGCGTTCGTCGAGATCCACTGCGCCGCCAACATGAGCCCGAGCGCGCTGCGCGACACGCTCGCGCACGAGCCCGAGGTCGTCGCCGCGTACACGGTCAGCGGCGATGCCGACGCGCTCGTGCACGTGCGCGCCCGCGACGTCGCGCACCTCGAGGCGATCGTCGAGCGCGTCCGCGTGAACCCCGAGATCGCGCGCACGAAGACGACGATCGTGCTCAGTCGGCTGCTCGCCCGCGGTGGTTGACGTGCGGCGGTCCGCTCCGCGCCGCATGGTTTCGTGCACGTTTCGCACAGATTCGATGGGTAGAGCTTTGGGTTTCGCCCCGGCCGCTATAGATTCTCGATACTCGCGCGTACGCTCGCCGCGACAGTTCAAACCGGGGGGTCATGGACGATGCGAGTCAGGACGGTTCTGGCGGCGACAGCCGCTCAGCTGCTGGCAATGGGGATTCTTGGAGGAGCCACGGCCGTCGAGGCGAGCGCTGCCGACTGCCCGGACGCGAGCGTGGTTCCGGTCGACGCCGCTTCAAGCCAGGCCGCGACGCGGGCGGTCGCGTGCCTCGTCAACGCCGAGCGCGTGCAGTACGGCCGGCGGGCCGTGGCGATGTCGCGGGTGCTCTCTCGCGCCTCGCTCGGAGAGAGCTCCGACATGGTCCGCCTGAAATACTTCGCGCACGTCAGCCCCGCCGGCGTGACCCTGCGCACGCGCGCGGCCCGCGCCGGCTATCGCAAGCTGAACTGCCCGCCGATGCTCGGCGAGGTGCTTGCCTTCGCCTCGGATGAGTCCGCGAGCCCCGCTGGGCTCGTCGGCTCGCTGATGGCCGATTCCGCGCACAAGAAGGTCATTCTCGACCGCCGCTATCGCGACGCCGGCGTCGGCATCGCGCTCGGCGCGCCGTTGGACGGCCTGGGCGACGGGGTCACGCTCGCGATGAGCTTCGGGCGGCGCTGAGTCGCTGCGCGGGGCCGACTCGGCCACCCGGCGGCGTTCTCGAGCGCGCGCTCGAGGTACGGACCGAGCGTCTTGGCGAAGACGTCGGTGAGATGCTGGTCGTCCTTGTAGACGAGCGCGCCGCCGATGACCGGGAAGCACAGCCGTCGATCGCAGAGAAAGCGCGTCAGGTCGATGACACGCACGCGCCGTGAGCCCAGCCGCCGCGCCGCGGCGACCTCGGGATCCGGGCGCCGCAGCGCCGCCGCGCGCGTCACCGCGCAGACCCTGCCGGCGTCCTGGTGGCGGGCGTGCGCCGCGCGGATGCAGGACAGCGCCTCGTAGCCGACGAGCGGCGTGTCGTGGATGACGACGATCCGCGAGACCGACTTCGGCAGCGCATTCCAGGCGGCCTGAAAGCCCGCGACCTTCGTCTCGAACGCGCTCATGCCCGGGGCGGCGATGACCTGCGCCGCGACGTGCGCGACGACGATCACCGTGTGGATCTCGGGATGCTGCGCGAACCACGGCGCGACCTGCGCGTTCCACTGCAGGCATGAGGTCTGGCGGCTCACCGGGGCCAGTCGCGCGGGGGCTTGAGACAGCGGGCAGCCCGAGCGCGTGATCGAGATGCCGCGCGAGTGCTGGCGCTGAGCGACGAACTCGAGCGCCGCACGCCAGTGGGCGGCATGGCTGTCGCCCAGCAGCGCGATCGTCTTGCGCGCCTGCGCCGCCGGCAGACCGAACTCGCACGGGCGCAGCATGCCTGCGATCTCGATCGGCAGGCAGGGGGAGTTCGGGGCGAGCACGGCGTCGTCGGGGGCCGGCAGCACGACCCGTCGCAGGATCGGGTTCACGCACCGGTGCAGGATGTCGCGCGACGCGGCACCGAAGCAGCGTTGCTGCATGCTGCGCGTGCCCGCCGGCTCGATGCGCAACGGCACCTCGCCGCTGTTGGGCAGGAAGTCCTGCACGCCTCCGGCGAGGCTGCGCACCTGCCAGTGGTAGAGGCCGGGCAGCAGGCGCAGCAGCGCCGGGGAGAACGTCGCGCGGGCCATCGTCGGGGCCGGTCGCCGGACCTCGACTCCCAGCTCGCGGATGCCGAGCGAGTTGCCGGCGGGACCGAGGGCCGTGTAACGCAGGCCGACCCCCGACTTGGCTCGCGCGATCGCGACCACGCAGACCCGCCCGCTGGGCGCCGGCTGGCCATCGGCGCGCAGCCAGACGCACAGCATCCGCGGCTGCGTCGAGTCGACGTCGACGGGCTGCCAGGGCGCGTAGGTGCGGATCGCGAGCTGCAGGTCGCCATCGGCGATCTGCCCGAAGCGAGCGCCGGCCAGGTCGAGCGCCGGGCCGCCCTCGGCGCGATCGTCGTGGGGGCTGGGGGCGAAGCTCGCGATCGCCAGCTCGTCGCCGGCCGCGGCCGTCGGCGAGGCCGTCGCCGCGAGCCCGGCGGCGACGGCGAGCAGGGCGACGAGGCGGCGCATCCGTCGGCGAGTCTATGGCGCCTCGCCGGTCCGTGATGCAGCGGCCGTGAGAGTTAGCACGACTGCAACATTTCGTCGGCGTTCCCATCGTATTCTCGAAGCATGAGACGCATGCGATCGGGCATGCCGCGATCTCCTGCGCACGCCCCGCGCCGGCGTCTGCATGCTGCGCTCGCAGTCTTCGCCTGCGCGTGCGCGTTCGTCGTGCAGTCACCGGGCTGGGCGCAGACGTCGTACGTGGCGCTGAGCAAGGCGCTCACGCACGGTACGGCGCAGATCGACCCGTGGCACTGGGAGGCGCACGACATCGCCTACAGCGGCGGCCACTACTACTCCGTCAAGCCGCCGGGGCTCTCGCTCGTGACGCTGCCGCTGTACGCGGGCCTGCGCGCCGCCGGCGGCGAGCGCGTCGCCCACGATGCCCGCATCCGCGCGGAGTCCGGCGGCGGAGCCGCATGGGCGTCGCGCTCGCTGCCGATCGAGGGTTACGGCTACAGCCGCTCGCGGGCGCTCGCCGCGCGCGCCGTGATCGCCGACAGCGCGCCGATGACGTGGGCGCTCGGGCTGCTCGGCGTGCTCGTCCCGGCGCTCGTGCTGCTCGTCATCGTCGCTCGCCTGACCGATCGCGTGGCGCCGGGAACGGGCACGGCGACGGCGATCACGCTCGGCGCCGCGACACTGATCCTGCCGTTCTCGACGCTGTACTTCTCGCACGTGCTGAGCGCGCTGCTCGGCTTCGCGGCGTTCGCGCTCGTCTGGCGCGAGCGCGAGGGGGCGTCCGCGCCGATCCGACTTGCCGTCGCGGGGCTGCTCGCGGGGCTGGCGATCGTGTGCGAGTACCCGCTTGCGATCACGGCGATCGTCGTCGGCGTCTACGCGGTCTCGCGACGCGACGGCGGCGGCCTCGCGCGGCGCGCGGCCGCTTATGGAGCCGGCCTCGCCGCAGGCGTCGCACCGCTTGTCGCCTATCAGTGGTGGGCGTTCGGATCGCCGCTGCACACCGGTTACGTCGGCGCCGTCTCGTGGACGGGCGTCAGCGGCCACGACGTGCTGGGCCTCAACGACGCCGGCGTCTTCGGCATCACGCTGCCACGGCCCGGCGACGCGCTCTGGCTGCTGTTCGGCGGGCGGGGCTTGCTGACGCTGGCGCCGGTGCTCGTCATGGCGATCGCCGGCCTCGTCGTCATGTACCGCTCGCAGCGGCGCGCCGAGGCGCGCACGATCGCCGTCGTCGCGGTCGCCTACCTCGTCTACAACGCCGGCTACTGGCTGCCGTTCGGCGGCGGTTCGCCGGGGCCGCGCTTCCTCATCCCGATCCTGCCGTTCCTCGCGCTCGGGCTCGGACCGGCGTGGCGCCGCTGGCCGGCGGTGACGCTCGCGCTGACCGCGATCTCGGCGACGACGATGGTCGCGGCGACGATGAGCTACCCGATGATCGGCACCCAGGACCCGGGCGTGTGGGTGGTTCGGATGCTCGACGACGGGATCTTCCAGCACAGCGTGCTCGACCTCGCCGGGATCGCCCACGGCTTCTGGGCGATCGCGCCGTTCGTCGTGCTCGTGGTGATCGCGCTGACGATCGGGATCGGATCGCTCGGCCGCGCCGAGCTCGCGGTCGGCGCGCGCGGGGCGCCGGTCGCGGTCGGCGCCTGGGCGCTGGGCGCGATCGTGCTGCCGCAGCCGTTCGATATTCCCTCCGAGGGCGCGCTGCTGTTGATCGCGGCCGCCGCGATCGCCGGACTCGCCGCCGTCGTGTGCGCGCGGATGACGGTGCGCCGCGACCCGTCAGCGCAGCAGGAAGCGCACCGTCCCGGGGCCCCGCTGACGCTCGAGGTGCAGTCCGCGCAGCGATCGGGTTGACGCCTGCTCCAGCGGCGTGCCGCGGGCCGCGGCGAGGTGCACCGTGACGCTACGCACGCCGTAGGCGCGCAGGGCGGCGACCGAGCGCTTGTCGGGGAAGCTCTCGGTGACGTCGATGAGCGCCTTGAAGCGGCGCGGGAGCAGGCTGCCGCGGCCGTTGACGAGCTTCGGGAAGCCGTCGGTCGACCAGAGGACGTAGCGGCGATTGTCGGCGGGGCGGGCCGGGAGGTGGAGGGCCGGCTGCGGGGCCTGCGCCTGGCCCGCCGGCGCGAGTGGCACCGTCGGGTGGTCGGCGAAGCCCCAGCCGTCGGCGAGCACCGCGAGGCAGAGCGCGGTTGCGACCGCCGCCGCGGCGAGCGCGCCGCGGCGATGTCGGGCCCGGTCGGCGAGCGCTTGCGCCGCGCCCGCCGCGAGCAGCGCGAGGCACAGGGTGGTGAACGTGTGCAGGCGGCCGGGCACGCGGATGCCCTGCCAGCCGGGCAGCAGCTCATACAGCCAGCGATACGGATACAGCCACGAGACGCCGTTGAGCTTGAAGCCGAGAGAGAGGATCGCGCAGGCGAGCGCGGCGAGGCCGAGGGCGCGTCGCAGTCTTGGTGCGAGGGGGCCGGTGCGCAGACCGAGTAACGCGAGGGCGAGGATCGCGAGACCGGGGAACAGCGTCTGCTCGGGGACTGCGTTGAGGCCGTTTCGCAGCGGGCGCGTCGGCACGCTCCAGACGCGGCTGTCGCCGGACGCCGCGAGGAACTCATACAGTGGGCCGGAGAAGCCGGCGACGTTCTCGATCGTGCGGTGCGCCTCGGGGTGGTCGTGCACGACGCGCATGTAGGGCCGTGCCAGCACGCCCGCGACGAGCGCGAACGTCAGCAGGCCGGCGACGGTCGCGACCGCGGCGTTGCGCGGCGGTCGTGGTCGTGGTCGCGCCTTGCGCAGCCAGCCGACGGCGACGGCGAGCGTGCCCGCCGCGACGAGGTACGCGATCGGCAGCCCGAGCGAGAAGCCGAGCGAGAACTGCCACGTCGCGACGAGCCAGCCCGCGAGGATCGTCCCCGCCGCGCGCCGCCGGTAGCCGCGGATGAGCAGGAACAACGCGAGCGCGATCGCACCGCTGGAGACGATGTGCAGGTGACCCTCCTGCTCGAGGCGGTAGGGCGCGTACGCGAACGCCGCGCCCGCGATCGTCGCGCCCGCCTTCCCGACACCCAGCTCGCGGGCGAGCAGGTACGCGCCGACGAAGCACAGCGCGTAGGCGAACAGGAACAGGAGGTCGTAGCGGACGACGGCGGCGTGCACGCCGCTGCCGATGAGCCCGGCGGGGGCGTAGCCGACGAGCGCGTCGGAGAACGCGAGGCTGTCGTGCTGCGGCCAGAACATGTTCGCCTGAAACAGGCGCAACGGCTGATGGACGAGCGCGTGCCCGTCCCAGGCGACCTGCCACGCCTGCACGAGCGGATCGCCGAGATCCTGCGCGATGTCGCGCCCCAGGTGCATCGGCAGCGGCCAATGCATCGCGAGCGCGAGGACGATCGCCAGCGTGATCGCGCCGGGGAGCTCGCGGGGTGTGAGCCGGGTCGGTGAGCTGGGCGTCGGACGCACGGTCCGCTCAGGTGGCTGCGTCGATCAGGCAGACGTCGTAGCGCGCGATCCGCTCATCGGCCGTCACGAGGGTCAGTCCCTCGCTGCGCGCCTGGGCGACGAGCAGCCGGTCGAAGGGGTTGCGGTGGTGCAGTGGGAGGCGCCCGGCGGCGAGGGCATGGCCGGGGTTCAGGCCGAGGATCTGCAGGCCGGCGCGCAGGACATGCTCGCGCAGGTCGGCCGGCACGGCGAGCTCCCACAGCACGACGCGCACGCCGAGCATCGTAGGTGAGATATCAAGCTTGGCCAAGGTGGCTGCCGGACGATCCGCCGGGTTGGGCCGATTTGCGACAGGCACGCTGTCGCTTTCGGCCCAACCCGATTGGCTTGGAGGCCGCAACGGGCGTATCGGCGGATGGTACGGTCCGCTCACGTCGGGTTGAAGCGGCCGGGCGACCACCGTCGGCGGCTGGGTCAGCGCTCGGCGAACACGATGTCGCGTTCGCGATCGATCGACCAGCGCCCTCGCCGCCACGAGATCATCGTCCCGTCGGCGAGGCGCACCGAGGCCGAGTCCAGGCGCGGCTCGCCCCACAGCGTCGCCTCGAGCGGGCGCTCGTGCTCGGGGACGTCGCCGAGACCGCACGCGACGTGCGACGCCGGGTACGTCACGACGATCGAGCCGGACCGCACCCACACCGGGATGATCTCGCGCGGGGCGGGTGCGACAACCTCGCCGCCGCCGCGCACGCGCGCACCCGACCACGTCTCGATCCAGTCGCCGCGCGGCAGCGCGACCTCGCGCGAGCGCGCGCCCTCGTCAAGCACCGGCGCGACCCACAGCGCCGGGCCGTAGGCGAACGCGTCGGCGATCGTCCATCCGCGCTCGTCGGACGGGTCGACGAGGTGCAGCGGGCGCATGATCGGCAGGCCGCAGCGCGCGGCGGTCGCCGCCGCGGCCCGCACGTACGGCACGAGCCGCTCGTGCAGAAGGACGTAGGAGCGATAGATGTTCAGCGTCCGCTCGTCGTAGGTCCACGGCTCCTGCACCATCCGGCCGTGCGCCTGCATGAGCGGCGTGAAGCAGCCGAGCTGCACCCAGCGCACGAGCAGCTCGGCCGGGCAGCGCTCGACGAGCCGGTGGCCGAGGTAGCCGCCGACGTCGTGCGACCAGTTCGAGAAGCCGCTCGCCGCCGCCGACAGGCCCGCGGCGACCAGCACCCGCAACGACCAGAAGTCCGACACCTGGTCGCCGCCCCAGGCGACGCCCTGTGCCTGCTGACCCGTCCAGCCGCTGCGGCCGAAGAGCACGCCTCGGCCCGGGTGGACCTCGTCGAGCGCGCGTTGCATCGACGCGCGGTAGCGCCCGCCGTGCGCCCATGCCGCGTCGGCGCCCGTCGTCCCGTCGGCGAAATGGACGTCGTCGGGGAAGTAGTAGCCCTCGCCGTCGTCGGCCTTGATCCCCTCGACCCCGAGCGCCAGGGCGCGCTTGGCCTGAACGCGCCACCACTGCTCGGCAGCGGGTGAGGTGAAGTCGATCGGCGAGCCCGTCCCCATCCACCAGCGCGCGACGAACGCCTCGCCGTCCGCGCCGCGGACGTAGTGGCCGCCGTCGACCCCCTCGGCGTAGTTCGATGCCGGCGCGCGGTGCAGCGCGCGCGAGCCCGGATCCGGTGGCATCTGGCCGTCGGCGGACTCGATGTTCACCCATGGCGTCACCCATACGACGGTCCGCACGCCCGCCGACCGGAAGCGCTTCACCATCCCGTCGAAGTCCGTGAACTGAAACGGGTTGGGCTCCCACGTGTTGTATTGCGTCTCCCACGGCGAGTCGAGCACAATCGCGTCGAGCGGGATGTCGTGGCGCTCGCAGCCGTCGAAGTCCTCCTCGACCTCGGTCTGGTGTCCGTAGACGTCGCGCGACTTCCAGAAGCCGTAGCCCCACTCGGCGAGCACCGGCGGCAGACCGGTCGCGTGCAGGTAGCGGCGCAGCCGGGCGGCGGGGGAGGGGTGGCAGAACAGCCACAGCCGCTGCGCACCCGCGCGCGCCCGCGCCGAGACGACGGTTTTGTCGTCGCCGAGCTCGAAGCGCATGCCGTTGCCGTGACCGTCGGCCCAGACGGCGTAGCCGCGCGAGGACTGCAGCCACGGCGCGGGCGCGTAGTCGCCCTGCGGCACGCCGCCGTCGGCGAGCAGGTCGGCCGGGCAGTCCGGGCCGGTGTACGCACGATCGGCGCCAAGCTGGATCTCGCGGCCCGCATGGTCGACGCGCAGGTGATGGCGGGCGCCGAGCCCGGCGAAGTGCTCGTCGGCGCGGGCGTCCCAGTCGGTCGCCAGGCGCAACGGCTCGCCTTCGGCGTCCCATTCGAGCAGCACGGTTTCGGCGGCGGGCAGCGTCACCCGCAGCCGTCCGGCCCGGCCGCCCTCGAGCCGCAGGGCCAGCAGGACGCCGTCGGCGAGCGGCTCGGCGACGCTCGCCGCGACGACCCGCTCGGGCAGCCCGAGCTCCTCGCGTGCCATGACGCCCTCGGTGAGCTGGATGAACTGGTCGCGGATCTCGCCGTCGACCGCCCACACGCCGAGCCGGCGGATCAACCGCCGACCGTCGCGGCGGACGTCGATCGCGAACGGATGCTGGGCGATCTCCACACGCAGCGCCCCGCGTTGCAGCACGAGGGCGTCGGCGACCGTCGCGGTCGTGACCGGCATGTCCGTGAGGTTCGCGGCCGCCGCGCGCGTTCGGCTGTGGTTCACACGAACATCACAGCTTGAACTCAGCCCGTTCACGAAACAGGCCGCTGTGCAGCGCAATGTGCATCGCAGCCAAGCGATCGAACATGACGAGCAAGGGAGCAACGATGACCCCCGAATCGACCAGCCGGGTCGACCTGCACTGCCATTCCACCGCCTCCGCGGTCTCCAAGCTCGGCGTACAGCGGGCGCTCGGCCTGCCGGAGTGCGCGACGCCTCCGGAGGAGGTCTACGAGCTCGCCAAGCGGCGCGGGATGGACTTCGTGACGATCACCGATCACGACACGATCGACGGCGCGCTCGAGCTCGCGGCGAAGTACGACGACGCGTTCGTCTCCGAGGAGCTGACCGCCTCCTTTCGCGGCGAGGCGCAGGCCGTCCACATCCTCTGCTGGGGCATCACTCCCGACGACCACGAGCGCCTGCAGTCGCTCGCGACCGACGTCGAGGCGGTCGCCAACGAGCTGCGCCAACGCTCGATCGCCTGCGCGCTCGCGCATCCGTTCTACGCGGTCGAGGCGCCGCTGCTGCCGCGCCACCGCCGCCGGCTCGCGCAACTCTTCCCGATCTGGGAGACGCGCAACGGTTCCCGCGCCCGCGAGCTGAACGCCCCCGCGGTCGTCTACATCGAAACCCATGGCGGCACCGGCGTCGGCGGCAGCGACGACCACGCCGGCGTCGACATCGGCCGTACGTTCACGCAGACCCCGCAGGCGCCCGACTGGCGCACGTTCCTCGACCACGTCGTGCTCGGCCACGCGCGCGCCCGCGGCGAGCAGGGCAGCGCAGCGAAGTGGACGCACGCCGCGATGGGGCTCGCCGCGCGCGCGCTCGGCCGTGGCGCGCCCGACGCGGCCGGGCCGAACCCGGCCGCCGTCTTCGACATGGTCCAGCGGCTCATGCGCGAGGGCGACGCGCGCACCGGCGCGCTCGGCAGCGGTCTGTGCCCGGACGACGCGCGCTCCCTGCTGCGCGCCTGGCTCGCGTCCATCGAACTCGACCTCGACGAGGCGCAGCTGCTCGCCTACCTGCAACACGAGGACTTCAGCCACGCCGACCTCTTCCGCCGCGCGCGCCGCTGCCACGAGCGCAAGCTCGCCCGCGCCGTCGAGGACATCGCGATCGCCGTCCCGAGCGGGGAGGGCATCGCCGACTCGGCGGCGACGTTGTTCGAGGCCTGCCTCGCGGCGATCCCGTACGCGCCGGCCGCGGCGTTCCTCGGCCGCGAGAAGGCGAAGCTCGCCCACCGCGACGGCGAGCCGCTGCGGGTCGCGCTCGTCGCCGACGCCGTCGGCGGCATGCACGGCGTCACGCACACGCTCGACGAGCTGCGCGACCGCGGCGTGCCCGGCTTCGAGGTCGAGGTCGTCGGCACGGACGCCAACGTCGACCGCCGCCTGAGCGCGGTCGCGGAGATCGACATCCCGTTCTACGCCGGCCTGCGTGTCGGCGTGCCGAGCCTGCCGGCGATCGTCGAGACGCTCGCCGAGGGTCGCTACGACCTCGTCCATCTCTGCTCGCCCGGCCCGTCGGGGGCGGCGGCCGGGATCATCGCGCGGATGATGGGCCTGCCCGTGCTCGGCAGCTACCACACCGAGCTCGCCGCCTACGCCGGCCTGCGCAGCCAGGACCCCGGCCTGGAGGTCGCGGCGCGCGTGGCGATCGCGGCCTTCTACGGCCAGTGCCGCCGCGTCCTGTCGCCGAGCGCGGCGTCCGACGACGTGCTGCGCGAGATGGGCATCCGGGCCGAGCGCATCGGCCGCTGGGACCGCGGCGTCGACCTCGGCCGCTTCTCGCCGCAGCGCCGCGACCCTGCGCTGCTACCCGGCGAGATCACCGTCCTCTACGCGGGTCGCCTGACGCGTGAGAAGGGCGCCGACCTGCTCGCCGACGCGTTCCTCGCAGCACGCGAGCGCGACCCCCGCCTGCACCTCGCGCTCGCCGGCGGCGGGCCCGAGGAGGACGTGCTCAGAGCGCGCCTCGGCGAGCGCGCGACGCTCCTCGGCTGGCTCGAGGGAGACGAGCTCGCCCGCGCCTACGCGAGCGCCGACATCTTCCTCTTCGCCAGCCGCACGGACACGTTCGGCCAGGTCCTGCTCGAGGCGCAGGCGAGTGGGCTGGTGGTCGTGGCCATCGGCGAAGGCGGGCCGACGAGCATCGTCACCGACGGGGCGACCGGGCGGCTGTGCTCGGCAGACACAGGTGCCCTCGCCGACGTCGTGTGCGAGCTAGCCGCCCAGCCGCTGCAGCGCGAGCGTCTCGCGCGGACCGCGCTCGACGCCGTCCGTGAGCGCACATGGGAGCGCTCGCTGCAGCGCCTCGCCGACGGCTACCGCCGCGCGCTCGATCCGGTCGCTGACGTCGCTGCCGATACGAACGCGCGCCGCGCCGCCTGAGCCCGGTCGGCCGGGTCCGCGGGCGCGGGCGACCCGCTCGACGAAAAGGCGGCCCGCGGCGGCCCCGGGGGCGATATTGTCGTCGTGGTCACGATGACACGTCGAGCGAGAGGCCCTGGATGACCGTCCCGAGAACACGCACGTCGCAGCGGATTGCCGCCGCCGTGCTCGCCGCCGGCGCCTGCGCCGGCCTGCCGCTCGCCCTTGCCGCGGCGAAGACGAGCCATGCCGGCTGGCCGAAGGTCGACAAGGCCCAGCTCAAGATCGACCATACGAACGCCGGCGTGACGTACACCGGGGTCCGCAACAAGCACAACGAGCTGCTCGGCGGCCACGGCAGCGACACGCTCATCGCCGGCCGCATCGGCGACATCCTGTGGGGCGACTTCAACCCGTCTGGTCAGAACGAGACACAGGTCGACACGATCAAGGGCGGCGCCGGCAAGGACTTCATCTACGCAAGCCACGGCCGCAACATCATCTCAAGCGGAGGCGGCGCGGACCAGATCCACGCCCACTTCGGGCGCGGCTCGATCACCTGCGCATCGCCGAAAGCGACGGTCTTCGTCAGCCATAAATCGAAGAAGCTCTACAAGATCAAGGGCTGCCCGAGGATCAGCTACAAGACCGTCGGCCACTGATCGCCGGCCTTCAACGCGCGTCGATGACGACGAGCAGGTGGCTGCCGCCGTCGATCGTGCAGGCCTTCGTCGCGAGCCGCTCGATGACGGGACCGATCGCAGGCAGCGACGCCTCGACCAACAGGCGCTGAGCCTCCTCGCCCGGCAGCGGCCCGAGCACGAGCGTGAAGCTGTTCGGGCGCGCGGTCAGCACGAGATGCAGCTCGCCGGCAAGCGCCGTCGGCCGGTCGCCGAGCAGCGCCTCGAGGACGAGCACCGCGTCGTCGATGCGGTCGAGCGTGAGCCCGGCCTGCGAGCACGTCCCCGCGACCGCTCGCCGCAGCACCGCTGGCCGCGCACGACCGCGCCCCGCGGTGACGTGGACGGTCAGCTCACGCTCGGCGGTCTGGATCACGGGCCGTCGCCGAGATCGTCGATCGCGCCGTCATCACCCGTGCCGCCCATCACGGAGAAGCTCATCAGGACGTCCGTCCCGCTTGCGCTGCCGACGATCTCCATCGACGTCGAGACGTGCTGCATCAGCGACAGCCCATGGCCCTGGGCGGGACGCTGATCGGCACGCGAGATGCCGATCCCGTGGTCGCGCACGAGCACCCGCAGGCTCCCGTCCTCGACGGCCGCGAAGACCGTGACGGTCCCGCGCCTCGTGCCGTACGCATGCACGACCACGTTCGTCGCGGCCTCGCTGACGGCGAGCACGATGTCGTCCATGCGATCTGCATCGATCGGGTAGCCGTCACGAAAGCCACGCACGACATGGCGCAGAAGCACGATGCTGTCGCGGCGGGCCGGAACGGTGATCCGAAGCTCTGGGATGAACGTGGCGTCGCGGCTCATCTTGCCCTCTCGGTTGGCACGACCGGCATTGATGTCGTTGTTACCGATCCGGCCCTGCTTCACGCGTCCTCCGCGCAAGTCGGCCCAACCGGGCGCGTCAGCAGACGGCTGAGAGCTGCTCCTGCCGTGCCGCGGCTTCGTGCAGTCGTGCGACCGTCTGGCGGATGATGCGCGAGACCTGCATCTGGCTGACCCCCAGCCGCTCGCCGATCTCGGCCTGCGTGAGGTCCTCATCGAAGCGCATCCGGAGCACCTCCAGCGAGCGCGGCGGGACGCCCCTGCAGAGCGCTTCGATGAGCACGCTGGACTCCGCACGCTCGAAGCCCGCGTCGTCGCGACCGAGGCTGTCCTCGAGCGTCGGCGCGTCGACGACGTCCGAGGATGGCGCGTGCAGCGACAGCGTCCCGCGACCGGTGCGGGCCTGCAGCGCCTCGAGCACGTGCTCCTCGTCGGTCTGCGCCGCTTCCGCGAGCTCGGCGACCGTCGGGGGGCGGTCGAGCTCCTGCGAGAGGCGCGACGAGACGCGGTCCAGGCGCAGGACGAGCTCCTGCAGGTCGCGCGGCGGCCGCACCGCCCACGTGCGGTCGCGGAAGTGGCGCTTGAGCTCGCCGACGATCGTCGGCACGGCGAAGCTCGAGAAGGCGATCCCGCGCGTGGCATCGAAGCGATCGATCGCCTTCACGAGCGCGAGCGCGGCGACTTGGACGAGGTCCTCGAATTGCTCGCCGGAGTGCTCGTAGCGGCGGGCCAGGGAGCGCGCGAGCGGCATGAAGCGCTCGACGAGCACGGAGCGCGCGGAGGTATCCCCGTCCGCGGCGCGGGCGAACAGCGCAAGGTCGTTGCGCGTGCGCGAGTCGCCGGCATAGCTGGCGAGCTCGGGACCCGTGCCGGGGTCCGTCAATCGGATGGCTGTGGCATTCACGGAGCGGGCCTCTCAATAGGACAAGACAGGAACCGTGGGGCCGCTGCGGTCTCCGTCGGAGGTCGCACGTCCCGCTGGAAATCAGGAACGAGACGACCTATCGATCGTCCCGGCCGCTTGTGTGGTGCTACCCCACGGAGGCCCGAGCGACACGTCTGCGGTGGACCGCCGCCGCGCCGGGACTCGGGCGATCGGCTGACCGCGATCGCTGGCATGCTGTGCGCGTGACCAGCGCGGGACACCAGTTGCTGCTGCCCGACGGCCTGGCGGCATCCGCGGTCGCCGACACGCTCGCTGCCGAGGTGCCGATCGTCTCCCAGAAGGCGCATTCCATCGACCGCGTCTTCTGGGACACGTTCGACGGGCGCCTGCATGGCGCCGGACTCGCGCTCGCCGCCGCGGGCGGGCGGCTGACGCTGAGCGATGCGACGACGTCCGCCGAGCGGGCCGGCGCGCCGCTGAAGCGCGGCGCCTCGCGGCTGCTCGCCGAGGACCTGCCGGCCGGGGGGCTACGCGAGCAGCTCGAGCCGGTCATCGAGATGCGTGCCCTCACGCCGATCGCCCGCGTGCGCAGCCGACTGCTGCCACTCAACGTGCTCGACGACATCGGCAAGATCGTCGTGCGGCTGCGCGTCGAAGAGGCGACCGTCGCCGTCGGCGAGCAGCGCGTCGCGCTACGCGCGCGGCTGCAGCTCATCGCCGTGCTCGGCTACGACCGCGAGCTCGCGGAGGTCCGCGCGCTGCTGGCGAACGGGCTCGGGCTCGTGGACGCGTCGCGGCCGGTGCTCGACGACGCCGTCGAGGCCGCCGGTGGGGCCGTCGGCGGGATCTCGTCGAAGCTGCGCCTCGAGCTCGCGCCCGACGATCGCGCCGATGTCGCGGCGGTCGCGATCCTGCGGCGGCTGCACGAGGTCATCGAGCTGAACCTGCCCGGGACGCTCGCCGACGTCGACAGCGAGTTCCTGCACGACCTGCGCGTCGCGGTGCGGCGCACGCGCGCGCTGCAGCGCGAGCTGCGCGGGGTCTTCGCAGCGGAGCCGCTGCGCGTCTTTCGCGACGGCTTCAAGGAGCTGCAGCGGGTGACCGGCCCGACGCGCGACCTCGACGTCCAGCTCTTCGAGTTCGACGCGCTCGCGGCCGGGTTGCCCGCGACGATCGCGGGCGACGTCGGACCACTGGGCCGCTTGCTGACCGAGCGGCTCGTCGCCGAGCGGCACACGATGGTCAGCGAGCTGCGCTCCGATCGCACGCGACTGTTGCTCGAGAACTGGTCGGACTTCCTCGGGCGCCTGCTCGCCTCCGACGAGGCGCGCGGCGCCGACGCCCGGCGCCCGGTCGTCGAGGTCGCGAGCGGTCGGATCTCGCGCGTGTATCGGCGCATGGTGAAGATGGGCGGCGCGATCGACGACGACACGCCGGCGCAGGCGCTGCACGAGCTGCGCAAGCAGGGTAAGGAGCTGCGTTACCTGCTCGAGTTTTTCTCGTCGCTGTACCCGAGCGCCGTCGTCAAGCCGATGGTGTCGTCGCTCAAGGGCCTGCAGGACGTGCTCGGGCGCTTTCAGGATCGCGAGGTCCAGGCCGAGCTGCTGCACGCGCTCGGCGACGACATCTCCCATCTCGAGGGCGGCGCGGCGGCGCTGATGGCGATGGGCGTGCTCGTGCAGCGCCTGCATGAAGACCAGCACGAGGCGCGCGCCGCGTTCGCCGAGACGTTCGGGGGGTTCGCCGCGAAGGCACAGCGCAAGCTCGTCGACCAGACGTTCGGATGACCAGGGTCGTCGCGCTCTACAACATCAAGGGCGGCGTCGGGAAGACCTCGGCGGCGGTCAACCTCGCGTGGCTCGCGGCGAGCGCGGGCTCGCGCGTGCTGCTGTGGGACCTCGATCCGCAGGGCGCGGCGACGTACCTGTTGCGCATCAAGCCGAAGGTCAAGGGCGGCGCTCGCAAGCTCGTCCACGGCCGCAGCGATCCCGGCACGCTGTTGAAGGGGACCGACCACGAGCGCCTCGACCTGCTGCCCGCGGACTTCTCCTACCGCAACATGGACCTCACGCTCGACGAGACACGGCGTCCGATCAAGGGCCTGTCGCGCGTGCTCGCGCCGCTCGCGGACGACTACGACTGGATCTTCCTCGACTGCCCGCCGGCGATCTCGCTGGCGTCGGAGAGCATCTTCGGCGCGGCGGACGTTCTGCTCGTGCCACTGATCCCGACGCCGCTTTCGCTGCGCACCTTCGATCAGCTACGCGCGTTCGTCGCGACGGAGGTCGCCAAGCCGCCGACGATCCTCGCGTTCTTCTCGATGGTCGACGGTCGCCGGTCGTTGCACGTGCGGCTCATTGCCGAGCTATCGGCGCAGGACGGCGTTCTGCGCTCCGCGATCCCGTCTGCGTCCGACGTCGAGCGGATGGCTGTCGAGCGGCGGGTGCTCGCGCAGTTCGCCTCGCGCGGCCGCGCCGGGTGCGCCTACGCGGCGCTGTGGGCCGAGCTGCGCGAGCGGATGGACGCGCTGTGACGGGCGCGCCGCCGCCGCCCGCCCGCGGGCGCGGTCGCGGTCGCGCGACTGGTCCTCGTCAGCAGCTGTAGTGCCCGGCCGCCGCGCGCGGCCTGCGGATCGGCGTCCAGCCCCAGATCGCCTGCTCGCGATCGTCGCCGCTCGCGCCCGAGGCGAGGTTCGTGCTCGTCGCGAGCGGGTTGAAGTTCCCGAACACCCACGTGATCAGCGCGCCCTGCGCATCGGGGACGTTGTTGTCGGCGTACGCCATCCGGTCGGCCGGCGCGAACGAGCCCGGACCCCGGTCGCGGCGCACGAACGCGCGCACGATGCCGCCGGCGCGCACGTTGCCGGGGTTGTCGGCGGCGGTCGTGTTCGTGGCGCTGACGTACGTGCTCGACAGCGCGACGGCGGCGACGTCGGGGGCGTAGCAGGGGCCCTGGTAGTTCGCGTAGAAGCCGGTGCAGCCCGCGACCGCCGCCGTCGCCGACTGCGCCCGGCAGCCGCTCTTCAGCGTCGTCGCGTTGAGGTACTGGTCGAGGAACGGAAACGCCGCGCTCGGCCATCCCGTGTATGGATCGGCGGTCAGAGCGGCGTCGTCGGCGGTGTGCAGCTCGGGGTCAGTCAGTGCGAGCGCGACACCGGCCAGCACGGGAACCGGCCGCGGTGCCGGGCGCCCGCAGCCGGGGTAGGCGTCCTGCAGCATCTGAAACTCGGCGTTCGTCAGCCCGCCCGCGACGTCGGGGGTGCCCTGCGGGATGACGCCCTGCAGCCGGTTCACGCCCGCCGCGACGGGCACCGCGGTCAGCGCGACGAAGCCCCGCAGCCCGGTGTTGAGCGCTTGTGGCTGGCCCGCTGTCTGCAGCAGGCCGGCCATGACGTAGCGGCGTTCGACGTTGCGCGTCACCATGCAGCCGCGGCCCTGGAACTCGATCGTCGCGAGGGCGCGGCCGGCGTTGACCGGATCGCAGCGCGTCGTCGCCGTCCGCGGGTCGGTCGAGCCACGCAGCCGGCGGGCACGGTCGTAGATGTTGAAGCAGCCGGGGTACGGCCCCTGCTCGATGTAGGCGAACGGAGCGGTCGATCGCGGCGAGTCCCCGGGCGCGCCGAACGAGTCGGAGACCGCGATCAGCGGGTCGGCGCCGGGCGGGGGCGGGGCGAAGCTCGTCCGCAGCACGCGGGCGTTGCCGCTGCGATACGCACTCGGAAAGCAGCCCGTGCTCGGGTCATAGCTTCCGCAGACCGGCTGCGGATCGAAGGGCTGCCCCGCGATCCCGCTGCCGAGCGGAACGTCGATCGTGCCCCACTGCGCCAGGCGGCAGATCGGGTTGGCGCGCGCGGCGTCGACGAACGGGAACGGAGGCGGGCGCAGCTGCGGTAAGAACAGCGCGAGCGTCGGCTTCGCGCAGCCGGTGCGCGCGTCGACGCCGCTGCCGAGCGCGAGTCCGCTGCCGAGCGCGAGGCTCGCCCGCGCGCTGTCGGTGCTGACTACGCCGCCTGCCGCGGCCAAGCTCGAAACCACGATCACAGCCGCCAGCCTCGCCGCGACCCACCGCATCCTGCCCGCCATCCCAGCCTCCGTCCATAGAGGTGCGCGGGCGCACTGTACACCCGCGGCGGGCGTTTCAGGCGACGAGTGCGTCGAGGCGCTGCAGGAGCTCGCGCGCGGCCAGCTCGTCTGTCCGCTAGCGGCGGCTGAACACGACGACCGGGATCTCCCGGTCGGTCTTGGCGGCGTAGTCGTCGTACGCCGGCCACTCCTCTAGCATCGCGGCCCACAGGCGCTCGCGCTCCGCGCCGTCCGCGGTCGACATCACGACCGGGATCTCCTCGGCCTCGACCTGGATCGTCGCCTCGGGATCGGCCTCGAGGTTCTTGAACCACGCCGGATGATCGGGGGCGCCGCCCTTGGAGGCGATGACGACCCAGTGGTCGCCGTCGACGGCATGGATGAGCGGCGTCGTGCGCTGCTCGCCGGACGTGCGCCCGGTCGTCGTCAGCAGGAGGATCGTCGTGCCGCGCCAGTGATAGCCGCGGTCACCGTTCGTCTCGCGGTAGACGCGGACATGCTCGGGGCCGAAGAGCTCGTCGTCGGAGACAGTCATGGATTGAGTCTACGACCGGTGACCGTCCGCCCCCGGCGCGGCGGCGACGTGAGGGACTACCGCGGCGGCATCCGCGTCAGCTCGCCGACGGCCAGCGTCAGGTCGCTGCCGCCGGGGAAGCGCACGACGGCCTGGTAGTCGTCGACCATCCCGACCACGGTCGCCTCGATGATCTGGATGTCGCCGGTCAGCGGAGCGAGCCGCATGATCGCGACGCGGTCGCCCTCCTCGTAGGTCTGCGCAGGCTCGTCCATCATGCGATCCTCGCACGCCGATGTGAGGGACGGGCGTTTCTCCGCCAGAAACCACTCGCTGCGCAGGTAGCGCGCCGACGCGATGCGCGCGCCTGCGAGTCCTCATCGCCGACGACGAGGTCCTGCTGCGAGCCGGCATCGCGCGGCTGCTCGAACGCGCGGGAATGGACGTCGTCGCGGAGGTCGGCGACGCACGCCAGGCGCTGCAGGCCGTCATCGACCACCAGCACCGCGGGCGCGACTGCGTCGCCTGCCTGAACGACATCGGCCACTGCCGACGCCGTGCGCACGATCGTCTGGGCGACCGGCCTCGTCTCTGACTGGTCGTGGGTCAAGCTCGCGATGTTCGACGAGGCGGGACGCCCCGAGCACCTGCGCGGCGTCACGAACGTCGACGGTCTCAGCGTCCTCGGCCTGCCCTGGCTGCACACGTGGGGCTCCGGACGCTTCGCGGGGATCGCCGAGGATGCCGAGCACGTCGTCGAGCAGATCGCGGCCCGCGTCGGAGCGGCCGCGCAGGCCTCGGCCGCCTGAACCGGCGCGGCGTCAGGCGGCGTCGCTCTTCGTGTTGCCGCACTCCTCGAAGCCGAAGCCGCGCGCGAGCCGGCGTGCGCGCTTGACAACGTCCTTCTGCTCTTCAGACAGCGCCTTGAACGCGTTCGAATCGCCGCGCTTGGCGGCGAGCGCGAGCTTGCGCACGAACTCGGCCTGGCGGTCGTAGAGCGCCCGGATGCGCTCGACGGCCGCCGCGTCGGAGGGCGGCGGGTTGGCGGCCTGGAAGGCGGCCGCGGTGTCGCGCACCGGCCCGTAGCCGTGCTCGAGGATCGGTGCCAGGCGTCGCAGCAGCTCGGCGTCGTCGGCCGCGCCGGCGGCCCGCTCACGCAGCTGTACGTTGAGCTTGCGCGTACGTGCGTTTGACTGCTTGCAGAGCGCGTCGGTCTTGGCGATGTACTGCGCCCGCGTGAGCGTGTCGCCGGAGCTGTTCTTCGAGTCGCCGCAGGCGGCGAGGCCGATCGCCGCGAGCGCGAGGCCGGTGAGGAGATGTGGTCGCACGCGGGCCATCCGATCACCTGCAATGTAGTCCGAAGGGCCGACGGCTGGGGCCGGCAGCGCGGCTCGTCTGCAGCGGTCAGCCCTTCGGCACCTCGCGCCGGCTTCCGTCGCGCATCGTCCAGGTGATCGCGTCCGGGAAGCGCTCGGCCGGGAGCGCGACGTCGTAGCCGTAGAAGTTGTCGACAACGGGGAACGAGCGCTCGGACGTGCCATAGCGGACGGTCACGCGGCTGACGCCGTCCGGAACGACGCCGGCGACGGTCGAGCGGCGGTCGTCGCGCCCGCTGCTTCCGAACAAGCCGCGCGTGCGCAGGTCGCCGGGGCCGATCCCGCAGCCACCGCTGCCGCCGCGCTGCATCAGGCACAGGTTCGTGGGCCGGGAAGTGGGGGCGGGCTTGCCGCAACGGCGCAGGGCGTTCGCGACCACGCCCGCGAGGTAGTAGTCGCGCCCGCCGATCGCGCCGAGGTGGCGGACGCTGCCCGCGACGACGGCCTGCCCGGGCGCGACGAAGCGCGGCGAGACATCCGACGCGCGCTGCGGGCGCCGCAGCACCGCGAGTTGCGCCACCAGCGAGCCGTCGATGTGGGCGCCCTTCGGCGCTGGCGAGCTCACGAAGGTGTCGTGGCAGCTGTGCACGGAGGACGCGGCGGCCGTGACCGTCCGCGCCGGCGGCGGTCGCTTCACGGCCGGATCCCACACGCCGCTCACGCGAGACAGCGCGGGGGTGGCGACCCCAAGGGCGAGCACCGCGACGATCACGATCCCGCGCCGGCGCCGCCACCAGCGCGCGGGCCGCGCCGCTTGCTGTGACGCGGCCGCGTGCAGCTGGCGCTCAAGCTCGTCGAAGAAGCGGCTCATCCGCGTTCTCCGAGCTGGCCGCGGAGGGCTTGCAGGCCGCGGGCGACGCGCTGGCGCACGACCATCTCCGAGCACTGCATGCGGTCGGCGATCTCGCCGTACGGCCGCTCCTCGACGACCCGCGCGACGACGGCGTCGCGCTGCGCACTGGGGATCGCGCGCAGCGCCTCGTCGAGCTCGGGTTCGAGCGCGTCGAGGGCGGCGAGCCGCTGCACCTCGGCGACGTCCGCGTCGTCGAGTCGCAGCGGCGCGAGCGCGAGCCGGCGCCGGGCGCGGGCCTCGACGACGCCGTGGCGGCGGCTGTCGGCGAGCTTGTGGCCGGCGATGCCGTAGAGCCACGACAGCGCCGATCCCTTGTCGGGCTGGAAGCGCGGCGCCGCCAGCAGCGCGGCGCAGAACGTCTCGGCGGCGAGGTCCGCGGTGACCTCGGCATCGTGCGTGCGGCGCTGAAACCAGCCGAGGATCGCCGGCAGGTGCAGGCGGTAGAACGTCACGAACGCGTCGGCGTCACCTGCGGCGAAGCGCTCGAGCAGGCGATCGGCGTCGCGTCGCGTCGCATCCATGGTGCTCTTGTTCGCGCGGGCCTTGAGCGTTGTGACGCCGAGGACCGGATCGTGCCCGCTCGGGCCGGGCGCGGCGGACCCGCTACTCGCCGCTGTGCGCCTCGGAGGCGCGCGGCACCGGGGCCTTGATCGCGTAGCGCGACGGGGTCGTCGCGACGTCCGGGTTGTCGATCTGGCCGAGGCGGTCGATGAGCTTGACCCACTGCGACGGCTTCAGCACCGCGTCGGCCTGCGGGGTGGCCGGGTTGCCGGGCGCATACTCGGGTGCGAAGCCGACGTGGATGTGGTCGGCGTGATCGGGCAACGCGAGCGTGTTGTCGGTGCCCGGATAGGTCATGAGGCTGATGATCTGATGGGGCTTCATCGTTCCCTGCAGCGTCAGCAGGCGCTGGATCGCGATGTCCGTGATCGAGCCCTCGCCCTGGTGGTCGAGGATCGGGATGCCGTTGACCTTCGCGATGTCGACGGCGCTGCCGACGGAGTGCTCGGAGACGTTGCCGCTCGTCGTCAGCCGGCTGTGGCCGCATTGCAGCGACGTCACCGTCGGTTTCAGCCCGCTGGCGGCGAGGAACTCCAGCGTGGCCAGCACGCGGCGGTCGATCGATCCGGCCTGGATGTCGCGGCGCCCACAGGCGTACATCTCGATCCGCGGGTTGGCGAGCACGCGCTGGGCGAGCTGCTCCTTGGTCATGAGCAGGATCTGGCCGATCGAGGCGGCGTCGGCGCCGGTGGAGGCGAGCACGTTCGTGCCGCGCGCGCGGTAGATCGCGGTCGCCTCAAGCAGCTTCCAGCCGTCGAGGATCGGCTTCGGATCGACGCGCGGCGCGCCGCGACCGGCGGGGCGGATCTCGAAGTGCATGTGCGGCGCCGAGCGCTTGGACAGCGTCCCGATGCGGCCGAGGATCGTGCCCGCGAGGACGCGCCGGCCCGGGATCAGCGACTTCAGCACGTAGTCGTTCGCGGCGAGGCCGACGCTGCCCGTCAGGTAGGACTTGAGGGTCTCGTCCGCGGTCAGCGCGGACTCCTGCTCGGCGAGTTGGCGGGCGCCGCCGAGGCCGAGCACGTTGCGGCGGGCGGGATGGGCGAACAGCCGCTCCTTGCCGACGACGGCGGAGGCGGAGGCGGAGGCGGTCGCCTTGAGCCCGGCGGGGGCCTTGGCGGCGCCCTTCGGGGGCGAGGCCGAGAGCTGCGGTCGCCGCGACGTCGGCCTGCCCGCCGAGGCTGCGACGGTCGGCTTCGGGTCGGCCTTCGGCAGCTCGAGCTCGGAGGCGACCGCCGTCTTGCTCTGGGGGTGCTGCTTGGGGACTGGTACCCGCTCGGCGACCTTCTTCAGGTGCCCGTACGTGTAGGTGTTGCCGTACGCGTCGACGAGCGAGACGAAGCGTCCGAGTCGCTTGCTCTTGCCGACCGAGACGATGCGCCCGTCGGCGACGGCGATGACGGGCGAGCCCGGCGCGGCGAAGATGTCGATGCCGCGGCGGGTGGCGTCGGATTCGACGGGCAGCGCGGCGTTGACGGGCTTGTTCGCGCCCTTCGCGCCCTTCGCGGCCTTCGCGGCGGCTGACTTCGCCGCGCGCCGCTCGCCGAGATCGTCGGCGTAGCGCGCCTTCGCGTAGACCGGGAAGCGGCCCTGCGTCAGGCCGCTCAGCGAGCCGACGAGGTCGCTCGGCAGGCCGCCGATGAGCCGCGCGCGCATGAGCACCGAGTCGACGTACCAGTCGGCGTGGTTGTAGGCGAAGATCGCCTTGCGCAGGTCGCTGTCGGCGCCGGCGGCCTTGAGGTAGCGCGCCGCTCCGAAGATCGCGTCGACCGGGTTGAACGGGTCCTTGCGGCCATCGCCGTTGGCGTCGACGCCGTAGAGCTTCCACGTCTGCGGCATGAACTGCATCCAGCCGAGCGCGCCGGCCGAGCTGATGTTCAGGTTGCGGCCGTAGTCGGTCTCGATCTCGTTGATCGCGGCGAGCACCTCCCAGCGCACGCCGTACTCGATCCCCGCCGCCTGGTAGATCGGCAGCAGGAAGACCGGGATGCGGAACTTGTCGATGAAGAAGTTCGGCACGCCGATCGGAGCCGCGCCGGGCAGCGCCAGAGACATCGTCGGGTTCGCCATCGTCGGGACGCCCTGCACATTGCGCAGCGCGCTCCGGGTCTTCTCATCGAGGCCGTCGGTGTTGCCGCGCGGGGCGTCGTCGGACGTGAGGCCCTTCGTCGGCCGCGAGGTGCGGGCGGCGGCGGCGGGATCGACGGGGGTGCCGCAGCGGATGACGTAGAGCCGGCGTGCCTGCGCGAGCGCGCGCTTCTCGGCGACCGTCAGATCCGGAAGCGAGGCGCGCGCGGCGATGTCCGTGGCCGCGCGGCTGCAGCTCGAGGAGACGGCGGGCGCGCTGCCGTCGAGCTGCTGCATCGGAAGCGGCGGGTAGTACGGGATCTTGGGTGCCGGCGGGGCGTTCGGGCTCGGACGGGTCGTCTGCATCGGCGGTGTCGACGGCTTGGACGGCGAGGCGGGCGGGGGAGGGGTAGCGGTCGTCGAGGTGCCCGGGTGCGCGGTCGTCGTCGTCTCGGGAACCGTGGTCGCGGGCGTCTCGGTCGTGGTCGTGTCGGCCGGCGTCGTGGTCGTGGTCGTCGTCGTCGAGGTCGACGTCGTGTCGTGCTCGGCGGGGCCCTGGGCGTCGGCGGCGATGATGTTGGCGCCGAGCGCGCCTGTGGCGAGCCCGGCCGTCGTCAGGGCGACGGCGATACGGGTGCGACTCGCACGCGGCGCGGAGCCGTGGTTCGTTGCGCTCATGTCGCCTGGATGTCGCCGTGCTGCATAGGCCTGCCTGGTTCCTCGCGTCGTGCCGGGCCGCCGCCCCGGGCGGGGCGGTACAGCTCGCTATCGCCCGCCACAGACGGCAGCTTAACCGTAACGACGGCATCTCGGACGAGGGTCGGTCCGGCCGACGGCTGCCGCGGCGGCCCGCGCAAGGCCCGAGAGGTGCGCGCGGGCAGGCCCGCGGCAGCGAACGTCATCGCTTCCGGCAGCGCCGCTCGCGGCGAGCTCGAGTCCCGGCTATGCGGGCTTGCGGGCGCGGACGATCGCCGCGACGGCATGCTCGTGGACGCGGTGCGTCTCGCGGATCTCGACCTCGACGAGGCCGGCGTCGGCGAGCGAGCGTTCGAACTCCTGGCGCGTGAGCGCGCCCGCGACGCAGCCGGTCCACGCCGCCATGTCGGCGCGCGTCGCGTCATCCATGTCTGCGTCGGCGACGACGTCGGAGATCGCGAAGCGCCCGCCGGGGCTCAGCACGCGGGCGGCCTCACACAGGACGCGCGGCTTGTCGGCGGAGAGGTTGATGACGCAGTTGGAGATCACGACGTCGACGCTCGCGTCCGCCAGCGGCAGCTCTTCGAGGTAGCCCTTGACGAACTCGGCGTTGTCGACGCCGGCCGCCACGGCGTTGGCACGCGCGAGGGTGAGCATCTCGTCGGTCATGTCGAGCCCGATCGCCCGCCCGCTCGGGGCGACGCGGCGCGCGCTGATGAGCACATCGGCGCCGGCGCCCGAGCCGAGGTCGAGCACGACGTCCCCGTCGTGCAGGTCGGCGACCGCTGTCGGCACCCCGCAGCCGAGCGAGGCTTCGACGGGCGCCTCGTCGGCGCCGTCGGCGCCCGCGTACAGCGAGCCGCCGAAGACCTCGTTGCCGTCGGCGTCCTCGAGGCCGATCGGGGCGCAGCACGAGGAGCCCGCCGCCGTTGCGGAGCCGCAACACGAGGCCTCGCTCGCGTCGGCGGACTCGCCGTCGGCGGCGATCGAGGTCGCGGCGGCGGCGTAGCGCTCGCGCACGAGCTCGCGGATGTCGGTGTCGGTCAGCTCAGCCATGCGGACAGCTCCTCGAGTGCATCGGGACGGACGTAGTAGTAGGCCCACAGGCCACGCCGCTGCGAGTCGACGATCCCCGCGGCGCGCAGCTTGGAGAGGTGATGCGACAGCGTCGACTGCGAGATGTCAAACAGCGGCACGAGCTCGCAGACACAGACCTCGCCGGCATGGCGGCGCAGCACGTCGACGAGCTGCAGGCGAATCGGATCGCCGAGCGCCTTGGCGACGTCCGCCATCCGAGCCGCGTGCCCGCGCTCGACGTCGGGATAGACGACGGGTTCGCAGCAGCGCTCGCCCGCGGCGCGCTTCGTCTTCGGGGTCAGCTCCAGATTGACGGACATCAATCTATATATATCGATTGGATCGATGGTTATCAATCGAGACCGTCGTTTCCGCATGACCGGTGTCGTCGGCGAGGCGCTGCAGCTCGGTCTTCCACAACCGGACGCGGTTGCCGTTGCCGCCGCCGCAGTCAGCGGTGATCTGCAGGACCGTCGCGTCCGGGTAGCGCGCTTGGCCGACCTGCTGCCACCAGCTGCCGATCG
>JBBSNY010000025.1:0-60938 GCA_038260305.1 Solirubrobacterales bacterium
CGGGCAGCTGCTCTGCCCGGCTCACGGCGCGCTCATCCTCGAGGATCGAGATCGAGGCTCAGTGCAGGACCTGCTTGAACGTCGGCACGCACAGCATCTTCGCGGCCTGCGGGCGAAGCGGTCCGAAGCCGAACTGGTTGCGCACGACCACGTCGTACTGCCTGACCTTGGCCCCCTCGGTGATCTGGTAGCACGCCAGATGCGCGATCGGCCGTGCGATCGGCGTGACCTCTCGCCGATAGGTCTTGCGGACCGGCGTGCACAACCGCACAAGCCGCGTCAGCTTCGCGGAGCGCTCGCCGAACTGGTCGAGTAGCCGGACTCCGAGTGCCCGCGGTCGGGGCTCGACGTCGTAGCAGCGGTAGTGATCGAGCACCTTCTCCGGGTTCGAGCCCTTCGGCGGCTGCGGCTTGCCCTTCGCGATGCGCTTGAGCGACGGGATGCACAGCGTCTGGGCGCCTAGCGTCGAGGTCTCGGGGCTTGAGGAACAACGGAACGAAAAGTACGCTAAGGAGCTGACCGTCGCCCCGCTGGCCAGCGGTCGGGCGGTGAAGGGCGATCGGGTCTACGGTGTTGAGCGGTGCCACCGGCGCGACATCAAGGGCATCCGCAACCTCCAAGAAGGCCGCCACGCGCTCGCCGGCGCGGTCTTCCACGGCAGGAAGGGCGAGCTGTATCAGCGCTACCACAAGGGCATGGAAGACCAGCTCGGCGCGCTCGGCCTCGTCCTGAACTGCGTCGTGCTGTGGACGACCCGCTACATGAACGCCGCCATCGAGCAGCTACGTGCCGCCGGGCACCCCGTCCTCGACGACGACATCGCGCGGCTCTCACGTCGCAGCTGCTTGTTTCGTGCGCCACCACCTCAACGTCCACGGCCACTACTCCTTCCAGCTGCCCCAACTGGCCGGCGGAATGCGCGCGCTCCGCGACCCCGACCACGACGACGACGCGGAGGACGCGTAGGCCGGCCCGTGTCAGCCGACGATCACGTTGGGCAGCGGGGCCACCATCGGCTCGCCCGGGTCGACGCCGGCAGCGCTCAGGATCGGCATGAGCGTCGCGCCGAAGGGCTCGAACTGTGCCTGCGCCTCCCAAACGTCGAAGGGGTACGGCCAATATGGGGCGGCTCATCTGATCTGAGGGCGGGCTGTTCATCGACAGCTGAGGTCGCCCGGGGAAGCTGCGTTGATGACATGTCTGCGACGGCCTGATTGCTGTTGGTCGTCAACGGTGAGGACACCGCGACCTTCCGAGCGTAATGACCTTGGCTGCGGGATGGGGTCGCATCTCGAGTGTGCGCGATGAGGCGTCGCGCGACAGACGACGGTAGGACGTGAAGCGAACGACGGTCCCGGTGAACGGTGCTCCTGGGACGATGTCCGCCAGCGCGCGCAGCGTCATCGCGACGGGCTCGCCGGTCGTCGGGGTGACGAGATAGACGAACTGTTGGCCGGCCTTGTTGGCCACGAGGCGTGAGACGCGTTGGCCATCGAAGGTGGTCGTCCCGCGCTGGCTGATGCGGTGGCGCTGATAAAGGGACTTGTATTGGGCGATCGGGTCGACAGCGGTCGAGCGCCCGAACGCGCCCGACTTCCGCCAGTTGGCCTGGATCGTCAGAGTCCGCGCGCCAGACTCGTAGGAGCGGATCTCACGGGCGGTCCGGACGCCTTCCAGGAACCGCACGGGTCGTCCGCTGCGCGGCCCGATGCTCGTGCCGATCGATCGTTCTTGGGTTGCGCTGTAGAAGATCTCGGCTCGGACGTGCTTGTAGAGACGGCCGGCGTCAAGGAAGCGGGTGTCGTAGCTCAGCTCGACGATGTCGTCCTTGGGGCTCAGCTGGGCGTAGGCCGCCTGCGCGAGCGAGGGCGCTGACGCGCTGCCGCCAAGGAGCGTGACCAGTGTGATGGCGACGGCTGCGAGTGCGCCGGTCGCAGGCGGCGATCTTTACCAGGCCAAGCGCGATGGCGCTGGGCTTCGGCGCGGTCTGGGTCACGACCGCCAACGCGACGTATCGCACCCCGAGCCTGCTACGCGTCGACCCGCGGACGCTGCGAGTGCGTGGACAGCGCGGCGCAGGTCGGCTTGACGTGCACGTTGCCGCTGAACGTGAGGGCCTGTGGACCACGGGATCGACGATCGACCTCGACGGTCATGGCGTATCACCGCTGCAGGCGCACCGGATCGATCCCGCCAGCGGCAGAGTCATCAGCCGCACACGCCTGGGTGCGCTGCAAGACGGCGGCCTGGCCGTCGGTGCAGGGGCAGTGTGGGTGAGCGCCAACCGGATCAAGTGGCGCGGGCTCACCGCCCACGCCACGGGGACGGTATGGCGACTCGACCCCGCCACCGGCCGTGTGACCGCGCGCACGAGGGTGCCGGCTGGAGCCGGCGCGCTGCTTGTCAGCCACGGCGCCGCCTGGGTTCTCAGCGCCGGAGCGCCGCTGGTCTCGCGCATCGACGTACACACCGCCAAAGTCACGCCGTGTCCGGTGAGTGTGAGTGCCACGGCCGCGAGCGCGCCGAGGCCGGTCCGTGTCGCGGAGCGGCCCCGACGGCACCCGAGATGGCCCGTGCGATGTGTCAGATGCCGGGGTGACCGGCGACGTAGTGGGCGTGGACCTGCGCCGCCGTCAGGACGTGGTTGTAGAGCGCGAACTCGTCGAAGTCGGCCTGGTTGTTGGCCACCGAGCCGAACAGCAACGGGGTCGCGGAGTTCTGCGTGACCTGGACTGGTGCGACGTCGAGCGTGCCGACGGGGCTGCCGTCGACGTAGATCTTTACCGCTCCCGCGCCCGAGCCGTTCTTCGTCACCGCGATGTGGTGATAGGCGCCGTCGACCGGCACGCCGGTCGTCGACCGTGTGATCGTCGAGACATTGGGCTTGCGCACCCACACCTGGCTTCCGTTCGCCGCGCTCATGACGGTCACCTGGAAGCCCTTGATCATCATGTCGACGGCCTTGGTCGCGGACGTGCGCCTGATCCATCCCTCCGCGGTGAACGTGTTGCCGACGCCCAGGCTCGGGCTGTCGAGCACCCGGACGTAGTCGTTGACGCCGTCCAAGCGGGCGGCGGTGTTCGGGTCGCCGGCCAGGGCCCCCGGAACGCCGAGCAGCGGGCCGTTGAGGTACGTGCCGTTGTTGTGATTGGACGTCTCGTCGAACGCCGTCGGGCCCGAGGCCTCCCCGAAGCGCCAGTACCCGACCGGTCCGTCCGCCGCCACGGCCGACGGGTACGCCGCGGTCGGCAGCGCCGGAATGATCGCGACGGCGGAGACGTCGATCAACGCCGGCGTGCCCGTGGGCGACGTGTTGTCGGAGACGAGCGTGCGGTTGCCCGTCACCGGGTCGATGCGCAGCACGGAGCCGTCGGCGGTCGTGTCGTCGCTTAGCCCGCGGGTGCCGGCGATGATGGTTCCGTCGCTCAGGAGCGCGAGCGCGTCCGGACGGTTCAGGCTTGGTCCCGTGCCCACGAGGTTCGAAGAGACCGTCGTGCGGTTGCCGTTCGCCGGGTCGATGCGGATCACACCACCGTTGCCGTCGTACCCGTAGGGGTCGGCGACGAGGATTGTGCCACCGGCCTCGAGCGCGACGCCGTAGACGTAGTTGAAGAGTGGGCCGGTTCCGACCGAGTTGGACGTGATCGTCGTGCGGTTGCCGGTCGCCGGGTCGACGCGAAACACGCTGTAGGCCAAGGTGTCGACGATGATGAGCGAGCCGTCGGGCGCGATCACGATCCCATCGGGGCCGAACCCGAAGCTCGGGCCGGTGCCAAGGCTGTTGGATGACACGGCCGTGCGGTTGCCGGTCACGGGGTCGATGCGGATGATCCCCCCGTTGCCGTCGAAGGCCGAGAAGTCCGCGACGAGCAGGTCACCGTTCGACGCGACCGCGATCCCGTTGGGTGTCGAGAGTTCCGTCCCGGTCCCGACGGCGCTCGACGAGACGGTCGTGCGCGCCCCGGTCGCCGGGTCGATCCGCAGGACGTCCGAGCCGCTCTGCTCGGCGACGACGATGTCACCATTGGCCTCGAATGCCGCGACGACCGGCTCGGCGAAGTTCGGGAGCCCGATCGGGTGGTCGTTGGCCGAGACCGTCGTGCGTGCGCCCGTGGCCGGGTTGACTTCGATGAGCCCGCCGCCCCCGTCGAAGCCGCTGTAGTCCGACACGAGGATGTCCCCCGGTGTCAGCGCGCTCGCGGCCGGCGGCGCAGCCAGGCCGGCGACTACAGTCAGGGCCGCGACGAGCCCCGCCGATAGAATGACGTTCACGATTCTCCGCACGTTGCCATCCCCCTGCGCCGTATGTCCTGGACGTCGCTAGCGTAGACTTGGTCTTAGTGGAAGGCAACTCGCGATTAACCCCGCGAGCCCGTCGCCCGACCGTTCCCCCCGCGCGACGGCCGGCCCGCCGCCGCTCAGCCCGCCGGCCGCGCGGCGGCGAACAGCGCCGCGGCCTCTTCGTCGAAGTAGTAGACGGTGCCGCCGTCCTCGCGGCCCTCGGTCGAGATCGGCAGCTCGCGGCCGAGCTTGCGGCTGTAGCGCCCGGGGCCACCCTCGAACTGACCGTCGACCGGCCGGCGATCACCGGGGACCGGCCTTCCGGTAGCAACGGAACAGGAACGCACGCTAAGACGACGCCACAGCCGTTCAAGCTGCACGTAAGAGATCGCCCGCGGCGACTGGACGCCGCGAGATCGCGGCGCGCGAGGAGGCCCGGTGCTTGGGTCCGTGGCCCAGACCGCAAAGTACGAAGCGCCGCGCCGTCATCAGCGTGGCCCCGGGGGCGCAACCTAGTCGCGAGCCGGCCAGCGGCGGCGGATCCTCTCGGCGCCGCGGCCAAGAAGTGCCGCATCGGTGGCCGATGTCGGCAAACACGGCATCGCGCGCTGCGACGCCGGGTTCCCGCCCCGCCACGAGGCCTGTCCGGGCGGCCGGTGTGCCGCCACCGTGCGAACTCGGCACTTCCGCTTCCCCGGCGGCCGCTCGATCCGTCGGCTACTTTGCGGTCTGGGCCACGGACCCAAGCAGAGGGCCATCAAAGGTGTCACGATCCGAGGCATCACCGCGACAGCTCGCGTCGTCACGTCACGCGGGCAAAAGGATCTCGGGTTGTTTCGTCTTTCTGGCAAGTGGCGCCTCTTGCTGCGGCAGTCCTAACGCTACGCAGCGCGCTCTTCCGTGCGCGGCGCGGAGCGAGCGCCGGCCAGCCCGCGCGTGAGCGCGCTCGCTCGCTTCACTGACAACAGCGATGTCCCCGATCGCCCAATACTCGCCGCCATCAACCGGCGCACGACCGCGACGCGCCAAGATTCGCTACTCATGACGCCGGATTCTGTTCCGATGTTCCTCACGGCCCGGAACGCAGTCCATCTACTTTGCGGGCTGGGACACGGACCCAAGCGGAGGGCCGATACGTGTGAATCGGTTGAGTGAGCGACGTCACACAGCGGTTGCGCCGTGATTCACACGGTGAGGCGTGCCCAGGCCGCCGACGCCCGGCTGATCGGCTGCTGGGGCGCGAGCCGCTGACACCCGCCTCGGCGGTGGCCGTGACATCCTGCCGGGCGTGTCTCCCACCATCTTCTCGGGCATCCAGCCCACCGGCCGCAAGCACCTCGGCAACTACATCGGCGCGATCACGCAGTACGTCGCCGGCCAGGATCGCGGCGCTCCGGCGATCTACTGCATCGTCGACCTGCACGCGACGACGGTCGCCTACGAGCCCTCCGAGCTGCGGGCACGTGTGCTCGACACGACGGCGATCCTGCTCGCGGCCGGTCTGGACCCGGAGCGCTGCATCCTCTTTCGCCAGGGCGACGTCGTCGAGCACAGCGAGCTGACCTGGCTGCTGACCTCGGTCACGGCGTACGGCGAGCTGAACCGCATGCACCAGTTCCGCGACAAGTCCGCCGCGCAGCGCGAGCTCGTCTCGGCCGGGCTGCTGCTCTACCCCGTGCTGATGGCCGCCGACGTGCTCGCCTATCGCGCCGACGAGGTTCCCGTGGGGGAGGATCAGCGCGAGCACGTCGAGCTCATGCGCAACGTCGCCGAGCGCTTCAACGCGCGTTTCGCGGTCGAGGGCGACGAGATCCTGGTCGTCCCCGAGCACCGGATTCCGTCCGTTGGCGCGCGCGTGCGCGACCTCCAGAATCCGGACCGCAAGATGTCGACGACGAGCGGCAGCGAGCAGGGCACGGTCTATGTGCTCGACGACGCGGAGACGATCATGAAGAAGTTCAAGCGGGCGGTCACGGACTCCGATGACCCGCCGACGATCCGCCGCGGCGACGACAAGCCGGGCGTGACGAACCTCATCGAGATCCTCGCGGCCGTTCGTGGTACGACATCGGACGCCGTCGAGGCCGAGATGGTCAGCGCGCGTGGCTACGGCGATCTCAAGACCGCCGTCGGCGAGGCCGTCGCCGCCGAGCTCGCTCCGCTGCAGGAGCGCTACGTCGCGTTGCGCGAGGACCCGACGGCGCTCGAGGCCGTGCTCGCCGGCGGTGCCGGCAAGGCCCGCGCGATCGCGGCGAGGACGCTCGCCGACGTGCGCGACGCGATGGGCGTCGGGCCGCCTCGCTGCTGACCGACGGTTGCGCCCGGCGCCGCGGCACGCCACGGCGGATGTCGTCGTTGCTCGCATTCGCCGTGGATCCGCCCACGCCTCGCCTCGCCGCGCCGTCGGCCGGCGCCGGTAGCCTGAGCGCGATGGACGCCGCCTCGCTTGAGCTGGATCTCGAGGTCTTCTCCGGGCCCTTCGACCTGCTGCTGACGCTCGTCCTGCGCGAGGAGGTCGACCTGCTCGAGGTGCAGCTCGCCGACGTCGTCATCGCCTACCTCGACCATCTCGAGGGCCGCGGCGAGCTCGACCTCGAGGTCGCGACGGAGTTCCTCGTCCTGATCGCTGCGCTGCTGGAGCTGAAGTCGCGGCTGATGCTGCCGCGCGCCGACGACGAGGAGCTCGACCTCGAGCCCGGCGAGGCGGCGGAGGAGCTGCTGGCGCGGATGCTCGAGGCGCGCCGCTACCGGCGCGCGGCCGAGCACCTGACCGCGCGCCTCGCGGGCGAGGACGGGGTGCGCTACCGCGCGGCGCCGCTGCCGCCCGAGCTGCGGCGCACGAACCTCGCGCAGGCGGGCGCGGTCTACGATCCGCGCCGGCTCGGTGCGGCGCTCGGCGGGCTGCTTCGGGTCCCCGCGCAGCTGAACCTCGGGCACGTGACGGTCCCGACGATCACGGTGTCCGAGCGCCTGACGCACCTACGCGGGCTGCTGCGCCGCGGCGGCGCGTGCACGTTCGACGAGGCGGTCGAGGGCGCCGACCGCGTGACGGTCGCCGTGACGCTGTTCGCGCTGCTCGAGCTCTACAAGCAGGGCGAGGCGACGGGGTCGCAGGAGGTGGCGTTCGGGACGATCGACATCGCCGTCGCGACTCGCTCCCCGCGCGCGGAGGCCGTCGCGTGAGCGCGCGGCCGCCGCTGTCGCCGAGCGAGCTCGCGCGGATCGTCGAGGCGGTCGCGTGAACGCGCCGCCGCCGCCGAGCGAGCTCGCGCGGATCGTCGAGGCGCTGCTGTTCCTGAGCGCGGACGCGATCTCCGTCGAGGATCTCGCCGAGGCCGCGGACTGCGAGGCCGACGAGCTCGCGGGCGCGCTCGCCGAGCTCGATCGGGCGTACGCGCCCGGCGCGCGCGGGCTGCAGCTCAAGCGCGTCGCGGGTGGGATCGCGCTCGCGACCGATCCCGTCGCCGAGGAGGCCGCGCGGCGTCTGCTCGCGAAGCCGCGCACGCCGCCGCTGACGCCCGCCCAGGCCGAGACGCTCGCGATCGTCGCCTACCTGCAGCCGGTGTCGCGCCCGGAGATCACGCGTATCCGCGGCGTGTCGGCGGACTCCGCGTCCGGCACGCTGCTCGATCGCGGCTTCATCGAGGAGGCGGGCCGTTCGCAGTTCGGCGCCGTGCTGTACCGCACGACCGAGCTCTTCCTGAAGCTCTTCGGCCTCGACTCGCTGAAGGCGCTGCCGAGCGTCGCAGAGTGGGACCCGACGCCCGAGGAGGAGGCCGACCTGCGTGACCGCCTGCTGCGCGCCGGTGAGCAGCGTGCGACGGATCCCGCTGCGCAGTAGACCGTCGCCGATATCGGGGCTACCCTTGAGCATGTGGCCGTCGCCGTCGCCGTCGCAACGCAGCTCGGGATCGCCGATCTGTACCGCTACACGCTGGAGGACTATCACCGGCTCATCGAGGCGGGCGGTTTCGGGGAGGGCCAGCGCGTCGAGCTGCTCGACGGACTGATCGTCACGATGAGCCCGAAGACACCAGAACACGAGGCTGCGATTCGCTGGCTCGCTCGCTGGCTGATCCTGGGAGTGGACGACGTGCGCTACGAGGTTGGTGTCGGGAATGCCCTGACCTTGGACAGCTCCGAGCCCGAACCCGACCTCGTCGTCATCGAGCGCGGCACCCCGGCGCCTTATCACGCGTCGACAGCGGCGCTCGCGATCGAGGTCTCCGTGTCGTCGCTGACGCGCGACCTGCGCATCAAGACGCAGGTCTACGGATCGGCCGGCGTCCTCGAGTACTGGGTGCTCGATGTCCACGGAGGCCGCCTGATCGTGCAGCGCAAGCCGACCACCGACGGCTACGCGGAGCGGCGCGAGTACGCCGCAGGCGACATCGTCAGCGCCACTGCCGTCGCCCTTCCGCCACTCGCCCTCGACGAGCTGCTCGCCGCCGCCGGCCCCGCCGGCGCCTGAATCCGCCGCCCGCCGCCGACCAGGCCGTCATCCCGCGGCGGTTGCCGCGAGCTGGCCGCAGGCGGCTGCGATGTCGCGCCCACGCGTCAGGCGCACGGTGACGCGCACGCCGTGCTCCTCGAGCGCGGCTCGGAAAACCTCGATCGCCTCCGGCGCCGAGCCGTCGTAGGGCGACCCGCTCGGGTTGTACGGGATGAGGTTGACCTTGAAGATCTTCGGATCGAGCGCGCGGGCGAGCGTCACGGCCTGCTCGTAGCGGTCGTTGACGCCGGCGAGCATGACGTACTCGATGTAGACGGGACGGCGCTTGGCAGCGTGCCAGCGCCGGCATGCGGCGAGCACGTCGGCGAGCGGGTAGCGCTCGTTGACGGGCATGATCTGCGAGCGCAGCTCGTCGTCGGCGGCGTGCAGCGAGAACGCGAGGCGCAGCGGCATGTCCGTCGCGGCGAGACGATCGATGCCGGGGATCCAGCCGACCGTCGAGATCGTCGTGCGGCGATGCGTGATCCCGACGTCAGGCAGCCTGCGACACGCGGCGAGCACGGCGTCGAGGTTCATCATCGGCTCGCCCATGCCCATGAAGACGAGGTGGTCGACCGCCTCGATGCGGCGGAAATGCAGCGCCTGGTCGAGGATCTCGGAGGCCGTCAGGTTGCGCCCGTACTTCATCGACCCGGTCGCGCAGAACGTGCACGTCAGCGGGCAGCCCGACTGCGACGACACGCACAGCGAGCGGCGCCCGACCAACCGGCCGCCCGCCGCCACGAGGCGCTCGGCGCGCGGGCCGGTCGGTGGCCGGTAGCGCATGAGCACCGCCTCGACGGCGCGCCCGTCGTGGGTGTGAAAGAGGGTCTTCAGCGTGCCGTCGCGCGACTGCGCTTCGTCGGCGACCTTCAGCGTCGAGAACGGCACGTCGTGCGCGAGCCGCGCGCGCAGCGCGGCCGGGACGTTCGTCATCGCCTCGTAGCCGTCGGCGCCCCGCGCCGCCCATTCCCACACCTGCTTGAAGCGGAAGGCCGGCTGGCGCGCGTCGTCCAGCGTGCGTGCGAGCAGGTCGAGATCCACGCCCCCATCGTAGGACGCGCCCCGCCGGTCGGCGCGGCGCCGAGGGGCGGCTCAGCCGACGTCGTCGAACGAGAACAGCGCGGTGCCGGCCGCCGCGAGCATCGGCACCCCGCCGGCCGCGAGCTCGTGCGCGCCCTGCATGTGGCGGTGGTTGGAGACGAGCACGACGCGGTCGGAGTCGGGATCGGTCGATGTCGCGCCGACATGCATCCGCTCGTACTCCTCGCGGACGATCGCGATCCACCAGCGCAGCTCGTCGAGGTCGGCCATCCGCGCCGAGATCGCCGTCGAGCGCAGCCCGTCGTCCGTGAGTGGTTCGAGGATGATGACGAGGCACTCGGGGTTGCGCAGCAGGAACTCAGACGGGGTGACCGCCTCGAGCTCGAACTCGCGCTTGCGTAGGCACAGGCGGCGCACCGGGCCGAACTCCGCGATCGCGTCGGCGAGCGCGAGGCCGTCGGGCACCGCCGCCGCGTCGTAGCGCGGGTAGAAGCGCTCGACGGCGAGGAACACGCCGTGCTCGATCGCCCAGCGCTGCGCCAGCGCGACGAGCTCGTCCGGCGTGCCGTGAAACGGCAGCGTGAAGTTCGTCATCTGCGGGACGTAGAGCGACATCACATGATTCACATGAGGTCGAAGAACTCAAACAGGGCCGAGCCGTTCGCCGCCAGCATCGGCACGCCGCTCGCGGAGAGATCGTGCGCGCCGGGCGTGTGAAAGTGGTCGTTGACCTGCTGGCGCCCGCCCTGCTCGGGATCGATCGCCCAGGCGCCGCGGTGCATGCCCAGCGCCGCCTCGCGCACGAGCGCGGCCCACTCGCGCAGCCCGACCTCGTCGCCCATCTTCGACATCATCGCCGTTGCACGCAGGCCGTCCTCGGAGACCTGCTCGAGCACAATCGTCAGGCACTCGGGGTTGCGTACGAGATGCTGGCGCTCGTTGATCGCCCCGTCGAAGAACGGGCCGCGGCGCAGGCTCAGCCGGCGGACGGGCTCGATGTCGGCGATCGACGCCGCGATGTCGACGCCGAGCGGCAGCGAGACGGCCTCATACTCGGGGAAGAAGCGCTCCGCGGAGACGTACAACTCGTGCTTGGAGGCCCACTGCTGCACGATCTCCATGAGCTCCTCGCGCAGCGCGTGCAGCGGCAGCGCGAAGAAGATCATCTCCGGCAGGAACGGATTGGGCTCCTCCATGCGACCATCGTATGGTGCGTCTTGCCAAGTTCCTCGCCCACGCCGGGGTCGCATCGCGACGTGGCGCGGAGGAGATCATCCGCGCCGGTCGCGTCACCGTCGCCAGCGTCACCGTCACCGATCCGGCCCGCGACGTCGACATCGACAGCGGCGTCGCCGTCGACGGGCGCTACCTGCAGGGGCCGGAGGAGCGGATGGTGTTCATCGTCCACAAGCCCTCCGGCGTGCTCTCGACCGCCCGTGACACCCACGGCCGGCGAACCGTCATCGACCTCGTGCCGGCCGCCGGCTCGCGCCTGTACCCGGTCGGGCGCCTCGACGTCGACAGCACCGGGCTGATCCTCGTCACGAACGACGGCGATCTCGCGCAGCGGATGACCCATCCGTCCTTCGAGGTGCCGCGCACGTACCGCGCGACGGTGCGTCCGTCGCCGGTGCCCGAGCACGCGCTGCGGATGCTGCGCGAGGGCGTCGACCTCGACGACGGGCGAACGCTGCCGGCGAAGGTCCGCCAGCTCAAGCCGGGCGTGCTCGAGCTGACGATCCGCGAGGGCCGCAACCACCAGGTCAAGCGCATGTGCGAGGCCGTCGGGCACCGAGTCCGCACGCTCGAGCGGATCCGCTTCGGCGGCCTGCGCCTGGATGACCTTGCCGTCGGCGCGCATCGCCGGCTCAAGGGGTCCGAGGTCGAGGCGCTGCGCCGCAGCGAGCCCGACCGCTCCGACGACGAGGACGCGCCGCCGACCACGCGGCCGCGGCGGGCGCGATCAACGCGGGGCCGTTGATGGCGCCCCTGGACCATTAGAGTCGACGAGATGCGGCTCTTCGCCCTGCGCGGTGCCTCGTCGGTGGACCGCAACGAGGCCCAGGCGATCCTCGGGTCCACGGAATGGCTCCTGCGCGAGATCCTGAAGCTCAACGACCTACACCCGTCGGACGTCGTGAGCTGCATCTTCACACTGACCGACGACCTCGACGCGGAGTTCCCGGCGGTCGCCGCACGCAACATGGGCTTCTCGGCGGTGCCGCTGCTGTGTGCGCGCGAGGTGCCGGTGCCGGGCGCGCTGCCGAGCATCATCCGTGTGCTCATGCACTACTACGCGCCGGACGCGCACGTCACGCGCCACGTCTACCTCGGCGAGGCGCGGAAGTTGCGCCAGGACCTCGCCGGCGCCCAGTAGGAGTTGCGGATCCGCATGTCAGATCCGCTCGTCGAGCGCTGCACACGCCCGCGGTAGCCGGCGGACACGTTTCCCCGCAGCGTCCGCAGGACCTGGTATGACCGGCATTTGCATCGACGGCTAGGGGGAATCATGGACTTGACGAAGCTCACGCAGGGCGACCGGATCGTGCTCGGGGCGGGGGTGCTGCTGATCATCAGCCTGCTCTTCCTGCCGTGGCATCACATCGACCTCAGCGGCGCGCTGAAGGGCCTCGGCGCGCTGTCGGCGGGGGTCGACACATCGGTCAACCGCACGGCGGTGCAGTCGCCGAACGCCTTCTATGGGATCCTCGCGCTGATCTTGACGATCGTCATGGTCGGCCAGGTCGCCGCCGCGAAGCTGTTCGGCGCCCAGCTGCCCGATCCGCCGGCGCCGTGGTCGCAGATCCACATGATCGCCGGCATCGCCGTCTTCGTCCTGCTGGTGATCAAACTCATCGCGGAGACGACCGCGCTCGGCTTCGGTGCCTACCTCGGGCTCCTGCTCGGCGCCGCGCTGGCGTTCGGCGGCTACACGATGAAGCAGGAGGGGGCTTCCCTCGCCTGAGTGGCCGTCGCTCGGCGAGCGCGTCATGCTCGGCTGCGGTGCGGCGCTGATCCCGTGCCTCGTGAAGCTGCCGTGGTACGAGGTCGCGCTCGCCGGGCCGAGCGACCAGCTTGGGCTGACGGTGACCGCGATCCAGGCGCCCGACGGCGGTCACGGCGTCATCGCGCTGCTCGTGACCGTTCTGCTCGTCGGACAGATCGTTGCGGCACGGCTGCTGGGGCTGCGGCTGCCGCAGCCGCCGCTCGCGTGGTGGACGATCCAATACGTCGGCGCCGCCGTCGTGCTCGGCCTGCTGCTGCTGAAGCTCACCGACCAGATGCACTTCCTCGGGATCGGGGCCTACGCCTGTCCCGCGCTCGCCGCGGGGATGGTCTACGGCGGCTTCTTGATCCACCGGGAGGGCCGCAGCCTCGCGTAGTGCGACAATGCCGCGCGATGGCGATCGAGTTCTCAGAGCGCATCCGGCGCATTCCGGTGTATCCGACGGCCGGCGGCTATGCGCTCGGCGACGACATGGCGATGCTCGCCTCCAACGAGTCTCCGGACCCGCCGCTGGCTGCCGTCGTGGCGGCGGCGCAGCGCGCGGTGGCGGGCGCCAACCGCTACCCGGACCCATCGAACTCCGAGCTGCGGCGCGCGCTGAGCAACCGCTACGGCGTTCCCATGGCGCGGATCGCGATCGGCAACGGGTCCTGCGACATCCTGCTCGCGGCCGGCGACGCGCTGCTCGAGCCGGGCGCCGAGCTCGTCTACGCGTGGCCTTCGTTCAGCGTCTACCCGCACCTCGCGGCCGCGTCCGGCGCGCGGGCGATAGCCGTGCCGCTCGACGAGCAGCAGTGCCACGACCTCGACACGATGCTCAGCGAGATCACCGCCGCGACGCGGCTGGTCATCGTCTGCAACCCGAATAACCCGACGTCGACGGCGCTGCCGTTCGCCGACATCGCGGCGTTCGTCGCGCGCGTCCCGCGCCACATCGCGGTCATCGTCGACGAGGCGTACTGCGAGTTCAATCTGCTCGACGACCCGGACACGACGCTCGACCTGCTGGCCCAGCACTCGAACCTCGTCCTGTTGCGAACGTTCTCGAAGGTCTACGGGCTGTGCGGGCTGCGTGTCGGCTTCGCGCTGTGCGGCTCGGAGGACTTCCCGCGCGCCGTCGACCAGGTCCGCCAGCCGTTCTTCTGCAATGTCGCGGCCCAGGCGGCGGCGGTCGAGGCGCTCAAGCACCAGGACGCCGTCGCCGATCGCGTCGAGCGCGCGGTCGTCGCCCGCGTCGAGGTGCAGTCGGGCCTCGAGGCGCTCGGCATCGAGGCGCTGGCTTCGCAGGCGAACTTCTGCTGGTTCGACCTACCCGAGGGCGCCGACGAGGCCGCGGTCGTGAGCGGCCTCGAGGCGCGCGGGGTCATGGTCCGCGCCGGCGGGGCGCTCGGCCGAGCGGGTGCGCTGCGTGTGACGTATGGCACACCCGTCGAGAACGCGAAGTTCCTCGACGCGCTGGCCGCCGTGCTCTAAGGTTGGCCATCGAATGAGCCGTTTCAGCGACAGCAGCCGTATCTCCTTTACGTTCGCTCGTCGCTATTTCGCCTGGCGATTTATCTAGGCGCTCGGCTCACCGCACCGTTTTCACCGCCCTTCTCGCCGAGCGCCACGCAGGACCCGTCCGTCTCCCAGGCGACTCTTCGAAAGGACCTTGAAACGTGATGACCGGCATGACCCCTTCTGCGCCGTACCACCTCGGCTCGCTGGCTGCGCGCGACGGCGAGCCCAGCGTTTGCGAGATCGGCGACCGCGCCATCGGCGGCGAGCACTTCGCCCTGATCGCCGGCCCCTGCACCGTCGAGACGCGCGACCTCACGCTGACGACCGCCCAGGTCGTCATGGACGCCGGTGCAACGATGTTGCGCGGCGGCGCCTACAAGCCGCGAACGAGCCCGTACGCCTTCCAGGGACTCGGTGAGGCGGGCCTGCAGATGCTCGCCGAGGCGAAGGCGCTCACGGGACTGCCGGTCGTCACCGAGCTCATGGACGTGCGCGATCTCGAGGCCGTGCTCGAGGTCGCCGACATGATCCAGATCGGCGCGCGCAACATGCAGAACTACACGCTGCTGACCGAGGTTGGCCGCACGCGCTGCCCCGTCATGATCAAGCGCGGCCTGTCGAGCACGATCGAGGAGCTGCTGATGGCCGCGGAGTACGTGCTCAAGGAGGGCAACGAGCGTGTCGTCCTGTGCGAGCGCGGCATCCGCACGTTCGAGACGTCCTACCGCTTCACGCTCGACCTCGCGGCCGTGCCGGTGCTGAAATCGCTCAGCCACCTGCCGGTCGTCGTCGACCCGAGCCACGCGGCCGGCCGGCGCGACCTCGTCGAGCCGCTGTCGCTCGCGGCCGCCGCCGCCGGCGCCGACGGGATCGTCGTCGAGGTCCATCCGAGCCCCGACGAGGCGGTCTGCGACGGGCCGCAGTCGCTGCCCTGCGAGGACTTCGCCCGCTTCGCCGCGCGCGTCTGGCAGGTCGCCGAGATCGCCGGCAAGCGCCCCTCCGGCGCGCCGGCGGTGGTGGGCTAAGTGGTCCCCGTCACTGCCGAGGAGCTCGCGTCCGGCGTTCGTGATCGCCGGATCGAGCGCGTCTCGTCGCTGACGACTCCGCAGGCGCTGATCGAGCGCCTGCCGCTGACCCGGTCGCTCGCCGAGGTCGTCGTCAAGGGCCGCGCCGACACGCACGCGATCCTCCAGGGCAGCGACGATCGCCTGCTCGTCGTCGTCGGGCCGTGCAGCGTCCACGACGCCGATGCCGCGCTGGACTACGCGCGGCGCCTGAGCGAGAAGGCCGCCGACCTGCACGCCGACCTCGTCGTCGCGATGCGCGTGTACTTCGAGAAGCCGCGCACGACGACGGGCTGGAAGGGCCTCATCAACGACCCGCACCTCGACGACTCCGGCGATGTCGACACCGGCCTGCGGACCGCGCGCGAGCTGCTGCTCGAGGTGCTCGCGCTCGACCTGCCGATCGGCTGCGAGTTCCTCGATCCGATCACGCCGCAGTACATCTCCGACACGGTCGCCTGGGGGGCGATCGGCGCCCGCACGACGGAGAGCCAGGTCCACCGCCAGCTCGGCTCGGGCTTGTCGATGCCGGTCGGCTTCAAGAACCGCACGGACGGCAACGTCCAGGTCGCCGTCGACGCCGTGCGCGCCGCCGCCGCGAAGCACTCGTTCGCGGGCGTCGGCTTCAGCGGCACCCCGGCGATCCTGCACACGGCCGGCAATCCCGATGGGCACGTCATCCTGCGCGGTGGCAGCGCGAAGCCGAACCACACGCCGGACGGCGTCGAGCATGCGCTCGCGAAGCTGCGCAAGGCCGGCCTGCCCGAGCGCGTCGTCATCGACGCCTCGCACGCGAACAGCAACAAGGACCACTCGCGCCAACCCGCGGTGGCGGCCGAGATCGGCGCGCAGGTTGCCGCCGGCAGCCCCGCGATCGTCGGCGTCATGCTCGAGTCCTTCCTCGTCGCCGGCCGCCAGGACCTCGAGTCCGAAGACCCGTTGGTGTACGGCCAGTCGATCACCGACGCCTGCATGGACTGGGACACGACCGTCGAGGTGCTCGACGTCCTCGCCGCCGCGGTCCGCACGCGGCGCGCCGCGGCCCAGGCCTAGGGCGGGCGAGGGCGTCCGATGCGGGTCGCGCTGCTCGGCGTCGGACTCATCGGAGGGTCGATCGGCCTCGCCGCTCGCGAGCGCCTCGGCGCGCACGTCGTCGCCTGGAACCGCAGCCCGGCGGCGCTCGAGATGGCGCTCGAGCTCGGTGCGATCGACGAGGCCGTGGGCTCGGTCGCCGAGCTTGTCGACGCCGATGTCGCGATCGCGTCCGTCTCCGTCGACGCGCTCCCGGGCGCGGTGCGCGAGCTCTGCGACACGCTGCCCGGCGCGGTCGTCAGCGACGTCGGCTCCACGAAGCAGGCGCTCGTCGACGCCGTCGACCGCGCGCACTTCATCGGTGGCCACCCGCTGGCCGGCGCCGAGTCGACGGGCGTCGCGCACGCCCGAGCCGACCTCTTCGACGGCGCGACGTGGTACCTGACGCCGCGCGAGCGCACCGCCGGCGTCCTCTACGAGCGCCTCGCGCACTTCGTCGCCGGCCTCGGCGCGGTGCCGACGGCGATCGATCCCCGCGACCACGACCGCCTGATGGCGGCGATCTCACACCTGCCGCATGTCGTCGCGAACCTGCTCGTCGCGCAGGCGGCGGAGGCGCTCGGCGGCGAGACGCTGCCGGCGACCGGCCCGTCGTTTCGCGACGCGACGCGGGTCGCTGGCGCCAATCCGGCGCTGTGGGATCAGATCTACCGCGCGAACGCGAGCGCGCTCGGTGCGCAGATCGACGACCTCGTGCGGCGCCTGCGCGAGGTGCGTTCGCTGCTGCTCGAGGGCGGCGACCTCGTCGCCTGGCAGACCGACGCCGCCCTGAAGCGCGGCCGGCTGCTCGAGGTCGGGCTTGTCGGTGGCGTCGTGCGCGAGGTCCGCGCGACAGTGCCCAACAGTCCCGGCGTCGTCGCCCAGCTCGCGCTCGCGCTCGGGCGTGCGGGGATCAACATCACGGACATCTCGCTCGCCCCCGAGGCCGACAACCGCACCGGCCAGATCGCCCTGTGGGTGCACGCCGGCGAGGCCGAGCGCGCGATCGAGCTCATCGCCGGGCTCGGCTTCCGCGCGGCATGAGCGACGTCTTCTTCGCCCCGTCGGGCCCGCTGCGTGGCGAGGTCACGGCGCCGCCCGACAAGTCGATCTCCCATCGCGCGGCGCTGTTCGGAGCGATGTCGAGCGGGACCGTGCGGATCGCCAACTACCTGCACGCCGCCGACACGACGTCGACGCTGCACGCGATGCGCGCGCTCGGCGCCGAGGTGACGATCGAAGATGACGGCGGGGTGGTCGTGTGCGGCGTCGGGTTGCAGGGCGCGCGCGAGCCGGACGCGGCGATCGACGTCGGCAACGCCGGCACGCTCATGCGCCTGCTGCCCGGTTGGCTGGCGGCGCAGGTGGGCCGCACGTTCGCGCTCGACGGCGACGCCTCGATCCGCCGCCGGCCCATCGATCGGATCGCCGAGCCGCTGCGGCGCATGGACGCGTGGATCGAGGCGACCGACGAGCGCTTCGCGCCGTTCGTCGTGCGCGGCATGCCGCTGAACTCCATCACCTACGTCCTGCCGGTCGCCAGCGCGCAGGTGAAGTCGTGCGTGCTGATCGCCGGGCTGTCCGCCGACGGCACGACGACGGTGACCGAGCCCGAGCCCAGCCGCGACCACAGCGAGCGGATGCTCGTCGGCGCGGGCGTGGATGTGCGCCGCAACGGCCGCGACGTCAGCGTCACGCGGGTGAGCGCGCTCGACGCGCAGAGCCTGCGAGTGCCCGGCGACCCGTCGTCGGCGGCGTTCATGGTCGCGGCGGCGGTGCTCGTCGGCGGCTCGCGCGTCCTCGTGCGCGACGTCGGCACGAACTGGACGCGGTCGGGCTTCCTGCGGATCCTCGAGCGGATGGGCGCCGCGATCGTCGGCGAGCTCGAGCCCGTGCCGGCGGCGGGGGCCCCGGTGGCGGCGGCCGAGCCCGTCTGCGACCTCGACGTCAGTGCCGGGCCGCTGCGGGCGACGACCGTCGAGGCCGCCGAGGTCCCGCTCGCGATCGACGAGCTGCCGCTCGTGGCGCTGCTGGGGTGCTTCGCGGAGGGGGAGACCGTGGTCGCTGGCGCGCACGAGCTGCGCGTCAAGGAGTCCGACCGCATCGCCGGGGTCGTCGACGGCCTGCGCGGCCTCGGAGCGCAGATCGAGGCGACGGAGGACGGCTTCGTCGTGACGGGCGCCGGATGGCTGCGCGGCGGCATGATCGACGCGCACGGCGATCACCGCATGGCGATGCTCGGCGCCGTCGCCGGCCTCGCCTCGCGCGAGGGCGTGCGCGTCGTCGGGATGGACGCGGCCGCGGTCTCCTACCCGGGATTCGAAGCGGACCTCGCCGCGCTGCGGTGAACCGGCCGCGCCACGCTACGCCCGACCATCCGCCGCGCGAAGGAACCCCAACCGCCCGGCCCCGCCGAGGGCTTGACGGGAACATCGGACAAGGCTACCTTGTCAGGCGTGGAGATCGCGGGCAGTGCGCGAAAGCACGGCATCCGCGATGAAGATATCCAGCACGTGATTCGTCAACCCATGCGCATCGTCCCCGGGGCGGGCAAGGATCTCATCATCGGTGTCGATCGCGCGGGGCGCCTGCTCGAGGTGGTCGTGCTCGACGATGACCCTGAGGAGGAGCCGGTCGTGATCCACGCAATGCCGCTGCGAGCCAAGTTCCACCGCTATCTGAGGTGAGTCCCGTACCACGAACCCGACAACAACTAGAGAAGGCCGTCGCAGATACCGAGGCGTGGCTCGACCATCTCGATCCCGAAGCTATTGCTTCGCCCGAGTCCGACACGACTGATTTGCTGGGCATCGCGCAAGCGCTCCACGAGGTCGCCGCCAGCGACCTGGGCTTGGCCGATCACGTTGCCAAAGCGCGCGCGAACGGCCGGACTTGGACCCAGATCGCGGCGGTGTTAGGCGTGAGCAAGCAGGCTGCCCGCGAACGTTTCGGTGCGCCCGCCCACCGATAAGCATCCGACCAGACGCGCGTGGATCGTTGGCCGAACGCGCGACGCGCGACAAGCCGGACGCCTCCCGAGCGGTCCGGTCTCTACGGCACCACCGCCGCGCCGCCGCGTCGCAGCTATCCGGTCTGACGCACCACGGGATCCAGCGCGGCCAGCCTCGTGAGCAGCACCCCCGGGCTGGCTTGAAGCCTCCGCAGGAAACAGTCCATTCCCTGCGGGTCGCAAGGTACCTTCGTGCAGCCAGGTGGTTGATCGGTCTCCGTCAACCACCTGGCGGTGAGATCTACAGGTCAGACCTTGATCGTGAAGCAGGCGACGGCACGCGGATAGAGGGAGAAGAAGGTCCACGCGCCGCACACGTTGGTGCCAGAACGTAGCCAGCGATTCACGGTCCACGTCACGTCTCTGTTGATGGTGCGGGAACTACTGCTTGAGTAGGAGATGCTCTTGTAGAACCCGTCTCCCCACGCCTCAAGCATCTTCACACCCCCGGACGTGCAGCCTCCGCAGCTGGTGTGTACGCGGACCTTGCCGATCCACTGCGTCTTGTTGCTCGTGTTCTTGCCGCCCATGTATCCCGAGACGCAGACATCCGAGAGGCCCGTGTAGGTGGCAACGTGACAGAAGTCGTGGCCCCACGCATCAGCGGACGCTTGAGATGGTACGGCGAAGAGCGCAAGCCCCATAACGATCGTCAGAAGCCATCGGTTGCGACGATAGCGTCGGCCTCCCACGGTCTGTCCCATTTGATTGGCCTTTCTCTGGTTTCAGGGGCTCGCGCATGCTCTCGACCACCCGCCGAGTGACGATCATCCTATGGCTTGCGCGTCTCGCGGGGAAGGGCCCATTCCCTGCGGTGGGCTCGGGTCCAACCACAAGTCTGCATGAGACAACCCCAAGCGTTAGTCGCCATCCCCCGTGGCTCGTGTTGGTTCTGTCCGGCGGTGGATTCAGCTTCGCGGCATGTCACGACGTGAGCTCGGCGGGTTGAAGGGGTCGCTACAGTCCCAGAATCTTCTGCTTCTTGAGTTCGAATTCGGCCGCGGTGATTACTCCGTCGTCTCGTAGGCGAGCGAACTTGGCGAGTTCGTCGGCGTGGGAGCCGCCAGCCGCGAGCTTCGCGGAAGTAGATCCACTAGTTGCGGTTACCGATCGCTTGAGCGTGCTGACGAAGTGCACGTAGGCGCTTTGGTTGTGCGGTTTGCCACCAAGCGAGCGTCCACCGATGTCGAACACGTGGTGATCGTCGGCGCCAGCGCCAAACCCAATGTGCACGTATTCACCGGCCTGTCCAATCGACTCGGTACGCACGCTCGAGAGCGGCACCGCCGCGAGCTGGGCTTCGAACCCGCTAGCACCGGAGGCCCCGACCGAGGCCCAGATCACTCGCTCGTTCGTCAAGCAGAGCAGGCCATGCTCGCTGTACCGATAGTCGGCGTTCTCCCAAGTGCGGTGGACATCGAGCAGCGCTAGGAAGCGTTCCCCCGCATCGAGCGATGGAAGACGCGACTCTAGTCGCCTCAGAACGGCCCTTAACGGCTTCGGCTCGAACCGGCCCAGACATTCTCGAACGTCTTCCGCGAACTGATCGAGCGCCGGTGGAGCAGGAGCGGAGAAGAGTCCCACGGGCGCGAACCTATCGCACGAGCACCGTGGCGACAAGCGCCTTCTTTTCGGGTTGACTGTCTAGTCGAACCAGGTAGGCACGGCGGACCTCGTGTCCGCGGGGAAGGGCCCATTCCCCGCGAAGTCGCGCGTCCGCGCCCAGCTGATCGCGAGACGGCGTGGGTGCGATAGCGCCGGCGCGGCAACGTCGTCGTGCGTGAAGACGACACGTTTCCTGCGAAGTCTCCGCCGATCGGCGCTCGCAACGCGCTCGCGGCGACGGAACGCCGTCCCTGGACCACCTTCTCGCGACGGTGGTGAGATCGGCCGGCAGCCCGCCATTGGCGACGTACGCGAGCTGATCGGCTGTGACCCGGTTCGCTGCTGGGTACGCGCGCGCCCACCCCTATGCGATCGCCCACGTCCGGTGCGCGAGCGCCCCGCGACCCGGCCGGCCTCAGCCGCACCCCAGCCCGCTGCGGACCTCGGTTTCGAGCGGGCGTTTGTACCACGTACCGTCGCATTTCATCGCGTCGGCGATTCGAGCAACATCGGTGTCCAGTCGCTCTGGCACCGCATCTCGGCGAGGATCTTCCAGTGGTGCGCGGTCTGCATCGCTTCGAAGGCCTGCTTCGCCGGCGCGTCGTCGCCGCGCCTGCGGGTGGCGGCCCAGTGCGCGATCCATGCGCAGCTCACGGCACCGTCGCCTGCGCGCCGAGCCGGTAGAGCCACGGCCGCGACTCGTGCGCCGGCGGGACGTCGCCGATGCGCCGCCAGGCGACGCTGAACGTCTCGGCGACGACGTCCGCCGCGTCCTCGCGATCCTCGACGCGCCGCAGCGCGTACCCGAGCACCCCGCGGGCCTCGGATTCGAACAGCATGCGAAACCGTTGTTCGTCGTCAGTCGAGCCATTGACACCCACATGTCCCGCACTGCCCTCAGCGTTCACGCCCCTCCCACGGCGTGGGGGCCCGGGGCCGTAGTCTCGGGCGCCGATGGCCGACGACCCCGCCCCGGAGAGCGCCCCGACCCCGCGTCGCGGCGGCGCCGCGACGGCCGGGATGGCGGCGCTCACGCTGGGGGCGCTCGGCGTCGTCTTCGGCGACATCGGCACGAGCCCGCTGTATGCGCTGCAGACGGTGTTCACCGCCCATGACCACGCCGTCAAGCCCGACGCGGCGAGCGTCTACGGGGTCATCTCGCTCGTCTTCTGGGCGATCACGAGCATCGTCTCGATCAAGTACGTGACGTTCATCATGCGCGCCGGCAACGACGGCGAGGGCGGGATCATGGCGCTCATCGCGCTCGTGCAACGGCTGCCACTGAACGGCCGCATGGCGAAGGCGTCGCTCGTCGCGCTCGGGATCTTCGGCGCGGCGCTGTTCTACGGCGACGGCATGATCACGCCGGCGATCTCCGTGCTGTCGGCGGTCGAGGGCCTGAAGGTGGCGGCGCCGGGGCTCGAGTCGCTCGTCGTCCCGATCGCGCTCGTCATCCTGACGATGCTGTTCGCGATTCAGCGCTTCGGCACCGAGGCCGTCGGGCGGCTGTTCGGCCCGGTCATGGCCGTCTGGTTCACGATCCTCGCCGTCGCCGGCCTCGTGAAGGTCGTTGCGGACCCGTCGATCCTCAAGGCGCTGTCGCCGACCTACGGCGTCGAGTTCTTCCTCGACCACCGTTCCGTGGCGTTCCTCGCGCTCGGCTCGGTCGTGCTCGCGGTGACCGGCGCCGAGGCGCTGTACGCCGACATGGGGCACTTCGGAAGGCCGGCGATCAAGCGCGCGTGGTTCTGGTTCGTCTTCCCGGCCCTGACCCTGAACTACCTCGGCCAAGGCGCGCTCATCCTCGAGTCTCCATCGGCGATCTCGAACCCGTTCTTCCTACTGATCCCTCACTGGGCACGCGTGCCGATGGTGGTGCTGGCGACGCTGGCAACGGTCGTCGCGTCGCAGGCCGTCATCTCCGGTGCGTTCTCGGTCACCCGTCAGGCGGTGCAGCTCGGCTTCCTTCCGCGCCTGCGCATCCGCCACACGTCCGACGCCGAGGGGCAGATCTACGCGCCCGGCATCAACGCGGTGCTATACGTCGCCGTCGTCGCGCTCGTGCTCGGCTTCGGCTCGTCCGCCCATCTGGCGTCGGCCTACGGCATCGCGGTGACGGGCACGCTCGCGATCGACACAATCCTGTTCTTCGTCGTCGTGCGGGTGCTGTGGCACAAGCCGCGCCGGCTCGTGTTCGCGGGCGCCGCGGCGTTTCTGTTCGTCGATCTCGCGTTCTTCTCGGCCAACCTGCCGAAGGTCGCTCACGGCGGCTGGTTTCCGCTCGCCCTCGCCTGCATCGTCTTCACGCTGCTGACGACCTGGCAGCGCGGGCGCCGCCTCGTGACGGCGCGCCGCAGCCAGGCGGAAGGCCGCCTGCGCGACTTCGTCGAGGAGATGCGCGCGCTCAAGCCGGCGGTCTACCGCCCGGCCGGCAGCGCGGTCTTCATGACGGCGGGCAAGGAGACGACCCCGCTCGCGCTGCGCGCGAACGTCGACCACAACCACGTCCTGCACGAGAGCACCGTCATCGTCACGGTGCAGACCGAGCGCGTCCCGCACGTCCATCGCGCCGAGCGCGTCGTCGTCGACGAGCTCGGCTACGAGGACGACGGCATCGTCCACCTGACGATCAGCTACGGCTTCCAGGACACGCACAACGTCCCGGCCGCGCTGCTGCAGGCCTCCTTCGACGGCCTCGAGGCCCGCGTCGACGTCGCGAACGCGACGTACTTCGTCTCGATCATGACGATCGTCCGCGGCGACGGGCCGGAGATGGCCCGCTGGCGCAAGAAGCTCTTCATCGCGCTGTCGCGCACGTCGACGAGCCCGGTCGAGTTCTTCGGCCTGCCCGAGGGCCGGATCGTGACGATGGGCTCCTACATCGAGCTGTGACGACGACCGGCGGCGCCGGGACGAGAACGGTCGCGGAGGCGTGCTGCGTCTCGGTAGTGTGCGAACCACGCGTTCGGATCGTTCCGCCGCGGCCTCCAGAGGGTAAGGACGCCTGACCATGGATCTCGACCTCGACAGCCCACCCGCAGCGCTGGCAACCCTGCTCGACAGCGGCGAGGAGAACGGTTGCGTCAACCTCTCCGAGCTCGATGCGATCGCGCGCCGGCTGGAGGTCGACGATGACGATCTGCCCGCGCTGCACGAGGCCTTCGAGGCGCGCGGCATCAGCGTCTCTGACGACTGCGGGCGCAGCAACGTGCCGCAGACGGACTACGGCAACGGTGGCCTCGCGTCCGCCACGACCGACGCGCTCGGCCTGTTTCTCAACGAGATCCGTCGCCACCCGCTGCTGAACGCCGCCGAGGAGGTCGAGCTCGCCAAGCGCATCGAGCAGGGCGACACCGCGGCGAAGGAGCGGATGATCAACTCCAACCTCGCGCTCGTCGTCTCGATCGCCAAGAAATACCCACAGAACGAGCTGCCGCTGCTCGATCTCATCCAGGAGGGCATCTTCGGGCTGATCCGGGCGAGCGAGAAGTTCGACTGGCGCCGCGGCTTCAAGTTCTCGACGTACGCGACGTACTGGATCCGCCAGGCGATCCAGCGCGGAATCGAGAACAAGTCGCGCACGATCCGCGTGCCGACGAACATCGCCCAGCGCGAACGCAAGATCCAGCGCGCCCAGCGGACACTGAACGTGCGCCTCGGTCGCGAACCATCCAACGACGAGATCGCCGCCGAGACCGAGCTGCCGCTGGCGCAGGTCGAGGCGATGGGCGACATCGCGCGCACCGTCACGAGCCTCGATCGACCGGTCGGCGACGACGGCGAGACGGCGCTCGGCGAGCTGCTCGGCGACGAGCGCGCGGGACCGGCCGAAGAGGTCGAGGTCGCGCTGCGCGACGAGGCGCTGAGGCTCGCGCTCGCCGGGCTGCCGGCGCAGGAGCGCAAGGTCGTCGAGCTGCGCTACGGCGTCGACGGAGCCGACGGACCGGTCGGGCTGCGCGAGGCGAGCCGGCGGCTGGGGATCACGCAGCCCGAGACGCGCAAGCTCGAGGAGCGTGCGCTCGAGCGGCTGGCATCGCTGCGCGAGCTCGAAGCTCTTCGCGAGGCGGCGTAGACCACCGCCGCCCCGCGAACGCAAGGGGAGATACCCCCTCGCGGGCGGCCCCCAAACGCGACCGCGGCGCCTATTGCGTGACGGTGATCTGGCCGGCCATCGTGGGGTGGAACTGGCAGTAGTACTTGAACGTCCCGGCCTTCGTGAACGTCACCGAGCGGGGCTGGCCTTTCGTGATCGTGCCGCTGTCGAAGGCGGCCGGCGTGGCCTTGTCGGTCAGCGTGTGCGGGGCGCTGTCCGAGTTGGTCACCGTGACCTTCGCGCCGACCTTCACCGTCGCCGCGTCGGGGCTGTAGAGGAAGTTCTTGATGTCGATCTTCGTCGTCGCGGCGCCGGCGCCGGCCGGAGCCTTCGACGTGTCGTTGGATTTGTTGTCGCTGCCGCAGCCGGCCAGCAGCGCCGCGCCCACGAGCGCGGCCAGGATCGCGTGTCTCATGATCGTGTGATCGTGCCCGGCGGCGCTTCGGATCACAAGGGCGGGCCGGATGGCCCGCCCTTGCATGTGGGATCCAACCTTGGGAGCGAGCGGGCCGCTAGCGTTGCTGGAGGTCGCGGAACGATCCGGAGACGACGCCGGAGGTCCCGTAAACCTTGAGGTTGTTGATCGTGGCGACATCGGAGTGGATCGCCGACCCGTAGGTCGACAGCTGCGCGGTGATCCCGCCGACGACGGTGTTCAACCCGAGCCCCGGGAGCGACACCGTGCAGCCGAGGATCGGCAGCGTCACGAGGCACTGGCCGTTGATGAGCGCGTTGACGACGCCGCTGACGCCGAGCGTGCCCAGCAGCCCGGTGAGGGTCGGCGCGACGACGGCGCACAAGAGGCCCGGGCACAGCAGCCCGTTGATGAGCGCGTTCGTGTCGAAGTCCGGCGCGATCAAGCCGATCGTGGCGTTCTTTCCGTCGGCGTGGACGGCGCCCGTCACGCGTGCGCCCTTCTCGACGTGGATCAGCTCCTTCGGCGAGTTCGCGGACGCCTGCTCAGCCGCGCTGGACTGGTTGTTGAGCGCGTAGACGACGCCGGTGAAGCGGTTCGTGCCGGCCGTCGCGTAGGTCGTGATCGCGTTGTTGCCGCGAATGATCACGCGACCGCTGCCGATCACGAGCGCCTTGTAGGTGACGCTCGAGCTGACGCTGACGTAGCAGTACTGGTCGCCGGTACCGACCTTCTCGATGAACACGACCGAGTCCGATGCGGCGCCCGTGATGGCGCAGCTCGGTGCGCTGTCGGGGAGCGTCGCGCCCGGGGCCGTCGCCATGTACACGCCCGGGGACGTCTTGGCCTGCGTGCGCAGCTGCCCGATCGTCGTCGGGCTCGTCGAGGAGACCGATGGGAACTGCTCGAACTTGCTCTGCCCGACGAGCGTGTTGACGAGCGGGACCTGCGACAGCGCGCCGATCGCACCCGTCACGCAGGTCTTGACCGCGAGCACGTTGTCGAGCAGGCCGCAGCGCACGCCCGTGACGCCCGATGCCGGCACGGGGTATGCCGGGTCCGCGAGGACCGGCGGGCTTGCCGGGTTCAGCAGGCTGCTCGTCACCGCGGTCACGAGCGGAGCGCTCGTCAGGGCGCTCGTCACCGGGCCGAGGTCGTCGCTGACGTTGCCCGCGACGAGGCCGTACTTGGAGTTCACGGCGTTGGAGGTCCGCACCCGGACGAGGCCGGTGATGGCCCGCGTGACGCTGCCGACGGTCGCCTGCGCACGGACCCAGACCATGTTGTTGGCGTTGGAGTCGTAGGCCTTCTGCGTCGTCAGGAGCTGGTTGTTCCAGACCGTGGAGCCGCCGCTGTCGTCACAGACGTTCACCTGCCAGGTCGCACCCGAGTACGAGGCGTCGGTGTAGCTCGCGTTGAGGTTCGGGCGAAGCAGCGCGCTCCTCGCGTCGCCGCCCGCCGCCGTGCCGAGCGTGTCCATGAAGCCCATGCCGGCCGTGCCGCAGGTGCTGTTCGGCGACGGCATCGTCGCCGGCCAGCTGCGGCCGAGCACGAACGCCTCGCTGTTGAGGACGCTCTCGCTGAGGTTGAAGGTGCGGTCGCGCGTGCGATCACTCGCGGACTCCGTGGCCTGCGTGTCGACGATCGCCAGCAGCGCCAGCCCGAGGGCGAGCAGCACCGCGGTCGTCATGATCGCGATGACCAGGGCGGAGCCGCGCTCGTCCCTGCGAAGACGCCTGATCAGCCGCATTGGACATCCTTCTGCAGAGTGTTGGTGACGCCGAGCGAATCGGTGACGGTCGCGACGATCGTCGTGAGGGCCTTCGGTAGCGTCAGCGTCGCGGGGGCGGTACCGGCGACGGTGACCGCGCCCGACACGTTGCCGTTGTAGTTGTAGGTCACCGTCATACCGGCGACGCCGGGGATGTCGGCGCTGAGGTTCAGCAGCGCGCCCGTGGCGGTGCAGATCGGGACGATGTCGGCGTCGGTCAGCGGCAGGCCGGCCGAGCTGCGGCGCGCGGCGCTCGCCTGCAGCGTGCTCGACGAGGTCTTGCCCCCGCCGCTGGCGTCCAGGCTCAGGGTGATGCCGACGTTCTTGACGGTCGTGAGCGAGGCGGCCGAGGCGGCGCCGTCATAGGTGAAGGCGGTCTTCGCCGTCGACTTCAGGTTCGCGACCCTCGTCCCTGCGGCGCAGGCGGCCGTCGGGAGGACGGGCGTGGCGCTCGTCGTCGACGAGGCGTAGAGATCGGTCGCTGCGACGCACAGGCGCTCGACGCGCGTGCCGCCGGTCTCCGGGACGGTGTAGACGAGATCGGAGGCGGTGGCCTTGAGCAGCGTCGACGCGTCGCGCAGGTCGCGCACCGTGCGGTCCATGACGCGCCGCACCTGTGCGTTGGCGTCGGTGTCTCGCGTCTGCTGGGCGGCGTTCGTCGTGAACAGGTCCAGGCTCTGCAGCGTCGCCAGCAGGATGATCGTCGACAGCAGCATCGCGACGAGGACCTCGGGAAGTGTGAATCCGTCGTCGTTGCGGAGGGCTTGCGGGGAGATGTGCATGGTCAGCTCGGATTCGTGAGCAGGGTGGTCTGGCTGACGCTTCCGGCGCCGCGGAGGGTCCACGAGACGTCGATGCGCACGCGCCGCAGGTCATCCGGCGTGCTGTCGTAGGGCGCGGTCGTGCCGCTGCCCGAGGGGCATGCGCTGAGTGGTGCGACCTTGCTGAGCGCGGCACTGAGAAGGTTGGTGATCTGGCTGATTCCGAGCGCGTTGCAGACGGTGTCCAGGAGGGTGCCGCCGGCCGCGACGCCGATGCCGAGGACGTTGACCGAGGCGGCGAGACCAGGAGCGGTGGAGCCGGGATGCAGCGTCGTCGTCGGGGTCTCGCAGAACGTCGCGTCGCCGACGCCGGCGCCGTCGGTGGGGTCGTCGATCGAGCACGCGAAGACGTTCACGGCGTACGTCACGCCGCGGCGCTTGACGGTGAACGACGTGGGCGTCACCACTGCCGTGCTGTCGGAGGCCGGCAGCGTCGCGCGCAGCGTGGCCGGCGCGAGCGCGTTCGTCATGCTCGCGTAGTCGGCCTGGCGGCTGCGCTCGACGAGGTCGCGCGCCAGGTTCGTGCCCTGGTCGCGAGCCGTCGTACGCGCCGTGCTCGCCATCCCGCCGTCGATCATCGTGAACGTGCCGAGCACGCCGATGATCAGGACGAGCATCGCGATCAGGACCTCGACGATCGTGAAGCCGGCCTCGCCATCGGGCCGCGAGGCGGTGGCCACCGGGAGGACGAGCGTGGTGGCGTCCTCCCGGTTGCGCCGCCGATGACGCGGCCGATCAGTCACAGGCGTTGACGGAGATCGACGGGAGGATCGCCGGCAGGGCCAGCAGTGACTTGAGCAGGCACGTCGCCGTGGCGATCGCGTTCGTGTGAGCCGGGCTGCTCACGGTCGGGGCCGTGACGTCGGCGATCGTCTTCGTGACCTTGCCGACGCTGACGACGTCCAGGCGGCGGCTCACGATCGAGCCGTCGGCCTTGCGCAGCGTGAACACGACGTGCTTGCCCGCCGGGATGTCGACGTAGCGACAGACGCCGGCCTTGATGCGACAGGCCACGTCGCCAGCGACCTGGGTGCTTGGGGCGACCGCGAAGACCGCCTTGTTGCGGACCGGCGAGTACTTCACGAACATCGCGACGACCTCGTTGCCGGCGAGCAGGGGCTGCATGCGCGAGACACGCTGCACCTTGTCGCCGTTGCCGTCGCCGAAGCGGACGCGCACCTTGCTGAAGGGCTTGGCGATGTTCGTCGTCTTCACGGCCGGAGCCGGAGCCGGAGCCGGGGTCGTCGACTTCGGCTTCGAGGACTTCTTGGTCGCCACCTTGTTCTTCGTCTTGTCGGTGACGACGACGTGCAGCGTGGCCGGGGACTTCGCCTTCGTCGCGGTCGCCGAGCTCGTGCTCGCCGCTGCCGCGGGGGCGTTCGCCTTGGCCGCGGCCGCGATGGCCGAGGCCGGCGGGGCGAACGGATCCTGGCTGCCCGTCGCCTTGTGGCGCGGGGTGACGGCCTTATCGCTCGTGGTGACGAGCTTCGCGGCGCTGGTCGGCAGCGTGCCGGGCTTCGCCGCAGCCGGCGCCGCGTCGGCCGCCGGGGCGTTCGAGGGAGCCGACTTCATGAACAGCAGCGGGCCCGCGATGATGATCAGGAGGGCGGCCAGCGGAATCGGCCAGAGCCGGCGCCGGATCACTTCGTCGGCGAGACTGCGCATCATCATGACCCTCCCTGTGTCGTGGTTGCGGCGGGCGCTGGGGCCACCGGTGCTGCGGCGATGTAGGCGGTTCCGCTGACGGTCGCCTGGATGAGGGAGTTGTCGAGCTTCGGACGCGCGAAGGTCAGGCCCTCGATCGTCACGAGCCGTCCGTTGATCGTCAGGTGGCTGGCCCGCACGGAGACGCTCTTGCGCGCCGCCTTGAGGACCTTGACGAGATCGAAGTACTTCCCGGTGTAGTTGAACGTGAACGGCAGCGTCGAGAGGCCGCCGGGGCCGGGAGTGGCACCCGGCGTGGTGGCCGCGGTCGGCGCCAGGGCGCCGGCCGGAGCGGCTGCCGCAGCGCCCGGCTTCAGCGCCGCGAGGCGCAGGACGCTGTCGGAGGCGGTGGCCCGGTGCTGCAGCTGACGCAGCAGCGTCGAGATCTCGCCGCGGGCCGGGACGGCCTTGTCGAGGCGCTTGAGGGCCGCGAGCTGGCGCGGGTACTCCTTACGCGCCGTCTCGTAGGCCGCCAGCTGGGTGTGGGCGTCCTGGAGACGCTGCTCCTGGGCCGCGACGTTGTCGCGAACCTCGGCGCTCTCGCTGCGCTTCGGCGAGATGGCGAACACCCACAGGAGGGCGATGATCGCCGCGCCTCCCAGCAGGGTGAAGAGAATCGTCCGCTGGTGCGGAGATGCCGAGCTGATCATTTCGGGGCTCCTGCGCCGGTGGCGGCGGTCTGGTTGGCCGGGGCGGTCCCCGCGGCGGGTGGGGTGGTCGAGGAGGCAGCGGCGACCGCGGCGTTCGGCGTCACGACCGGAGCGGCTGGTGCGTTCAGTGCTGCCAGCGCGGGGCTCTGCTTGAAGTACGTCACAAGCGAGAAGCTCGTCGTCTGGTCGGTTCCGCCGCACGTCGTCGGCGAGGCCGTCGTCGTCGTGGAGTCCTTCTCAGGGCGCTCGGCGCGGCTGAAGCCGACATCGCTGACGCCCGACATCGAGAAGAGCCGATCCATGTACTTCGGAACGTCACGCTCGACCTTGCTGCAACCGTCCAGCTCGAGTGCGGGACCGGGGAGGGCGCCGCGCAGCGTGCTTCCGGAGGCGGTGGCTCCGACGGCCGTCGTCGAGCTCAGCGTCCCCTTCGCGGAGGTCAGCCAGACCTCGCCGGGCGAGACCTGCGACAGCTCGTGCAGCGCTCGGTCCCAGTTGAAGCGGGCGGTCGCGACCGTGGTGACCGCCGAGCGGCGATCGATCGTGGCCTGCTTGAAGTCCGCGTAGGGCTTGAGATCGGCGGCCTGCTGCTCGGTCTGGACGAGCTGCGTTCCGATCTGGGCGATGCGCTCCTTGCCGGAGCTCACCTGGTTGGAGACGATGACGAGGTAGACGACGGCGACCGCGACGAGCGCCGCGGCACCGCTGAGGACCTGGGCGACGCGCGCGTTCGGCGCCGCCTCGATCTGGCGGTGGCTGGCTCCGGCTCGCGCCGGACGCAGGTCGGGCCGCTCGCTGTCGGAGGCCAGCGCGAGGCCGACCGCGACGTCGAGACGCTCCGGCGGGACCGACACGGTCCCGAGGTCCGGCCAGCGGTCGCGCCCGGCGGGCAGGACCGGCACGTTGAGCTCGTCGCGCAGCATCTCGCTGACGCCGGGCCACGTGGTCATCGCCCCGGTCAGGACGACGCCGCCGATCGGGCGGGCGTCGGGACGGGCGGAGTAGAACCCGCGCGAGGACTGGATCTCGGCGATGACGCGGCGCAGGCCCTCGCGGACCTGCTGGGAGACGGCTTCCTCGAGCTCGGGGGTCAGGTCCGACGACCCCTGGGCGGGGCTGACGCCCATCGCGGCGATGTGTCCGCGTGCCTCTTCGTGGGTGATCCCTGTGCGCTCCGCGAGACCGGCCGCGATCGACTCCGAGCCGATCGATGCCGCGCGGACGAGCAGCGGCTCGCCGCCCTCGGCGATGACGACGTTCGTCAGCGCGCCGGCCTGGACGTAGAGGATCGCGTCCCCGCCCATCGGCGGGTGCTCGAGTGCCTCGAGCATCGCGAGGCCGGAGAGCTGGATGCGCTCGGCGCGCAGGTGCGCGCCGGCAAGCGCTCGCGTCAACCGCTCGATGCCGTCGACACGGGCCGCGGCCATGAGCACGCGCTGCTGCCGCGGACCGCTGCCTTCCGGCGCCTTGCCGATGCAGCGGTAGTCGACGACGAGCTGGTCGAGCGCCACCGGCAGCAGATCGCCGGCCAGATGGCGCACGGCGCTGTCGAGGTCGTTGCCGCTCAGCGAGGCGGGCAGCTCGACCATCCGCACCATGAGGCGCGGGTGAGCGAGGCCGACCCGCACGTCATGAGGCAGCTTGTGCTCGGTGAAGAGCGCACGCAGCTCGACGGCGAGCTCGTCGGCGTTGACCACCTCGCCGTCGACGACGAGGCCGACCGGGAGTGGATGGACGATGGCGCGACGCACGCGTGCGCGCTCGGTTCCCGACGACTGTAGAACGACGATGGCGTCGGGACCGATGTCGAGGGCGACCGTGGTTGACGATCGCCGCGTTCCAAGACGGACCGTTCCGTCGGGAAGCAAGTTTGAGATCCGCACGCTGCTCTCTTCGACGCTCCCACCGGTCCGAACAAGACCATCTTGAGGCCAATGGACACATGACCGAGTGCGTCGAGGGCGTCCAGATCCGTCGAAATGCGAGATCCCGGAGCGTCGATCAGGTGCCGTAGAACTGCAGGACGCCCCGCACGGGCTCTGAGCCGGCGACGAACGTCACGGAACTCGAGGCGATCAGCAGCGGAGCGGCGACGAACGCCGTTATGGTCATCGGATGATCGCGCATTGCTCCGGTGCTCGGGTGCGAGTCCACGCGGGGCTTCAGTGGGGCTGGTGCGGCGGCTCGACTGGGACGTTCTCGTGGAGACCTGCCGTGGCGCGTTCGTGTTCAGTGCGCCCGAGAACTCAAGCTCTGCGCGACTTCGTGCTGTCGCGGCGCATCGGTTCGAGATATACCCCAAGACCTCGAGCCCGCCGTGAGGCCGCGACCGGCCCGCTGTCTAGGGTGGACGCCGTGAAGGCCTTCGCCTCCGACAACTACGCCGCCGCGCACCCCGACGTGCTGGCGGCGGTCGCCGAGGCCAACGCCGACCACGCCGCCGCCTACGGCGCCGATCCCTGGACCGCGCGCGCCGAGGAGCTCCTGCGCGGGCACTTCGGCGAGCAGGCGTGCTCGTTTCTCGTCTTCAACGGCAGCGGCGCGAACGTCCTCTGCTTCCGCGCGATGTGCCGGCCGTGGGAGTCGGTGGTGTGCGCCGCCGGCGCGCACGTCAACGTCGACGAGGGCGGTGCGTCCGAGCAGATCGCCGGCATCAAGCTGCACGCGATCGAGACTCCCGACGGCAAGCTCACGCCGCTGCTCGTCGCGCCCCGGCTCGGGCGTAGGGGCGACGAGCACGCCGTCCAGCCGCGCGTCGTGTCGGTGACGCAGAGCTCCGAGCTCGGCACGCGCTACTCCGTCGAGGAGCTCACCGCGCTGGCGGCGTTCGCGCACGAGCGCGACCTGCTGCTGCATGTCGACGGTTCGCGCCTGTGCAACGCCGCCGCCGCGCTCGACGTGCCGCTGCGGGCGGTCGCGACGGACGCCGGCGTGGACGCGCTGTCGTTCGGTGGGACGAAGAACGGCCTGCTGCTCGGCGAGGCGGTCGTCCTGCTGCGCCCCGAGCTCGCCGACGGCTTCGCCTACCTGCGCAAGCAGACGCTGCAGCTCGCCTCCAAGGGCCGCTTCCTCGCCGCGCAGTTCGTCGCGCTGCTCGACGGCGACCTGTGGCGCCGCAACGCCGGGCATGCGAACGCGATGGCGGCGCGTCTCGCGGCGGCGCTCGCCGACGCGCCGGGGGTACGGATCACGCAGCCGGTGCAGGCCAATGGCGTGTTCGCCGTCATTCCCGCGGCAGCGACGCGCCGGTTGCAGCGTGATTTCCGCTTCTACGTGTGGGACGAGCCGGCCGGCGAGGTACGCTGGATGTGCTCCTGGGATACGACGCCCGAGGAGGTCGACGCGTTCGCGGCAGCGATCAGGCTGCAGTGTGGCGCGGCAGTGGAGGTCGAAGTCCGTTGATCGGACGCGGGGCCATGGTGATCTGCCGAATTGTGGCCCTCCGTATGTAACGTCACACAGCCCACGTGCCGAAGATGGGACTATGGGTACCAGCACTCTCATGAACCGCAGCTACCGCATAGGACGCGACGGCACGACCGTCGTCTGTGATCTCGTCGCAACGCGCGGCGAGGTCGACGTGTTGCGTGAGGCGCTCGGTTGGAAGCGCGACCGGCTCGCGCGGGTCGACTACGACGCCGCCGAGGACGTGCTCGTGCTGCGCGGCTGGATCACGCTCGATGACCTGCTCGCCTCGACGGCGGTCTTCGGCGACGAGGCACCCATGACCTGGACGCGCGAGCAGGCGCTGATGCTCTGCGAGCTGGCCAGCACGTACGTCGCCGAGCGCGACGTCGACAGCTACCAGCCGCGCGAGGAGCGCGAGCGGATCGCCGCGCTGCGCCTGCTGTCGGGCACGCTGATGGACTGCTGCAGCGAGTTCTCGACCGCCTACCGGCAGGTCGCCGAACCGCCGCTCGCCGTCTAGACCGCTCGGCGTTGAGACCCACGCTCTTCTGCAGACGGGCTTGCCCGGCGGCGCGCCAAGCCACAGCTGCTCCGAGCGCCCTCGCTACGATCATCCGCTGACGTCGAAGGCGAGGAAAGCGTGCAGATGAGCGAGTCAGAGCAGGTCGAGCAGGACAACGTCGTCGCGAACGTCATCGAGCAGGCGATCGAGCGCCAGGAGACGCAGGTCGACGAGCACGTCGCGGCGTTCGGGGCGGAGCATCCCGAGACGCTCGTCATGCGCTCAGAGCTCGCCTACTCCTACTGGCACACGGGCCGCCACGAGGATGCGATCGCGATCGAGGAGGACATCCTCGAGATCTCAGAGCGCACGCTCGGTTCCGACGCCCCGGGGACGCTGCGCGCGCGCGTCAACCTCGCCGCGTCGTACTGGTCGGCCGGTCGCCACGACGAGGCGATCACGATCGAGGAGGAGGTCCTCGTGGCGACCGAGCGCGTGCTCGGGCGCGACCACCTCGACACGATCACGGCACGCTCGAACCTGTCGTTCTCCTACGCCTCGGCGAAGCGCAACGACGACGCCGTCGCCGTTTTGCAGCAGGTGCTCGCCGACCGTCTGCGGGTGATGGGTGCCGACGAGGAGGAGACGCTCGAGGCGCGCGCGAACCTCGCCTCGACGCTGTGGAACGCCGACCGCCAGGACGAGGCGATCGCCGTCGAGGAGGAGATCGCCACGGAGGCCGCGCGGATCATGGGCGCCGACCATGCCGATGCGCTCACGGCGCGCCGCGACCTCGCCTCGTCCTACCGCGCGGCCGGTCGGACCGAGCAGGCGAACGCCGCGCAGGCGAGTCTCGTCGCCGATCTCGAGCGCGTGTTCGGCGTCGATCACCCGGCGACGTTGGGCGCCAAGCAGATCCTCGAGGACGCCTGAGCCAGCGGTCGGTCAGATCGCGCCGCGCTGCGTTTCAGTCCGGCTGCGCGGCCCGTCGCTCGGCGCCGGCGAGCATCGCCGGGCGCTCCTCAGACGTCCCGCAGAAGTGCTGCAGGTCGCCCGTCACCGCGATCACGCCGACGAGCTTGCGATCCGCGTCGAGGACCGCGACGCGGCGCGCGTCGGTCTGCAGCGCGAGGTCGCGCGCCACGTTGGCGGGCGCGTCGAGTCCGATCGTCTGCCCGGGATCGGCGATCTCGGAGGCAATGCGCTCGCCGTCCTCCTCCTCGGCGACGCGCGCGGCGGTCAGCGAGCCGACGTAGCGGCCGTCGTCGAGCAGGAACGCCTGGCGGCGGCTGCGGCTGGCCTCGAAGTACGCGCGCACCTCGGCGACGGTCGCGTTCGCGTCGAGCGCGCTCAGCTTCGCGTGCAGCACGTCGCGCACGAGCAGTTGGTCCGCCTCGTCGATTCGGATCTTGGACATCTGCACATGATGGCGGCTCGCGGCGATCGGGGAGACTGCGTGGATGCCAATCACCGCGTTCATCGAGCTTGCCGCCGAGCCTGAGCCGCCGATCGACGAGCTCGCGCTGTCGCTCGCGGCGGAGTTCAAGGAGGTCGACGAGGATGCCGTGCTCGCCAGGCTCGACGAGCTCGGGGCCGAGGTCGCGGACGAGCGGGCGGCGCGCAGCGGGCCGCGGGCCGGGATCGAGGCGCTGAGCGAGGTGCTCGCGGTCCGGCACGGGTTTCGCGGCGACAGCCGCGGCTACGACCACCCGGACAACTCGATGCTCAACGTCGTGCTCGAGCGCCGGCGCGGCCTTCCGATCCTGCTGTCGGTGCTGTACCTCGCCGCCGCTCGCCGGGCCGCGATCCCGCTCTGCGGCGTCGGCCTGCCCGGCCACTACGTCGTCGGCGACTTCGCGTCCGGCCCGCCGGTGCTCGTCGACCCGTTCGCGGGCGGCACGCCGATCGAGGCCCGAGAGCCGCGCTTCGTGCGCCCCTGGAGCGCGCACGAGACGGTGCTGCGGATGCTCAACAACCTCGTCGGCTCCTACAGCCGGCGGGCCGACCTGTCGCGCACGATCCATGCCGCCGAGCTGCGGCTCGCGCTGCCGCTCGAGGAGCCGAAGGTCTACGCCCTGCGCACGGAGCTCGGTGCGCTGCGCGCGCGCCTGAACTGAGAAGAGCCCGCGCAGGACGTCCGCGCGGGCTCCTCGTCATCCGTGAGGCGTGCGCAACGGCCGCCCGCCGGGCGGCTCAGCCGTTGTTCTCGCTCTGGCCCGACTGCGGCACCGAGCCGGCGCCCGTGCGGCTCGGGGAGTCCGGGTCCGGACCGCCGTCGCGCGTCGCGTCGGCGTTGTCACCGCCGTCGCGCGGGACCCGTACGGACGGATCGGGCTCGCCGAACTGGCCGAGCGCCGCGTCCTTCATCTCCATCGCGTCGTCTGCGGGCGAGGTGTCCTCATCGATGAGATCGCGCGGCACGATGCCGCCCGGCGCGCCGCCCTTGGCCTCTTCGGCCTCGGCGACGCCGCCGCGGGTGTCGAGTGGATCTGTCGTGTCTCGATCGGACATGCTGCCTCCTGGCTTCGCTTATCGGGATGCCCTGCCAGCAGCCCTACCCACAGCTGGCGGTCGACATGAGCCCGATTTTCGCGAGCGACCCCGGCGACCTTTCCGGGTACGGTGCGGTCATCTCGTCCTCTTCGAAGGGAGCAGCGATGGCGGACACATGCGGTCACCCAGGATGCAAGTGCGAGGCACGCGAGGACGGCTTCTGCTCGGACTACTGCGCCGAGCACGCCGGCCAGGAAGGCCATGAGGCGCACGAGTGCGGCTGCGGGCACACGGTCTGCGAGCACGAGGCCGCGACGTCGTGAGTGCCGAGCGCTGAGCCTGAGCCGCCGCGGGCGCCGGGGATGAGCGGCGACGTTCCCGCGCGCGAGCGCTGGAATGAGCGCTACGGCCGCGACGGCTTCGAGGCGCTTCCGCGCCGCCCGGCGCCGTGGCTCGTCGAGCACGAAGCGCTGCTGCTCGACGTGGTGGCGGCGCGCGACCGCGCCCGGGCCATCGACATCGCGTGCGGCGACGGGCGCAACGCCCGCCGGCTCGCCGAGCTCGGTTTCGCGGTCGACGCCGTCGACGTCTCCGACGTCGCGGTCGCCGAGCTCGCGGCGGCCGCGGCCGAGCTCGGGCTGGCCATCGACGCGCGCGTGGTAGACCTCGAGCGCGATGCTCCCGAGCGCGGCGCCTACGACGTCGTCGTTTGCACGAACTACCTGCAACGTGACCTGTTCGGCGGCCTTGAGGCGGCGCTCGCGCCGGGCGGCCTGCTGCTCTACGAGACGTTCTCACGCGCGCACATCGACGAGCTCGGCGCGGCCTTCAACCCGGACTTCGTGCTCGCCGACAACGAGCTGCTCGGCGCGTTCGCGGGCCTGCGCGTCCTGCACTACCGCGACGGCGTCATCGATCGCGCGGGCAAGCCGCGCGGCGTCGCGAGCATCGTCGCGCGGCTGGTGCCACTAGCCTGACGCCGTGGCGAATGCACCTGCGATCCGGCTGACCGTCATCGGCGGCTACCTCGGCGCCGGCAAGACGACGCTGTTGAATCACGTCCTGCGCGACGCCGGCGATCGCCGTTTGGCTGTGCTCGTCAACGACTTCGGCGCGATCAACATCGACGCCGAGCTCGTGCAGTCGCGCGACGGCGAGATGCTGAGCCTGACGAACGGCTGCATCTGCTGCGGGATCGGCGGCGACTTCATCGCGGCGCTCGCGAGCGTGCGCGACGTCGACGACCCGCCCGAGCAGGTCGTCGTCGAGGCCAGCGGCGTCGCCGACCCGGCCCAGATCGCGATCTTCGGCGACATGCCCGGCTACGTTCGCGACGCGGTCGTCGTCGTCGCCGATGCCGAGACGGTGCGGGCCCGTGGCGAGGACGAGCACACCGGCCACCAGGTGCTGTCGCAGCTGCGCGCCGCCGACCTGCTCGTCGTCAACAAGACCGATCTCGTCGCGCCCGCTGTGCTGGCCGATCTGCGCGCCTGGCTGCGGGCAATCGTCGGCCCGTCGACGAGCATCGTCGACGCCTCGTTCGGCAACGTCCCGACCGACGTGCTGATCGGCGTCCGCGATCCCACCGTCCCGTCGTGTGCACGCGCGTCGGACGCCGCCGCGGGCCATGACGATCACCGCGACGACGACGGGGGCCACGACGACGCGATTCACGACGACGCGGGCCACGACCACGCGGCGCAGGATGACGCGAGTCACGACGACGCCGGCCACGACCACGCCGGCCACGACCACGCAGCCCACGGCAGCTATGACACGTGGAGCTGGAGCGGCGACGCCGCGCTCAGCGGTGCCGGGCTCGTCGAGGCGCTGCCGGGCCTGCCCGAAGGCGTCGTCCGTGCCAAGGGCATCCTGCAGCTGCGCGAAGACCCGGGGCAGCGCTACGTCCTGCAGCTCGTCGGCCGCCGCTACACGGTCGAGGCGCAGCGGCTCTGGGGCGACGAGCGGCCGTCCTCACGAGTCGTCGTCATCGGCCTTCCCGGCTCGCTGGACGCGCCGCAACTCGACGCGACGTTCGCGCGCCTCGCGGCCACGGGCGAGCCCGTCGGCTGAGGCTGAGCCCCGAGCCGCCTCCGAAACGGGCCCGTGCGCGATCGGCGTCCTCGGGCCATCACCACACGACGGATGTCGTCTGAGACGCTGTGGCGGACCGGTGTGAGTACGCCGGCAGGCAACCGGATCGGAGGGGAGAGGGTGTTACGAGAGCATCGTCGGCTCGTGCTGGCGATGGGGGTCGCGATCGCCGTGGCGGTCGTCGCCGTCGTCGCGAACGCGCGCGGCGCCAGCGCGTACGACCTGCGCTTCGGCACGGCGTTCTCCGACGGCGAGGGCCTCGCGATCATCGCTGCCGCGGTGCTCGCCGCGGTGGCGCTCGCCGGCCTGCGCCGGGCGGTCGCGCTGCTCGCCTGCTTCGGGCTGCTCGTCGTCGTGCTCGGCGTCATGCATCCGTGCCAGATCGCCTTTCAGTACAGCCCACATTTCGACGGCTGCTCGGTGAGCGCGAGCGCCAGCGCGCTGGGTCTCTACGCGGTCTTCGCGGGCCTGGGCTGCACCGTCGCTCGCGGGCTCGCCGAGCGCGTGTCGCCGAGCGCGCGGATGACCGCGCTCGCGCTCGGCCTGCCGGCCGCCGTCGTGGTGATCTCGCTGTTCACGCCGTGGTACGGCGCCACCGACGACGGCCACGACTTCACGCAGACGGGGTGGCAGGCCTTCGCGGGCTTCGACGTCGTCCTCGTCGTCATCGCCGCGGCGGCCGTCGCGCTGCTCGTCGCGACGTTGCGCGGGCGTCGACGAGCGGCCGAGGTCCTCGGCCCGGCCGTGTCGCTGCTGGCGCTCGGCGCCGCCGGGCTCGTCTTCTACCGGCTCTTCACGGCCGCCGATCCGCCATCCCCAGGCTACGTCCCGCTCGTGACGGCCTACGTCGTGCTGGCGGCGCTCGTCGCGCTCGCGTTCGGGGGCTTCGCGGCCGCGCCTGCCGCGACGCGGGACGTCAGCGCGTGAGGATCACGACGAGCAGCACGAGCACGATCGCCATCAGCAGGCCCGCCCCGATCGAGTAGGCCTGCCACTGCGCGCGCCAGAACGCCGTTCGCGCCGGGTCGCTCGCGCGATGGCCCTCCGGCGGTGTCCCGACCCAGTCGTCGTCATCGTCCATGGGGCACTCATACCCGATCTGACTCGCGACGCGCCCGCCGCCGCGCGACGATCCACGCGACGGTCGTCGAGAACGCGACATGGTCGAGGATCTGCGGCGCCAGCGGCAGCGCGCGGATGCGGGGGAAGCGCCGCCCGACGATGCCGAGGTCGAGCGCGGCGATCACGAGCCCGGCGAGGACAGACCACGCGAGCTCGCGCCGCCGCGGGAGCGCGACGGCGAGTACGAGCGCCCACCCGAGCGACAGCGCACCGTGCGCAGCGATAGCCGCCGGCAGCAGCCGCGAGGCCCGCTGCTCGCGGGGCAGCAGCAGCGTTCCGGCGGCCAGCGACGCCTCGACGGGGTTGGCGCCCGTCGCGAGCGCGTGGGTCGTCGACGGCACGCCACTGCACAGCGCCGCGACGGCGCCGGCGACGACGGCGTCCTCGAGGAGCTCGCGGTCAAGCATCGCGCGAACGCTAGCCCACGGGTGGGCCACTAGAACAATCGTCCAGTGGGAGGTCCAGGCCGGTGCATCTCGAACGTGCCATCGCTACGATCAATCATTCGTCCGACGGAGCGGGGGAATTTCTGCATGCAGATCAAGCTGGTATCGCTTGAGGATGGGATCACGTCGTGCGGCTTTCGCAAGATGGCCGCGTTCGTCGCGGGCATCAACGCGGACACGGAGTCCTGCTACGTCTCGACGAACCGCTATCGGAGCATCCGCAACGGCCTGCGCGGCACGCTCGGCAGTGCCGGCTCGCTCGAGCCCGAGGACATCGACCTGGCGGCGAGCGAGCTCGCGAAGTCCGACCTCGTCGGCTTCTCCTCGATGACGGGCTACTCAGACCTGACGCGCAAGCTCATCGAGCGGGTCAAGGAGATCGACCCGTCGACGTACGTCATCTGGGGCGGGATCCACCCGATCATCCACCCCGAGGACGCGATCCTCTCGAGCGTCGACGCGGTCTGCGTCGGCGAGGGCGAGTTCGCCTTCCAGCAGCTCTACGACGAGCTCGAGGCCGGCCACCGCCCGACGAACATCAAGAACTTCTGGTTCAAGGAGGATGGCGAGGAGGTCATCCGCAACCACTTCCTGCCGCTCATGTCGCAGGACGAGATGGAGAGCCTGCCGTTCCCGCAGTACGGCGCGGGCGAGCTCATCTACCAGGCGGGCGACGGCTTCATCCCGATGAAGGTGTCGGACTACATCGACAACGACGGCCTCAGCTACACGACGCTGTGGTCGATCGGCTGCCCGTTTCACTGCTCGTACTGCGGCAACACGAAGTTCATCTCCAACGATCCGAAGTACAAGCGCATCCGCCACCCGAGCGCGCGCTACATCGTCGACGAGGTCAAGACCGCGCGCGAGCGCTTCCCGCATCTCAGCCAGGTCTCCTTCCACGACGACAGCTTCATGGCGATCCCGTACCGCCAGATCGAGGAGTTCGCCGAGCTCTGGAAGGCCGAGCTCGACCTCCCGTTCGCCGTCTACGGCGTGATCCCGAACTACGTCAACCGCGACAAGTTCGAGCTGCTGACGTGGGCCGGCATGAACCGCGTGCGGATGGGCATCCAGAGCGGCAGCCGCAACACGCTGGAGTTCTACAAGCGCCCCTCGCCGCCGGAGAAGATCCTCGCCGCGGGCACCGTCAACGCGTCGTTCTCGCCGAAGTACCACATCCCACCGGCCTACGACATCATCACCGACAACCCGATCGAGTCGGCTCAGGACCTCAAGGACACGCTGCAGCTGCTTTACGACATGGAGCGGCCGTACACGCTGTTCATCTACTCGCTCAAGGTGATCCCGAACACCGAGCTCGAGAAGGCGATGAAGGAGCGCGGCGTCGACATCGAGGAGATCTCGGCGACGTTCATGTCGATCCCGCCGCGCGTCAACAACCTGCTCCTGTACCTGCTCTGCATCTGGCGTCCGCCGGAGTGGCTGTGGAAGCGCCTGCTGAGCCGGGTCAAGGCGAGCACGGAGGAGCAGCCGCTGTATCCGCGCATCGGCCATTTCCTGCGCACGGCGTACCTGTCGCGACGCGCGATCAGCCACCTCGTGAAGATGGACTTCTCCGCGATCCCCGGTCGCTCGGGCTACATCGCTTGGCGGATCGGCCTGATCAGCCTGTGGCGCAAGCGCTTCACGGCGCGCATGCCGCGTCCGCCGCGCCCCGAGCGCGAGATCGCCAAGGACATCCGCGAAGGCCGGATCACCGTCGAGCAGGTCTCGCAGCCGTCCTCCAGCGCCGCGTAGCTCCGCCGGCCGGCGTGCCGTCGGCCGGCTCGGACCGCGGCCTGTTCTGCCTACAGGCCGCCGGCCGCAGCGCTCGCGCGGCGCGATTTCAGCTCGTCGAGGGCGAGGCGGAGTCGCCGCGCAGCTTGCCTCGCGACCACGTCGCGTAGGCGCGGCTGCTCGACCGATCCTGCTCGGGATCGGTGAGCTTGATCCCGACGCCGTTGCCGAGCTCCTGATCGATGAGCCCGACGTACTGCTCCTCGATCGAGCTCACGCCGACGAGGCGCGGCGGCGGCGAAGCCTGCCACTGCGCGAGCTGCGCGAGCGCGCGGGCATGGACCTTGTCGCGCGTGAAGTAGAGCTCGAGCTCGGCCTCGACGGCCGCCGCCGGGGCGGTACGCACCCAGCCGTCGGCGCCCGCCGCCGGATCGCTCGGATCGCGCCATTCGACACGCTCGGCGCGGATCGCGACGTAGAGCGGAGCGGTCGCACCGGAGTCCAGCACCGCGCGGATCGTCACGCCGTAGAAGGCGCCGTCGCGCCGGATGAGCAGGTCACCCATGTGCGCAGGATATGGGACGGAGCCGGTCAGTCCCGCGCGCGCGCCGCCGCCCGCTCCGCCAGCGCGCTCAGCGCGGCGGCGACCTGCTCGCGGATCCGCCGATCGGCGACGAGCCCGTCCTCGCCGACGGCGTCGCGCGCCAGCGGGGCTCGCACGCAGGCGGCCTCGACGATGTCGGTCCCGGTGTACGTCAGGACGCTGCGCAACGACTCGTGCGCGGCCGCGCCCCGCCCTGGGCCGGAGACGTCGACCCAGCCGACCGGCATCCCGTACGTCTCGCCGCCGCCGACGGTCCAGTCGAGCAGGTTCTTGAACGAGCCCGGCAGCCCGCCCGCGTACTCCGGCGTGCAGAGCAGCAGCGCGTCGGACGCCGCGAGCCGCGCCCGCAGGTCGGCGACGGCCGCTGGCACGGGGCCGCCCTCGGGGTCGTCGTCAGGGTTGAAGTGGGGGAGGCCGCCGAGGCCGTCGTAGATCTCGGCCTCGATGTCCGCGGGGGCGGCTACGCACGCGGTGCGCAGCAGGGCGCTGTTCGACGAGCCGGCGCGCAGGCTGCCGGAGATGAGCAGGACGCGAGCGGTCACGGGCACGTCGGGAACGCTAGCGCGAGGGTAGGTTGCAGGGATGCGCAGCCTCATCAGTGGCGTCGCGGCAATCGCCGTCGTCGTGGCCCTGGCGGCGAGCGGGGCGCCGGCCGCGGGCCTGCGGGCACCGAGCGGGGCGCCGGCGGCGGGCCTGCGGGCACCCAGCGGGGCGCCGGCGGGCGGCCTCGCCACGCGCGGGGCCTCCGCGTCACCGGCCAGGGTGGCGCGCCCGTCGATCAACGTCAGGCACATCCCCTTTGCGGCCAGGCGCAAGCGCGAGACCGCCGCCTATGCGCGCCGCCACTACGGGATCGACAGCTACCGCCTGACGCGGCCGCGGGTCATCGTCGAGCACTACACCGTCAACGACAGCGTGCAGGCGACGTTCAACACGTTCGCGCCCGACGTGCCGGACGTCGAGCTGCACGAGCTGCCGGGCGTCTGCTCGCACTACGTCATCGGCGCCAACGGCCAGATCTTCGAGCTCGTGCCGGTGACCCTCATCTGCCGCCACACCGTCGGGCTGAACTACACGGCGATCGGGATCGAGCACGTGGGGCGCTCCGACCAGGACATCCTCGGAAACCCGCGCCAGCTACAGGCGTCGCTGCGCCTGACGACCTGGCTGCGCTGTCGCTTCGAGATCGGCGTCGGCAACGTGATCGGCCACAGCGAGTCGCTGTCGAGCCGCTATCACCGCGAGCGCGTCGCGCGGCTGCGAACGCAGACGCACGGCGACTGGACGCACGCCGACATGCAGATCTACCGCGCCAAGCTGCGCGCGCGGCGCTGCTGAGGACCGTCGATGTCGAATTTCCTGCCGATGAAGCCGTATAGCGCGGTCGCCGTCGACATCAACGGCGCCGGCGCCGGGGGTCAGCGGGGATCTGGACGCGATCTCTCGGCGACGCTGCGCATCCCAGCATGGTCACGGCATCGGGTTGAGTCTCGCGCGATCGCTCGCCGTCGCGGACGGCGGACGCCTCGTGCTGCAACGCGACGGAACAATGGCCCCGCCGTTCACGCTGGCGCCCGCGTCTGCTCCATGAGCTGACCTGCGCTGGTCAGCCCCCGTCGGGGCGCAGGCGGTAGCCGGTGCCGCGGACGGTCTGGATCGTCCGCGTGCCGAACGGACGGTCGATCTTGTCGCGCAGGTAACGGACGTTGGAGTCGATGACGTTGGAGCGGTTCTCGTAGTCGTGATCCCAGGCCTGCTCGAGCAGCTCAAAGCGCGTCAGCGTTTCGCCGGGGCGGCGCATGAATGCCTCCAGCAGCGAGAACTCCTTCGTGCTCAGGGTGATCTCGGTGTCGCCGCGCCAGACGCGCCGGCCCGCGGGGTCCAGGCGCAGGTCACCGGCGCGCAGCACGGTCGGCTGGTCGATCAGGCCGCGGCGCGTGAGCGCGCGTAGTCGCGCGAGCAGCTCGGTGAACGAGAAGGGCTTGGTCAGGTAGTCGTCGGCGCCACCGTCCAAGCCCGCGACGCGATCCTCGACAGCGTCGCGCGCGGTCAGCATCAGCACCGGGGACCAGACGCCGTCCTGGCGCAGACTGCGGCACGTCTGAAACCCGTCGATGCCCGGCAGCATGACGTCGAGCACGATGGCGTCGTACGCGGTTGCGGCTGCCATCCAGAGCGCGTCCTCACCGTTGAGCGCGACATCGGCGGCGAGACCTTCTGCGCGCAATCCGCGTTGGATCAGGCCGGCCCATTTGATGTCGTCTTCCACGACAAGGATTCGCATGATGCCCACACGATCCTAGGAGCACATGACACGCTCATGAGAGCGCGCAGCCGGCGGCCCCACCGGGGCCGCCGCTCGTGGTCTCGTATATGTGCAGGCGGGGCCGCCGGTCAGTTCTGGCCCTCGTACTGGGTGTCGGCGTTCGGGTTGCCGGGCTCGTCGGCGTGGCCGCCGGGCCCGTCAGTGTCGACTGCGCTCTCGCCGCCCGACTCCGAACCGGCGGCTTCGTTGGCGGTGGCGCTGTCGGCGGGATCGCCCGCGGAGGACGCCTCAGCCGACCCGGGCGTGTCCGGCGTGCTCTGATCGCCGCTCTGGATGTTGTCGCTGTCCGGTCCGGTCGTGGACTCCTGCGTGACGGGCGTGCTCGTGTGCGTCGCCGGCGCGTTGCTGGCGGCACCCGCGATCGCGGACCCGCCGAGCGCGAGCGCCGCGAGGCCTGCGGCCACTCCGGCGCCGGTCTTCAGTCGCTTGATCATGCTGCTCCTTTGGGTTGAGAGAACCAAGCGACCGCCACGCTAGGCACCGTCGATGAGATGGACATGACGCGCTCGCCAGGCTGCTTCGACAGCCCGCCACGCCGGACCCGGCGGGCCGCCTGCGCGCTTGGCCGCAAGCCGTCTCAGCTGCTGTGCGCGATCGTGCGCGGGAGCGTGATCCATACGTCCGCGCCGCTGCCCCCGTCTCGGTTGCCGGCCTGTGCGTGGCCGCCGTGGGCGACGGCGATTGCCTGCACGATCGCCAATCCGAGCCCGGCGCCGCCGCGACCTCGCGCCTGGCCTCCACGCGAAAAGCGGTCAAACGCCACGCCCGCGAGGGCAGGCGGGAAACCGCTGCCCTCGTCGGTGACGTGCAGTTCGATCGCGGCCGCCATCTGGACGGCGGCGATCGTGATCGGCCCGGCCCCGTGACGCAGCGCGTTGTCGACGAGATTTGCCAGGGCCTGCTCGAGCCTGAGCGCGTCGGCCGAGACACGGCACCCGGATGGCGCGTCGACCACGATCACGCGGTCCTGCTCGGCCGCGCGCCGCTCGAAGCGGTCGCGCACACCGCCAAGCACCGCGGTCAACTCGATGTCAACGCGAGACATCGGAAGCTGGCCCTGGTCTGCGCGTGCGATCACGAGCAGATCCTCGGCGAGCTGCACGACCCGGTCTGTCTCGACGGACGCCGATCGGATCGCCGCCTCGAGATCCTCCTTGGAATACACGCCGCGCACCGCGACCTCGAGCTCGGTCTTCAGGATGCCCAGCGGCGTGCGCAGCTCGTGGCTGGCATCCGATACGAACCGGCGTTCTCGCGCGAACGCATCCTCAAGCCGGGTGAGCATTGCGTTGAGGGTCGCGCTCAGGCGCGAGACCTCGTCGTCGACGAGCGCGACGGGCAGCCGCTGTCCAGCCTCGCCGGCCGAGATCTCGCTGGCGCGGCGCCGCATCGACTCGACCGGGCGCAATGCCGCGGCGATCGCTGTGTAGCCGGCGAACGACGCAAGCACGAGCGCGACCGCGCCGCCGATCAGCAGCAGCGTGCCGAGTTGGCGCAGCGCAGCGTCGCGATCGGAAAGTCCGACGCCGACAACGACCACCAGCCGGCGGCCCTGCGCATGCACCGGCGTCGCCAGCAGCCGAGAGCGATCGTCGATTCGGCCGATCGGGCCACGCTCGACGAAGATCGAGCCTGCCAGCGCGCGGCGAACATCCAGACGACCGAGCAGCGCCGTGCCCTTGACGTGCGGCGTCGAGTCGAAGATCGCCCCGTCCGCAGCAAGGATCTGAGCGAACCCCTCACCGCCCGTCGTCAGCGAGCTTGCACCGGACTCGATGAGACCTGAATCGGCCTGTTTGACGAGCGCGGCCACATCACCAGCACGCGAACGCAGCCCCTGATCGAGCGTATGGTCAAGCCCCGAGCTGAAGCGCAGAAACAAGAACAGCCCAATGCCCGCGAGCACGACGGCCAGCGCGATCGCGAAAACCGCGGTGACCTTCACCCGGATCGGCAGGCGGCGCATCAACGGACCGTAGCCTGACCGGCAACCATCGGCGACCCCGAACCCCGGTCCGGCTTCGCCGCGACTGAGCTCACCCAAGCGACAGACGGACCCGTACGCGAGCGCCGCCATCGGGCCGGTCGTCTGCGCCGACCGATCCGCCGCACGCCCGTACGATCGCTGCGACGATCGCCAGCCCCAGCCCGCTGGCGCCCTGACCACGAGCCTCCGTCCGCCTCGCGGTGGTTCTTGTGGCGCTGTTGGACTTCGCCGGGGGGCGTCGTCTATGGGTTGACGGTGAGCTTGTCGATCTGTATCCAGGCGCCCTTCAGTCGGATTTCAGAAGCTGCCTTCGCGCTGATCCGCACGTCGGCGCCCCGTGCGCGATCCGAGGTCCAGCGCCGTCTCACCTGCGCGCAGATCGGCGACGGCCGTCGGTACACCGCAACCCAGCGAAGCGGCGACCACCCTGAACCTCGCATGCGAGCCATCATCTCATCGAGCGGACCTCTAACCAGCGTTAGAGGATGCATTGTTGGCCACTTTGACGCCGTTACTCAGACGACCCCGAATGCCGGGCTGTCGGCGGTCGCATCAGCTGACCGCGCGATCACTGGCGCTAGCGCGGACCTGAGCATCGGTGATACACCGACACCCCTATAGGCGAGATCGGCGGAGCGTCACGTCGTGCTGCGGGCCGCCGTCCAGCTCGTGACGTGGTCTGGGCGCGTCGTGCCGGGTGCGAGCTGCGGATCCGGGCGTGGCTCGTCCGCCTGGATGACGAGCGGGATCTCGCCGGCCCAGACGTCGCGGTCCATGTCCTCGTCATCGTCGACGGGCGGGCCGCGGCGGACCTTGGCGGAGGACTCGTCGAGCGACAGCGCGAGCACCTGCGTGCCCTTCATCTCCTTGCGGTTGGGCGGGCGCACCGCGTCCCAGCGCCCGGGGACGAGTTGCTCGGTGAAGGCTCGCAGCGCGCGCAACCGCTCGTCGTCGGACTCGACCAGGGCCGCCCGACCAAGGACCGTCACCGAGCGGTAGTTCGCGGAATGATGGAAGGCCGATCGCGCGAGCACGATCCCGTCGAGCAGCGTCACGGTCAGCGAGCACGGGGCGCCGCCGGCGAGCGTGCGAACCATCCGGCTGGCCGTCGAGCCGTGCAGGTAGACCTTGTCGCCGACGCGGGCGTGCAGCGTCGGGATCACGTAGGGCTGGTCGTCGACGACGAAGCCGACGTGGCAGACGATCGCCTCGTCGAGGATCGCCTCGATCTGGCTGCGCTCGTAGACGGCGCGCTTGGGGGCGCGGCGGACGCGGGTGCGTGGGCTGGGAGCGGCGGTCGGCATGGGCTGGAGGGTACGGCTCCACTGGTCCTATGCACAGGACCACTGAGGCATGAGAAGATCGAACCAGTGGAGCTCTTCGTCGATTTGCCTCGTGACGGCCGCGGCCCGCTGCGCCGCCGCCTCGAGCGCGAGCTGCGCGACGCCGTGCGGGCCGGGCGGTTGCTGCCCGGCACGCCGCTGCCCTCGACTCGCGTGCTCGCCGCCGAGCTCGGCGTCTCGCGGGGGATGATCGTCGAGGCCTACTCGCAGCTCGTCGCCGAGGGCTACCTCAGTGCGCGTCAGGGCGCGGCCACGATCGTCGCCCCGCGCGCCACCTCCGGCGCCGTTGGCGCCACGGCCGGGGCTGCCGCCGCAACGGTGGGCGCCACGGCCGGGGCCGCCGAGACTGTGGCCGGTGCTGGCGCCGCGACGTTGGGCGCCGTGGCCGACGCGGCCGAGACCGTGGGCGCGTCGGCCGGCGTGGCCGAGACCGTGGGCGGGCCGGCCGGGGTGGCCGCGACGGCGGAAGGGAGGACCGTGGCCGCCGCGACGGCGTACGGCGTGCCTGGCGTGGCCGGCGTCGACGTGGGCTTCGGATCGTGGCGGGCCGGCGTCGCGCGACCTCGGACCGGGCCGCGCGCACCGCGATATGACTTCCGCTACGGAACGCCGGACCTATCGGCGTTCCCGCGATCGGCGTGGCAGGCGAGTGCGGGGCGCGCCCTGCGCGCGCTACCCGATGCGCGGCTGGACTATGGCGATCCGCAGGGCGCGATTGAGCTGCGCGAGGCCCTCGCCGCCTACCTCGGGCGGGTGCGGGGCGCCGTCGTGGATCCGCGGCGACTGCTCGTCACCGGCGGTACTCGGCTCGGCCTGGCGCTCGTCTGGAGCGTGCTGCGGGCGCGCGGCGCGAGCCGCGTCGCGATCGAGGACCCGGGCTGGGGCGCGCAGTGCGACACGGCGCTCGCGGCCGGCCTCGAGCCCGTGCCGGTGGCGGTTGACGAGCACGGCTTGCGCGTCGGCCAGCTTGCGGGGCTGGGCGTCGATGCGGTCGTCCTGACGCCCGCGCATCAGTGCCCGACGGGCGCCGTCCTGTCGCCCGAGCGCCGTGCCGCGCTGCTGGACTGGGCGCGCGACCGCGACACGGTCGTCGTCGAGGACGACTACGACGCGGAGTACCGCTATGACCGCGATCCCGTGGGTGCCCTACAGGGCATGGCCCCCGAGCATGTCGTCTACGCGGGCTCGGTCAGCAAGATGCTGGCACCGGCGCTGCGGATCGGCTGGCTCGTGCTGCCCCCCTCGCTCGCCGCGCAAGCCGCCGAGTACAAGCGCCGGACCGACCGCGCCGAGTCGCTGCTGACCCAGCTCACGCTCGCCGACCTCGTCGCGCGCGGCGATCTCGACCGCCACCTGCGGCGCACACGGCGGCGCTACCGTGCGCGCCGCGACGCGCTCGTGGCCGCGATCACCGCCGAGCTCCCGGACGCGCGCGTCGAGGGCGTCGCGGCCGGGCTGCACGCCGTCGCCCGGCTGCCGGCGGGCGCCGACGAGGCCGCGACGGTGCGCACGGCGGCGCAGCGCGGCATCGCGCTCGACGGCCTCGCGAGCTTCGTGCGCGGCCCCTCGGCGCCGCCGCCGTCGCTCGTGCTCGGCTACGGGAACCTGCCCGAGCCGGCAATCGCGCGCGGGATCGCCGAGCTCGCCCGGGCGCTCCGCTGAGCGAGCTGCGACCGGGTCGCTGCGCGTCGCGGTCGCGGCCTCGGCGGGAGCCGACCCGCCATCGGGCTCGCGGCGGCTCGGTGCCGAAGCTCGGCGGCGCCACGCTCGCTGGGTCGGTGAGCGGGCTCGTTAGCCTGGAGTGCATGAGTGTTGCCGCCGAGCCGCTGTTCGCGTTTGACAACTCGTACGTCCGCGATCTCGAGGGCCTGTACACGCCATGGCGGGCCGAGCCGGTCTTGGCCCCGCAGCTGCTCGTCCTCAACGAGCAGCTCGCGACGGAACTGGGGGTCGACGCGGCGGCGCTGAGTACGCCCGACGGGCTCGCCGTGCTGATCGGCGCCGTCACGCTCGACGGCGCAATGCCGGTCGCGCAGGCCTACGCCGGCCATCAGTTCGGCGGCTACTCGCCGCGCCTGGGCGACGGCCGCGCGCTGCTGCTCGGCGAGCTGCTCGACGTCGAGGGACGGCGCCGCGACCTGCACCTCAAGGGCTCCGGTCGCACGCCCTATGCGCGCGGCGGCGATGGCAAGGCCGCCGTCGGGCCGATGCTGCGCGAGTACGTCATCGGCGAGGCGATGCAGGCGCTCGGCATCCCTACGACCCGCGCGCTCGCTGTGGTCGCGACCGGCGACGACGTCATGCGCGAGACGCTGCTGCCCGGTGCCGTGCTCGTCCGCGTCGCCGCGAGCCATCTTCGCGTCGGCACGTTTCAGTACGCGGCGGCCAACGGCGGCGAAGCGCTCGTCCGGCGCCTGGCCGACCATTCGATCGCCCGTCACCACCCCGCGGCGCTCGAGGCGGAGCACCCGTACCTCGCGTTCCTGCAAGCGGTCGCCGACGCGCAGGCGGCGCTGATCGCCCGCTGGATGCTCGTCGGCTTCGTCCACGGCGTCATGAACACCGACAACATGACGATCTCGGGCGAGACGATCGACTACGGCCCGTGCGCGTTCATGGACGCTTACGACCCCGCCACGGTGTTCAGCTCGATCGACCACGGCGGTCGCTACGCCTACGGCAACCAGCCGGCGATCGCGCAGTGGAACCTCACGCGGCTGGCGCAGGCGCTGCTGCCGCTGATCGACGCGGACGTCGAGACGGCCGCGACCGCGGCCGGCGCAGTGCTGGAGTCCTTCGCCGAGCGCTACGGCGAGCACTGGACCCGGGGGATGTGCGCGAAGCTCGGCCTCGCCGGCGACGGCCCCGAGGACGGCGCGCTGGTCGACGACTGGCTCGCGCTCCTGCGTGCGCAGCGCGTCGACTTCACAGCGGGCTTCCGCGCGCTGTCGGCGTCGCTGCGCGGCGACACGCCGTCGGGGCGATCGCTGTTCGACGATCCGTCGGCGTTCGATGCGTGGTCCGAGCGCTGGCTGGCGCGACATCCGGTGGAGCCGTCGCAGCGGCGGGCACGCGCCGTCGCGATGGATCGGGTCAATCCCGTCTACATCCCGCGCAACCATCACGTCGAGGATGCCCTCACGGCCGCCACCATCGGTGACATCGAGCCGTTCAGACGGCTCGTCGACGTGCTTGCCGAACCGTTCCTCGAACGGAGCGGCCTCGAGCCCTACGCCACACCGGCGCCGCCGGACTATGGCGACTACGTGACCTTCTGCGGCACCTGATGGCAGCGCATCACCGAGCGATGTCCGACATGTCGCGTCCTGTCGTCGTTGCTCGTGCGATGGGCGGCCGGGCGGACGTGCATCTTCGACGGATGAACGGAGGGCTCGTTCTGCGCCCGTCACAGATGCATCCATATGGTGTCGATCTCTCCGGGCGTGGCGCTGCGGCGGATCGATCCGTCACAGATGCACCTCGATCGGCACACAATGCGGTGTCTCCGCGCTGACTCGCGCGACGCGTCCTCGACACCCGGAACGACGACCGGCGCCGGGCCCATGTGGGCTCCCGGCGCCGGCGAAGCGAACGACGGAGGTGGTTAGGCGGCCTCGCGCAGGCCGGCGAGGCTGGGCTCGTCCTCGAGGCTGCGCATCGCGCGCTCCTCGAGCTGACGGGTGCGCTCGCGGCTGACGCCGAGCTCGCGGCTCGTCGCCTCGACCGTGCGCTCGCGGCCGTCGCGCAGACCGAAGCGCAGCTCGACGACGTTGCGCTCATCGGTCGTCAGGCGCCCGAGCGCCTTGGCGACGGTGTTCTCGAGCTCGGTCGACACGACCTGCTCGCTCGGCCCCGGGCCCTCGCTGGCGATGAAGTCACCGAGATGGCTGTCGCCGTCGGTGCCGATCGGAACGTCGAGGCTCGTCACGACGCGGCGGGCGTCGCGAAGGGCGTGGACGTCGGCGATCGTCATGTCGGCCGCGTCCGCGACCTCCTGGTCGCTCGGGTCGTGCGACAGCTTCGCCGTCAGTTCGCGCTCGACGCGGGCGAGCTTGCGCTCGCGCTGCTCGATGTGCGAGGGCAGCCGGATCGTCCGCGACGTGTTCGCGAGGCCGCGCTGGATGCTCTGACGGATCCACAGCGTCGCGTACGTCGAGAACTTGAAGCCCTTGCGCCAGTCGAACTTCTCGGCCGCGCGGATGAGACCGAGCGTGCCCTCCTGGACGAGGTCGCCGAGCGGCAGCCCGAGACCCTGGTAGCGGCGGGCCTGCGAGACGACGAGGCGCAGGTTGGAGTTGATCATGCGGTCCTTCGCGGCGATGTCGCCGCGCTCGATCCGCTTGGCGAGCTCGACCTCTTCGGCCGCCGTCAGCAGCGCGTGTCGCGAGGCCTGGTTGAGGAAGATCTGCAGTGAGTCCGAAGCCGCCTCAGCCTGAGCACGGCGCTCGGTGCGCCCACTCTCTGCGGCCGTTGCGCGGCGCGGCGCCCGCTTCGCGGGGGCGTCGTGTTCGCCGCGGCGGCGGCTGGGCGTCGGTGTCGTTGTCCTGGCCATGCGTTCCCTTTCAGACGTATCGGGGGCGACTCGGCTCGCCACGTGCCCCACCGGCGACACGGCACTTCCGCGGTTGCGCGGAGTGCTGTTCTCGGGTGAAACGGTCGAGCGAACGGGTTGCTACCCGCACGTCGCCAAAAGGCAGAGTAGCAGATAGTTGCGCGAGCAACAACGGCTCGCTCGAAAGCCTGTCTCGCGCCGAGTTGGAGCGACTTTTGGCGTCCCTGACTGGGTGCCCCGCAAGTGCCGGGCCCAACCCCGTCGCGCCGACTTGCGTTGGCGGTTCGCGCGCCAGTTTCTCGTGCTATTCTGGGCTCATTCGCGGGATTAAGGCTCTCGGAATGGTCGAGAATATGCCTGCAAATGCGGGTATTCAAGACATGCAGCACCCCCTCCGAGGGGGAGGGGCTGTCGTAAGCAATCCGTGGGGCGTCTGCACGGCGCGCTAGCGCCGTGCGTGTTGATCACTGGAAGGAGCACAAGTTGGCAAATCAGGGAAACGCATCGCTCGGCAAGATCGCCCGGGGTGGCTCGGCCGCATTCCCGACCGTCGTCGACGCGCCGACTGACGGGCTGAACCCCGTCAGCGCGGCCACGATCGAACGTCTGACCGGGATCAGGCTCCCGTCCTCCAAGAACCCGAACTTCGCGGGGTACCACGCGCGCTGACGCGACACCGCCCGAAGCATCGAGATGGGTGATGCGGCCGTCTCCAAGGGGGATGGCCGCATCTGACAGACAGCACTGTGGGGCGCCTATGGCGCCCCACAGTCGTTCCGGGGGCGCCACCGCGTGCGGGGTGCGGCGGGCGACGCAGGCGGCAGGAATCTCGCTGCGGGGGTGGTATCCGACAAGCACCCGAGCACCGAGGAGACCATGTCAGAGCACGACAGGCCGGACCGCACGGCAGGTACCCCCGCCGCCCCGAAGCCGCCATCACCCCCACCGAAGGTCGATCCCGTTGCGGCCGCCGAGGAGCACCTGGCGAAGCTCGACATGAGGGCGCAGCGCGAGGCGCTCAAGCTCCTGAGCCGCTCGCTCTGAGCGAGGGCTCCGTCCGGCGAGTCCTCGCACGACGGCGGACCGGACGAACGACCTGAGCCAGTGCAAGCGCGTCCGCCGCGCCGTCAGACGACCCCTCGTGAGCCGCTCGCTCTAGCGCCGCTCGCGCTGCCCGGACAGCGCCATCATCGCTCGCGCGACGCTTGCCGCGAGCGCGTCCGGGCGGCGCTCGTCGATCGCGACCCGAGCATGGCCGCCGCGTTTCAGGCCGAGGCGCTGGGTCGCCGTCGCCCCGCGCCGCCCCGCGACGGTCAGCGAGCTCGTGCGCGCCGGGGTCGGCTGCGCGGAGCCGACCGTCACGAGCAGGCGGCGGCGTCCGGAGCCGAGCGCCGAGCGGATCGCAGCCGCGGTGCTCGCCCGTGGGCGCGTCGGAACGGCGCCCGCGAGCTGCGACGCGCGTAGCGGCGCCGTGGCGCTGGCCGAGCCCGCGTCGATGACCGAGACGCGCGTGCCCGGCGCGTGGTGCGAGGAGATCCACGTCGCGAGCGCGCTCAGCTCGTGGCGCAGGGCCGCGGCGTCGTAGCTGCCGTCGACGACGAGCGCGACGTTCAGCGGTGCGGGGATCTCCTGGCCCGACAGCAGGGCCGGCATCCCGGCAGCCGCGAGCGCGCCGGAGGCCTGCGTCGGGCGGTCGGCCGCGGCCGTCTTCGACGAATGCTTGTCGCGGTCGCCGCCGCCGAGCAGCAGGGCCAGCAGCGCGAGCGGCAGCAGGAGCGCGAGCAGGCCGAGCAGCAGGCGGCGCGGAAGGCGCAGGTTCGCGAGCGCGCGCAGCAGCCGCCGCGTCGCGTCGGCGGTCGCGGCCGCCGCGTCTCGCACGCCCTCGCTGACGCGGTCGGCGAAGGCTTTCAGTGCGCGCGTCAGCGTCGGATCGCGCAGCAGCGCGTCGAGATGGTCGAGCAGTAGTCGCAGCCCTGACAGCCCGCCCGAACGACCGCGCGGCGGGGAAGCGGGCACGTGCTCGACGGCCGCGCGAGCGTCTCGCGCGTCCACGAGCCGCGGCTCGAGCGCGGGCGCCGGCCAGGCGTCGTCGGCGACCCGTGCCTCGATCGCGCCGTGCGCCGCGCGGCCCGGCCGCCGCGCGCGGCGCGGCGTGCCCGGGCCGCGATGCCCCGATCCGACCCGCGGGCCCGGCGGCGTGCGCGGCCCGCCGCCCGGCGCCGCGCGGCGGCTCACTGGGGCTGGTGCCTCGGCGCGGACAGGTTGCGGCCGAGCAGCTCGGCGATCAGCGCGTCGACATCGGCGAGCTTGTCGGGCACGTTCAGCGCGTCGCCGGCGAGCGCGGTCTGCGCGTGGTGTGCGTCGCCGACATCCGGCGTCGCGCGAAACGGCGCGCCCGAGCGCGGGTGCCAGGTGCCGTAGAGGTGCGGGAACTCGTCGGCGCGCTGCAGGAACGCGACCTCGGGGTGCAGCACGGCCTCCTGGCGCATCTGGCGCTTGGCGTTGGCGACCGTCGTCGCGATCTCGGCGCGCTGCGTCACGAGCGCGCCGACCTCCCGCGCGAGCTGCTGGCGGACGCGATCGCGATTGGCGAGCGTTTCGGCGTCGCGGCGCCGGCGGCGCTCGCGCGCCTCGCGCGACGGGTCGACGAGTAGGTAGGCGACGCCGATGCCGAGTAGGAAGACCGCGCTCGAGACAAGGAAGTAGACGCCCTTGTCGGCGGCCTGCGGCGTGGACTGCTGGGCGAGGCGCGCCGCCGCGGCGCCGCGGGCGCCGGCGGCCTGGTTGGCGGCCTGGCGCGCGGTCGACGCGTTGTTCGCGCTCGTGCGCGCGCTCTGCACGCCGTACCACAGGCCGAGTCCGCAGACGATGATCGCGACGGTGATCGCGTAGCGGGCGCCCGTCGCGAGATCGCGCTCGAGCAGTCGCCGCTTGCCGTCGGCGTCGGGCTGCGGGTCGCGCGTGTGGGCGAGGCGCAGGTTCTTGCCGACCGCCTTCTGGCCGACCGCGATGAGCAGGGCGATGACCGTCGCCGACAGCGCAGGTGCCCCCTCGCGCAGCAGCGCCGGGTCGCTCTCGCGGAAGCGCGCGAGCTCGCGGAAGCCGTCGTAGGCGAACAGCGCCTCGGCGATCCCGACGGCGATGAACAGCGCGAGCAGCCCGCCGCCCGCCGCCATGCGGGCCGAGAAGCGCCCGCGCCAGCCGTCGGGCGCCTCGGGCGGCGCCTCGCCGGGGGCCGTCGAAATCGTATCGGCGGCGTCGTTGGCGCGGATGAGGTCGTCGTCGAGCGCGCGGACGCGGACGGCGCATTCCATGAGTGGACCGAGTCGCGCACCGATGACGTGGTCGGCCTGCTGGGCGATGCTCTCCGCGACGATCTCGCCGCGAACGCGATCGGCGTCGTCGCGCGGGTGCGCCGACGTCGTCCGTGCGCCGTCGACGACGTCCGCCGCTGGGCGGGTGCCGTCGGCGATCGGACGCTCGGGCTGCTGGGCCTCGCTCGGCTCGCCGATCGCGGGGATCGACAGCAGCGGAGGGGCCAGTGTGTCGTCGTCGTCCGGCTTCATCCCGTTCTCCTTGGCTTCATCCGTCCGATCACAGCTCCGTCGTGGTCGCGCAGTGCTTGGCGTGGGTCTTCTCGCAGGCGTTCATCCAGATGGCGACGAGCTCGTCGGTGCGCTTTGCGGACTGGTTGACGCGCCCCGGCAGGCGCCCGAGACCGATCGCCTGCAGCACGTCGACGGTGCCGGCGCCGCCGATCAGGTGACCGAGCTGCGATGACAGAGTCGCGGCGGAGTCCCCGGCCTCGATGCGCTGCTTCAACATGAGCTGATCGGAGGCCTGGGCGCCGTCGGAGACGAGCGTGACGGCCTTCGCGCCGGATCGCGTCTTCACCGTTCGCACGGCGTTGCGCACCGCGCGGGCGATGTCGGACGTGCCGCCGTGCGTCAGGTCGCGCACCCGCCGCGTCAGCGCGCGGTCGTCGCCGTTGACGCCGAGCGCCGAGTCGAGCGTCGAAGCAAGCGCGGCGCGGAGGTTCTGCTCGTCCGGGCCGCGGCGCGTCTCGTCGGACTGCTTCAGCGTCGCGACGTCGTCGTCGTAGATGACCTCGACGGCGTTCGCGTCGCCGGCGAAGACGACCATCCGCAGGTGCCCGCCCGCGGTGATCGTGTGCTCGGCCGCGCGCAGGGCCGCCGAGCTCACGTCCTGCGCCAGCGAGCGGTCGGCGATCGCGCCCGTCGCATCGACGGCGATGACGGTGTTCACCGCGCAGTCCGATGGTGCCGAGATCGAGCCCGGCGTCGAGCCGGGTGTTGCCGCGCAGGGCGCGTCGCTGCCGCCGCAGCCCGTCAGCGCAAGGGTCGCGACGCCGCCGAGCAGGGCGAATCGGGTGCGGCGGCGTGACATCGGGCGAACGACCCCCTGAGATCGGCGATACGGCGTGACGGAATGGTAGATACCCGCATGCGCCGGCATGCAGGGTTCGGCGCGGAGCCGCTTGGGCGGCGTGGCCGGAGCGGGGGTGGGCCGTCAGGCGGCAGACGCGGCGATGACCTCCCCGAAGCGCCGCACGGAATCGCCGCCGAGCTCGTCGCAGAGCCCGACGATCGCCGGCTGGACGTCGGCCTCGGCGAGCTCGCGGACGCGACCTGGCGGCGACCGCCGAGTCAGCGCAGCGCTGGCGGACAGTTCGTCGGGATCCAGCCGTAGATCCGTGGCCGCGCCGGGTTGCCGGTGCGGATCGACCAGTAGCGCCAGATCAGCGTTCGGTCGCTCGACGGGTCGCAGGCCACGAACGCGTCGACCTTCGCGGCCGGCGTGCCGACGCGGACCATCCCGCGGGCGATGCCGCCGACGGACACCTGCGTCGTGTTCGAGTTGAAGTAGACGACGTTCGCGAACGCGGGCTTCGCGTCGTATTCGGTGACGCCGTTGATCTGGCCGTCGGACAGGCGGGCGTGCGCCCGGGCTCCAACGCCTGGGTTGCGCAGCGCTCGCACGGCGCCGCGCTCGGGGCCACTCGGGCCGCAGCCCGTCCCGCGCTGCGCGGCGAAGGCGGCGAGCGCCGCGCGGCCCGACGCGGAGTCGCGGTTCAGCGCGCGTGTGTCGAGGAACGCCTGCGTGCCGCCGGACGGCGCCTTGGCGATGACCTGCACGAGCGTGAAGCCCGCCTGCTGCCTGGTGTCGGCGGCGCAGCCGCGCCCGCGCACCCGGACCGACGTCACGCGGTAGGCGGTGCCGTCGCTGCCGACGACCGTGAACGGCCGGGTCCCACCGGAGATCAGACGACCCAGGGGCTGTCCGAGCGAGTCCAGCAGCGGCCACGCGCGGGCGCCGCCCGCGTCCGGGTTGGGGGAGAGGTCGTCGATCCGCTCGCTGATCGTGACCTCGGCGCCGCGCACGGCGCGCCACGCGGCCCGGCTGAGATCCGGCGTGCCGTGCTTCGCGGTCCGGCAGTCGACGATGCGGTGGCCCCTCGGCGGTGTGCAGGCGCGGCCCTTGTAGCCGCTGCCGGCCGCGACGGCGATCGACGCGCCGGTGGCGGCGAGCAGGAGCGCGATCGCGGCGGCGGGGCGGAGGCTCATCGCCGCGTCAACGTGGCGTACTGGAAGAAGTAGCGAAATCGCGCGTCAGACTGCGCGCCACGAGCAGTGCGGCCGCCAGGCCGCGGCGCTGTAGACGCCTGCCGGGGTTTGGCGATAGGTTGGCGCACGGACGCCCGTCCTCGCTGCCATGCGCAAACTCCTGCTCGGCTTCGCCGCTCTGCTCTGTCTTCCCGCCACCGCCGGGGCGACGTTCGCGACGCCGATCGCGATCCCGGCGGCGACCGGCGAGATCCCGCGGGCGCTCGGCTTCACGAGCAACCAGGGCCACGGCGTTGTCGTGACGCAGATCCCCGAGACCGCGGAAGGCGGCCCGACGCTGATCCTCGTGAAGTACCCGGCCGGCACGCGCGAGACGTTCACGAACACGGAGCTGCTCGACAGCGCCCAGCGCAAGGACGGCGGCGTCGACCTGCTCGTGCGGCGCGGCTCGGACATCACGCTACGACGCGTGCGGGGCAACGGCCAGGCCTTCGACCTGTGGTCGGTGGAGACGACCGCCGGGCTGCGACGGGCGGCGATCGCCCGCGGTGCGACACGCACGGTCGTCGTCTGGCAGGAGGGCCCGTCGCTGAAGATCGTGACGCGCCCCGACGGCGGCATCCCCACGAAGCCGCGGACCGCTCGCCTCAAGCTGCCGTCCGTCGCAGACGTCGCGCTCGCGGTCGATCCGAGCAACCGGCTCGTCGCGGCTGTCTCCACGAAACAGAGCGGCCTCGTGCTCGCGTCGCTGACCGCGAAGGGGACGGTCCTGCAACGCCAGGTCTTCAGCAAGGCGAGCGGACTCGTCTCGGTGGCCGTCAGCTCGCACGGACGGATCGGCGTGCTCGTCGAGGACACCGGAGCGGTCGGCGACGCCGGCGGCTGCGCGAGCGACGGCGGCGGGCGCCACATCCGCGTCGCCGTCCGTGAGCGCAAGGCCAAGCGCTTTCGTGAGTTGCAGACGATCGACTCGCCGCCGTTCGGCTGCGGCGCGTCCGGTGCGCTGCTGCGTGCCGGGCCGAAGGACATCTTCGCGCTGCTCTACCAGGGTGGGGCGATCGATCCCGCGCCGCTGCGCGTCCGCGTCAGCACCGCCACGAACGGCCATCGCTTCGTCCACGCGCAGACGCTCGCCGAGGACGCCCGCTCCGACAGCGCCGTCGTGTCCTCCACGGGCAAGGTCGTGGCGGTGCTGCTGCGCGAGACTTCCGATTCCGAGCTGAACAGCGGAGCGCTGTCGCTGGGGCGCACCGGCCAGCCGGAGGAGCAGGTCGCGATGGGCCCGGCGTTCGCGCCGCTGCTCGGACTCGACAAGACCGGCCGGGCCGTGCTCGCGTGGCGAACGAGCGACTCGCTGCTCGTCACGACCGATCAGCCGTAGTCGCCGGCGGCCGGCCAGGCCTGAGGCAGCGATACGACGCGTCCAGCGACGCGACCGCGAGGCACCTCCGCGAGCTCGACATCGTCGGACGTCAGGTCAGGGCGGCGAGCCCATTCGTCGCCTAGGCGTAGGCGACCCAGCCGCGCAGCGATAGCGCCGCGTAGTACAGCTCGGGGCTCGAGAACCCCGCCTCGTGAAGAAGGTTCTGGTCTTCTTCGGGGCTGAGGATCGGCAGGTGGGTGGCGAGGAACTGACCGCCGCCCGCAGCGTTTCCAAGCGTTGGTCGCGCGGGATGAAGGGCAGCGTCAGCAGGCACGTCGCGGCGTCGAACGGGCCGTTGGGCGCGTCGGTCACGTATCCCTCGTGCAGGGTCGCCGGTGCTGAGCGGAGCTGGCGCATGACTTCGAAGCCGGGGACTGCGCGACGAGCTCGCTCGATGTAGTGCTGCACTGCCGCGGGCTCGGAGAAGGCGCCAACCACCGAGCCGCCTTGTGCTTCCGGGTGTTCGGGACCGTGCGAAGGCCCATCACCAGCCCGATGCGCCATGCGACCGACAGTACCGTGAGATTGCGCCTTGTTCACAAGGCGCAGGACACCGTCGAGTTCAGCTCGTGGGCTGCGGGACGATGCGGATGTAGGGCTTGGGCTGCTCCCAGCCATCGGGATAGATCTCCTTGGCCTGCTCGTTTGAGACCGAGCCGAGGATGATCACGTCGCCGCCCTGCTGCCACTGCGCCGGCGTCGCGACCTTGTGATTGGCCGTCAGCTGCAGCGAGTCGATCACGCGCAGGACCTCGTCGAAGTTGCGTCCCGTCGTCATCGGATAG
>JBBSNY010000026.1:0-58067 GCA_038260305.1 Solirubrobacterales bacterium
CGTCGCGGACGGGCGGCTCGCCCGCTGCGGAGCCACGGCCACCGCGCACAGAGGACTTGCCGGGTGCCGGGCCACGGCCGCGGCCGGCGCGCGCCGGAGGCTGCCCAGGTGCGGGTCGCTCAGCGCGCGGCGCATTCGGATCGAGGTCTGGTGGGAGTCGTCGGTCATCGAAGTCCTGGGTCGGAGGCTGCTCACGAGGTCGCGCCGATGACGAGCCGCCCGCGGCCGGCCCTCCGCCGGCACGCCTGGCCTCGCGTTCGAGGCGGTCGCGCTCGCGCTGCTCGGCGGAGCGCGCGCTGCTACCTGCGGAGTCGTCTCGACGATTGCGGCTCATGCTTCCCTGCGATTCGCCATGAACGCTACCCGGCCTCCCCCGCTTTGTGCGCCGCGAGCCATCCCTCGAGCAGGTGCGCCGCCGCGCGCGAGTCCTCCGAGGCCGTCGGGGTACCCGGGTCGCGGCTTGCCATCAGCGTCGTGAAGCGCTCGTCGTAGAGCTCGACGGGCACGATGACCCGCTCGGCGAGCCGCTGCGCGAAGGCGCGCGTCTCAGCGGTCTGGGCCGAGTCGGCGCCTGACAGCGACAGCGGCAGCCCGACGACGACGAGCGCGGCCTCGCGCTCGCGCACGACATCGCAGACGCGGGCAAAGCCCTTGCGCGTCGCCGGTCGCAGCACAGGCTCGATCGGCGTCGCGAGCGTGCCCGTGGGGTCTGACAGCGCACAGCCGCAGCGCGCGCTTCCGTAGTCCAGCGCGAGAACTCGCAACGTGGGCCGTCAGCCCGCGAGGGCGGCTTCGATCACCGCGCGGGCGGCGGTGATCGCGTCGGGCAGCGCGTCGGGGTTCTTGCCCCCGGCCTGCGCCATCGTGTCGCGCCCGCCGCCCCCACCGCCGGCGACCTGGGCCGCGGCCTTGACGATCGCGCCGGCCTTCACGCCGCGCGCGACGAGCGCCGGCGTCACGCTCGCGACGAGGTGCACGCGACCGTCGACGACGGTGCCGAGCACGGTCGCCGACTGCTCGCCGAGCTGTCCCTTGACGCGATCGGCGAGGTCGGGTAGGTCCTTCGCCGACGCGACGCCCTGCACGACGGCGGCGACGACGTCGGCACCGCCGATGAGCGTCGCGGCGGCCGCGAGCGCCTCGGCGTCGATCGCGCCGGCGCCGTTGGAGGAGGCGGCGGCCTTCGCGGCCGCCTTGACCTGATCGCGTAGCGCCGTGACGGCCTCGGGGAGCTCGTCGACGGCGGTCTTCAGCAGCGTCGCCGCCGCGCGCGCCTTGGCCTCGCCGGCGCGCAACTCGGCGACGGCGACCGGGCCGGTGATCGCCTCGATGCGGCGCACGTTGGCCGCGCTGGAGCGCTCGCTCACGAGCCGGAAGACCCGGATCTCGCCGGTCGTGCGAACGTGCGTGCCGCCGCACAGCTCGCGCGAGTAGTCGCCTTCGCCGATCTGCACCATCCGCACGACGTCGCCGTACTTCTCGCCGAACAGCGCCATCGCGCCGAGCGCGCGCGCCTCGTCGAGCGTCGTCGTGATCGGCCGCACGGGATCGTTGTCGTCGATCCAGCCGTTGACGAGCGTCTCGATCCTGTCGCGCTCGTCGTCGCTGAGCGCCGCGCCGTGGTTGAAGTCGAAGCGCAGCCTGTCGGGCCCGACGTAGGAGCCGGCCTGGCGAACGTGCGTGCCGAGCGTCTCGCGTAGCGCGGCCTGCAGCAGGTGCGTCGCGGTGTGGTTGGCCTGCGTCGCGTTGCGCGCGGCGCGGTCGACGCGCGCGACGACGCGCTCGCCGGCCTGCAGCGCACCGGCGTCGACGTGCACGACGACGGCCTGGTCGTCGCCGACGCGGACGACGTCGGTGACGTGCGCGCGGGCGTCGCCGGTCTCGGACTCGAGCACGCCGCCGTCGGCGACCTGCCCGCCGCCGGTCGCATAGAACGGGGACTCGGCGAGGTGGACGAGGAAGCGATCGCCGTCGAGGGCCGCGATCGCGCCGACGGACGTGTGCTGCTCGAGGCTCTCATAACCGGTGAAGTCGGTCTGGGCGCCAGCCTCGCGCGCGAGCTCACGTGCCCGCTCGCGCAGGTCGACCCCTGCGGCGGCGGGGTTGGCCGTTGCCGTCACGATCCCCGCAACCTGGCCGGGAACCGCCGGATCGACGCTCGCGTCGCTCGCCAGCCCACCCTTGGCGGTGCCCCCGCGCGAGCGCACGCGCTGCTCGTCCATGAGCGCCGTGAACGCCGCCGTGTCGACGCCGATGCCCTGCTCCTCGGCGAGCTCGCGCGTGAGGTCGACGGGGAAGCCGAACGTGTCGTGCAGGCGGAAGGCGTCCTCGCCCGAGATCGTGGGGTGGGCGCGATCGGCGTCCCGCGAGCGCTCGACGACGTCCTCGAGCAGCTTCGTCCCCTGCTCCAGTGTGCGGCCGAAGCCCTCCTCCTCGGCGCGCGCCCACAGCAGGATGCCGTCGCGCTCGCGCTCGAGCTCCGGGTAGGCGGCGCCCATGATCTCGATGACCTTCTCGGCGAACGTCGCCATGAAGCCCGACGTCATGCCGACGCGGTTGCCCTGCAGGATCGCGCGGCGCATGATCCGCCGCAGGATGTAGCCGCGGCCCTCGTTGGAAGGCACGACGCCGTCGGCGACGAGGAACGTCATCGCGCGCGAGTGATCGGAGAGGATCCGCAGCGCGCGCTCGTCGGGCTCGGATGCCGCGAGCTCGCGCGCGAGCGCCATCAGCGGCGCGAACGTGTCGGTCTCGAAGACCGTCTCGACGCCCTGCTGGATGACGGCCATCCGCTCGAGGCCGAGGCCCGTGTCGATGTTGTTCGCCGGCAGCGGCGTGAGCGTCGTCTTGCCGTCGCCGTCGACGCCCATGTCGTACTGCGTGAAGACGAGGTTCCAGTACTCCAGGAAGCGCTCGTTGTCACCGCCCGGCAGGTCGTCGGCGGCGCCGAAGTCCAGGCCGCGGTCGAGATACAGCTCGCTGCACGGCCCGCACGGCCCCGTCGGGCCGCCCTGCCAGAAGTTCTCCGAGCGCGGGCACTGGACGATCCGCTCGCGCGGGACGCCGACGGACACCCACGCCTCGATCGCCTCCTCGTCGGGGCCGAGGCCGAGCGCCTTGTCACCCTCGAAGACCGTGATCCAGATGTCCTGCGGGTTGAAGCCGAAGCCGTCGAGCGACAGCTCCCACGCCATCTCGACGGCCTGCTGCTTGAAGTAGTCGCCGATCGAGAAGTTGCCGAGCATCTCGAAGAACGTCAGGTGGCGCGTGGTGTTGCCGACGTTGTCGATGTCCGTCGTGCGAAAGCACTTCTGGACGGTCGTCAGGCGCGGATAGGGCGGCTTCTCCTCGCCGCGGAAGAACGGCACGAGCGGATGCATCCCGGCGGTCGTCAGGAGCACCGACGGGTCATAGGCGGACGGCACGAGCGATGCCGAGGGCAGCCGCTTGTGGTCGCGGCCCTCGAAGTAGCGCAGGAACGTCTCGCGGATGAGATCCGTCCTCATGCGGTGCTCGATTCCCTCACGCGGCGATTGTGGCGCATCCGACGATCGCGTCCCCGGCCAGGAAGACCGCCGTCTGCCCGGGCGCCGCGCCGTGAAACGGCTCGTCGAGGTGGATCTCCTCGCCGTCCAGGCGACAGCGCAGCGCCGGCGAGCGGTAGCGCAGGCGGACCGCGTCGGGCTGGATGCCGTGCATGCGCAGGCCGCGCACGCGGACGGTGCTCGTCGCGAGCGCGTCGCGCGGGCCGACGGTGACGGTGTTCGAGCGCGCGTCGGTCGCGAGCACGTAGAGCGCCACCGGTGCGCCGCCGGGAAGGCCCCGCCGCTGCCCGACGGTGAAGCCGTGATGTCCGTCGTGGCGGCCGACGACGGCGCCCGCGCGGTCGACGATGTCGCCCGGCCGCCGGCGCATGCCGCCGTGGCGGGCGAGGAAGTTGGCGCGTCCCGTCCCGGCGAGGAAACAGAGGTCCTGCGAGTCGGGCTTGCGGGCGACATCGAGGCCCGCGTGCTCGGCGAGCGCGCGGACCTCGGGCTTGGTCAGCTCGCCGAGCGGAAAGCGCAGCCGCGACAGCGCCGCCCGCGACAGCGCCGCGAGCATGTACGTCTGGTCCTTCGCCGGGTCGGCCGCGAGGCGCAGCAGCCCGTCGGCGGTGCGGCGCGCGTAGTGGCCCGTCGTCAGCGTGGCGGCGCCGAGCTGGTCGGCGAAGTCGAGCATCGCGTCGAGGCGCACGTGCCCGTTGCAGCGCACGCACGGGTTCGGCGTCTCGCCGCCGGCGTGGTCGGCGAGCCACGGGTCGACGACGCCGGCGCGGAACTCCTCGCGCAGGTCGAGCGTGAAATGGGGCATGCCGAGGCCGTGGGCGACGCGCCGCGCCCCGCGCACCGCAGCCGCCGAGCAGCACGAGCGCTCGCCGTCGTTGTCGGGGTCCGCCCACAGCTCGAGCGTCACGGCCACCACGTCCGCAGCCGGCCGAGGGGCGGCGCAGTCCGTGGGATCCGGCGCTGGCTCGACGGCGCCGCGCAAGGTGCCTGGCCGCACGGCGCCGCCGGCGACCCCGCCACCGGGCGACGTGGCGAGCGGGCGATCGCGCTGCGACAGCAGCGCCGCGACGGCGCTGTCGACGCCGCCGGACATCGCGACGAGCGTGCGCGCGGAATGCGCCTCGAGCGCGCCACGCGCGCGAACCGCGGCGCCGAGCGCGCGGTGCAGCGCGTCGGAGGCGAGGTCAGCGGCGTGCAGCTTGCCGGCGCTGAGGCCGCCGAGCTCGGCCGCGATCCGCGGCGAGCCGATGCGCGCGGCCTCGAGCAGGCCAGCGCCCTCGACGAGCTCGACGGCCGCGCTCGCCGCGGCGATCGTCGCGCCGCAGCCCGACGCCTCGAAGCTCGCGGCGCGCACGTACGGCCCGTCGACGACGACGGACAGGCGCACGAGATCGCCACAGGCCGCGCCGCCCGCGGCGCCGTGCGACGCGCCTCGCAGCTCGCGGCCGCGGCCGCGCGGATGGCGCAGGTGGTCTTCGAAGCGCTCGTCGGGCATCTCGCGAACGAGTCTAGGTGGGCTCGGGCGCACGGTCGCGTGCAATCGATGCGGGGGCGCCGCGGCGACGCCTATCGTGAGTTTGACCCCGTTGAGGTCAGGAGTCAGTGGTCGACTAGGACATGGAAGCGCACAGCTCGAACGCGAACCGCGCCGGAGGGGCACCCACGTGGCGACGACGTGGCGGCCCGCTCGCCGGCGTGCTCGGGCTCGTCGTCGCGATCGTGGCGCTCGTGTTCGTGCTGCGCTCCGGGCCCTCCGGCGAGGCGCCGGCGCCCGACGCAGCGACGCAGCTCGTGACCGGGCAGCCGCTGAGCGGCCTGCGCGCCGCACTCGCGGCCGACGACAGGGCAATCGACGGTGTCCGCGCGTACGCCCCGTATGTCGCCCAGGGTGCCACGAAGCGCAAGGAGATCGCGCTGACGTTCGACGACGGGCCCGGCCCGACGACGCCCGCGCTGCTGAGCTACCTCGTCGACGAGCACGTGCCGGCGACGTTCTTCCTCGTCGGTCGTGCGGTCGCGGCGCACACCGACGTCGTCCGCCGCGAGGTGCAGGCGGGCTTCTCGCTCGGTACGCACACCGACAGCCACGCCCGCCTCGGCTCCCTCACGGCGGCCGAGCAGTCGCGCGAGATCCTGACCGCGGCCGATCGCATCACCCGTATCAGCCGTCACGCGGTACGGCTGTTTCGCCCGCCGTACGGCTCGTTCGACGCCCGCACGCTGCACGTCCTGCGCGCCGAGCGGATGCTGATGGTCCTGTGGAGCGTCGACACGAAGGACTACGAGGCGACGAGCGCGCAGGCGATCGTCAAGGCGGCGCTGGCGGGAGCAAGCGCCGGACGGATCCTGCTCTTCCACGACGGTCCCGGGCAGCGCGCCTTCACGCTGGCGGCCCTGCGCACGATCGTCCCGACGCTGCGAACGCGCGGCTATCGCTTCGTCAGCGTGCCCGCGCTTCTGCGAGACGACCCGCCGCCGCACCACCAGCCGGCGCCGCGCAGCCTGTCGGGCTGACACTCCAGGCTATGACGGGCGCTCAGTTGCCGGCCGCGCGGCTGGCGGCCTCGAGCTGCGCGTTCGCCGCGTCACTGATCGAGACGGCCTGCCTGGCCTTGTCGATCTGCTGGACGGGCGCCAGCGGCGTGTTCTTCACCGCGACCGCATGTGGGCGCGGCATCGCGACGAGCAGGGCGATGAGCACGACGGCCGCCGCGACGGCGATCAGCAGCGGGCGCTTGAACTCGGTCATGGACGCAGTCTCGGCTGCCCGCGCCCGCGGCCCCAGCCGGGCGTGCGGATCTCGTACGGACGTCCGCGGGGACGACTCGCCGGCGCGCGCCAACACCGGCACGTTCGGGCGCCAGCACTGCGGCGCCGATACAGGGTCTTCGCGAAAGCGTCCACATCGTGGACGCAATGACGAAGACCCTCTGGATCTCGTACATATGCGGACCCGCTTGGGCGCAACATAGGCCGCGCGGTACGCTCGCGGGATGATCGTCTGTGCGCGTCGCGGAGGGCTGCGGGCCATCCTGCTCGCGTTTCCGCTCGCCGCGATCTGCGCGCTGCTGTACCGCTTCCCGCAGCCGATGGCTGGCTACGAAGGCGGCCTGTCGGCGATCGTGCCGTCGATCTTCGCCGTCATCTTCTACGGGCTGTTCGGTGGCTTTCCGGCGCTCTACGTCCTCGGCGGGCTCGGCGGCGTCGCGGCGCACCTCGTCGGCCGCCCCGACGAGCGCCGCGTCCGTCGCATGACGCTGGCGTGCGCCGGACTCGCCGCCTTGATCGCCGTCCTGTTCATGGCCGAGCTCGACAAGATCATCGGCCCGTACTGAGCGGGCCGCGCCGGGGCCGGTGATCCGTCACGGGGCGGTCTTCGCCGGCAGCGCGAGCGGGCGCAGGCCGAGCTCGCGCAGCTGCGCGTCGTCGACGCCCGCCGGCGCACCGGTCAGGGGATCCGAGCCGCTGGCCGTCTTCGGGAACGCGATGACGTCGCGGATCGAGTCGCGCCCGGCGAGCAGCGCGACGACGCGATCGACGCCGAAGGCGATGCCGCCGTGCGGCGGCGCCCCGTAGCGCAGCGCCTCGAGCAGGAAGCCGAAGCGGCCCTGGGCCTCCTCCTCGTCCATCCCGATGATCTCGAAGACCCGACTCTGGACCGCCGGGTCGTGGATGCGGATCGAGCCGCCGCCAAGCTCCCAGCCGTCGACGACGAGGTCGTAGGCGCGCGAGCGCAGCGATCCCGGATCGGCGAGGTCGCCGGTCGGCGCGGTGAACGGGTGATGCAGCGCCGTCCAGCCGCCGGCGTCGTCGCGCTCGAACATCGGGAAGTCGACGACCCACAGCACGTCGTGGCGGCCCTCCGGGACGAGCTCCCAGCGCTCGGCGAGGTTCAGGCGCAGGGCGCCGAGTGCGGCCGCGGCGGTGTCGGCCGTGTCGGCGACGGCGAGCAGCAGGTCGCCGGGCACCGCGCCGAGCGCCGCCGTCACGGCGGCGATCTCGGCCTCCGACAAGAACTTCGCGATCGGCGAGCGCCACGTGCCGTCCTCGAGCACGAACGCCCACACGAGCCCGCCCGCTCCGTAGCGCTTGGCGACCTCGGTCAGGTCGTCGAGCTCTGAGCGCGGGACCTCACGGCGACCGGCGTTGATCGCCCGCACCACTCCACCGCCGCCCAGCACGCCCGCGAAGACCTTGAACTCGGACGCCCGCAGCGCGTCGGAGACGTCGGTGATCTCGAGGCCGAAACGCGTGTCCGGGCGGTCGGAGCCGTAGCGCAGCAGCGCCTCGTCGTAGTCCATGCGCCGATACGGCGGCGGCGCGATGTCGAGCCCGCCGACCGCGAACACCTTCTCCATCATGCGCTCGTTGACGTCGATGACGTCGTCCTCGGCGACGAACGACATCTCGAGGTCGAGCTGCGTGAACTCCGGCTGGCGGTCGGCGCGCAGATCCTCGTCGCGGAAGCAGCGCGCGATCTGGAAATAGCGCTCGTAGCCGCCGATCATGAGCAGCTGCTTGAAGAGCTGCGGCGACTGTGGCAGCGCGTAGAAGTTGCCGGGGTTGTTGCGCGCCGGGACGAGGAAGTCGCGCGCGCCTTCCGGCGTCGAGCGCGTCAGGATCGGCGTCTCGATCTCGAGGAAGTCCTCGGCGACCAGGGCCGTGCGCATCGCGTGGATGACGTCGTGGCGCAGGACGAGTGCCTCCACCATCGGGCGCCGACGCAGGTCCAGCGCGCGGTAGCGCAGGCGCAGCGTCTCGTCGAGCTCGAGCTCCTCGTCGAGCGGAAACGGCGGCGTCAGCGACTCGGCGAGGAGCGCCATCTCGGCGCACCGCAGCTCGATCTCGCCGGTGGGCAGCTCGGGGTTGACGTTGCGTTCCTCGCGCAGGATCACGGTGCCGGCGACGCTGATGACGTGCTCGCCGCGCAGCCGCTCGGCGGCGGCGAACATCTCGGCGCCGTACTCAGGGTGAAAGACGAGCTGCAGGATCCCGGAGCGGTCGCGCAGGTCGATGAAGATCAGCCCGCCGTGGTCGCGGCGGCGGTGGACCCAGCCGGCGACGCGCGACGCTGTGTCGGCGTTGGAGGCGCGCAGATCGCCACACCAGGCGTCACGGTAGACGTTGGCACGCGGGACGACCTTCATCGCATCCCCCGCTCGCGCAGGATCCGCGTGACGATCTCGCCCGTCTGCACGTCCATCTGCTCTGCGGCCTGCATGTCCTTGAGTACCGCCCCGTTGTCGCTAACGGTCGCAACGTATCGAGCGCCGATCCGATCGGCCTGCTTGAGCTGCCCCTTGCGCGACCGTCCGGCGAGCTCGAGCTGGGCGTTCAGGCGCGCGTCGCGGGCCTCCGCGACGACCGCGAACGCCGCCACGCGCTGCGCCGGCGAGTCGAACGCGACGTAGAGGTCGACCGGCGGCGGCGCGACCGGATACTCGGGCCCGGCGAGCATGATGCGCTCGATCCCGGCGGCCCAGCCGCAGCCGGGGGTCGGCGGCCCGCCGAGCTGCTGCACGAGCCCGTCGTAGCGCCCACCGCCCGCGACGCCGCTCTGCGCGCCGAGCTTGTCGGAGGTGAACTCGAAGACCGTCCGCGTGTAGTAGTCCATGCCGCGCACGAGCGTCGGATCGACCTCGTAGGTGACGCTCGCGCGGTCCAGCAGCTCGCGGACGGCGGCGAAGTGCTCGGCGTCGTCCGCATCGAGCTGGTCCAGCAGCAACGGTGCGCCGGTCATGACCGCCCGCGTGCCCGGGTCGTCGGAGTCGAAGGCGCGCAGCGGGTTCAGCTCGATGCGAGCGCGGACCTCGCCGGACAGCTCGTCCGAATGCTCGCGCAGGTAGGCCTGCAGGCGCTCGCGGTAGGCGTTGCGCGCCACCAGGGTGCCGAGGCTGCCGAGGCGCAGGCGCACGCCGCCGACCGCGAGCTCGGAGAGCAGCGTGTCGAGCAGCAGGATCGTCTCCGCGTCGACGGCGGGGTCATCGGAGCCGAGCGCCTCGGCGCCGACCTGCCAGAACTGGCGGTAGCGCCCGGCCTGCGGCTTCTCCTTGCGAAAGAAGCTCGACAGGTACCAGAGCTTCACCGGCTGGGGCAGCTTGTGCATGCCGTGCTCGAAGTAGGCGCGGCAGATCGGTGCCGTGCCCTCGGGGCGCAGCGTGACGGAGCGGTCGCCGCCGTCGTCGAACGTGTACATCTCCTTCTGGACGATGTCCGTCGACGCGCCGACGCCACGCGAGAACAGCTCGGTGTGCTCGAAGACCGGCGTCTCGATGCGCCGGTAGCCCGAGCCCTCGAGCACGCGGCGCGCGGTCGCCTCGATCGACGCGCGCGCGTCCGCGACCTCCGGCAGCACGTCCGACGTGCCGCGCGGTGCCTGGATGCGCTGGCTCACTGCGGCGACAGCTCAGTGAGGAACGGGTTGGATGCGCGCTCGACGCCGAGCGTCGTCGTGCCCATGTGGCCGGGGTGCACGGTCGAGTCGTCGTCGAAGCGTTCGAGCAGCGTTGCGATCGAGCGCGCGAGTGTCGGCCAGTCGCCGCCGGGCAGGTCGACCCGGCCGACCGAGCCCTGAAAGAGCACGTCGCCGGAGAACAGCGCCGTCTGCGCCCCCGGTGCCCCGGACGGGGTGCGGATCGCGTACGTCACGTGGCCGGGGCTGTGGCCGGGCGTGAAGACGACGTCGATCGTCAGGCCGGCGAGGTCGAGCGTCTCGCCGCCCGCGACCGTGTGCTCTGGATCCCACGACTCAAACGGCCCGAAGCCCGGCCACGGGACGTACGCCATGACGTCCTGCATGACGGGCACCTCGAGCTGCGGGCAGTAGACGGGGGCGCCGGTCGCCTTCGCCAGCGGCGCGACGGCGCCGATGTGGTCGAAGTGCGTGTGCGTGAGCAGGATCGCATCGAGCGTGAGGCCTTGGGACTCGATCGCGTGCAGGAGCCGGGGAGCCTCCTCCCCCGGGTCGAAGATGACCGCATGGTCGGCGCCGTCGAGCCGTACGAGGAAGCAGTTCTCCTGCATCGGGCCGACGGTGAACATCTGCACGTCCATCGCGCTTACGCGGCCTTCTTCTTCTTCGGCGTGTCGGGCTGCTTTTTGGCCTCCATCTTCTGGCGGCGGCGATAGACGAAGTGATCGGTGTAGTAGCCGAGCGGGACGTAGAACACGAAGACGAACAGCGTCAGCGGGATCGCCTTCACCGGGTCGGTCTTGAACAGCAGGATCAGCAGCAGGCCGAAGACGACCGCCGCCATCGCCGCGCGCGTGGACGCCGAACGCCACGTCGGCGGCCGCATGAGCCGGTCGCGGCGCTCCTGCGCGGCGACCTCCTTCTCGGAGGCCTTGACCTCCGCCGCGGTCGGCTTTCGCCCCGTCCGGCCGCGCGCCTCGATCGCGCCTGCCGCGTTGCCCCGATGCTTGCTGCGCCGCTTCTTCTTCGTCTGCGCCATGGTGGTTTGCAGATTAGGGCTTCGCGCGCCTCGACCCATGCTGCTGGGCGCGCGGCTCATCCGATGCGTGTCGACATTTGAGCCCCACAAGCGCTCGATGTTCGACACGCGAGCCGGTCATGAGGCGAGGGCGTCCTCAACGGTGCGGCGGTTGCGGACCGCGATGTCCTCCGGGAAGCCGTCGAAGGCGGCCTGCGGGGCGAGTCCCACGAGCTCGCAGCCGCCGACGGGCGCGTGCCTCGCGACGGCTGCGACGAGCCGCGCGAGCGGCACCGCGAGATGGTCCTCGACGTTCATGCTCACCTGCGCGACGCCGCCGCGGGCGGGCAGCTCGAGGCCGAGCGCGCGCACGCCGGGCAGGCCGTCCGAGCCACCCTCGCGGATCGCGCGAGCGATCGCGCGCGCGTCCTCGATCGTCGCCGGTGCGGCGAGCTCGATGTTGAAGGCGATCAGCGGGGGCCGCGCGGCGACGAGCACCGCGCCGCTGCGGGGATCGATCGCGGATGGCCCGAAGTCCGGGGCCAGCTCGCCGGCGGTGACGCGTTCGATGAGCGCCACGAGAGCTCCGCGGCGGATCGCGGCACGTGTGCGCCCGTCGACGAGCGCGCCGTAGAGGAACACGGGCAGCCCCACGCGGCCGAGTTCCTCCCCCGCCACGAGCGCCTCGACGCACGCCGCCCCGCGGCGCCTGGCGTCGCGGTACACGATCGGTGCGACGTCGAGCGCGCCGACATGCGGGTGGCTGCCGCGCTCGGCGCGCAGGTCGATGAGCTCGCGGCACGCGCGGGCGCCCGCGACGAGCGCCGGGGCGATCTCGCCGACCCCGGCCGCGAGCGTGTAGACGGTGCGGTGGTGGTCGGGGTCGGAGTGCACGTCGAGCAGCCGCGCACCGGTCGACGTGAACGCCGCACCGATCGCGGCGATGACCGCGGCGTCGCGCCCCTCGGAGACGTTCGGAATCGTGAGTAGCGCGTCGTCGGCGGAGAGGGCCATCGGCGGCGGCCTGTCTCAGCCGAGCAGGTAGCGCCCGGCGTCCAGCACCTGGGTCGAGCCGATCCAGAGGCTCGGATCGAGCACGACGACATCCTCGTGGACCGGGACCGTGACGGTGCCGCCGATCCCCGCGCTGGCGCCGAACGCGATGTGCGCGGTGCCGAGGATCTTCTCGTCCTCGAGCGTGTTGCCGGTCAGCGTCGCGCGGTCGTTCGTGCCGACCCCGAGCTCGGCGAGGTTGCGTCCGAGCGGCCCGTGGACGTCGAGATGGGCGAGGAAGGCCGCCCCGCCGTCGCCGGTAGCGCTCTCGAGGCGCCCGTCGCGCACCGTCAGCAGGACCGGCTCCTCGACGAGCTGCTGGTGCATCGACATCGCTGCGATCGTGCCCTCGCCGCCGACCGGCGAGGCGAAGCCCTCGCCACATGGCAGGTTGCCGAAGGCACCGGTCGCCGTCAGGTCTCCGGCATCCGGGATCGCCGCCCGGCCGCTGAGGTCGAAGCGCATGTCGGTGCCGCGCGGGCAGGTCATGTGCGCCTCGTCGGCGTCGCTCAGGAGCTGCGCGACGGCGTGGCAGCGCGTGCTCATCGCGTCGAAGTCGGCGCTCATGAGCCGCGCGAGCAGGTCGGCGTTGACGCCCGGCATCGTCGCGCCGCGGGCCCCGGCCTCGCTCGCGCGCTTGCGCGCGGTCGTGTGCGACAGCGACGGCAGGCACGGCGCGATGAAGACGTCCGCCGCCACGAGGGCCGCCGCCACGGTCGGTGGCGGCTCCGTGCCGCGGTCGGCATTGGGCGGCAGGATCATCAGCACGGCGTCGCCGCCGGCGACGCCCGCGGCGCGGATGAGCGCGTCGCCAAGCTCGGCGTTGCCGGGATCGGCGACGACGAGCACGTTCTCGCCGGCCCGGACGCCCAGGCAGCGCTCGACGACCGTTTCCAGCGCGAGTTCGAGATCGGAAGCCATGGGCGCGGGATCAGCCCGCGATCACGGCGACCTTGATGCGTCCCACGCCGGTGTCCTTCGTCAACTGCGCGCCGACCGTGGCCGTGCACTCGTCGGCGCCCGACAGCGGCAGCGACAGCGAGCGAACGTTCGGCGGGCGCGTGCGGTAGTGCCCGTTGGCGACCCGCGTCGTGGCACGCGCGCCTGTCGCCTTGAAACAGGACAGCTGGTAGGTGACGGTGACCGTCTGCTTCGGCGCCGCGCTGACGCGGACCGAGAGGCCACTGGGGTGCTTGATCCGCCCGCGGGCCTGGGCGATCGCGAGGCGCCCGACGCTACGCGCCACGTCGAGCGTCCCGGCACTGTTGACGACCGGAGCCGGCTTGACCTTGCGCTTCTTGGCCGCCGCGATCCCGGGATCGGTCTTCGTGTCGGACTGCTTGGCCGCGGAGGTCGCGGTTCCCGAGTCGCCCCCGCCTCCGCCCTGCGTGACGACGAGCGCGGTCAGGCCACCGACGAGCACGAGGAAGACGATAACCGCCGCAATGGCGATCTTCGGGTGCTTCTTGGCCTTCTTGAACGGCCCCGCGATCGGCTTGAGGAACTTGTTCACGCGCTTCCCTTTTGGTTTGAGCTGCGACACCGGCGATCCGGCATCGTCGTCCCGGAGCGACAGGCGCCGGCTCGCGCCGCGCATCCCCTCCCTCGCGGCCGACCGGGCACCCTGGCGCGCCGACCGCATGCGCACGATACGCGCCGACGCGCCGCAGCGGCAACCCGCCACTGCGCAGGCCCCGCAGGGGCTACACTTCGCCGCCCCGCCGGAGTAGCTCAGTCGGTTAGAGCAGCGGAATCATAATCCGCGTGTCGGGGGTTCGAGTCCCTCCTCCGGCATCGCGATTAGGCTGCAAATCGCAATAATCTGGAATCAAGTAGCACCAGCGGAAGTCGAAAATGATCCCGGATTGATCCCGAACCGAAGGCCCGGACAGCAGGTATCTGGGGCTGCATAGAGCACGCCAGAGGCTCTCTGTGGGCGCGAGATGACCCTCGATTCGTTCGATGAGGGCGCCGTACACGAGGATCGCGAGGCCCGTCAGCAGCTGCGCTGGGCGTACTCACCACCCGGGCTAGTGAGCTTGGCGTCGCATCGGACGCAGAGGTCAACTTGATCGGCCTGCTCGACCATCTGCATGCAGATCCAAGAAGCCAATCCACGGCCGTTCCCTCAGCCCGATCACCGGTCCTCAGGGGTGCCGCAGAGATAGCCTGTAGCGGTGCTTGGACGTCTGAGGTCGATCGTACGCGGCGACAACGCCCGTTCCAATGATCCACGAGAGGTCCAGCGTCAGCTCGATCGCGGCCTCAAGCGCTGGATGCGCGACGAGGGCGATCCGGTGCAGTTCATCGGTCAGGTCTACACGTCGGCGAGCTACGCGCAGTGGCGCTCCGCCCAGCTCAAGCGGATGCCCGGCGCGTTCGTCCCGCCGCTACCAGCCGGGCGTTGGCCGCTCGTGCTGTGGACGATGAGGCCCGCCGACGTCCTCACCTTCGCGCGGGGCAAGGCCGTCCGCGGGCTGTACGTCGCGCCGCAGGTCGGCATGTTCGAGTCCGAGGTCGACCGTGAGATTGCACTCGCGGCGCTCATCGGCGCCTACCTCGCCGACCTGAGCGACCCGGTGCAGATCGCGCCGCCGATCCTCGCCGTCACGGTACGCGGCCGCGCCCAGTTGCGCCTCGCGCCGCTCGAGCGCACGTGGACGCTGCCGGCGACGGAGGCCGTCGGGGTCCGCAGCTGACCCCTGCGACGACCGCCGTCGCTGTATCCCAAGCCCGGCCAGGTTGCTGGTGGACCGGGACTCCGGAGCCCCGAAGGTCACGGGGGGTCAAGATGGTGCGCGGTGCGACAGGCGGTCGTGGCCATCGCAGACGCTGTTCAACGAGAGGCGCCAAGCGGCGCGAGTTCGGATTCGGGCTCGCGACGCATAACAGCCGGTCGAGGTGGGCACTTTGGCGATCAACGCCCTCCGAAAGCGAACTGTCCACGGCCATCAAAGAGCAGGTGAGGCGACAGATGCATGCTCCGACGTTCGGTATCCGCGAGGTGCCCGACGCGCGCAGCGCCGAGCGGCGCTCGCGTGCACGTGACCGCAGCTGGTCGGTGAATGGACGCTCACCGTCGCTGGTCCGGGCCGCCGCCGTAGCCGCTGCGATCGCGGCTGTGCCCGTGTGCGCGCCCTCGGACGCGAGTGCCGCCGCCTACAGCGCATGGGCGTGCGCGAACGCAAGCGGCGCTCCGCTCGGCATCGGCAGTTGGGCGCGGACCATCGATGCCAGCCTCGCGGACGTGCAGGCAACCTGCGGCGAGCCGTCGTCTCCGGTGGGCGCGTTCCTCGCGACCGCGCGCGCAACATCCGGTGACCGTGCGGGGGGCGGCTCCTGGCTCCTTGCTGCACCGCGCGGCACGCGGATCACGGGGCTGGATGTCTGGTGGAGCTGGCAGATGCCGCCCGCGGCAGCACGCGGAGCCATCCGCGTGTACGCGCTGGGCAATGCGTTCCTTGATCCGGCTGGCGGCGCTGATCCGTTCGACGGCAAGGGACGATGTTGCAGCGACAGCGCGTTCGTGAACCTCAAGGTCGGCGCATTCGGCATGCCGACGGTGAGCAACCCGACCGCCGGGCTCGCGAACGTCAACCGACAATCATTTCCGAGGATGCGCGGCCTCGACGGACGCGGTGTCACGCTCGTCGGGCTTTCCGCGGCGTGCGTGGGTGGATGCACTACCTCTGAGGTCGTCGCGGCCTACCAGGCCTACCGCATCAAGACCGTCATTGAGGACACGACGCCGCCCGCCGGCCAAGCCGACGGTCTGCGCGATGGCCTGCGTGTCGCGTCCGACATGCCGATCGATGTCGCGGCATCAGACCAAGGCGGCGGTGTACGTGAGCTGACACTTCGGATCGACGACAACGTCGCGCAACGACTCAGCGCCGGCGACGACTGCGTAGACGTCGACCCGAGCGACGGTGACCTGCTGGAGTACAACGTCGCCAAGCCGTGTCCGAGCACGCTCTCGGGCACGCTCACCCTGCACGCGGTCGGCCTGCCTGACGGCGAACCCCACAGTGTCACGGTCGTGGCGACCGACGCCGCCGGACAGGACACCGTCCTGTCAAGGGCTCGAGTCGCGCGCACCGCTCCCCGCGGCTACTACGACCGCACCACCGGGTTCTACAACCCCGATCTCAGCGTCGCCGGCCCTCGCAAGGCCAACGGCTCGAATCCCAGCGATGCTGCACGGCTCACGCTCGGGTTCGTCAGTGGACGGCGCACCGTCCGTCAGCGGACGATCAGCTACTTTGCGACAGCGCGCATCAAGGGCCGTGTGGCACTCAGGGGAAAGCCCATCGCGCGGGCTCGCGTCTGGCTCGCCTCGCGACTCCGCGGAGGGCAGTGGCGGCTCTCACGTAAGCCGTTGATGACGTCACGAGGAGGTGTCGCCACGGCGCCGCTGCCCACCCGCAGCCCCGATCGCGACGTGCGCCTCGTCTACTTCCCGGCAGACGACAGCAACTACGCCCGCACGTCAGCGAGCCGCGGGCTACGTGTCCGGACGACCACGACGATCCAGACCGACCAGGGCGGGTATCGCAACGGCGACACCCTGACCTTCACCGGGCAGATCGTCGCGAAGCGGCTGATCCCGCGCAAGACGGTCTACCTGCAGGCGATGGTCCGAGGGTCGTGGCGCACATTCGCGACCACCGAAGCCGATGCCCGCGGTCGGTGGCGAACGACGCACCGCTTCGAAGCCACCCGACGCGCCACCCGGTACACATTCCGCGCCCTCGTGCCAGCCCAGACCGGATACCCCTGGGCGAGCGGACACTCGCGATCCGTTCGCGTCCTCGTCACCCCGTAGCGCCGGTCAGGGTCGAGCACACACGACGAACGCCAGGAACTGCGCCGACGCAGCCGCGACGTTGCGCGCCTCGATGTACCAGCCCGTGGGAACGTCGCCCACGGGCGTCGGAGTCGTGCGCGGGAAGCTCTCTGTCAACACGAATGTGCTCGGGGTGATCACCGACCCATCGCCCTCCAAGCCACCGGTGATCGCTCGCTCCCCCGCATTGCAACCGGCATTCGCGAAGCCAGATGCCCCGGCAGCGACCCCGAGCGATGCAACGTGACGCCGGACGATGTTCGTCGCTCCCGCTGGACCTGCGGGCCCCACCGCACCCGTCGGAAGCTGACCAACCTTGAAGTCCTTCGCACGCAGCGATCCGTTGCGCACCGTCGCCGACGTCACAGCGTTCACGCGCAGCTTGCTGTTGGTCACCGCGTGCTTCTTCAGCTGCGTGCTGCCCACGCTGTTGGCCGGCAGCTTGATCGCGGCGTAGCTCGTCCCCCCGAGGGCAACGATCAATGCCAAGGTCGCGGTGATGTTCGCGTACCGCCCGTTCTCAAAGACTCGCTTCATCTTCCACCCCTAGCCGTGAAGGTCAAGATCACGCCGCGTTCGCCCGGCGAGACGCGCCGGGCGCAAGGCTCACTCAATGGCGCTCTACCCAGCCGATCGCCCGTCCTAGCGCGCGAATACGCAGAGTTCATGGTCCCTCGAAGTCGAACTCGGAGCTACGCGGCGGCGTGGGCACGGAAGCAGCGCTCGATGGGCCTGTCGTCGATGTCGCCTGCGGCTCGATTCCGAGCTCGGCGATCTGCTGCGCTCCGGCGGTGCGCGGATCCGGCGGCGTCCGACTGCTTGAGCCACCTGATGTGGATCTCTTCGATGAAGGCGTCGAGGTCGCGCGTGTCGGGACGGTTCTCGTCGCGGACGGAGAAGTGAGGTCGAGGCCAGTCGCCGATGCCGCTGGCGACGGCGGCGGCTCATGCGCGCGCTTCGGACCGTGCTCGATGGCGAACATCACGCCGCCCGCAGCGCATACCGCGCTCGCGCAGAGTGCCGCGCCCTTCGCGCCCAAGCCGCCGAGCAGCACGGCGCCACCACCTCCAGCCGCTCCGCCGGCGGCACCCGAGCTCGCGCCGCCGCCGAACAGGCTGGCCAGTGTTCCACCCACGCCGCCGCCGGGCCCCAGCGCGCCACCCAGCGCAGCGGGTACGGGCAGGATCCCGGTGAGGCCGCGGATCGACCGCACGTAGGACGCGCACGCCGGGCACCCCATGACGTGATGGATCGCAAGCTCCCTGCGCTCGCCGTCGTCGTCGTGCAGGCCGAGCGCGAAGGCCTTGATCAGCGATTGCTGCTGGCGACACCAATCGCCGCGGCTGATCGTCTCGACGAGGCCATCGAGCTTGCGGTTGGCCGCGCCGATGATCTTGTCCAATCGCTTGATGTCGATGCCCATGATCTCGCTGGCCTCACGCCGCGAGTGCTCATGCAGCACGCACAGGCTCACGGCCTGACGCTCGCGCGCGTTGAGGCGCAGCCGCAGCGAAAGCAGCCACTGGCGGTATCGATCGCGATCAGCGACCTCCTCATCGAGATCGGGCTCGTATCCGAGACGGTCCATCACCTCCTCGCCGCCCTGAACGTGATGCTGCAGGCGCGAGCGCCGGATGTCGTCGATCGCGCGGCGATAGGCGATGAGCGCCAGCCACCCGCCGAGGTTGGCGACCGGCTCGGACTGCTTGTTGTGGCGCTCATACAGCGCGTGCCACGCACCGTTGTAGGCCGCGTCAAGGTCGAGCGGATCGGGATGCAGGTTGTCGGCCGCGAGCTTGCCGCGCACCGTGGCGAGGACCTCGTCCTTGAGCTCCTCGTAGTTCTCCGCGATCAGGCGCTCGAACTCGTCGTGTCTCGAGCGGTGCGGCGACCGGTACGTGGTGCGGACCGACGACTGGGAGGTCGTATGGACCGACATCACCGAGCGAGACGCACCGGGATCATGGTGCCCGCACTACCCCGGATCGCCGCCGGTGTTGCATGTCTGTACCGCATGTCGCCCGTATGGCTACGACGTTGGGGCGTCCACGAACCCTCTCCCATTTCCCCTTGTCGGTGAGAAGCCTCTGGCCACCCCCTCCGAACCCGTGATCGTGTCATGGCGTCCGACGAACGTCGATCGAAGCCCGACCCCACCCGCGGCGCATCTACGTCACTCGCGTCGCTGGACCGCGCGGTTCAAGGACCTGCTCGCGGCAGAGTAAGCAGGCGCAGGTGACAGGCGCCCACGCCACGGTCTTCCCGTCGCACTGCCGTGCGGCCGCCGCGCGGACCCAGGCGCCAAGCGCGCCGCAGCCGCGGCGGCTGCGGGACCGCCGGGGTCACACGGTCATTTTCTCAGCAGCTCAGACGACCCCGTCTCACGATCGTTGACGGCGGCTGTCAGGCAATCCCGGCGCGGATGTTGTCGCGGACGTAGCGGTAGTAGGGGTTTGACCCTGGTCCCTGGTCGGCTTGGTGCATCGCGGGGAATGCGGCTTGCTTGCTGCGCGGGTCGCTCGTGGTGTGCCCGGCGAACCACTCGTCCACGATGCTCGCTTGCTGCTCGGGATTGAATGCGCGCCAACTCGCATCGGCGGGGCCGTAGCGATAGGCCGACATGTCGCCGCCTACGGTGCCGACTGCGGTGGAGAACGCTCGGCAGTAGTACTCGGGGGTGAACGACTCGTTGCCGATCTGCCAGGCGTGCGTGAGCTCGTGGATGAGCAACTCCCCCGGCGCGTTGGTGCCGCCCTTCGCGTTGCCTTTGCCCGTGTAGTTGATGGGATCGCTGTATCCCTCGCCGAGATTGACCAGGATCGCGCCACCGGGCGCAGGCGTGGTGAATGGCCGATCGCCCAGGCCGACGAGGTTGGTGAGCAGGATCCGGTCGACCGGCAGGGTGCCACGGAAGACCTGATCGGCGAAGGTCTTTTCCGCGGCGGTGAGATGACGCTGCTTGACGAGCGCGGCGGTCACTGCCGCGCCCACAATGAACGCAGGTAGGAGTGCGGCGGGTCCCAGGACGAACGCCGCGCCGGCGGCGAGCAGGATCCCGACGGTGCCGGGAAGCACGAGTTGCTCCAGGTTCAGGAGGTCGGCCGCTTCTCCGACCACGACGATCGCGACCCCAGCGGCTCCAAAGATCGCGCCGAGTACGACGACCTGAGCAATGAACCCGACCGCGTCACCGACTGGTCCGAACCAATCGGTGTCGAATTCGAGATGCGTGCTGAGGTGCGCCTGGCGGACGCCCTGCCACTCGCTCGCTAGCAGCGGCGAGGTCCCCGACGTATCCCACGGGTAGCTCCGATCGCCCGGCTCATGGGTGCCGTGCACCCTTCCGTGGGCCGCGAACGCGACCTGAGCCGCAGCGGGTGGTAGTCCGCCGGGCAGCGCGACAGCGTACCCGAGCGTCGTCAGGATCGACACGTTGTAAGAAGGGAGTCCTGTCGCGCGAAAGTGCCCCTGGTATCGATAGCTGCCGTCGCGTCGCACGGTGAGTGTGTGATGCCCGCCGAGAGCGACCCCGTCGCTAGTCACGATCGGCTCGTCGAACACGATCTCGCGAACGTAGAGCTCCGCCATCTTGCGCGCCGACGCGTCGCGAGGGATTGCGAGGGAGGACCTCACCGCCTCCAACGACTCCGCGGCATGGCCGAACGTGGAACGAACGCTCACATCGGACATGAGCGCCGCTCACGTCGCGATGGTCTTGGCAGCTCAGACATTTGTCATCGCCTAGTGCAGCGCCACGAGGACCGGCAGCTGGCCGCGACCGGACGCGAGGCATCCGAGCGCCTTGCCGATGACGGCGCCGAAGGCACGCCCCGGATCCGACGCGCGCATGGCATGTCCCGGCGTGGAGGAGGTCGTGAGCAGGTCGCCGAGCTCAATCGGTGCGCTGTCGGCTTCGACGTTGCACCAGACCTTGCCGGTCAACGCCAGCGGTAGCCGGTCGGCGTCGTCCTTGCGATCCAGGACGAGCGCTGGGCGGTAGCAGCCTGCACCCGAGACGACGCCGGCGACTCGATGGTCGTACGCGCTGTCGCTGACGCGCACGCGGTCGTCCCCCGCAAGCACGACGACGCACCCCGGCTCGGCGCGCAGCTCCCCGACGACGGCGAACTGCTCGGCGAGATCAGCCCCGGCCAGCTGGATGTCGCCGGTGACGACAACGTTGCCGTCAAAGTGCCCAGCAAGCCCACCGCCGAGGCTGACGGCTCGAACAGCCGGCCCTGCCCCGCCCTCGAAGTGGCCGCCGGTCGGACCGCGGCCAAACACGCCCGCGAGCTTCTGGCTCTCACCGACGATGCCCTGCCCGTCGTCGCTCGTGCCATAGACACCGAAGCCCCCGGCCGTGTTGACCCCGACAACTCCGCCGTGGTGCGCGCTCTTGGCCCAGCCGCGGACGCCTTCGCCGTCCGCGCTCTCAAACCAGCCGCCGTTGCCGCCCATTCCAGGCTGTCCGGCCGGAGAGAAGTCGTTGATCGCGAGCACGCCGCTGCTCGCGGAGTGACTGACGGCGCGGACGGCCTCGCCGGTCGGGCCGAGTGCGACCGCGTCGACCGCCGGTCCGGATCCGCCTTCGAAGTGGCCGCCGGTCGGACCGCGGCCAAACACGCCCGCGAGCTTCTGGCTCTCACCGACGACGCCCTGCCCGTCGTCGCTCTGGCCATAGACGCCGAAGCCGCCGGCGGAGTTCACGCCGACGACCCCACCATGCTCCGCGCTCTTGGCCCAGCCGCGGACGCCTTCGCCCGCCGCGCTCTCAAACCATCCTCCGTTACCCCCGGCTCCGGGCTGGTCCTCCGGAGCGAAGTCGTTGGCGCCGAGGACGGCGGGTTGCGCGTTGTGGCTGTCACCGCGAACCCCGACGTGACCCGTCCCTTCACCTGTGACCGCCGGCACCTCGGTCGAAGCGCTGACCGAGATCACCGGATCATTCCGAAAATCGGGCATGCTTCCGGGCTCGCCTCCTGGAATTCTGCGGTGGACGTCACGCAATACTTCCAGAATCAGCGCCAAACTCAAGCATCCGGTCTTGCGTCGGCGGAGCGCCGGTCGCGGCGGCGAGGCCCGCGGTGATCCCGGGCTCGCAGCGCCAGACCAACTAACCGCTACATTCGGCCGTGTTCCTTGACGGCAACGCAATATGCCGCGCTCCATGCACCAGTTCGAGCGCTCGATAAGACCAGCATTATCGAGCATGAAATCGTTGTGGCCAGGGAGGGCCCTGGGTTCGGTCCGGTGGCGCGCGTAGCGTCCCCGGGCACGAGACAGAGGCGCCGCGAGGCCGGCGCGTCGGCGACCACTAGCCAGCTGCCGCTGGCGGCCCGCCATTGAGCGCGTCGAACTTCGCCTGCACGGCCTCGGCGTCGCGGTAGATCTCAAGCGCCGCGGTGAAGCCCGCGCGCGCATCCTCGACACGCCCCTCCTGACGATCACAGTCGGCCAGGCCGGTGCGCACGCTGGCCTCGCCGCGGCGGTGACCGAGGTCGCGGTAGATCTCAAGCGCCGCGGTGAAGCCCGCGCGCGCGTGCTCGATGCGCCCCAGTTCTCTGAGGTGCCCTGCACCCAAGAATGCAGCGAAGGCATGCTGGCGACCCGTCTGCGCGAGACGCTGAGCGCGCTGAGCGAACGCGGCACCCTCGTCGAACGGCCCAACCCCCTGGAGCTCTTGCGCGCCGGCGATGAGGTGCTCGGCCATTCGGCCGCGAGCGAGCAGGTCGTGCGGATCGCCAGCGGCGAGGGCGTTGCGTGCGCGCCACAGGATCATGCGACTGTCCGCGTTGATCCCGCAAGTCGCTCGTAGTGCCCGGCTCGCTGCTCGTCGTGCGCGAGCGCGTACAGTCGGGCTAGCGTGTCGGCACGAGTGGCCGCGTGCTCGCCGTAGAGTTCCTCGATGGCCTGCGCGAGCTTGCGGGCATAGTGGCGCTTCTCACCTGGGCTGGTCCCGGCTCGGCGCAGGACCATCCAGTCGAGCTCGCGCGCGAAGCGGTACACGGTCAGGCCGTGCGTGGCGTCGGGACCGCGGACGGCCGTGGAGGCCTCCCGGGTCAGCAGACCATCCGGGTGAGCGTCGTCGCGGATCAGTGCCGCGTCGAAGAGCGCGACGAGCTCGTCGGGGTCGCGGTCGCTCGCGATCGCAGCGGCCTGCGCGATGAAGCGTCGGCTCTCGAGCGCGCATCGGCCAAGCAGCACCTCGATCGATGGAGCATCCGCCGCGCCAACGAGGCGGGGTAGGCACCCGTTGAGGGTGCCGTTGATGTCCATCGAGGGGTCATAGCTCGCAAACCGCCAGCGGCCCTCGCGGTCACGCTCGAGCAGACGCAGACGCTGCCACTCGGCCCAGTGACGGCTGACCTCACCAGAGCAGCCGTCGGTGAGCTCCAACAGCCACGACGCGACGTCACTCGTCACAGGGCCTGTCCACCGCTCGATGTCGGCGGCCGTCAGCGGCGCGAGCCAGTGCCAGCTGGCAACATCCACGAGCTCGCAAGTCAGCTCACGCGCGACCGTGATGGACGTGGCCTCGCCGGCGCGCGGCGCGCCGAGATCACGCGGCCCGTCCAGGCCGAGCACGAGCAGCAGCGCCATCTCCGCCGCGATCTGACGTGACAGCAGCCCGGCGAGCTCGTCCCACAACGCGCCCGTCCGCTCGTCGACGCTGTCGATGACACAGACGGCCGGGCCCTCGCGACACAGCTCGCGCAACACATCGCGCAGCACGTCTGTTGCCGCCTGCCGCGGGCCGCGCGCACCGATCAGGCGCGCGACCAAGCCAACGAGATCCTCGCCTCGCGACAGCAGCTGGCCGACGAGCTTGTCGACACCCGGCGGCAGACTCAGCAGCCACAGCGGAAACGATCCAGCGCCCTTGAGCGCCGACTTCACCGCGGCGAGGCTGCGCTGGGCAGCATCGGCGTCCCGCTGCCACGGCACATAGCCGGTTGCGTCCATCCGGCCGCCGACAACCTTCGGTGCCCGGCGGCCGGCCGCGATCCCCGCGGCCCACGTCTCCAGCAGCTCGCTCCGGCCCGTTGCATCATCGCCGGCTACAAACAGCGTCCGACCACGCGCAGCAGCGCTCAGGTCAGCCATCGTGGCCGTCATCTCGTCGTAACGCTGATCGAGGACCAACGCATCGGCGCTACGCAGCAATCCTCCTACTCCCATTGGATGCGCAGTGTCGCCGATCGCAGCCGGCGTGGGCCAGAGCCTCGGTTCGCAGCCTGTGCGTCAGATGGCTCGGGCGCGGGGCGCGGCCTGGCCGCCCGTGGGAGCGGTTCTCGGCGCTGGGCACCCAGGCGACGTCTGCGAGGCCCCATGACCGTCGCCGTTCGCGCCGTCTTCCCGCAGGCCGACCTCTACCTGTGCGATTGGCATCTCAAGCGTCCCCTCGATCGCCTGCCCAGGACGCTTTCGCACGACGACCCAGGTCAACGAGCCGCGTATGAAGCCGCGTCCCCCCTGCGACAACACCGCGATCGTGCGCCGAGCGCTCGGCGCGCCATCCATCTCCAACAACAAGTTCGAGCAGGGGCTGCATGTCGCACGCCTGCACGATCGTGCTATAGCCGGCCCGCTCAAGCTCCCACGCGATCCACTCCGCCCACGGCAGATCCGCGCACGTATAGCTCACGAAGAAGTCGACGCCCGCATCGGTCACGCGCGGATCATCGCCTCTCCCCCATCCTCGCGCGAGCGTCGCCCGCCTGGCTCGCCCGGCACGCTGTTTACATAGTGGGGGTGGACTCAAGGAGTCGGTGCACCACCCTGATGTCGAGAAGGTTCTCACCCGGGTCGGATTGCTGCGGAGGTGAGGCCCGGAGGGCCGAGCCGTAGCAGCGATCCGCGCGAGAGTCTGTCGGGGCCCCCTTCGCCAGTGCCATGTAGCGAGACGCCCCGCTGCTGGCTCGGTAGAAGCTGTCGTTGCGACGAGTCCAGCCGCCCAGACGACGATCGAGGGCGAGGAGGCCCCGACGAAGCTGGCTGCCTCGCGGAGGACTACAGAACTCTACTATCAATCGACCGCCTTCCTACATGAGCGGCCGATCCCCGCCACGGGACTGCAAACCGAGAGTTCTGGCCTCCGTAAGCCTGACCGCTCAGCGCTATGATCGGCCCAGCGAGTCGCCGCCCGGCGGATATTCGACGAGGAGAAGAATTCGTGCGCACACGCCTTGTGTCGTTGGCGGCAGTGGCTACTGTGGTTGTGCTGCTCATGATGACAACGTCGGGAGTGCCGAACGTGAGCGGCGAGAGCATCGCGTCCACCGACAGATGTGTGGTTCAGCCAGCGGAGTGGGCGCTGGACGTATCGGGCTCCGGTGGGTACGGCAACGACTGCGAGTACGATCACCGGTGCGGCCCTACGACATGCCGACATGGCCACTCGGAGGGGTCCTACAGCAAGACCGCCCCGAAGAGCTGGACGAAACTGCGCATCGAGGGGCCGCTTGTCGCTAGCGTCGGCGCCCCCGTGACACTGAAGCTGACGCTTCGCGCCCGCCGGCAGTTCAGGGCATTACGTGTTGTGGTCCTCAACACCCGGCCGTTCAAGGCGGAGGACTCGGGCAACGAGCTCATTCGCCAGGCGCTCCACGTCAAGAAGTTTGTTGATCTTGCTAAGAACGCGCAACGTACGTTCTCCGTGACGCTGGCACCCGAGTGCCTCCGGTACCGTCGCTCGGTATCCAAAGCTGCGTGCACAAAGATCAGAGCAGCGGATCTCGTCACACCAGCAGTCGGGCAAGTAGGGGTCTACATCTACGACCCGACCGCACGCTATCCGCCTAAGCACCTCTATGCCGGTGAGCCGCGCTTCGTAGGCCAGGGTAGCTACACCATCGCCATCGATGGGGCCGAACGCGCTCCGGCCACGTGAAGCCCGGGTAAGACCCCAGGTGTGGTCGCGCGCCGAGTGACGAGCGCCATGACTCGGGGTCGTCTGAGTAACCGCGTCAAAGTGGCCAGCAACGGTGCCTCTAATCATCCTTGGAGGAAGCCCATCGGCCGCGGGCTTCTTCTAACGCGTGCGGGGCCGGGGCCTAGCCCGCCGAACGCGGTTCCAACAACAGGAACGTGTGCTCGGGAGGCCGGGAAGGCTCGACGACGGCTCCCGAATGGCCCGTTCCGACCTCTCTGGGGTCCCGGCACCCTCGAAAGCCCCCAGGGTGCTTCCCCTAACCCGCGTTGATGGACGACTTGTTGGCCGTTTTGCCGCGGTTACTCAGACGACCCGCACCCAGCTCGGCCTCGAGCAGGACGCGGCCGCGGTCCGCGTGCCCTCGCATCGCCTCGGGCCGCCCGACACGCTGACGACGGTGCAATACAGCAACTTGATCCGCGGCGCGACACAGCCGGCGCGCAGTGGCGCGGCAACCGCCTCATGTCATCTTGGGATCAACGGGCACGCGAGCCCCTCATCAGGCTCATCGTGCGCCCGCCTTCTCGCGGAGCGTCCCCATCTTCGATCCGAGCGTGCGCTTCACCGCGTTCGCGACGTGGTATCGCTGCATGACGGTGGCCGTCAGTGCTTCAGGGCTCAGGATGATCTCCATGTCCTTCGGCGACCACCGCCGCTCGCCCTGCAGGGCCTGGGCCCCTAGGACGGTCTCGACGAGCGCCTGCTGAAACCACTCGCGCACTACCGCGACGATGAGGTCGTTGTCCTTGAGCATGTCGTACTCGTGGCACCAGTAGTCAGACATGTCGGTGTATACGCGGAAATCGCCATTGGCCTGGATCAGGTTGTCCTCGGGCAAGTACAGCGCGGCGCGGTCGTCGAGCAGGTCCGGAATGCTCGCGCCTTCTGAAGCGCTCAGCCAGACGACCCGCGGGATGAGCGGCTCGGCTGGCGGGAGAGCGGTTGCCTCGTCGCCATCGGCGGCGAGCATCGAAGCCAGCAGGTCGCCCGTTTCGCTGCCGGGGCGTCGCGTCGCCGGCTCACGCTCGACGGCGCGCTTGGCAGTCGTGCTCTCTCCGGGCTGGCGTCCGCCGCTGACGCGCTCGCCGGCGCGCAGCGGGCCTCCCCCGCTGAGGCTGTACCGCGACAGGCGGAACAGCTTCATGTACGTCTTCAACCGCTCCATGATCGACTCGCTGTTGTCCACGCCCTTCGTGCCGGCGATAACCGAGTCCATGTAGTCGGCGATCTCCTGCGGAAGATTGCTGCGGAACTCGTGCGCCCACTCGCCGTACGGCAGTGGTGCGCCCCGCATCAGCAGCTGAGTACGGGCCGTATTCGCCGAGAGTGGCCGTTGCGGTCCGTTCTTGGGTTCAACATAGAGGACGACGCGGTCTGGGCCGAAGAGCACGCCGAACTGCTGCAGACGGGCGGTTCCGCCGCGCCCGGTGACCATCTCGTAGAGTTCGCCCTGATACAGGGCACCGAAGTGCCCAGCGTTCGGCAGCTCGCTGGTCTTCCGGCGCTTCTCGGTGTCATCGAGGATCCACCAATAGACCCTGCAGTCGGTGAGTTCCTCTACGCCCTGGACCTCCGCGTGCTCCCGCAGGAAGTCGCCCATCCCGCGTACGCGGCGGAGGATGTTGTGGTCGGTGTCCTCGGGGTCGTACGTCCAGCCCTCACGGGCCCGGACCGTGACGCCGGGTCGGAAGTCGAGAAAGCGCGCATTCAGGTAGCGCGCGAACCAGCGTGACGGGGTCGGCACACCATCCGGCGCAGCGATCGTGTTATCGGTGTCATCGAAGCCGAGAAGCGTGACCTTGGTGCCGTGCTCGTTGATGATGTCGGGCTTGGCCGCATCGGTGATCGGCATGACGTAGGTGTACGAGCCGTCACCCAGCCGAAACTGTCGCAGGCCGTATTCGCCGGTCCCTGGGTCGCGCCAGAGGTGGATCATGGAACCTTTGCCGTCCTGCCAGGACTGATAGATCACTCCGGCAGGATTGCGTGTCGCGGCGCTGATCTTCGCGCCCACGCCAAAGTTAGCGTCCATGGCCTGCACGCGCCCAGACGAGGACAGGTTGTTGATGTGCTGAACCATCTCCAGGGCGCTCATCCCGCGCCCGTCGTCAATGCAGCAGAGCTTGTAGAGCGTTCGCCCGGATGCGTCGTGGAGCTTCCAATCGACGTCCCAGATGACGTTCTCGGCTTCGGCCTCAAGCGAGTTCACCGTGAGTTCGCGCAGGTATTGCTGGTCGCCGCAGTCGGCTCCGAGACGTTCGAGAAGGAACCCGATGTCCGCAACGTCCATCTTCATCGTGCGGTCGGGCGCCTGCGTGATCGGCTCCGCGCCACGCCCGCTCGCCCGCTCGCCAGCGGGCCGCGGCTCAGGAATGCTGGCCATAAGATGCTTACCTCCAGATCGCGCGGTCCGAGGACCGCTGGACAGGGCGGACAAGTCACCTTGGCTGGCTGCAGTGGGTCAGGGCGAACCTGAGCGACCGCACGCCACGCGCACCGGACTTGGCCTATGTGCGCATTGTAGCGAGCATCCCGGTCGCGTTGCGAGAGCGAGCCGAACGTCCGCGAACTGGTCGCCGGTCGCAGCGCCCGCCTCGAGCGTGCGGCGCTAAAAGCGCCGGCTGATTAGGGCTTGCTGGCGTCGTCCGTTCGATTGGCTAGATGTCGAAGCAACGTGCTGCTCATGCCAGATGCCAGCGCTGCAACAGCCGTGGGTCCTGGGGCATCGACGAGAGCGCACATCACGGCGAGCAGCGCCAACAGCACTGAAAGAACGAGGAGCGTTCGCCGTTCGAGCAGCGTCTGGTCGAGAAGGCGGCGACGCGCTCGGGCGGTCAGCAGAAGCTCACGGTCAAGCTCATGCTGATTAGTCAGGCTCATGGCGGCCGGAGACTAGGTCGCTGCGAGCCCCGGCGCAGGATGGTGCCGTGCGCGCCTCCCGCAACTTGCGAAGAAATCTCGTGCGCTGCCGCGCTACCTCGCCTGCCGTCGGTGCGCAGCAGCTCGGGGGTGCAGGTCGTGGCGGTGCGCCGGTCGGATCGCGAGGCCACCTGGGCGCCAGGTGCACAGCAAGATCGGCGCCTTCGGAGGTCGGGGGTGTTCGTCGTCGACGTGCCGGTCACCGAGGGCTCGTCGTTGCCGGAGCGGAGGCCCCATGAGGAGAGTCGCGAAAACCTGCGCGACCAGCGCTGGGCGCCCCAGTTCGGCGCCCGTGCCCCCGCGGAGGGCTGGCTCGGAGGCGTACCGCCCTGGAATCCCTGCGTTCGCCCGGGCCGGTTTCCACGCCCGGCTCAGGCGGCGTCTGGACGCGGACCCCGCCTACCCCTGTGGGAAAGGGAGTTCTCCCAAGGACTCGAAGCGTCCGACCAGAACGTATGTTCCGCCGCATGGCCACGGCCGATCTACGGTTCGATGCTTCGCGTCCCTGAGCGGCCAACGGCGATCGCGTACCCGTCGCGGTTGGTGCAGCGAATAGAGCTACGGGTGAAGCGGCATCGCAGAACTGAGTCGTCGCCTTGCACTTTGGCGGTACCGCCGTAGCGGTACAGCGTCTGGCCGGGGACCACCGAGAAGAACAGCTTGCCGAGCGCGGTCGCCGGCCACCGCCACATCGCACGTCGGGCAGCGCCTGTGCTCGACAAGAGCAGGCCACGCGAGTAGCCACGTCGTCCGCACTTTACGGCATTGCCAGCGGCGCTGAACTGCTGATACATCACGCAGGCGACGCGGCCGTCTTGGGTCCGGTAGCCCTCGAGGGGCTGAGCGGCGTGCCCGATAGCCGCGTGCAACGTGAAGTACGCGATCAGACTTGAGAGGATTGCCAAGGACGGTCTTCGCGTTGATCGCGCCACAGCGGCATCATCCCAGGTCGCGTATCAAGCACAGCTCGCGGAAGCGAGTCGCCATGGCGCCAGAAGCGACACGGACAGGCGGTGTTGTGGCAGCGCGGCGACCGCTAGCCTCGAGCTGTGGACGAGATGGGACTCGTGCGGACGATCGCGGCCGTCATCGCTGCAGGGAGTGTTGTCATCGCCATGCTGGCGCTACGCGCGAACCGAGAGCAGGCACGGACGGCCTTCGAAGACGCGTTGGCGCGGGAGTATCGCGATATTGCTGGGGCGCTGCCGCGCTCGGCGTTCTACATGCATCGGGTGGCCGAGCTCAACGACGCGGAGATGCAAGCTATGTTCCGCTACTTCGACCTCAGCAACGAGCAACTCCGATTGATCGACGAAGGGAGGATTCGCGCTCAGACTGCAGAGGTCTGGACGGCCGGAATAGAAGGTCTCCTTCGCTTTGACACCTTCGCCGCAGCCTGGAGCCAGCTGCGCCCGGAGCTGCCTGAGGACTTCTTCACGTCCTTGGCGTCGCTGCTGCGCGAGCGCGGGGGCGGGCACAGTCTGATCGGCGACCTCCTCCCGCCAGGCGGCGAGCCTGAGCCACCTGAGTAAAGCGAACGTGTCGCGCGGCGCAACGTGCTGGGTCCACGCCGCCGCTTGCAGTGCAAACGGTCGGCGGCCGGCCGCCTCGCGCAACGAGCGCAAGTCGTGCGACTCGCCGCAGGTGCTCGACGGACAGCTCAGCCAGGGCCCACGGATGTCTGCAGTTCTCGCGCGGTGGCTCCCACAGCAACGGTCCGCGGGGAGTTTGGCCGCGCCTGGACTTCAGTCTGACTTCGGCTCGCACCCGACCGTGCGGAGAACCTCCCGCAAACCCGACTGGTACCGCCGTTGTCCTTGCTCGTTTCGCGGATGCGGAAAGTGCAGGCACCGCCAAGGCGTCTCGGGGTGCTTCGATGATGAGACGGTTTCGTCGACGAGGCCCTCGAGGCTCAGGAGAACGCCGACCACGAAGACCGGCGCGTGCGCGCTGATGTTTGACGCGATTCGCTCCACCGCGCTACGGACGTCGGGATCGCTGGCGCGCTGAGCAGGCTTATCGCCTCGCCGCGGCGAGTAGTCGTCCAAGTAGAAACCGGCACCGGCGAACCTGGACAGAAAGACACGCGGCTCGAGGGGGAACCCGCACTCTTCTTGAAGCAGCGGGGCCGTGAATCGATACAGGCTCGAATCGGCCGTGTAGAAGAACCCTCGGCCGGGCGGCGGTGACTCTCCCAGCAGCAGGATGCGAATCCGTTCAGGTCTGAACTTCTGGCGAACCGTCTCATGTCCGGCAGTAGGCACCACGAGAGCATCGCCCAATTCAACTCCGTGAGCGTCCTAGCCACGCGATCCAGCAGGATGCGGACGACCTCGCTGGAGCGCTCCTCCTAGGCAAAGAGGCGCCACGGCGTTGCTTCCGGCTGCCGTCCGACACATGCCTCGACGTAGTCGTCTGAGCCGGGGGCGCATGGCCGCAAGCCGATCCCTCGGCGGGACACAGTCAGAAAATGGCTCGCCGTCGGAGTTGGCGACCGTCGATCGACGACTGCCGCAATGCTCGAGAACCTAGCGTCCAGGGGTGTCGGAACCATGCGAAAGGAGCCGTCGGCCGCACCTTGGGAACGACGGAGATGGCTGGCGGGCCCGCTGCGGCCTGCGCCGTCACGCCGGACTGCGTGGCGCTATGTGTCGATGACACTCATCGTTCCCTGCGTGCGTTGTGGTGCTGAGATCTCGGGTGAGGGGCTATCCACTTCCGTCCACCGATCCGCGACTGAGATCCGTCTGGCCGGCGCACTTGCGGAGCGAGAGAGCAGGGAGCGTTTGCTCCTGAAGCGGGCGGCTCGTCGGCATCAGGGTCACGCGGTGATCGACGCTGGCGTCGCCGTGCCACGGACCTCCGGACTGCCGTTGGGCCGCGAAGTTGAGCCTTCTCTCCGTGGGCGCGCCGGTGTTGGGATCTGGTCCGAAGCGACACTCCGCATTTGACACCCAGCGACGGGTCGCTCTAGTCCTATCCGCCGCGCGGTTCGGCCTTCGCGGCCATCAACCTGCGACCCATTACGTTTTCGATCTCTGCGACCGTATTCCCGACCGCCGGGATGAACTCAACTGCCGCGAAGGGCAACGTCGTCCAGCGGCGGACAAGGTCCAGTACGCGAGCGAAACGCCGGTCGGCGGTGATGAAGACGTCGACGTCAAAGAGGTACGCGGCGTGCTGGGCATCGCGCGCGTCACCAGTCCCGAGCCCGACCTGCATCTGCGCCCAAGGCAGGACGCTGCGCATGCGTACGCGTGGAAGCTCTTCTGCAGTGACCTCCGAATACCACAGGTCGTTCCAACGCCCGCGGTGACCTGCGATCCGGTCAAGGTCGACCCAAGGGCGGACCCAGTCGGCGTAGCTGGATTGCCGTTGTCGCCGGGCAAGGACGACCAGTTCGGACCACCAGACCATGGCGCTCTCCAGACGCCAGGACTCAATCCGGTTGCCTTTCCACCCAACTGTCAGATCCTGAGGGGCGCTCTCAAGCTCGGCCCACGGCTCTGACTCCTTCAGACGGAACTTGTTTTCAAGCGCGGCGTGTTGGTTCTCGCGCTGCACCGTGCTGATCTCCTCAGCCGCGCCGTTCTCGTCGCGTTGCTGACGGCCAGCAATCTCGTCTGGGTTCTCGGCCGCCATCTGCCAGATCCGTCGCGTCCAAAACGCCTCGAGCTGGGCGACCGAGCCCGGCTCGGCGAAGCGGCGCAGCCACTCCGGCCGGTAGCGACCAATCGCGGCCACGAGCTCATCGGCCTCCTGGCGCGCCTCAGGCAAGGGGTGGATGCGCTCGCGCCGCCGGCTGGTCATGGCCGCCACGATGCTGTCGCGCACATCGACGACCGGGGTGCGAATGACTTCGAGCAGCACGGAGGGTGCCACAACATGCGTGAGTTGCGGCGTGCGCGCCTCGAAGCGTTCGAGGGCTGGCGCTAGACCCCGTTCACCCACGTAGGTCCAGATGTTGTTGTCGAGCATCATCCGCACGTAGCCGCGGAACGCTAGCGCGACTTGACGCGGTCTGTGGCCGATGAATCCGTTGGCGCGGGGCAGGGTGGTTTTGATCTCGGCTCCAGAGTTCGCGAGGCCGAGTTCGGTTCCGTGCCGCAGGGTCCAGGGCAGCATGCCGCCTCGCTTCTCTCTGCTGTGATCCAGCGCAATGCAACCACGTCGCCCCGCGTTGCCGCTTGTGGAAAGCAGTAGCCCAGGCTGGCGTAGTCATGCGGACGGTCGCAGCTGGGCGGCGCATGTGCCGTAGGCCGAACCTCCACCGACACACCCAGCTCCGTCGATCGGCCGACGATGATTCCAGCGGCGACGCGACACCCGCTGTCCCGCAAGACCGGTTGGCTGATCTGTCGCGATCAGCGGGCGCCATGCGGCCTGCTCGCGCCACGATGGCTGGCCTCAAGATCGGCTACGCGCGTCTTCACCGACCAGTGGAGCTCACCGCCCAGCGCGAGGGCCTCCCGTCGCTCGGCGTGCCGGCCGAGCGCATAGACGTCGGCCACGGAACTCAGGGGCACCAACTGGGAGCGGCCAGGTCTGCACGAAAACCCTCGCAGGACGCGGCGCCCGACGAAGCCCTGTGTGGACTGTCGGCGTCACCGAGCCAGCAGGCTCGTAGTGAGGCGCCGGAGGGCCTTGTGGGCGGCTCGACACACGGATAAGGTGCGCCGAGATGCATGGGGGTGCGCGTGGGGACGCGGTTCATCGTGGCTGGTCGCGAGGCGTGGTGGTCGCGCTGGCGTGCGGCTTGATCGCCGCTGCCATCGTCACGCCTGAGCCCGCGGTGGCCGCTACGCGGCCGGGTGTGAGCGTGGCATACGCCGTGGTTGGCACTCGCGGCCTTGACGTCTCCGCACGGATCACGCGAGCTGCGCCAGGCGCACGCGTCGTACTCGAGTCGCGATCACCGTCGGGGCGGGCGCGACCACGCGTGTCCCGGCGTCTTCGCAACGGCCGAGCGCGACTTCACTGGCACGTGCCACGCGTCTACCGGTCCGTCAGCGTCCGTGTCCGGGTCATCGCGCCCGGCCGGCGGCGGCGTGCGCTGGCCACGAGCGCGTGGCGCACGCTACGAGTGACCGGCGCTCGCGCGACCGCCCCCGTGGCGCACGTTAAGGCGTCGCAAGTTCAATCCGCCCCGATCCCTGGCCAGCCCGGCGTCGTGGTCCTCACCGGAGAACAGGCCGTCCGTTCTGGCGAGGTGCTCGCGCTCGGAATCGGGCCAGCGACACCCAACGGCCTGCTGGCGCGGATCGTTGCGGTCACCCAGACCCCCGCGGGTACCGCCGCCGTCACGGTGCCGGCGACGCTGCCAGAGGTGATCGCTTCCGGCGAGCTTGACCTCAGAATCACATCCGTCGATCTTCATGGGCCTCGAGTAGCGCCGCGGCTGCCGGTCGGACATAGCGTCGACTGCGACGGCGGCGCGACGTTGACCGCGAACGGCAGCGCAGCGCTGAGCGCCGACATCGACCTGTATGCCGGCTGGCGCTTTCCGTTCAAGCTCAACGCGCGCTTTGGCGGCAACATCAATGCCCGCGCCGACGTGTCGGCATCAGTCAGCGGACAGGCATCCTGCACGCTGCCCGCCAGCGCACTGCTACCAACGCCGATCCGGCTGGGAGCCTTCGAACTCGCGATTGGTCCGATCCCGATCGTCGTGGTCACCCAAGGCTCGCTGTACCTAGCCGCCAACGCCAACGCGCAAGCCGCGATCTCGACCAGCGCAACCGCATCGCTCACCGCGACCGCAGGCATCAACTACGACCACGGCTTCTCCGCATTCGGCGGGCTCACGCCGAACCTCACCTGGAAGCCGCCGACGCTCACGGCCAGCGGGACCGCACAGGCGGCCTTGACGCCGACCGTCGACGTGTTGATCGACGGCATCGCCGGCCCCCGGATCGAACTGGGCACCGGACTCAAACTCGCAGCCGATATCACCGCCACGCCCTGGTGGAACCTCACAGCACCGCTCGCGCTCGCCGCGCAACTGCGCCTGGACATCTTCAAGCTACAGCTCGCATCCGATCGGCTGACGGTGTTCTCCGCCGAGCCCAAGCTCGCCGACTCGACCACGCCCAAGCCAGCCGCCGAACCGGCGCCTACAGACGCGGGGCTGCCGGCACCCAAGCCCCCGTCTACGTCGTCGCATGGCGTCCGTGCGTGCGGTGATCAGCTCTACAAACCCGCACGCGGGTCCGCGCTGCTCATCGATGCCCTGCGCGCGCGCAACGTCACGTGCGCAACGGCGCTGGAGGTGGCCGGCGCCAACAGCGCGGGCGACGCAAAGCCCGCCGGGTGGCACTGCAGCAACGCGACACCCCGACGCACCGTTTGCACACGCAAGAACGCCTACGTGTCCTACGTATTCGGCGGCGATGCGGGCTAACGGGCGCCACTCACGGACGCCAACGCCTCCGCATGACCTCGCTCGTGTCGGCAGGGAGCGCGCGTCGCGCCTGACACCGAGGGCGATGGCTCGTCGCGGACGCCGACCTAAGACCCGGACCGTCTTGGCCAAGGAGCACTAGGAGTTGAGAGGTCGTTCGGTGCGCGCTAGCCCGGCGGCGCGCAGGCCCGCCGTCCAAGACCCAAAGCTCGCAGCCACCGTGCTGTTCGACGGCCAGCGGCCGTCCGGCACCCGGCGAAGTCGCGGGCCTGCGGCGCACGCCCATGCTCGCGTGCGAAGGTCTGCAGCGCGGTGATAATCGCGGCCTGATCCCAGCGCTGCGGCGCTCCGAGCTCGCCGGCCTCACGCTTTCAGACATCCAGGAGCGCGGCCGCCAGCCCGACGGGCGCGCCGCCGTTGCGCCGCGCCGCGGCGACCAGACGCCGCTTGAGGTGGTCGTGCGCGCATCCAAGCGCGGGCGGACGCGGACCGTGCCGCTACACGCCGATGCACGCGACGCGCTGAAGCGCTGGTATGCCGCCCGCCCGCCAGCCGCGAACGATGCCCTGTTCGTCAGCCTCAGGCAACGGCGCACCGCGACAACCGAGGTGCTGTCGGCCAGCGCCGTCGGCGACATCGTCGCCAAGCACGCTGGCGGCGCCGGCGTACGCGACGACCGCCGCACAGCGCATGCGCTGCGCCACACGTTCTGCACGATGCTCGCCGTACGCGGCGTCGCGCTCGAGGTCATCCGCGAACTCGCAGGCCACGTTGACGTCCGCACGACGCAGATCTCCGTCGACGTCACTGATCAACGCAAAGCAGACGGGATCGCGGCGCTGGAGCATGTGCCGCATCCGCTCGCGGCATAGCGCGTTGCCGTATCACCAGCGCCCAGGGACAGCGTGCGGAAGCCACGGCGACGAGGCGCAACGGCGTTGAGCGCCGATCCGCGCGCCACACTGACTCGCTGATGGCAGCGGGCGGAAGAGCGACAACTGGAGGGGTGACCTACCAGGCGCGTGTAGCGGCGTATTACGCCGTCCTCGTGCTCGCCGGGCGGCAGGCCGCCCGCGTTCCCGGCTTCGCCGCCGACGCGTATCCGGTCAAGGTGTGCTGCGAGACGGGGGAAGCCCTCGACGATGTCGAGGTGCGCTTCTCGGATGGCAAGCGACTGCTCGTGCAGGTCAAGCGTGGCCTCGGTCTTGAGCGCGGTGAGAGTTCGCAGCTGGGCAAAGCCTGTTGGCAGCTCGTGGCTGCGGCTCATGACGATGCCGAACTCGCGATCGTCGTCGACCGCACAAGTAGCTCAACGATCACCACGGACCTAGCTGAACTCTTAGACACGCTGCGCACGCAGCCTCTTGAGACCCCAATCGGATCGGCGCAGCGCTCCACACGCCTCGCGCACGCCGAAGAGGTCTTGCTCGGGCATCTACGGCCCGCATGGCATAGCCAACATGGCGAGGTTCCCGCCACAGCCGATCTGCGACAGCTCATGGCGCGGACCCGCATTCACGTTCTCGATGTCGAGGGCAATGGAGGGGAGTTCCGTGAAGCGGAACGGCTTCTGCGCTCGAGCGTGGTGGCTGATAGCGCGCGCGCGCCAGGAGCGTGGACGCACCTGCTCAAGGTGGCGCTCGAACTAGCCCGGCTATCGAGCGGAATCGGGCTGCCTCAACTCCACAGAGCACTCACAGACGAAGGCATAGCACTGAAGCCGGCTCCATCACTGCGCTCGCCCCGGCAGGAACGGATTTCCGTCGATGAGATGGCCATGGCCGAAGGCCCCGAGATCGGGGACCACGACATCCTCCCCGAGCTCATGGGGCGGCGGGATGAGGAGATCGATCGCACTGAAGTTCTCGAACGCCCCGTGCGGTCCTCGCTTGACGAGACAGCGATCGAGGCCCTGCTAGAACGGGCTGGAGACCTCTTTCTCGAGAAGCAGAACCAGGCCCGTGCAGACGAGGTTGAAGCGCGCTCTACTGCAAGCCCAGCGGGTGAACCGCCCGCTGCTCCGCTTCTTCGGACCACGCCCGGTCTGGAGACGCTCTCGCCGCAAGACCACTTGGAACGTTTGCGCTCTACCAACGAAGGAGGGGCTGCGCAGATCGAACTGATCCTCCGTGAAGGCGGCGTACTTGGTCTCGCCACAGCGGTACGCAACGACAGCCTTGCGCACGTCCTGGAAATCCTCGTGGCAGCCGCACGGATCGTGTCGACGAGCGGATTCCTGCTCGAGGCTGAGCAGGCATACTTGCGCGCGTCCAAACTTGATCTTGACGCGCCGGGCCGAGCGCGCCAGTTTGTTCGTGCGGCTCGCCTTGCCAGGGTTCAGGGCGACGACGCGCGCTGCGCGGGTCATCTCAATCGCGCCGCCGAGATTGACGTTGAGAACTCGACGCTTGCCATTGAGGAGGCGCGCCGTAGCCTCGACGGCCACTATGCGCTCCAGCGCGTCGAGAGTGTGCGGCCGTTCGATGATGAAGAACGTGCGCTCCTGCACCAAACACGCGCGCAGGCTCATCTGGCCCTTGGTAGCGACGATGCCGCTCGACACGAGCTTGAGCTAGCTACCCAAGCGTCCCCGACCAACCTTTCCGTGCGCGAGTTTGAGGGAATCCTCGTGCTGCACGAGGCTCAGATGCGAGCCACTTCTGGCGAGGACCCCAACCGCGAGGCTTTGACGCAAGCAGGCCAGATGTTCGATCTGATGGCTGAGGATCTCGCCACCGGCAACCGACCGATCGAGACGGCCTCGATCCTCAGCCGGGCGGCCGAAGCGTTCATTCTCGCCGATCACCACGAGCGCGCTGCGGAGGTTCTCGCGCGGCTTCCGGCGGCGGAGCTATTGCCCACCGAGGTTGCTGTCTTCGTAGCCCAGACCGCGATGCTCTGTCAACAGCCCGAGTTAGTTCTGCGGCTCCTTCCGGTAGGAACGGCCGAATCCCTCGGCCAGGTACTACGCGCGGAGGCACAGATCGCGCTCCCTAGCACCGACGAGGCGACAGTGTCCAAGGCAACGGCGGTCCTTGAGTCATTCATGCGATGCGACGAGGAGGAACTCGCTATGCGTGCTGCCTTCGGCCTCTTGGCCGCCTCGATTTCTCGGCGTGAGATCGACTGGCGCGACGAAGCCGCCGCGATGATTCGTGCGGATCGGGCTGACGTCGCAGCCGCGATGAGGGCTGAGCGCCACTTCCTTCTCGACGAGTTCGAGGAGGCGGAGCGCTCCCTTTTCCCGTACGCGACTACCACCCACTATCAACGACGGTTGCGTGACTACGCCGCCGCCGCGGAGAACTGGACGAAGGTTGCCGACCGCTCTCGCCAGCTCGTGCGGGAGCGGAACGACCCAGGCGACCGCCTCGCCCTGGGCCATGCACTTCAACGCACGGAAGGGCCCACCGCGGCGCTATCCGAGTTCCTCAAGGTCGCTCATGACGCCCAAGCGGACCGTCGTCTGCGGGACGCAGCCTTCGGCGCCGCAATGACGATCACCGGCGACGGTCGCGACTACGGCGCCACACTTGAGTTCGCGCGCGAATGGCGCAACGCGCTCCCAGATAGCAGCAACGCGCTCTGGAACATCCTCTTCGCGCTCGCCCGCCTCACCCAGCACGAGAAGGCCTACCATCTGGCACAGAAGACGCAGCCGGATGCCGCCACGCCGGAACGGGCCACGCTACTCGCGGAGATCTACTACCGCGCGGCGCCACGAAACGAGGCTGTTACAACGATCGTCGCGTTGTCCGATCGTTTCGACCGTAAGATCGAGGCGCTCGAGGCGCTCACCATCGTCTCCTCGCTGGGCGCCGCGCAGGCAGAAGTCGATGAAGCGCTCGGCGAGCGGCTAACCGAAACTCTCACCACGTTCGAGCAGCGCTTCCCCGAGTCGAGGGCTCTCCGGGTAATACCAGCTCCTCAGAGCGCCGAGGAGCTTGGCGAACTGCTGAAGGAACTTGCCGGCGACAGCCCGGCCCTCCAGGCCGAGATGCTCGATGCTGTCCGCGACGGGAACGCGCCAGTCAATGCCTTCGCGGCTGCTGCGCCGGGGAGGGTTTCGACTACGTGGCAAGCGCTCAACATCATGCCGCTCGGTTTCGCTACCACGCATCACGACGCTGCCGACCGCCAGAGCGCTGGGAGGGCCGTGGGCGGCGCAGTAGTCCTGGACCCGTCGAGCCTCGTCGTGCTCGGGCAACTGCCGACGCTCATGGACAAGCTGCTCATCGCGCTACCCGGGTCGGTGATCGCGAACGAGACTCTCGACGATGTCGATGCGGACAGCTATCCCCCGGGCCGTCGCATCGCACGATCCGAACACCAGCTGGACGGGTCGGTAACACTGCACCCGGTCGTCGATGAGGCCGAGGCTCTGGCCGCCGAGCACGTTGCCCGAGTCCTCACGCTCGCTCGGTCCCTCGAGGTTCTTCCGCCATCCGGCGATGGTGTCTCTGACGAGATCCAGACGATGTACGACGCGGACACGCCCGCCGAGCTGAAGGTGCTGTCTGCGACGATCGCGCTCGCGCAGCGGCTTCGCCGGCCTATCTACACCGACGATCGTTGGATCCGCGAGTTCGCCCGGGTCAATGGCGTTGACGCGTTCGGAACGGCGGCGCTGCTCGACGTCCTGCTCGAGCACTCCGTCATATCCGGATCCGAGCACCGTGACGCGCGCCTTGGCTTGACCGAGCGAGGCGCGTGGGGGCTCTCCCTCAGTCAGGAAGAGCTCATCATGGCTGGCCGCGCCACCGCATTCACGCTAGACCGCGCCCTGACCGGTGCCTTCCACGACCGTGCAACCTGGCGAGCCCGACCAGCCGAACGCTTCCAGGATTTCGGCGCCTTCCTCGCGGTCGTCTTCGACGAGCGACCCGAGGCCTTCGGCGTCTGGCTACACCGCGTCCTGGACGCCGCTCATGCCGCCATCCCGCACATGCGTCGGAGCTGGTTCGTCGAGGGACTACTCCTCATGTCCTGGGGACCGACTGAGCCCCGTGCGCTATCGGATCCGTGCTTCCACGCGATGGTCGAGGAGGTGCAGGCTCTTCCCCCGTATCTCGCAACCCGCGGTCATGACGCCGTCCTTGGAGCCATCAACCAGTTCATGTCGCTCGCGGCTGGCCGACCTCAGAGGGAGCGCTTGCTGGTCTTCCGCCTCATCGTCCGACGACTGCCGATGGCCGACTGCTTTCGTGCGATCCAGACCTTCGTAGACGTCACCTAGCCCTGCACCGTTTCACGATGTGTAGAGAACGCCGAGCCGTGAATCTGGCCCTCGCGCATCGGGTCCCGACTTCGCGGATTGGCACTGAGCGACGCTTCTGGCTTGGACCCAATGCGTCAGAACACCGGTGGACTCAAGGAGTCGGTGCACCACCCTGATGTCGAGAAGGTTCTCACCCGGGTCGGATTGCTGCGGAGGTGAGGCCCGACGGAGGGCCGAGCCGTACGCGGAGGCACCGACCTCGTCATCGTCGCCGAACTCCTCGGCCACGCCCGCCTCGAAACGACCCGCGCCTACACCCGCCCCAGCGCAGAAGACCGAACACGAGCTCTCGACCTGCTCCTCGTCGACAAATAGCCGCGATCAGCGCTGCCCGGCGGCACGAATGGACTTTCGGCCTTATCTTGGCCGCACCCCTCAAACGCCTGCCACGAGCTACGGGATAGAGCTTGGTGTCGCAGCCCGACGTGTCGAGTTTGCCGTCCACGTATCACGCCGAACGACGGGCTTGCGATGGATGCTCGATGGTCGACGCGACCTGGCGAACCTCATTCATCGCGGAGCACGATGAGCGTCGTGATCCATAAGCGGCTCTGGTAGTCAAACCCGCTCGACTGCGTGATCGCGACGATTCTGTCCTGTTCAACGCCATCCAGGAGGGAGGTCACCCACTCCTCGGCGTTCGATGCCGTACTCGCGGCCGTGCCAGCCATGTGCGCTTGGACATGCGTCGTGTAGCTCATAGGTCCCTGACCACCTTGTCAGATTTCGCAGGATCGCTGACCGACTGGATGAGGCTTCCCCAGGCCCGCCCGCGCTGCGCGAGAATGCCCACTATGTAAACAGCGTGCCGGGCGAGCCGGGCGACGCTCGCGCGAGGATGGGGGAGAGGCGATGATCTGCGTGTGACCGACGTCGTCGACTTCTTCGTGAGCTATACGAGCGCGGATCGGCCGTGGGCGGAGTGGATCGCGTGGGAGCTCGAGGCGGCGGGCTACAGCACGATCGTGCAGGCGTGGGACATGGTCGGCGGGTCGAACTTCGTGTTGGAGATGGATGACGCGACGAGCGCTCGGCGCACGATCGCGGTGCTGTCGCCGGCGTTCATGGCGTCATCGTTTTGTCGGGCGGAGTGGGCTGCGGCGTTTCGTGAGGATCCCGAGGGCCGTGAGCGGCGCCTTGTGCCGGTGCGCGTTCGTGCGTGTGAGCCGGGCGGCCTGTTGGGGTCGCTGGTGTACACCGACGGCGAAGCTCGAGCTGAAGTGGTCGCCGCAGCAGATCGCTGGCTGGGTCGCGCGGAACTACCCTGATGACGAGGCGATGCGGATCTCGCACGAGACGATCTATCTGTCGTTGTTCGTGCAGTCGCGCGGCGCGCTGCGCCGTGAACTGTGCGCGCACTTGCGTACGGGGCAGGTGACGCGTCGCCCTCGCGGCCGTGCGGTGTCTGATGGTCGCGGTCAGATGAAGGGTCTGCTGCTGCTCTCCGAGCGTCCGGCGGAGGCCGAGGACCGCGCTGTCCCGGGGCATTGGGAGGGCGATCTGCTGCTCGGCAAGCTGCCCTCAGCGATCGTCACGCTCGTCGAGCGCTCTAGCCGCTTCACCCAGCTCGTCGCGCTGCCCGACGGGCGCAAGGCCGAGCCCGTTCGGGTCGCGTTGACGAAGGCGATCACGACGTTGCCAGAGCAGTTGCGCGGGTCGCTGACGTGGGACCAAGGCCACGAGATGGCCGAGCACGCCCGCTTCAGCATCGACAGCGGCGTGCAGGTGTACTTCTGTGATCCCCGCAGCCCGTGGCAGCGCGGCAGCAACGAGAACACCAACGGGCTGCTACGCCAGTACTTCCCCAAACGCACGAGCGTCGCCGTCAGCCAGGCACACCTCGACGCAGTCGCCGCCGAACTCAACGGCCGCCCGCGCCAGACGCTCGGGTGGATGACACCGGCCGAGAAGCTCGCCGAACTCACCGCCGCCAGCTGACCGCACCCAGAGCTCGACGAAATCAGGTCGAGACGGTCGCCCCGCGACGACACGCGCGGGGTCTCGCCGCTCTCGCGCGGATCGCTGCTACTCGAAGCGCTGATCGGGGCGGCAGTCGTTCGTCACAGCGCGATCCCGAACTGGATGCGCGCGAAGATGGCCGTTTTTCTGGTCACTTTCTACGCGGTGTTCACAGCAGGACCCGCGATACAAGCGTCGATCGAGGCGTGGCACGACATGGGCGGGCCCCTGATCTCGGCGGTCAGTGAGGCGATCGATGACGACGCTGAGCAACGAGCGCCGCCGCCGCAACCGCCCGAGGACGAGCGCTAACGCAGGCTGCACGCTGCGGGCTCGCTCGCGACTCCTCCAATCGGAGCCTGTCAAGCCGGATGAGACGGTGTCGTCGGAGAAATTAGTGAGCAGCGGCCCGTTCGTCGTCGGGCTTGTTGATCCAGGCCCTCTGCTTGGGTCCGTGCCAGCAGCAGGACCGAGCGCTGCGGCAACGAAGGCGCCGCCCACATACAGATCGCCGAGGAGCGCGACGACTATGCCGGCGGCGGGCAAGGCGACGGATAAGGCCAGGAACGTCCGGCGACGGGTCAACTCGTGCTCCACGAGTCGTCGCTCGGGGGGTCGTCTGAGTAACCGCGGCAAAACGGCCAACAAGTCATCCATCAACGCGGGTTAGGGGAAGCGCCTGGCGCTTGTGGGTGGCTGGACCCAGGAGGGTCGGAACGGGCACTCGGTAGCCGCCGTCGAGCCTTCCCGGCCTCCCGAGCACGGCTTCCTGCTGCCTGCTGGATGAGCTGCGGAACACCCTGCGCAGCGGCCGCCGGGACGCCGGGTAAGCTCGACCACGCGCGATGAGCAGGCAAACCGACGGAGTCACCCGATGCTACGCAGACGGCAGCGACGCCGCCGCGGTGAAGGCTGGATACGACTGGCTGCTCAGCTTTGCCCGCGAGAACCGACTCTCGAGCGCGACGATCTTCCTGAACCGAGTCTCGTCCATCCCGCAGCTCGCTGAGGGCCTGCTCGACCGACTGGACCGGTGGCGGGTGCCGGCGATCTGCGCGATCCCGTGGGGGGATTCGATCCCCTGCTGGAAGGCGCGTTGGCGCCCGACGGACATCCGCACAGGCCGCCCGGCGCCGGACCCGGGGGAGGCCGTATCGAACCCGGTCGTCGTCAAGGGCCTCCAGTCGCTCACGGGGCTCGCGAACCTGGCGAACGGCGTGGATACCTACAACAGAACCACGGCGGTACAGGTCTTCTTGTCGCTCCAGCGCAGCGGTGAGGCGTTCGATCCGGACGAGGTCCTAGCGTGGTGTGCCCGCAATGGCTGGGGAGCCGCGAACGCGGTCCAGCTCGCTACCCTCGCGCGGAACGTCGCCGCTGGCAAGCGGGTCGTCAGGGGCCAGTGGAGACTGCGCCCCGACATCGTGGCCGCATGGCGCGAGGAAGCCCGAGTCGGGGGATTGTCCAACTAAGTTGTGATGGCCGCGCGGCCACCCCGTTCCGACCTCTCCAGGCGTCCCGGCGCCCTCGAAAGACCCAGGGCGCTTCCCCTAACCCGCGTTGATGGATGACTTGTTGGCCGTTTTGCCGCGGTTACTCAGACGACCCCTACGGCCGAGGGTCGCGCGAGGGCTTGATCTCGCGGCGCAACTCGATCCCGCATGCCGCGCGGTTTCCTGCCTGTCGCGGCGGACGCCCTTGACGCACCCGCCCGAGTCGTTGACTCTGGCACCGTGGGTTTGCGCATCCGAATGGGTCCCGTGAGCGTCTCCTCTCGGGGGCGTGTTGGCGTGAACGCCGGGCCCGTGTCCGTGTACGGCGGCGGCGGGCGCCGGCGAAAGAACAGCGGTGGTAGCGCAGGTTTCGGTGTCTTTCTACTCGTCGTTATCGGCGTAGGCCTTGCCGTGAAGTATTGGTACGTCGCGGCTCCCATCGCGATCTTGGCTCTCGTCATCTACGTCGGTAATCGCAAGGCACAGAAAGAGCGCGAGGCTCAAATGGAAGCCGATCGCGAGGTCGAGCGCGTCCGGGCTCAGGAAGCCGCCGTGGAAGCGGAACGGCGACGAGCTGAGGAGGAGGCCGATCGCCTCGCCACGTGGCTCGCTGCCCCCCCACCTCCCCTGGCTCTGCCAACGCGCTTCACCGAGACTTGGCTTTCGCGCGAGGTGCCACGACTTCATCCGGGCCAGGTGCCCGAACTGTTGGCGGCACTCCACAGCAGGGGGTGGACCGACGACCGAATCGACGACCGTGTCGCACGCTATCTGACAGCCAACCCGCACCTAGACACAGCTGCGTGACAACTAAGCCGAGGCGTCTTACTGGGCGCTCTGACGATCCCGGCCGCTCTCGCGACCGGTTCTCCGTCGCGCAGAATCTGGAGGATCGCAAGCTCCGGCTCCCGCACCGCGCGGCCGCGCGGACGGAACAGGCCTTCCGGTAGAAGCGCAACAGGAACGCACGCTGATATGGGGTGTTTGTCGGCCCAGTGCTTGGGTCCGTGGCCCAGCCCGCAAACTGGGGTGCCGGTAAGAATGCTGTCACCAGACGCCAACGGGCTGATCGCCCCCAACGTGCGGGATCGCGGGGCGCATGCGCTTGCGGCGGCGCTGCGGCGCGGTCAATGATGGGCCGTGGCGGCGGCCACCGATCTGGATGACCTCGTCGAGCATTGGACGGTGCTCGACGATGAGCGGACGCTGGTTGCGGGCAAGCGCGGCGCGACGAGGCTTGGCTTCGCGCTGCTGCTGAAGTTCTACACGCGTCACGGCCGCTTCCCGGCGGCTGACTCGGATCTGCCGGACGCTGTCGTGGAGTTCGTCGCCCGGCAGGTGCAGGTCACGGCGAGCGAGTTCGGTTCGTACGAGTGGGCGGGGCGCTCGATCGAGCATCATCGCGCGCAGATCCGCGAGCACCTCGGATTTCGCGAGTGCACCGTTGCCGATGCCGAGCAGTTGACGGCGTGGCTGGTCGAGCATGTGACGCAGATCGAGCGCCGCCCCGAGCTCGTCCGCGACGAGCTACTCGCGCGCTGTCGTCGCCAGCAGATCGAACCGCCGAGTGCTGGGCGGATCGATCGGGTCGTCCGCTCAGCGCTACGAACGGGCGAGGACGCCCTGACCGCACGCGTCTCGGGGCGACTCAGCGATGACACAAAGCTTCGGATCGCGGCGCTTGTCGCCGTCGACGACGATGCCGACTCGACCGAGGCCGCGCCGGACGCCGGCGAGTGCGAGCGTCCGGTCCTTGCTCGGGTGAAGGAGGCTCCGGGCAAGGTGAGCCTCGAGACGATGCTGAGCGAGATCGACAAGCTCCTCGCGGTCCGAGCGATCGGCGTTGGCGGTTCGGTGTTCGCCGACGTCGCTCCGAAGGTCGTGGCGGGCTGGCGTGCGCGGGCGGCGGTGGAGTCGCCGTCGCACTTGCGCACCCATCCCGAGGCACTGCGGCTGACGCTGTTGTCCGCGTTGCTGCGCGAACGCGAGCGGGAGATCACCGACACGCTGGTCGATCTGCTGATCGCGACGGTTCACCGCGTCGGCGCGCGCGCCGAGACCAAGGTCACGAAGGAACTGGTCAACGCGTTCAAGCGCGTCAGCGGTAAGGAGAACATCCTGTTCCGTGTCGCCGAAGCGTCGCTGGCCACGCCGGACGGCACGGTCCGCGGCGTCGTGTTCCCCGCGGTCAGCGGCGGTGAGCAGACGCTGCGCGAACTCGTCCACGAGTTCAAGACAAACGGTCCCGTCTACCGGCGCACGGTGCAGACAACGCTGAAGGCGTCCTACACCAACCACTACCGGCGAGGCATGATCCGGCTGCTGGACGTCCTGGAGTTCCGCAGCAGCTCCGCGCATCAGCCCGTGATCGAGGCGCTGCAGCTGATCCGCCGCTTCGCCGCGGCGGGCAACATCACGTACTTCCCGCTCGGCGAGGTCATCCCGATGCACCGCGCGCTGCGCGGTGACTGGGAGGACGTCCTTCACCGCGAGGACGCCCGCGGCCGCCGGCGGATCGTGCGGATGGTCTATGAGGTCGCGACGTTCCAGGCGTTGCGTGAGGCGCTGCGCTGCAAGGAGATCTGGGTCGTCGGCGCGGACCGCTGGCGCAACCCCGACGAAGACCTCCCCCTCGACTACGAACAGCGGCGGACCGAGCACTACCGGACCCTGCGCAAGCCACTCGACCCGGCCGAGTTCGTCGACGGACTGCGCGGGCAGCTTCGCGACGAACTCGGCGCGCTCAACGACGCGCTCACGACGCTCGGGTGGCTGTCGATCGCCGAGCGGCGCTCCGTCGCGATCAAGCTGAGACCGCTCGACGCGCAGCCCGAGCCGCGCAACCTGCGGACCGTGAGAACCGAGGTGCTGCGTCGCTGGGGCACCGTCGCGCTCGTCGACATGCTCAAGGAGGCCGTCCTGCGAACCGGCTGCCTGGACGCCGTCACGTCGGTGACAGCCGGGGCCAGCATCCGCCCCGACATCCTGGCCGAGCGGCTACTGCTGGCGATCTACGCATACGGAACGAACACCGGCATCCGTGCCGTCGCAGCGGGCGGACACGGCCACGGCGAGGACGACCTGCGCTACGTCCGCCGCCGATACCTGACCGTCGAGGCGGCGCGCTCGATCGAGGTGCAGATCGCCGACGCGACGTTCGTCGCCCGCGATCAGGGGCTGTGGGGCAATGGGTCGACCGCGGTCGCGTCGGACTCGACGCACGTTCGCGCGCTCGATCAGAACATCCTCACCGAGTGGCACTCCAGGTATCGCGGCCACGGCGTACTGATCTACTGGCACGTCGAGAAGCGCTCGATGGCCGTGCACTCCCAGCTGATCTCGTGCAGCGCGTCGGAGGTCGCCGCGATGGTCGAAGGCGCAATGCGTCACGACACCCCGATGGACGTGCAGGCTGACTACACCGACTCCCACGGCCAGTCGGAGATCGGGTTCGCGATCACCCGGTTGCTCGGCTTCGACCTGCTGCCGCGGATCAAGCGGATCAACAAAGTCCGCCTGTACGTCCCCGATGCCGGGCAGCGCGACTCATACCCCCGCCTGACACCGGCGCTGACGCGGCCAATCCGCTGGGGCATCGTGGCCGAGCAGTACGACCAGATGATCAAGTACGCGACCGCGATCCGTACCCAGACGACGTCGACGGAGGCGATCCTGCGACGCTTCACGCGCAACGCGTCGCACCCGACTTACCAAGCGATGCTCGAGGTCGGCCGCGCCCAGAAGACGATCTTTATCGCGCGCTACCTGCGCCTACGCGACCTGCAGCGCGAGATCGAGGAGGGCCTGAACGTCGTCGAATCCTGGAACGGCGCCAACGGCGAACTCGCCTACGGCAAACGCGGCGACATGCAGTCCAACCGCCGCGACGAGCAGGAGCTATTCGTCCTCTGCCTGCGCATCCTCCAATCAGCCCTCGTGTACGTCAACACGCTCATGCTGCAGGACATCCTCGCCGATCCCTCCTGGGCCGATCTGCTGACGCCAGCGGACCGGCGCGGCTTGACGCCACTGTTCTGGATGCATGTCTTGCCCTACGGCGAGGTGAATCTCGACATGGCCACGCGTCTAACCATCCGCAAGGCCGACGTCGATCACTGACGGGGAGCTTCCCATCGAACGCCCGACTCCTTCGCCCCGATCGGGAGGCATCCGCACCTGCGCGCGGCCCGGCTGGTTCATCGGGCGCTCGCGCCAGCGGTCGGTGTGCGTGCCCGATCTTCTTAGACCTCACGCCGGTCGTCACGACCGGCCGTCGGCACCGCGGATGGCGCTACCAGCGATAGTCGCACTGCTCCCGATCGTAGGCTCAAGCCGTCGAGGCGCAAGCAGCGAGCCTAATCGCTGGTGTAGCGCGTCGATCTCGCTCGCTAGCGCGTCGAGCGCACGTTCCTTCTGCGCCACGCGCTCGTGATCCGGCACGCTCAGCTTGCGAGCCTTGTCCTGCCTGGCCTTCTTGAGGTCGTTGGTTCCGTGCATCTCCCTCATGTTGAGGTGGCCACTGATCGACGCCGAAACAACGCCTCCGACCACGAAGAAAACGATGCCCAGAACGAGACCCGAAATCGAGAAACCAAGAGCACCAAGTCCGATGCTGGCAACGCCCATGAAAATCAGCTCTCCGCGCGAACCAAGGCCGATATCCGGCAACGGACCACCGTCGATCGCTTCATGGTCGGACAGCGCTTGCTCGCGCTTTCGTTGTACAGCGGCGCGAAGGCGACCTAGGTCCTCTGAGAGGTCTTGCGCACGTTGCAGCCATGCCGCATACGCCGCCGCCGGGTTCCGTGCCGTCGGGCGCGGGTCTCCGCCAAACTGACTGGGGATGTCGAGGCGATCGCAAAGCTCGGCAATGTCACTTGTGATCTGCCGTGTGGTGTTGGCGACGCCCGCCCTCGTCGAATCGTCGACATGGACTCGCTCGAGGGTGTAATTGACGGCTCGCGCCACCGACTCAGGATCGAACTGCGTCATGGCGTCGATGGTGTATTCCGGCGCGCGATAGATCGCGAGAGCGAGCGGCCTGACAGGATCTGCGGAGTACTGCGCTATGAGGTACTGGGACTCGGGCGATCGCTCGAGGGCCGATTCCACCGCGTCCGCAAGTTCGCCCATCCCGGAGCCCGGAATCTCCGGGCTGGTCTGCGCGACCCGCCCGGCCAAAATGAATGCGAGCGCGCCGATTTGACGGAGGCCATCGTCTTCGGTTGCGCTATATGTAGCCGCCCGGGCTGCCTGAGCAAACATCACGAACGCTCGCTTCTGCTCGCCAGAGGCGTCGGCGACAAGTCCCCGGCCATAGCAGCCGAGCACGTCGTTGGGGCGATGTTCGATCGCACGATCGAAGTAGAGTTCGGCGATCTTGAGATCTCTGCCTGCCCAGGCGTTGTAGCCCTCTCGGCATGCCTCGGCCGAAGCGGTGGCTGCGGGATTGGAAAGCAACGTCTCGATCTTGTCGAGCGTGCGACCCACGTCCGCGACAACTGACTGCAGGACTCCAATCTCCATCGTGACGCCGGCGTGCATCGCACGCACGGCATCGCGTGCCTCCAAGGTCGCCTCCGCGACGATTACCGCGCCGGCTGCGGCGGTAGTGACCGTTTCGGCGGCCGCTAAGGCGGCGCCGCGTGACAGGCCTGCCCGGGTGTACCGCGCAACCAGTGGCTGAGCCCCGAGGCCGGCTGCAGCATCGATCTGCCCCCGGACGTACGACGTGATCGACGATGCCGTAGTCATTGCGGCTACACGGGTCCTATTTGGTCATCGCACAACAGTGGGTGGAATAGAGGATCCCTCTACCGACAGTCTGCGCGGGTACGGTCGGTCATGCGCGCCATGAGATCGACACCTGGCTCACCAGCCGCAAGAGTAGCGGCCCGCCGCTCATCGCGCAGTACCGCAATCTTGGCGCTTCCCAGTGCGCTGCCTCGCGTAGCGCGCAGGCGCGCACGCCGACCACAGGTCCACTAGCGCGGCGACGACGTCGGCGACCGGCTCGCGGCCCTCGTCGGCTGACGGTGCGTGGGAGCAGATCAACGGCGACGCTGGAGTCGCAGATGCGCGCGAAGTGGGCGACGCTGCTCGCCCGCGTCGAGGCGGGCGAGAGCGCCCCCGGCTAGAGCGAGTTATGGTCGCTAGCGTGCCCGATTGGCTCCTGATCAAGTTGGAACCCCGAGGCGGCGGATGCTTAGGACCGATCGTGCTGATGCTCGCCGTGTTCGTTGGAATCACGATTCTCCAACCGGCGATCTTGGGAATCTTGCTCTGGCCTCTGCCGCTGCTCCTGCCGCTCATCATCGGCTCCCTGCTCCTCGTAGGCGTCAACTCGCTGTTTCAGAACGGGCGCGCCGGATCGGCTCTCTTTGCGCTTCTCTGGGGTCCAGTCTTGGCAGTGCTCGTGTGGCTAATTCTCTGGATCGGGCTGGCACTAGCAAACCAGCTATGGGGCGCCGCGGCCGGGATCGATAAGACCGGCTCCAACTGTCCAGGAGTTGTGGCCTTCCTCCCTGGTGGAGACGCTATGTGCGGCTACGGCGAATCCGATGTTTGGTCGTCAAGCGGCCCTGGGCCGCAGGTCTTTCTCTGGCTCGGAGGCCCGCATCTCAAGTAACCCGCGAACACCGCGCGAACGCACGCCTTTGCGGACCTGTCAAGGCCGGTCGAACTCTAGGCCCGCAGCGCCGGTTGAAAACTAGGCCACTGGGCGCGCGCGACTAGAGGGTCACGCTGTGTTCCTGAAGAATCTGCGCAAGGCGCTGACTCACCTCGTCTGGAGTTGGCGGCTGTACTGGAGGGTACGAGTTCAAGCGTGCGGCGATCGCTGCGGCTTGCTCGCGTGACGTCGGAACCTCCATCTTCGGAATCTCGAACAGCCGCTTCGGCATCTCACGCAGAAGCTTTCCACCCGAGCCGTCGAATCCACGTGTGCCCATCTTTGCGATGTAGGCCACCGAGATGCGGCCCCGCGAAGTCACGATCAGCTCGCCGGCGGCCTTCTCATTGTTGATTCTCCTGCCGAGCCTCCAGTACCACACCGCGCTGTAGCCCAGACCCAAGGGCCGGCGGTGCAGTCGGAGGCTGGCGCCCGGCGGGCTTTGCTTCCGAGGAGTCGCGCGCTTCATCGCACGCGTGAAGCGCTGGACTTCAGTCCCCACCGCCGCGTTGAGCTGCGTGACAGCCCCGGACCATGCCGAAGCGTGGTCCTGATAGCGCTGGCCTACTCGGCGGTTGACCGAAGCGATGCCCTCACGGTCACGCGCGACCGCGCCCTCGTCGTAGTAGTCATCGAGACTCAAGTCGCTGAGTGTACGCGCCCGCCACCCGTCCGCCAGCGTTGCTGGGCCAGCGCGGCACGCCGAGTAGACGCTGCGCGACCCCAGCTCCAATTGAGTCAGGAGTATAGAGCGGCGCGCGATCGGTTCACGTTGCCTACATGTCGACAAACACTCGTTTCTCGACGGTCGCCCGGACGGCCGCGCCCGACCGCGATCTCGACCCGATTCGACGTCGAGAACCCGCGTCGGGAAACTACGACGAGATCAACGCGCCGGTGAGGTATTTTCGACGGTGTGCTCTTCGGCTACGCGCGTGTCTCGACGGCTGACCAGAACCCCGATCACCAGATCGACGCCCTGCTACGTGCGCCGGCGTCGCTCAAGACGCGATCTACGTCGACCGCGCGAGCGGTGCCAAGGCAAGCCGCCCGCAACTCGACGAGCTGCTCAAGCTGCTGCGCGACGGCGACACCCTGAAGATCACGCGGCTGGATCGACTCGGGCGCTCCGTCCTGCACCTCGTCACCCTCGGCGCGAAGCTCCGCGAGCGAGGCGTTGGCCTGCACGTCATCGAGCAGGGCATCGACACCGCGACAGCCGAGGGTCGCGCAATGTTCGGGATGCTGTCGGTCCTCGCCGAGCTCCAGCGCGAACTCATCGTGGCCAACACGCGGGACGGCCTCGCCGCCGCTCGCGCACGAGGACGCAACGGCGGCCGCCGGCCGAAGCTCAACGCCGACCAGGTCGTGCTTGCGCAGCAGCTCGACGACGCCGGCGAACACGCCGTGCAGCAGATCGCCGACATCTTCAGCGTCCCACGCACCACGATCTACGGCCACCTCGACAACGCGACCACGGGCAAACGCCCAGGCTCGCAACGGTCACCGACGCTGCCGGCCGCCGCGTCGACGGGCTGAGTCGCGCCCGATCAGCGCGGTTGGCGGCTGGTGACAGCGTTCTTACCAGCGCCCCAAACTACGAGGCGCAGCGCGGTCCTGGCCGCGGCGGCGCTTATCTCGCCGGCGGGCCGGGCGAGCAGCAACGGATCCGCGAGGCGCTGCAGCTGGAAGTGCCGCATCAGTGGCGGGTGTCGGCAAACGCGGCATCGCGCGCGGGCGTGGCCGGGTTGCCGGCCCGGTACGCGGCCCTGCGGGCCCGCCGGGTGCCGCCACCGTGCGAACCGGGCACTTCGGCCGGCGCCGATCGCCCAATCCCGCGGCTACTTTGCGGGCTGGGCCACGGACCCAAGCAGAGGGCCGAAACGGGAAGCACTCGAATCAGAGCTTGAACTCAAACGGCGCGCCACCAGGAGGTCGGAGAGCTATCCGAGCGGCTGGAAGCACTCCGCGTATCCGGTCGTGCGGACGTTGATCGCGAGCGCAAGGCGCGCGAAGCGTTGGCTGAAGAAATCTCGAACGCCGCCGCGGCGAAGCGCCTACGTAGCCGTGTGCAAGGCGGTTTGACCCTAATCGTCGTCGCGTTCGTTGCCACTCTCGCTCTCTTCGTGGAATCAGTCCCCAGTACGGCGCTTGCGAAGGTTGCGACGGTGCTAGGCGGCGTTCTCCTCGCGGCAGCCGGCATCAACCTTGCGACAAATGACAAGGTGGCGGGTCGTATCTTCAACCTCACGAGCCTGCTTCTCGGAGTAGCCGCACTGATTCTCCCGTTGTTCCTTCAGTCGCCCCACGGCTAGCAGGAACGCACGATAAGCCGCCGGCGCGGTCGTCCAGGCTGGTCGCGGGGAGCGGGCAAGTCCCCGCAACATCGCCCGCTCTGGACGCTCTGAGACAGCGCTGGATGCTGGCCTGGCGCAGCACCCCGAATCGCACCAGGACTGCCCACGGATGCTGATGAACGCTGGGCGTGCCGGCCTAGAAGCCGCGCGGGAAGGCGGCCTGGTAGCCGGTCCCATGCGCGTCACAGACGCAAAAGACTTGAGGCCTCAACTGCGCTCGCTGCGAGGCTTCTAGCAAGTCGTCCAGGTCGAAGAAGAAGTCGAAGCCGTGCTCGACCCCCAACGTTGCTGGCAAGGCCGGCGCGGCGACTGCAACGATATCGAGCGCGTCACCGTGGCGGTCACTGATCCAGTACCGACGGATCTCGATCGGACGATGCCCCTTGTTAGAAACGCGAGCCTGTACGCCACATACCTCGCCTGCACCGTCTTCGCTGGTCACCACCACCACGCGGAGATCCGGTTCGTCTTTGGCCGCCTCGCCCCGATGCCGTCTCCGTGTCTCCAAGGTGTTGTAGATGGACAGGAGGAGCGCACCCGCTCCAATGCTTGCGGCAACCAAGTCCATGGCCGCAGGCTACCGCGGCGCTGTCGTCTTCCCCGGAGCGGGAGGCGATCAAGTCGAGAGCTCCAACAACGAGATCGCGCAACGCCTGATCGTCACGGAGGCGACGATCCGGGGACAGCCCCCGTAGGCGTACCGCCAAGATAAGGCCGAAAAGTCCATCAGCCGCCGCTGAGCGGCCCTGATCGCGGCTACTGGTCGATGAGGAGGAGCTCGAGGGCGCGGATTCGGTCTTCTGCGCTCGGGCGGGTGTACCCGCGGGTGGTTTCCAGGCGGGCGTGCCCGAGGAGCTCGGCGACGATGACGAGGTCGGTCCCGCCGCGGACGAGCGTGGTCGCGAACGTGTGCCGAAGGACGTGGGTGGTCGCGTCGTCGTCGAGGCCGGCGGCCGCCGCGAGGCCGGTGATCACGTCGTGGGCGCCCTTCGCGCTGAGGCGCTGCCCGCGCTGGTTGAGAAACAGCGCGGGCGTGATCTCAGCGGCAGGCCAGCCGGGCCGCTCGTCGAGCCAGCCGGTGAGTGCGGTCCGTAGCTTCGGGTGGATCGGGATCTCACGGACTCGTTCGCCCTTGCCGTGGACACGAAGGATTCCCTTGCGGGCGGAGACGCGGACGTCGTCGATGTCGAGGGCGACGATCTCGCTGATGCGGGCCCCGGCGTAGAACGGGACGAGCGCGAGCGCCTGGTCGCGGGGCGAGGGACTGCCTTGGACGGCTCGCAGGTAGCGCAGCTGGTCTTTCTGGGTGAGGGCACGGGGTGCCGCCGCGGGCAGCTCGAGCCGGGCGGCGCTGGCGGGTCCGAGGTGCCGGCGGATGTGAGGTCGTCGATCGCGGCGAGCGCGCTGTTGACCGTCGCCGGCCGGCGTTTGAGCACCGCCTGCAGATGGGTGCGGTAGTCACGCACAGCCCAGTCACGGCCGTCCGGCGTGTTGAGCGGATCGCCGTCGGTCTCCGCCAAGGCGAGCCAGGCGAGGTATTGGCGGACCTTCGATGCGTAGGTGCGGCGCGTTTGCGCGGCCAGCGGGCCGGCGGCCAAGGCGACGACGTAGACCTCGAGCACGGCCGCGAACGCCTCGGGCAGCTCGAGCGCGGGGCGACCCCGACGCCGTGGCACGACCGGCACCGTGTTCTCTGAAGTCGATTCGGGACGCTGCGCCCCCGGGGATTTCGCGTTCTCTGAAGAGATCCCTGGAGTTTACTTTAGAGAATGCGAGTTCTCTGAAGTTCGGTAGGCCGGTCGCAGCGTCCGGCGTCCGGCGTCCGGCGTAGCGTGCCGGCGCTATGGGCACAAGCACCAAGGGAGCAGAGGATGACCAAGAACGAGCTGGCTAAGCAGGTCGCCGCGGACAGCGGACTGAGCGGCGAGCAGGCCAAGAGCGCCGTCGACGCCGCGTTTGACGCGATCACGGGTGAGCTCGCCGCGGGCCGCGATGTCGCGATCGCCGGCTTTGGCAAGTTCAGCGTCAGCGACCGCGCGGCGCGCGAGGGGCGCAACCCCGCGACCGGCGAAAGGATGCAGATCGCTGCGAGCCGCGCCGCGAAGTTCTCCGCGGCCGCCGCGCTGAAGGCGCAGCTCAACGCCTGACCCTTTGGCCGGGCCACGAGGGCCCTGAGTGTCCTAGCGTGGGTGCGGTCCGCCGCCGATGACGGGCCGCGTGCGCGCCGGGCCGCGGCGTGGTGCGAGCATCAGCCGGCCGGCGGCGGTGATCTTCCACGCGCGCGTCGATCCGGCCGCGACGAGCACGAGGCCGTGACGCTCGAGAAGCACGAGCGCCTGAGTTGCGAGGTCCGGGCGCCCGTGCCACGGCGCGGGACATACCTCCGCGATCTGACCGGCGCTGACGGCCTGACCGTTGTGCTCGTGCTGGGCGTCGCGGAGGGCGCCGAGGACGACGCGTTGTTTGGCGGTCACGATCCGGAACCTAGCCGTGAGCGTCAACGCTCGCAAGCCTGCGGCACGGCGGAGCGGCGGCACGATCGCGGAGGCGGCGCGAAGCTTGTCGCTCTTCGCGCGGGCTGCTCATCGATGATGAAGCCGACGGCGGGAGGGCTGCGCACCTGACGAGGTTTGTCGTCCGACGTCGAGTTCGAGGGGCTCTCCCACTCCCCCTCCCCTCCCCCACGCGGCGCGCGCCAAGCACTGCACGACAGGACCTCCGCGACGAACGACTGACGCCGCGGCCGCGCGCGGCGTCGGGCCCGTCGCGAATGGGATCCCCAGCGTGACTTGAACAGGCCGGAGGAGGGGAGGACCGGCGCCAGGGGGTCAGTTTTCAACCGGCTGTGACAGCGCACCGTGCCCGCGACGACACCGCGTACTGCCACGAGGGAGCAAGCGAGGACCCTCCAGCTTAAGTGAGTGTGGAGCCGGCGATGAGCTGAGCGAGAGTGTTTGCTCGGCGCATCCGCTCGTGCACCCAACGCGGATCTGCGAGCCGGTCCTGGTCGTCGTAATGCGCGAGAGCGTCTCGCAGGTCTCTGATCTCGCCCAGGTCAGCTAAGAGCGCTTGCGACGAAAGGCCGTGGCGACCGGCAAGTTCCGCGAGCCCGAAATCCGGCAGGAGCTCCAATTTCTCTCCAAACGTCAGGGATGCAGACAGATGCAGGTCCTTGTTGGCCTCCCTCGAACGCTCCCAGCGACGAACGCCCATCCGGCCCTTGCCCAGAACAGCGACCGCGCGTTCTTTCGCCTGCGAAGCATCCTCGCCCAAGTGGCTTCGCAGACAGCGCGCCACCTCTGCCTCCGAGATTAAGATCAGTCCGAAGCCAAGAAGATGTGCCGCGGGCTGGTTGAGGTCGTAGATCGTCACGACCCCGTCAACGCCGCGTCGTCCGAGCGCGAACAGGACGTCTCGCTCTACGAACCGATCTAGGAGCGAGAACACTGGCGCTTCCCGCGCCACGAGAGAGTCGGCATCCAGGACGACTGCTTGGCTATCGAGCACGTCCCATGTGTCGTTGGCGTCTCGCAGCGCTGCCGAGCGGACCATGCGGCGGATTTGCCCATCGTGGTCCCGTACCGGGAGGTCGTCGAAGCCAAGCTCGCTTGCTTGCTCGTAGGTTTCGCGAGGCGATAGGCGATCGGGCTCCGCACAGAACGGCATCTGTGCAACGGCGTCAACGCGGAGGTCTTCCGCGCTCCTGATCAAGCTTTCGAGACCGAGCACGCCGCCAGATTACGAGCGTGCGTCTCCCACCGCGGCGCCGCGCGACCCGTAGGGCACGGGAGCGAGCACGACATCCAGTCAGACCGAGATCTGGAGTTCCCCCGGTTTCGTGGACACCCTGTGACTGAGCGGAGCGCTCGGTTCGAGAGGATGTCTGTAGATGCCCAAGACCCCGCCGTATACGTTGGAGTTCCGTCAGGAGGCCGTGCGGTTGCTGCGCAGTAGCGATCGGACGGCTCCGCAGCTGGCCAAGGAGCTGGGATGCTCGGCGCAGTCGTTGCGCGATTGGAGTCGCCAACTGCGGGTCGATGAGGGCAAGGCCGAGGGCCTCAGCAGCGTCGAGCGCGACGAGCTGCGCCGGCTGCGGCGTGAGAACAAGATCCTCGCGGAGGAGCGTGAGATTTTGAAAAAAGCCGCGGCCTTCTTCGCCTCGGAGAGCAGGACCCGGTGAAGGTGTTCGGGTTCGTGTTCGCGAGGAAGGCCGAGCATTCGATCAAGATCATGTGTCGCGTGCTGGAGGTGTCGCGGTCGGGCTATCACGCGTGGGCGGCCCGCGTGCCGTCGGCGCGGGCCGTCGCCGACGCGGCGCTCGATACGCAGATCGCGGCGATCCACACGGGCAGCCTGAAGACCTACGGGTCTCCGCGGGTGCATGCCGAGCTCGCGCTCGAGCACGACGTTCACGTCGGTCGCAAGCGCGTCGAGCGACTGATGCGCCACGCCGGCCTGTCGGGCCTGCACAAGCGCCGCCGCGGGCGCACGACGATCCGCGTGCGGGGCGTCAGGACGGCCCCAGACCTCGTGCAGCGCGACTTCAACCCGACCGCCCCCGATCGCCTTTGGTGCGCGGATATCACGTACATCCGGACGTGGGAGGGCTGGCTGTACCTCGCGTCGGTGATGGACTGCTACAGCCGCCGGATCGTCGGCTGGGCGATGGCTGATCACATGCGCGTCGAGCTCGTCATCGACGCGCTGGAGATGGCCGTCGCGCGCCGCCGGCCCGTGGGCCGTCCGGTGCACCATTCCGATCAGGGATCGCAATATACGTCTCTGATCTTCACCAAGCGCTGTCGCAGCGTCGACATCGACATGTCGATGGGCAGCAAGGGCGATTGCTTTGACAACGCCGCGATGGAGAGCTTCCACGCGAGCTTGAAGAAGGACGTCATCCACCGCCGCTCCTGGCCGACGAAGGCCGAGGCACGGACCGCGATGTTCGCCTACGTCGAGACGTTCTACAACCGCCGCCGGCGCCATTCGACGCTCGGGATGCTGTGCCCCGCGGACTTCGAGGCCCGTTACACGGCCGATGTCGCCTCGCGCGCGAGCGCGCACGAAAAACTGCAAAACTGTGCATAACCCTTCGGGTTACGCACAGTACGACTACGACAACAACTCCAGTACCGTCTGATCAACCTAATCAACCCCTGTCCACCGAACCGGGGGAGTTCCA
>JBBSNY010000027.1:0-54332 GCA_038260305.1 Solirubrobacterales bacterium
GCTACCCAGGGACCGCGTAAGCCATGCCACGAAGATCATCGGTAAGCCGTGTGCGGGAAAACCGCACGCACGGAATTGAAAGGGGAATGGGGAACCAGACCCGCCACCGGCGGGCACTGCGCCCCTGACTACCAATGGCCGTCTCGATCCACGAAGCGCGCGATTGCGTGCTCAAGCATGTCGCCGTCCTGGGCTCCGAGGAGGTCGGGCTCGACGACGCCCTCGGCCGCGCGCTCGCCGACGACGCGACGGCACCTAACGACGTGCCGCCGTTCGACGCGTCGGCGATGGACGGCTACGCGATCATCGCCGCCGAGACCGCGGACGGCGGCGTCGAGCTCGAGCTCATCGGCGAGGCGCGGGCCGGCACCGGCGCCGGCGTGACCGTCCGGCCTGGGACCGCGGTGCGGATCTCGACCGGCGCGCCCGTCCCCGACGGCACGACCGCGATCGTGGCACAGGAGCTCACGCACGACGACGACGGCTCGACGGTCGTCGTCGACGGGGTGGTGCGCGAGGGGCTGCACGTGCGCCCGGCGGGTGAGGACATCCTCGCCGGCGAGCTCGTGATCCACGCCGGCTCGCTGCTCGGGCCGTCCGAGCTCGGCGTGCTCGCCTCGCTGAACATCCCGCGCCCGTCGGTTGTGCGCCGTCCGCGCGTCGCGCTCGCCGGCACAGGAGACGAGCTCACCGACCCCGGCAAGCCGCTTCCGCCTGGCGGCATCCGCGATTCCAACGGCCCCGCGCTCGGGGGCGCAGTGCACCGCGCCGGCGGCGAGCTCGTGACCCGCGTGCGCGTTGGCGACGACCTCGAGGCGACCGTCGCGGTGCTGCGCGCGGCCCTGCGCGACGTCGACATCCTGATCACGACGGGCGGCGTGTCGGTCGGTCCGCACGACCACGTGCGCCCGGCGCTGAAGCGCCTCGGCTTCCGCGAGGTCTTCGCAGGCGTCAAGCTCAAGCCGGGCCGGCCGACGACGTTCGCGGTCAACGACGAGGGCGTGCTCGTCTTCGCGCTGCCCGGCAACCCGGTCTCCGCGCTCATGGCCTTCCGGCTGTTCGTCGTGCCGGCGCTCGACGCGATGCTCGGTCGCGAGCGTGTCGTGCACCCGACGATGGCGACCGCCGACGAGGAGCTGCCGGGCGCGCGCGGGCGCACGACGATCGTGCGCTGTCGCAGCTCGTTGCAGGACGACGGCTGGCACGTGCGCCCGACGCGCTCGCAGGACTCTCACATCCTGACCTCGATGCTCGGCATCGACGCGCTCGCACTCGTCCCCGGCGACCGTGACTTCATCGCCGCGGGTGAGCCGGTCGAGATCGAGTTCGTCGCCTGAGCGAGCGCGCCGACGCGCGCCGCCGCCGCCGAGGCGAGGCCGCGGCGGGATCTCAAGCCCCATGAACAATCGACACCTCGACGAGTCGGCTCCGTCGAGGTGTCAGTCGTTCACGTATGTCATGGAACTCGAGGCATGCGTCACGATCGCATGCAACGGGGTGTCGATTGTTCATGCGATCCGACCCGCCCAGGCGGCCGCTTCGCGCCGCGAGGGCTGGCTAGCATGGTCACGGTGACCACGCTCTACGAATGGGCGGGCGGAGGCGAGGCGTTCGAGCGCCTCATCGACGCCTTCTACGACCGTGTGGAGCACGACGAGCTGCTGGCGCCGTTGTTCGGAGGGCGCGTCACCGAGGAGCATCGCGACCACGTCGTCGGCTGGTGGTCGGAGGTCTTCGGCGGCCCGGCGCGCTACACGGACGAGCTCGGCGGCTACACGCACATGGTCCACAAGCACCGCGACCTCGCGATCACGCCCGAGCAGCGCTTCCGCTTCGCGGCGCTCATGAGCCACGCCGCCGATGACGCCGCGCTGCCCGACGACCCGGAGTTCCGCTCGGCGTTCGTCGCCTACGTGGAGTGGGGGACCCGGCTCGCGCTGCACAACTCCCAGCCGGGCGCCGAGGTCGTCGAGCACGCGCCGGTCCCGCGCTGGGGTTGGGGCGAGGCACCGCCCTACCAGCCGTAGCTCGGGCGCCTCGTGACCGCCGAGCGCACACTCACCCGCAAGCAGTTGACCGCGGCTCTGTCCGCGCGGCAGATGCTGCTCGAGCGCCAGCCGCTGGCGCCGGCCGAGGCGATCCGGCGCTTGACGCCCTTGCAGGGGCAGGACTCGCCGGCGCCGTACATCGCGCTCGCGGCACGGCTTCGCGGCCTCAGCATCAACGACCTCGAGCGCGCGCTTGAGTCGCGCGACGTCGTCAAGACGACGATGATGCGGCTGACGCTGCACCTCGCCGCGGGCGCCGATTACCCCGCATACCACCAACTCGCGCGCCAGGCGCGAATGCGCACCTGGCGCAAGACCTACCCACATCTCGACGAGGCCGAGGTCGAGTGCGAGCTGCGCGCCTGGTTTGCCGAGCCGCGCTCCAACGACGAGATTCGCGAGCGCGTCCGTCGCTACGAGGGCGTCACCGACGAGGTGTGGACGCCGATCCTCTTCGCCCGCATGCTCCTCCCGCTCGTCCAGCTGCCGCCGGCCGGCTACTGGCGCGACAGGCGCCGCCCGAGCTTCGTCGTCGACCCGCGCCCGCTGCCCGAGCCGCTGGATGCGGCGGCGATCGTGCTGGCGCGCTACCTCACAGCGTTCGGGCCGGCGAGCCGCCGCGACCTCGCGTCGTGGTCGGGCGTCGCACAGCGCGACTTCGCCGCGGCGTGCGAGCGCGTGCCGACCGTCTCCTACCGAGACGAGCACGGGGTCGAGCTGCTCGACCTGCCCGATCAGGCGTTGCCGCCGGCCTCGACCCGCCTGCCGCCGCGCTTCCTCGCGCGCTGGGACCAGGCGCTGCTCGCCTACGCCGACCGCGAGCGCATCATCCCGCTCGAGCTGCAGCCGCTGAAGCTCACGCTCAGCGGCGATCAGACGCTGACCGTCGACGGCCGCGTCGCCGCGAGCTGGCTGCTGAAGCGCTCCGCCAAGGCGGTCGAGGTCGCGATCGAGCCGCACCGCGAGATCCGCCGCTCGGCGCACGCCCAGATCCGCGCGGAGGCGAAGCGGACGGCCCGCTTCTGCGTCCCAGACGCGGTACGCATCGGCGTCACCGGCCTATAGCACGGCGCGCCCGGCGGTCGACCGGCTCCCGAGCGGCCCTGTGCGGCCGGTCTCGAGGCCATCGACTCGGCTGGACGTTGGCGCTGCCGAAGATGGTCTGCGCTCCGACTACGTCGACGAGCGCGAGCGCGCTGCGCCGCCCAGCCGCCGGTCAGCGTGCCGCGGCGAAGGCCAGCGCGCTGCGCACGATGATGCGCGCGACGCTCGCGAGGTCGGCGACCGCGACGCGCTCGTCGACGGCGTGCGCGAGCCGCAGCCCGCGCGGCCCGAACAGCACGCAGGGAATCTGGCGCTCGCAGAACAGGCGCATGTCGGCGCCGTAGGTGACGCCGACGAGCGCCGGCGCGGCGCCGAGCTCCGTCGAGGCCGCGTCGCGCACGCACGTGACCCAGGGGTCGTCGAGCGCCGTCTCGCCGGACGCGAACTGCCCGCCCGTCCAGCCGATCTCGACGGGCGGCCCCGTGTCGTCGGCCGCATCGGCGACCGCTCGCTCGAGGCCGGCGCGCGCGTCGGCGAGCGAAGTCCCGATCGGGACGCCGAGCCGGCCCTCGAAGACGAGCTCGTCGGGCACCTGGCTCGACCAGGCCCCGGCGCGCAGCCGGCCGACGAGGAGGGGATAGGGGAGCGCATGGTCGGCCAGCAGGGGGTGGCGCGGCCTCGCGTTGACCACCCCCTCGTGGGCCTGCAGCGCGGCATGGATCGGGAGGTAGCGATCGATGGTCGACACTCCCTCGAGGCGGAGCGCGGCGTGCGCGCTGCTCCCGCGGACCGTGCCCGTGAACGTCAACGCGCCGGCGTGCGCGCAGACGATCTGCAGGTCGGTCGGCTCGGGGATCAGGCACGCGGCGAAGCGGTCGTCGCGCTCGAGCGCGGCGAACGTCCCGAGCCCGCCGTCCTCCTCCGACGCGACGGCCTGCAGGACGATGTCGCCGGACAGCCGGCAGCCGGCGCGGCGCAGCGCCACGAGGGCGTGCAGCGCGGCGACGAGGCCGCCCTTCATGTCGACCGAGCCACAGCCGTGCAGCGTGCCACCGGCGATCTCGCCCGACCACGGATCTCGCCGCCAGGGCTCCGTGCCGGGAGCCACGACGTCGACGTGGCCGTTGAGGCACAGGCGGGGCGCCGCGGCGTTCGTGCCGCGCAGCGTGACGACGGCACCGACGAGCTCGGTCCGCGGGGCCTCCTCGCCCGGGTATCCGGGGTTCGCGCGCAGCGCGTCGAGGTCGTGTTCGACGAGCTCGGCGTCGAGGCGATAGGTGCGCGCGATCGCGACGAGCTCCGCGGCCGCCGCGCGCTCGTCGCCGGTCACGCTCGGCACGCGCACGAGCCGGCTGACGTCGCGCGCGAGCGCCACGACGTCGACGAAATCGGGGGCTGAGCTCATCGCGCGCCGACGATCGCAGGTCCGGACGTCGGCGTCCGCACGGCGATTGCATGCGTCGCAACGAAATTGGCGCAGCGAGCGTTGATCGAGCAGTCCGACAGGAGTACCGTCGGGCTCAAGACGAGCCGGCAGGCTCGAGGTGGTCTCGTGGCCGCTGCGTTCGGGTCTCCCGGTCGTCGATTGAACTGTGCAGTTGACGTCCGACCAAGGGGGACATTCCATGCAGCGCAGCCTGCTCTTTCCGCTCTTCTACTCCGCGCCCGTAGGCGGGGGTCACGGCCCGATCCGACTGCGTGGGGCGACCTTCGGCGGAGGCGCGGCTGCCGCGCCCGCAGCGGCGGCCCCGATCGCCGCCGCCGACGCCAGCACGGTCGGCCACGGCACGATCCGGATGGGGACCGGCGTCAAGGGCGTGTCCTTCGCGCCGACCGGCCTGGACGCCCCGCCGCCGGTGCGTGAGGGCGTCGCCGGAACGTCGAAGTCGCTGCACCCGCGCCTCGACATTCGCTAGTCCCTCCGCGGGAGGGCCGGGCGCGCGCTCGGTCCTCCTCCCGGTCGCCGTGCATCCCGTGACACGCCGTCAGGCGCCGAGATGACATAACCCCGCTGCTAATCTCGAATGACGTGGCGGCCAACGCCCGCAAGGTGCGGTTTTCGTCGTCCTCGGCCCCGTCTCGGCGGGGTCTTCTTGTCCGCCCACACGCCTAGGATGCATAAATGGAGATTGAGATCGGTCGCGGGAAGAAGGCTCGCCGCGCATATGGATTCGACGACATCGCGATAGTGCCGTCCCGGCGCACGCGGGATCCCGACGACGTGGACATCTCGTGGAAGCTCGGTGATTACCGCTTCGACCTGCCCCTGCTTGCCTCGGCGATGGACGGGGTCGTGTCCCCGAGGACGGCGGGCATCATCGGCAGTCTCGGCGGCCTCGCGGTCCTGAACCTCGAGGGGATCTTCACGCGCTACGAGGACGCCGACGAGCAGCTCGAACGGATCTCGCACCTGCCGAAGGACTCGGCCACGCGCGAGATGCAGGAGATCTACCAGCACCCGATCGATCCCGAGCTCATCAAGCAGCGCATCCGGGAGATCAAGGAGCAGGGCGTCGTCGTGGCAGCGTCGTTGACGCCGCAGCGCGTGCGCGCGTACTACGAGCTCGCGCTCGACGCGGGCCTCGACATCCTCGTGATCCAGGGCACGGTCGTCTCAGCCGAGCACGTCTCGACCGACGAAGCGCGCCCACCGCTGAACCTCAAGGAGTTCATCCGCGAGGTCCCGCTGCCGGTCGTCGTCGGCGGCTGCGCCAGCTACCACACGGCGTTGCACCTCATGCGCACCGGCGCGGCCGGCGTGCTCGTCGGCGTCGGCCCGGGCGCGGCCTGCACGACGCGCGGCGTACTCGGCATCGGCGTCCCGCAGGCGACGGCGATCGCCGACGTCGCGGGCGCTCGCTCGCAGAACATGCTCGAGACCGGGGAGTACTGCCAGGTCATCGCCGACGGCGGCATGCGCAACGGGGGCGACGTATCGAAGGCGATCGCCTGCGGCGCGGACGCGGTCATGATCGGCTCGCCGCTGGCCCGCGCCTACGAGGCTCCCGGCCGCGGCTTTCACTGGGGCATGGCGACGTTCCACCCGACGCTGCCTCGCGGCGCCCGCGTTCGGACGGTCCAGAACGGCACGCTCGAGGAGATCGTCATCGGTCCCGCGCACCAGAACGACGGCACGTTCAACCTCATGGGCGGCCTGCGCACGTCGATGGCGACCTGCGGCTACAAGGACATCGCCGAGTTCAATCGCGCGGAGCTCATGATCGCTCCGTCCCTTCAGACCGAGGGCAAGCAGCTCCAGGTCGCCCAGGGGGTCGGCATGGGCGCCCGCGAATCGACGACGAACACGCCCACGAACGGCAACGGCGCTCACACCAAGGAACCAGCGTTGACGGAGGCATGACTCATGAGGCACGGGGCGTGGCTGGCAAGGACGCAGGGAGCGTTGCGTGCGCCAGCACGCGAGCGACCGAGGAGGCAGCCAGCCGCGGTCCGTGCACATGAGTGATGGCATCGTCACCGCGGCGACGGCAGCCACCGAGGTCGTCGAGGAGAGCGTCCTCGACGTCGCGGTCCCGCGCCGCGTCGACGAGGTCGTCGTGCTCGACTACGGCGGCCAGTACTCGCAGCTGATCGCGCGCCGCGTGCGCGAGCTCGGCGTCTTCAGCGAGCTCTTGCCCCACCACGTCGGCGCGGAGGAGGTCCGCAAGCGCAAGCCGAAGGGGCTGATCCTGTCCGGCGGGCCGGCGTCGGTCTACGCCCAGGGTGCGCCGCGGCTGGATCGCGAGCTGCTCGAGCTCGGGATTCCGGTGCTCGGCATCTGCTACGGCATGCAGCTCGTCGCACTCGCGCTCGGCGCGCGCGTCGAAGGGGCGGAGATCGGCGAGTTCGGCCGCTCCGAGCTGACCGTCCTCGAGCCGGGCCGCCTGTTCGCCGGCCTGCCCGAGCAGCAGACCTGCTGGATGTCGCATCGGGACACGGTCTACACGGCGCCCGACGGGTTCACCGCACTGGCCTCCTCGACGATGTCGCCGGTCGCGGCGATCGAGGACATCGAGCGCGGCATCTACGGCATCCAGTTTCATCCCGAGGTCGTCCACACGCCCTACGGCCAGACGATCCTCGAGCGCTTCCTCGGCGAGATCTGCGAGGCCGACCGGACGTGGAGCCCGGAGAGCATCGTCTCCGAGCAGATCGCGCGGATCCGCGCCCAGGTCGGCGACAGCCGCGTCATCTGCGGCCTGTCCGGCGGGGTCGACTCGAGCGTCGCCGCGCTGCTCGTGCATCGTGCGATCGGCGATCAGCTGACCTGCGTGTTCGTCGACCACGGGCTGATGCGAAAGAACGAGGGCGAGCAGGTCGTCGCCGCGTTCCGTGACCATTTCAAGGTCCCGCTGATCGCGGTCGACGCCGAGCAGCGCTTCCTCAAGAGGCTCGCCGGCGTCACCGATCCCGAGACGAAGCGCAAGGCGATCGGCGCCGAGTTCATCCGCGTCTTCGAGGAGGAGGCCGAGAAGCTCGGCGACGCGAAGTTCCTCGTCCAGGGCACGCTGTACTCCGACGTCATCGAGTCCGGTGGCGGCACGGGCGCGGCGACGATCAAGTCCCATCACAACGTCGGCGGCCTCCCCGACGACCTGCAGTTCGACCTCGTCGAGCCGCTGCGCGCGCTGTTCAAGGACGAGGTCCGCGCCGTCGGCGCCGAGCTCGGCCTGCCCGAGCGGCTCGTCTGGCGCCAGCCGGTCCCGGGTCCCGGCCTCGCGATCCGGATCGTCGGCGGCGAGGCGACGCGCGAACGTCTGGATCTGCTGCGCGAGTGCGACTACATTTTCCAGGACGAGATCCGCAAGGCCGGGTTGTACCGCGACCTGTGGCAGTCCTTCTGCGTCCTGCCCGACATCCGCACCGTCGGCGTGCAGGGCGACGAGCGCACATACGGATCGGTCGTCGTGCTGCGCGCCGTGACCTCCGACGACGCGATGACGGCCGATTGGGCGCGGCTGCCCTACGACCTGCTCGAGCAGATCGCCTCGCGCATGATCAACGAGCTGCGCGACGTCAACCGCGTCGTGCTGGACATCACGTCCAAGCCGCCCGGCACGATCGAGTGGGAGTAGCGCTACCGCGTCGGCCGCAGCACCATCGCGCTGCCGCCGCCGCGGCGCACGGGCTCGGCGGCGGCGAGCACCTCGCCCTTGTCGCCGAGGAACTTGATGCCCGTCGACGCGCCGATCTCGGGCGTCGTCGTGAACACGTGCCCGCGCGCCGATAGCGCGGCCGTCTCGGGCAGGGCCAGGAAGGCCGGTTCGGCGGCCGTCGCCGGCGTGTTGCGTTGGCTGGCGCGCGGGTCGGCGATCGCCTGCGGCAGCGTCATGCCGAGGTCGATGCGGTCGGTCAGCAGCTGCAGCACCGTCGTGATGATCATCGAGCCGCCCGGCGAGCCGACGGTCAGCCACGGCCGGCCGTGGCGCAGCACGATCGTCGGGCTGATCGAGCTGCGCGGGCGCTTACCGCCTTGGACGCGGTTGGGCTTCGTCAGCGAGTCGTAGTCGAAGTCCGTCAGTTCGTTGTTGAGCAGGAAGCCGTAGCCGGGGACGAGCAGCCCGGAGCCACCGGTCGACTCGATCGTGAACGTGTAGGAGACGACGTCGCCCCAGCGGTCGGAGACCGACAGATGCGTCGTCGAACCGGCGCGCGTCGTGTCCGCCGACAGCCGGCCGCGACCGCCGCCCGTACCGCCGAACGCGTACGGGTTGCCGGGGCCGATCGGGCTCGCAAGGGCGTGATCGCCGATCAGCGCCCGCCGCGACGCCGCGAAGCCCTCCGACAGCAGGCCCTGGAGCGGGACGCGGTAGTAGGCGGGGTCGGCGAGGTACGCGCCGCGGTCGGCGAACGCCAGCCGCGAGGCCTCGAGCACGAGGTGGCGCGACTGCTCGCGCGGCAGCGAGCCGAGCGGGTAGCCGCTGAGGATGTTCAGCGCCTCGCCGACGGTCGAGCCGCCGCTGGACGGGGGGCCCATGCCGAAGACGTCGAGGCCGCGGTAGCGCACGTGCGTCGGCTTGCGCCACACGGGGCTGTATGACCGGAGGTCGTGCTGCGTCATCACGCCCGGCCGCCACGTGTGGTTCGCCGCGCTGACCGCCGGCCGGCGCGAGGCGCGCAGGATCGCTGCGGCGACGGGGCCCTTGTAGAAGCCCGCAGTCCCGTGCTTGGCGATCCGCTCGTACGTGCGCGCCAGGTCGGGGTTGCGGAACGTCGTGCCGACGTCCAGCGGCGTGCCGTCCGGATCGAGGTACAGCGCTTTCGTCGCCGGGACGTCGTCGAAGTAGTCGAGGTTCTGGTTGATCTGGTCGGCGAACGTCGCGTCGACGACGAAGCCCTCACGGGCAAGCTTGATCGCCGGCTTCAAGGCCTGTGCGAGCGTGATCGTGCCGCGCTGGCGCAGCGCCGTCGCCCAGCCGCGAACCGTGCCCGGGACGCCGACCGACAGCCCGCTGTAGCGCGCGTCCTTGAACGCCAGCGGCTTGCCGTTCTCCCAGAACGCGTCGGGGCCCATCGCCTGCGGCGCGCGCTCGCGCTGGTCGATCGTCTCCACGCGCCGGCGGCGGGCGTCATACATCACCATGAAGCCACCGCCGCCGATCCCGCTCGAGAACGGCTCGGTGACGCCGAGCACGGCCGCCGCGGTGACGGCCGCATCGACCGCGTTAGCGCCGTGGCGCAGCGCGTCGATCGCCGCCTGGGTCGAATGGCGGTCGACCGTCGCGGCCGCGCCGCCGCTGCCCGTCGCCGTCGCGGGGCCGGTGGCCGGCTGCGATGCGGCGGCGCCGGAGGCTGCCGCCAGGCTGATCGTGATCGCGAGCAGTGGGGCGACGGCGCGCCGGGTGCGGGTGTTCATGCCCTCCGAGTTGCCCGAAATGCCGGCCGTCGAAGCCCTGGCAGGGCTCGTTCGCGCGAAGGCGAGCGCTACGACGTGAGCGTCGCCTCGACGGTGATCTCGACGTTGGCCTTCATCGCGCCGGAGATCGGGCAGCCCTCGCCCGCGGCGCTCGCGGCCGCCGCGAACGCGTCCTCGTCGATGCCCGGCACGACGCCGATGACGACGACATGCGAGGACTTCACGCCCTCACCCGCGACGAACGCGATCGTGGCCGTCGCCTCGAGGCGCTCGGGCGGCGTGCCGGCCTCGCCGAGCTCGTGCGAGAGCTGCATGCAGTAGCAGGACGCGTGCGCGGCGGCGAGCAGTTCCTCCGGGCTCGTCTTGCCCGCCGAGCGCTCCGTGCGCGATGTCCACGTGACGTCGACCGGCCCGAACGCCCCGCTCTGCGGCGTCGTGACTCCGGACCCCTTCGCGAGGCCGCCTTCCCAGACCGTCGTCGCACTGCTCTGAGCCGCCATCGTGTTCTCCCTCGCCGGTTGCGTCGGATCGGCTCGACAGTACAACGCCTAGGCTCATGGGAAGTCGAGTCCGGTTCAGGTTCCGGGCTGCGCGGCGGCCGGCGCTCGCACGCCGCGCACGAGCAGGAACGTCAGCCAGATGCAGAGCGCGAACACCGGGATGCCCATCGCCGTGCGCGCGACGCCGAGTGCGACGACGGCGCCGGCGAGGTATAGCGGCAGCTGGACGAGCAGGCGGGCCGAGAACATCCCGACCCACAGCAGCGTGGCGCGGCGGAAGGCGCGCATCCGCAGCGGGTCCGCGCGCCAGCCGCTGTCCTCGCCGTCGAGCTTCGTGACGATGACGCCGATCAGCGGCCAGCGGACGGCGATCGAGACGAGCAGGGCCGAGGCGTAGGCGGCGTTCAGCAGCAGGCCCGGCAGGAAGAAGTTCTCGGCCTTGCCGCTGCGCGTCGCGATGAACGCCGCGAAGCCGACGCCGAACAGTCCCGACAGCGCGTGGCGCGGCGACTCGCGCCGCACGAGCCGCGCGACGGTCAGGACGAGCGCCAGGCCGACCGCGACCGCGGCGGCGGTGTTCGTGTTCGATCCGGATGCCGTGTAGGCGATGACGAACGCCACCGCCGGAAGCGCCGACTCGGCCATCCCGAGCGGGCCGCCGATGGCCTCCTGGATGCTGTTCGGAACCCGTCGCTCGGTTTCTGCCGCGTCAGCCATGGTCTCGATGATGGCGTACGCCGCGCGCGGGCGTGCGGGTCACGGGCGCCCGCGCCGCCGGGCGAGCGCTGCCGGTCCGAGCAGCGCGGCGCCGACGACGAGGAACGGCACGAGGTTCAGCAGATGCAGCACGAGCGCGTAGGACAGCGCCTCCGCCTGCGGGACGTCGAACGCCTTGAGCGCGAGCACGGTCGCCGCCTCGAAGACGCCGAGCGCCGCCGGCGACGACGGCAGGACGAGCCCCAGGTTGATCGTGACCGTCACGAGCAGCCCGGCGACGAACGGCAGCTGCAGCGAGAACGCCGCCATCAGGATCCAGTAGGACAGGCTCAGGACGATCCACGAGGCGATGGTCAGCACCATCGCCTGGACCGCCACACGCGGATCGCGGATCGCCACGAGGCCGCGGGTCGCGTTGATGGCCGCCAGTTCGACGCGCGCTGCGAAGCCGTCGCGGCGCACGCGGCGCAGGGGGGACAGCAGCCAGTGGATCGCGCGCTCGTCGTAGCGCACGAGCGCGAAGACGAGCACGGCGACGCCGGCGACGACGGCGATCGCGAACAGCGCGGCGGCGCGCAGCCACGTGATCTCCGGCAGCCACGGGTAGGCGGCGAACAGGATCAGCAGCAGCGCGAGCAGATCGAAGACCCGCTCCGCGACGACGGTCCCGACCGCCTCCGCGCGCGGCGTCCCGGCGCGGCCGTGCAGCGAGATGACGCGCGCCGCCTCGCCGGCGCGCGCGGGCAGGATGTTGTTGAAGAAGTAGCCGACCAGCAGCGCCCGCGACACGGCACGAAGGGGTGGTCGTGCGGGTGCATCGAACAGCGCCCACCAGCGCACAGCCCGCAGCGCGACCCCGAGCGCGAAGACGAGCGTCGACGGGACGAGCCACCACAGGTTCGAGGCGCGCAGCGCATCGGCGGCGTCGGGCAGCGCGACGCCGTCGAGCGCGAGGTACATCCCGCCGAGCGTCACGACGACGGCGGCGGCGAGCAGGAGCGGCCGCGAGCTGCGCGGCGCCGTCACAGCCGGCGCAGGCGGACGGCGACGAGCACGCGGATCGCCTTGAAGCCGTCGCGCCACGTGATGTTCTTGCCCTCGGCGTAGGTGCGCCCGTAGTAGGCGATCGGCATCTCGTAGATGCGCAGGTTGCGGCGGCAGACCTCGCCGGTGATCTCCGGCTCGATCGCGAAGTCGTCCTGCGTCAGGCGCAGCGTGCGCAGGACGTCGGAGCGAAACGCCTTGTAGCCCGTCTCCATGTCGCTGAGCGTCGTGTTGAACAGCACGCCCGTCAGCAGCGACAGGAAGCGGTTGCCGACGAGGTGCCAGAACATGTACGCGCGCTGCGGTGCGCCGCCGGACAGCCGCGAGCCGTAGACGACGTCGGCGACGCCGCGCTGAATCGGGGCGATGAGCGCGATGACGTCGGTGGGGTCGTACTCCATGTCGGCGTCCTGGATGACGGCGATCTCCTTCGTGATGCGCGTCGCCGCCAGCCGCACGGCGGACCCCTTGCCGCGGTTTCGCTGGCGCAGCAGGACGACCTCGGGATGGTCGGCCGCCCACTCCTCCACGATCGACGCCGTGGCGTCCGTCGAGCCGTCGTCGACGACGATGATCTCGACGTCGAGGTCCAGGGCCGTGATGCGCTCGAGCACCTCGCGGATGGTCGCCGCCTCGTTGTAGGCGGGGATGAGGAAGGAGACGCCGATCGTGGCATTCAACCGCACTGACGCCGTCGAGTAGATTCGGCGGCGATGGCTTCGGCGCGCGAGGACCGCAACGTCGCGGCGATGCTCGGTGGCGCGGTGGCGCTGTTCCTCCTGCTCGTGGGCCAGGCGCAGGTGACGGTGCTCGACGGAAGCTCGATGCTCGCCGTCGCGCAGTCGATCGTGCACCACGGCTCGCTGCATGTGCCTGCGGCGCTCGGCGTGCCGGGTGACGACGGCCTCTTCTACTCCAAGTACGGCTTGCTGCTGCCACTGCTGTCGGTGCTGCCGGTCGCGATCGTGCAGCCGATCGGCGCCGTCACCGGCCGCGTCGGACTGCTCGAGGCTGCAGCCGCGGCGTCGCTGATGCCGCTCGTCGCCGGGGCGCTGGCCGCGGCGCTGTTTGCGCTCGGGCGACGCCTCGGCGCGCCGCGGCGCGCGGCCGCGCTCGTCGCTGTCGGCACGGTGCTCGGGACGTACCTGCTGCCCTACGGCCGCGACTTCTTCACCGAGCCGCTCGTCGCGCTTGGCGTCGTCGCGATGGTCGAGCGGGCGCTCGCCGGTCGCGAGGCACAGGCCGGTGCGTGGCTCGCCTTCGCCGTCCTCGCCCGCCCGCAGTCCGCGGTCTTCGCGCCGCTGCTGGCCGCGTTCCTCATAGCTCAGCGCGGCACGCTCGATCGGGGGGCGGTCCGGGCCGTCGCGCGCACCGTGCCGCCGCTCGCGATCGCGGCGGCGATCACCGTCGCCTACAACCTCGTCCGTTTCGGGGACGCGCTGCAGTTCGGCTACCGCCCGCCCGCGGACCCCGGCTTCACGACGCCGCTGCTCGAAGGCACGCGCGGGCTGCTGCTGTCGCCGGAGAAGTCGATCGTGCTGTTCGCTCCGGCGTTCGTGCTCGTGCCGTTCGCGATCGTCGCGTTGTGGCGGCGCCGGCACGCGGTCGCCGTGCTGCTCGTCGCGATCTTCGCGGCGTCGTTCGTGCTCGCGGCGACGTGGTGGTCGTGGATGGGCGGATGGAGCTGGGGACCCCGCCTCGTCATCCCTGGGGTCGCCCTCGTGCTCGTCGCGATCGGGCCGTGGATCGGCGAGCACGTGCTGCGGCTGCGTGTGGCGGCGGCGCTGTTCGCGCTCGGCTTCGCCCTCTCGCTTGCGGCGGTCGTCGCACCGGCGGGAGCCCAGCTCATCGGCCGCCATGCGGGAACCGACGGCCCGCAGATCGTGCGTCAGGTCACGTTGCTGCCGCGGCTCGCCGGTAACTCGGCCGACGCGACCGGCGATCGCCGCACGCGCGACGCGGACTACCGGCGTTTCCTCGGGCTCTGGCAGGCGAACGTCCTGCGCAAGCTCGGCTCGAGCGGATGGCTGTTCGCCGTGCTCGGGACGGGCGTCCTGCTGGCCGCGCTCGTGACGGTCGTTCGACGCCTGTTTGCGGGGCTTTCTCCCCACTGATCCGATTGCCCGGGGGCAGGCCGTGAAGCCGCGCCCCCACTTTGCCATCGGCTAGGTATCTTTCCGCCCTTCGGCGGCGACACAGATTGGGAGAGGAACACATGGCGCGCCCCATCATCCTCGGCGTCGTCGGCGACTCGGCGACGGGCAAGACGACCATTACGAAGGGCCTCGTCGAGATCCTCGGCCGGGAGAACGTCACCCACATCGGGATGGACGACTACCACAAGTACGACCGCACCGAGCGGGCCGAGCATGGCATCACGCCGCTGAACCCGGACTGCAACTACATGGACATCATCGCGCAGCACCTGACGCACCTGCGCAACGGTGAGCCGATCCTCAAGCCGGTCTACCAGCACGCCGACGGCACGTTCGGGCCGCCGCAGTACGTCATGCCGAAGCGCTTCGCGGTCATCGAGGGCCTGCTCGGTTATCACACCCCCGAACTCGCGGCCACGTATGACGTGCGCGTCTACCTCGCCCCGCCGGAGGACCTGCGTCACGAGTGGAAGATCAAGCGCGACACGTCCAAGCGCGGCTACACCCGCGACGCCGTGCTCGCGGACCTCGAGAAGCGCGAGCCGGACTCCCAGGCCTTCATCCGCCCGCAGGAGGGCCGCGGCGACATCGTCGTCTCCTTCCGGCCCAACGAGGCCGGCGACCAGGACCAGCTCGACGCGGTCCTGACGCTGCGCGACGGCCTGCCGCACCCGGACCTGTCGGTCGTCGTCGAAGCGGGCGGCAGCGACGGCATCGAGCTCGACCAGAAGACGAACGAGTGGCGGCTCTTCATCCCCGGCAACGTCGATCGCAAGCGCGGCGCCGCGATCGAGGAGGCCATCTGGGAGAAGATGCACTTCGCCAGCCATCTGCGCACCGAGCGCCTCGGCGAGTTCACGATCGGGGAGGACGTCCATCGCTCCGAGTCGCTGGCGATCGTGCAGGTGCTGATCCTGTACCACCTCGTGACCGCGAAGGCGGCCGTCGCCGTCGGCGGCGACGAGGCGACGTCGCGCTCCGCGCACTCGCGCCCGCAGTCGCTGCCGCAGACCGAGCCCGATCACGATCCGGACGCCGAGAAGCCGGTCGCGGGCGCCGCCGGCTGAGCGATCCGGCGCACACCGCCGTTGGCGAACCATGCCGGGGCAGCCCCCGCCCAAGTGTGCAAATGAGAATCATTACTGGTAAGGTCAGTGGGGCATGTCGCCTTCGCGCCCGCTCGTCGCGTTGCTCGCCGTCGGCCTCGCCGCGGCGCTGCTCGCGGCGTGCGGCGGCGGCGGCGGCGGCGACACGACCGCCCACGGCGGGCCGATCGGCGCCGCCACGACGACGCAGCTCGGCGACCTGACGCGGGCGGTCGCCGGGACCCGCGCCGGCGTGCGTCAGATCCTCGAGCCGAACTCCGACCCGCACGCCTACGAGCCGCGCCCAAGCGACCTGCGCGCGGTCACCGGGGCGAAGCTCGTGGTGCGCTCGGGCGGCGACCTCGACGCGTGGCTGCGAGACGTCCTGCGCAACGCCGGCTCCGACGCCCGCACGATCACGATCCTCGACGGGTTGCAAGCGCGATCCGACGGCGACGGGGTCGATCCGCACTGGTGGCAGGACCCACGCAACGCGATCGTCGCCGTGCGGCGCATCCGCGACGCGCTCATCGCCGCCGATCCGACGGGCCGCACGACGTACACCGCCAACGCGCGGCGCTACCTCGATCGGCTCCGGCGCCTCGACGGCGCGATCGCTGGCTGCATGCGGCGGATCCCGGCGCGCGAGCGGCGGCTCGTGACCGACCACGACGCGCTCGGCTACTACGCCGATCGCTACGGCATCGACGTCATCGGGACCGTCATCCCGGCGCTCTCGACCCAGGCGCAGGCGTCGGCCGGCGAGGTGGCGCGGCTCGTGCGCACGATCCGCTCGGCGGGTGTGTCGACGATCTTCCCGGAGAGCTCGCTGAACCCCAAGCTCACCCGCGCCATCGCGCGTGAGGCGCACGCGACGGTCGGCCCGGCGCTGTATGCCGACACGCTCGGGGCGAAGGGCTCCCCCGGCGCGACGTACATCGGATCGCTGCGAGCGAACACGCGGGCGCTCGTCGGCGGCTTCACGGGCGGCCGTCAGGCCTGCGCGCTACCGGGCTGAGCCCGCGCGGCGCGAACGCAGGGCGGGGCGCCGCCTCGGACCGGCGTCAGCTGTAGGCGTCCCAGGCCTTCAGCGCGGCGAGTGGGTCGATCGGCTGGCCGCCGGTGTACCAGCCCGGGCCGGTCCAGATCTCGAAATGCAGGTGGCAGGCCGTGGCGTCGCCGGTCTGCCCGACCTCGCCGATGGCCTGCCCCGTCAGGACGACCGCGCCCTTCTTGAGCGGCGAGCGTTGGCGGAGGTGCATGTAGGCGTAGTCGAAGTCGGTCCCAGCGCCGTCGATGACGAGGTAGTTGCCGGCGTTGGACTCGAACTTGTTCAGCTTCACGATGCCGCCGCGGGCCGCGACGAGCGGCGTGCCGCAGGCGGCGAAGACGTCCTGGCCCTCATGGGTGTGGCCGTTGCGCTGCGAGCCGAAGGCCGCGATTCCGGTGCCGTAGGTGTGCCTGCCACGGACCGGGAACTTCGCGTCGACGAGGTCGAACGCACCGGTCGCCAGCGGGGCGAGGGTCTGTGCGGCCTGCGCACCGGCCGTCTGGCTGAAGACCCGGAACTCGTAGCGCCCGACCGGCTGGGCCACGCCGGCGACCGTGCCGTTCCACGTGACCGTGCGCACGACGCCGGGCTCGACGGTGCCGAGCGGGAAGCCGCTGACGAGGGCCCCGTCGCTGAGGCGCACGAGCGCGACGGTGATCGCCATCGGCTCGCGGGTGAGGATGTTGATCTGCGCCTGACGCGCCGCGGCGAGATAGACGCGGGTGCCGACGACCTTGACCTCGAGCGGGCCGCCCTTGTCGGCGGCGCGCTGGATCGAGATCGCGGCGCGGCTGGGCGCCGAGGCGCCTCCGTGGTTCATGACGAGCAGCGGGCCGCTGAGCGCCTTCGCCGGGACGACCACGTCGACGCTCTTGACGCGCGCGCGGCCGGCGACGGCAGTGACGTCGTCAGCCGCTCCGGACGCCCCCAGGAAGACGATCCGCGTGACGTCCTTCATGCGCGTGCCGCGCACGCGCAGCAGGCTTCCCGGCTGGACGCTGTCGACCGACGCGCAGCGTGCGACGCAGCCGACGGCGCTGATGACCGCCGGGTCGCCCGCGAAGGCGCCGCCCGTGCCGGCCGCCGCGCCCGCGGACGCGGGAGCACCCGCTGCCAAGCACGACACCAGCGCTGCGAACGCCCATCGCTTCAGATCGACCAGCTCCCCCTTGTTCGCTGCCTACGGGGTTAGCTGACGGGCTCGCGCGGGCAAGGTCCGCGCTACCGGCCATCCAGGCCGGATTCGCCCCACAGCACGCACATGGACGTACGCGCCGATGGTTCCCCCGTTTCATCGCCTCTGCGCGATGAATTCGGCAATTCCTGCGCGGAACCGTACCTGATCGCGCGGCGTCGGCACGTCCAGCGCGCGCCGGGATCTCGTTGACGATCGCGATTCCCTATGCTTGCTCGACGCCGTGCGGCAGAACGCGCGGCATTTTTCACGCCATGAAGACCTACGTCGCCAATGCCAATGACCGCGAGCGCAACTGGCTCGTCGTCGACGCGACCGGGCAAACGCTCGGGCGCCTGGCAACCCAGATCGCCGACGTGCTGCGCGGCAAGCGCAAGCCGACCTACACCCCGCACGTCGACACCGGCGACTTCGTCGTGGTGATCAACGCGGAGAAGATCTCGGTGACCGGCAACAAGCGCGCCGACAAGAAGTACTACCGCCACTCCGGCTACCCGGGCGGCCTCAAGACACGGACGCTCGGCGACATGCTCGAGCGACGCCCGGAAGAGGTCCTCCGCTTGGCCGTCAAGGGGATGCTGCCCCGGAACCGGCTTGCTCGCAAGCAGATCACGAAGCTGAAGATCTACGCCGGCCCGGAGCATCCGCACGTGGCACAGCAACCGCAACCGATGGAGATCAACCGCTCGTGATCGACGAGAACGCCGAGCCGCCCGAGGATTCGACGGCCGACGCCCCGCAGCCCGCCGCCTCCACCGACGCAGCACCCGCCGACACCCCGGCCCCCGAGCCCAAGGCCGCCGCTACGCCGGAGCCCGAGACGGACGAGGATGACGACGACGAGCCCGCTCCGCGCGTCAAGCCCGCGATCCCGGGCGCCGACCTCGAGGTCGACATCGTCGCCGAGGGCGCCGACCCGCTCGCGACGCCCGACGAGGACGAGCAGGCGGCGATCGACGCGGCCGCGGAGCAGGATCGCGCCGACGAGCAGCCCGTCGCCGCCACGATCGATCTCGCCGCGGGCGCGCGCTACCGCGCGACCGGCAAGCGCAAGACGGCCGTCGCCCGCGTGATCCTGCGCCCCGGCACGGGCGCCTACACGATCAACGCCAAGACGTTGGACACGTACTTCCCGCGGCCGGCGCTCGGTCGCAACATCCGTCAGCCGCTCGAGGTCGTCGGTTACGACGACCGCATGGACGTCGTCGCACGCGTGCACGGTGGCGGCGTCAGCTCACAGGCCGGCGCGCTGAGACACGGCATCTCGCGGGCCCTGCTCGAGGCCGACCCCAGCCTTCGCGGCGAGCTCAAGCGCCGCGGCTTCCTGACGCGCGACTCGCGCGTCAAGGAGCGCAAGAAGGCCGGTCTGAAGAAGGCCCGTAAGCGGCCGCAGTTCAGCAAGCGCTAGCGTCTCGCCGACGCCCATGAGCGCGGAAGGATCCGCGAAGGACGAAGCGGCGGCGCGCGTGCATTTCGGCACCGACGGCGTGCGCGGGGTGGCCGGTGAGGTGCTGACCGCGTCGCTGGCGCTGTCGATCGGCGCCGCGGCGACGCTCGAGGTCGGTGGTGAGCGCCCGCGCGTGCTCGTCATCCGCGACACGCGTGAGTCGGGCGAGATGCTCGAGGCCGCGCTCGCGGCCGGGATCGCCTCCGCCGGCGGCGACGTCCTGCTCGGCGGCGTCCTGCCGACGCCCGCCGCCCCGCTGCTCGTCGAGCGCTACGGCCTCGATCTCGCGGCCGTGATCTCGGCGTCGCACAATCCCTACGAGGACAATGGGATCAAGTTCTTCGGGGCCGACGCGTTCAAGCTCTCCGACGCGACGGAGCTCGCGATCGAGGCACGCATGGCGTCGCCGTGCGGCGCACCGTCGCGAGCGATCGGCACGATTCGGGACCTACGCGGTACGCACGAGGACTACCTGCGCGCGCTCCAGACCCGCTTCGAGAAGCTCGACCTCAGCGGCGTCGACGTCGCGCTGGACTGCGCCAACGGCGCAACCTACCGCGCCGCGCCGGAGATCTTCCGCCGCCTCGGGGCGACCGTCACCGTGCTCGCCGACGCCCCCGACGGGCGCAACATCAACGACGGCTGCGGCTCGACGCACACCGGGCCGCTCGTCGCGGCGATGCGTGACGGCGCGCACGACGTCGGCTTCGCGTTCGACGGCGACGGCGACCGTCTACTGGCGGTCGATCGCCGCGGCGCGATCGTCGACGGCGACGAGCTCGTGGCGCTCGCCGCGCTGCACCTGCGCGCGCACGACCGCCTGCCCGGCGGGGGCGTCGCCGTGACCGTGATGACGAACTACGGCTTTCATACCGCGATGCGGGCCGCCGGCGTCGAGGTCGCCACGACCCAGGTCGGCGACCGCTACGTGCTCGAGGAGCTGCGCGAGCGCGGCTGGGGCCTCGGCGGCGAGCAGTCCGGCCACATCATCGACATGGGCTTCGTCCCGTCGGGCGACGGGATCGCGAGCGCGCTGCTGACGCTGGAGGCGCTCGCCGGCTCCGACCTCGCCGACCGCCACGCGATGGACAAGCTGCCGCAGCGCCTCGTCAACGTCCGCGTCGCCGATCGCGACGAGGCGATGGCGAGCCCCGAGCTGCTCGCGGCTGCCGAGCGCGAGGGCGAGGCGCTCGACGGTCGCGGCCGCGTGCTCGTGCGCTCGTCGGGGACCGAACAGCTCGTACGGGTCATGGTCGAGGCGCCGACCGACGACGAGGCCGACGCCGTCTGCGCCCGCCTCGTGGCGATCGTCGAGGGTCTCGCGAAGCCGTAGTCCGCTGGCAGCACGCGGGCGCGACGGCCCGACCGCCTACGATTCAGCGCTCATGTGCGGAATCGTCGGCTACGTCGGACAGCGACCGGTGCAGGAGGTCCTGCTCGCCGGATTGGAGAAGCTCGAGTACCGCGGCTATGACTCCGCGGGCGTCTCGGTGCTCGCCGACGGCGAGATCGGGTCCGTCCGCGCGGTCGGCAACCTCAGCAAGCTGCGGGCGGCGGTGCTGCACTCCAACGGTGGCCAGACCGAGCCCGACACCGCGCCTGTCGCGACGATCGCGCGGCCGTCGACGTGCGGCATCGGCCACACGCGCTGGGCGACACACGGCCGCGTCACGGAATCAAACGCCCACCCGCACTTCGACACCGCCGATCGCCTGCACGTCGTCGTCAACGGGATCGTCGAGAACTATCTCTCGCTGAAGCAGCGCCTGCGCGACATGGGCGCGGACTTCACCTCCGAGACGGATGCCGAGGTCATCGCCCACCTCATCTCCCACCACATGGCGCGCGGCAGCCTCGTCGAGGCCGTGCTCGCGACGTACGCCGAGCTCGAGGGCCACTACGCCTTTGTCGCGATGAGCGCCGACGAGCCCGACACGCTCGTCGGCGCGCGCAAGGACTGCCCGCTGATCGTCGGTCGCGGCGACGGCGAGCAGTTCCTCGCCTCGGCGGTGCCCGCGTTCCTCGCCTACACGCGCGATGTGCAGTTCATCGACAACGAGGAGATCGTCGTCGTGACGCCGGGCGGCGTCGAGCTGCTGACGCCCGCCGGCGAGCCGATCGAGCGCGCCGTGGAGACCGTCGACTGGGACGAGGAGACCGCCGAGAAAGGCGGCTATGAGACGTTCATGCTGAAGGAGATCCACGAGCAGGCCGACGCGGTCGCCGAGACGATCGCCGACCGCACGCTGCGCGGCGACGGCGTCGACCTCGCGGAGGCCGAGCTCGACGAGTCGCTGCTGCACGACGTCGACCGGATCCTCATCCTCGCCGCGGGGACGTCCTTTCACGCCGGCCTCATCGGGCGCTACGCGATCGAGGAGTGGGCGCGGATCCCGGTCGACATGGACGTCGCGTCGGAGTGGCGCTACCGCAACCCGATCGTCTCGCCGCGCGAGCTCGTCATCGGCATCACCCAGTCCGGCGAGACGGCCGACACGCTCGCGGCGATGCGCCTGGCGAGCGAGCGCGGCGCGAACGTGCTCGCGGTGACCAACGTCGTCGGCTCGCAGGCGACGCGCGACTCAGACGGGGTGCTCTACACGCGCGCCGGGCTCGAGGTGTCCGTCGCCGCGACGAAGACGTTCGTCTGCCAGGTCGCCGCGATGTACATGCTCGCGCTGCGCCTTGCCGAGCTGCGCGGGACGCTGCCGCCGGAGCGCATCCGCGAGCTCGTCGCCGAGATCAAGCAGCTCCCGCATCGCATCACCGAGCTCATCGAGTCGCTCGACGAGACGATCCAGGCCGCCGCCGAGCGCCACGCGGACTCGGGCTTCTACCTCTACCTCGGCCGCCACGTCGGTCGTGCCGTCGCGCTCGAGGGCGCGCTGAAGCTCAAGGAGATCTCCTACATCGCGACCGACGCGTACGCCGGCGGCGAGATGAAGCACGGGCCGATCGCGCTGCTGGACGAGTCGACGCCCGTCGTCTGCATCGCGACGGACATGCCGGTGCTCGACAAGATGATCTCCAACATGCAGGAGGTCCGCGCGCGCGGCGCCCACGTCATCGCCGTCGCGACCGAGGGCGACGACCGCATCGCCGCGCAGGCCGAGGAGGTCATCTACGTTCCGCGCACGGACTGGATGCTGCAGGCGCTGCTGGCGGTCATCCCGCTGCAGCTGTTCGCCTACTACGTCGCTCGCAAGCGCGGGCTGAACGTCGACCAGCCGCGCAACCTCGCGAAGACCGTCACGGTGGAGTAGGCGCGCTCCGGGAGCGCCGTACGATGGCTGCATGTCCGTCGGGATCGACCTGCTGGAGATCGAGCGCATGGAGCAGGCGCTCGATCGCCGTCCGAGCCTTGCGCTGCGGCTGTTCACCGATGGCGAGCGCGCCTACGCCGCCGGCCGTGCACGGCCCGGCCAGCACCTCGCGGCGCGCTTCTGCGCGAAGGAGGCCGTTGCGAAGGCGCTGCGGCTGGAGTCCTGGAACCCGCACGACATCGAGGTCGTGGGGGAGGGGGCGCGGACGCGCGTCGCGCTGCACGGCCGGCTCGCCGCGCTCGGCGTGGACGTCGACATCTCGCTGACGCACTCGAAGATCACGGCCGGCGCCGTCGCGCTCGTGCGGTGAGCGCCGCCGTGCTGCCCGACTGGCTCGATCCGCTCCACGGCGCCGAGCAGATGCGCGCGATCGACCGCTGGGCGATCGAGGAGCGCGGGATCGGATCGCTGGACCTCATGGAGCGCGCCGGCGCGGGCCTCGCGCTCGCGGTCGACCGGATCGTCCCCCGCGGCCCGGTCGCGGTCGTCTGCGGCAAGGGCAACAACGGCGGCGACGGCTTCGTCGCCGCGCGGCTGCTGCGCGAGTTCGGCCGCCGCGTGCGCGTCCTGACGCTCGCCCCCGAGGACGAGCACCGCGGTGACGCCGCCGAGAACCTCCGCCGCCTCGACGGCGGGCACGAGCCGTTTCATCCCGCCGCGCTTGACGACGCGGCCGTCATCGTCGACGCGATCCTCGGCACGGGCTTCGACGGCGAGCCGCGCGGTCCGGCGAAGGCGGCGATCGAGGCGATCTGCGCACGCGCGGCGGTCGTCGTCTGCGCGGACGTCGCGAGCGGCGTCGACGCCTCGACCGGCGCGGCGGTCGGCGCGGCGCTGTCGGCGACCGCGACCGTGACGTTCGCCGCGGCCAAGCCCGGCCACTTCATCGCGCCCGGCAAGCAGCGAACGGGCGAGCTGCGGGTCGTCGACATCGGCATCCCGGCCGGAGCGCCGGTGAGCGCCGACATCGGGCTGCTGACGGCGCGCGTGCACGCGCTCGTCCCGGGGCGCGGCGCGCCGAGCACGAAGTTCAGCTCCGGGCACGTCGTCGTCGTGGGCGGCTCGCGCGGGCTCACCGGCGCGCCCTGCCTCGCGTCGGAGGCCGCGATGCGCGCCGGAGCGGGCTACGTCAGGGCGCTCGTCCCGGCCTCGCTCGGGCTCGTCTTCGAGCTGCGCCTGCTCGAGGTCATGACCCAGGGTCTGCCCGACGACGACGGTGCCCTGACCACGGACGGCGTCGACGCGGCACTCGAGGCGACACGGCGCGCCGGGGCGCTCGTCCTCGGCCCCGGCCTCGGCCGCGCCGGGACGACGTTCGCGTTCGCGCGCGCGCTCGCCGGTCGTTGCGAGACGACGCTGCTGCTCGACGCCGACGGACTCAACGCCCACGCCGGCACACTCGACGGGCTCGCCGAGCGCACTGCGCCGACGGTGCTGACGCCGCATGCCGGCGAGCTCGGCCGGCTGCTCGGCCGCTCGAGCGAGGAGATCGGGGCGCGACGCCTCGAGAGTGCCCGCGAGGCCGCCAGGCGCGCGCGAGCGGTGGTCGTGCTCAAGGGCGACGACACGATCGTCGTCGGACCGGACGGCCTTGCCGCCGTCAACGGGCTCGGCGCCCCCGCGCTTGCGACGGCGGGCACGGGCGACGTCCTGAGCGGCGTCATCGGGGCGCTGCTGGCAAAGGGCCTCAAGCCGTTCGCCGCGGCCTGCGCCGGGGTGCGCCGGCACGCCGCCGCGGGGCGCGTCGCGGCCGCCGCGCACGGCCCGGACGGGGTCATCGCACGCGACGTCGTCGCGGCCCTGCCGCGTGCCCTGGAGGGGGAGCCGGCGTGATGGCCCGGGAGACCACGCGTCGCGGCCGTGTCGTGCTGGTGTGCGGGCGAGGAGAGCTGGGGGCATGACGGTGCGCGCGCTCGCACGGGTGAACGTCGCTGCGATCGAGCGCAATGTCGCGCAGCTGCGAGGGGGACTTGCGCCGGGCGCGTCGCTGTGCGCCGTCGTCAAGGCCGACGGCTACGGGCACGGTGCGCTCGAGGCGGCGCGTGCCGCGCTCGCCGGGGGGGCCGGCTGGCTCGCCGTCGTCGCCGCCGAGGAGGCCGCGCAGCTGCGCGCGGGCGGGGTCGAGGGCCCGATCCTCGTCATGGGCGCCCTGTCGCCCTCCGAGCTCGACGTCGCCCTGGCCGCCGGCGCCGACGTCGTCGCGTGGGACGAGCGCTTCGTCGCCGCGGTCGCGGCACGCGGCGGGGGTGCGGTGCACGTCAAGCTCGACACCGGCATGGGGCGCCTCGGCACGCGCGACCCGGCGCAGGCGACGCGCGTCGCCGACGCGGCCGCGGCCAGCGACGGCGTCCGCCTCGCCGGCGCGATGACGCACTTCGCGACCGCGGACGACCGCGAGGACCCGTTCTTCGCCGAGCAGCTGCAGCGCTTCCGCGCGTGGGTCGCGCCGCTGCGCGAGGCGCACCCCGGCATCGTCGTCCACGCGGCCAACAGCGCCGCGACGCTGCGCGACCCCGGCGCTCACTTCGACCTCGTCCGCGTCGGCGTCGCGATCTACGGCCTGGACCCGTTCGGCGACGATCCGGCCCGCGTCGGGCTGGAGGCGGCGCTCGAGCTGCGCTCCTACGTGGCCGCCGTGAAGGACATCGCCGCGGGCGAGAGCACGGGCTATGGCCGGCGCTTCGTCGCGCGCGAGCCGACGCGGCTCGCGACGCTGCCGATCGGCTACGGAGACGGCGTGCGCCGAGCGTCGACGAACAATGCCGAGGTGCTGATCGGTGGCGCGCGCCACCCGCTCGTCGGGACGGTCAGCATGGACAACGTCATGGCCGACGTCGGCGCCGCTGCCGCCGTCGCGGTCGGCGACGACGCGGTCCTGATCGGGACCCAGGGTTGCGAGCGCATCACGGCCGAGGACGTCGCGCGGCGGCTCGACACGATCAACTACGAGATCACCTGCGGCCTCCTGCCACGCGTCCCGCGCATCTATCACCGCGACGACGAACCGCTCGCGGCCGGCGCCGCGGCGCCGTGAGCGGCCGCGGCGGGGTCCCGAGTCCCGCGCAGACGCGAGCGGCCGTCGCTCCTGACGCTGCCGCGTTTGCGACGTGAGCGATCCGCTCGGGAGCCTGCGCGAGGCGCTCGTCGGCGTGCCGGCGTGGCTCGTCGGCGGCGCGGTGCGCGACGAGTTGCTCGAGCGCCCGACCGCGGACCTCGACGTCGTAGTCGACGGCGACGTCCGCGCGGCCGCGCGCCGCCTCGCGCGCGCCGTACACGGGCCGTGGTTCGAGCTGTCCGACGACTTCGGCTCCTGGCGGGTCCTGTCGTCCGATCGCTCCTGGCAGGCCGACCTGAGCCCGCTGCGCGGCGGCGCTGGCATCGAGGCCGACCTCGCGCTGCGCGACTTCACGATCAACGCGATCGCCCAACCGCTCGACGGCGGCGAGCGGATCGACCCGCACGGCGGCGCGGCGGACCTCACGGCCCGTCTCCTGCGCGCCGTCGGCCCGCGCGCGATCGCCGACGACCCGCTGCGCGCCGTCCGGCTCGTACGGCTCGCGGCCGAGCTCGGCCTGGCGGTCGACCCGCCGACGAGCGATCTCGCGCGCGCTGAGTCCGGCCGCGTCGCACAGGTTGCTCAGGAGCGCGTCTTCACCGAGCTCAAGCGGATCCTCGCGCACGGCGGCGTGGTGGCGTCGCTCGCGCTCATGGACACGCTGGGGCTGACCGGGGCGATCCTGCCGGAGCTCACCTCGCTGCGCGACGTGGAGCAGAACCGCTATCACCACGCCGACGTCCACGACCACACGATCGAGGTGCTCGAGCAGACGGTCGCGCTGCAGGCCGATCCCGGCGCCGTACTCGGCGAGGAGCACGCCGGGGCGCTGGGCGCGCTGCTGCGCGAGCCGCTCGCAGACGATCTTGACCGCGCTGTCGCGCTGCGCATCGGCGCGCTGCTGCACGACGCCGCCAAGCCCGAGACGCGCACGCGGCGTGCGGACGGCTCGCCGGTCTTCCCGGGCCACGACCGCGCGGGCGCCGACCTCGCCCGCGACGTCCTCACGCGGCTGCGCGCGAGCGAGCGGCTGAAGGCGCACGTGGCGGCGCTCGTCGCGCACCATCTGCGCCTCGGCTTCCTCGTCCACGAGCGGCCGCTGTCGCGGCGCGCGCTGTATCGGTACCTGCACACCTGCCAGCCGGTCGAGGTCGACGTCACGCTGCTGTCCGTCGCCGATCGCATGGCGACGCGTGGTCGCAAGGCGGACGAGTCGATCGCCAAGCACCTCGAGCTCGCGCGCGAGGTGCTGCCGGCTGCGCTGAGCTGGCGCTCGCAGGGGCGCCGCGAGCCGCTTGTGCGCGGCGACGTGCTGGCGGGCGCGGTCGCACTCGACGCCGGCCCGCGGCTCGGGGAGTTGCTCGCGGCGATCGACGAGGCGCGCTACGTCGGCGAGGTCGCCACGCCCGACGAGGCGATCGCGCTCGCCGCGCGCCTGCTCGCGGCTGACCGCTGACGCCGCCGCGGTTGGGCCGGCCGAGTCCGACCGCGCGCCGGTCAGGCCACTAGCCTTCGGATCGATGACCGACCCCGACTGCATCTTCTGCAAGATCGTCGCCGGCGAGCTGCCCGCGATGATCGTCGCCGAGGACGAGCGCACGATCGCCTTCATGGACATCCAGCCCGCGAGCCGCGGCCACGCGCTCGTGATTCCGCGCGCGCACTGCCGCGACGTCCACGACATCGATCCGGCCGACCTCGCGGCCGTGGCCGTCACCGCCAAGGCCCTGGCAGCGAAGGCGGTCCAGAATCTCGGCGCCGATGGCGTGAACCTCCTGAACTCCAACGGCGCCGCCGCCTGGCAGACGGTGTTTCACTTCCACATGCACGTCATCCCACGCTACGAAGGAGACCCCCTGCGGCTGCCGTGGGCCCCGGCCGCCGGCGACATGGATGCGATCCGCGGCGCGGGCGCGGAGCTCGCCGGCTAGTCACCAACGCCCGGCACAACACCGTCACTGTCGATTCCGGCGGCCCGACCCGTCATGCTTGACCCGTGCGCCCGCGTCCTCATCCGCTCGTCGTCGCGGGTCTGACGGTCGCCACGGCCGCGTTCGCCGCCTCCGCGGCGTTCGCGACGTCCACCAAGACGGTCACCCAGACCGACGCGAAGGGTGATGTCGGCGGGGTGCTCGACATCCAGTCGATCTCCTTCAAGCTGGCCGCCGACGGGCACCTGCGGCTCGCCGTCACGATGGGCCAGAAGATCGTCCCGAGCAAGCTGCTGTCGGGCAGCGGCCCGCCCGGTTCGGTGTGCCTGAAGCTCTGGACCGACGAGAAGGCCGATCCGGCCGCGGTGCGACCGGATCGCCTCGTCTGCGTGACCGCAAGCTCCAAGACCGAGCTGCGCGCGAGCATCCTCGACGAGTCGATGCCCGGCCTGCCGAAGAAGCTCGGCTCGGCATCCGTCGGCCTCACGAAGAGCGGTCGCAGCCTGATCCTGCGGATGTCGCAGAGCTCGCTCGGCCGGCCCGAGCTCGTGCGCTTCGCGGTCGAGGCGACGCGCCCCGGCTGCGTGCGCGTGTCCTGCATCGACGAGCTCCCCGAGAGCGGCGCCGTGCGGCGCTTCCGCGTGCGCTGATCAGCACTCGCGCTCGTGCTCGAGCGCGACCAGGCGGTACGTGTGCGCTCCCGCCCGCACCGCAAGCGGCATGAGATAGGCCGCGACGGCGTTCATGAGCAGCGTGCGCGGCGCGACGGCGCGCGCGGCGCGCGCCAGCCGTGGTCGCGACACGAAGCGCTCGGCGATCGCCGCCAGGCGCTCGAGGTTCGGGACGATCTGCTCGGTGAGGTCGAGCTCCTCGACGATGCGCAGGCCGCAACCCGCCGCCGTGCGCCTCCAGTCGGGCAGCGACTGGCCGGCGGAGACCGCCATCGCGCGCTCGATCGCGGTCGTCGCCTCGCGCACGACGGCCGCCTGCTCGTCGAAGCCCGCGCTACGCCAGCCGTCGACGACGACGAGGCGCCCGCCCGGGCGCAGGACCCGCGCGATCTCGCCGAGCGCGCGCGGCAGGTCGGTCGCGTGGCAGAGGCTCTCGACGGCGAAGACGCCGTCCTGTGTCGCGTCGCCGAACGCCAGCGCCTGGAAGTCGCCGACGACGGCGCGGGCGTGCGGGAACTCGGCGAGCGAGCGGTTGGCGCGCCGGACCTGCGCGCCGACGAGGTCGACGCCGACGAGCCGTAGCGCCGGGTTGCGCTCCGCGAGCAGGCGCAGGTTGTAGCCGTTGCCGCACGCCAGCTCGAGGACGTCGCGGGCCGCCGCGGGCAGGCGCTCGTCGACGAGCAGCGCCTGGCGCTCGTAGCCGGCGCGGTCGAAGACCCCGTCGGGGTTGCACGCCATGTGCATTGCGCCCTGGTCGGAGTGCACGAGTCGGTAGCCGACGCGCGAGCGCTCGTAATAGCGACGGATCGCGGCCGGGGTGTCGCCCTGGCCCTCGAGCCGGGCGAGGTCGAAGAGGCCGCTCAGACGGCGCAGGCGCCGCTCCAGCTCGCCCAGCAGCTCCGCGTCCACGGCGTCGGGCGCTACCGACCCTGGCGGCCCATGCCGCGCACCGCGAGGGCACCGAAGACGAGCACGAGGCCCGCCACCGACACGAGCGCGGGCCAGGTGCCAGCCCACGTGACGTCGCCGACGAAGCCTTGGCGTACGCCCTCGAGCACGTGCGTGACGGGGTTCACGTCGGCGATCGCGCCGAGCCAGCCCGACAGCAGCTCGCGCGGCGCGTAGGCGGTCGTGAAGAGGACCGCGACGAACGAGCCGACCTGCATGAGCGGCGCCGCCTGTTGGGTGCGGAAGCGAAGCGCGACGAGTGTCGCGTAGCAGGCCATCGCGGCCGCCAGGCCCATGACGAGCACCGCCGAGAGGCCGAGCTCGAGCAGGCCCGGCCAGTCGACGCCGAGCGCGAACGCGACGATCAGCAGGAAGCCCGCGGGCACGAGCGCACGCAGGCTCGCGGAGGCGACGACGCCCGCGAGCAGCACCGGTCGCGGGGCGGGCGCGAGCAGCATGCGATCAAACCACCCGCGCTCGATGTCGCGGGCGAGGTTGACCCCCGTCGCGGCGCCCGTGAAGCCGGCGCCCTGGAGCATGCCCACCGGCAGGATGAAGGCGAGGAAGCTGACGCCGCCGTACTCGCCGAGCGTGGCGGCCTTGCTGAAGACCGCCGCGAAGCCGAGCATGAAGATCGTCGGCGCAAGCACGCCCGGCACCGATGCTCCGGGCACGCGCAGGATCTCGTTGAGGCCGCGGCGCATGAGCGCGCCGACGGTGCGCAGGTCCGCCCTCATGCGTCGCGCAGCCTGCCGCGTAGGGCCAGGATCGACAGGCCCACCGCGGCCACCGTGACGCCGGCTGCGGCGAGCAGACCCTCGATCACAGGCGCGACAGCGTTGGAGAACGCGATCGGCTGGCGCATCCCGTTGGCGATGAACGACAGCGGGTTGTAGCGGGCGATGACGTCGGCCGGCGAGGACAGCAGGTCCAGCGGGAAGAACGCCGACGAGATGAACAGCACGACGAAGACGAGCGGGAAGATCCCCTGCACGGTCGATGCGCTGCGAGCGCGCAGCGCGATCAGGACGCCGATCGCGCCGAAGCCGGTGCCCGCGACGATCCCGATCGCGTAGACGCACAGGACGCCGAGCGGCCCGCCCTTGATCGACGCGCCGAAGACGAGGCCGAGCACGAGGAAGTACGTGACCTGGAAGGCCGCGATGACGCTCGCTGCCAGCACGCGGCCGAGGACGATCGCGACGCGCGGCGTCGGGGAGGCCACGAGCCGGTCGAAGAAGCCGCCCTCGATGTCCAGGGCGACGGCGATCCCGGTGCTGACGCCGCCGAGCAGCAGCGACTGGACGATCGCGGCGGAGAGCTGGAAGTCAAGGAAGCCGTCGACCTGCGGGAAGCCCCGCAGGCCGCGGGTCGCGCCGAGGCCGCCGACGTTGACCGCGAGAAACAGCGACGGGAAGACGACGAGCGGGGCGAGGAACTGCGGGCGGCGCAGCGCGTTGACGAGCGTGCGGCGGGCGAGCGCGACGACGGCGCGTCTCATGCGGCCTCCGGCGCCAGGATCCCTTCCTGCTCGGCCTCCTCGGCACCCTCGAGATGCTCGCCGGTCTTCTGCAGGAAGACGTCGTCGAGCGTCGGCTGCTTGAGCTCGAGCTCGGCGACCGCGAAGTCCGCGTCGTCAAGGGCGCGCAGGATCGGTGCGATGTCGGCGGCGCCGCGCTCGAGCGAGATCGAGAGGTGGCAGCCCTCGGTCGTGGGGCGATGGGCGCCGAAGCCGGCGACCACCTCGCGGGCGCGGTCGAGGTCTGAGCCTGTGGCGAGCACGAGGTCGAGGTGGGGACGGCCGACGTCGGCCTTGAGCGCCGCCGGGGTGCCCTCGGACACGATCTTGCCGGCGGAGATGATCCCGAGCCGGTCGCAGAGCTGATCGGCCTCCTCGAGGTACTGCGTCGTCAGGAAGACCGTCGTGCCCTCGTCGCGCAGCCGACGGACCTCCTCCCACAGCGTCAGGCGCGAGGTCGGGTCCAGGCCCGTCGTCGGCTCGTCGAGGAACAGCACCTCGGGCTCGTGGATCAGCGCCATCGCGAGATCCAGACGACGCCGCATGCCACCGGAATACGTGCCGACGCGGCGGCCCGCGGCCTTGCTGAGGCCGACACGATCGATGAGCTCGGCCCCGCGCGTGCGCACCGAGCGCGGTGGGATGCCGTGCAGGGTCGCCTGCAACTCGACGAGCTCGGAGCCCGTCATGAGCGGGTCAAGCGCCGCCTCCTGCAGCGCGACGCCGATTTTGCGGCGCACGTCGGCGGGCTGGGATGCGACGTCGTAGCCGGCGACGCGGGCATGCCCTCCGGTCGGGCGCAGCAGCGTCACGAGCATGCGGACGGTCGTCGTCTTACCGGCGCCGTTTGGCCCTAGGAAGCCATAGACCTCCCCGGCGCAGACCTCGAGATCGATGCCGTCGACGGCCTTCAGGCCGCCCTTGAACGTCCGCTCCAGCCCGATGACCTCGATCGCCGCGATGGGTCAATCCTATTGCACGCGCAACTTCTTTCAGGCTTGCGCGCGCCAGGATCGGGTCATTGTGCGCACAACCGTCGCGGGGGCAAACGCAACAACGACGGCGGCGTCGTGTTGAATGCGGGCATGAGACGCCACTCTGGATTAAGATGCCTCGCCGCCGCGGCGCTGTTGTTGTCGGCCGCGTTGCCGGCAGTCGCCTCGGCGAAGATCACGGAGCTCGGCGCGCTCGCCGACGGGCTCCGCGGTAGCTGCCCCGGCGATGCCCGCGACGACAGCTGCCAGGCGCTGACCCGTGCGACCGCCTACCAGGCCAAGGTCGGTCCCGATCGCACGCTCTACCAGGCGCCCGCCGACGGCCGCATCGTTGCCTGGACGCTCGCCCTCGGCAAGCCCGGGCCCAAGCAGACCACGTTCTTCCAGGAGCGCTACGGCGGCATCCCGCAGGCGACCGTCGTCGTCCTCGACAACGGTAAGCACCTCAGTCGCACGGTCGTCGCGAAGGGCCCGCTGATGAAGCTGACCGACTACTTCGGCCAGGTCGTCCAGTTCCCGCTCGAGCGGTCGCTGCCGATCAAGAAGGGCCAATACGTCGGCCTGACGGTCCCGACATGGGCGCCGGTGCTGCAGCTGTACCTCGGCTCGGACACGTCCTGGCGCTCGAGCCGCTCGCAGACGGGCTGCAACGACTACACGACGCAGTTCGGGCTGCTCGGCAAGCGCACGACAGCGTTCTTCCGTTGCCTGTACCGCACCGCGCGTATGACCTACAGCGCGACCTTCATCTCCAACCCCGCCGCTCCCACGACAAAGACGAAGTAGGGGTCGCTCAGCAGCCCGGCGGGGCGTTGCCGTTGTCGCGACAGAAGCTCTGGAAGTCGGCGCCGCCGGGCTGGGCGCCGCCGGTCGACGGCTGACCGCCCGTCGTGCCCGGGGTGGCGCCGCCCGTCGTCGATGCCGGGGGCGCCACGGGGGGCGCCACGGCCGCCGGCGGAGTCACGACGGCCGGCGGGGGGGTCACCTGCTGCTGGATCGTCGACGTGTCCGTCGTCGTCGACGGGATCGTCGTCGTGTCCGGCGGCAGCTTCGTCGTCGCCGTCGGGATCGTCAGATCCGGAGAGGTCCGCGGGATGTCGCTGGACGGCTCGTCATCCGAGCCGCAGGCACCGAGACCGCCGGCGAGCGAGAGGACCGCGAGCAGCGCCAGTGCGCGCGAGCGGAGCACCGTCGCTGCGATCAGGCGACCGGGTCCATGCGCCGGCCGCAGTGCGGGCAGTCGTTGAGATCGCGCTGCGCGAGCTGGTCGCACCAGTTGCAGAAGCGCAGGCACTCGACGGCCCAGGGCAGCGTGGACTGCGACGGCGCCAACGGCAGGACCTTGCCGATGACCTCCAGCGGCTCGCCCGTCTCACGATCGACGTAGACGCGGCCGGGCTCGGCCGCGATGATGATCTCGCGATCGCTCGTGGGCGCGCGCATGCGGTATCGCTGGGCCTCGGACACGGCGCGAACCCTACCAAGACGCCCGGCCGCAGCGGCCGCGATGGCCACCGGGTCCGATCGCCTCGCTGCGCCGGCGCCAGGACGCGCGGGGTTGCGGCACTCCGTCGCTCTGCTCGGATAGAGTCCCGCGCGCCCATGGGGAGAACACCGCTCAACACCACGCTTCTCGGCCTCGCGGCCGGCGGAACGCTCGCGCTCTCGCTGGGCGCCTGCGGTACCGACACCGTCCCGAAGGACGCCGACCTGATCGCCGGCAAGAAGGCATTCGTGAAGAACTGCGCCTCCTGCCACGCGCTCGCCCGCGCGAACACGAAGGGCAACGTCGGGCCGAACCTCGACGACGCCTTCCGCAGGGCGCTGACGGACGGCTTCGGCCGCGACACGATCCGCGGCATCGTCACCGACCAGATCGAACATCCCGCTCGCCTGCCGAAGACGAGCCCCGTGTTCATGCCGGCGAAGCTCGTCGACGGCAAGCTCGCCCACGACGTCGCCTCCTACGTCGCCAGCGTCGTGGCGCTGCCGGGCAAGGACAGCGGCCGGCTGGGCAGCGCCGTCGCCGCCCCGGGCGCCGGCAAGCCCGTAGCGGCGAAGAACGGCAAGCTCGAGATGCCGGCCGACGCCAACGGCCAGCTCGCCTACATCACCAAGCAGGCGTCGGCCCCCCCCGGCAAGCTCGAGATCGACTCCAAGAACGACTCCTCGACGCCGCACGACATCGTGATCGAGGGCCCCGGCGTGAAGGCGGGCGGCAAGACGGTCTCCAACGGCGGCGTCTCGACGGTCAACGTCGACCTCAAGGTGGGCACCTACACGTACTACTGCTCGCTGCCCGGCCATCGCGCCGCCGGCATGGAAGGCAAGCTCACCGTCAAGTAGGCGTCGGTCCGTCGGGTCTCCCACCGGCTGCCGCCGGCGTGCGTCAGAAGATCGCCTTGAGGATCAGCACGAGCACGATGATGACCGCGGCGCCGGCCACGACGCGCAGCAGGAACGCGAACGCCGCCTCCTCGGTCTCCCACGGGCGCGGCCGCTTGGAGCTCATCGCGGCGGTCGCTAGAGGATGTAGATCGTCGTGTACACGACGACCCACATGACGTCGACGAAGTGCCAGTAGATCCCGGGCACCTCGACGCCGTGATGCTTCTCCGGCGAGAAGTGCCCGCGGAACGATCGCACGGTGACCATGACGAGCAGCGTCAGGCCGATGAAGACGTGCGCGCCGTGCAGACCGGTCAGCCCGTAGAAGATCGTTCCCTGGGCGTGGTCGTGCGGCGAGAAGCCGATGTGCACGTACTCGTTGATCTGGATGCTGAGGAAGGTCAGGCCGAGCAGCGAAGTCAGCAGCATGCCGGCCTTGAGGCCGAAGCGGTTGCCGTTCTTGATCGACGTCTGCGCCCAGTGCATCGTCAGCGACGAGCTCAGCAGGATCGCCGTGTTGACGCCGGCGATCGGGACCGGGAGCTTGGTGTCGCCGAACGGGAACCAGTGATGGCCCTCGGCGACGAAGCGGATGAAGAAGTAGGCCGTGAAGAAGGCCCCGAAGACCATGATCTCGGAGATGATGAAGAGCAGCATCCCGAGCAGCTCCTTGTCCACGCGCGAGCTGCGGTTCGCGTCCGGCGGGCCATGATGGCCGTGGTCGTCGTGATGCTCGAGCGCCACCGAGGCGCTGATGCCGGCTGCCTCCATCAGTGCGCCCTCCCGGCGGGCTCGGCCGCCCGCTCGGGCTCGGCGATGATGTGCTCGACCTCGATGTTCGAGGCCTTGCGCACGCGCGAGATGAGGTCGGCGCGCATCCAGCCCGAGCGCGTCACGGGCAGCGTCGAGATGATGATCCGCGCCACCTTGTAGAACTGGAGCACGTTCATCGTCGTCGTGTACGGATCGGGGTCGCCGATCATGCCGGCGACGAGCAGGCCTTCGGCGCGCATGCGGTCCAGCGTGTTGCCGAGCCGGGCACGGGCGACGGCGGCGGCGCGGCCGTCGCCGCGGGCCTCGAGTGGGACCACGACGATGAAGAGCATGTCGGCGGACTCGGCGGCGATCTCCTTCATCCGGGCGCGAAGATGGCCGCGGCCGGCGGTGACGTTGGCGACGACGAGCGTGACGTCAAACGGCAGCCCCTCGGCATCCATGTCGGAGATGACGTGGGTGACCGGCGCGTTGGCGGCGTCCTGGATGCGCTCGATGAGGTCGCGTCGCAACCAGCCCGAGGACGAGTGGGGCAGCGTCGAGATGATGACCTCGTCGGGGTGGTACTCGTCGATCGCGTCGAGCGTCGCGGTGAAGGGGTCCTCGTCGCCGAGTTCGCCGTTGGCGACGACGTCCTCGCCGCGCAGGTAGGAGAGCGTCAGGTCGAGGCGCACCTGCGCGGAGTCGCGCACGGCGTCGTCGTAGATGACGTAGCCCGAGCGGGGCTTCGTCATCGGGACGACGAGCGTGAAGCTCGTGTCGGGCTGCTTCGAGCGTTCGCGGACGAGGTCGAGCAGCTTGGCCCCGGCGATCGTCTGGTTGGCGACGACGACGATGTGCGCCATCAGTGGTCGGTCTCCTGAGTCGTGGCGCCATGCCCGCCGCCGTGGGCGGTCGCACCGGCCGGTTGCGGCACCTCGGCGCCGCCGTCGTTGAGGACGCCGTGGACGGCACCGGGCACGCCGTACTCGTACGGTCCGCCGACGACCGTCGGGATCGCGTCGAAGTTGAAGATCGGCGGCGGCGACGTGACGAGCCATTCGAGCGTCAGCGCGTTCCACGGGTTGGACCCGGCCTTCGGCCCGCCGCGCCACGACGCGACCATGTTGTAGGCGAAGATGAGCGCGCTCAAACCGAGGAAGAAGCTCGCGATCGAGATCAGGAGGTTCCAGGTCGCCCACTGCTGGGCGTAGTCGGCGACGCGGCGCGGCATGCCCTGGATGCCGATCACGTGCATCGGCGCGAACGTCAGGTTGAAGAACACGAACGTCGTCCAGAAGTGCAGCTTGCCGAGGCGCTCGTCGTACATCCGGCCCGTCATCTTCGGGAACCAGTAGTAGACGCCGGCGAAGATCGTGAACAGCGATCCGCCGAACAGCACGTAGTGGATGTGGGCGACGATGAAGTACGTGTCCGAGACGTGGATCGTGAAGGGGATGATCGCGAGCATCACGCCGGAGATGCCGCCGAGCGTGAACATCGTCAGGAAGCCGAGCGCGAACAGCATCGGCGTGTCGAGATGCAGCACCCCGCGCCACAGTGTCGCCAGCCAGGAGAAGATCTTGATGCCGGTCGGCACGGCGATGATCGCCGTCGTGATCATCATCGGTACGCGGATCCAGTCCTGCATGCCCGAGACGAACATGTGGTGCGCCCAGACCGTGAAGCCGAGGACGACGATCGCCAGCAGCGAGAACGCCATCATCCGGTAGCCGAAGATCGGCTTTCGAGACTTGACGGCGAGGATCTCCGAGATGATCCCGAAGCCGGGCAACATCATGATGTAGACGGCCGGGTGCGAGTAGAACCAGAAGATGTGCTGATACATCAGCACGTCGCCGTTTCGCACCGGTTCGAAGAAGTTGAAGCCGAGCGCGCGGTCGAACAGGACCATGAACTGCGAGACGGCGATGAACGGCGTCGCGATGACGACGAGCAGCGATGTCGAGAAGTTCGCCCAGACGAGCAGCGGCATCCGGAAGAAGCTCATCCCCGGGGCGCGCATCGTGATGATCGTGACGAGGAAGTTCAGGGCCGTCGCGATCGACGACGCGCCCGCGAACTGCACGCCGATCGTGAAGAACACCTGGCCTTCGGGCGCTGTGACCGATAGCGGCGCGTACGCCGTCCAGCCGCTGGCAAACGATCCGCCGGGGGCGGCGAACGACAGCAGCATCAGGATCCCGGCGAGCGGCAGCATCCAGAACGACAGCGCGTTCAGGCGCGGGAAGGCCATGTCCGGCGCGCCGATCATGAGCGGCAACACGAAGTTCGCCAGGCCCGCGAAGACCGGGATGATGAAGAGGAAGATCAGCAGCGACGCGTGGACGCTGAAGAGGCCGTTGAACGTGCTCGCGTCGACGAACTGGCGGCCCGGCTGCGCCAGCTCGGCGCGCATGAGCATCGCGAACAGGCCGCCGACGAAGAAGAAGAAGAACGAGGTCACGACGTACTGGATGCCGATGACCTTGTGGTCGGTGTTGATGCGGAAGTAGTCGCGCCACGAGTGCGCCCCATGGCCCGAGTGATCCTCGGCGAGCGTGCGCTTGCCGCTGGCCCAGTAGAACCAGTACGTGAAGGCGCCGAGCCCGACGAGGAAGCCGAGCGGCGCGAGGAACAGCGCGAGCTCGAGGATCGGCTCGCCCTTGAAGACGGGATCCAGGCTGTACCAGGTGCGGAAGACCCAGATGATCGCGTAGGAGAGTGCGACGCCGTAGGCGGCGAACAGGAACGCCCTGTACATGCCGGGCGCGCGGAACTTGGCGACCATTTAGCAGCTCCTCATCGTCGTGCTCACTTCCCGGCAACCTTGCCGAGGTACGTCACCAGAGCGTCGAGTTCCTCAGGCTTGAGGGTATCGGCGTAGGTCTTGGGCATGATGTCCTGAAAGCCCTTCTCGACAAAGGCACTCGGCTTCTCGATCGAGGTCTTGATGAAGGTCGCGTCCTTGCCGACGAGCACCTTGTCGAGGTTCGGTCCGATCGCGCCGTTGGAGCCGGCATCGGCGAGCGTGTGGCAGCCGCCGCAGCCGTTGTCGTTGAAGACGGCCTTCGCGTCGACGGTTGGCTTGGCGGTGCCGCCGCCCCCGCCGGCGGGGGCGGTCGCGGCGCCCGCAGGCGCCTTCTGCTTGGCGATCCAGGCGTTGAAGGCGGCAGGCGAGACGACCTTCGCCGTCGAGCGCATGACCGAGTGCCCGAGGCCGCACAGCTCGGCGCAGACGACGGGGTAGGTGCCAAGGCGGTTGGGCGTCACGCGGTACTTCGTCGTGAGGCCCGGCACGGCGTCGATCTTCATCCGGAAGGCGGGGACCCAGAAGTCGTGCAGCACGTCCAAGGCGTGGACGAAGAAGCGCACGGGGCGGTCCTTCGGCAGGTAGAGGATGTTCGACTTGACCGGCTTACCCGAGGCCTGCGGGTACTCGTAGCTCCAGGCGAACTGCTGGCCGGTCACGTTGATGCGCATCTCGTTGGCCTGGGCCTGCTCGATGTCCGTGAGCTTCACGTAGGCCCAGGAGCAGATCAGGACGAGCATGATCGCGGGGATCGCGGTCCAGACGACCTCGAGCTTCGTGTTGCCGTGGATCGGCGGACCGTCGAGGTTCTCCTCGCCCGGCCGCATGCGGAACTTCCAGCAGCTGAAGAGGACGATGACGCTGACCATCACGAAGATCGGCACCGTGAGGATGATCAGCAGGTCGTACAGGTTGTCGATCGGGCCCGCCTGGGTCGAGGCCTTCGTCGGGAACCAGTCGATGGCAAGGCCCAACGCGATGCCGATCGCTGAGGCGATGGCCCCGATGACGACCATCAGAAGGACGGGTGTGCGCTCCTGGCGCCGGGTCTCCTCGCTCATGCGGGCGGGATCCTATGGGGTGCGCGCGACGAACGACAATCCGGTGCTGTCGCGCTCGGCGCGGTGCCGCTTGGCGGCGAGTGCGCGTTCGCAACGGGTGTCGCAAAGGTACGACGGCGTCCGGGCGCCGGAATCAGGCTGGGCGGGCGCCCTCACGAACGCGCGACCCCCGCCCACAGGCGGGCGAAGGGCCGCGTTGCAGGGTGTTTCAGGCTGCGAGGCGCGTCTCGGCGCGGAACCGGCTCGTGTCCCGGAACGCGGACGGGGCGAGGCCGTGATGGCGTCGGAACGCCTTCGCGAACTGGGCGGGTTGGCGGTAGCCGACCCGGTGGGCGACTTCGCGAACGGTGAGTCCGCGAGCGGCGAGCAGCTCGGCCGCGCGCTCCATGCGCACACCGGTGAGATGCTCGCGGAAGGTCGTACGACCGATCTCGGCGTACGAGCGTTGGAGCTGGCGTCGCGAGGAGGCTACGCGCCGCGCGATGTCGTCGAGCGACAGATCGGTGCCGTACTCGGACTCGACGATGGCGACCGCGTCACGAAAGAGACTCGTGCGATGACGGACCGTGGCGGGACGTTGAACGGAAAGTTCCATGGTCGTACATACGAAGCTCTACCCATCGGAGGATGATCCCGAAGAGCGGCAATACCCTATCCTGGCGCGTTGGCGCTCGGATTCGGGAGCCTAGCCGAGGCGGTGCACAGAAATGCGGGCGTCAGTGCGCGTCGTGATCGGCCGGCAGCGCGTTGATGTCGCGCCGGGTGTCCGCGATCCAGCGGATGATCACCCAGACCGTCAGGATGAGCCCGCTGACCATCACGAACCGGCCGATCGTGACCCCCACCAGCGACATCGTGATCCCGAGCGCCAGCAGCACCGGCTGCAGGCTCGAGCCGGGAAGGTGGATCTCCTCGCCCGCGGGCGGGACCGGGGGGTCGAGCGGGCTCACGAGACGTAGATCGTCGCGGCGACGAACGTCATACCGAACATGAAGAAGATGACGACGGCGGCGACGATGCCGGAACGGAGGTTCTTGCGGGCGAGCTTCTGGTCCATATGCGCGCGGAGTCTAGAGCTTCGCGTCGAGGACCATCGCGCCGAAAAGCAGCGCGAGGTACGCGAGCGAGTAGAGGTACAGGCGCAGTGCGCTCTTGCGGTCCGCACGACGGTACAGCTGCACGGCTCCGCCGATGAACAGCCCGCCGAGCACGATCGAGGAGACCATGTAGACGTCGCCGAGCCCACCGGCGCAGAACGGCAGCTGCGTCACGGCCCACAGCAGGACCGAGTAGAGCAGGATCTGCTTGCGCGTCTCGTCTTCGCCGCGCACGACGGGCAGCATCGGGATGCCGACGCGGGCGTACTCGTCCTTCATCAGCAGCGACAGCGCCCAGAAGTGCGGCGGCGTCCAGAAGAAGACGATCGCGAAGAGGTAGAGCGGCATGCCGCCGAGGCCGCCCGTCACGGCCGCCCAGCCGACGAGCGGCGGGATCGCGCCGGCCGCGCCGCCGATGACGATGTTCTGCGGCGTGCGGCGCTTCAGCCAGACGGTGTAGACGAAGACGTAGCCGAGGAAGCCCGCGAACGCGAGCGAGGCCGCGAGCAGGTTCACGGCGCTCGTCAGCAGCACGAAGGACAGCAGCGACAGGACGCAGCCGTAGATCAGCGCCGCACGCGGCGCGACGCGGCCGCTCGGAACGGGCCGGTTCGCCGTGCGCGGCATCTTCGCGTCGATGTCGCGGTCGTAGTAGTGGTTGACGGCGCCCGCGCCGCCGGCCGACAGGTAGCCGCCGAGCACCGTGACCGCGATCAGGCCGACGGAAGGGTCGCCGGCGATCTCCATCGTGCAGACGGTCGTCAGCAGCAGCAGCGACTGGACCTTGGGCTTCGTCAGCTCGACGTAGTCCGCGACGACCTGGCGCGCGCGGCCGTGGGCGGCCACCGGGGGCAGGGAGACGGGTGCTGTGGCTTGTGAGGCTTCCATGGCGAGGTCGACCGGCCTGGGGCAGGCTAGTGCGCGGACTCCGGCGTGGGCGCCGGTCCGAGGTCGACTCCGGATCCCGTCTGGCGAGCGACCTGGCGGCGGATGTCCTTCATCGGCTCGACCGATCGCACGCGCGGGATGACGTCGAAGTTGTTGACCGGCGGCGGCGACTGCGTGAACCACTCGAGCGTGTTCGCCTTCCACGGGTCGGGCCCGGCGGCGACGCCGTGCTTCATCGAGCGCACGGCGTTGATGACCGTCATGCCGATGCCGGCCGCGAGGATGAACGAGCCGATCGTCGAGATGAGGTTGTAGAGGCCGAGGTGTCCGATGTCCGGGTACTCATAGACGCGCCGCGGCATGCCGTCGAGGCCGATCGTGTGCTGGATCAGGAACGTGACGTTGAAGCCGACGTACATGAGCGCGAACGACCACTTGCCCATGGTCTCGGACATCATCCGGCCGGTCATCTTCGGGAACCAGTAGTAGAGCCCGGCGAAGATCGCGAAGACGGAGCCGCCGACGAGGACGTAGTGCAGGTGGGCGACGACGAAGTACGTGTCGGTGAGCTGCCAGTCGACCGGGAAGACGGCGAGGAAGACGCCCGTGATGCCGCCGATCAAGAAGACCGAGATGAAGCCGACCGAGAAGATCAGCGGCGTCTTGAACTCGATCGTGCCGCGCCACAGCGTCGCGACCCAGTTGAAGATCTTCACGCCGGTCGGGATCGCGATCAGGAAGCTCGAGATCATGAAGAAGACGAGCACGATCGTCGCGCTCGGCGTCGAGACCATGTGGTGCGCCCAGACGAGCATCGCGAGGAAGGCGATGACGACGGTCGCGGCGGCGATCGCCTTGTAGCCGAAGATCGGCTTGCGCGCGAAGACCGGCAGGACCTCGGAGATGATCCCGAAGCCCGGCAGGATCATGATGTAGACCTCGGGGTGGCCGAAGAACCAGAACAGGTGCTGCCACAGCAGCGGATCACCACCCTGGCTCTGGTCGAAGAACCCGGTGCCGAAATGTCGGTCGGTCAGCAGCAGCGTCACGGCGCCCGCGATCACCGGCAGCGCGAGGATCAGCAGGATCGCGTAGACGAGCAGCGTCCAGACGAACAGCGGCAGGCGTCCCCAGCCCATGCCGGGCGCGCGCATGTTCGCGATCGTCGCGTAGAAGTTGATCGCTCCGAGCAGCGAGGAGATGCCGGTCAGGTGGATGAGGAAGATCCACGCGTCGATGCCGCCGGTCGGCGCGTAGGCGCTCGAGCTCAGCGGGGCGTAGGACGTCCAGCCCGCCTCGGGCGGGTGGAACAGCAGCGACGCGTAGAAGACGATCCCGCCGGCGAGCAGCAGCCAGTACGACAGCGCGTTGAGCTTCGGGAACGCCATGTCGCGCGCGCCGATCATCAGCGGCAGGAAGTAGTTGCCGAAGCCGGCCATGACCGGGACGACGAACAGGAAGATCATCGTCGTGCCGTGCAGCGTGAAGAGCGCGTTGTACGTCGACGGCGTCAGGAACGTGTTGTTCGGGGCACCGAGCTGGACGCGCATGAGCAGCGCCTCGACGCCGCCCAGCATGAAGAACACGAACGTCGTGACGAGGTACAGGATCCCGATCCGCTTGTGGTCGGTCGTCGTGACCCACGAGACCCAGCCCCTGGGCTCGGGCTGCACGCTGTGGACGATGATCTCCGGGATCCGTACGGCGCTATCGGTGGTTACGGTGGCCATGTCTCCTAGGGCGCCTTGTCGGCGCCGGCGGCGTTGTTGGCGGCGTCGGCCGTCTGCGCCTTCGCCGCGGCGGCGTCCGCCATGCGGCGCTTGAGCGCGTCCTGGTCGCTCTCGTCGATCTCCTGCTTCTTCGTCACGAGCCACTGCTTGAACGCGGCGGGCGAGATGGCGCGCACCTGGGCGTCCATGTCGGCGTGGTTGCGCCCGCACAACTCGGCGCACTGGCCGCGGTAGACGCCCGGCTTCTCGATCTTGAACCACGTGAAGTTCGTGTGCGCGGGGACGGCGTCGAACTTGCCGCCGAGCGCGGGGATCCACCAGGAGTGCGCGACGTCCTGGGACTCGATGTCGAGCGTGATCGTCGTCTTCGTGGGCACGACCATCTCGACGTACGCGGCGACCTTCTGGTTCTCCGGGGTCGTCGGCTTGGGGCCCGGATAGGTGTAGCGCCAGACGTAGCGCTGGCCGTTGACCTTGATGTTCAGCGAGCGACCGTTGGGCGGGCGCGGTTGGAAGGCCGAGGCGTTCTTGACGTTCGTGACGACCGGGGTCACGTAGCCGTCGGCGTCGGAGTTCGGCGGCGTGCGGATGCCGCCGAGCATCGAGAACGTCACGCCGGCGAGCACGACGAGGATGACGGCGGCGCCGATCGTCCAGCCGACCTCGAGTCGCGTGTTGCCGCGGATCTGGGCCGCGACGGCGTCCTTGCGGGCGCGGAACTTGACGAGCGAGTAGAGCAGCACGCCCTCGACGCCGACGAAGATCACGACGGCGACCACGAGCACGATCTTGTAGAGCGTGTCGATGTCGTTGGCGTTCGGCGACCCGCCGGATGTCGGCGTCAGAAGGTCGGCCGACGCTCCCGTCGCGAGTGCGAGGCCCCCGAGGAGGGCCGCCGCGAAGGCGAAGGAGAAGACGCGGCGGCGTGTGCGGGAGCGGGCTTTCGGCAAGGCGCGCGGCATTCTATTCATGCGGCGGCCATCTGCCACGCCCCCCTCCTCGGGGGTCATTTGCCCTGGAACTCGGGCGCGCGTTTCTCGACGAACGCGGCGACGCCCTCGCCGAAGTCGGCGGAGGCCGCCATCTCCTGCTGGATCGTCGCCTCGAGCTCGAGCTGTTGCTCGAGTCCGGCGTACAGCCATGCGTTGAGCTGGCGCTTGGAGCCGGCGTAGGACTTCGTGGCACCCGTCGCGAGCCGGTCGACGATCGCTTCGATGCCGGCGGCGAACTCGTCGTCGGGCAGGACCTCGTCGACGAGGCCGCAGCGCAGCGCCTCGGACGCCTCGACGCGGCGCCCGAGCAGCGCCATCGCCGTGGCGCGCCCGCCGCCGGCGCGCGCCGAGGCGAGCGCGAGGCCGCCGCCGTCGGGCACGAGTCCGATGCGCGCGAAGTCGAGCGACAGGTACGCCGAGGCGCTCGCGACGAGCAGGTCGCAGGACAGCGCCAGCGAGCAGCCGATACCGACTGCCGGGCCGTTGATCGCCGCCACGACGGGCTTGGGCATCGTCCGCAGGCCGAGCAGGATCGGGTGGTAGACGGTCGTCAGCGTCGTGTGGACGTCGAGCTGTCCGTCAGAATTGAAGCCGCGCGCACCCATGTCGCGCAGGTCGGCGCCCGACGAGAACGCCCGCCCGGCGCCCGTGACGCAGACGGCGCGCACGTCGTCGTCGTCGGCCACGGCCCGAACCGCCTCCAGCAGCTCGTCGCCGAGCGCGGCGTTCCAGGCGTTCAGCGCCTGCGGGCGGTTGAGGCGGATGAACGCGGCCGCGCCGCGTCGCTTGAGCTCGACGGCTTCGTGCACGGGCCGCACGCTACCGGCCGGCCCCGACGGCGGTCGCGCCCGGCCGGGTCGGGCGGGCGTCCGTCGCACGGGCATTACTGTGACGGGCATGGTGCGACCGGTCATCGGCATCTGCACCCCGCTCGAGCGGGTGCGTTTCGCCGTCTGGGACGTCGACGCTTTCGTGCTCGCGCGCAGCTACGTCGATGCGGTCCATCGCGCCGGCGGGCTGGCGCTGCTGCTGGCCCCCGACCCGCACCTCGTCGAGGAGCCCGACGAGGTGCTCGACCTGCTCGACGGGCTCATGCTCGCCGGCGGCGCCGACATCGACCCGGCCTCCTACGGCGCGCCGCCGCACCCGACGACCGCCGGCGCGGTGCCCGAGCGCGACGCCTTCGAGATCGCGCTCGCGCGACGTGCGCTGGAGCGCGACCTGCCGCTGCTCGGCATCTGCCGCGGGATGCAGATCATGAACATCGCCGGCGGCGGCAGCCTGCACCAGCACCTGCCCGAGCTGCTCGGTCACGAGGACCACCGCCGCGTGCTGGGGACCTTCGACGGCGCCGATCATCCGGTGCGCCTCGAGGCCGGGTCGCTCGCCGCGCGCGCCGCGGGCGAGCAGCGCCATGCGACGAAGTCCCATCACCACCAGGGCATCGACCGGCTCGGAAGCGGCCTGCGCGTCACCGGCTGGGCGGAGATGGACGATTTCCCGGAGGCGATCGAGGCCCCCGACAAGCGCTTCGCGCTCGGGGTGCAGTGGCATCCCGAGGCCGACGAGGGCAGCCGGCTGATCGCGGCGCTCGTCGAGGAGGCCGCGGCCGCGCGCATCGCGGCGCACTGACGCGGCGAGCTCGGCCACGCGCACGAGCGGGCGCGCGCCGGGGCGGCGCGCGCGCTGTGCGGTCCTGGCTCGGACCTATACTCGCCGCAAGCGACACGGATCCGAGTCATGGACACGATGGTCACGCGCCCCGAGGTCGACCCGAAGGAGCCCGGAGAGGATCAGGACGATCTCGACGAGGCGATGCCGCGCGTCGAGCTGACGCGCCGCACACTGCTGCTCCTCGGCCTGCTCGCCATCTCGATCGTGGCGTTCCTGTACTTCGGCCTGCCGCAGCTCGCCGATCTCGAGAACAAGGGCAAGCGCCTCGGCACCGGCGACCCGTGGTGGTTCGTGGCCGCGTTCGGCTTCACCGTCGCTTCGTTCGGCGGCTACGTCGCGATGTTCCGCGGGGTCTTCATCGGCCACGGGACGCGGATCGACCTCGCAGCCAGCTACCAGATCACGATGGCCGGCCTGGCCGCGACCCGCTTGCTGGCCGCCGGCGGCGCCGGCGGGATCGCGCTCACCGCCTGGGCCCTGCGCTGCGCCGGCATGGATCGCCGCAAGGTGGCCGACAAGACGCTCGCGTTCCTGATCCTGACCTACGCCGTCTACATGGTGGCGCTCGTCGTCGTCGGCTTCGGGCTGTACTGGGGCGTGCTGTCGGGTCCGGCACCGTTCGGGATCACGGTCATCCCGGCGACCTTCGGCCTCGGCGTCGTCGCCCTCGGCCTGCTGATGTCGCGCGTGCCACCCGACCTTCATCGCCGCCTGGAGGGCTTCGCGCGCCGCGGTGGGCGGATGGCACGACTCGCGCAGCGCCTGGCGAACGCCCCAGCGGCATTCTCGGCCGGCCTGCGCGAGGCGATCTGCCATGTGCGTAAGGGCGACCGCTCGCTGCTCGGCGCGCTGGCGTACTGGGGCTTCAACATCGCGACGCTGTGGGCCTGCTTTCACGCCTTCGGGGCCCCACCTCCGTGGGGCGTGATCATCATGGCCTACTTCGTCGGGTTCCTCGGCAACCTGCTGCCGCTGCCGGGCGGGATCGGCGGCGTCGACGGCGGCATGATCGGCGCCTTCCTCGCCTTCGGCGTCGATGATGGGCTGACGGTGCTCGCCGTGCTGTCCTACCGGCTGTTCGCGTTCTGGCTGCCGACGATCCCGGGCGCGATCGCGTACTTCCAGCTGCGCCGCACGGTCGCGCGTTGGCGCGAGGAGCGGGCGACGCGCAGCGAACTGGCGGCGCCCGCGGGGGCCTGAGGCGGGCCGTGGACTCGGGCCGATAGCCACGCCCGCGACCCCGCTATCCTTTGTGAAGTGACCTCCCCAGACATCGAGAACGTCGTCATCGTCGGCTCCGGGCCGGCCGGCTTCACAGCCGCGCTGTACACCTCGCGCGCGAACCTCGCGCCGCTCGTCGTCGAAGGCTTCATGTGGGGCGGGCTGCTCCAGCAGACGACCGAGGTCGAGAACTACCCCGGCTTCCCCGAGGGGATCACCGGGCCCGTCCTCATGCAGCACTTCCGCGACCAGGCCGAGCGCTTCGGCACGCGCTTCATCACCGACGAGGTCACGAAGGTCGAGCTCGCGAGCGAGCCCGGCGGCGTGCACAGCGTCTGGGTCGGCGACGACGAGCACAAGGCCCGCACGGTCATCCTCGCGATGGGCGCCGAGCACAAGAAGCTCTCCGTCCCCGGCGAGGATGAGCTCGGCGGGCGCGGCGTCAGCTACTGCGCCACCTGCGACGCGGCGTTCTTCAAGCAGAAGCCGACGATGATCGTCGGCGGCGGCGACAGCGCGATGGAGGAGGCGATCTTCCTCTCGAAGTTCGCCTCGAAGGTCGTCGTCGTGCATCGCCGCGAGGAGTTCCGCGCCTCGAAGATCATGCTCGAACGCGCGCGGACGATCGAGAACATCGAATGGCTCACCCCGTACGCGCCGGAGGAGTTCGTCGCCGGCGACAACGGCTCGCTCGACCACGCCCGCCTGCGTCACGTGGAGACCGGTGAGACGATCGACGTCGAGATCTCGGGCGTCTTCATCGCGATCGGCCACGAGCCGCAGTCGCATCTCGTCTCCGACCAGATCGCGGTCGACGACGAGGGCTACGTCATCACCGAGGGTCGTTCGACGCGCACCGCCCGCCCGGGCGTTTTCGCGGCCGGCGACCTCGTCGACCACACCTACCGCCAGGCGGTCACCGCCGCTGCGTCCGGCACCCAGGCGGCGCTCGACGCCGAGTGGTACCTGCGCGACACGCCCGAGATCGACACGCCTGCGGGCATGCCCGAGGGCGACCTAGCCGAGGCGCAGTGGGCCAGCCCCTCCTCCTGACGGCTTAACCGCGCGGACCCGAGACCGTCCTGGTCCCGGGTCCTGGAGCTTCCGTGCGAGTCCGCGCGCTGGTGCTGCGCTCATCGACATCAGTGTCTGGCGCTCCAGCCGGCATTCGTGCCAGCCGCTAGGCTGAGTTCTAGACGGCCGAGTGGTCGGACGCACTAGGGAAGCGCCCCAGTCTTTTGAAGAAACACGCATCAGCGGTAGCTACGAGCGCTCGGTTGGGCTTGCTGCTCGAACGCGACGCGGAGCTCGAGGCCGTCGACGAGCTGCTCGTCGACTCGCGGATGGGGAGCGGACGTCTGCTGCTCGTGGAGGGGCACGCGGGGATCGGCAAGTCCGCGCTGCTTCACGCCGCCGTCGCCCGCGCGCCGGCGAGCGGGGCCGCGGTCCTGCAGGCGCGCGGATCGGAGCTCGAGAGCGACTTCGCCTTCGGGGTTGCGCTGCAGCTCTTCGAGGCCCTGCTCACAGCGGCCGACGACGACGAGCACGATCGCCTGCTCGCCGGCATGGCGAGGCTGGCCGGCCCGCTGCTCGAGCGGCCCACGAGCTGGGCCGGCGACGAGGGCGACGACCGCTCCTACTCGGTCATCCACGGGCTCTTCTGGTTGCTGTCGAACCTGTCGGAAACGGGGCCGGTGCTGATCGTCGTCGATGACGCGCACTGGGCTGACCGCGCATCGCTGCGACTGCTGCTGTACGTGCTGCATCGCGTCGAGACGATGCGCGTCGGGATCGTGCTCGCCCGACGCCTCGGTGAGCCCGGCGCGCCCGACGACCTGCTCGGACAGATCGCCGCGCACCCGTGCAGCCGCGCGCTGCGACCGGTCGCGCTGTCGCGGGCCGCCACGCGCGAGTTCGTCAGCGCCGTGTTGCTGGCGACCGACGTCGCCTTCGCCGACGCCTGCTGGCGCATGACGGAGGGCAACGGCTTCCTGCTCGGCGAGCTCGTACGAGCCGTCGAGGCAGAGGGCTGGCAGCCGACGGCCGCCAACGCCGCGCGCATCGGGACGCTCGCGCCCGAGGCGGTGCTGCTCGCCGTGGCCGTGCGGCTGATGCGCCTGTCCGACGACGCGGCCGGGGTCGCGCGCGCGGTCGCGATCCTCGGCGAGGACGCCGAGCTGCGCCACGTCGCCGCGCTGACGGGACGCGACGCGGAACGCGTCGCCGCGGCGGCCGATGCGCTCGCCGCAGGCGAGATCCTGCGACCGCCCGAGCGCGGCGTGCTGCGCTTCGCCCATCCGCTGCTCGCCTCGGCGGTCTACGCCGACGTCGCCGCGGGCGAGCGCGCGGCGCTGCACCGGCGCGCGGCCGTGATCCTGCACGGCGAGGACGTCGCCGCCGTGCGGGTCGCGGCGCACCTGCTGCCCAGCGCCGGCAGCGGCGAGGACTGGGTCGTCGACGCTCTGCGGGCGGCCGCCGACCGGGCGCGGGCCAACGGCGCGCCCGAGTCGGCAGCCAGCTACCTGCGCCGCGCGCTCGACGAGCCGCCGTCCGCGGCCGCCCGCGCCGGCGTCCTGCGCGAGCTCGCGCTGTGCGAGATCTCGACCGGCCTATCGGCCGCGATCGAGCGCCTCGAGCAGTCGCTGTCGGCCGCCGTCTCCGGCCGCGACCGCGCGCACACGCTGCTCGTCCTCGGTCGTGCTCGCTCGTGCAACGCCGAGCACGCCGCGGCGCTCGCCGACTTCGAGCGGGCGGCGGCGATCGACGACGCCGACCCCGACGTCGCCGTGCAAGCCGCGGACGAGGCGATGGCGCTCGGACTGCTGTCCCCGGCCAGCCGCGAGCGCGTGCTGCGCGCCGGCGCGAGCTGGCTGCACCACACGGCGGCGACCGGCGACGACCGCGGCCGCCTTGCCACCCAATGCCTGCGCGAGGCGCTGACCGGCGACTCGCGCGAGGCTGTGATCGCCCTCGCGGAGCGTGCGCTGGACGGCGGCGAACCACTCCCCGATCAAGGCGGCGGCAGCGTGCTCGCGAACCTCTCGATGGCGCTGCATGCCTGCGACGAGCTGGAGCGCAACGATCGCCTGTTGAGCGCGGCGATGGCGCGCGCCCGTGGGCGCGGATCGATGCTGGCCTTCGCGACGGCGAGCCTGCTGCGCGGGGCGTCGCGCTGGGGCCAGGGGCGTCTCGACGAGGCGATGGCCGACGCCGAGCAGGCCGTCGACGCCGAGCGCTACGGCTGGCAGCAGTTCCTGCCGGCGGCCTACGGAACGCTCGTCAGCCTGCACGTCGATCGCGGCGAGATCGAGACCGCGACGCGCTGCGCCCAGCGCTTGGACCTCGCCGCGCACCGCGGCTCGGCGCTGCTCGCTCCGTGGCATGCCGCGCTCGGGCGCCTCGCGCTCGTGACACGGCGTGAGGCCGACGCGCTTGAGCACTTCGCGGCCTGGCGCGACACGGTCACTGCAATCCGCAATCCCGCGAGCTTCGCCGCCTGGCGCTCGGCGACGGCGCATGCGCTGACGATGCTCGGGCGTGTCGACGAGGCGCGCGAGCTCGCGCAGCAGGAGCTGGCGCTCGCCCGTGGCTTCGGCGCCCCGAGGGCGATCTCGGTGGCGCTGCGCGAACTCGCCTTCGCCGACGCGCACGGCGATCTCGACGGCCCGATCGTGCTGCTCGCGGAGGCGGTCGAGATCGCGTCGGCGTCCGAGGCGCGCCTCGAGCACTGCCGCGCGCTGCTCGATCTCGGGACCGTGCTGCGCCGCGCCGGGCGCCGGACGGATGCGGGGCGCGCGCTCGGCGAGGCGCTCGAGCTCGCGCGGGCATGCGGCGCGCAGCAGCTACAGGCGCGCGCGAGCTCCGAGCTCGAGGTCGCGGGCCCGCGGGTGCAGCGCGCGGCGCGCCGCGGCGCGGATGCGCTGAGCCCGAGCGAGCGCCGCGTCGTGGCGCTCGCGATCGAGGGCCTCTCCAATCGCCAGATCGGCGAGGCGCTGTTCGTGACGCGCAAGGCCGTCGAATGGCATCTCGGCAACGCCTACCGCAAGCTCGACGTGCGCTCGCGCGGCGAGCTCGCGCGGGCGCTCGGCGCCCCCGACAAGCCGGTCATGAAGCGGCCCTGAGCGCGACGACGGGATGCCGGGTGATCGGCGCCCGTCGTCAGCGGACGCCGGCGGACGGGCCGCATGCCGCGACGTCGTCGACGAGGCGGCGGGCGTGATCGGGCAGCCAGCGGTCGGCGTCGACGAGCTGCTGCGCGAGGTCCTCGACGGCCGCGAGCTCGTCGTAGGCGTCGCCGTCGAAGAGAAGCGCGTCGGCCGCCGTGCGGATGACCGCCATCTCGGCTGCAAAGAGCTTCGCGGGCCCCTCGTCGGCGAGCGTCTTCATGACCCGGCCGTAGGCCTGTGAGCGGTCGTTGTTCATGGCCGCAAGGCTACCGAGCCTGGAGGGCGTCCATACCGACCGCGATCGCCAGGACGAGGCGCCGATCGAGGATGTGCGCGCTGTCCGCGGTCATGTCGATGTGGTAGTTGTCGCGGATCTTGAACATCTGGCGGGTGTTCTCGCCGATGATCTCGTCGCCGCGCTTGAAGATGAAGTGGTAGGGGATCGGCAGCCAGTCGGAGATGTTGTCGACGTACGGGATGAAGCCGACGGCGCGGCGGAAGAGCGCGATCGGCAGGCTCTTCTCGGTCGTGATCGCGAGCTCCTCGCCGCCGGGGCCGAGGATGCGGTATGTCGAGCGCAGCAGGCTCGCGCCGAAGACCTTCTGGATCGCCCCGATCTTGGCGCCGAGGTCGTCGGTGACGTCGTAGGTCGCGCGCGGATCGAAGCGCTGACGCGCCTTGATGCGCAGCAGCTCCTGGGTCTTGCTCTGATCGGTGTAGAAGCGGATGTCCTCCTTGAACTTGAAGCGCTTCTGCTCGACGAAGCAGATCGGCTCGCCGGGCGAGGAGTCGGCGGCGGGCAGGAAGAACTCGTAGCGGTTGATGACGAGCGTGAAGCGCTGGCGCAGCAGGAAACGATCGTGGTCGTTCGGGTTGATCAGGGTCATGCCGGCAACAGTAGGGGCACCCGCAGGCGGCCGCCTCACAGCGTGAGCTGCTCGCCCGCCCCGAGGCCCTCGATCGACAGCAGCAGTTGCTTGCGATCCAGGCCGCCGGTGTAGCCGCCGAGTCCGCCGTCGCTGGCCAGCACGCGATGGCAGGGGACGACGATCGGGATCGGGTTGGAGCCGAGCGCCCCGCCGGCCGCGCGAAACGCCTTCGGCGAGCCGGCGGCGCCCGCGACGTCGCGGTACGTGCTCGTCGCCCCGAACGGGATCCGGACGGTCGCCTCGAGCACCCGGCGCGTGAAGCCCGGCCGCGCCAGGCGCCAGTCGAGCGCGAGGTGAAACTCGCGGCGACGGCCGTCGAAGTACTCGTCGAGCTCGCGACGGACGTCGTCCAGGTGCGCGGGCGCCTCGACGATGCGCGGCGACAGCCGCCGCGCCATCGCGTCGAGCACGGCGTCGACCCCGCCGTTGTCGAGCTCGTAGGCGAGCCGCAGGAGGCCGCGCGTCGTCGTCGCCGCGACGATGCGGCCGACGGGGGCGTCGATCAGCGCGTAGGCGATCTCGGCGACCCCCTCCTCGGCGGCGCGGGCCGCCGTGCGCGCGGCGAGGGACGCGGCCTCGCCTTCGACGAGGTCAGGTGGGCGCAGGGACATCGGCGTGCTCCTCTCGCAGGGTCTTGAGGCCGTCGGAGGCCGCGCGTCGCGCGGCCTCCTCGCTGCAACGCAGCGCGATGGCGATCTCGGCATGGGTCAGGTCGGCGGCGTAGCGCAAGGTCAGCACCGCGCGCTGGCGCGGTGGGAGCTCGCGCACGCGCTCCCAGCGATCGCCGTCGAGGTCTGGCGGCCGGGCGCCGTCGCCGGACGCGCCGCCGACCGGCGTCACGTCGTCGTCGAGCTCGGCGACCGGCAACGGCCGGCGGCCGCGCGCGCGATGGATGTCCAGGGCCTTGCGGTGGGCGATCGTCAGTACCCAGGCGCGCAGGTTGGAGTCGGGGCGCAGTCGTTCGTAGGCGCGCAGCGCCGACAGGAACGTGTCCTGGAAGGCATCGTCGGCGTCGTGGCGCCCGAGCGAGGCGATGAGGAAGCGCAGCACGTCCTCGCGGTGGGCGTCGAGGAAACGCTGGAAGGGGGGCAGGCCTGCCGCGGTTCGTGCCATCTGGATGAAACGCCCGCGGCGCGCCGTTCGTGAGGTCCGCTACTCAGACCAGCGCGTCGATGCCCGTCAGCGCGCGGCCGATGATGAGCTTCTGGATCTGCGACGTGCCCTCGTAGAGCGTCGTGACGCGGGCGTCGCGAAACCAGCGCTCGACGGGGTGGTCGTCGACGTAGCCCGCGCCGCCATGGACCTGGATCGCCTCGTTCGCGCACCATACGGCCGCCTCGGTCGCGTACAGCTTGGCGATCGAGATCTCCGTCGTCGCGCGCCGCCCGGCGTCGCGCTCGCAGCCCGCCCGCCAGACGAGCAGCCGCGCGGCGTCGGTGCGCACGCGCATCTCGGCGAGCATCGCCTGCACGAGCTGGAAGCTCGCGATCGGCCGGCCGAACTGCTCGCGCTGCTTGGCGTAGGCGACCGATGCGTCGAGGCAGCCCTGGCAGACGCCGACGCAGCCGGCCGCGACGGAGTAGCGCCCGCCGTCGAGCGCGCTCATCGCGATCTTGAAGCCCGCGCCGATCTCCCCGAGGACGGCGTCGTCGGGTACGAAGACGCCGTCGAGCGCGATCGAGGCGGTGTCCGAGCCGTGCAGGCCCATCTTGTGCTCGATCGCCTGCGCCTGGAAGCCGGGGTCGGCGGTGTCGACGAGAAAGCAGGCCAGCCCGCGATGCTTCAGCGCCTGGTCGGTCTGGGCGAAGATCAGCGCGACCTTCGCGACGTTGCCGAGCGAGATCCACATCTTCGCGCCGTTCAGCAGCCAGCCGCCGTCGGTTCGCGTCGCCCGCGTGCGCTGGCTCGCAGCGTCCGAGCCGGCCTCCGGCTCGGTCAGCCCGAAGCAGCCGAGCCATTCCCCTGAGCACAGACGCGGGAGGTAGTGCGCCTTCTGGGCATCGGAGCCCCAGCGCAGGATCGAGCCGCAGACGAGCGACGTCTGGACGCTGACGACGGTCCGCATCGCGCCGTCGCCGCGGCCGATCTCCTCGACGAGAAGGGCGTAGGTCAGGTGGTCGAGGCCGGCGCCGCCGTACTCGCGCGGGACGATCGCGCCGAGGTAGCCCTGCGCCGCGAGCTTGCCGACGAGCTCGAGGTCGAAGTGGCCGCTGCGTGCGTTGTCGCGCGCGCGCTCCACGATCTCGCGGTCGGTGAAGGCGCGGGCCGTCTCGCGGACGAGCCGCTGCTCGTCGCTGAGTTCGAAGTCCACGGGCGTTAGCGTAGGGGCATGAGCGGCGAGCGCGGCAGGAACTGACGGCGCCGTGCGCGTGCTGCTCGTCGGCGGCGGCTGCCGCGGCCTCGCCCTGACCCGTTCGCTCGTCGCCGACGGCCACGCGGTCCGCGCGGTCACGCGCACCGAGGCGGGTCGGGCGGCGATCGAGGCGGCCGGAGCGGAGTGCTGGATCGGCGATCCGGACGTCGTCGGGACGCTGCGCTACGCGCTCGAGAACGTGACGATTCTCGTGTGGGCGCTCGGCACCGCCGGCGGCTCGGCGGAGGCCGTCGCCGCGCTGCACGGGCCGCGCCTGGAGATGATGCTCTCGAAGGTCATCGATACGACCGTACGTGCCGTCATCTACGAGGCGGCGGGATCGGTGGCGGCGGAGGCGCTCGCCGTCGGCGTCGCCGAGCTGCGGCGGATGAGCACCCTGAACGAGATCCCGGTCGCCGTCGTCGACTGCGACCCATCAGACGCGGAGCCCTGGGTGCTGGCGGTGCGCCGGACGATCGATCGACTTCTCGGTTGCGCTAGCATGGATAGTACGTAATCCCGATCAGGTTTAGGAGTTCCCTATGGCGTTGTACATCGGTGACACGGCCCCGGACTTCGAGGCCGAGACGACGGAAGGCACGATCAGCTTTCACGACTGGCTGGGCGATTCGTGGGGCGTGCTGTTCTCTCACCCGCGTAACTTCACGCCGGTCTGCACGACC